>CAVPTS010000001.1:0-390063 GCA_963708695.1 uncultured beta proteobacterium
TCGCGTTCGTTCGGGACAACCTTCACCCAGTCGTTCGCCGACGCCAGGATGCCGTGCACTTCGTCCAGCGGCACGTCCTTCTTGCAGCTTGATGGTCAGCGCCTGCGAGTGGCAGCGCATTGCGCCGATCCGCACGCACAGGCCATCCACCGGAACCGAACCCGGCTCGCCCATGGCCGGCAACCCGAGAATCTTGTTGGTTTCCGCGCCGCCCTTCCATTCTTCCTTCGACATGCCGTTGCCGAGATCCTTGTCGATCCACGGAATCAGCGAGCCGGCGAGCGGCACGCCGAAGTTATCGATCGGCATGCGCTCGCTGGACATGGCTGCCTGCACGCGCTTGTCGATATCCAGAATAGCCGACGACGGATCCGCCAGATCTTCCTTGGCCGCGCCGTACAGCACGCCCATTTGCTGCAGCAGTTCGCGCATGTTCTGCGCGCCCGCGCCGGAAGCCGCCTGATACGTCATGGCGGTCGTCCATTCGACCAGGTTCTCGTTGAACAGGCCGCCGAGCGCCATCAGCATCAGGCTGACCGTGCAGTTCCCGCCGATGAAATTCCGGCCGCCCTTGACCAGCGAATCCTTGATGACGTTCAGGTTCACCGGATCGAGAATGATGACCGCGTCGTCCTTCATGCGCAGCGACGAAGCCGCGTCGATCCAGTAACCCTTCCAGCCCGCCGCGCGCAGCTTCGGGAACACCTCGTTGGTGTAGTCGCCGCCCTGGCACGTAATGATGGCGTCGCACTTTTTCAGGTCGTCGATGCTCGTCGCATCTTTGAGTTTCGTCTCGTTTTTCGCGAACGACGGCGCATTGCCGCCCGCATTGCTGGTGCTGAAAAACACCGGTTCGATCAGGTCGAAATCGCCTTCCTGCTGCATGCGTTGCATCAGGACGCTGCCGACCATGCCGCGCCAACCAACGAGACCTACGTTCATGACTAACCTTATGTGTGGACACTTCCCCGCTTGGCTCGACCCTCCGCCGGCGTGACCGCGCGGGGAAGATGGGCGGACACGACGGGCGATCAGCTGAACGTGATCGTTTTGAGGGAAATGGTTTTCGTAATGCGTTTGGACAGCGCAACCGTACCCGATGCGTGTCCAAACGCGTCATGGCGAGACGAATCGTGCGGGCGCCTGAGCTAATGCCGCCGCATGAAATCGAGTCCAGAGAGATTGAAGAGATCTTCGCCATAACAAAAGAGTCTACACGATAACCCGCATATTCGTCCCTCCGCGCGAGCGTTCCACGCCTTTTGACGTGGTTCGTGCGCTAAAAGCGACGAATCGAGATGAAATATCGCGATTGTCAGTATCTTGAAAAAACGTCCGCCGCGAGACGCTTTTCCACCGGAATTTTTCGCTGAATCATCCGATGGAAAAGCGCGTTGCGTCCTGAAGCTTAAAGCGCTGCGAGAACCGCGTCGCCCATTTCCTTCGTGCCGACCGTGCGGCCGTCCGGCGTCGCGATGTCGCCGGTACGCAGACCCTGCGCCAGCACCTTCTTCACCGCCGTTTCGATGCGGTCAGCCTGCTCGGCCTTGCCGAGCGAGTAACGCAGCATCATGGCGGCCGACAGGATGGTCGCCAGCGGATTCGCCACGCCCTTGCCCGCGATATCCGGCGCCGAACCATGCGACGGCTCGTACAAGCCCTTGTTGTTCTTATCGAGCGAAGCCGACGGCAACATGCCGATGGAACCCGTCAGCATGGCGGCTTCGTCGGAGAGAATGTCGCCGAACATGTTGCCGGTCACGACCACGTCGAACGCCTTCGGCGCCTTCACCAGCTGCATGGCCGCGTTGTCCACGTACATGTGCGACAGCTCGACGTCCGCATATTCCTTCGATACATCGATCATCACGTCGCGCCAGAATTGCGACGTTTCGAGCACGTTGGCCTTATCGACGCTCGTCAGCTTCTTCGCGCGCTTTTGCGCGGCCTGAAACGCCACGTGCGCGATGCGGCGCACTTCCGGCTCGGAATAACGCATGGTGTCGAAGCCTTCCTTCGCGCCTTCGAACAAGCCATCCGGCGATGCACGCACGCCGCGCGGCTGGCCGAAATAGATATCGCCGTTCAGTTCGCGGATGATCAGGATATCCAGGCCCGCGACGATTTCCGGCTTCAGCGACGAAGCCGCCGTCAATTGCGGATAACAGATCGCCGGACGGAAGTTCGCGAACAATTGCAGATGCTTGCGCAGACCCAGAATGGCCTGCTCCGGACGCAGCGCGCGTTCGAGCGAATCGTATTTCCAGTCGCCCACGGCGCCGAACAGGATCGCGTCCGCTGCTTTCGCCAGCGCGAGCGTGGCTTCCGGCAGCGGATGGCCGCTCGCCTCGTAACCCGCGCCGCCGACCGGCGCTTCTTCGAGCTCGAACTTTTCGCCGAGCGCGTTCAGGACCTTGACGGCTTCCTTGATGATTTCCGGACCGATGCCATCGCCGGGCAGCACTGCAATCTTCATGGTGTTTCCTTTTCTTTGTTTATTTGCACATGTTCGTACGTTGCTCGTATTTAGCCGACGAGGCGGTTGTTCAGCCACGGCTGCTTCAGCGAGACGCTCGTTTTCGAACTGATGGATCTTGTCGGCGTGGCGCAGCGTGAGCGCGATGTCGTCGAAACCGTTCAGCAGGCAGAACTTGCGGAAACCCGGCACTTCGAACGGATATTCCGTGCCGTCGCCCGTCAGCACGACCTGGCGTTCCAGATCGACCGTCAGCTTGAAGCCGTTGAACGCGTAGGTTTCGTTGAACAGCTTGTCGACCTGGCTTTCGGTCAGGACGATCGGCAGCAGGCCGTTCTTGAAGCAGTTGTTGTAGAAGATATCGGCGAAACTCGGCGCGATGATCGCGCGGAAACCGTACTGGTCCAGCGCCCACGGCGCGTGCTCGCGCGAGCTGCCGCAGCCGAAATTCTTGCGCGTCAGCAGGATCGACGCGCCTTTGTAGCGCGGCTGGTTCAGCACGAAATCCGGATTCAGCGGGCGGTTCGAATTGTCCTGGCCCGGCTGGCCGACATCGAGATAACGCCATTCGTCGAACGCGTTCGGGCCGAAACCCGTGCGCTTGATCGACTTCAGAAACTGCTTCGGGATGATCGCGTCCGTGTCGACGTTCTCGCGATCCAGCGGCGCCACGAGCCCGCTATGTACGATGAATTTTTCCATGATGCGTTACCGGTTTGGTTTGCTTGACCGTTCTGTAAAGCCGCTTACTTGTCGGCCGCGTTGCTGATCGAATTGCCGAGGTGATGCAGATCCTCGCCAAAGCCGTGGACCGTATTGCAGCCCGCGGCGCTGGCAACGACCGCGATCAACGCCAGCAGAATAAAGACGCGCTTCATGCGAGCTCGCGGATATCGACGAAATGGCCTTCGATAGCCGCAGCCGCAGCCATCGCCGGGCTCACCAGATGCGTACGGCCGCCTGCGCCCTGACGCCCTTCGAAGTTGCGATTCGACGTCGATGCGCAGCGCTCGCCCGGCTCCAGCCGGTCGGCGTTCATGGCGAGGCACATCGAGCAGCCCGGTTCGCGCCACTGGAAGCCGGCGTCGAGGAACACCTTGTCGAGCCCTTCGCGTTCCGCCTGCGCCTTCACGAGACCGGAACCCGGCACGACCATCGCCAGACGGATATTCGATGCAACGCGGCGGCCGAGCGTCTTCACGACATACGCCGCGGCGCGCAAGTCTTCGATCCGCGCATTCGTGCACGAGCCGATGAAAATCTTGTCCGGCTTGATCGACTGCATCGGCGTGTTCGGTTCGAGCGCCATGTACTTCAGCGCGCGTTCGATCGCGTCGCGCTTGACCGGGTCCTTTTCGCGCTCGGGGTCCGGCACGCGGCCGTCGATGGACGTGACCATTTCCGGCGACGTGCCCCACGTCACTTGCGGCACGATTTCGGCGGCATTCAGCTCCACGACGCGATCAAACTTCGCGCCCGGATCGGACGTGAACGTGCGCCAGTAGGTTGCTGCCTGCTCGAATTCCGCGCCATGCGGCGAGTACGGACGATCTTTCAGGTAGTTGATGGTGGTTTCATCGACGGCGACCATGCCTGCCCGCGCGCCCGCTTCGATCGCCATGTTGCAGACCGTCATGCGGCCTTCCATCGACAACGCCCGGATGGTCGAACCGCCGAATTCGATGGCATAGCCATTGCCGCCCGCCGTACCGATCTTGCCGATGATCGCCAGCACGATGTCCTTCGCGGTACAGCCGCGCGGCAGCGGTCCTTCGACCTTGACGAGCAAGTTCTTGCTCTTCTTTTGCAGCAGCGTTTGCGTGGCGAGCACGTGCTCGACTTCCGACGTGCCGATGCCATGCGCCAGCGCGCCGAACGCGCCGTGCGTGGAGGTATGCGAGTCGCCGCAAACGATGGTCATTCCCGGCAGCGTGGCGCCTTGTTCCGGCCCGATGATGTGCACGATGCCTTGGCGCAAGTCGTTCATCTTGAACTGCGTGATGCCGTAGGCGTCGCAGTTGTTCGTCGAGCGTGTCGACTTGCAGCTTCGAGATCGGGTCCGCGATGCCGTGCGAACGGTCGGTCGTCGGCACGTTGTGATCCGACACCGCCAGGTTCGCGCTGATCCGCCACACCGGCCGCTCGGCCAGTTTCAGACCCTCGAACGCTTGCGGGCTGGTCACTTCGTGCAGCAAATGACGGTCGATGTAGAGGATGGACGTGCCGTCTTCCTCGGTGTGGATCACATGCGAGTTCCACAACTTGTCGTAGAGAGTCTGGGCCATGGTCTTTTCAGGTGTTGTGACTGCGGGGGTGTTTTTTGGTTTGATGATTATGCCACGCAGGATAGCGCATTGCGCTAGTGCATCGAGAAAAAACTGATATAAAACAGTGAGTTAGGGTGGTAGTGGAGCTACCTGTATGGGGAGTACCGGGATGGGCGGTTTAACCAGAATGCAGAAAAGAATCAGCCGTTTAGCCGCGTCGCCGAGCCTGTTAAGGAAGCAAATCAGGGGAAGTCAGCCGCGCGGAATAAACGGCCTGATGGCGGTGCCTCGAATTCAGATATCCGCGGCGTCTGGAGCAGCTAACCGCTCGACAATGCTCGTACTGGCGCAGTCGGCGCGTGGAAACTTTTCGATGGCAGCGGAGGACATGGGCCGGGGGGACGCGGTCTGCGATAAAAACCGGCGTGCATCGATCGCCATTCGATCATCGCTTATTTTTGTCTTGATCTGGCATATTCCGGCTCTCAATGATTCTGTTAGAAAGTCGCCCAAGGGAAGAACGTCTGGATACAAAAATGGGTGTAAGTGCTTGACTGCACCGACACCCGTCGAATGTATCAACAATCTCCTCAACACCGCTACAAAGCCCGCCCCACGATCAACGGATCGACCGTGCCAATCGCGCGAACATCCCGATTCGCATACGGCAGCTTGTGCAGGATATGGCGCATCGCATTGAGCCGCGCCCGCTTCTTGCAGTCCGAGCGAACCACCGCCCACGGAGAATCCGCCGTATCGGTTTGCGCGAACATCGCTTCCTTGGCGTCCGTGTATTCGTTCCACTTATCCAGCGACGCAAGATCGACCGGACTGAGCTTCCATTGCTTGAGCGGATGAATCTCGCGCTCCTTGAAACGCCGGCGCTGTTCTTCCTGGCTCACCGAAAACCAGAACTTGACGACGTGCATGCCGCTTCGAACGAGTTGCCGCTCGAACTCGGGAACCTGCTGCATGAAGTCGTTGTATTCGTGTTCCGAACAAAACCCCATCACCCGTTCCACGCCTGCCCGGTTGTACCAGGAGCGATCGAACAGCACGATTTCGCCCGATGTCGGCAAGTGTTGAACGTAACGCTGGAAGTACCATTGGCCGCGCTCGGACTCGGTCGGCTTTTCGAGCGCGACGACTCGCGCGCCGCGCGGATTCATATGTTCCATAAAGCGCTTGATGGCGCCGCCCTTGCCGGCAGCGTCGCGTCCTTCGAACAGGATCACCAGACGCTGGCCGGTCTCCCGTACCCACGCCTGCAGTTTCAGCAATTCGACCTGCAACGCATACTTCTGCTTCTCGTACGCATGGCGCGACATCAGGTTCCGATACGGATACCCGCCCGCACGCCAGTCACGCGCCAATTCGTCGTCGGGATGCCGTGAAGCGCGCGCGTGCCAAAGCGCCGGATCGCCTTCCAGCATGACGCTGCGCAAAGCGGTGGTTTCATCGGGGGAGAGGCCGCTCATCAATGTCTTGATGGTGTCCATCAGCGTGCCCGGGTCCTGCGCGGCACCCGTCGACAACACGTGTTGCAGGGTGCTTGAAATTTGCTCATTGGCCGCCTGGACAGCGCGGCCGGTTTCATCGATCTGTGCTGCGCGCGGAGTGCGGGTCTCCAGAACATCGCCGCGAGCGACGCTTCGCACGGCTGAATGGCGGGCGTCGGATTTGTCGTGCTGTGATGTCAAAGTCTGTTCCTTATAACTAGGCGCCCCGCCTCTCAGGTTTCACGGGGCGCTGCCTGCTTAAGCCGGCGTCGCGGCCTTCTTCAAGACAACATAGAGCTTGTCCTTCAAAAGCAGCTTTTCCTTCTTGAGCGTTTCGATAGTTCGACCGTCCGCGGGTAGCGGCCCACCCTCCATGTTCTTGATCTCATGATCCAGTTCGTTGTGACGCTGAAACAGTCGGGCGAAGTGGGCATCTTCAGTCTTGAGCGTGGAAATCAGATCGCGAAATTCTGGAAACATCGGTAGCTCCTCATGCGGTTTGCGGGCAAAGCCCGCAGGGTCAGTAAGCCTGGATATCTTGGCATTACTACACAAGTTCGCATGTTGATATAGCTCGTGTTTGCGCGAGTTTTGGCTTGGGCGGGTGGGGTTGGGGACGAGCGTAAAACGCGAACTTGAAGTACACGGAAACAATCAGGCCCAAGAATGCAAAAAAGCCCCGGCAAACACCCGCCGGGGCTTCCTTCAAATCACTACTTAATGCAACTTACCGCTTCTCAATCGCCTTCGCTTCGCGCGGCGTATCACCGATAAACAACTGACGCGGACGGCCAATCTTCTGTTCCGGATCAGCGATCATTTCGTTCCACTGCGCAATCCAGCCCACCGTCCGCGCCATTGCAAACACGCACGTAAACATAGCCGTCGGAATGCCCAGCGCGCGCTGAACAATACCCGAATAGAAATCGACATTCGGATACAGCTTACGCGACACAAAGTACTCGTCTTCCAGCGCAATCTTTTCCAGCGCCATTGCCAGCTTGAACAACGGGTCATCATGCAGACCGAGTTCTTCCAGCACTTCATGGCACGTTTCACGCATCAGCTTCGCGCGCGGATCGTAGTTCTTATAAACGCGATGCCCGAAGCCCATCAGCTTCACGCCCGAATTCTTGTCCTTCACCTGCTTGATGAACTCAGGAATGTTGTCGACCGAGCCAATCTCTTCCAGCATGTTCAACGCGGCTTCATTCGCACCGCCATGCGCCGGGCCCCACAGACAAGCAATACCAGCAGCAATACAAGCAAACGGATTCGCACCCGACGACCCAGCCAGACGCACGGTCGACGTCGAAGCATTCTGCTCATGGTCCGCATGCAAGATCAAAATCCGATCCAGCGCGCGCACGAGCACGTCGTTGACCTTGTACTCTTCGCACGGGTTCGAGAACATCATGTGCATGAAGTTCGCGCTGTACGACAGGTCGTTCTTCGGATAAACGAACGGCTGGCCGATCGTGAACTTGTACGCCATCGCCACCAGCGTCGGCAGCTTCGCGATCATGCGAATGGCCGACACTTCACGATGACGCGGATCGTTGATATTCAGCGAGTCGTGATAGAACGCCGACAACGCGCCAACGGCAGCCACGAGCACCGCCATCGGGTGTGCATCGCGACGGAAACCGCGGTAGAAGAAATGCATCTGCTCGTGAACCATCGTGTGCTTCGTGACGGTTTCAACGAAGTCTGCCTTCTCCTTGACCGTCGGCAGATCGCCATGCAGCAGCGCGTAGCAGGTCTCCATGAAGTCGGCCTTGACCGCGAGTTCCTCGATCGGATACCCGCGATACAGCAACTCGCCCTTATCGCCGTCGATGTACGTAATTGCGGAATTGCACGCCGCCGTCGACATGAAGCCCGGATCGTACGTGAACTTGCCGGTCTGGCCGTACAGCTTGCGGATGTCGATTACGTCCGGGCCCAGGGTGCCCTTGTAGATCGGCATTTCAACGCTCGGCGAGTTGTCGCTGAACGATAGCGTGGCTTTAACATCTGACGGGGTCATAGCACATCCTCAATCGAAGTATGGAAACAGGTTTTCGATAATTCGCACGACACTTGCACGACCGCGTGGGCTGGCTCAGTGGACTAACTCAGGCAGAGCGCAGCATCTCCAGCACGCGGGTCATATCCGGCGAGGCCAGTTCGCCATCCGGTTCCTTGCGTGCCAGCAGCAAGTCCATCAGGTCGTTGTCGCTCAGTTCCAGCAGTTGCGTCAGCACACCAACGTCCGCGTCACTGAGGTCATGCTCATATCGGCTGAAAAAACGTTCGAAGATCAGATCGTTTTCCAGCAGACCGCGCCGCGCGCGCCAGCGAAGGCGCGCGCGGCGTAGAGGGTCGGACTGATGCCCGGAGTCATTCATGACACAAGTCCTTCTCAGACAGCGCGGCGCACCATCAATTCTTTGATCTTGCCAATAGCCTTCGTGGGATTCAGTCCCTTCGGGCACACATCGACGCAATTCATGATGGTATGGCAACGGAACAGACGGTACGGATCTTCCAGGTTGTCCAGACGTTCACCCGTCGCTTCGTCACGGCTGTCCGCAATGAACCGATAGGCTTGCAACAAGCCCGCCGGACCCACGAACTTGTCCGGGTTCCACCAAAAGCTCGGGCATGAAGTCGAGCAGCTGGCGCACAGGATGCACTCGTACAGGCCGTCGAGCTCGTCGCGTTCTTCGGGCGTTTGCAGACGCTCTTTTTCCGGCGGCGGCGTGTCGTTGATCAGGTACGGCTTGATCGAGTGATACTGGTTGAAGAACTGCGTGAAGTCGCAAATCAGGTCGCGCACGACAGGCAAGCCCGGCAGCGGACGCAGCACGATCTTCTGCGGCAGGTCGTTCATGTTCTGCAAGCAGGCCAGACCGTTCTTGCCGTTGATGTTCATGGCGTCCGAACCGCACACGCCTTCACGGCACGAACGGCGGAACGACAGCGTTTCGTCGACGGATTTCAGCTTCAGCAGCGCGTCCAGCAACATGCGCTCGTGCGAGTCGATCTCGATCTCGTACGTCTGCATGCGGGGCGCCGCGTCCTTGTCCGGATCGTAGCGGTAGATTTCAAAAGTACGCTTTGCCATTTCGATTCCTTTGCCTTAGAAGGTACGCGCTTTCGGCGGCACCGATTCGACCGTCAGCGGCGTCATGTGCACCGGCTTGTAATCGAGCTTGTCGCCTTCGCTGAACCACAGCGTGTGCTTCATCCAGTTCTCGTCGTCGCGAATTTCGAAGTCGCTCTGCGCATGCGCGCCGCGGCTTTCCTTGCGCGCTTCGGCCGAAATCATGGTGGCGCGCGCCACTTCGATCAGGTTCGCGAGTTCCAGCGCTTCGACCTTCGCCGTGTTGAAGACCTTCGACTTGTCCTTCAGATGCACATGCTTCACGCGCTCGGACAATTCCTTGATCTTGTCCACGCCTTCCGACAGCAGCTTCGACGTGCGGAACACGCCGGCATGCGCCTGCATGGTCGAGCGGATGTCGTTGGCGATCGACTGCGTGTATTCGCCCGACGACGACTTTTCCAGCACGGCGAGGCGTTCAAGCGCGGCGTCGGCGGCATCGGCCGGCAGCGGCTTGTGTTCCTTCATTTCCAGCGCGTGCTTGATGATGTGGTTGCCGGCCGCGCGGCCGAACACCACCAGGTCCAGCAGCGAGTTCGTGCCCAGGCGGTTCGCGCCGTGCACCGACACGCACGAACATTCGCCGACCGCGTAGAAGCCGTTGACCGGCTCTTCGTAGCCGCCCTTCAGCGTGCCCACGACCTGGCCGTGAATGTTCGTCGGAATGCCGCCCATCTGGTAATGGATGGTCGGCACGACCGGAATCGGTTCCTTGATGCAATCGACGTTCGCGAACTTCATCGCGATCTCGCGGATCGACGGGAGACGCTTCATGATGGTCTCGGCGCCGATGTGCGACAGGTCCAGCAACACGTGATCCTTGTTCGGACCCACGCCGCGGCCTTCCTTGATTTCCTGGTCCATCGAACGCGAAACGAAGTCGCGCGGCGCCAGATCCTTCAGCGTCGGCGCGTAGCGTTCCATGAAGCGCTCGCCGTCCGAGTTGCGCAGAATGCCGCCTTCGCCGCGCACGCCTTCGGTAATCAGCACGCCCGCGCCGGCCACGCCAGTCGGGTGGAATTGCCAGAATTCCATGTCCTGCAAAGCGATGCCCGAACGCGCCGCCATGCCGAGTCCGTCGCCGGTATTGATGAACGCGTTGGTCGATGCCGCGAAGATCCGGCCCGCGCCGCCCGTGGCGAACAACGTGGTCTTGCCTTCGAGAATGTGGACGTCGCCCGTTTCCATTTCCATGGCGGTCACGCCGAGCACGTCGCCGTCGGCGTCGCGGATCAGGTCCAGCGCCATCCATTCAACGAAGAAGTGCGTCTTGGCCGCGACGTTCTGCTGATACAGCGTGTGCAGCAACGCGTGGCCGGTACGGTCGGCCGCGGCGCAAGCGCGCTGCACCGGCTTCTCGCCATAGTTCGCCGTGTGGCCGCCGAACGGACGCTGATAGATCGTGCCGTCGGCGTTACGGTCGAACGGCATGCCCATGTGTTCGAGTTCGTAGACAGCGCCGGGCGCTTCACGGCACATGAATTCGATCGCATCCTGGTCGCCGAGCCAGTCGGAGCCCTTGATGGTGTCGTAGAAGTGGTAATGCCAGTTGTCTTCGCTCATGTTGCCGAGCGACGCGCCAATACCGCCTTGCGCTGCGACGGTGTGCGAACGCGTGGGGAATACTTTGGACAGCACCGCGACCGACAGACCCGCACGAGCGAGTTGCAGCGACGCGCGCATGCCCGAACCACCTGCACCGACGATCACGACGTCGAAACGGCGACGCGGCAGGGACGTTTTAATTGCAGCCATTCTTTACACTCTCCAGAGAATCTGTGCCGCGTAGCCGATACATCCGACCAGCCAGAGGATCGTCGCCACTTGCAGGAACAGGCGCAAGCCGACCGGCTTCACGTAGTCCATCCAGATGTCGCGAATGCCGACCCACGCGTGATAGAAGAGCGAGAGCAGGGCTACGAAGGTGGCAAGCTTCATCCATTGCATGGCGAAAATGGATGCCCAGCCGTCATACGAAAAATCACGCGCGCCGAAAAACCAGAACAGCAGGACCAGCGTGTACAGGGCCATCACGACGGCGGTAATGCGTTGCGCGAGCCAGTCGCGCAAACCGTAATGCGCGCCCACTACGAGGCGCTTGGGACCGATTCGATTGTTGTTATTCGCTGCCATTGTCAGAAGGCTCCGAAGAGTTTAAGCGCAACGACGATTGTCAGCAGAGATCGACACCGTCGAGCACGACGATGGACGTCTGCTTGCCGCCTTCCTTGCTCACTGCGCGATGGGTATCGAGCAGCAGGAAGCGGATGCCGGCGCAGAAGTGGAACAGGAAGGACCACGACAGCACGAGCACGACGATCTTGACGAGGGGATTGGCGAGAAAGCCCTTGAATGCGTCGAAACTGATCTCCGACGTCAGGCTTTGGTCCAGCAGATAAAGCAGAAACGGCAGCGCTACGAATAGAAGCAGACCACTGATGCGGTGCAGAATTGAAACCTTCCCCGCTAGTGGCAAGCGGTAGGTTGCTAGCTGAGCAATTCCGATATTCCGGTACTCAGGTCTTGGTTTTTTTACGGCTTCAGCCATGCTAGACCCCAACTTTGTTATCACACTAGTCCGCGATTTTAGCGCCTTTTTATATCGCGCTGCAGCGAAATGCCGCGCAAGAGGCTATTGCCAATCGCGTGAGAAAGGCTTTTATGGCGCCCCTGCGGGTTCGCCGCCAAGCCGTCCACGTTCCGTTTCAACTCAAATCGTTTTGATAGTAATAGCCGTTCGTGACATACCACCCGCGCCGCACTTCCACCGGCCGGTCGCCATACGTGTACGACACCCGCTCGACCGACAACAGCGGCGAACCGAGTGGCCACGCCCAGCAATTCGGCGACCACGTCGTCCGCGCCCACCGCCCTGATTTTCTCCGATGCCCGGATCATGCGCGTACCGAACTCGGTTTCAAACATCGCATAAAGCGGGCCTTTGTAATCCGCGAGGCGCTCAGCCGTCAGGCCGCGGAAAACCGCGCCGGGCAGCCAGATTTCATCGAAGACGGTGGTTTCGCCATCGAATTGCAGCAAGCGCTTGATACACACCACCGGATCGGCGGGCTTCAAGTCGAGCTGGCGGGCAATTTCGGCGGGTGCGCGCAGGCGGCGGCACTCCAGCAAGCGGCTCACATGAGGATGCACGTCGCCGTCTTCAGGCAGCAACCGGAGAAAGCGGAACTGTACGCGATCTTCGTTGTGCGTCGCAACAAACGTTCCCTTGCCCTGACGCCTTACAAGGAGATTATCGGCGGCGAGTTCGTCGATGGCTTTGCGCACCGTGCCCTGGCTCACCTTGTAGCGGGCAGCCAGTTCGACTTCGCTGGGAATGATTTCGCCGGGCTTCCATTCACCCGATTCAAGCCCTTGCGTAATCAGGGCCTTGATCTGCTGGTACAGCGGGCTGAACGTCGGCGACGAAGCGGGCACGACTTCCGTCGCGCCGGCCGCGCCGGGAAGGTTCGTATTGCTCGCTGGGATTCGAATTCATCCGCGCATTTCATCATAAAGGCGCGCGCCGCGTCCAGAGTTTTCCCGGTCATTCCTATGTCTTATATAAGACATATGATATGGTTGACTTTGATTCGATCGAATCCTACACTCCTTGGCGAGCAAGGGTTTGCGGGATGCTGCACGTGTCGCGTGGCGCTGCTGGTATGTAA
This sequence comes from uncultured beta proteobacterium, assembly GCA_963708695.1. GTDB lineage: Bacteria > Pseudomonadota > Gammaproteobacteria > Burkholderiales > Burkholderiaceae > Caballeronia. The sequence continues at coordinate 13,059 of CAVPTS010000001.1, forward strand.
GTTGGTAAGCAAGTTTGTCAAGCGGCCAACAGGCGTTTGCCGCCTGCTGTCGCCAATCCGGCCCTTCCGCTCATCGCTTCAAGCCGAACGGCTTTCGTGTTCGCTGCCGCTGCCAGTGCCCCGCTCTTGCAACGCCCGCGCGCTATCGAAAACGCGACGCGCGCGGCGTTGAGCGGCGCTGAACAAGCAGGATCCAGCGCAAACCCCAGCTCGCCAAGGTCTTGCATAAGCTAGATGCATGGGCTAAATGCGTAGGCCAGATGCATAGGTCAGATTCATAAGCCAGATTTCCGGCACGAGGGTCGGGCTGCGATTGCCGGCATGCTACCGGACGGTCAGTGACAATCACGCTTTGAGCGCGGCGTCATCGGCTTTTCATAGCGGCCCGCGCAGTTCGACTCACTTGCTTCATCAACGCTTCGCGTAACGCGCCTAAAATGGCGTTTTCCCCTAGCGTTTCACGCACCGTTCAGGAGTGTTCTCAATGGCTAAGTCCGCAAAGCGCGTTGCCGTCACCGGCGCCGCAGGTCAAATCGGTTATTCGCTGCTGTTTCGCATCGCCAATGGCGACCTGCTAGGCAAGGACCAGCCGGTCATCCTTCAATTGCTCGACCTGCCGCAGGCCCAAGGCGCCGTCAAGGGCGTAGTCATGGAACTGGAAGACTGCGCGTTCCCGCTGCTGGCCGGCGTGGTCATCACCGACGACCCGAAGGTCGCGTTCAAGGACGCCGACGTCGCGTTGCTGGTCGGCGCCCGCCCGCGCTCGAAGGGCATGGAGCGTAAGGACCTGCTGTCCGCCAACGCTGAAATCTTCACGGTGCAAGGCAAGGCGCTCAACGACGTTGCCAGCCGCGACGTCAAGGTGCTCGTGGTCGGCAACCCGGCCAACACGAACGCGTACATCGCGATGAAGTCGGCGCCGGATCTGCCGAAGAAGAACTTCACCGCCATGCTGCGCCTGGATCACAACCGCGCGTTGTCGCAACTGGCGTCGAAGTCGGGCAAGCCGGTCGCGGCTATCGAAAAGCTGGCTGTGTGGGGCAATCACTCGCCGACCATGTACCCGGATTTCCGTTTCGCCACGGTGGAAGGCGAGTCGCTCACGAAGCTGATCAGCGACGACGAATGGAACCGCAACACGTTCATCCCGACGGTCGGCAAGCGCGGCGCGGCGATTATTGAAGCGCGCGGGTTGTCGTCGGCGGCATCGGCAGCGAATGCAGCTATCGATCACGTGCGCGACTGGGTGCTCGGCACGAACGGCAAGTGGGTCACCATGGGCATTCCGTCTGACGGTTCGTACGAAATCCCGGAAGACATCATCTACGGCGTTCCGGTGACGTGCGAAAACGGCGAATACAAGCGTGTTGAAGGCCTGGAAATCGACGCGTTCTCGCGCGAGAAGATGACCGGCACGCTGAACGAATTGCTCGAAGAGCGTGATGGCGTGGCGCATCTGCTGGGCAAGTAAAGTAGTTTGAGCAGTCAGGCGAGCGTTCTGCCGGAAGGCAGGCGCTCGCGGCTGATTCGAGTGCGTTTGGCGGGTTTCTGTTTAAAGCTAAACCCTCCGAACGCATTCGAATCCGCAGTTTCCACCCTCTTTAAAGTAAGCCCGACGCCGACAATGCAGGCTCTCACCCCCGCCGAAGTGCTGTTTGAAGGCGACGTGCCCCCCGCTGTGATGCCGCCGTGCGATCACTATGCAGGCAGCGAAAAACTGATCCGCAAATCGCTCGCGTTGCAGGCCCATCTCGGACCTGTTTTCGACATCACGCTCGATTGCGAAGACGGCGCGCAAGTCGGTCAGGAAGCGTCGCACGCCGAGTTGGTCGCGTCCTTTCTGGGCAGCGAAGACAATCGCTTCGGCCGCGTCGGCATTCGCATCCACGACTTCCAGAACCGCGCATGGCGCGACGATGTGCGCATCATCCTGCGCGCCGCCAAGAAAGCGCCCGCCTACATCACGCTGCCCAAGATCCGCAGTGTCTTCGACGCCGTCGAGATGGTCGCGTTTATCGAGGCGTCGCGATGTGAGTTTGGGATCGAGCGTGCTATTGCTTGCCATCTGCTGATCGAAACGCATGGCGCGCTGGCTGAAGTGTTCGAACTTGCCGCGCTGCCGGGCGTGGAAGCGCTCAGTTTCGGGCTGATGGATTTTGTATCGGCGCATAACGGCGCGATTCCCGACACCGCCATGCGCTCGCCCGGCCAGTTCGACCATCCGCTCGTGCGGCGCGCGAAGCTCGAGATTGCGGCGGCATGTCATGCGCATGGGAAAGTGGCGTCGCATAACGTGTCCACGGAAGTGCGCGACATGAGCGTGGTAGCCAACGACGCCCAGCGCGCGCGCAATGAGTTCGGCTACACGCGCATGTGGAGCATTCACCCGGACCAGATTCAGCCGATTGTCGATGCCTTCCTGCCGCGACGCGATGAAATCGCGACCGCTACCGAAATCCTCCTGGCCGCGCAAAACGCGCAGTGGGGACCGACGCGGTATCAGGACACGCTGCATGATCGCGCGAGTTATCGATATTACTGGTCAGTGCTGCGGCGCGCGAAAGCGTCGGCTCAGGCGCTGCCCGAAGGCGCAGAGACGCTTTTTTCAAAAGACGAGTAACGCGTTCCATATAGACGGAGACTGGGTCGAATGAGCGATACGTTAGCGAAAGAAGCGCCTTCATCTGGCGGCTTCAAACCGAAGAAATCCGTGGCGCTGTCTGGCGTGACGGCGGGCAATACTGCGCTGTGCACGGTCGGCAAGACCGGCAATGACCTGCATTATCGCGGCTATGACATTCTGGATATTGCCGGGACGTCGGAGTTCGAAGAGATCGCGTATCTGCTCGTGCATGGCAAGCTGCCCACTGTCGCTGAGCTCAAGACTTACAAGATGAAGCTCAAGGCGCTGCGTGGGTTGCCCGCCAATTTGAAGGCCGCGCTGGAATGGATTCCCGCGTCCGCGCATCCGATGGACGTGATGCGCACCGGCGTGTCCGTGCTCGGCACTTTGCTGCCTGAGAAAGAGGATCACAACGTTTCGGGCGCGAAGGATATCGCTGACCGTCTGATGGCCTCGCTCGGCTCGATTCTGCTGTACTGGTACCACTATTCGCATAACGGCCGGCGCATCGAGACCGAGACCGACGATGATTCCATCGGCGGGCATTTCCTGCATTTGCTGCATGGTAAAGAGCCGTCGAAGTCATGGGTCGATGCCATGCATGCATCGCTGATTCTTTACGCCGAGCATGAATTCAACGCATCGACGTTCACCTGCCGCGTGATCGCCGGTACGGGCTCGGACATGTACTCCGCGATCACCGGCGGTATCGGCGCGTTGCGTGGTCCGAAGCATGGCGGCGCAAACGAAGCCGCGTTCGATATCCAGTCGCGTTATGAGACGCCTGACGAAGCGGAAGCCGATATCCGCCGTCGCGTGGAAGCGAAGGAAGTCGTGATCGGCTTCGGGCATCCGGTGTACACAATCTCCGATCCGCGCAACAAGGTGATCAAGGAAATCGCGAAGAAGCTGGCGAGGGAAGCCGGCGATACCAAGCTTTTCGATATCGCCGAACGCCTCGAAACAACCATGTGGGACGCGAAGAAGATGTTCCCGAACCTGGACTGGTTCAGCGCGGCTTCGTACCACTCCATGGGCGTGCCCACGGCGATGTTCACGCCGCTGTTCGTGATCTCGCGGACCTCGGGCTGGAGCGCTCATATCATTGAACAACGCATCGACAACAAGATCATCCGGCCGAGCGCAAATTACACCGGACCCGAAAATCTGAAGTTCCAATCTCTAAATAAGCGAAAATAGCGCGCTGCGTGTGCCGGACGGTCCAAATCGGCGCGCGTGCTTTTGCAAAAAGGGTCAATGCCGCGAAGAGTTTCACTTTGCCAAGTGTCGCTGCCGAACGCCCTGATTGAACATTTAAACGATATCTAGAAAGGCTGTCACCCATGAACAAACTTCTGATCGCTGCCGTTGCAGGCGCCCTGTCCATGTCGGGCATGCTCGCCACCACGAGTGCAATTGCCGCAGACGCAACCACCACCGCCGCACCGGCTGCCAAGGCAAAACGCCCGGCACCGGCACGCCGCCTGATCAAACGCAAACCCGCCACCGAAGCCAAAGCGGCAGCAAAGGTCGACCCGATTCCGGAAGGCTCGACGAAATGGAGCTGTAACGAAGGTCTGGCTTTCTATTTGAAAGGCGACATGAAGCGTGACCAGATCGTCACCGTGAACTGGGCGAAAAAGGACTATCAATTGCCGCGTCAAAGCACCACGACCGGCGCGGATCGTTTCCATGATTCGGCAACGGGCATGGATCTGGTCGTGATCCCGAGCAAGGCAATGCTGTTCTCCGACAAGGATGAATCGCGCCTCGCCGACGAATGCAAGACGGCTGACATGGCTGCATCGGGCGCACCGGCACCCACGCAAGCGAACGAACTGATCAAGAACGCCAATTAAGTTTTCGTCAGGGATTTATCGATGTCCGCACCGATTTCAAACGTCCGGCCCGAGCCGGATCGAGTACTAGTCGACATTGTCGACTACGTTCTCACTTACAAGATCGACAGCACGCTTGCGCTCGACACCGCGCGCAACTGCCTGATCGATACGCTCGGTTGCGGACTCGAAGCATTAACTTATCCTGCGTGCACCAAGCTGATGGGACCCATCGTGCCCGGCACGATTGTCCCCAACGGCGCCAAGGTGCCCGGCACTTCTTTCCAGCTCGACCCGGTTCAGGCCGCGTTCAACATCGGCGCAATGATCCGCTGGCTCGACTTCAACGACACGTGGCTCGCTGCCGAATGGGGCCATCCGTCGGACAATCTCGGCGGTATTCTGGCAACGGCCGACTGGCTCTCGCGTAACGCGGTGGCTTCGGCCAAGAAACCGCTGACAATGAAAGACGTCCTGATCGCGATGATCAAGGCGCATGAAATTCAGGGCTGTATTGCGTTGGAGAACTCGTTCAACAAGGTCGGCCTCGATCACGTTCTGCTCGTGAAGCTGGCTTCAACGGCGGTTGTCGGCCAGATGATCGGCCTCACGCGCGACGAGTTGATCAACGCTGTTTCATTGGCTTTCGTCGATGGGCATTCGCTGCGGACGTATCGCCACGCGCCGAATACGGGATCGCGCAAATCGTGGGCCGCGGGCGATGCGACCTCGCGCGCCGTGCGTCTCGCGCTGATCGCGAAGACCGGCGAGATGGGCTATCCGTCGGTTTTGACCGCTAAGACATGGGGCTTTTACGACGTGCTGTTCAAAGGCAACGAGTTCAAGTTCCAGCGTCCGTACGGTTCGTACGTGATGGAAAACGTGCTCTTCAAGATCTCGTTCCCGGCTGAATTCCATTCGCAAACAGCGGTGGAAGCGGCGATGACGCTGCATTTAAAGCTCGCGGAAACCGGCAGACGTGTGGAAGACATCAAGAAGATCACGATCCGCACGCATGAAGCGGCGATTCGTATCATTGATAAAAAGGGGCCGCTCGATAACCCCGCCGATCGCGATCACTGCATTCAATACATGATCGCCGTGCCGCTGATTTATGGCCGGCTGACGGCGTTGGATTATGAGGATTCGGTGGCAAAAGATCAGCGCATCGACACGTTGCGTGCAACGATGGAATGCGTGGAAGACCCGCAATTCACGAAGGATTATCACGATCCGGAGAAGCGTTCGATCGCGAATGCGCTGACTGTCGAGTTCAACGACGGCAGCAAATTCGACGAAGTCGTCGTCGAATATCCGATTGGGCACAAACGCCGCCGCGAGGACGGCATTCCCCTTCTGGTCGAGAAGTTTAGAACCAACCTCGCACGGCGTTTCCCAGCCAAGCAGCAAGAGGCGATCCTCGCGGCATCGCTGGATCAGGCAACGCTCGAAGCAATGCCGGTCAATGAATACGTCGATTTGTACGTGATTTAGTCAGTATTCGTCACACGTTTTTTAGATCAAACGTATCGAAGGTATTTCCTCGTTTAAACCAAGGAAAAAAACATGGCCCACAATCTCCATAAAACGCTCAAGGAATTCGATAGCGGTTCCGGCAAAGGCAAGTACTACTCGTTGCCCGCGCTCGGAAAGGCGCTAAACGTCAAGATCGAACGCCTGCCGGTATCGATTCGCATCGTGCTGGAATCGGTGCTGCGCAACTACGACGGCAAGAAGATCGGCGAGGAACACATCACGCAACTGGCGAACTGGAAGCCGGTCGCGGATCGTACCGATGAAATTCCGTTCGTCGTCTCGCGCGTCGTGCTGCAGGATTTCACCGGCGTGCCGCTGCTCGCCGATATTGCAGCCATGCGCGGTGTCGCGCAGCGCGCCGGCAAGGACCCGAAGGCCATCGAGCCGCTCGTGCCGGTTGATCTCGTGGTCGATCACTCGGTGCAGATCGATTACTTCCGTCAGAAAGACGCGCTTGACCTGAACATGAAGCTGGAATTCCAGCGCAATAACGAGCGCTACCAGTTCATGAAGTGGGGCATGCAAGCCTTCGATACGTTCAAGGTCGTGCCCCCGGGCGTGGGTATCGTTCACCAGGTGAACCTGGAATATCTGGCCCGTGGCGTACACAAGAAGTCGCTGGGCGGAGACATCGTGTATTACCCGGATACGCTCGTTGGCACGGACAGCCACACGACGATGATCAACGGTATTGGCGTGGTGGGCTGGGGCGTGGGCGGCATTGAAGCGGAAGCCGGCATGCTCGGCCAGCCAGTGTATTTCCTGACGCCGGACGTGGTTGGCGTCGAACTGAAGGGCAAGATTCGCGAAGGCGTGACGGCAACCGACCTGGTGCTGACCGTCACCGAAATGCTGCGTAAAGAGAAGGTCGTCGGCAAGTTCGTCGAGTTCTTCGGCGAAGGCACGAAGTCGCTGTCGCTGCCGGATCGCGCGACCATCGGCAACATGGCGCCGGAATACGGCGCCACCATGGGCTTCTTCCCCGTCGATGAAAAGACCATCGACTACTTCAAGGGAACGGGCCGTACGGAAGCTGAAATCGATGCGTTCGAAGCCTATTTCAAGGCGCAGAACCTGTTTGGCGTACCGAAAGCCGGCGAGATCGATTACACGAAGACGCTGACGCTCGACCTCGGCACGGTGGCACCGTCGCTGGCTGGTCCGAAGCGTCCGCAGGACCGTATTGAAATTGGCAATGTGAAGTCGAACTTCACCGAACTGTTCTCGAAGGCTGTGAGCGACAACGGCTTTGGCAAGAAGGCCGCCGATCTCGACAAGCAATACACGACCACGAACCAGGTCGATGTGAAGAACGGCGACATTTTGATCGCCGCCATCACGTCGTGCACGAACACGTCGAACCCGAGCGTCTTGCTTGCCGCTGGTTTGCTGGCCAAGAAGGCGGTGGAAGCCGGTTTGACCGTGGCGCCGCACATCAAGACGTCGTTGGCGCCGGGATCGCGGATTGTCACCGAGTACCTGACGAAGACGAACTTGCTGACGTATCTCGACCAGCTCGGCTTCACGCTGGCCGCTTACGGCTGCACGACGTGTATCGGCAATGCGGGCGACCTGACGCCGGAACTGAACGACGCGATCACGAAGAACGACATCGTGGCTGCGGCTGTTTTGTCCGGCAACCGTAACTTCGAAGCGCGTATTCACCCGAACATTCGCGCCAACTTCCTGGCATCGCCGCCGCTGGTCGTGGCTTACGCCATCGCCGGCAATATGACGGTCGATCTGATGACGGAACCGGTCGGCAAGGGCAAGAACGGCAAGGACATTTTCCTCGGCGACATCTGGCCGACGAGCGAAGAAGTCAACGCGCTGCTGAAGTACGCACTCGACGCCGATGCATTCCGCAAGAACTACGCCGAACTCACGAAGACCGGCGACTTGTGGAGCAAGATTGAAGGCGAAGTGGGTCAGGTTTATGACTGGCCGAAGTCGACGTACATCGCCGAGCCGCCGTTCTTCGGCAAGGACTTTTCGATGACCCCGGCCGACAGCATTCCGGCCGTCAAGGGCGCGCGTCCGCTGGGCATTTTTGGTGATTCGGTGACCACCGACCACATCAGCCCGGCCGGCTCGATCAAGGAAAGCTCGCCCGCAGGCGTGTGGCTGAAGGCGAACGGCGTGCAGAAGGCCGACTTCAACAGCTACGGCTCGCGTCGCGGCAACCACGACGTGATGATGCGCGGCACCTTCGCCAACGTGCGGATCAAGAACCTGATGATCCCGCTGACGGCCGACGGCACGCGCGTAGAAGGCGGCTTGACGATATTCCAGCCGACTGGCGAAGAAATGTCGATCTATGACGCAGCCATGAAGTACATCGACGAAGGCACGCCGACTATCGTGTTTGCCGGCGAAGAGTACGGCACGGGTTCGTCACGCGACTGGGCCGCGAAGGGTACGCAATTGCTGGGCGTGAAGCTGGTTGTGGCGCGCAGCTTCGAGCGGATTCATCGTTCGAACCTGGTCGGCATGGGCGTGTTGCCGCTGCAGTTCAAGGGTACGGACAGCGTGCAGTCGTTGAATATCACGGGCGAAGAGACGTTTGATATCGAAGGTCTTTCGTCGGATATCAAGCCGCAGCAGGAAGTGACGCTCGTGATCCATCGCAAGGATGGCAGCGAGCAGCGCGTGGGCGTGTTGCTGCGTATTGATACGCCAATTGAAGTGGACTACTACAAGCACGGCGGGATTCTGCCGTTCGTGCTCCGCTCGTTGTTGGCGGCGTAAGTTTTTAGTTTTATTTTTTTGCAGGTGACCGCGCTCTGAGAGATCAGAGCGCGGGGACGTTGAACCCGGCCTTGGCCGGGTTTTTTTTGGTGTTTGCTGGTGCTGGGACTTGATAGCAATGATTGCATCCGTCGCGTTGAGTGCTATCATTGATAACACCCAACGGGAGAAAGACGATGGCTAATTTACTGGTCCGTGGAATAGATGAAGCGCTGGTCCAAAGCCTGCGCGAACGCGCCGCCGCCCATGGCCGGAGCGCCGAAGCTGAGCATCGGGAAATTCTTGCTCAGGCGCTTAGCCGCCCCAAAAAGCGCAGCTTGGCCGAAGTGTTAGCAAGCATGCCCAACGTCGGAGAAGACGCTGATTTCGAGCGGATTCAAGATACGGGTGGAGCGCCGCGTGTATTTGATTGATACCAACGTCATAAGCGAAATTCGAAAGGGCATCAACGCCAACAAAGGCGTGCGAAAGTTTTTCAAACGGGTGACCAAGGACCAATCCCCTCTGCATTTGTCAGCCATAACAATGGGTGAACTCCGGCGTGGGACGGAAGCGGCAAGGCATCGAGGCGATGCTCCGCAGGCTGCGATGCTTGAAGCCTGGATCGGGACAATATTGGAAGACTATGCGATGGACGTCATCTCGATCGATGACGACGCCGCTCAGCTGTGGGGTCGCTTGCGGGTCCCCAACCCTGAAAACGAAATAGATAAACTGATCGCCGCCACCGCTCTGATGCACGATCTAACGGTCGTGACGCGGAACATGAAAGACTTTGAGAAAACAGGCGTCAAACTACTTAACCCGTTTGATTAACGCATTGAATGGCGCGGCTTCGCCGCGCCATAAACATGCCTTACCGCGCCTCGGTCACAAACTTCGTCACGAGATACGCTTCCATCGCTTCGCTGCCGCCTTCCGAACCGTAGCCCGAATCCTTCACGCCGCCGAACGGCGTTTCCGGAATTCCCAGCCCGTGGTGGTTGATCGACACCATGCCGCTTTCGATGTCCTCACCCACCGCCGCCGACGTCGCGCTCGACCGCGTGTACGCATAAGCCGCCAGACCATACGGCAAGCGGTTCGCTTCCGCGATAGCTTCGTCGTAGGACTTGAACGTCGAGATCGGCGCGATCGGGCCGAAAGGTTCTTCAGTCATGATGCGAGCCGACATCGGCACATTGGCGAGTACTGTCGGCGCGAAGAAATAACCTTCACGGCCGATGCGTTCACCGCCCGTCAGCACCTTGGCGCCCTGCTCGACGGCATCGGCGACCAGGCGTTCCATTGCTTCAAGCCGGCGGCCGTTTGCCAGCGCGCCCATCTGCACGCCGTCTTCCAGCCCGTTGCCGACCTTCAGCTTCTTCGTCGTCGCGACGAAATGCTCCGTGAATTCCTCGTACGCCGATTCCTCGACGATAAAGCGCGTCGGCGAAATGCACACCTGCCCGGCGTTCCGGAACTTGGCGCTCGCCAACAGCTTCGCGGCGCGCGGGATGTCGGCATCGGCGAAAACCAGTGCCGGCGCGTGGCCGCCGAGTTCCATCGTGGCGCGCTTCATGTGCTCGCCCGCCATCGCGGCCAGGAGCTTGCCGACGGCCGTCGAACCCGTGAACGAGATCTTGCGGATCAGCGGATGCGCGATCAGGAACTTCGAGACATCGGCGGGAACGCCGAACACGAGGTTCAGCACGCCCGCGGGCAAGCCTGCATCGATATAAGCCTGAACCAGCGCCGCGCAGCTCGCCGGCGTTTCTTCCGGCCCTTTCAGCACGACGGAGCACCCTGCCGCGATTGCCGCCGACACCTTCCGCACTGCCTGGTTGATCGGGAAATTCCACGGCGTGAACGCGGCGACCGGGCCGACCGGCTCGCGCGTCACGATCTGGCGCACGCCAGCAGCGCGCGACGGGATCACACGGCCGTAGGTGCGGCGCGCTTCTTCTGCAAACCAGTCGATGGTGTCCGCTGCGCCCAGCACTTCAATGCGCGCTTCGACCAGCGGCTTGCCCTGCTCCATCGTCATGATGGCGGCCACTTCTTCGGCGCGATCGCGCAGGTTTTGAGCGGCGCGGCGCATCAGTTTGCTGCGCTCGAACGCCGACACCTTGCGCCATGCCGCGAAACCACGGCCGGCCGCCTCGGCGGCTTCGGCGAGATGCTGCTCGCTTGCCAGCGCGAGACGGCCGATTTCCGCTTCCGTCGCCGGATTGATGACGGCGGTATCGCGCGAGCCGGCGCGCCATGTGCCATCGATATATAACTGCGTGCTCGGGTATTTGCGGGAAAGAGTGCTTTCGCTCATGCGTGGCTCCTGATGTGATGACCGTTGACGATGCGCGCACGGTCTGAAAACCGCGCGGCGTAACCATTAATGGTAACGCGATCAGCGGGAGCTTGCAGGCGTCGGGGTGTTTTCGGGGGATCACCGACGGCATCGCGTAAAGCCTGTTCAGTCGGCGATAATTCACGCGTCCAGTTCGCCATCGGCCCTCCATGACCTCGTCCGTGATCCTTCAACGCGTTACCGCCAAGTTCGGAGGCGCCGAGACCAAGCGCTTCGCTCGCACGCTGATCGCCTGCGCGCTCAGCTACGGCGCGGCCAAGCTCGCCACGCTGCCTGAGCTGTACTGGGCGGTTATTACTACCTTGATCGTCGTCACGCAGCCGAGCCTCAATCAGGCGCTGAACACGGGACGCGACCAGATTCTTGGCGCGGTGACGGGCGGGACGCTGGGCGTGATCGGCTTGGTGGCTATCTTGCGCGGCGCGCATCCGCTGATGGTGTTCGCTATCGGCCTCGTGCCGCTCGCGGCGCTTGCCGCGTGGCGTCCGACGCTACGGCTCGCGTGCGTCACGCTCGTGATTGTGGTGCTGGTTCCGGCAGGCGTGATGGGGTCGCCGTTTGAACGGCCGATCGACCGCGTGCTCGAGATTTTGATTGGGGTGGGCTCGGCGCTGGTGGTTGCGTTCCTGCTGCCGAATCGGGCGATCAATGCGGCGCATGATCGCGCCGGTGAGATCGTGCTGGCGTTGGGCGAACTGATCGCGCTTTATCTGCGTAAGCCGGAGGACGCGGAGCATGCGGAAGGGTTGCATCGGCGATCTGCTGCGGCGGAACGGGCGCTTGATGACGCCATTACCGAGGCTGGTAGGGAGCACATCATCGTGCAGGTGAAGCGCTCGCGCGAGGAGGTGATCGATAAGGTGGTGCCGATGCTGACGCGGCTGCATCGCGATGCGCTGTTTCTTGGGCAGGCGTTTGCGGGGGATTCGAGGTTGGCGGAGGGTTTGAGTGCGGCGGTTCGCGATGAGATGAGTGTCGCGGCTGACGCGTTTGAGGAGGCATCGAAGGCGCTTGCCGCGACGCTGGATGCGGATTATCGCAATCAGGACGATAGGGTCAGGCGGGCGCGTGATGCGTTTGAGCGGGTGCGGGGGGCGTCGAAGGCGGCTTGTGAATCGATGGAGAAGAATAGCGTGCTGGCGTTTGTGATGGATTTGTTGGTGCAGGATTTTGGGGATTTGGTCGCGACGGTGGAAGGGGTGGGTGGGAGGGGGTAGGGAACAACTAGCTGCGTCGAATTGAGATCCGTCATCCGGATGCTTGCTGCGACTCCCGCTGTCCGGATCATGCAGACCTATCCAATTTCGACTTCAATGCACCTCACCTCGCTTTTGCTGGAAGAAGCGATGCTCGCCGGAATCGATACCGCCGCACTCAGGCAAATCCATCCACCGACCATGAACCAAGCCGGGGAATTTCATACTCCCCCGCTGCGGACCGTCCATTGAGCAACCATGCGACTTACGCGCTGCTGCGCCACCTTCCCCACTGCCTTAGCACAGCCTCTCCCAGCGCCCTCCCCAACTGAGCGGTTGATTTCTGACTTTTAGGAGAATTCCGATTCCGTACATGCAACGTCTTTCTTCATTATTGCGGAAACAATCATCTACACAAAACGGAAGAAAGACAGAAATGAAGAACGAGCAAGCCCAGGAGATGGGCCGCCTGGGAGATAAACCGACCAGGGCGGCGAAGTGATCGGAGCCGCCAGCGACCTGACCCATATGGGCATTCCAGTTTCCCTCACCGGGCGTCTCGTGCGTTGCCCGCGCTGCAGCGATATCTGTCCGATCCTCGCCACGGGTAAGCACACTCATCGCGGTATTTCCGTCGCGTATATCGGCGGCAAGACCGCCTGCGGTGACATGCTGATTCGCTCCCTGATATTTCCCATGCTTAATCCCTCTCAAGTGCACACGCTCGCCGCGTCGGGCACGGCTTTGCCCGGGTGGGGCGGCCACCCGATTCTCACGGGCTCACGTCTGTCGGGTACCGAAAAGCTCGGCAAACTCTTCTCCTACAAGCCGGACCTTACGGCGGTCAATAATCCAACGCTCGGCGTGTGGCAGGCAAAAGAACTGATTTCTGCCGATACGCTGAACGGCCAGGAGATCACTGCATCAATCGAGTTCGAGGCGAAATGGACATTTATCCCCGGCTTGTCCAGTGATGCCGGCAGCGTCAATGTAGGAGCAGGCACGCGCAAGATCACCGGCTTCATCACAAGTCTGCTCTAATAGAAGAGCGCTGCCCCCAAGACTAAGAAATAACTAAAAGGCTTCTAAACTACAATGATTGGCCAATTTCATTGCCCCTATCGTCTATCCACTTTGCTTCAGCAAGCGTTGGCGCCGAACAAAATGCGTATAGCATTTATGTTGGGCGCGGGCTGTCCCGTTTCGGTGCAGACTCCAGAGGGTGCAATTGAAACATTTCCGCTAATTCCCGACATCGCGGGATTAACAAAATTGATAAAAGCCAAGCTGTCTACAAGCGACGCGTCCAAAGCCAGCTACGAGACTTTACTTGCGAGGTTCGGTCCCGAGGCCAAACCTAACATTGAAGAGATCCTCAGTCATGTTCGGGCCTTGATCGATGTAATCAAGGAAGGTCAGATCGATGGATTAAACGGACAAGCGTTGGCAGACTTGGACGCGGCTATCTGCGCCTTGATCGCGGAAGTCGTCGGCGTTGAGCTTCCGAATGACCGAACCCCATATCACCAACTTGCGACTTGGGCTGGAGGAATAGCTCGAGCCCATCCGGTAGAGGTATTTACACCCAATTATGACCTGCTAATTGAGCAAGCCTTCGAGGCACGTCGAATACCATACTTCGACGGATTTGTAGGTGCAAGGGAGGCGTTTTTTGATTTGGCTTCCATGGAAAGCGACTTGCTGCCGCCGCGCTGGGCGCGTCTTTGGAAGCTCCATGGCTCCATCAATTGGTGGCGCACTCAAACTGAAGATGTGGTTCGCAGGCAAGGGAGTTCAGTGGGGGATCGCCAGATGATTTATCCGTCGCATTTGAAATATGACCAAAGCCGGCGTTTACCGTATTTGGCAATGCTTGACCGTCTTCGTGACTTTCTGGGAAGAGGCCAAGCTGTCATCGTGACTTGCGGCTACTCTTTTGCAGACCAACATTTGAACGAGATTATTTTGAACGGATTACGCAGCAACCCCACAGCGATGTGTTTTGCGCTTATGTACGGTGAGCGTGCAAAACATCCAGAAGCGGTAAGTCAAGCGCTTCGGCAACCGAACTTGAGCGTCCTTGCATATGATGGCGCAGTGAGCGGAACAATCGAGAGAGATTGGCGTTCCGACGAACAAGCCTCGCACCCTCTGCACGGAACAAGCGTAAATGGACCGGTTGACGGAAGTGTCGGTGCGGAAAAAAACTGCCAGTTCACATTAGGCGATTTCAAACAGTTTGGCCGATTTCTAGCGCAGCAATTATCACGTAGCGACGAATCGATGGAATCCCATGCAACGTGATCCTACTTTTGTGGGCACAGTTCAAGATGTTCACGGTGCCACAGTAACGGTTGAACTCGCGGACGAGACGGTCACCGGATTGGGGTTTGTGCATGGCGAAGGGTACCGCATTGGCCAAATTGGCAGCTTCGTGCGCATACCGCTCGGATTTGTCGACTTATACGGAATAGTTTCCCAAGTCGGAGCCGGCGCGGCGCCCGAGAAGGAGGTAAGTGGGCGCCTTTATGGGAACCGCTGGGCAAAAGTCCAAATGATTGGCGAGGGACAGACCGGGCGTCGCTTCGAGCGCGGTATTTCGCAACATCCCACGGTTGAAGACCCCGTTCATATCGTAACTCATGAGGATCTGTACGCCATATATGGCTCGGTAGATCGGCAAGATCACGTATCAGTGGGGCACCTGGCCAGTGCCGAATCTATTCCCGCGCTCGTAAATATCAATAAACTCGTTAGCAGGCACTCTGCCATTTTGGGCACCACCGGGTCGGGCAAATCGACTACCGTCGCCGGCCTTTAAACGCGCTCTCGGATCCAGACCGATACATGTCCGCGCGGATTGTGGTTCTTGATATGCACGGTGAATACACCAAAGCACTTTCAGATCGCGCATCGGTCTTTCGAGTAGCCGCTGAGGCCGCGCAACAACAACAGGCGCTCAACATTCCATTCTGGGCGCTCAGCTACGATGAACTGGTGAACCTGGCTTTCGGCAAGCTAAGTGATGCGCAAAGCGCAGCGATTGCCGAGATGGTCGTACAGCTTAAAAAGGAAGCACTGACCAAGCATCTCGCGCGGGCATCGTTGAAACCGATGTGACAGCGGACACTCCGGTCCCGTTTTGCATTCACAAACTATGGTTCGAGCTTCATAAGCGCGAGCATCACACGCTTATTCCAAGGCCTGGCGCTGCAACTGATGAACTCGTGCCAGCCTACGTGGTTGGCTTGGACGGTGCACCGCAACAGACCGGAGATGCTATGGCGGTTCTTCCGCCGCTTTATCGCACGGTGAAAACGTCTGGAGCACCGAACGAAAGGGTGCAACTCGGTAGCGGAACCGTTGGCATCAGGTCGCAGCTCGCTTCCCTAGCGGCTAAACTGCGGGATCGACGGCTTGATTTTCTTTTCAATCCGGCCCAATGGCGTCCTGAAATCGATGGCGAGACGGAGAAGGATCTCGACGAACTGCTGCAGGGTTGGATTGGTGGCGAACGACCTATCACCATATTGGATCTGTCGGGAATTCCATCGACGATACTAAACGAGCTAATCGGCGCAATGCTCCGAGTGCTATATGACGCGGTTTTTTGGGCGAGAAATCTTCCCGAAGGTGGGCGAGAGCGGCCGTTACTTTTGGTTCTTGAAGAGGCGCACGCATATTTGTCCAAGGAACACGTCGGGCCAGCCGCAATTGCAGTAAAACGCATCGCTAAGGAAGGACGTAAATATGGGGTTGGGATGATGATCGTCAGTCAACGCCCCTCTGAGATTGACAGCACGATCTTGTCCCAGTGCGGGACTTTATTCGCAATGCGGCTTTCGAACGATGCCGATCGCTCGCATGTGACGAGTGCAGCCTCAGACAATCTGAAAGGACTATTCGACATGCTTCCGGTCTTGCGGACCGGCGAAGCGATCATTGTTGGAGAGGCGGTGAATCTGCCAGTGCGCACCCTAATCACACCTCCCCCAATTAATCGCAGACCAGATAGTACTGATCCGAGGGTTGTTGTGCGAAAAGTCACCGATCAAGGAGAGGATGCATTTGAGGGCCCCGCAGGTTGGGGACAATCGAGGGAGGATTCCGACTACGGTGCAATGGTCAGGCAATGGCGGAAGCAAAGTCCTCACTACGAACACCAATCCAGAATTCCAACAACAACTAACGCTGACCAAGTCCAAGAGACCAAAGATGAATGAATCAATTGATACACCCGAGTCGTCAACGATCGCCCGAATCGGATATGACGACGAGCAACTCATGTTGACGATAGAGTTTAAAACTAGCGGAACGTATTTTTACTACGATGTACCGTCTCCCGTGTTCGAAAATATGCGAAACGCGCCGTCGAAAGGGCAATTTCTAGCGCAGCAAATCAAAGGGAAATATCGGTACGCGCGGGCTTAACGTCACAAACGATTCGTCAGTCTAAGCGACCTCTGATTCCTCGCAACGCGGACGGTCGATATGTGTCCTTTATCGATCACCGGAAGTGAACACGGCATTTTTTTGTGGCACTGGTCAATCAAAGCGTGACAGCATGCTCAAGCATGCTGCTGTCTTGCCCTGGCGTTTTGGCACGAGGCCACTCTCATTTCCTGGACGGCCAGACCATCTTCGCGGCCAAGCAGCATATGAGTCGATGATCGTCGACGTAGAACATGCCTGGATTGTCGGAGTCCTGAGTGCCTATGAAGAATATCCAGCCCTTGATTTGACGGTCCGCCCTAGACTGCTCCGCCGCTTCCTGTCGGGTTGCCTCGCACTCCCTGACGAGTGAGTCCCGACGCGATTGGCTCCAGTCGGACCAATCAATTCGGACCTGCGAAAGGCTATCGTATCCCTTCTTTTTCTCGTCCCACTCGCCCGCGTTGAGCATTAGTTCGCAGAACATTTCTGTGACAACCGGCTCCGCTTTCCACCGAATCGCAGCATAGTATAGATGCTTAGGCGCTTTAAAATGTTCCGGTTTTTTGCTGCCCAAGTACCAGAACAGCTTGGCATAAGTGTCGCCGGGCACGTCTGGTATCGCGAGCGGAAGGTACTCGCGGTCGTAGGGGAAATTTATGAATGCCCGGCAGGTCGGTCGGATAGTCTTGACCGTGTGGCCGTGATGCCTGTTCGACGCAACCCCAGTGCGCGTGCGACTTTCGGCCCTATCGCTCGCTTGCCCTTCTGACTGGTCGGTGCCGCCGCGGGTGACCGGACGCACGTCGGAGAGCGTCAGCCTGCTCGGGAACGGAAGGGGAAACCCCTCCGGATTGCCCACGCGTTCCTTCTTAGCACGCTTGACGGTTTTCTCCTCGCCGTCTACGTCGCAGCCGGGCTTGTGCTTATTCACCGGCCCCAAGGAGAAATACGGACGCTTCTTGTTTCGTTTCTTGTCATACGACGCCGGGAACACCTGAGTCACGCATCCTCGGCAGATGTATCCATCGCTATCGGGGGTGGACATGCTCCAAAGCTCTTCGGCTTCGATGAGGTCAAGTGTGTGTTTTTCGCGTGCCGTGTCCATCGTGATGAGATCCTTTCAATCGTTATCTTGTCGCTCATTCTCCGTTATTTCGGGCCGGTGTTCTCTACGATGAGATCTTTTTTCTTCTCTACTTCGATATTAGGGAAATGGCGTTTTGTTCGATCTTCGACAGGACGCTAGGGAAGTCGATTTCGACTCGGCCATTTTACGTATCAACACGGCAAATACGGCCAGACGCCTTGGCATTCTCTCGTTTTTGGTTGTTGGACGAAGTTGGTTTCATTTTAATTAAGGAAGCGCACTAGTTGAGTTTTAGTCCCTCTTGTCCAATGTGGGCCTGAAAAATAATTCGTAGGTTATGACGATCAGGAGTACCGTCGAAAGTAAAATCTCAAAGCGATTGCTTAGCTTTTGCCACTCCCGACATTCGGTAAAGGACGCGGATCAGCCGGTATCTTCGTCACGAAGAGTCACAGGAGGCTCCGGACGAACTCCAGACATTCGCTAAAGCATCTTCGACAGAAGAAACGGCGCAATCCGTGACGTTCAAATTGGCTTTGATTCTTCCGGAAGCTCGTTAATTGAGAGTGTAGGAATCAGCGCGATCCTGCGCTGATATGTGAAAGTACCGGATCGCAGAATGCGACAAAGCCGACTCAAGGTCGGCCCTGTTCTAAAAGATATGCTCCTGCAACTCCTGAAAACGCACCACCTGTTTCACAAGGCCGTCCCGACAACAGTCGATTCGGCTTTTCCCGTCATGCACGCTCAAGCGGTTTCGCCAAACCGCCCGCGTCCATCACATCGGCGGCGCAACCCCATCCTTCTCAACCACCACCCTCGACGCCGCAAACTCCGTCTCCTTCACAGGACTAGCGACAACAAACACCTTCTTCCCCGCAACCAGATCCGAGCGTGAAGCCGGTGCAAACGTCACGACAGGCACACCTTCCGGCACCGTCACCGTATTACTCCCACCCTTATACGACAGCTTCAAATCCCGCCCACTCGTCCCCGTCACAACCTGATCGACGTTCGCATTCGTCATCGTGCTATTCGGCGACAAGTCCCACGCATAGTGCCCTTCACCCGTCCCACGCGCCGCTTCCGGGAACACCAGCACTTCGGTCGCGGTCATCTTCCCATCAGTACCCGTAGTCGCCGCAGTGCCAATAAACGAACCCGGCTTGATATCCGCGAGCTTGATATTCTTCACCGCCGTAACCGGCGTGTCCTGCTTCATATCGATCGTCACGGTATCGCCGCTACGACGATGCACGGTAAGCGTATCGCCGGAAAACGATACAACCTCACCACGAATGCGCGCGGGCTTCGCAGCCGGCGCCTGAGCAAACGCAACGCCGGCAAAAGCGAGCGTCGCAACCGATACACCGAGTTTCATACGGAATGACGCAGATGACATGGCAACTCCAGTTGAGCAATTGACGATAAAAAACGATAAAAAAATCACGCGCCGCCGAACCAGTTGTAGCCCTGGTTCTCCCAGTAACCACCGGGGTATTCGTTCGTCACGGTAATCGCGACGATGTGCTTCGGGTTCTTATAACCAAGCTTGGTGGGCATGCGCAGCTTCATCGGGAAGCCGTACTTCGGTGGCAGAACCTGACCGTCGTACGTGAGCGTCAGAAGCGTTTGCGCGTGCAGCGCGGTCGGCATGTCGATACTCGTCGAGTAGTTATCGGCGCAATGGAACGCCACATACTTAGCCGTGGTATCAGCCCCCGACCGCTTGAGAAAATCGGCAAAACGCACGCCGCCCCATTTGCCGATAGCGCTCCATCCTTCAATGCAAATGTGCCGCGTAATCTGGCTTTCCTGCGGCATCGCGCGAAGCTCGTCCAGCGTCCAGACGTTCTTCCCTTTCACGAGCCCACCCACCGTCAGCTTGTATGTAGCGGCATCGACAACCGGCACATCATCGATGTCATAAAACGCGTTGAACGGAAACGGCCGCGTGATCATTGACTCGGGATAGGTTGGCGCGAGCTTGTTCGGATCGAAGAGGAAGGCTTGCGCGTCATCGTTGAAACGCGACATGGTGCGCAGCACGGTGTTCACGGATTTGTCGTCGGAGATATTGCAGCCCGACAGCAGCATGAGACCGCCCAACGACAAAATGCGCTTGCCAAAGAGACGTCGCGCAGGCGCCTTCAATTCGTTGCGCGCATCTTTGAGGATGTTGTCGACATCCAGCGTCGATGCAATGAGATCACTCTTTCTGTTCAGCATGGTTCAGCGGCCCCGGATCATCAGCAACAACGAGCGTGGTACGAGCGCGACCATGACTACGTGCAGCACGAAAAACGCCACGAGGAAACTCATCGCGAAGAAATGGACGACACGGGCGTTGTCGTAACCGCCCATCAAGTCACGCAGCCACGGGAATTGCACCGACTTCCAGACCGCGAGCCCCGATAAAATCACGACCACAATGTCCAGAATCACCGCAAGATACGCTGCCTTCTGCACGGCGTTGTAGTGCGAGAGATCATCGTGTTTGAGCTTGCCGGTCAGGGCCGCGCGGATATCGCCGATAAGGCTTTTTACGCTGAGCGGAAACAGCTTGCGACGGAAGCGCCCGGAGACAATGTTCATCGCCACATACACAAGGAAGTTGGCGACGAGCACCCACATCGCCGCGAAGTGCCACAGCAATGCGCCGCCAAGCCAGCCGCCCAAGGTGATGCTCGACGGGAAGACAATCGATTTGAAAATGGGCGATGCGTTGTAGACCTGCCAGCCGCTCGTGACCATGACCACGACCGCAAGGGCGTTGATCCAGTGCGTGATGCGAACCCAGCCGGGCTGGATCGTTGCATGACGTGCAGGCGTTGCAGATCGAGTCGAAGGTTGAGCCAAGCTCGCCTCGTAATGTGATTACAACGTGGTTCAAACGTGCTGCGGCGCAATCCGCGCGCCGCCGAACGTGCAACGCTACTGGCGTTACTTGAGCGCATCTTAACCACCGCACGCTGATTAACGCATGACACGTTAATGACTTTTTTGTCATCTTTTCCGCGTCTCGCAAGCACGTGGATAGAATGGGCTCTGTTTCCTTACCAATGCGTTAAGCGCCCGCAGCATGACCATCCTCGTTATAGAAGACGACCGCAAGACCGGCGACTATCTGAAGAAGGGGCTGACGGAGTCCGGGTATCAGGTCGACCTGGTGCGTAACGGCGCCGATGGCCTGCATCAGGCGCTCGCGCACCCCTACGAACTGATCGTGCTGGATGTAATGCTGCCCGGCCTCGATGGCTGGCAGATCATGCAGGCGTTACGCGCGAAGCGTGACTTGCCGGTGA
Organism: uncultured beta proteobacterium; assembly: GCA_963708695.1. Classification (GTDB taxonomy): domain Bacteria; phylum Pseudomonadota; class Gammaproteobacteria; order Burkholderiales; family Burkholderiaceae; genus Caballeronia. The sequence goes on from CAVPTS010000001.1 coordinate 34,173, forward strand.
TTTTTCTGACCGCTCGCGATCACGTCAGCGACCGCATTCACGGCCTCGAACTCGGCGCCGATGATTACCTCGTCAAGCCGTTCTCATTCACGGAACTGGTATTGCGCATCCGCACCTTGCTGCGGCGTGGCGTAGTGCGCGAATCGGATGTCTTTCAAGTGGCCGATCTCCACGTCGATGTACTACGCCGAAGAGTCACGCGCCAAGGGTTAGACATCGCGCTTACTAATAAGGAGTTCGCGTTGCTGCATCTCTTTTGCAAGCGCCAGGGCGAGGCGCTTTCGCGCACGCTGATTGCATCGGAGGTATGGGACATGAACTTCGACAGCGATACCAACGTAGTCGATGTCGCCATCAAACGCCTGCGCGCGAAACTCGATCAACCCTTCGATATCAAGCTGATTCACACGGTACGCAGCATCGGCTATTCGTTCGGCGCTTCCGGAGACACGCATTGAGCCCGGTGTGGCGTTCGCGCTCGCTGGTCGTCCGCATCACGTGCCTGTTCGCGCTGATCGTGTGTTGGGTGGTGAGCATGGTCGGCGGCTCGCTGTATCACGCGACAAGCGCCACGCTTTCAACCCGCGCCGATTATCAGCTGATCGGGCGCGTCGAACATTTTCGCTCGCTGCTGCATGACCTCTACACGATCAAGGAAATTGAAGCGCGGCCCAAGCTCTTCGAAACCATGCTCGGCGACCGCCAGGACGTGATCATTTTTCAACGGCCGGGCGTGCCGCCGTTCATCAACGTGAACCCGGAAAACATGCCGTTGCCGCCGCTCGTTCCGGTGCCCGTGGAGCGCGCGGTGAACCTCGATGCGCTCTACGAAGGCACGCGCGCGGACGGCGTGCGCATGCGCTGGGTCGCGGCGCAAGCGCGCGTGGGCGACAGCGGCGAGGTGATCGAGATCATCGCCGCGCACGTGATGACGCAGGAGGCGCATGTGTTGTCGGCGTATCTCGTGCGGGTCTGGATCACGGTGGTGATTGCGGTGCTGATCACGGCATTGCTTGCCTGGTGGGTATCGAGCCGCGGCCTCGCGCCGCTTCGAAAAATGGCCGATAAAGCCGCCGAGATCACACCGAACACTTTATCCGCGCGACTCGATGTGCAAAACACACCCACCGAATTGCAAAGTCTGGCCGTATCCTTTAACGCCATGCTGGATCGTCTATCGAGCGGTTATGAACGGCTGCTGCAATTTTCCGCCGATCTCGCGCATGAGGTGCGTACGCCTATCGGCGTGCTGATCGGACAGACGCAAGTGACGCTCGCGCATACGCGAAACGAAAGCGAATACAAGAGCGTGCTGGAATCGAATCTGGAGGAGCTGGAGCGGCTTGGGCGCATCGCGCAGAACATCCTGTTTCTCGCGCAGGCGGACCACGATCGGCAGGAGATCGAACGCACCAAGCTGAGCATTCCGGAGCAACTGGAAACCATCGCGACCTACTTCGAAGGTCTCGCCGATGAACGCAATCTCAGCTTCGACGTGCAAGCCGAAGGCGAGATGTTCGCCAACGCCATCATGTCGCGGCGCGCGATCAGCAACGTCGTGGTGAACGCGGTACGTTACGCCGAGCCCGGCACGACGATCCGGCTGACCGGCAGCGAAGACGCGCAAGGTGCGCGCATTGTGATCGGCAATCAGGGGAAGTTGGTGTCGCCGGAGGAACTCGGGCGCTTGTTTGATCGCTTTTATCGCGGGGATACGGCGCGCAGTGAGTTCACGGAATCGAGCGGTCTCGGACTCGCCATTGTGGAGGCGATCATGCGACTGCACGGCGGGTCGGCATCGGCGAGCTGTTCGGCGGACGGCTGGATCGAATTCACGCTTCGATTCGCCGCCGCGCCGCACTAAAAGCTAAAAAGCCTCGCCTACTCCACCGCGCCCGCATTAAGCGCCAGTTCCTGACGCATGGCGAGCAAGCCGTGGATCTGCGATACCACCGCAGCGCCCTCGCCCACCGCGGCTGCCACCCGTTTCGTCGATGCCGAACGCACATCGCCTATTGCAAACACGCCCGGCACGCTCGTCTCCAGCGCCGTCGTGACGTCCATGCGACCGTCGTGGGCATCGGGTCCTGTCAGCACGAAACCCTTGCTGTCGGTAGCCACATTGCAGCCGCGCAGCCAGGCCGTGTTCGGGTCCGCGCCGGTGAACAGGAACAGATGCCGCACATCGAGCTTGAGCGGCCCGTCGGGCGTCTTGCAATTCACCGTGGCGAGCATGCGCCCATCGCCTTCCAGCGATTCGATCTCGGTGCGCGTATGCAAAGTCACGTTCGACAGTGACGCGATCCGGTCGATCAGGTACTTCGACATGCTCGACTCCAGCCCCGGCCCGCGAATCAGCAAATGCACGCGCGCGGCATGCGATGCGAGATACACCACCGCCTGCCCCGCTGAATTGCCGCCGCCGACCAGCACGACTTCCGAGCCTTTGCAGAGTTTCGCCTCCACCGGCGAGGCCCAATAATAGGTGCCACGGCCTTCGAATTTCTCGAGCCCCGCAATCGACGGCCGCCGGTACGCCGCGCCCGTCGCGATCACGACGGTATGCGTGGTCACGCGCTGACCGTTCATCAACTCAATCTGGATTGGCATGCAATCGCAGTGCAGCGCCTTGATTTCAGTCGGAATGGCGATATGCGCGCCGAACTTCTGCGCCTGCACGAACGCGCGCCCGGCCAGCGCCTGACCGGAGATGCCGGTCGGAAAGCCAAGATAGTTTTCGATCCGCGAGCTCGCGCCCGCTTGCCCGCCCGGCGCGCGGCAATCGAACACCGCCACCGATAACCCCTCCGACGCCGCATACACGGCCGTCGCCAATCCGGCCGGGCCGGCGCCGACTACGGCGACATCGTAGATATGCGCCGGATCGAATTCCGGCAGCCAGCCGAGTTGCGACGCGAGCTGGTTTTCATCGGGCGCGCGCATCACCGTGCCGTCCGGACAAATCACCAGCGGAAAATCCGCCTTCGACGTGGAAATGCGTTCGAGCAACGCGATGGCTTCGGGATCGGTGCAGGCATCGATCACCGTGTGCGGATAACCATTGCGGCTCAAGAACCCTTGCAGCGATACCAGCCGTCCATCGTGCGACTGACCGACGAGAATCGGCCCACTGCCCTTTTCGATCAGCCCGACCCGGCGCAGGATCAGCGAGCGCATGATCCGTTCGCCCAGTTCCGCCTCCGCCACCAGCAGCGCGCGCAGGCGGTCCGGCACGATCAGGATGGCTTCGATGTCGTCTATCGCGTGACCATCGACCAAAGCCGGCTTGCCCGACAACTGGGCGACTTCCGCCATGAATTGCCCGGGTTCCGGCTCGACCACCAGATGCACGTGGCCCAGCCCGTCGCGCCGCGTGATCCGCGCGCGGCCGCTCAGCAGCACGATCATGCCGGGACCCGGCACGCCGGTTTCAAACATCAGTTCGCCCGCGCGCCAGTATTTCACCGTCCCGAAGCGCCGCATACGCTCGATTTCCTCGCTGGTGAGATGCGGGTACATCTGATGACCGCGGCTGTGGAGCGGCGAGAACGGAGCGTCGGCAACGGCTTCTGAAGGAGGCGCGGCGCCCGCGCCGTTCGTGATGGTGTTGAGGTCTTCCGGTGCGGGCGGCGGCGCATTCTCCAGCCACTCGGGGCGGCCGTGGCTCGTCCCTTCGTTAGTCCCTTCGGGGGGAATACTCATACTCATGCGTGACGATCTCCATGCAAATATACGGCGTCATGCAGCGCGCCCTTGCCGGCGGCCGGCGCTTTCACGGGCCACGGGCACATGGCGGCCATTTCGCCGAGGTCTTCCCGCGGGCCGCCGAAATCGGTCAGCGGCTTGAGTTCCAGGCCGGCTAGACGCCAGGCGTCGAGTCCGCCGGTCAGCGGCACGACGTCCTTGAAACCGGCATTGCGCAGCGCCTTGGCCATCCACGCCGCCGATACCTCGTTCGGACACGAGCAATAAATGATGATCTTCTGATCCGGCTGGTAACTTTCCACGATTTTCTGCAGCTCGCGTTCATCGGCGAAAACGGAACCGGGGATCACGAACGGATCGAGAACACGTTTCTCCGATGAACGGATATCGAAGATGGCCGGCAGTGGTTCGTTCTCCATCAGCGCGTAGAGTTCATCGACGGTAATACGCGCCGTTTCCAGCGTCTTCATCAGCATCTTCCTGCGCCAGTAGCGGTATGCCACGTAAGCCGCCAGCGCAACCGCCACCACGATCAGCGCTTGCCGGCCGAGATGCGCAATCAGCGCGAACACCAAGTCGAGCTGCGCCGCGAACACCACGCCGACCATCAGCCCGACCGCCGCCCACAGCGCCACGCCGATCCCATCGTGCGCGATGAACGAGCGCGTGCGCACGCCCATGGCGCCGGCGAGCGGCACGGAGACGAGCGACAAACCCGGGATGAATTTCGCGACCAGCAGCACGCGCACGCCCCAGCGGCCGAAGAACCGTTCGGTCTTCTTGACGCAGGTATCGCGCGACAGGGACAGCTTGCAGATGGTTTTGAGCGTGCGGTCGCCGTACATCCGGCCGCCCTGGAACCAGACCAGGTCGCCGAGCACGCCGCCGAGTACCGCAATGCCGAGCATCAGTCCAAGATGCCCCAGCAACGCCTGGCTGCCGTTGAATCCCATCATGGCGACAGACGCGCCGACCACAATGAGCGTGGGCATTGCGGGCACGGGCAGGCCGAGCGCTGCGCCCATCACGTTGAAAAAAACAATTGCCGGACCATACTTGTCAGCTAGATCGTGCAACAGCATGGGACTCTCCCGCAGGTTACGCAGCGCTCAGTTCGATGGGGATTTCCAGAAATGCCGCGCCCATCTGGTGCATAAACTTGCACGCAAAACGGCATTTTCAACGGCATTTTTTACAGCTTTACGGCGAAGCGCGGGACGCGATGGGAAGTGCGTTCACGGCGTTGATGCGCGCCGCGTGGAGCCGCTGCATTAATGAGATGAGTGTAGCGCGGATTGGTGAATTCCGATGTATACGGTCCCTTTACTTAGTCCTTTTGCTTAGTCCTTTTGCTTAGTCCTTTTGCTTAGTCCTTTTGCTTAGTCCTTTTGCTTCCGCATTTGCAGCGCGCGCTTTTCAACGCACGCCTACATATGCAATGGTTTTCCTTTGTGCTTTCCCTAATGCCGCCCTCATTGCTGCAATCCGAAATCTACTCGCGTCGGCGCGCCTTTGTCTTTAATGCCGTCGGCGTTCAGGTGCGGCGCCACGATAAAAATCCGCTTGCTGTCGATCTTGCCATCGAAATATTGCTGCACCGCCGTCGCCCGCCGCTGCGCGAGCGTATTGAGCGCGCCTTCGTCCACCGGCGCGTGCTCGGCGAGCGCGGCTTTCATATCGGCGTCGGGCAAGGTTTTCGTCATGCCGATCAAGTTGGTCGGCTTTTTAAATTTCGCGTCTTTGTACGCTTTCGTTAAAAACTTAGTGTATTCATCGGCGGAAATCGAGATGCTCGACGGATTGATGTTCGGGTTGTCGTCGCTGGAATCCTGCATTTTTGCCAGCCGCACTTGCCGCTCGACATAAGCCGCGCGCAAGCCCGGTTCGTCGAGTGCCGGATCAACCCGCGCCGATATATCCATCTTGACTGACGGCTTGTCGGAGAGCGCGGTCGCGATGGTGTCGAGTTTCTCCTTGGCGGCGTCGCTCAACGTGGACGAACCCGGATCGAACTCCACGTAACCCATTTCCTCCGCGTTTTTACCGCCGAACGCGTGCGCCAGCAGCGAGAACGGCGCGGTCACCGCGCGCTCGATCAGGTGGATGATCGCCTGCCACACCAGCGCGCCGATCGAGAATTCCGGGTTCGAGAGCGAACCGGAAATCGGAATGTTGACGTCGATCTCGCCGCGCGAATTCTTCAGCAGCGACACCGCGAGCCGCACCGGCAGCTTGGTCGCCGTGGTGTTCTCCACGTGATCGCCGAACGTGAGCTGATCGATGAAAAGGTGGTTGTTCGCCGTGAGCTTGTCGTCGGCGAGCATGTAGTGCAGATCGACGTTGAGCTTGCCCTTCGTGATCGGATAACCCGCATATTTCGCCGAATACGGCGAGATATTGGGCAATTCGACGTCGTGGGCGCTCGCGGTCAGGTCCAGCGACGGTTTCGCGATGAGCGGATTCACCACGCCTTTAATCGATACCGGCCCGTTCGCGGACAGTTTCGCGGCGACATCGACGGGCGCGGGCGTGGTCGAGTGCGTGCCAAACGCGCCGATGGTGCCGGTGATGGCGACCAGATTCGCGGTGAAATTCGGCTTGATGAAGTTATCGGTGTAGGTCACGCGGCCGTTTTGCAGCACGAGCTGGCCGAAGCGCAGGTTTGGCGCGGGGGACGACGATGCGGCTTTTGGCGGTGCGGGCGGTGTCGCAGATGAGGCAGGGGTCGCGGTCGTTGCTTGCGCCGGCGCCTTCTCCTGAACCACGATATCGCGGAGATTCAGCTTGCCTTGCGAATCGAGCAGCACGCGGCCGTAGAAATTCGCAAACGTGACGCGCGCAGCTTCCACGTCGGCGCCTTTCTCGTCGTAGTGCGCGTTCAGTTTCGTCAGGCCGAGCAGCTTCCAGCCTGCCAGCGCATCCGAATTCACCTTGTCGATAAGCCGGACATTCGATAACGACACATCGCCCTTGTATCCCGCCTTCAGCGTGCGCCCTTCGCCCGAGAACGACGCGTCGCCGTTCGCGGTCAATTGCGCGCTCGACACCGTCGCGTTCAGCTTGCCGCCGAAGTACGGTTCGAACGCCGATGCATCGAGCTCGCTCGCGTCCAGATGCAGCGCGAGGCTCAACGGTTTTACGGTCAGCGTGCCCGCCACCGCCAGCGCGCCTTTACCGTTCATGGTCAGCTTGCCGTCGATGGGAAGCGGTTTCGTGAGGTCATCGCTCACTTGCTTCACGCCCAGTTGCAGCGGCGCGAAGTGCAGCTTCACCGGGCGCGGCGTGCTTTCATCGGTGAAGTCGGCGGTGCTGTCATTGAGCGACACCTGCGCGATCTGGTAGCGCCAAGCCGGACCCTCCGCGTTCGCCTTCTGGACCTTGCGCGTGGCGCTCGCTTCCGGCGCCGCTTCGTGGGGACCCGCGAGCGCCGCAAGGTCGATACTGCCGTCCTTCAGGCGTTTTGCATCGATGGAAAGACCGTTCAGCACCACGCTTTCCAGCACGGCCGTGCGCGTCGCGACATCGATTTTCTGGATCTTCGCTTGCGCCGACGCCAGCGCGACCGGCGCGGTATTTCCGGCCGGCACGAGCTTCAGCGACTTGAGCGTGACATCGCCCGCGCCGACCTGAATGGACGGCTCGGGTTTCGACCAGCCCACTTGCAGCGGCAAATTCGCAGCGAGGAAACCGTCGGATACCCGCGCGGCCACCGTCTTCGCCAAGTACGGTTCCAGGGGCGCCAGCGGCAAATCGCTCAGCGCGAGTTTCGCGTCCGCGTTCTTGCCCGGCAGCGTGAATCCGCCCGATACCGTTAGCGCGCCGCCGTGATCGAAGGCCGTCTTGAGCGTGTAGCGCGCCGGCGGTTTGCCGAGCGTCGAGAAGTCATCGAGCGTCACGTCCAGCGCCTTCAGGCCGAGCGTGACGGATTGCGTCATCAGGTGGTCATCGAAATCGATCTTGCCCTGGTCGATCGCGAGATGTTTGATCGCCAGATCGAGCGGCTGCGGCGCGGGTTCTTCGGTTGTGGCCGGTTTTGCGGCGGGTGCGGCGGACGATGTGGTCGCGGCGGACGATGCTGACGCGGCAGACGATGTGGTCGCGGCGGACGATGCTGACGCGGCGGACGATGCGGTCGCGGCGGGCGATGCTGACGCGGCCGGCGTTACTGGCGTTACTCGCGTTGCCGGAGTGCTGAGTTTTTCGAAGTTCAGTGTGCCGCTTTTATCGCGGGAAAGCTTCACGTCCGGTTGCGTCAGTCTCACCTCGTCCAGCCGATACACATTGCGCAGCGGCTCCAGATTCACCGCGTTCACATGCAGCGCTTGCGCCGCGAAAAGCGGCGCGTCCTGTTTGTCCGTGACAGCCAGATCCGCGAGATCCGCCGTGCCCTTGATGCGCACGACGGGGGCATCGCCGGAGAGTGAAAAGCTCACATCGAGATTCGTCGACAGGCGTCCGCTCTTGACCGCGATGGGCAGCGAAGCCGGCGCGTAGGAGAGGAAGTGCGGCACATCGAGCCCGTCGAGTTGCAGGGCGATTTCCGATTCGCGCGACTCGGCGAACGGTTTCGTGCGACCGGTGATGGACAACGGCGAGCCATCGATACGCGCCTGCAGCGACGGCGTCACGAACAGCTCTGTCGTCGATGGCAGATTAGCGATGAACGGAATCCCGATCGACCACCGGTCGATGACGTGCTGCGTTTTCAGCAGGCGGTCATCGAAGTCGATCCGTCCGTTCTCCACACGAATATTCGATACGGAGAACCGTGCGGGTTTACTGGAGGGCGTTGGGGAGGGTTTGGAAAACTTCTCGATGAGATCGGAGAAATTAAAGCGTTGCGCGTCGTAGCGAACGATGTGAAAGCGTGGCGAATCGATCTTGAGTTCGTTGATGATAGGCGCGAGGCGAAACAGCGACGACCATGAGGGGAGCACGATCAGCCGTTCGATATCGACGAAATCGCCGGTCTTTTCGCCGCTGGACAGATTAGTCGCCGCTTCGCCGATGTGAACGTGATCGGCTTCGAAACTGAGCGTATAGGGATTGAGGGCAATTCTCCCGATGCTGGTGGGGCGGTCGAGATGAGTGGAGAGTTGCTGTTCGGCGAGATGGCGAATGAGCGGCGGGGCCGCGAAAAACCCGAGCAGTCCGATCACGATGAAAGCCAGCACGAGCCCGATAAAGATGCGGCGTGTGCGGCGCGCGTTGGCTACGGCATTGGCTCGGTTGATCAGGCTGCGCCCGGCGGATGTGAGGGAAGTCTTGTTCAGGCTTGCCATGGGGCCTCGCTGGGGCTTCGGCGGGGAGTTGCGCGATGCCAGGGAACGGAAGGTCAGAGTATACGACGGGGGGGCGGGAAATTGGGCGGGAGGGAGGGGTGTTCGCACTTAAAGGGGTAGGCTGGCGTCCTGCTGCTGGGGTCTATGCTCCGCGTAGGTTGGCTGTATTGCTTAGCACTTTTAGCTAGGTTATTTTCGTTCGCACTCGGGCGGGGTTTGATGCGCGGGGCTGACGGTCGGTGGTCAGGGGTTAGTGCTGGGTTGCTGCTGCGTACGTTAGCGCGGGATGTATGTGAGCTAGATTTTTTATCACTATTAGCCACTATCCGTGGCGGGACTTCATTTCCATGTCCGTGGGGCTGGGTCGGCGCCGGGTTGCTGCTGCGTACGTTAGCGCGGGTTGTATGTTGGCTAAATTTTTTATCACTATTAGCCACTGTCCGTGGCGGGACTTCATTTCTTTGTCCAACGGCGACAAAGAAACGAAGCAAAGAAAACGCCTCTCCACAATCTGTATTAAGTGTCCCCAGCGTGCAGACCACTGCTTTTGGTTCCCGCGTAGAACGGTGCTCGCAAAACCACGGACACTTGAAACCCTCCTTCTCGCGAATCCTGACATCCCCACGCTTCGCCACCAGTGTTCTCGGGCAAGATCAATGGCCCAAGGGGTTGTATGGCCTTACCTCTGCTTGAGGCTGACTAAAGCTACTCGGCGCATAGTAATTCTCAGGCCGTTGTTCGCGTCTGGCGCGGGGCGTTCCACGATTTTTCCGGTGTGCTCATGCCGCAACATATTGCGCGCTGCGCGCGCTCCTCACCTTATTGGCCGCGCGGATCGGGCAGTCCACCAGTCCCCAAAGACGCGTGAGGCCGAGTTGTTCCGTGGGACACGGAACTTGCCCGAGAGCACTGGTGGCGAAGCGTGGGGATGTCAGGATTCGCGAGAAGGAGGGTTTCAACGCAGCGTGGTTCTAGCGAGCACCGTGCTACGCGGGAACCAAAAGCAGTGGTCTGCACGCTGGGGACACTTAATACAGATTGTGGGGAGGCGTTTTCTTTGCTTCGTTTCTTTGTCGCCGTTGGACAAAGAAATGAAGTCCCGCCACGGACAGTGGCTAATAGTGATAAAAAATTTAGCCAACATTGAACGCGGGCTAACGTGAGCAGCAACAACCCAGCATCAACCCCGACCACTAACCCCACACCCCGCCCTCCCCGACCAAGTGCGAACGAACCCCTACTGCCGCTCGATCGCCGGCGGAGCCCACCCAGTGGTGGCCTCTGGCTTAGGCGCATAGAGTCGCATCATCAACTGAAAATCACCCTCCGGCGCTGGCAGCCAATTCGCAGCCCGCACCTTCCCCGGCGATGCCGCCGACACACTCACATCGATAGAACCGTCGCGGTTCTTCTTCAACCTGTCACGATCGCTCAACGAAAGCCTCGGCACTTTATCGTCGATCAACGCGCCATCCTTCGTGTACGCAGTCAACGTCCAGAAACCACGCACCGGCGGCAACTGGTTCGCCGCGAAATGCAACACGTAAGCGTTTGCGCCGTTAAGCGCATGGCCATCGCTATCCGAAAAGGCAACCGGCTTGACCTCATCCTCCTTCGTGCCCGTCCCCGGCTGACGCCGCGCTAGAAACGCACGCAACGTGTAGTCGGTGTCGTAGTTGCCCACACCATCACCGAACCAGACCCAGCCGTTACGGCTAAGCGCATTCGACGGAACCGTATCGACGCGCGCCCGGCCATCGGAAAGACCCGTTGCGAGCAACGCAGCGTCCGTCGGGCGGAACTGCACCGGCTCGCCGGCCCTGACGCCAAGGTCCGCCAGCAAACTGACGGCGTGCGGATCAGCCGGCGCGGGCGGATTGTCCTCCAACGCCTTCGCAAGGCGGGTGAAGAACGCGGTGGCATCGAGGGTATCCGGCTGATCGCCGCCCGAAACGACGGTCGGCGTGTTGGCCGTGACGTTCGGCCAGGCGCTGCCGGCGGTGGCGGCGCTGGTTTTATCGGCGGATGGGGCTTCAATGCGCATCGCGGTCTGCAGCTTGCGAGCCTCGCGCACGTCGCGCTGGCCAAACACGCGCACACGTACCGATAACCACACATAACGCGTCGGCGTTTCGACGCGAGTCACGCCGTCGGGCAGCGAACCCGTGTAGCCCTTTGGAACGAATGCGAGCACGTCGGCCTGTTCTGCGGCAATGCGAGCCGCCCGGGCCACTTTGCCTGCCTGCTTTTTCATCGGCACGGAATGATCCGGCGCCGGGCCGATGCTGGAAAAGATCACATTGGTCCAGGCATCGAAGGCGCGGGCGTCGAAGTAACGGCCACGCAGCGTGCCGGACGCCGCGGACTGCAGCGGCTGCATCGTCGATAAGCCCGGCAGCGACACCAGCACCGGTCCCCTCGACACATCCAGCCACGCGATCGATTCAAGCGTGTCGACGCTCGGCCGTCCCGTCGCGCCGACCGGCGGCAACGCGGTGGTGTGCCGCAACGTATTCACGGGCGCCTGGCCCGGCAGCGTCCCGTCGCCGCCGGTGGCCTTCTCCCGCGCAATGTCCGATACCACTAATGGATAACCGAACACATAGGCGTCGGCGACCTGATCCTTGCGCCAGCCATCCCCGCTTTTCGCGACCGGCGCCTGCGACGCGCACCCGCCAAGTATTGCCAAACTGCTCAAACCAGCGGCCATCCACAGCGCCACGTGCAACGGAACTGCCCAGCGTCGATTATTTTTCATTCGAATTAAGGATCTGTTTAAGCTTTTCACTTCGTTCGCTGTGCGCGCGGACCGGGCCTCGAATCCCGGTTTCTGCAGATTTGCATGACCGCGCATAATCTGTCTTGAAAACGGGTTTTATCTTATCCAAACAGGATAGGCAAGGAGCGCGTAGCGCCGCCCGACCGCACGCGCCGGGGTTTGTGAAGGTTTCGGCCGGCGAGTGCATCGCGTAACATGATTTTTTTTGTTTTTTTTAGCCACTTCTTTCTAATTCTTTCACGAGCCGCCGATGTATCTGCCCTCTCATTTCGAAGAAAATCGCCCTGACGCTTTACATCGGCTAATGGCCGAGCATCCGCTTGCCGCCCTTGTTACACATGGCGCAGGCGGTTTGGACGCGAATCACGTGCCGTTCGAATTCGACGCGGCGCAAGGCGCGCACGGCATTTTGCGCGCGCATGTGGCGCGGGCGAATCCCATTTTGCAGGACATCGAAGACGGCGCGGAAGCGCTGGTGATTTTTCAGGGAGCGTCGGGTTATATCTCGCCAACTTTTTATCCGAGTAAGCAGGAACTGCATCGGCAGGTGCCGACTTATAACTATCTGGTCGTGCACGCGCATGGCCGGATCGCCATTCGCGACGATGAATCATTCGTGCGCGGCGTCGTCGCGCGGCTGACGCGGAAAATGGAAGCCGGGGAGGCAGTGCCATGGAAAATGGGCGATTCGCCGGCGGATTTCATCCAGACGATGCTGCAGGCTATTGTCGGTATCGAAATCGAGGTTACGCGGCTGGTGGGCAAGGCAAAGCTCAGCCAGAACAAGGCGGCCGCCGACCGGCTCGGCGCGGCAAACGGCGTGCGCCGGCGCGAAACGGACGCTGCAACGGCGCTAGCCGATGCGATGCTCAACGCGCCGCCTCCTATTGAAAATACGCCTTGACCTTCCAATCATTGGAATGTCGATACTGGTTACATCGGGTTGAATTGCATGGCTCGCACTGAACCGGGAAGCATTCTTATGTCTGTTGATACTGCTACTGCTACTACTACTGCTGCTACTGCCGCCGCTGATGTGACCAGCACCGCTGAATTCGCCATCGGCGGGATGACGTGCGCGTCGTGCGTGCGGCGCGTCGAAAAGGCGCTCGCCAAAGTGCCGGGCGTGGAACAGGTATCGGTGAATCTCGCCACCGAGAAAGCCACCGTGCACGCCGAAGCGTCGGTCTCGCGCGACCAGTTGCTCGCCGCCGTGACGAAAGCGGGGTACGAGGCGACGTTTATTGAACCGGAAGCCGCGCCTGTCGCCGCGCCCGCGCATACCGGCGAGCTCGCGGCGGTGATCGTGTCCGCGTTGCTGACGCTGCCGCTCGTTTTGCCGATGGTCGGGCTCGATCTACATCTTGGCGTCTGGGTATCGCTGGCGCTTGCCAGCATCGTGCAATTTGTTCTCGGCGCGCGGTTTTATATCGGCGGATTCAAGGCCGTGCGTTCCGGCGAAGGCAACATGGATCTGCTTGTGGCGCTCGGAACCTCGGCTGCATGGGGCCTGAGCGTGTACGAACTGTTCGCGCATCCCGGCGAGTCTGCCCATCTCTATTTCGAGGCCGCAGCGGTCGTGATCACGCTCGTGCGCTTCGGCAAATGGCTCGAGGCGCGGGCGAAGCGCCAAACCACCGACGCCATCCGCGCTCTCGACGCGCTGCGCCCGGATCGCGCCCGCATTCGCGACGCGGCGACCGGCAACGAACGCGACGTCGCGCTGGCGGACGTGCGCCATGGCGATGTGGCCATCGTCCGTCCGGGCGAACGCATGCCGGTGGACGGTGTGATTCTCGAAGGCCGTACGCACGTGGATGAATCGCTGATTACCGGCGAAAGCCTGCCCGTCGCGAAGGAAACTGGTGCAATGGTCACGGCCGGGTCTATCAACGGCGAGGGCGCGATTGCTGTGGAAACCACCGCGACCGGCGCCGAAACCACGCTGGCTCGGATCATCCGGCTGGTCGAATCGGCGCAGGCGGAGAAGGCGCCGATACAACGGCTGGTCGACCGGGTATCGGCGATATTCGTGCCGGTCATCTTGGCGATCGCGCTCGTGACGCTGATCGGCTGGCTCTTGATGGGCGCGGGCGCGGAGACGGCGGTGCTGAACGCGGTCGCGGTGCTCGTGATCGCATGCCCGTGCGCGCTGGGGCTGGCGACGCCCGCTGCAATCATGGCCGGAACCGGCGTCGCGGCACGACACGGCGTGTTGATCAAGGACCCGCAAGCGCTCGAAATGGCGCATCGGATCAGGATTGTCGCCTTCGATAAAACCGGCACGCTCACTGTCGGCAAGCCGTCGATGACGGCGTTCGAGGCCGCTGAAGGTGTGGATCGCGGGGAAGCTTTGGGACTGGCGGCAGCCGTACAGCGGCTCAGCGATCACCCGTTGGCGCGCGCAGTAGTTGCCGCCGCCGATGAAGCGCGGATTCAGGCCGTGGGCGCCAGCGGTTCGAAGGCGGTCGCGGGGCGCGGAGTCGAAGCGCGAGTCGGCGAACGCCGTCTGGCGGTCGCCAGTGCGCGCTGGCTCGACGAATTGGGAGTGATTGCGCCCACACAGCTCGCAGCACGGGCATCGGAACTGGAACAGGCCGGGAACACGGTTTCGTGGCTGGTGGAATTAAGCGAAGCCGGCAGCGTGAGTAGTGCTTCGCCCAGCGGCCAGCGCGTCCTCGCCCTGCTCGCGTTCGGCGACTCGTTGAAACCTGGCGCACGCGCCGCGATCGCGCGGCTAAGCGCGATGGGCATCAAAAGCGTCCTGCTCACAGGCGACAACGCCGGCAGCGCGGCCAGCGTAGCGAAATCGCTTGGCATCGCGTCCGACGCCGTTCACGCGCAGATGCTCCCCGCCGACAAGGCGCGCGTGATCGCGGAACTGAAGGCATCGGCGCAAGGAGCGGTTGCGATGGCCGGCGATGGCATCAACGACGCCCCCGCGCTCGCCGCCGCTGACCTCGGCATCGCGATGGCGACCGGCACCGACGTCGCGATGGAAGCCGCCGGCATCACGCTCATGCGCGGCGACCCGGCGCTGGTGGCGGATGCTATCGATATCGCGCGGCGGACGTATCGCAAGATCCAGCAGAACCTGTTCTGGGCCTTCGTGTACAACCTGATCGGAATTCCACTCGCCGCGTTCGGCTTGCTGAACCCAATGCTCGCCGGCGCTGCGATGGCGTTCTCAAGCGTGAGCGTGGTAACGAACGCGTTGCTGCTGCGGACGTGGCGCGCTCAGGCCGGCTTGCCGACCGCAGTTGGCGCAGAAGACGTACGCGGTCCCGATGGCAAACCGATCACGCGGCCTGCATAACGCGGCTCCTTGAGCGCGTCACGATGCATCGCTTCAATACGGGCAGCGATGTCCGTATCGAAGGCGGCAGACTTGGCGCCGTTGGTTGTGTCGACGTGAAGCAGCATCTGCTCGCTCGCCGAGATGGGCTGCGTTCCATCGCCCTCGAACATCTCCATGTACAAGTGGACGCGCTTGGTATCGAACGCAAGAACCGATGCTTCCACGCGGACCTCTGCCCCTTCCTTGATCTCGTGCAGATAGTTGATGTGCGCCTCGAGCGTGAACAACGACCGGCCGCGCGACTTGCGGCCGGCGTCGTCCAGACCGATGCGGTCCATGAACGCATCGGTCGCGAGGCTGAAGATCAGCATGTAGAACGCGTCACGCAGATGGCCGTTGTAGTCCACCCATTCGGACTTCACGGTGTCGCGGTGGATGGTGCGGGTTTGCGTCACTGTTGTGCCTTCGCTTTGCGTTATTAATCCACTATGCCGTGGCGGGATTTAGCTTCCGCTATCGCCGTGAGCACGCTCGTGATGCAGTCGTCGCGGTACCGCTCCAGTTGCTTGATGGAATGCGCGCCCTGCTGTTCTTTCGTGCCTTCCACCACACGGTCGATGAGTTCATCCGTCAGTTTTGGCGCGACCAGTTTGGTCCAGGGTAATTCTAGCGCCGGGCCGAATTGCTGCATGAAATGACGCATGCCTGCATCGCCGCCTGCCAGCGTGTAGGTCAGGAACGTGCCCATGAACGACCAGCGGATGCCCGCGCCGAAACGAATGGCATCGTCGATTTCGCCGGTGGTTGCGACCCCTTCGTTGACCAGGTGGAGCGCTTCCCGCCACAGTGCTTCTAATAAGCGGTCCGCGATAAAACCAGGGACTTCCTTGCGGACCCGGAGCGGGCGCATGCCAATCGATTCGTAGAATGCAGATGCCGCTCTTAGCGTTTCTTCCGAGGTCTTTTCGCCGCCGAGCACTTCTACCAACGGCAGCAAATAGACCGGATTGAATGGATGGCCCACGATGCAGCGTGACGCGTCCTTGGCGCTTGCGTAGAAATCCGACGGCAGCAGTCCCGATGTCGACGACGCTATGATCGTTTCCGGTTTTGTAGCCTTCGATACCCGCTCGTGCAGGCTCAGTTTCAAATCTTCGCGCTCGGGAGCGCTTTCCTGCACGAAGTCGGCGTCTGCTACGCATTCCTCGATGGTCGCTACGAAGCGCAGTCTTTCCTTCGATGCACCCTTGGCCAGGCCTACTCGTTCGAGTGCCGGCCATGCGTTGGCTACGTTCGCCCTTAGCTGCTGCTCCGCGCCCGGCGCCGGGTCCCACGCGATCACGTCAAGTCCATGCGCCAACGCCCGCGATACCCAACCGCTACCTATTACGCCTACGCCCAACGCAGCAAACGTCTTGACTTGCATATACTGGATTCCTTATTAATTTGGCCTTCTACTTGCTTTGTCTCTTTTGCTTGATTCTTATGCGGGCCGCATCGGGTCTTTCCCGCCTCCGCATTCCCTGCGTCAGCGGGCTAAGCTCTGTGCGCTCTACGCAAACTGTTCAATCTTGCGACGGTCCAGCAAGCGTTCGCCGCGTGCCGGCAGCTTCAACTTCTTTCTGCCTTCCGCCGGCGTCAACGCACGACCGCCCAAGCGCTCGATGATTTCCACGGCCCGTTGTACAAGCGTCCCATTGCTCGCGTGTACGCCACGGTCCAGATACAAGTTGTCTTCCAGGCCCACTCGCACATGACCGCCCAGCAGCATCGCCTGAGCGACCATCGGCATCTGCATGCGGCCGATTCCAAAGCCGGCCCACTGCGCGCCCGGAGGCATGTTGTCCACCATCGACTTCAACGTGCCGACATCCGCCGGCGCGCCCCAAGGAATGCCCATGCAGAGCTGGAACAAGGGGGCATCGTCGAGTAAGCCTTCTTTTTGCATCTGCTTCGCAAACCGCAGGTGGCCCGTATCGAAGATCTCGAGTTCGGGCTTCACGCCGAGCTCTTGAATGCGCTTCGCGCCCGCGCGGAGTTGCGCGGGTGTCGATACGTAAATTGTGTCGCCATCGCCAAAATTCAGCGTACCGCAGTCCAGCGTGCAGATCTCCGGCAACAGCTCTTCCACATGCGCCAGACGCGTCAAACCGCCCACCAGATCCGTGCCTGCGCCGAACTGCATCGGCGCTTCGCCGGCGCCAATCTCCAGGTCGCCGCCCATGCCCGCCGTCAGATTGATGATGACGTCCACATCCGACGAACGAATCCGGTCCACCACTTCGCGATACAACGCGGGGTCGCGGCTGCCGCGGCCCGTGTACGGATCGCGGACGTGACAATGGGCCACGGTTGCGCCCGCTCGCGCCGCTTCGATAGCCGCCTCGGCGATCTGCTTCGGTGTGACTGGAATAGCCGGGTGTTTGCTGGTGGTGTCTCCCGCGCCCGTTACCGCGCAAGTCACGATCACTTCATAGTTCATGTCACGCCGTCCTTTCTCAAAGGCCAAGATATTGCTTAACCGCCGGCAAGCCATCCTTGCCGTCCACTGTCTTTACGCCCGCAAGCCATGCATCCAGCACCTGCGGATTTTTCTTCAAATAGGCCTTCGCCGCGTCCGCGGGGCGCTCCTTGTTCATCACCGGAATCATCAACTGGTTCTCCAGTTGCGTAGTGAACCTGAGATTCGATACCAGCTTGCCGGCGTTCGGGCAGCGCGTCAGAAAATCGGGATTAGTCAGCGTGTAGACGCGTGCTTCTCCGTAGTTCGGACCAAACACAGCGTCGCCGCCCGACAGGTAATTCATCTTGATCTGGATGTTCATCGGATGCGGTTCCCAGCCGAGAAACACGACCCACTTCTTCTCGCGGACAGCGCGGTCGACCGTCACCAGCATTCCGGCTTCGCTTGATTGCACGAGCTTAAAACCACCCAGGCCATATTGATTCGTGTCGATCATCTTTTGAATCTGCGCGTTCGCGCTGCTGCCTGGCTCGATGCCATAGATCTTGCCGTCGAGTTCGTCCTTGTGTTTTGCGATGTCCTGGAAGGTCTTCAGGCCTGCTTCATATTCGTAGCTTGGCACGGCGAGCGTCGCCTTGGCGCCGGATAGATTCGGCGGGTCGAGCTTATCGATTTGCTTGGCGTCCAGGAACGGTTGGACTGACTTTTCCTGCACGGGCCACCAGTAGCCCAGTGACACGTCGATCTGCTTGGTCTTCAGGCCGGCGAGTGAGATGGGCACGGAGGCCACGGTAATCTTGGGGTCGTAGCCGAGGCCTTGGAACACCACTGAGGCGAGCGCGGTGGTCGAGGTGATGTCGGTCCAGCCGATATCGACGAATCGAATGGTGTGGCAGCTCGCGTCTTCTTTGCTTTGTGCGGACGCACCGAACGAGGTCAACGCAAAAAACAGACAGGCGAACAGCTTTTTCGATGCCGGGGGAGTGGTCATGGCTTTCTGTTCCTGTTCCGATGAAATTCCGTGAGAGACAAAGTGAGTTCGGGCGTGAACTGACCGTGAGTCAAAAGTACCGCTGCATAAACGGAGGGAGGCGACTGGGAGCGACCGGGATTTGACCGGATGCGACCAAGGGTTTTCGTTCGCACTCGGGCGGGGTTTTGGGCGGTGTGCTACCGGCGGTGGTTGGGGTTAGTGCTGGGTTGCTACTGCTTACGTTAGCTCGGGTTTTATATTGGCAGTATTTTTTATCACTATTAGCCACTGTGCGTGGCGGCACTTCATTTCCATGTCCGTGGGATTGGGTCGGCGCCGGGTTGCTACTGCTTACGTAAGCGCGGGTTCAATGTTGGCTATATTTTTTATCACTATTAGCCAGGGTATTTTCGTTCGCACTCGGGCGGGGTTTTGGGCGGTGTGCTACCGGCGGTGGTTGGGGTTAGTGCTGGGTTGCTACTGCTCACGTTAGCTCGGGTTTTATATTGGCTAAATTTTTTATCACTATTAGCCACTGTCCGTGGCGGGACTTCATTTCTTTGTCCAACGGCGACAAAGAAACGAAGCAAAGAAAACGCCTCCCCACAATCTGTTTTAAGTGTCCCCAGCGTGCAGACCACTGCTTTTGGTTCCCGCGTAGAACGGTGCTCGCAAAACCACGGACACTTGAAACCCTCCTTCTCGCGAATCCCTACATCCCCACGCTTCGCCACCAGTGCTCTCGGGCAAGTTCGATGCGCCCATAGAGCGGTACGCCCTTACGCGTCTTTACGGGTTGCTGAACTGCGTAACCCGCGTGACCAACTAAGTGAGGGAGCGCGCATAGGTCGTCGCAATACGTTGTGGCTTCGGCGCACCAGCGCACCAGCGCACCGAAAAAATAGTGGAACGCCCCCCGCTACGCGCGAACAACCGGGCCTGAAATCACTGCGCACCGAATAACGTCAGCCAACCTTGAACAGAGGTGAGGCCGAATCGGTCCGTGGGCCACCGAACTTGCCCGAGATCACTGGTGGCGAAGCGTGGGGATGTAAGGATTCGCGAGAAGGAGGGTTTCAACGCAGCGTGGTTCTAGCGAGCACCGTGCTACGCGGGAACCAAAAGCAGTGGTCTGCACGCTGGGGACACTTAAAACAGATTGTGGAGAGGCGTTTTCTTTGCTTCGTTTCTTTGTCGCCGTTGGACAAAGAAATGAAGTCCCGCCACGGACAGTGGCTAATAGTGATAAAAAATTTAGCCAACATTGAACTCGAGCTAACGTAAGCAGTAGCAACCCGGCACTAACCCCAACCGCCGCCGGTAGCGCTCCGCCCCGCCCGAGTGCGAACGAAAATAACCTGGCTAATAGCGATAGCCAACATACAGCCCGCGCTAACGTGAGCAGCAGCAACCCAGCACTGACCCCTACCCCAGCCCCCCCCGAGTGCGAACGAACCCTTATTGCGCGCTTAATTTCCTCTTGCTACCTTGACCATCCCATCGAAGATCCCCTCCCATGCCCATCGAAGACTTCCATTTCCTGCTGCTGCCCGAGTTTTCGTCCATCGGCTTCATGTCGGCGATCGAACCCCTCCGCGTGGCAAACCGCTTCCGCGGCGAACTCTACCGATGGCACATCATAAGCATCGACGGTGGCCCCGTCTGCGCAAGCAACGGCATATCCCTGAACGCAGAAAGCGCCCTCTCCGATGTCCACACCGCGAAGAACATTATCGTAGTAGCCGGCTTTAATCCACTAAGCCGCTACACACGCGAAATCGGCGACTGGCTGCGCCGGATGGACCGCTCCGGCGCAACCCTGGGCGGTATCGATACGGGTAGCTTCATACTGGCCGAAGCCGGCCTGCTGAAACACGAGCGCGTGACCCTGCACTGGGAAGCGGCATCGGCGTTCCAGGAGCGCTATCCATCGCTTGCGGTCAGCCAGGAACTGTTCGAGATCGACGCGCGCCGCATGACGTGCGCGGGCGGTACGGCGTCTATCGATATGATGCTCGACCTGATCGCCCGCCAACACGGCGCGGAACTCGCCGCGCAAGTGTCCGAACAGTTCGTGCTGAGCCGGATCCGCCAACGCTCGGATCATCAACGCATGCAAATCGCAGCGCGCTACGGCATCCACAATCGCAAGCTGATTCAGGTGATCGGCGTGATGGAACAACACATGGAAGAGCCACTGTCGCCGGATGCGCTGGCGGAGGAAATCGGCGTGACGCGCCGCCAGTTGGAACGCCTGTTCTGCTCGGCGCTGAAAGACACGCCGACGCATTTCTATCTCGGGCTGCGCCTTGCACGCGCCCGCGAGTTACTGCAACAAACCGACATGTCGATCACCACGGTTTGCGTGGCGTGCGGCTTCGAATCGCCATCGCATTTCTCGCGAACCTACCGCACGCGATTCGGCTTCAGCCCACGGCAAGAGCGCACTTCTCCACGCGCGACGGCACCGTCTCCGGAAGCCGTTGCGGCGGAATAAAACGCTTTAGAACGAATGCCGCATGCCGATACGCACATCACTTTGCGTGCTCGACGTGGACGGCGTGAAGCTATAGCCGATTACGGAGTTCACGCCATTCGATCCTCGCAGGTAGTCGCCCGACACATAGACATCGGTGCGCTTGGACAAGAGGTAATGCAGCCCGAGCGAACCCTGGTTCCAGTGGGTGCCTTCGAAGTAAGTGTACTGATAGCCGCCGTACAAGATCAGCGCCGGCGTAAAGTTATACGACGCGCCGGCTTCGCCCACGTGCATGTGTGACGACTCCCCAAAGCCCTTGATCGTGGTGTAGGTGTAGTTACCATACAGCGTCAAATTCCCGATCCCGTACGACGAGCCGATGCCGAAGGTGGCCTGGCTGTCGACATTGAAAGGCGTGTTGCTGTACAGGTCGGTCACCGCGCCCGTCGCGGGATTCACTGTTGCCACGGTCTGGCCGAGGAACGTCTTCATGCCGATCATCGCGTAGGGGTCGAATGCGTAGATGCCGTTCGGATTGTTCAGGCGCGTGTACGCGGTGCCGACCGTGAAGTCGCCATGCGCATAGTGCGCGCCCAAGCTGTAGGCGCTCTTTTCGTGGAAATCGCCTGCCGTGTTGCCAAACGAATACATCCCGCCGAAGGTCAGGCCGCTGATATCGGGTGACATGTATTTAATCGAGTTCGGCAAACGGTCGCCGTTCATGCGGTCGAAGTCGCCTTGGTGGATGGCGTAACCGCTGCCGAACGCGGAGATGTTGTAACCCTCCATGAACTCGTTCGTCATGTCGAGCTGGTTACCGAGCGACACCGTACCCCACTGGTTTTGCAAGCCGACATACGCCTGGCGGCCGAATTCCGCGCCGCCCTGGGCCAGCGTGCCGTTACCGATATGGAAGCCGGACTCGAGCACGAAGACCGCCTTCAACCCGCCGCCCAGATCTTCCACGCCCTTGAAGCCGAACCGGTTACCGTAAGAGACGCCGTCGTCGAATTTGACGACATGCGAACCGCCCGTGTTGTTGACGTAGGTGATACCGCCATCAATGATGCCGTACAGCGTCACGCTGCTTTGCGCATGAACCATGGCGGGCGCGGATACGGCACCTGCGCTCAATGCTATGGCCGCCAGCTTTACGGCATTTCGCTTCTTCATCGTTGATTCTCCCTGATACCCGTTTTGCACGTTTCGTTGGACGAAGCGATTTCCGCGCTGCTGCGGCGAGTGATCAATTTCGCGCAACGCTTCTCGCTTGTGTTTTATTGCAGAGACTGGCTTAGTACCGTGGTTCTTAAGCATGTGACGCCGGTGCGCGCGGAAGTCCGCGGAAGTCTCTTCCCACGCGAGCACCAGCCTTGCAAAAGTACGGGGCCATATTTACCGTGGCTCGACGGTTTGCGACGCAAACCTGTCCATGTGCGACTAGCGTTGTTATTTGGAACCAAGCGCCGCTTGTACTGCTTGCAAACCATTTCCACCCGTGGCTGTGCTAACGCCGTCCAGCCAACCCTTCACAAGGTCGGGATTGCGCTTGAGTGCAGCGCTGGCAGCAGTATCGATATTCGTTTTGTTTTGCAAAACGTCGGTGATGATGCCGTTCTCGAGATCGACGTTGAATGTCATCTGCTTGAGCAGACGCCCGACATTGGGACACTCGCCCACATAACCGGTGCGCGCAACCGTGTTGACTGTCGCGCCGCCGAAGTTCGGGCCAAAGTATTTATCGCCGCCATCGAGATAGGTGAGATGGAATTTCGTGTTCATCAGATGCGGCTCCCACGCAAGAAACACGATCCACTTCTTGTCGCGTACGGCGCGATCGACCTGCGTCAACATGCCGGTTTCACTCGATTCCACCAGCTTCCAGCCATTCAGCCCGAACGCCTTTTCATCGACCATTTTTTTGATGTTCTGATTCGCCGGCGCGCCCGGTTCAATGCCGTAGATCTTGCTTTCGAACTTGTCCGCGTTCTTCTGCAAATCGGCAAATGTATGGACGCCGGCTGCGGCCACATAGTCCGGCACCGCAAGCGTGAACTTCGCGTTGGTCAGGTTGGGATGCACGATCTCGATGGATTTTTCATCGACGAAGGACTTCACCAGCGGCCCTTGCGCGGGCATCCAGTTGCCGAGGAACGCATCGATCTGGCCTTTCTTCAAACCCTGATACGTAATGGGCACCGATAGATTCGACACGGTCTGCTTATAGCCCAGCGCCTTCAGCACGACGCCGGCCATGGCGTTGGTGGCGTCGATGTCGGTCCAGCCCGGGTCCGCCATCTTCACCTGCATGCAGCTCTGGGGCTCGGCCGCGCTCACCGCGCCGATGGATGCGCAAAGTGCCGCAATGCAGAATAGTGCGTGCTTGAAGGGCTTTTTCATGGTGGCTTCCTGTGGGTGTGGGTTTTTATAAGCGCTTGGCTTTAGCGTGTGACAGCGGGAAAGCGCGCCATCGCTTCGAGCGTGTCGAGGTCGATGTGATTGCGCATGTAGCGCTGGCTCGCATCCACCGATGGCTGCCAGTCCCATGATTCGATCACGCCCTGTGTCGTGGCTTCGAAATGGAATTGGCGACGCCGCTGGCTTTGCACGACTTCTTCGCGCAGCGCATCGAGGTCCCAGCGCGCGGCGATTTCCTCGCGGAATACGGCGACCCGTACCGCATGTTCCGGCTGGGTAGCGAGGTTGTTTCGTTCCAGCGGATCGGCTGTGACGTTGAAGAGCTGATCGGGATCAGCCGGCGTGTGGATGAATTTGAAGGCGCCACGGCGCAGCATGACGATAGGCGCAATCGCGCCTTCCGCGAGGTATTCACCAATAGCTTCGTCATGCGCTTGAGGCTCGCCGCGCAGATGCGGCACGAGACTTCGGCCATCGAGCGTATCGGGCCAGGTAGCTCGCGCTGTGCCACGGCCCAGCTCCACGAGCGTCGGCAGCACGTCGAGATGCGATACCGACGCGCTCACGTGGCCTGCTTCGAACTGCCCCGGCGCATGCACGATCAGCGGCACACGGCAGCCGCCTTCGAAGAATGTCATCTTGTACCAAAGACCACGTTCGCCAAGCATCTCGCCATGATCGGAGGTCACGATCACGATTGTGTCGTCGGCTAAACCCGCTTGATCGAGTGCTTCGAGGATCGCGCCGAATTGCGCATCGACGTAGGAAATCGCGCCGTAATACGCGTGGCGGGCGTTGCGGATCTGCTGGTCGGTCGGCGGCGTCTTGTCCGTTTCACAAACGTAGCGCAGGCGTTTCGAATGAGGATCGGCGGCTTCCAGCGTGTCGCGATACGCCGGCATTTCGATGTCTTCATCGCGGTACATGTCCCAGTATTTCTGCGGAATCGCATAGGGATCGTGCGGATGCGTGAGCGACGCCACCACACAGAACGGCCGCGCGTCCTTGCCCGCTTGCCGCTCACGCGCAATATCGAAGAGCTTCTGACGCGTGGTGTAGGTCACTTCGTCGTCGAAGTCGAGCTGGTTCGTACGCACGCACGGCCCTGCATCGATCACGGAACTCATGTTGTGATACCAGCTCGGCCGCGTATTGAAGTCATCCCAGTTGGGCGTCCAGCCGAAATCCGCAGGATAGATATCGGTGGTCAGGCGCTCTTCGAAGCCGTGCAATTGATCAGGACCACAAAAATGCATCTTCCCCGAGAGGATCGTCCGATACCCCTCCGCGCGCAGGTAATGCGCAAATGTCAGGGTTTGGGAGGGAAATTCGGCGGCGTTGTCGTAAGCGCCTATGGCGGACGGCAACTTGCCCGACAAGAACGAAAAGCGCGACGGAGCGCAGAGCGGGCTCGCGCAATAGGCTGAATCAAAGACCACGCCGCGAGCCGCGAGCGCGTCCATGTTCGGCGTTTTCGTGACGTGATGACCATAGGCCGACAACGCGAACGGCGTCATTTGATCGGCCATGAGAATAAGGATATTTTGTTTAGGCTTAAGCATCGGAGCTGGGCTCGAATAGAATCGGAGAAGTGGCGCGGGTTTGCGGAACTCGATGCAGAACTTGCAAAGGAACCACCCAGGTTGCATGCCACTATTGCCGTCCAATTCGCGGCTGTGAAGAGAGCAAAACGTTATGAGCTCATAAGGGGCACTTATGTCGAGACAGGATCGTTTGCCGCCGATGCAGGCGCTATCCATGTTCGAGTCCGCCGCGCGTCTCGCCAGCTTCACCGCCGCCGCCCGCGAGCTCGGCTCCACGCAGCCGGCCGTGAGCCAGCGCGTGGTGCAGCTCGAGGAAAACCTTGGCGCGGCGCTATTCGAGCGCGGGCATCGCGGCGTGACGCTGACAGCCGACGGCGTGCGTTTGTTCGAAGCCGTGAGCCGGAGCCTGGACACCATCCGCATTGCCACCAACGACATTCGCGCACGGCACGCGGCGCCCGCGCAGCGCTCGCTCAACCTCCTGACGGACTTCGGCTTCGCGACGTACTGGCTGATGCCGCGCCTGTCGCAGTTCAAGGCGCTGATGCCGGACGTCGATGTGAAAATAACCAGCGCCCAGGACGTCTTTGCCGCGCCGCATGATCAGGCGGATATCGTGATCGGCTTCGGTCACGCCGCGACCGACTGGCCGGGACGCGGCACGATCAAGTTGTTCCCCGAACAAGTCACGCCGGTGTGCAGTCCCGCGTTTCTCGCGCGACACGGCAAGCTCGACCATCCGTCGGATCTGACGCATCTGCCACTTCTGCATCTCGAACCGACGAACCCTGAACGCTGGCTGTCGTGGCACGGCTGGTTTGCAGCACATGGGCTTTCGGCGCCGCCTGCGCATCGCGGCATCACGTTCAATAGCTACGGCTTTGTTGCGCATGCGGCAATCATGGGCCAGGGCGTGGCGCTCGGCTGGGCGCCGCTTGTGGATGAGCTCGTCGCGAACGGGCAACTGGTTGAGTTGTTCGACACGCCGGTTACGACCGATGGCGGGTATCTTTTAAGCGCTCCGCGTGCTCAGACCACGGTCGTTGCTGCGTTCCGCGACTGGCTGCTGGCGGAGTGCGGCGTAATCGTGTGATCGCGTGACCTGGTGACGCTCCGATACCAGCATCACGGCGGGTAGCTTCTAGCCGCCGCCCCATGCAGTTTGTTCTACTCCAATGTACACACGCGCCGCCTTCGCGGCGCTGCCGTTCGCATAATGGAGAAACGCATGGCCGGCGATATCGTCATTGACACCCTTCCTCATCAACTCGTGCTGACGGTCGCCTGTCCCAGCGCGGCGGGACAAGTTGCCGCCGTGGTCGGCTTCCTGGAGCGTCATCATTGCTACGTAGACGAACTGACCGTCTTCGACGACGACCTCAGCCAGCGCTTCTTCGTGCGTTGCGTATTCCACGGTGTGAGCCACGATGAAACCCTGCAGATCTCCGCGTTGCGGCAGGAATTTACGCCTATCGCCGAGCGCTTCTCCATGACATGGGCTATCCACAACGTGGCCGCGCGGCCGAAGGTGCTCATCATGGTGTCGAAGCTCGAACACTGTCTCGCCGACTTGCTGTTCCGCTGGCGTATGGGCGAGTTGAAGATGGATATTGTGGGCATCGGGTCGAATCATCGCGATCTGGAACCGCTTGCCATACAGCATGGCTTGCCGTTTCATCACCTCCCCGTCAGCGCCGATACCAAACCGCAACAGGAAGCGCGCCTGCTCGATTTGTTCGAGACGTCAGGCGCCGAGTTGATGATTCTCGCGCGCTATATGCAGATTCTGTCGGGCGAGACGAGCCGGAAACTGGCCGCGCGCGCGATCAATATCCATCATTCGTTCCTGCCGGGATTCAAGGGTGCGAAGCCTTATCACCAGGCGCATACGCGTGGCGTCAAGCTGATTGGCGCCACCGCGCATTTCGTCACCGACGATCTCGACGAAGGTCCGATTATTGAACAGGTGGTGGAACGCGTGGACCATTCCTACAAGCCTGAACGCTTGCTCGCAACAGGGCGCGATGTGGAATGCATCACGCTTGCGCGTGCGGTGAAGGCGTTCATCGAACGGCGCGTGTTTATCAATGGCGACCGGACGGTGGTGCTTTGATAACAGCGTGAACCAACGAAAAACGCCGCTAAAAAGCGGCGTTTTTCGTTAAAGCAAAACATCAAGGGATACTTACTTCGTCCAGCTCGACACACGGTCGCCGTGCGCGTTTACCCATGCATCAGCTGCTGCTGCCGGCTTGGCGCCGTTCGTGGTCGCCAGCATCACGCTGTCGATCTCGCCCGGTTTCCATTGAAACTTCTTCAGGAAAGCGACCACCGTCGGCGCCTTCTTTTCGAGTTCCGGATTGACGACGCTGTCCACATGTTCCGCTTCGCCGAAGACCTTCTTCGGGTCTTCCAGGAACTTCAGCTTGTACTTCGCGAACATCCAGTGCGGCTTCCAGCCCGTCACAATGATCGGCTTCTTGGCATTCTCCGAACGCGCCAGTTCCGCGGTCATCGCGCTACCCGAACTCGGCATCAACGTGTAGTCAAGACCATAAGCCTTGATAGCCTCGCTCGTCTTCGACATCACGCCGGCACCAGCATCAATACCTACGATCCGGCCGCCGAACTCCGCTTTCTTCGCTTCGAGATCCGTCAAGCTCGTCACGTCCGCATCTTCCGGCACGATCAGGCCGATCTTCGCGTCCGGGAAGTTGGCGCCAAGGTCGACCACCTTCGTCTTGAAGTTCTCCCAATACGCGCCGTGCGTGACCGGCAACCATGCCGACAGCGTTGCATCGAGGTCGCCGCGCGCCACGCCCTGCCACATCACGCCGGCTGCCACCGGCACGAGTTGCACGGGATAACCCAGCTTCTTCTCGATAATCTGCGCCGCCACATTCGACGTCGCCACGCTGTCATCCCAGCCTTCCACGTAACCGATCTTGATGGTCGGTTTCGCATCGGCGGCGATCACGCTTACGCTGGTTGCAGCCAGCGCGGCACTCATCGTGCTTAAAACCAGCAGTTTTTTAATCAGTCTCATTGTCCACTCCCCTTTGCGGTCCAAACCATTGAGTCTCTAGAATCACCGGCCAGAAATGCGCCGACTGGTTGTTTTTCGACATCCAGTTGTGCAGATGCGACCTCGTGCTTTCCAGCTATGCAGCCGGTCTTGATGAATACCCTACTTGTCGACGACAAGATCTGTACGTGGCTTGCTGCAGCACAACAGCACCATGCCCTGGTCGATTTCCCGCTGACGGATGCCGCCGTTATGTTTCATGTCCACTTCACCCGACAGCAGCTTGACCTTGCACGTGCCGCACATGCCCTGCGTGCACGACGCAGGAAGTCGCACGCCCGATTTCTTCGCTGCGTCCAGCACATGCTGCGTGCTGCCGCATTCAATTTCGCGATTGCTCTTGGCGAAGCTGACCTTGAAGGTTGTTTCCACCGGCACAGGCAGCGGATCGAAGCCCACCGCGCCGTCCCGCATTTCGCTGAACGTCTCGGTGGAGCGCAGCGCATCGGCCACGTGAGCGGTCGCCAGCTGCGCCGCCACCTCCGAGATGGTCTCGAACGAAAAGCTTTCTTCGTGATAGTGCGTGGTGTCGAAGCCGCCTTCCGCGAGCAGATCGCGAACCGCCTTCATGTAAGGCGCCGGACCACAGGTAAAGATTTCCCGTTCGAGAAAATCCGGTGCGATCAGCTTGAGCAACGGCAACGTGAGGAAGCCGGTCACGCCCGGCCAGTTCGTCCGCGCGCCAACTCGCTCGCACACGAACGCCGTACGAAAATGCATTTGATTCGATGCCATCAGATCGAGCTCGCGCGCGAAGATGATGTCGTCGGGCGTGCGTGCGCTATGCACGAACACGATGTCGCGATCCTCAGCGAGTTCATGATGCGCGCGGCTCATGGACATCAACGGCGTCACGCCCGATCCCGCCGATAAAAACAGGAACTTGCGCGCCGGATGCCGCGCGCAGGTAAATTCGCCAGACGGTCCCAGCACGCGGATCTTGCTGCCGGTCTGAAGATTGTCGTGCAGCCAGTTCGACACCTTGCCGTCCGGCACGCGCTTCACCGTAATGGAGATCGTGTGCGGGCGCGTGGGCGGCGAGGAGATCGTGTAGCAGCGGTTGATCGACTCGCCGTCTATCTCCAGTTCCAGCGTGATGAACTGGCCCGGCTCGAAAGCGAAGGCCCGCTCATCCGGCGCACGAAAGAAAAAGCTTTTTACGTCATGCGTTTCCTGACGGACGTGGCAGCAGACGAGCGTGTCGTCGGTATCGCTGTCCCAGCGTGCGGGAAGCGTCCCCCAGAAATCGGGCTGGGTGACTCGGTTCGGGGCGGTCTCGAACGTCGCCTGATCGCGCATCATGTGTTTCTCCGCTGTCGCTTTGAGTGCGCCGTGGGTTGGAAGCCTGGGTTTGCCTGGGTTGGAAGCTTGCTTATAGCTCGAGAGCCTAGCGTTTGAACGACACGACTTTCTCGCCGTGCGCGGTCGCGCTCGCTTCATCTGGCTCTTTCGAGTATTCGTCAAGACGCCCGATATACCACTCGCAGAACTTCTCCACGAGGCCTTCCGTGAACGGTGAATACGGACCCGGTTCATACGCGCTGCTCGTCACGCCGAGTTGCGAGTATTCAACCAAGGTGCGGTCCTGGTCGTTCGTCGCGCGCCAGACGGCCGTGAGGTTATCGACGTTGTAGTCGATGCCTTCCTTCGCGTCCTTGTGGACGAGCCACTTGGTGCGCACGAGCGTCTTGCCGGCCGACAGCGGAATCACCGAGAAGCTCACAATGTGATCGCTCATGAAGTGATGCCATGAATTCGGTTGCGTCCAGAACGAGAGGCCGCCAAGATCGGCCTGCTGGAACCCGCCCAGCAATTTCTTCGATGCCACTTTGGCGTCCATGGTCTGCGACTCGCCGCTGCGATCGAGCGGCAAACGCTGCGTGCGAAAGCCGCTGACGAGATCCGCAAGCCGGTCGATTTCCGCCGACGGCAGGTTCATCGCTTCCCATTGCTTCGTGCGTTCTTCGACAGTCTTCTCAAAGGCCGCCATCGCTTCTTCGTTGTCAGCGGAGCGCTGATAACCGAAGCCATATTCGTAGAGCGAGATGGTCAGTTCCGGATGGTTCGCGACGCAGTGATAGCACTCGCGATTGTTCTCCATCGTAAGCTTCCAGTTGCCCTCTTCAATGATGTCGATGGACGCGGCCACCTTGCAGTCGGCCAGGCCGTGCGGCAGCAGATACGGCTCCATTGACGCGCGCAATACGGCGAAATCGGCCGGCGGCGTTTCAGCGAGACAGATGAAAATCAGACCCGCGAGATTTTCGACGTGAACCTTTTTGAGGCTGTGTTTACAGCGGTCAAACTGGTCGCCCATGTGCTCGGCGAACATCAGGTCGCCGTTCAAGTTGTACGTCCAGCTGTGATACGGACACACAATATTGCCGAGCGAACCCTTCTCCGAGTTGCACAGGCGCGCACCGCGATGCCGGCAGACGTTGTGAAACGCGCGGATCTGCATGTCGTCGTCGCGCACGATCAGGATGGAATCGTTGCCGAGTTCCACTGTCATGTAGTCGCCCGCTTCCGGCACGTCCGGCTCGACCGCGACCTGAATCCAGTGCTTGCGGAAAATTGCATCCATGTCGAGCGCGTGAATTTCCTCGCTTGCATAGAACGCCGCTTCCAGCGTGTGGCCCTTCTTGCGGCGTTCGATCAGTGCGCGAACGTCTGCCGAAACTTTCATCGTGTGCTCCGTGTTTTGGTGCCCTGCCCCGAGCTTGAACGTGCAGGATTATCGAGTCGCAAATCAGTAATCTACGAGTTGATGCTCGCGCAAATACGCCAGGATCACTTGTGCTTTTTCGACGGAAGTCCCTTCAATTACGACGCTGCCGCCCCGGCTTTCCGTAGTCGTGGCAGAGAGCATGCGGGCGTGGCCCGAACGCTTTTCGGCAGCAGCGAGGCGTATGGGTTTGGCCGTCGCGGGTTGAGTCGTCCAGGAGCCATCCGTTGCGATTGCGGCGCTTACCAGCACTTGCTGAATAGCGCCCTCGCGAAGCTTTGCGTAGGCGTAGCGCGGCGTGGCATTGGCCATCGGATGGACGGCGATGACGGCAGGCAAGCTGGCTTGAACGCGGCGACGCAGGCCTTTCGGCAGGAACTGCCTTACGACTGCGCTGCCCGCTTCCACCTCTATATCAACCGCCGATGCGAGCAGCGGAATGCCCATGGCGTCGGCGAGTTGATACGGCAGCATGCCGCTGTCTTGCGTGCCTTCCGCGCGCGTGCCGGTCAATACGAGGTCGTAGCCCTTCAATCGCGCGCTCAGTGCGGGCGCGATTTCATCGCCGGGCATGGTTGCCAGCACTTCCACTTTTGCCGCGCCCAGTGCGAGATATTCACGCAGCGCGGGGTTAAGCGGATCGCCTGCGTGCAATACGTCAAGCGTTGCATGATGCTGGGCCGCAAGGCGCGTCGCCAGCGTCAGTGCTGCGGCGTCATTGCGGCTGTAGCGCGCGGTGCCGCTTACCGGATGACGGCCGACTGACACGAGCACGGCGATCTTGCTTATCTTGCTCAGGCTCTTTGTCGATGCGAGATTCATGCGAGCGCTCCTTCCAGCTTCGCGTTACTCGGCGCGTTGCCTGAGCTCGCCATCGCGCCCGGATTGGCACGCGCGCTGCGAGCGGCCGCAGCCGCGTCGGTCAATGCCGCGATGGTTTCCGCCGCGTCGCCGATGATCGTCAGGTTCGCGCGCTTTGCAATCGGCGCACTGGCGTCGAGGTTCACCGCGATCACATGGCGGCAATCCTTGATCCCCTGCAAATGCTGCACGGCACCCGAAATACCGAACGCGATGTAGATGCTCGCATCGACGGTCTTACCCGTCGCGCCGATCTGCTTCTCGCGCGGGAATTTGCCATCGTCCACGGCGACGCGGCTCGCGCCTATCGCCGCACCGACCGTGCTGGCGAGCCGCTCGAACGCGGGCACATCGGTCACGCCATTGCCCGCCGAAACGATGAAGTCCGCTTCTTCAAGCGCGACCTGGGCGGCATCGATTTCTTCGATGCCGAGGTCTTTGTAGGCGCTTCTGATCTGGAGGCTTTCAGCGAGAAACTGTTCAGCCCCAACTCGCTCGCCTGCGCCGATGAAAGGCAAGCGGGCATCGACGGCATTCGAGGCAAGCAGGATCACATCGGGCAATGCGCGCACAGCGAACGCCTTGCGCGCTTGCGTATAAACCGCGACATGCTTCGAGTCGATTTCCACCACATGCGTTGCCACCGATGCCTTGGCTTGCGCCGCGTATCGGCGGCCCAGATCGCCATCGCCCGTTGCGTTGTCCGGAATAAAAACATGCGCCGGCGAATACGCCGCGACACACGCGGCGAGCGCATCCAGTGCGGCGTCGGGCGCGAATGCGCGTCGGTCGAACGTCGACATCTCGATGACCTTGTCCGCGCCGAGCGTAGCCGCGTCGTCCTTTAATTCGCCGAACACGATGAGCACGACTTGCGTGTTGGCATCGGCGAGCAGAGCGGCGGCGGCAAGCGTCTGGCGAGCGTGATCGTCTAGCGAACCGCGATCGCTATGTGCCGCTACGAGCAATGAACGTTGCGCGGCAGCCGTCGTGCGACGCGGCTTAGCCTGTTCACGATGACCGCCAAGCGCCGCGGGATTTAAAGCCTCTCCCGTTCCGACAAAACCCAGCGTAATGCGCC
Source organism: uncultured beta proteobacterium (assembly GCA_963708695.1). GTDB lineage: Bacteria > Pseudomonadota > Gammaproteobacteria > Burkholderiales > Burkholderiaceae > Caballeronia. The sequence goes on from CAVPTS010000001.1 coordinate 66,867, forward strand.
TGAGTCCTTCAGCCGTGATGGAAAACGGCCGGCGTGGATCGATTCGTTTGATGGTGTGCATTGCTTACTCCAGCGCCGCGGCAACGAGTTCGGCCACGTCCAGCACTTCCGGCCGCGCGCCGACGACGCCTTCCAGCATCGCCGTGCAGTTCGGGCATCCGACCGCGACGATCTCGGCATTGACCGCGCGTGCGTCGTTGATACGGATGTCGGGAATGCGCTGCTTGCCGGGAATGTCGGTCAGCGGCGCGCCGCCGCCACCGCCGCAGCATCGGCCGCGCATGCCGTTGCGTTCCATTTCGACCACCTTGATGCCAATCGATTTCAGCAGCTTGCGCGGTGCTTCCGTCTCGCCGTTATAGCGGCCCAGATAGCACGGATCGTGATACGTGACGGTCTTGCCGGCGGAAAGCGCGCTCTCAGCGGCAGGCGTGAGTTTGCCGCTCTCGACGAGTTCGGCAATCAGCGACGTGTGATGCTGCACCTCATACAGGCCGCCCAGCGCACGATACTCGTTGCGCAGACTGTGCATCACGTGCGGATCGGCGGTGACGATCTTCTTGAACGAATACTGCGAGAGCGTGGCGATAAGTTGCGTCGCAAGTTGCTGGAATGTCGCTTCATCGCCGAGACGACGCGCCGTGTCGCCGGTATCCGTTTCCACGCCGCCGAGCACGGCGTAATCCACGCCGGCTTTGTTCAGCACTTTGACAAGCGCGCGCAGCGAGCGCTGATAGCGCATATCGAATGCACCTTCGCCTGCGATCAGCAGCACATCCACCGGACGCCCCGGTTGCGCGATCTGCACTTGCAGATCGACGGCCCAGTCATAACGCGCGCCAATGTCGTAGCCGTTCGCGCTGCCGGTCTCGCGCAAGTTGGCGAGCGTCTCCGGACCCTTGCCCGGCACGATGCCTTCGACCAGCGTCTGGTTGCGCCGCATATCGACAATAGCGTCCACGTGCTCGATCAGCATCGGACATTCTTGAACGCAAGCGCGGCACGTGGTGCAGGACCAGATCGTGTCCGCTTCGATCATCGTGGAAATCAGCGGCTTCGACGGTGCGCCCGAATGCTTGCCAAGCGGGATGCCGGGCGTCGGGCTGCCTGCATAAGCGGCGTCCGTGCCACCGACCATGCCGGTCACCAGATCCTGGATCAGCTTCTTCGGGTTCAGCGGCTGACCCGCCGCGAACGCCGGACAGGCCGCTTCGCATTTGCCGCATTGCACGCAGGCATCGAAACTGAGTAATTGATTCCAGCGAAACTCCACCGGTTTGCCGACGCCATATTCCTTCGCGTCGAGCACGGGCATCTTGAGCGCGGTCGGCGGCACCACGTCATGTTCGTGACTGCGCCCGGTGAAGCGCTCCTGGCGAGGATGAAATGCGAGATGCAGCAAGCCGGCGAGTGCGTGTTTCATCGGGCCGCCTCGGGCAGCGCCGAAGGTCATCGTGAAAGCGCCCACGGCAATCAGCAACGCGACAATGACCGCAAGCGCACCGGACATAGCCGATGCCGGCAACACGACGAACAACACGAGCCCGAGCGCGAACGAGCCGAGCAGCAGCGGCAAGCTGTCCCACGGACCGCGCGACAAACGCGCCGGCACGGCCTTCGCTCCATGCCTGCGACGCCACACGAACACCGCGCCCACGAGCATGATCAACGCTGCAAGAAAGATCAGCTTGTCGATCCACGGCGAATAGATGGCCAGCCCGTAATTGAGGAACACGAGCCCCATCGCGGCGATAGCGCCACCCGCTGTCGCCACGTGCGTCTTGGCAATATACGGGTCCCGCGCGACCACGTGATGCAGATCGACGAAGTATCGCTTCGGGATCGACAGCAAATTGCCCCAGCCATACGCACCGGCCGCCGTCGCGCGGCCCTCGCGCCAATACGCTGCGCGCCTGAACAGTGCAAATGCCAGACCCGCCACCGACAACCACAACAACGCGGTAATGACGAACACCGGGCTCATTATCAGAAGTCCTTGACGAGACGCAGCGCGTCGTAAATTGCGCCGTGAATGTTGTGCATGGAGATGCAATCGCCTACGCGAAACAGCAGGAAGCGGCCATTGCCAAGCTCTTCACTCAACGACGGTTGCGGCTCGGACGCGAACAGCTTGTGCACATCGATTTGTCCGCGATTCAACGACTCGGGCTTGAGCGTCCAGTACAGTTCGTCGTTCGGCGTAATGCCGTTCTCGATCACCACCTGATCGACGGCGCGCTCTTCCTGCTCTTCCGTGTACTCGTTGCGAATCACGGCAATCTTCTTGCCGTCTTCCTCGTACACTTTGTCGAGCCAGTAGTTCGGCGTGGAGATCACGCCTTGCGCATATAGACGCCGATAGAAAATCGGGAACGTCGTGCCGCCCACATCGTCCGAGACCTTGACGTCCGGCGTCACGATCTCGACATTCGCACCCCGGCTCGCGATGAAATCCGCCACGCCCGCGCCGGCGTGCATGCTGACGCCGTCATAGACGAGCACGTTCTTGCCCGGCTCGACCTTGCCCGACAAGATGTCCCATGAACTCACGGCGAGACCTTGTTCCACGCCCCACGCAGGCACTTGCTGCGTGAACGACGATCCGCCCGTCGCCAGCACGACAATGTCCGGCTTCTCGGCCATGATCATCTTTTCATCCGCGGCGACACCCAGGCGCCGATCCACGCCGAGACGCTTCGTCTCCATGTCGAACCAGCGCACAATGCCGGCCATCTGCTCGCGTTGCGGCGCCTTGGCAGCCAGCATGATCTGCCCGCCCACGTAGTCGTTCTTTTCGAACAACACGACGTCATGGCCCCGCGACTTCGCGACGCGTGCCGCTTCCAGACCGGCAGGACCCGCACCGACAACCACGACCTTGCGCTTCGGTCCACGCGACTTTTCGATCACGTGCGGCATGGTCGCTTCACGCGAGGTCGCCGCGTTTTGAACGCACAGCACATCGAGGCCGAGATACTGCCGGTCGATACAATAATTTGCGCCCACGCACTGCTTGATCTCGTCCTCGCGGCCATCGCGGATCTTGATGACCATGTGCGGATCGGCAATCTGCGCACGCGTCATGCCGACCAGATCGATCATGCCGGACTCAAGCAAACGTTCGGCTTGCCCTGCATCGCGGATACTTTGTGCGTGCATCACCGGCAGCTTCACCAACGACTTGATGCCCGCCGCGAGATGCACGAACGGCTCGGGCGGCAGCGCCATCGGCGGCATGCAGTTCGCGAGCGTGTTGTGCGTGTCCGCACCGGAACCAATCACGCCGATGTAGTCGATGAGACCCGACTCGGACATCGACTGCGCAATCTCTTTCAACTGCGTGTGATCGAGACCGTCTTCATGGAATTCGTCGCCGCACATGCGCAGGCCGACGCAGAAATCCGCGCCTACCGCTTCACGTACGGCCATCAGCACTTCATTACCGAAACGAAGACGGTTCTCGAGCGAGCCGCCCCATTCATCGGTACGAAAATTGGTGCGCGGGCTCCAGAACTGATCGATCAGGTGCTGGTGCGCCGCCGAGATCTCGACGCCGTCCATGCCTGCATCTTTCACGCGCTTGGCCGCCGCGGCGAAGTCGGTAATGATGCGCTTGATCTCTTCAACTTCAATGATCTTCGCATTGCCGCGATGCACCGGCTCGCGCACGCCCGACGGCGACATCAAGTGCGGCCAGTGTTCGCCGTGATACGCGGTGCGACGGCCCATGTGGGTCGCCTGGATCATGATCTTCGCGCCGTGCTTGTGCATGGCTTCAGCCAGACGCGAAAGCGGGTCGATGACTTTATCGGTCGCGAGATTGACCGATTTCCACCAGCCTTGCGGACTGTCGATAGACACCGGGCTCGATCCGCCGCATACGGCCAAGCCCACGCCGCCCTTGGCCTTTTCCTCGTAATAACGGATGTATCTATCGCCGGGCAGACCGCCCGGTTCCGCATACACCTCCGCGTGCGCGGTGCTGACAATGCGGTTGCGCAAGGTCAGCTTGTTCAGCGTGAGAGGCTTGAAAAGGTTGGGGTAACGCATCGCGGTCGACCTCGGGATTATCTATGTACTACGCTGCTTTATTACTCGCTCAAGCTGCCAGCGGCGACACTTCGAACACGCAATGCGAATGACCTTCCGCCGCGCATTGCGTCTCCACTGAAAACGACTTCGGGCCTTTCTTCACGCCTTCCGGCGCGGTGTCGTTGACCCAGTCCATCGCGCCCGCGAACCAGCCGGCGAACATGTAGCAAAGCTTGCCTTCCTTGTCCGGCTGAGCGAGCACGAACGACGAGTTATGCAGATGCACGGTTGCTGTCGAGGCCGCCGGATCGCTTTTAACGATCGAGAACAGACCCCAGCCGCGTTGTGACAGGCGCTTCAGATAATGTTCGAACACCGCCATGCCGCTGATCCCATGTTGCTTGGCTTCTTTGTCGCACCAGTGGTACGCCGACTTGTGTCCCGCCGTATAGAGGCTCTTCGCATACACTTCGCGGCCCAGCGCCTCTTCAACGGCCAGATGGTTGTTCGTGAAAAAATGGCGCGGCACGTAGAGCATGGGCAGCGAGTCAGTCGTCCAGACGCCAGTTTCCGGATCGACGTCGATAGGCAGTTGCGGTTGCATCTTGGGTATTCCTTGTGTTGTTGGGAGCCGGGTCAGACGTTCCAGACGCTGTCGAACACGCGTACCCAGTTCTCGCCCATGATCTTCTTGATGCGCGACTCGCCCCAGCCGGCGCGTTCCATCGCAGCCGTCAGGTTCGGGAATTCGCCGATCGTTCGGATACCTTCAGGATTCACGACCTTGCCGAAGTTCGTCAGTTGACGATAACGGCCCTTGTCGTGCGTGATCCAGTCGAAGAATTCCGTGCTGTAGCCTTGCGTGAAGTCCGTGCCAATACCCACGTTGTCTTCGCCGATCAGGTCGACCACGTACTCGATCGCTTCGAGGTAATCCTCGACCGTCGCATCCGCGCCGCGCTTCAGGAACGGCGCGAACATCGTCACGCCGACAAAACCACCTGCGTCTGCAATTTCCTTGAGCTGTTCATCGGTCTTGTTGCGCGGATGCTCTTTGAGGCCCGAAGGGCAGCAATGCGAATAACACACCGGCATCTTCGAGGCTGCGATTGCTTCCGAAGAGGTATTGCCGCCCACGTGTGACAGGTCGACCATGATGCCAACGCGATTCATCTCCTGAATCACTTCGCGGCCAAAACCGGAGAGACCGCCGTCACGTTCATAACAACCCGTGCCAACGAGGTTCTGCGTGTTGTAGCAAAGCTGCACGACGTTCACGCCAAGCTGCTTGAACGTCTCGATGTAACCCAGGTTGTCCTCGAACGCATGCGCGTTCTGGAAGCCGAAAATGATCCCGGTCTTGTTCTCTTGCTTCGCGCGGCGGATGTCGTCCGTCGTGCGCACGAGCGTGAGAATGTCGCTGTGTTCGCGGATTTGCTGACGCATCTCGGCGATGTTGTCGACGGTCTTCTGGAAGCTCTCCCAGACCGATACCGTGCAGTTCACCGCGGTCACGCCGCCCTTTCTCATATCCTCGAACACCGAATGCTCGAACTTCGAAATGTTCAGGCCGTCGATGATGATGCTGTTGTCGTGCAGAGTGCTCATCTCATGCTCCAGAAAGGGAGGGCTTAATCAATAAATTGGGAAGCGTTCGCACAGCGCGAAGATTTCGCGGCGCACGCGGTGTTCTGTGTCGGCATGGCCTTCCGGATGGTCGCGCAGCGCGTCGAACACTTCCACGATCAGGCGGCCGATGTCGCGAAACTCTGCCACGCCAAAACCGCGTGTGGTGCCGGCCGGCGTGCCGAGGCGCACGCCCGACGTGACGGTGGGCTTTTCCGGGTCGAACGGAATGCCGTTCTTGTTGCAGGTGATGCCGGCGCGTTCCAGCGCGTGCTCGACCTGATTGCCCTTCAAGCCCTTCGGACGCAGATCGACGAGCAGCAAGTGGTTGTCCGTGCCGCCGGTGACCAGGTCGACGCCGCCCGCCTTCAGCACTTCACCCAGCGCCTGCGCGTTAGCCAGGACGTTGTCGATATACGTCTTGAAACCAGGCTGCAGCGCCTCGCCGAATGCGACCGCCTTCCCAGCAATCACGTGCATGAGCGGGCCGCCCTGCAAGCCGGGAAACACGGCGGAATTGATCTTCTTCGCGATGTCTTCGTGATTGGTCAATACGAAACCGCCGCGCGGGCCGCGCAGCGTCTTGTGCGTGGTGGACGTCACCACATGCGCGTGGTCGATCGGGTTCTGATGCCGCCCGGCCGCGATCACGCCGGCAATGTGCGCCATGTCGACCATCAGTTTCGAACCGGCTTTATCGGCGATGGCGCGCAGCCTTGCAAAGTCCAGTTCACGCGGATAAGCGGAGAAGCCCGCGATCAACAACGTCGGCTTGTGCTGCATCGCGAGTTCTTCGATCTGCTCGTAATCGATCAGCATCGTCTCGCGGTTCACGCCGTACTGGATCGCGTTGAACCACTTGCCCGAAAGCGCCGGTTTCGCGCCATGCGTCAGGTGACCGCCGGCGTCGAGCGACATGCCGAGCACGGTGTCGCCCGGCTTCGTCAGCGCGAGCATCACGGCGCCGTTCGCTTGCGCGCCCGAATGCGGCTGCACGTTCGCGAACTGCGCGTTGAAGAGCTGCTTCACGCGATCGATGGCGAGCGTTTCGATTTCATCGACGAATTCGCAACCGCCGTAGTAGCGCTTGCCCGGATAACCTTCCGCATACTTGTTGGTCAGCACCGAACCCTGCGCTTCAAGCACGGCGCGCGAGACGATATTCTCCGACGCGATCAGTTCGATCTGCGACTGCTGGCGTTCCAGCTCCTTCAGGATGGCGCTGCGCACGGGGGCGTCGCGAGTGGCGAGAGATTCTTCGAAAAACGGGGCGGCTGGGCGGTGCGAGGAGTTTGACATTGAAGCATCCGTGAGTTCGGGGACAAGTCGTTTTTTGAAAAGCGGGCTGTCATTTGAGAGCACTGAAAACCCGCGCTCAAACTGCTTTCCGATGCGTCTATTCTTGACTTTCACCCAGCGCGCCAATTTATGAATTTAGACGTGTTCTTGGCCTTTTCCGACATGAGCGACCGTTTTACACAAGTCGGCTCAGCAAGTGTTCTCTCCCGCAATTGATGCTGCACTGCGGCGGACGCTTCCCGCTCTCGCGCGGTGCAGAAGCGCGTGTTCTATCCCTCTCACGGTGCGCCATTAGGCGCTTACATCATCGTAAGCTTGTGCCGCAATAGGGTTTAGCCTGATGGCATGCTAGTTGCAAACATCTCCAGAATGTCCATAGTCGTGTCCCCACGACATAGCCAGGCCAAAGAGTCCGAAGGAATCATCCCCTCCATGTCCCCCGATCGCACCGCGTCGCTCGCGCATTTTGCGTTCATGCCGCTGCCCAACTTCACGATGATCGCGTTCACCAACGCCATCGAAGTGCTGCGCATGGCGAACTACCTGACCGGGCAGACGCTGTATCGCTGGTCGATCGTGAGCCCGGACGGCGGACCCGTGACGGCGAGCAACGGCCTTTCCGTCGATACCGGACCGGTCGACTGCGTGGGGCAGCCGGACATCGTGTTCGTGGTCGGCGGCATCGACGTTCAGCGCGAAACCACGCCGGCGCATCTGGCCGCGCTGCGCCGCTTCGCGCGGCTCGGCAGCGTGCTCGGCAGTCTCTGCACCGGCACGTATGCCCTTGCCCGCGCCGGTTTGCTCGCCGGTTACGCGTGCGCGATCCATTGGGAAAACATGTCGGCGCTGAAAGAGGAGTTTCCGGATACGCGCTTTCTCAAGGAGCTTTTCGTCATCGACCGGGACCGCGTGACTTGCACCGGCGGCGTCGCGCCGCTCGACATGATGCTGAACCTGATCGCCGCGCGCGTGGGCACGGCGAAGGTCACGCAGATAGCGGAACAGTTCATCGTGGAGCATGTTCGCGATACCAGCGCGCAGCAGCGCATGCCGCTGGTCGCGCGACTCGGCTCGGCGAACAAGTCGCTGTTCGAAGTGATCTCGCTGATGGAGAACAACATTGAGGAGCCGTTGTCGCGTGAAGAACTCGCGCGGCTGGCGGGGATGTCACAGCGGCAATTGCAGCGGCTGTTTCGCGAACATCTCGGCATGACGCCGACGCATTATTACCTGACGCTGCGGCTGCGCCGCGCGCGCGAATTGCTGCTGCAGACCGACATGTCGATCATGCACATCACGATGGCCTGCGGCTTCCAGTCGGCCTGCCATTTCAGCAAGAGCTATCGCGATGCATTCGGCACGGCGCCCACGCGGGAACGCCGGCGCCAGTTGCCGTCGCTTGCCGTCGTTCCCGCGATGGTAGTGGCTCAGAGCGCCGCTTAGCGTTTAAATAGCGCTAGCGCGGCGTCTCGAGCGCAACCCCTTAAGCCGCCTTCAACATCCCGTGCGGGTCGATCACGAACTTGCGCGGCGCACCGCCATCGAATTGGCGATATCCGTCCGGCGCCTGATCGAGCGTCACCACCGACACATTCACAATGTCCGCAATCGGCAGGCGATCCCACAAGATGGCTTGCATCAGGTTCTGGTTGTACTTCATGACCGGCGTCTGCCCGGTGAAGAACGAATGCGACTTCGCCCAGCCCAGACCGAAGCGAATGCTCAACGCGCCCTTCTTCGCGGCTGCGTCGGCAGCGCCTGGATCGTCGGTGACATAGAGGCCCGGAATCCCGATCGCGCCCGCTACCCGCGTGATTTCCATCAGCGAATTCAGCACCGTGGCAGGTGCTTCCTGATGGCTTCCGCTGCTGCCGTGACCATGCGCTTCGAAGCCCACGCAATCGACCGCGCAGTCTACTTCCGGCGTGCCGAGAATGGCCGCGATCTGTTCGCCGAGCGTCGCATCCTTCGATAAATCCACCGTCTCGAAGCCTACCTTGCGCGCATGAGCAAGACGCTCTTCGTTCATGTCGCCAACGATCGTGCAAGCCGCGCCCAACAAACGCGCCGATGCAGCCGCCGCCATGCCGACCGGTCCCGCGCCTGCGATATAAACAGTTGAACCCGGTTTCACGCCCGCCATCACGGCGCCGTGGTAGCCCGTCGGCAAGATGTCGGAGAGGCAAGTGAGATCGCGGATCTTCGACATTGCCTGGTCGCGATCCGGAAACTTCAGGAGATTGAAGTCGGCGTACGGGACCAATACGTATTCAGCCTGCCCGCCGATCCAGCCGCCCATGTCCACGTAACCATAGGCGCCGCCCGCACGCGACGGATTGACGTTCAGGCACACGCCCGTGTTCTGCGCCTTGCAGGTCGGACAGCGGCCGCAGGCCACATTAAACGGCACGGAAACGAGATCGCCAATCTTCAGCGTCTCCACGTCGCGCCCGATCTCGATCACCTCGCCGGTGATCTCGTGCCCGAGCACGAGGCCGACCTGGGCGGTCGTGCGCCCCCGCACCATGTGCTGGTCCGACCCGCAAATATTCGTGGTGACGACTTTAAGAATTACGCCATGGCCGATTTGCCGGCCGCTTGGATCGACCATCTTCGGATAGTCGATGGATTGCACTTCAACCTTGCCCTGCCCCAGATATACAACGCCGCGATTGCTGCTCATTGCCTGTCTCCTTCTCTCGTGGACGATCCGCACGGCAAAGACGCCATGCACCGTCTCACGAGCGTAGTCCTGTGCCGCGCGGGAGACGTGCCTCCAACACGACATGGGTTTGGCGGAAACCGACATGGCAGGTTTTTATTGATTGACCGTTCAATATAAAATACCTAGCATTCAGGTCACGCCTTTTTAATCGCCCTCCAAAAGAAACATGCCCAAGCTCGGAATGCGCGAAATCCGCCGGGCGCAGCTTATCGACGCCACGCTGCTCACCATCGACCACGCCGGTCTCGCGGGCACGACGCTGGCGTCGGTTGCGCAGCGCGCGAGCATTTCCACCGGTATCGTCAGTCATTATTTCGGCGATAAAGACGGCCTGCTCGAAGCCACCATGCGCCATGTGCTGCGAGACTTGTGGAACGCGACATCGCGCAGGCGGCGGGTCGCGAAAGACGAACCGCGAGCGCGCTTGCGTGCGGTCGTTGCCGCTAACTTCGATGCCGCGCAAGTCAGCAATCCGGTAATGAAAACGTGGCTCGCGTTCTGGTCGGAGAGCATGCACAAGCCGCAATTACGGCGGCTGCAGAACGTCAACACGCGCCGCCTCTATTCCAACTTGTGCGCGGATTTTTCAAAGGCGTTGCCACGCGCCGCTGCGCGTCGCGCGGCGAGCGGACTCGCTGCGTTGATCGACGGCCTGTGGCTGCGCGGCGCGCTGTCGGGCGAACCATTCGACACCAAAGCCGCGCTGCGGCTGGCCAACGACTACATCGACCTCGTGCTCGACACACGCGGCCGGACCCTCATTTAAAGGACCACGCGATGCCCGTATTCGATCTGCAACGCTTGTACATCGGCGGCGCTTACGTCGACGCCACCAGCGGCGAAACCTTCGACACGCTCGACCCCGCCACGGGCGAAACGCTCGCCAGCGTCCAGCAGGCCAGCGCCGCCGACATCGATCGCGCCGTGCGCTCCGCACGCGAAGGTCAGCGTGAATGGGCCGCCATGACCGCGATGCAGCGCTCGCGCATCCTGCGTCGCGCGGTCGATCTTCTGCGTGAACGCAACGACGAACTCGCCGCGCTCGAAACACGCGATACCGGCAAGCCGATTGTAGAAACCCGAGCCGTCGATATTGTCACCGGCGCAGATGTGATCGAGTACTTCGCCGGCCTTGCAACGGCCATAGAAGGCCAGCAGATTCCGTTACGCCCGAGTTCATTTGTCTACACGCGACGCGAACCGCTTGGCGTTTGCGCGGGCATCGGTGCATGGAATTATCCGATCCAGATCGCATGCTGGAAATCCGCGCCGGCGCTTGCCGCTGGTAACGCGATGATTTTCAAGCCGAGCGAAGTCACGCCGCTAAGCACCTTGAAGCTCGCCGAGATCTATCTGGAAGCGGGTGTTCCCGCCGGCGTGTTCAACGTCGTACAAGGCGATGGCCGCGTCGGCGCGATGCTTGCCGCGCATCCGGACATCGCGAAGATATCGTTCACGGGCGGTGTCGAAACCGGCAAGAAAGTGATGTCGATGGCAGGCGGTTCGTCGCTGAAAGAAGTCACGATGGAACTGGGCGGCAAGTCGCCGCTTATCGTTTTCGACGACGCCAATCTCGAACGCGCCGCCGACATCGCGATGAGCGCCAACTTCTTCAGCTCCGGCCAGGTCTGCACGAACGGCACGCGTGTATTCGTCCAGCGTCCCGTGTTCGAGCGCTTCGAAAAACTCGTGCTCGAACGCGTTAAGCGCATTCGCGTGGGTTCGCCCGCGGATGCGAACACGAACTTCGGTCCGCTCGTCAGCGCCGCCCAACTGCATAAGGTTTTGGGGTTCATCGAAAGCGGCAAGCAGGAAGGCGCGCGGCTGATTGCGGGTGGATCGCGGATCGATCACGGTGCATTCGCACAAGGGCAGTATGTTGAGCCGACCGTCTTCACCGATTGCCGCGACGACATGCGCATCGTGCGTGAAGAGATCTTCGGGCCGGTCATGAGCATTCTCGTTTTCGATGAGGAAGCCGAAGTGATCGAACGCGCCAATGCGACTGAATACGGTCTCGCCGCTGGTGTGGTGACGGAAAACCTGGCGCGTGCGCATCGCGTGATTCATGCGCTCGAAGCCGGCATCTGCTGGATCAATACCTGGGGCGAATCGCCCGCTGAAATGCCCGTGGGGGGCTACAAGCAATCGGGCGTGGGCCGCGAGAACGGTATCACCACGCTTGAACATTACACGCGCATCAAGTCCGTCCAGGTCGAGATGGGTCCCTATCAACCCGTGTTCTGAGGAGCTATTCCATGAGCGCGAACGAGTTCGACTATGTCGTCGTGGGCGCGGGTTCGGCGGGCAACGTGCTGGCGTCGCGTCTGACGGAAGACGCGGATGTGACCGTGCTGTTGCTCGAAGCAGGCGGCCCGGATTACCGCTTCGACTTCCGCACGCAGATGCCGGCCGCGCTGGCGTTTCCGCTGCAGGGCCGCCGATATAACTGGGCCTATGAAACCGATCCCGAACCGCACATGAATAACCGCCGTATGGAATGCGGCCGCGGCAAGGGACTCGGCGGGTCGTCGCTGATCAACGGCATGTGCTACATCCGCGGCAACGCGCTTGATTACGATGGCTGGGCCGAGCGAAAAGGCCTTGAAAACTGGACCTATCTGGATTGCCTGCCGTATTTCCGCAAAGCCGAAACACGCGACGCGGGACCGAACGGGTATCACGGCGGCGACGGTCCGGTGCATGTGACCACATCGAAACCCGGCAACAATCCCTTGTTTGCCGCGATGGTCGAAGCCGGCGTTCAGGCAGGCTATCCGCGCACCAATGATCTCAACGGTTATAGCCAGGAAGGTTTCGGCCCGATGGATCGGACCGTGACGCCGAACGGGCGCCGCTCGAGCACCGCACGCGGATATCTCGACCGCGCAAAGGGCCGGCCGAATCTCACTATCGTCACGCATGCCATTACTGATCGCGTGTTGTTTGCGGGAAAGAAGGCGATTGGCGTGGACTATCTGCATGGCGGCGAACGCGTCACCGCGCATGTGCGCCGCGAAGTGCTCGTATGCAGCGGAGCGATTGCATCGCCGCAGTTGTTGCAGCGCTCGGGCGTCGGCCGCTCGACATGGCTACGGGAATTCGACGTGCCTTTAGTCCATGATCTGCCCGGCGTCGGTGAGAATCTTCAGGATCATCTGGAGATGTACATGCAATACGAATGCCTTGAACCCGTGTCGCTATATCCCGCGTTGCAATGGTGGAACCAGGCGCCTATCGGCATTGAATGGATGTTGAAAGGCACGGGCATTGGCGCGAGCAACCAGTTCGAGGCGGGCGGATTTATCCGGACCCGCGACGACGATCTCTGGCCGAACATTCAATATCACTTCCTGCCCGTCGCGATCAATTACAACGGCTCGAATCCGATCAAGATGCATGGCTTCCAGGCGCACGTGGGTTCAATGCGATCGCCAAGCCGTGGTCGCGTGAAGCTGAAGTCACGCGATCCGAACGCGCACCCGAGCATCCTGTTCAACTACATGTCGGACCCGCTCGACTGGCGCGAATTCCGCGACGCCATTCGCATCACGCGCGAGATCATGCAGCAACCGGCACTTAAGAAATATCGCGGGCGCGAGCTGCATCCGGGCGCGGATCTCACGACGGACGATCAACTCGACGCATTCGTGAGACAGCGCGCGGAGACGGCTTTCCATCCGTCGTGCTCATGCAAGATGGGTTATGACGACATGGCCGTGGTCGATAACGAAGGCCGCGTGCATGGACTCGAATCGCTGCGCGTGGTGGATGCGTCGATCATGCCGTTGATCGTGACAGGCAACCTGAATGCACCGACGATCATGCTGGCCGAGAAGATTGCCGACCGGATTCGCGGGCATGAGCCGCTGGCTCGTGTCGATACGCCGTATTTCGTTGCGCATGGTGCGAAGGCGCGCAAGGTGGAGGCTGTTACTGCTGGTTAAGTAGCGATGATCAATGATCGGGATGCCCGTCAAGCCGCGCGCGCGCAGCCGTCGCTATCCGCGCGATCGTCTCGGCGCTCAGTCGCGCAGCAATCTTATGTACGTAATCATGATGCCGCTGCCCAAGCGGCGCACCGAGATACTGCGCGTGCAGGTATCGGATCAATGCAATGCGCCGATGCCCCAGCGCAATGCTCCGGTCAAGCAGTGCGAGCGCCGCGTGGGCATCGCGCTGCTCGCAGGCGAGTTGGGAAAGACCGGCGGTTTGAACGCGCGTCGACGTCATTGCCGTTTCAGCGCGCAACCGCCGCATGCCGCTCAGCCGAGACACGCCATGCATCGAAATCGGCGCGATGCCAATCGAGTTCGACGCCCACGCGCCGCGTACCCTCACGAATCTTCGGCTTGTACAAAAGCAGCGTCAGCGCGTCCAGCGCGGGCCATTCGGTGAACGACAGCGCGGCAATTTCCACCGCCAGCATTTCGAGCAGCCGCGTGTGCGGCTTGCTCTCCAGATACGCCGATACCCTCGCACACCACGCCTCGTAATCGATCAGCTCGTGCGCCTTCTCCTCAGCCGGCACGCCGCGATAGTGCAGGCTTGCATCGATAGCGACTGGCTGCGGCGCCAGGTGCTCCCGCGCATGCAAACCAATGCGCGTAGGCACCACGAGTTCATCGACGACAATGCGCCAGCCCCGTCCGCTGAGGCCCAGCGGCTCGTACGGTTTCACGACAGCAGCGGCTCGGCCGCGTCGAGCATCATCTTCACGAAGTAGTCCGCGAAGCTGCGGCGGATCACGAGGTCAAAGCTGTCGGCGCCGGTTGGCAACAGCGTCACCGACGCCTTGAAATAATGGCTCTGCGCGCACTGGCCGACGCCGAACAAACTCGGATGCAGGTCGAGCGGACAGCCTCGCGCGAGGACATCGCGGGTACGGGCGCCGCTGATTTCGAGCACGGTATAACCGCTGCCGATATCGACGGCGGCGGCGTACAGGCCCTTGAACACCTCGCGCAATTTACCTTCCAGCGGCGCGGCCTGCGTCGCTGAATGCGCGGTGGCCGAGCGTGCCAGCCACTCGTCGGGACCGAGCCACATCAGGTCATAACCGTTGCCGACGGCAATCGTATTCGGCTCCGCCGGGGGCTTGCAACCCACCACTTTTTCAACGGCCGCAACGAACGCTGCATCGCGCAGGTCACCACGCAGATTGACGAGTTCGAGGAACGGCCGCTCGACCAAACGAAATGCCTTCGACGCATTCGCCTGGTGTTTCTTCAGCAAGCCATCGACACCCACCAGCGGCGATTCCTGCCACACGCCCTGCCCGATTGCACGATCCACGACCGTCTGGTTGCTTCTGTTTTCATTCCACATGTTGACGTGCTCCTTCGCTGTCGTAGAACACCGAGCTGGTGATTTTTGCCGGCATCTGTTTGCCGCCGGCGAGTGGGATCATCACTGACTCGCCGATCTTGTCGAGACCGCCCTTGATGACGGCCATCGCGATCGAGCGCTTTAAAATAGGGCTGAAATAGCTGGACGTCACGTGACCCAGCATTGGCGCGGTGTCTCCGGTGAACGGACCCGGAACAATCTGCGAGCCTTCCGGAATCACGAACGACGCGTCTTCGGCGAGTAGTCCGACGAGCTGCTTGCGTCCGGCCTTGGCCGTATCCGAACGGGTCAGCGAACGCTTGCCGAGGAAGTCCTTCGACTTCGCGACCAGTCCGCCCATGCCGAGATCGTATGGTGTCATCGAGCCATCGGTATCCTGGCCAACAATGATGTAACCCTTCTCGGCACGCAACACGTGCATGGTTTCCGTACCATAAGGCGTGATGTCGAACTCGGCGCCGGCCGCCATCAAGGCTTCCCACACTGCACGCCCGACGTTCGCCGGCACATTGACTTCATACGCCAGTTCGCCGGAAAAGCTGATCCGCATCACGCGCGCTGCGGCACCGGCAACGGTCCCTTCACGAAAACTCATGAACGGAAACGCCGCATTGGCGAAGTCGATATCGCGGCATACCTTCTGCAAGACCTTGCGGCTGTTGGGGCCGACCACGGCGAACGTCGCCCAGTGATCGGTCACCGATGCGAGCCGCACGCGCATGTCGGGCCACTCGGTCTGCAGCCAGCGTTCAAGCCAGGTCAGCACGCGCGCCGCACCGCCGGTCGTGGTCGTCATCATGTAGTGCTGGTCGGCGAGGCGCACGGTTACG
The DNA here is from genome assembly GCA_963708695.1 of uncultured beta proteobacterium. GTDB lineage: Bacteria > Pseudomonadota > Gammaproteobacteria > Burkholderiales > Burkholderiaceae > Caballeronia. The sequence continues at coordinate 82,728 of CAVPTS010000001.1, forward strand.
CCGTCATCGAAGATCATGCCGTTTTCATCGAGCATCAGGCCATAGCGGCACTTGCCCACTTCCAGCTTGCTCCACGGATTCGTGTAGACCCAGTTGAGCAGCTTCGCGGAATCGGGGCCCTGAATATCGATCTTGCCGAGCGTCGAAGCATCGAGGATACCGACGCTCGTGCGCGTAGCCAGCGACTCGCGCGCCACTGCCGCATGCATGTCTTCGCCGTTTCTCGGGTAGTACCAAGGCCGCTTCCAGTTGCCGACGTCCTCGAATGCCGCGCCGTTTTCCACGTGCCATTCATGCACGGCGGTCTTGCGCACCGGATCGAGGAACTCGCCCAACTCGCGCCCCGCGAAGGTGCCGAACGTGACCGGCGTGTAGTTCGGGCGGAAGGTCGTGGTGCCCGTTTCGGGAATCGTCTTGTTCAGCGCCTGAGCAAGAATCGCCATGCCGTTGATGTTGCCGAGCTTGCCCTGATCCGTGCCGAAGCCCATTGCGGTGTAGCGCTTCACGTGCTCGACCGACTCGAAACCTTCGCGCGCGGCAAGGAAGATGTCCGCGGCGGATACGTCGTTTTGATAATCGATAAATTGCTTAGGACCCCGTGTCGCCAGCTCGCGTCCACCGACCAGCCACAACGGCATCAAAGGTGCTTCGCTGATCTCCGCGACTTGCACTGAAGTCGGCCTCGCGACAATGAGACCCACCGCGCGTGCGGCGTCGACACCCGCATCGACTGCAAAGCGGATCGCACGTGCCAGCGTGAATTCACCCGCGCAGGCGCCCACGCTGCTTTCCGCTTGCATCGCTTTGCCTGGCACGAAGCAGAGTTTTTCATCGTGCCAATGCGCTTTGCCGCCCGATTGCGCGAACAAGTGCAGGATCGGGCTCCAACCGCCCGATACAGCCAGCAGGTCGCAAGACAGATCCGCTTGCTTCACGCCGACGGTACCGTTCGCGTAAGCGCTGACCTCAACCGATGCAACGCGCAACTTGCCGTGCGCAACGGTGACGACCGAGCCGTTCAGGACCTTCACGCCATAACGCTTGGCCTGCCCCTGAAGCGCGCCTTGGTCATCGGCCAGACGCGGGTCGACTACCGTTACCTGCGCGCCTGCCGCCTTCAGATCGAGCGCGCATTGATAGCCGCTGTCGTTGTTCGTGAACACCACCGCGTTGCGTCCCGGCAGGACAGCATAGCGATGCAAGTACGACGACACCGCCGACGCCAGCATCACGCCCGGCAGGTCGTTGTTGCCAAATACAATCGGACGTTCCTGAGCACCGGTTGCGAGAATGACGCGCTTGGCGCGCACTTTCCACATCAGTTCTCTAGTGCCCTTCCGCAGCGATACCGGCAAATGCTCGGTCAAACGCTGCGTGATCGTGATGAGGTTATGGTCCTGATAACCGAACGCCGTGCTGCGCGAGAGGATCTTCACATCGGGCATCTTGCGCAGTTCGGCTTCTATCTTCTGCGCCCATTTCAAGCCGGGCGCGCCGTCGATTTCCGTACGGTACGACAGCAGCGAACCCCCAAGTTCAGGCTGGTCATCGACGAGAATCACGCGGGCGCCCGACAAGCCGGCAGCATGGGCAGCAGCGAGACCCGAAGGCCCCGCGCCGACCACGAGCACGTCGCAATGCGCGAAGCACTTGTCGTAGCGATCCGCGTCCACATGCTCCGGCGCCTTACCGAGACCCGCTGCATCGCGGATCACTTCTTCGTACTTCGGCCAGAACTTGCGCGGCCACATGAAGGTCTTGTAGTAGAAGCCGGCGGGAATAAAACGCGCGAACTTCTGGTTCACCGCCATGCGATCGTTCTCGATGCTCGGCTTCGCGTTCACGCTCGTCGCGACCAGTCCCTGATACAACTCGATCTCGGTGGCGCGCGCATTGGGCACCGTATAAGCGCCGGTTTCGAGTTGGACGACTGCGTTCGGTTCGGCGACATCGGCCGTCACAATCCCGCGCGGCCGGTGATATTTCCAGCTGCGGGCCACGAAATGCACGCCGTTCGCGAGCAGCGCGGACGCGAGCGTATCGCCCTGATGGCCTTGGTACGTTTTACCGTTGAACGTGAACGTGAGCGAGATCGCGCGGTTGATGCGCCCGCCCGTGGCGAGTCGGTCTTTCTGGCTCATTTCGGTTGTCCTTCTTCTTTCGATTCCATCACGGCGAGCGGGCGGGCAAACGTGTCATAGCCCTGAAATGCGTAGGTCACGGTATCGCGTTGCGCCATGAACCAGCGGCGGCAGCCTTGCGCATGCATCCATTGCTCGCGATGCACGCCACGCGGATTCTTGCGCATGAACAGGTAGTCGCCCCATTCTTTATCAGTGAGCTTTTCAGTGTCGAGCGGTCGCGCGATATCGGCTTCACCGCCGCACGAAAATTCGCTTTCAGCACGCGGCCCGCACCAGGGGCATTCGATCAGCAACATGTCTTTTCTCCAACAAAAGGCCGATTAGTGGGCGACGGCTGCAGCGCCGTGTTCGTCGATCAGATGGCCGGTATAGAAACGGTCAATGGAGAACGGCGCGTTCAACGCATGCGGCTCGTCGTGCGCGATGGTGTGCGCATACGCCCAGCCGGAACCCGGCGTTGCCTTGAAGCCACCCGTCCCCCAGCCGCAATTGAAATACAGCCCTTTCACATCGGTCTTGCTGATGATCGGGCAGGCATCCGGCGACACATCCACAATCCCGCCCCACTGACGGTTCATGCGCACGCGCGAGAACACAGGGAACATTTCGACGATAGCCTCAAGCGTCCCTTCAATAATGTGGAAACTGCCGCGCTGACCAAAGCCCGTGTACTGATCGACACCCGCGCCGATCACGAGATCGCCCTTGTCGGACTGGCTGATGTACGCGTGCACCGCGTTCGACATCACCACCGTGTTGACCACCGGCTTGATGGGTTCGGAGACCAGCGCTTGCAGCGGATGACTTTCCAGGGGCAGCCGGATGCCGGCCATATCGGCGAGCGTCGACGTGTTGCCTGCTGCGACCACCGCAACTTTCTTCGCACGGATGAAACCCTTGGTCGTATCCACGCCGATCACCTGGCTGCCGTTGCGGCGAATCCCCGTAACCTGGCAGTTCTGCACGATATCCACGCCGGCCTGATCCGCGCCGCGTGCGTATCCCCACGCAACCGCGTCGTGACGGGCCACGCCGCCGCGACGCTGGATGGACGCACCCAGCACCGGATAGCGGCTATTCAGGTTGATCGTCGGTTCGATCTGCTTGATCTGTTCCGGCGTGAGAAATTCGGCATCGACACCATTCAGGCGGTTCGCGTTCACACGACGTTCAGTATCCCGAACGTCTTGCAGCGTATGCGCAAGGTTCATCACGCCGCGCTGGCTGAACATGACGTTGTAGTTCAGATCTTGCGAGAGTCCTTCCCACAATTGCATCGCCTTTTCATACAGCGCCGCCGATTCGTCCCACAGATAGTTCGAACGCACGATGGTCGTATTGCGCGCGGTATTGCCGCCGCCAATCCAGCCCTTCTCGAGCACGGCGACGTTACGCACGCCGTGCTCCTTGGCAAGGTAATACGCGGTCGCCAGGCCATGGCCGCCGCCGCCGACGATCACCACGTCGTACTCCTGCTTCGGCTCCGGACTCTTCCACTGGCGTTCCCAGTTCTCGTGATACGACATGCCGTTGCGCAACAGGCTGAATATCGAATAGCGGCTCATGGTGTTTCCCTAAACTTGTTAATGTTGCCAACCCTGTTGCAAACCCTGTTGCAAACCCGCTTGCATAAGAAAAAAATCAGCACTCGATGACGTTCACGGCCAACCCGCCGCGCGACGTCTCCTTGTATTTCGTCTTCATGTCCGCGCCGGTTTCGCGCATTGTCTTTATCACGTTATCGAGCGACACGTAGTGCGTGCCGTCGCCTTTCATCGCCATGCGCGCGGCGTTGAGCGCCTTGATTGCGCCCATTGCGTTGCGTTCAATACACGGGATCTGCACCAGGCCGCCGACGGGATCGCAAGTCATGCCGAGGTTGTGTTCCATGCCGATCTCAGCGGCGTTTTCCACTTGCGTCGGCGTGCCGCCCATGACCGCGGCGAGCGCGGCGGCCGCCATTGAACATGCCACGCCGACTTCGCCCTGGCAGCCGACTTCGGCGCCGGAAATCGATGCGGTTTCCTTATAGATGATCCCGATAGCCGCGGCTGTCAGCAAGAAGGTGACGATGCCCTCGTCGGTCGCGTTGTGCATGAACTTGACGTAGTAGTGCAGCACTGCGGGAATGACGCCGGCGGCGCCGTTTGTCGGTGCAGTGACTACGCGCCCGCCCGCCGCGTTCTCCTCGTTGACCGCCATTGCATAGAGGTTGACCCAGTCGAGCATGGAGAGCGGGTCGCGCAACGACTCTTCCGAATGCTGGCGCAATTGCGAGGAGAGATCGGCGGCGCGCCGCTTCACGTGCATCGGGCCGGGCAACTCGCCACGCACTTTGCAGCCGCGTTCCACGCACGCCGCCATCACGCGCCAGATCGCAAGGAGACCGTCACGCACTTCACGTTCGGGCCGCGATGCGCTTTCGTTCAGCAAGGTGATTTCAGCAATCGATAAACCCGTCTCGCGGCATACGCGCATCAGGTCGTCGCCGGTACGAAACGGATGTGGCACTTCGCCGCCCGTTTGCACGCCGTTCACGCGCGTTCCCTCCCGGTTGATGACGAAACCGCCGCCGACCGAGTAGTACTCTTTCTCGACGACGAGCTGACCGTTTTCATCGAAGGCCTGGAAGCGCATGCCGTTCGGATGCACCACGCTCGACCCCGGCGCGCCCGGCATCAGCTTGCGGAAAAAGCCGAGATGCTCGCGCTCCTCGAATTTCACCTCGTGCTTGCCGAGCAGATTCAACGTCTTGCACTCGCGGATCGCCTGCAGACGCGGTTCGATCGCATCCGGATCGATCGAGTCGGGGAGATTGCCTTCGAGTCCGAGCATCACGGCTTTATCGGTACCGTGACCCTTGCCGGTCGCGCCCAGCGAGCCGAACAAGTCGACCCGCACGCGGCGCACGAACGCGAGCAGGTTCGCGTCCTCGATATGCGAGGCGAAGCGGCACGCCGCGATCATCGGGCCAACCGTGTGCGAACTTGACGGACCGATGCCGATCTTGAACAGATCGAAAACGCTGACGTTCATGGGGTGCCTTTTCGGTGGACTGCATGGGACTTCACTAGGTAGCCATTGCACCGCACATCAATTTCGGCAGATAGAACAAAAACGGCATGCTGGTGGGACGGCGGCGTCAGCAGGAAAAGTCGCGCGGGCTGGAATTACGCGAGAAGTCGCGGCAAGACGCATTGGCGATAGTTGGCGGCGCAAACTCGCAAGTGAACGAGCGAGCGCGATGGTGGTGGCATGCCACATGCTGAATACGGCATCGGGCAAGCGAGTGAGCGTCCGCTTGCCCGGTATCGAATGATCTCAGGACGTCTCGCCCGTCACACACGAAGGAATAAAGGCATGAACCAATTTTCGATGGCATGCGCGCTCAGCGCCATTCTTTGCATCTCCACAACGGCTTTTGCCCAGGACAATCCGCCAAGCTCGAATACCGGCCTGCAAGCGGGTGACAACGTTCAGACCCAGAACCAGTCGGCGGGGACGACGGCAAACCCTGGAATGGCTCACCAGAAGAAGATGAAGCACAAGACCGCGTCATCGATGGGCAGCAAGACACCCGGCATGGGAAGCGCGACCCCGAGCGGTCCGGGAGCGCCGGTAACGGCAAGCGGTTCGGGACAGTAAATCGGGGCGCTATCGAAGGATGGCGCGACGGCATTCCTGTGCTTTTCGCGCGGACGAACCTGCGCGGATGAGGGTGAGGCCGATGCAGTAAAGTCGACCTGTTGACATCGATACAACACTTTTAATTCGGGCGTGATTTACTCGTTTCAGCTTGAAGAAATGCTGCGCTACACTGTCTCGGCATTGCAAAATGCGCCCAAAAAACCCGTCATCAAACCCTCGATTATCAGGTTCGCCTCATGAACAATCTTCTGAAGAAATTCCTTGCGGTTCTTATCGTTGCTGCTGTTGCTGCGCCGGCTGTGTCGTTTGCAAAGGCGCCGCATCATCACCATAGCCACACGAAAGCCAAGCACGTCAACCACACGGCTCATTAAGCGACATCTGATGCTTTATAGCCCGTAGGCGGTGCGGTTGGCCGATCGAGGGTACTGAGAAACGGCTTGCCCTGTATGGGTCAAGCCGTTTTCTGTTTAGACGATGACAAAGCTTTATCCAATGCGCCGCGACGCTCGCCTGAATCCCCGGATTCAAACCGCTTAATAGAGATGTCGCCGAAGAGAGATGACATCCAAGCGGCGACATTCACGAGTGACATTCAGCAGTGGTGTGCGGCAGTGCTATGCTGGCCTATTATCAGGTCACATTTCTTTAATCCGCATTCCCCGATTTTTCGGCTGCATATCAACGGCAAGCGCATGAATCCCGCTGACCTTCTTCCTGCTCAATCGCCCGACACGGCGTCCAAACAGCGCATCCGTTTTGGCATTGTGTTGTTGCCGAATTTCACGCTGACCGCGTTCTCCGGTTTCGTCGATTTGTTGCGCCTGTCTGCCGATGAAGGCGATTTCAGCAAGCCGGTGCGGTGTTCGTGGAGCGTGATTGGGGAGACCCTTGCGCCGGTGCGTGCGAGTTGCGGCATACAGATCACGCCATGGGAAACCTTCGAGAAGGCTGAGCCCTTCGATTACGTGGTGGTCGTTGGCGGCTTGCTGCATTCCGGCCCGGGCGCGAGCGACGCCACCTTGCAATTCATCCGCCGCGCCGCGACCACGGACGCCACGCTCGTCGGCATTTGCACGGGCGTGTTTTCGCTGATGCGTGCGGGCGTGCTGGATGGTTATCGCATATGCGTGAGCTGGTTTCACTACTGGGATTTCGTCGAGCGTTTCCCGGGTGTGAATGAGGAAATGCTGGTTGCGGACCGGTTATTCGTGATGGATCACCGGCGCATTACTTGTTCGGGCGGCCGGGCATCGATTGATGTTGCTGCGGCTATTTTGCTGCGGCATTTCGAGGCTGCCACGGTACAGAAGGCGTTGCGCATTTTGCTGGTCGACGACATGCAGAAGGGCAACGCGCCGCAACCGCATCCGCCGGGGCTTGCGCCGGCGACGCATCCGAAGGTGAAGCGGGCGATCTTGCTGATGGAGCAGCACGTTGGGCGATCGCTGACGCTTGATGAGCTTGCGCACAAGCTGGACATGTCGACGCGGCAGTTGGAGCGCCTGTTCAAGGCCGAGACGGGTAAAGCGCCGCAGGCTTATGCGAAGCAGGTTCGGTTGCGGACGGCGGCGTGGTTGTTGACCAGTTCTGACAAGACGGTGGCTGACATTGCATCGAGTTGCGGTTTTTCCGATGCATCGCACTTGGGGCGCGAGTTCAGGAAGCAGTTCGGGCTTCCGCCGATGATGTATCGCGAGCAGCGCGGCACGGCAACGCCGGAAGATGCAGCGAGTTTGGCAACGCTGGACCTTGCCGCGGATTTTGATGAGACATATCCGGGGCGCGCCCAGGCGATTTAGGTTTTCCGGGTTTTTCCGTTCGCACTCGGGCGGGGTTTTGGGTGCAGGACTGGTCCAGTAGTCGGGGTCAATGCCGGGTTGTTGCTGCGTACGTTAGCGCGGGTTGTATTTGAGCTAAATTTTTTATCGCTATTAGCCAGGTATTTTCGTTCGCACTAGGTCTTTTGGGGGGCGTACCGGCGGTGGTCGAGGGTCAGTGCTGGGTTGTTGCTGCTTACGTTAGTGCGAGTTGTATGTGAGCTAATTTTTTTATCACTATTAGCCACTGTGCGTGGCGGCACTTCATTTCTATGTCTGCGGTACTGCGTTGATGCTGGGTTGCTGCTGCGTACGTTAGTTCGAGTTCAATGTTGGCTAAATTTTTTATCACTATTAGCCACTGTCCGTGGCGGGACTTCATTTCTATGTCAGCGGGACTGGGTCAGTGCCGGGTTGCTGCTGCGTACGTTAGCTCGGGTTCAATGTTGGCTAATTTTTTTATCACTATTAGCCACTGTGCGTGGCGGCACTTCATTTCTTTGTCCAACGGCGACAAAGAAACGAAGCAAAGAAAACGCCTTCCCACAATCTGTTTTAAGTGTCCCCAGCGTGCAGACCACTGCTTTTGGTTCCCGCGTAGCACGGTGCTCGCTAGAACCACCCATAGTTGAAGCCCTCCTTCTCGCGAATCCCTACATCCCCACGCTTCGCCACCAGTGCTCTCGGGCAAGATCAACGACCCACGAACCATTACGGCCTCACCCGTATTCGCGGTTAATGGACTGCGTGATCCGCGCGACCATTTAGGTGAGGGACGCGTCCAGCGCGCAATACCTTTGGACACAAGCACAAAAAATCGCGGAACACCTCGCGCCCAGCGCAAACAAGCACGTGTGAAATGACTACGCACCGCGTAGATTCGGTCAACCCTAAACAGGGGTGAGGCCATACCGGCCTGCGGACCATCGATCTTGCCCGAGAGCACTGGTGGCGAAGCGTGGGGATGTCAGGATTCGCGAGAAGGAGGGTTTCAAGTGTCCGTGGTTTTGCGAGCACCGTGCTACGCCGGAACCAAAAGCAGTGGTCTGCACGCTGGGGACACTTAAAGCAGATTGTGGGAAGGCGTTTTCTTTGCTTCGTTTCTTTGTCGCCGTTGGACAAAGAAATGAAGTCCCGCCACGGACAGTGGCTAATAGTGATAAAAAATATCACCAACATTGAACCCGCGCTAACTTATGCAGCAACAACCCAGCACCGACCCCTGACCATTAGCCCCGCGCCCAAACCCCTGACCGAGTGCGAACGGAAATACCTCGCGCCGAAAGAACCGTAACCGTCCACCGGCGCGAGCAAACCCTACTGTGCTACATAAGCCTTCACGGCCGGCAGCCCATCCTTCCCATCAAAAGTCTTAACCCCCGCAAGCCACTTATCCAACACACCCGGATTAGCCTTCAACCACTGCCGCGCCGCAAGATTCGGATCCGTTTTATTCATGATCGGCGTCATCACATGATTCTCGATATCCGTGGAAAACTTCAGGTTATCGACCAGTTTCGCGACATTCGGGCATCGCGCAGCATAATCCGGAGGCGTCACCGTCAGAACCTTCGCCTCACCATAATTCGGCCCGAATACATCATCCCCGCCACTCAGATAATCGATTTTCATCGATACATTCATCGGATGCGGTTCCCAACCGAGAAACACAATCCACTTCTTCTCGCGTATCGCGCGGCCTACTTCCACCAGCATGCCGGCTTCGCTCGACTCGACCATCTTGAACTTGCCCAATCCATACTGATTCGAATCGATCATCTTCTTGATCAACGCGTTGCCATCGTTACCCGGCTCAATACCGTAGATCTTGCCGTCAAGCTTGTCGAAGTTCTTGGCAATATCGTTAAAGGACTTCAAGCCGCCGTTATATACATAGTCCGGAACTGCAAGCGTGTACTTGGCACCTGTCAAATTGGGCGCGGCCAGCACCTTGACCTGGCTGGCCTTCTGGAACGGCTCGACAATCGGGTCCATGGTCGGCGACCAGTAACCAAGAAATACATCAATCTGCTTGTTCTTGATGCCGGCAAAAGTAATAGGCACCGACGCAATGGTCTTCGTCGGCTTATATCCAAGCCCCTGCAGCACCGTGGTCGCGAGACCGGTCGTCGCGGCAATATCGGTCCAGCCCACATCGGCGAAACGGACGTTCTGGCACGTGGCCGGTTCCGCTGCAAAAGCACCGCCGGATAGCGTGATGTTCAGCAAGACAGCCAACGCGCACGACGACGCGATTCCTTGAAGTTTCATGTTTTCTCCATATTGTGGAAGCTGCAGACAGGACGATGCCGCGCGTCTACTCGCGCGCTACGTTTAAAAATGGATGTTCAAGCGGTTTGCCTGCGCTCAACACTCGGCGCGTGCCCAAATTGCGCGCGATATGCCTTGCTGAAATGACACGGAGAATGAAAGCCGCAAATAGCGGTTACGCGCGAGATGGATGCATCGCTATTGCGCAGCAATTCACGCGCACGGCGCAGCCGCAGCGTGAGGTAATAATGCGTCGGCGAGACGCTCAGGAACATCTTGAACATGCGCTGCAAGTGACGCTGCGATAGCTTCACCAGCCGCGCAAGTTCTTCCAGCGACAACGGCTCCTCAATGTTCGCCTCCATCAGCCGCACCACCTCGATCAACTCGGCACGCGAGAACCCGACGCGGGCATCGACGGGAATGTGCTGGTGGTCGGTCGTGCCACGAATACGCTCCACGATGAACTGCTCGGAGACTTGCGCGGCATGTGCCTGGCCAAGGCGCATGCCGACCAGATTCAGCATCAGGTCTAGCGGCGCGGTGCCGCCCGTGCAGGTCACGCGATCACGGTCGATCACGAAGAGCTCATCGGCGAAACGCACGTGCGGGTAGCTCTTGTGCAATGGCGACATGTCCTCCCAATGCACGGTGCACCGGTAGCCATCGAGCAGGTTCGCGGCCAGCAACGCATACGCACCGGTACACACGCCGCCGAGCGGCACGCCAAGCGCTGCCACATGCTGCAGCATCGAGATCACTTTTTCATCGACGTAATCGCGCACATGCCAGCCCGCGCAGACAATCAGCACGTCCGGCATGCCGGCTTCAGCGAGCGTCTTGGTCGGCCTCACGGTGATGCCGTTGCTGGCGCGCGCCGGCTCGCCGTCCGGCGTGATCACCGACCACGTGTAGTGCTCCGCGCGGCCAACATAGTTCGCCATGCGTAGCACTTCAATTGCGCTCGTGAACGCAATCATCGAGAAGTTCGGCAGCGTCAGGAACCCGAAATGCGACAGCTTCGATAACGGAGAATCAGTCGGCTGATTCGCAGGATTGACTCCGTCCGGCCCCATTGCGTCGCGTTTCATCGGGTTTTTATCCTTATGGTGTCAAGTGCTTAGCTTTGCTGTGCAGCCGGCGCCCGCCGCACGCGCATCACGCTGCGAATCCCCGACAACAGCGGCGCGCGCGCCATGCCCGGCGAACGGCCGAAGCTTTCCGTGATGCGGTCGAGAATGATCGCGAGCAACACCACCGACAAGCCGCTTTCGAACCCGAGCCCGATATCCAGCCGCTGAATACTGGCCAGTACGTCGTTGCCGAGACCGCCTGCACCGACCATCGAAGCGATGATGACCATGGAGAGCGCCATCATGATGGTCTGGTTGACGCCGGTCATGATGGACGGCAGCGCGTTCGGGAACTGCACCTTGTAAAGCAGTTGCCACGGCGTGCAGCCGAACGCCTGACCCGCTTCCACAATCTCGCGGTTCACGTGCTTGATACCCAGCGACGTAAGACGCACGGCGGGCGGCATCGCGAAGATGACGGTCGACAAGATCCCCGGAACGCGGCCGAGACCGAACAGCATGGCGGCCGGAATCAGGTAGACGAACGCGGGCATGGTCTGCATCAGGTCGAGCACGGGACGCACCATTGTCTCGACGGTCTTGCTCTTGGCCGTCCAGATGCCGAGCGGAATACCGAGCAACAAGCTGATCAACGTGGCAGAAAGCGTGAGCCCGAGCGTGATGATCATTTCGTCCCAGAAACCGGTGGCGTAGATCAGCAGCAACGACAGCAGCGTGAATAGCGAAAACCGCCAGCCGACGCGCCATAAGCCAATGCCGACGAAGATCGCCATCATTGCCCACATCGGAATGGCTTGCAGGCCGTGCTCAACGAGCGCTGCGAAGCTCTCGATGACTTTGCCGATAGCGTCGAAGGTGTTCGCGTCGTGGTCGAGCAGGTATTTAACGCCGTGATCGACCCAGGTGCCGAGCGGGATAATTTCAGACATGGGAGCCTCTATGTCGAGTCAGTGCCTTAAGAACGTTCGCCTTGTTGACCGAACCGCAATACGATCCATCCGCCTCGACCACCGGCAGCGGCGCGCGGCTCGCGACCACGCGGTTGACGACAACATCAAGCGGCGTAGTGCGCTGAATGCATTCAATCAAATTGATTTCCGGCGATGCCTGTCCGATCGCGTCGCGGCACACGAAGCCGCGAATCTTGCGCTCGTGGTCCATCACGAACGCGTAATCGGCGCTGCCGTTGAGCGCCTGCGAGACGCTCGATGCATCGATGGTCGAGCCGTGTTTCATCAGCGGCACCACATCGGTTTGCATCAGGTCGCCGGCGGTCAGGTAGCGGCTTGTATCGATACCTTCGAAGAACGCCCGCACGTAGTCGTCGGCGGGATTCGAGATGATTTCCTGCGGCGTGCCGATCTGCACCACCTTGCCGCCTTCCATGATCGCGATGCGCGTACCAATGCGCAGCGCCTCCTCCAGATCGTGCGACACGAACATGATCGTGCGTTGCTGCTCGCGCTGCAGGTCGAGCAGCACGTTCTGCATTTCCTTGCGTTTGAGCGGATCGAGGGCGGAGAACGCTTCGTCCATGATCATCAGCGACGGGTTCACGGCCAGCGCCCGCGCGAGCCCCACGCGCTGCTGCATCCCGCCCGATAACTGCGCCGGCAGCTTCTGCGCGAACGGCGCAAGGCCGACCTGCTCGAGCACGCCCATCGCCCGCTTCTCGCGCTCCTTGCGCCCGATGCCGGCGACTTCCAGCCCGAACGCCGCATTCGACAGCACCGTGCGTTGCGGCATCAGCGCGAACGACTGGAACACCATGCTCATGTCCTTGCGTCGCAGCGACGTCAGCTCGGAGCGCGGCACGGACGCGACATCGCGGCCATCGATCAGCACCTTGCCGGCAGTCGGCTCGACCAGCCGGTTGATGAGGCGGATCAATGTCGATTTGCCGGAACCTGACAAGCCCATCAGCACAAAAATCTCGCCTTCCTTCACTTCGAAGGAGACGTTGTGGACGCCGACAATCTGTCCGGTGCGGGCGAAAACTTCTTCTTTCGTTGCGCCGCCGGCAAGCATGTCGATCGCCTGCTTCGGGCTCGAGCCGAAGACCTTGCACAGGTTTTCGACCACGACCTTTTGGGAATTCATCGAACGCTCTCCTGGTTGGCGGACGTGCGTCCGCGCTCTGCATACATAGTTGCCAGAAAAAAGTGCGGGTTGCCGACTATTTCCGACAGTCACATGTGGAAATACGACACCCCGATTTTCCTTTTCTGTTTCGTGGAAAGCCGGAGGCGTGCGGGGCAAGGGTTTGCGAGCAGTATCGCCTGGATTTCGGCGTTTTTTCCTGTGTCGCGCCAGAGCAAGTGGCGGGCAAATTTACTTGGGTTTTTTGCGGTGTGGAGCGATTTTCAGCGTCCGCTTAATCATATTTTGAGACGAGGCGGGTTCGGTCGCGTCGCTTTTTGGCTGAGTTGATCGCGGGTTTGATCGATAAGCACACGGCGCCAGACTCCTACGAACGACCATTCGCAATCAAGAACGATAGATAGCTGCCGTTAACCCTCATATTCCCCCTATGTAGCTTACCCGGTTCATTCATGTCCAAGTTCAGCATCCGCCGGGCAAGTGTCGGCTCGAAATTCGCCCTCCTTGCTTGCGCCCTGGCCGCCACGGTCGTCGCCGGTTTCACCATCGCGGTCACGCATTCGGCCGGCCAGCAGATCGACGCCCAGGCGCTCGAACGCATGGACGACGACAACCGCGCGATCGGCACGATGATTCGTCTCTACGATAAAGCCGTGAGCGCCGAAGTCGAGCGCTACATGACGCTATTCGCGAGCTTCCTGCCGACGGATTTCACGCTCGATGAAGCGCAGAAGGTGGACATCGGCGGGATGGCGACACCGACGTTCAAAGCCGGCGACAAGCCGATGAACCTCGATTTCTCGATCCCCGATCAGTTCCTTGAGCGCAGCGGTGCGATCGCGACGGTGTTCGCCCGCACCGGCGATGATTTCGTGCGCGTGACGACATCGCTGAAAAAGCAGGACGGCGAGCGCGCCATCGGTACGTTGCTTGACCGCAAAGGCCCGGCGTATGCGCCGATGCTCGCCGGGAAGCGGTTTATCGGCATGGCGTCGCTGTTCGGCAAGCAGTACATCACGGAGTACAAGCCAGTCACCGATCCGTCGGGACGCGTGATCGGCGCGTTGTTTGTCGGCGTGGACATCACGTCGGAAATAGCCACGCTGCAGCAAAATATCCGCGATCTGAAGGTTGGCGAGAACGGCTATTTCTTCGTGGTCGATGCATCGAACGGGCCGAATCGCGGCAAGCTGCTGGTGCATCCGGGCGTGAGTGGAACGAGCGGCGCGGCCGGCCCGCTTGCCGATGAACGCATCGCTCCGTTCAAGCAAATGCTGGACGCGAAGGAAGGCCGGCTTCCCTTCGATGCCCCCGCTATTGCGGAAGCCACGGACAAGCAAGTACACGGCGGAGCGAAGGAAATCGTGTTTCGCACGGTGCCGGAGTGGCAATGGCTGATTGGCGGGATTGCGTATCGCGATGAGTTGCTCGCTGATATGCACGCCACGCGGCAGCGCTTTCTGCTCATGGGGCTGCTCGTGATCGCCGGGTTCGTGGGCGTGCTGCTTTACGCCGTTCGCAAGCTGGTGAGCGAGCCGCTCGCGGAACTCACGGAGGCATCAGAGTGCATCGCGGCAGGCGATCTCAGCGTGCGGCTCACGAGCGCGCGTGAGGACGATATCGGCCGGTTGATGAGCGCCATCGATGGCATTGCGACCGGGCTCGCGCGCATCGTGACGCAGGTGCGCAGTGCATCGGCGGATATGTCGGACGGCACCGGGCGAATTGCGGCCGGCAGCAGCGACATCTCACTGCGCATTGCGACGCAGGCAAGCAGTCTCGAGGAGACCGCCGCAAGCATGGAACAGATCACCTCGACCGTGCAGCAGAACGCGGCCAATACGGCGCAGGCGGATCAGCTGGTGGCATCGGCTTCCGATGCAGCGCGCGCCGGTGGCGAAGCGGTCAGCCGGGTCGTCGCGACGATGGGCGAGATAGATGCGTCGGCGCGCAAGATCTCGGACATCACGTCGGTGATCCAGGGCATTGCCTTTCAGACCAACATTCTGGCGCTGAACGCGGCGGTGGAAGCGGCGCGCGCGGGGGAGCACGGGAAGGGCTTTGCCGTGGTGGCGTCGGAAGTGCGCGGACTGGCTCAGCGCAGCGCGGCGGCGGTCAAGGAAATCGAGGCATTGATCGCGGAATCGGCTCTCAAAGTCACCGATGGCTACCGGATCGCCGAAGAAGCGCGCAGCACGATGGCCGGCATTGTGGAGCGCGTTGCGCGGGTGAACGCGATCATCGGCGAAATCAGCGTGGCGTCGCGCGAGCAATCGAGCGGTATCGAACAGGTGAACCTAGCGGTCGCGCAGATCGGCGAGGCGACCCAGCAGAACGCAGCGCTGGTCGGCGAGGCGGAGCAATCGACAGCAGGTCTGCTTGAGCAAGCCGAGCAGCTGAGCCGCACGGTCAGCGTGTTTCGGCTCTAAGCGATCCTTACTAACCGCCCCTCCCTAACCGGCCTTACGACGTGGGCCGAATCATCTCGAACATTTCGCCGATTCCCGCGTAATCCCCGCGATAACCCGCTCGCATGATCGGCTGCGCGGCGGCGGTGTCGAAGATGCCGTCCTTCAGGAACTCGCGCCTGATATGCACGCCGACCACCTGGCCAAGCGCGAGCCAGTTGTCCATCGGTGTGCCGTCGAGGGTTTTCAGCCGCACGATCTGCAACAACTTGCATTCGAGCGCAGCTGGCGATTCCGCTACGTGCGGCACGGCTACATTCATTCCCGGCGCCTTCGTCAGTCCGGCGAGTTCGAATTCATCGACGTTGTGGGGCACGGGCGCCGACGTCTTGTTCATTTGCTCGGCAAGCGGCTTGCTCGACAGATTCCACACGAACTCACCAGTCGCCTCGATGTTGTTGATGCTGTCCTTGCGGCCCTCGCTCGTGAATCCGATGATGTACGGGAACGTGGCAAACGCTCCAAAAAAGCTATACGGCGCAAGATTCACGCGCCCGTTTGGATCGCGACTCGAAATCCAGCCGATCACCCGCGGCGCGACGATCGCTTTGAACGGATCGTGACGAAGCTGGTGGCCCTCGTCGGGATGATAGAAGTGCGTGCCGAGGTTCTCGCTCATGGGTTCTTCCTGACGTTCGTTGCAGTGTGATGAATCAGGCGCTTGCGCCCTGCCTTCACGCGCGCATGATGCGCGTCGTTCCATTCATAGAATCCCTGCCCGCTGCGAACGCCGACACGGCCTTTCTCCACGTGCTCGCGCATCAGATGCAGCACGTCTTCGTCCTTCGCCAGCTCGGGCATCAAGTGCGAACCGATGTCCAGCAGCGTGTCGAGCCCGCCGAGATCCGCGCTTTCCAGCGGCCCGACCATGCCGTATCGACGGCCGAGCGACGCTTTCATCACGGCATCGACCTCTTGCGGCGTCGCCGCGCCGGATCGCACGATAGCCAGCGCCTCGCGCAACACCGCGAACTGCAACCGGTTACCGATGAAGCCCGGAATCGCCTTCGTCAGCACGACCGGTTCCATGCCGATAGCCGTCATCAGTTCAGCGGTACGGCGAGTGACTTCGGGATCCGTTGCAGTTCCCGGCACGACTTCCACGAGCGGGATGGTGTGCGGTGGATTCCAGAAGTGCGCAATGACAAAACGCGCCTTGTTCTGCAGCACTTCTGCCAGGAGATCCGGCGGAAAACCGCTTGTATTGCTGGCAAAAATGGCGTCGTCGCGCAGCAGCGGTTCGAGCGCCTTGTAGGTCCGGTTCTTCAGTTCGAGCACCTCGGGAATCGCTTCCACGATAAAACCCGCCGTCGCCACCCGCTCCAGCCTGTCCGTGGTTTCAAGACGCCCAAGCACGTGCTGTTTCTCGTCCGTGTGGAATACGCCGGCGTCGATCAGTTCGTCGAGAATCGCCTCGGCTTTTGCATGCACCAAAGCAAGCCGCGCGGTGTCGATGTCATGAACGATGGTCTGATAGCCGTGTAGTGCGGCCTGCGTCGCAATGCCGACGCCCATCAAGCCGCTGCCCACCACCCCGATAGTGATCTGATTCAAATTTTCCCCGCGGTCCATAGTTGATTTTTGGTGTGATTGCAGCGGAACGGTCACGCCACAAGCATTCGATGCAGTCAGAAAAGCCCGCAGCAACAAGGATAGCGCAGCGCCTTCAATCACGCGGACCGGCAAATGGCCGATGACTTGAGCGGTATCGCAAGATTCACGCGCACAAAAAAACCGGCACCCTTTGCAGGGAGCCGGCTTCTCTAAACACGTTTCGGTATCAGTCGCTACGATCAGCCGTGACGATTGTCGTCGTGGCGATCAGCGTGCGGCGGCGGGCGATGCGCGGGACCAGAATCGTGCGGATGGTGGCTCATCCATTCATCGCGCTGCCAATAGCGGTGTCCGTCCCAATAGCGGTCACCGTGCCAGCCGAGATTAATGACCACAGCGGTGTGCATCATGTGCGGCTGCGCGTAATTCTGTTGTCCAAGCGCGGGGCCGTGGATCATCGCGCTATCGACTTGATTGAATTGATGGTCTTGAGCGAATGCCGCCGTACCCGTCAACAATGCGCCGCCAGCGAGCAGCGCGGCAATGATCGTGCGTGAGCTTTTCATGACTGTTCTCCCTTTTTCAGCTTGATTTTGTATCAGGACGCGCGGTGAGCCGGAACGATGTGCTGTCGGTACCGCGTCGTTGAGAACCACTTTAGCCAGAGTCCACATTGCACGACGTGAGCGCTTGTAAGTGTTCGTATCATTGAGAGAAACAGACGCAGCAATCATCAGATGTTTTCAAACTGCTGATTTCACTGTGATTTAAGCCGTGTCAGCAAGGCCATTTGTCGGCGGTTTGTTACGCGCCTTGTAAGCAACACAAATATGGATTGAGGTCGTTGGGGGTCGTTTGGTACAGCAGGCGAGCGGAAAAGCAGGGAATCACGCCGAGTGGCGAAAATAAAAGGAAGCAAAACAGCAGGTACGCCGAGCGGCGTTGGAGAGGGTGTGGCCAAACAAAGGGGATGGTCGAACAAAAAACTTCGACGTGACGGCCTCGATACAACAGGGCGGTCGGTAAAACAATCACGCGTAGAAAAACTACCTAACTTCACTCCGCGAAAACAGGGCGGACTGCACTACGAAAATCTGCTGTCAAGGTCAAACCGACAACTTTTTAGTTTTCGCCGCAGTCCGCGCTGCTTTTCCAACAGATCACAGACGAATACCGAAAATGCTTCCACGAGCCTTGCGAACGCGCTCTGCTTCACGCTGACGTGCTTGGTACGAGTAATCTGAGTCCATCGGAAGATGCGGGGATTCGAACAGCGATGCGAACTTTTGCAGCAATACGAAGAGGTAGCTCATGTCAAACTCCTGTTGGTTGGTTTAGGGTTATCCCTTAGCAACTATTATAGGGTTTTCACTAAGCCATTTCTAGTGCAACGCAACATTTCTTTCGTAGTTTTTCTACATCACTGCGTTTTAGCAACGCTCAAAGGCCACGTTCTGGCTTAAATCAGTAGCAATTACTGACATGCCAGTGCTTCCGGCGACGAGCATCGAGGCGGCGACATATTCTGGTGGCTACCGGCGTGCAACCGGCGGCCACAGCTTGCACGCCTCTACCCAATTTTCACCGCCGCAACCTTCCGCCGCCTCCGGAAAAGTGTCCCGGTTGAAACTGCCCGCTTGCGCGAGCGTTACCCAGGTTTTGTCCCTGGCGTACCGAGTTGAGCTGGTCCGTCGTTTTGGCGCCGGGCGTGGCCGGCTGCCAGCCATTCGCGCTGTGTTGCTCCCATCCGCCGCCCTGATCGTGCCGATAAACCTTCCCGTCGTTTCCTGCGTACACATTGCCGTTATTCCACGCGACGCTCTTGTGCGTGTCCGCGTTGCCGACAATGCCACGCGAGCCCGCCTGATGATCGCCTGAATACGCGTTGCCGGTTACACCGGCCCCGGCCGCGCCGTATCGACCCGTCTGCGCGTTATACCCGGCGGCCTGCCGTCCGGCAGCATAGTTGCCGTTGTACGCATTGCCTGCCACGCCGCCACGCGCTGCGCCCGAGCGCCCCGTCGACGCGTTGTTGAACGAACCTTCCCGCCCTGCCGCGAAGTTGCCGTTATACGCGTTTTGAACTGCACCCCGGCTCGCCTGGAAATGCGCTCCGGTATAGGGGTTGAAGCCGGATGCGCCGGTGCCCGCCCAACTGCGGCCGGTCCAGCCATTCCAGCCAGACGCGTGGGTGACTGTGCCCTGGCCCCATCGGCCATAGATATTGGCCTGGTTCACGTTCGCGTATTGCCAGCTCCTCGGGGCACCGCCGCCCCAATAAGGTCCCCAGTACGGAGACGGCGCTCCCCAGGTGGCGCCGATGGCAAAGCCGAACGCAAATCCGACCGTCGTTCCAAGCGCGAACCCTGCACCGTACCCATACGTCGCCGGATAACCGTAATACACGGCGCCTACGTACGGCTGGTACACATACCCGGTGCCGTAGACGACCGTGCCGCTGGAATTCACGACAACACCAAGATAGCCCGGCGTATAGCCGACCACGACGGTATCCGGCGTCGACGAATAGACATGCACATAGGTCACGTAATAAACGGGAGACGCCGGCGGAATTGCGTAGATGGAGGCCGGCACCGCATCGGCGACATGCCATGGTCCAGCCGGCGAACTGGCCGTGAACCAGATGCCGTTGGCAACGGCGAAGAAATGCGACGGCGCGGTCTGTATGACCGGCGTCGCGGTATTCACGGCATACGCCAACGAAGTACTACCGATGCCGACAAACTTGGGCGCGCCGTCATATGCGACCTTCAGCGTGGTCGATTTGCGCGACACGGTAGCTGTCTGCGGGATGGTCGCCGCGATAGCCCCCTCTTTCGCCTGCGGCGTGCCCGGAACGGATACGAGCGCATTCGCGTGTGCGTCATCCGGCGCGATCTTCGCGAAGTCGGGCGGCAAGCTGTTCCCATCGACGAACGTCCACGGCCCGTTCAGGCCTGCCGCGCTGAACCAGCGGCCTGACAGCAGCAGGTAATAACGGTTGTCGCGCGGCTCGAGGAACAGCGCGTGGTCAGCATTGGTGACGCTCAGCAGGTTGACGCCCTTCACCGGTTGCAGCGACGGTTTCCCATCCGTCACGACCAGCTCGGCCGGCTGCGCTGCCACCACGACGTCCGGTGCATGGACCGGACGCTTGCCATCCGACGGCAGCATCGGATCCGGCTTCAGGTTCGCTCGCGCACTGCTCGCCGCGGCCGCAAGATCGCGGCCCGGCTTTGCATCGACACGCCACGGCCCGCCAAGCGCCGCCGCGTCGTACCAGTAGTCCGCGACATTGAGATGCAAGGTTCCACCGGCATCTTTGAGGAGCAGCGCGCGCGTGTTGATAAGACGCTGAAAATGCGTACCCGTCACGTCGCGATAATTCGCGTCTCCATCCGTGAGTACAAGCAGCGTGGGACGGTCAGTGAAGATGATGCGCGGCACGTTGTTCTGCACGGCAAGCCCGGGTTGCGCCCCTTGGTGCGTGCTTGCATAGCTCGCCTGCAACTGCTCGAGCGATGTAGTGAGGCCATCAGTCGTAATGCGGGATTGCAGCGCCGCCTTGACGCTCGCGGCTGCGTTCGGATTCGCCGGCATCTCGACTTTGTCGAACACGATGTCGCGTAATTGCACAGTCGCCGATGTCTTGTCGATCTCAGCCCGCGCCATAAAGTGAGCCACGCCGTAATCCGGCGTGGCGTTCTTGGCGCCTACTGCAATTGCTGCGCGCCCTTCCAGGTGATTGCCGTCCCACACCTCGACTTGCGGCTGAAATATTTCGATGTGCTGTTGCGCGGCATCGAAGTCACGAGGCCAGACGGTGGGGAACGGTGGTGGATTGGGCGGTAGATTGGTTGCGGCTGGCGCCGGGGCTGCGGTCAATTCCGTGAGATTAGCCAGCGTCATGGTGAGCGACGCACACACACTGGCGAACAGGCATACCGACTTCTTCATTTTAAGGCGCATAGCTTCCTTTCCTGGTCCTGTCATCCGAATCAAAGCGTTCGGTTATCAGTGCGCCACACACGCAGCCGACACAACGATCCGTAGAAAACGCCTGCTCCGAATCCGACGACATCGGCTCCGGGCAGATCACGTATTTTCAACGGCGCGCCGCCACGGTACACCGCGAAGGACATGGCGGAAACAGATTCCGTTCGGGGTGAATCGCACAGCGAAACAAGTCGATATTCACGGCCGGATTTGTCAATAATCAGCGGTACGTGTAGTGCCTGGACGGGTTTTCGCTTGAAGGTTTAAAGCGACTCAGATGGTGCAAACAAGCAATGCGTGTTTATTTGTAATGCTAACTATATTGATTGCATGAAGCTTGCTCATGGCATTTAGCGCAGGGCGTTTTGATTGCTGTTGTTTTCGACCGTGGCTGAGACAGTATCGCAACGCGGGGCGTCACTGTGAACGCCGACGAGCATTGCGGCAAGCAGTCAACGAAATTTACTGTGGGGCCGCTTCGTGGAATGGCTTTGTTGTGCGGTAGCTGGGTCGCTCCCGTGGTTCGGGACTTCCACGACGGCCGAGTCGGTATCGAAGAAAGATGCGAGCGTGGCCTGTTGACTTAGCATCAATTGCTCGATGCGCTGCTGTTGCGCCGTATTCTCGTGCGTCAGGCGATCCAGCGCGATGGTCTGCGCGACGCCGGTCGCGACTGTCACGAGCAATACGCATACAGCTATCAGCAGCACGCTTTTCATGCGCCGCGATAACGCCGCCGATGTACGACGCTGGTCGGCTATGACGGCATGCAGCGCATCGATGGTGTCGGCGAATGCCGTCGCCCGGGCGGTGTCGAGTTCGGACGTGGCTTTGGCTTCCGTGTCTGGATGCGTCCGGCGCTCATCGCCGATCAAAGCCGCTGCGAGGGATTGAGGCGGCGTGCGGTGAGCTTTTACGGGAGCCGAGGCATTTGTCGCTGCATTCGTCTCGGTGGACTTGGCAGCAGCGCCCGACACCCCGCCGGTATCTTCAGGCCGATCAATTTCCGCTGGCGAAGCACTGGGAAAGCCAGGCGCGGCGGGTGAATCCGACGTTGCTTTCGTATCGAGAGCATCAACTACTCCGGTTATCGCCGGCCCGGTCGCAGCGACACTCCTTGCGGCGCCTTTGGCGCGCGCCGCGGACGCCCGTTTCGCGTTCCGCGAACGCCCTTCCTTTTCGCTGGCGCCAACCTCAACCAGAGCCTCGCCGTCGCAATCGTCCTGAAATTCCGGCGGCACCGGTCCCGCGATCACACAATCGGGTGGCACGACGTCGTCGAACATGAGATCCAGCGTTGCAGCGTCGTCGAAAGACTCGGCGCTGTCTGGCGACAACGGCCCGCGCCGCCCGACGCGCAGTGATGCCAGTTGATCATCCGCTTCTGTCGTCGCCGATACCGCCGCCATGAACGCCTCGGGCAGCTCGAAGCCCGGCAGCGTGGACTGCCGGATATCGGTATTCAGCGCCTGGAGCGTGGCACGCTCGGCGTCTTCGGCGAACAGATCCAGCGTCGGCGCGCCATAGGGCGCGCGGCTCAGCAACGCGAGACGCTGCGCCGAGCGCGCGGCGCGCGCGAGTTTGGTTTCGGCGTCCGTTTCTGCCGGAAGACCACGCGTGCGGTCAGAATCGGTATCGATATCAACAGTTTGGCGAGCAGGATTTAAGGCGGAATCGGGCATAAGTCGATGATGAACAGCGCGGCAAGGCGAGACTGCAGGCGCGGCAGCAAGGTGGAAAAGCCACCGGCGCCGCGCCTCGCAACAAAAAACGTCTGCATGGGTTTTTGAGGCCGCATTGTCGCACGCTGCACGTCTGCGTTCACGGTATGCATCGACTTGCCGCCGTCGTGAGGCCGCGCACGATCTCGCCGCGCAGCAGGATCGAACCCGCGCCAAGAAAGCCGATCCCCGATACGACCTGCGCCGCGATCCGCGATGGATCGAGCACGACGTGATCGCGGGCGAGGACATCGGAGAAACCGAACGCCGAGACGATCATGAACAGCGTCGAACCGACGCACACCAGCATGTGCGTGCGCAGACCGGCAGCCCACGAACAGCCGTTCGCGCTCGAATCCGATCACACTGCCGAGCGCCGCGGCCAGCACCAGCCGGGCAATGAGTTCTACATTGCCTAACATCAGTGGATTTGCTCCTTTTATAGGATTTTCTGATGGGATGATGGGCTTTTCGAGCGCACAAAGCAGCCTGTTTCGATGACGCGATATAGCCCGTGCCCCGACGCGCGGCCGTTTTGATTTATCCTTGGTGCCCGCATCGGGTGGCGCAACGGACACGTTCCGCGCCGCCGCGTCACCGCGCTGCAACCATCATCGATAAAGCCGTATGCACGACCCAGAATTCACCGCCGCAACGCCCCCGACCGCCGCCACCCTTCGTGCGCACTATCAACAGGTCGTGCTGCCCATCTGGCGCGGGCCCGGCTTCAACACGGCGTTGCGGCTGGCGTACGAGGCCGTCGCCGAGGACGGCCGCACGCCCTTGCCGCCGCAGCGATATCGCGCCATGGCCTGCGCGCGGCAGCTGTTCGTGTTCTCGCAAGCCGGCGATATCGATCACGCCGATACGCTGTTCGCTTCGCTTCGGACCTATTTTCAGGACACGAAAAACGGCGGTTGGTTCTATAGCGTCGACGCAAACGGCGCGCCGCATGAGCGCCAGAAGGACCTGTACACGCATGCGTTCGTGATTTTTGCGTGCGCGGAATATGCGAAACGGGCCGAGCGCGGCCGCCGCGAGAGAAGCGCTCGGCGGTGCTCGAAGAAACGTCGGTGGTGATTGAGCAGCGGATGAGCGGCGACCACGCCGGCAGCGGCTTGTTCAGCTCGGCGATGACCGAAGACTTTTCCGCCGTGCTCGGGCCGCCGCTGCAAAACCCGCTGATGCATCTGACCGAGGCGTGGCTCGCCGCGCGTGAAGCCACCGGCGATCCCGTCTTCGATCGCCGGCTGGAAAAGCTCGCAGCGGCGTTCGCGCAGGCTTTCGTGCATCGAGGAAACCGGTTGCATCGCCGAATTGCCGATCGGCAGCGCCAATAACTGGCTGGAACCGGGGCATCAGTTCGAGTGGCTGTTTCTCGTCGAAGCCAGCCGGCATCGCGGCTTTCGATGCAGCGGGCCTGAATCGGGCGCTGGTTCGCGGATTCGATTTCGTGCAGCAGTACGGCGTCGATCCGGTGACTGGCGGCGTAGCGGCGTCGCTGAACGAACAAGGCGGCGTGATCGATTCGACGCAGCGCATCTGGGCTCAGACCGAATATCTGCGCGCGCTCGCGACGCATGGCAGACGAGTCGGTGCGCGCGCAATTGCCGGCGCAGATCGAGCGCTTTGCCGCGCGTTTTCTTCGGCCGCAAGGATGGATCGAGAGCCAGGCGGCAGAAGGCGTGGTCATGCGCCCGGAATTGCCTTCGACGACGCCTTATCACCTTGCGACCGCCTACGCCGCGTTGCCCTGACACTCGGCTGCGTCTTGCTTCTCGCATTGAACGCCTCGCCATTGCGCGAGGCGTTTTTATTGCGGCCGGAGAAATCAGCGCGATGCCGAACGCTTTGCGCGTTTTCGTTTCAAATCGCAGAGAAAGTCCGTGCAAACCCGGTAATTTGTCCGCGATTTTGAGATCGTCCTTGCGGAGTGACCATGCGCTACCTACAGTCTTGTGCAGGACCGCGACCGAAGGCTGCCTGCCCCGATGCGGATTGTGGGACTCACGCTGACTGGACCGAAACCAAGTGTAGGAGTGTCCGAATGGCTGAAATTGTCGATATCGCACGGGGCGCATTGAACGCGCAGCCGTTTAGCGCCTTGCTGGGTACGAAGCTCATGCAGGTCGACTCCACGAGTCTCACGCTGTGCCTGACCATTCGCGACGAACTCAGGCAGCAGCATGGTTTCGTGCATGGCGGCGTGGTGAGTTATCTCGTCGATAACGCGCTGACCTTCGCCGGCGCATTGCGCCTCGGGACCGAAAGTGGTCACCGGCGAATACAAGATCAACTATCTGCGGCCCGCCGTCTCCGGCACGTTGATGGCCCGTG
The DNA here is from genome assembly GCA_963708695.1 of uncultured beta proteobacterium. Taxonomy (GTDB): domain Bacteria; phylum Pseudomonadota; class Gammaproteobacteria; order Burkholderiales; family Burkholderiaceae; genus Caballeronia. Next base: position 107,881 of record CAVPTS010000001.1, read on the forward strand.
CGCGCGTGATTTACGCGGGCATGACGCAGGCGACCTGCCAATGCGACGTGTATGTCACCGATGGCGGCGCCGAACGGCTCGTCGCGGTCGCGCAGGGAACCATTCATCGGATCAGCGAAATGGCTGCGGAGCTTGAGCCGGCGGCTTGACGTTTGAGGTTTTTGGGGCTTTTCTGGGCTTATGCAAAGTAAAGGAGGCCGTTCCAACTCGCGTTGGAACGGCCTCTTTCTATGAGCTGGATCCGCTTGGCGGTGCGTCGCTTATTTCGCGTCGACCGTGCGTTGTTGCTGCTCGCCCAGACCTTGAATCCCGAGGCGCATCGTTTGCCCGGCTTTCAGGTAGATCGGCGATGGTTTCACGCCCATGCCCACGCCCGGCGGCGTGCCGGTGGAAATGACATCGCCGGGTTGCAGGCTCATCACCTTCGACAAATACGACACCAGTTCCGCCACGCCGAACACCATCGTCTTCGTGTTGCCGTTCTGATAGCGATGCCCGTCCACTTCGAGCCACATGTCGAGCTGCTGCGGATCGGCGATTTCGTCTTTCGTGACGAGCCACGGACCGATCGGGCCGAAGGTATCGAAACCCTTGCCCTTGTCCCATTGCGTGCCGTGCTCGATCTGCCATTCGCGCTCGGAGACGTCGTTGATCACGCAATATCCCGCGACGTAATCCAGCGCGTCCGCTTCGCTGACGTACTTCGCTTGCTTGCCGATCACCACGCCGAGCTCGACTTCCCAGTCGGTCTTCTTCGAATTGCGCGGAATTTCGACGTCGTCGTTCGGACCGCAAATGGCGCTCGTCCATTTGCCGAACAGCACCGGTTCCGTCGGCACCGGCAGGTTCGATTCGGCCGCGTGATCGGCGTAGTTCAGTCCGATACAGACAAACTTGCCCACGCTTCCGACGCACGGGCCAATGCGCGGCTCGCCCGTCACTTCAGGCAGCGAGGCCGGATCGAGCGCGCGCAGTTTGGCTAGCGTGGCGTCGGAAAGCGTCTCGCCGGCGATATCGTCAACGACCTTCGACAAATCGCGAATCTTGCCGTTCTGATCCAGCAAACCCGGTTTTTCCTGACCCTTCGGCCCATAGCGCAGCAGTTTCATCGTGAGTGATCCTTCAGTTTTCAGGTTTTGAATCGGTTTCGAGATGTTCGGTTTGACCGGCCGTATTGAATGCTGGCGGTTGCATGAATCAGGCCGGTCGGGAACGACGATTCATCGGACGCGAATTACAACGATAGCACCGCGAGTTCTTCAGGCATTTTCCTCAGAACCGCATGCTCCGCACAGCATTGTCCGCCAGTATTTTTACCATTCCCGGCTTTCGTTGCGATTGCAGTCGAGAAATTCCGGGTATATAGCGCGCATTCTTCATGCTTTTTACCGTTGACCTATTACCTTTTACAACCGGTAGAACGCGCGCGCGGTATCGCCGAAGATCGCTTGCTGTGCGGCCTCATCGAGGTGCGACGTCAATTGCCGCGCTGCGTCATGCCACTGTGCGTAGTCGCCGTTCAGGTTCAGCACCGGCCAGTCGCTGCCCCACATCAAGCGCTCCGGCCCAAAGTGCTTGAGAAGATGATCGACATAGGGCTTGAGCGTTGCCACGGTCCAGCCGGGCGAGGCTTCCGTCGCCAGACCCGAAAGTTTGCAATGCAGCCGTTGCGGCAACGCGGCCAATTCCGCGATGCCGTCCGGCCCAACTTTGCCAGGCCGCATGCGCCTGCCTTGATCTGCGGCTTCGCGCCATGATCGACGACGATTCGCAGTTCAGGAAAGCGCGCGGCAAACACCTTCAACGAAGGAACGTGGCGCGAAAATATCAATGCATCGAAGGCGAGATCGTTTTTGATCAGCGCGTGGATGGCCGGCGCCAATGCGGTGTTTTCGATCCAGCGATCGTCCGGCAGATCCTGCAGCATCGGGCGCACGCCCTTGAATTTCGGCTCGCGCGCCAGTTCGTCGATCAAGTCGACAGCGTTCGGCGCATCAAGCGGAACCCAGCCCACAATGCCGGCAATCGACGCATCGTCGCGCGCGAGATCGAGCAGATAGCGCGTTTCATCGACGGTCGGCGCAGCCTGGACGACCACCGTCCGTGCAACGCTGCGCTGCTTCGCGAAGGGGCTTCAGATCATCGGGACCGAACACGCGGTACAAGCGCGCCAAGCTCCGGCGTCAACCAGCCATAGTCCCCACGCGATGGGTCCCAGAAATGCTGATGCGCGTCGATCGATTCAGCGGTCATGGGTTTCGCAGTGGTGTTATCGAGAGGATCGGCTATGCGCGGCACGGGCGCGTCACGGATGCAACAACCCGGCCGCGCGCAACGCGTCCCACAACTCGCCTGGGCAAGCGGATCGGCGAACGAAGCCGCGTTCAACCGTACTTCGTCTGGATTTCGCGCGCCCATCAGCACCGTGGCGACAACTTTATGCGCATAAGGAAACTGCAGCGCCGCGCTCGACAAAGCGACACCATGCGCACGGCAGATTCGTTCCAGCGCATCGACGCGTTCGACAATCGACGGCGGCGCATCGCCGTAGTTGAACTTTTGATTGATCCGCTTTGGGCGGTGTATCGTGCGTCAAACCGCGCGCGAGAATGCCCGAATTGAACGCGCCGCCCAGCAGGATACTGACGCCGCGTTTCTCGCATTCCGGCAGCAAGTCGTCGAGTACCGCTTGCTCCAGCAAGGTATAGCGTCCCGCCAGCAACGCGCAATCGATGTCGAATTCCGCCATCGCCTCCTGAATCGCCGCGCCTTCGTTCACGCCGAGCCCAACCGCTTTCACGCCACGCGATGAACGCAGTTCATCGAGCGCGCGAAAGCCGCCTTCGTCCGTCAGTTGCCGCCAGTAAAGCGCGTTCTTTTCGCCGTGCGTGACGCGGCCGATATCGTGGATCAGCACAATATCGATATCGACGATACCCAGCCGCTGCTGGCTGTCTTCGAACGATCGAAGAATGCCGTCGTAGGTGTAGTCGTAGATCGCCTGGAACGGCAGCGGATTCGACCAGCCTTCGCTGCCGTCGTACGGCGTGGTGCGCGGAACAAAGCGGCGGCCGACCTTGGTCGACAGCACGTAGTCTTCGCGCGGATAGCGGCGCAATGCGTCGCCCAGCCGATGTTCGGCTTTCGTATGGCCGTAGTGCGGCGCGGTATCGAAGAAACGGATGCCGCTTTGCCACGCGGCGTCCACGGTTGCTTGCGCGTCCGCCTCGGAAAGATCGTGATACAGGCCGCCCAGCGGCGCACTGCCCAGCGACAGCGCCGTAACCTCCAGCGACGTTTTGCCGACCTTGCGCTTTTTCACGACGGCGTTTCCGGTGATTGAGTTCATTGCGTGGGCCTCAACGAGTTCCAGCTCAGTCATATCAGATACGAAGCAATCGATACCGCATGCGCGCGGCGCCGCGCTCGCCGGCAGGCAGGCGGGTCCGACCGGATCGAAGGTCTTGTAGGTCAGGATGAATTCCTGATGGCCGAGCGATTCGGACTTCGACGCCGCGCCCGCCGCGACGCTCACCGTGGCATCGAATACTTCGCGGCCCACTTCGTCGAGCGTGCGCGCGGCCTTCGAGAATGCGGCCGGCGTCGACGTCCATATCGCCGGAAAGATTGCGATACGTCGCCGGATTCGCGCACATCTTGATGACGGGCGAAATGGCCGAACCGACCACCGAACCGCGCCCGGTCGTGAACAGGATCACGTGCGCGCCGCACGCGATCAGCTCGCCGATTTCCGCGTTGTCGCTGATGTTCGGAAAGCCGAAGCGCGGTTCGCCGTCGGGCACGACATCGAGCAGATACAAGCCGCCGATCGGCGGGATATCGCCCGGTTTGACGATGCCCGACAATCGGCGATGCGCCGCTTTTCGCATACGCGCCGAGCGACTTTTCTTCCTGCGTGGTGAGGCCGCCGTCCGCGTTGCCGACCGCGAACGAGCCGTGTCCGAGGATCGAGTAATAGCGCGCCGCCTTGTCCACGCACGCGACGATTTCGCGCCCGAGTTCCGGCCGCGCCGCGCGGCTTTCCATATGGAATTCGCAGCCGACCAGCTCGCCGGTTTCCTCGAAGATGCAGGTGGCGCCGGCGTCGATCAGACGCATCGAACGCGCGGCCCACAGCGGGATTCGCCGTGATGCCGCTGGTGCCGTCCGAGCCGCCGCAAATCGTGCCGACGATCAGTTCGTCGAGCGCCATCGGCACCTTCGTGCTGCGCGGCGAGCGTTGCGCGCGCCTCGCGAATCCAGTCGATGCCGTTCTGGATCGTGCTGCGCGTGCCGCCCTTTTCCTGGATCGTCAGCACCTCGGCGGGACGGCCGCTCGCGCGCACGGCGTCGACCAGATAGTGCTTGTTCATGCTCTCGCAGCCGAGCGACACGAACAGCACCGCGCCCACGTTCGGATGCGTGGTCGAGCCGCTCCATCATCTTCTCGGCATAGCCGTTCGGATAGCAGCCCGGAAAGCCGATCAGGTGAACGGGCGGTTCGTGGTCGGCGGAGGGATCGTCGAACGCATCGAATGCCGGGCGAAACTGCCCGACGATCTCGCGCGCGACGTGATGCGCGCATTCGACGAGATACGCGACCGCGACCACATTGCGAATGCCCTTGCGGCCATCGGCGCGCAGATAGCCCTGAAGTTGCGGGAGTGGTCGTGATTGTCATCGCCTTAGCGGTCCCGGTGATCCACGCGATGGTCCACGAAAGCGTGGCCTGCGTCGTGGGTGTAGGTCGGCAGATAGTCGCTTTCGAGGTTGTGGGTATGCAGATGCTCGCCGGGCTGAACGTCAGACGTCACATGGCCGATGACCGCGCCGTAGCGCAGCACTTTTTCGTCGGTACGCAACGCGCGGCGCGCGACTTTGTGGCCAAGGTCGATGGTCTTTGCGAGCGTCACGACCTCCCCTTCAATCTCGACGCGTTCACCCGCCTCGAGACGCGCGCGCGGCGATCAGGCAATTGTCCTGCGGGCTTTGAAGAATCAGCCGGGCGTCGGTGGACTTATGAAGGGCTTGCTGCACGGAAACTTCCTTGGATTCGAGCGCGGTTTGTATCAAGAACGCGGGTTTGCATCAGTACAATCATTTATCAGTGAACGTATTATTCATATACGGACAAGTCGAAGTCAAGCTAAGTGCACCGCCGAGCGGTCCGTGTTTTCCCTTAGCATCCTGTTTTTACGCGACCTCAACCGAAGGCCATCATGCAGGCAGAAGATCCCACCGATGCCGACCGCTACCGCGCGCCCGCGCTGGATAAAGGTCTCGATATCCTCGAATTGCTCGCCGAGCAGAAAGACGGACTGACGCGCGCCGAGATCACCAAGTCGCTCGGGCGCAACGCGAGCGAGATGTACCGGATGCTCGAGCGGCTGGTCGCGCGGCAGTACGTGGTGCGCTCGCCCGCGGGCGACCGTTATTCGCTGAGCCTGAAGCTGTATGCGCTCGCGCATCGCCATCCGCCGATGAACCGCCTGATCGCCGAAGCGCTGCCGGTCATGCAGCGTTTCGCCGATCGCGCCGAGCAGTCGTGTCATCTCGCCGTCTACGACCGCGGCAATCTGCTCGTGATCGCGCAGGTCGACGGGCCGGGCACCTGGGGGATTTCGGTGCGGCTCGGCTCGCGCGTCGGGTTGATCGATACGGGTTCGGGCCGCGTGATGCTCGCGTTTCAAAGCGTCGAACAGCGCGCACACATGCTCGCCGAGCACACGCAGGTCAAGGGCGAGATCCGCGCTCGATCCGCTCGTGCTGGAAAGGCGTACCAGCGAATTCGCGCGGACGGCTTTCTGCATAAGGAAAGCCAGCAGACCTTCGGCGTGATGGACGTGACGTTTCCGCTGCTCGGGCCGTCCGGCCAGGCGATCGCGGCGCTGACGTGTCCGTATCTGCGGCGGATCGATGAATACGTCGCGCCCTCCACTTGACGAGGTGAGCGCATTGCTTGGCGAAGCGGCCGCGGCGTTGTCGATGTTTCGCGAACCTGAAGCGGAGCTCGACGATTCGCGTGACCGTGATGTGAGCGATTCCACCGCAAGGTGAAGTTTCCGACGCGCCTCGTGCGCCATTAGCGCCATCGATCGGAAAAGCCGCCGCGCGACGCGTTAGAATGGCGACCCTCTCAAAAAGCGGAACGACGCCCCACGCGAGCGTTCCGCGTCTTTTTCTACGCAAGGCAATGGCGAAACTCCTGTCCGATCCCGAATTCCAGCGCTTCTCCGAACTCCAGCAAAAGCAGTCCAGCTTCACGATCACAAGCGAGGAAGCCGACGAACTGCGCGATATCGTCGCCCGCGCGCAGAAAAAGCGCGATGACCGCGCGGCCGCGATGCAGACCATCGAAACCTTTATCCAGCAATTCGACATCGGCGCGGACGAGCTGTTTTACCGCCGACCAGATCGCCGATGCCGCGCGCAATTTCGGCCTGATTCCGGCCGCGAAGAAAGAGCGCGTGCTGCCGCCGCAGTTGTCGTTCAACGGCAAGCCGTATCAATGGACCACGCGCGCGCTGCCGGACGACATCCGCGTGCCGTTGTTCGAAGCGTTCACGTCGGGTGCATCGGTGAAGTCGTTCATTGCTACGCCGAAGGACGCGACGCGTTGCGCGGCGACCATCGCGCGTCTCGAGCGCGAAACCGGCAGTGTTTATGCCGATGCGTGGCTGGAAGAACTGGCGGTGTCGCGCGCGCAAGTTGACGAAGCGCTGGCGAAGCTGGTGGCTTAGCTGACGACTTAGTTGGTGGCCTAGTTGGTGGCTTGGCTGGCAACTTAGCTGGTGGCTTGAATGCGGTTGCGGCCACCCGGCTCGCCATGCGTGTAGTCCGCGTACGGGCAACCTGGCATGGGGCTCGATGACGCCCAAGCGTCGTCTCCCCGCCCCGGCCCTACGGCGACGCCTCCGCCAGCCGCATCCTGAATCCCGTCACACCGGGGTCATCCGTCGCCGAGATCTGAAATCCGCAACGGCGCGCGAGCCCGATCATCCCCGTGTTCTCGCGCAACGCTTCGCCGACCAGCCAGCGCGTGCCGCGCGATCGGCAATACGCGATGATCCGCGTCATCAGCAACATGCCCAGCCGCTTACCCTTCTGATCCGAGCGCACCGCGACGGCAAACTCTGCCGCCTCGTTATCCGGATCGGCTATGGCGCGCACCACGCCCAGCGTTTGCATCGCATCGCCCTCGCCGGTCACGGCAATAAACGCCATCTCGCGGTCGTAGTCGATCTGCGTCATGCGCGCAAGTTGCGAGTGGTCGAAACTGCGCACCGAACTGAAGAACCGCAGACGTAAATCATCAGGCGTCATCGCCGCGACAAAGGCACTGTGGGCGGCTTCGTCGTCAGGACGTATCGGGCGCACCTTGACGCGCAGGCCGTTCCAGTCGAGCGTCTCCTCCAGTTGACGCGGATACGGCTGAATCGCGAGCGGAGTGCGATGCACGGCCAGCGTCAGACGCGGCTCATAGGCCACGACGGCTTGCCGGGTCACCGACACAGTCAGCCGTAACGCAACAATCTGCTCGATCTCGCAGACGGCCTGCGACAACGCGATCAACGCGGCGAGCAAACCTTCAACCGGAAGTTCTCGCGCGCGCGGCGAACGCATGACGAGGTCGCGCGCCAGCACCGGATTGAGCGGCGGAAAGGCGAATTCGTGCACTGCGTCCGGCATGCCGGGCGCGCCGCCAGACCTGAATTCGAACACCGGCCCGAAGACCCGATGATTGAGCAGACGGACATCGATTTCGATTGTTTCATCGGTACGGGGACCTGCCGGCCCCGCCTTCACGACGATGCCAAACTGCCCCAGAACCCGCGATGCGCGTTCACCCTGCAATTCCGCGATGCCCGCCGTCAACGCCGCCATGACCTGCGCCTGCGCGCTATCGAGCGCAACCGCTGTCTGGGCCATCGGCCCGTCGGGCGTCTGCATCAACAACTCGCGACCCTGGCGGTAGTCGACCAGCCGTGCGAAGCCCCGCGCCAGGCGATGAGGCGTGGTGTGCACAGGAATGCCATGCGCGTGCAGCGCATCGCGCGTGGCGTGGTCCACGCAGCCGAAAAAGCAAGCCAGCAGGCCACGATACGCGTGAGCTTGCTGCGCGATCATGATGCGCGCGACTTCGGCAACGGGCGCTGTGTGCGTTGGCGCGTGGACCACGAATGCGGTCCCGGTCTCGCGATGCGGCGCGAGCGCTTCCAGCGCCGCGCCGAAATCAGCGGCTGTGGCGGTGTCGCCGAGTTGCAGCGGGTTCTCCAGCCGCGCGCGAGGCAAAGCGGCAGCGACCGACTTGCGCGCGGCCTCGGGCCAGAGCGCCAGCGCATCGCCGGCCGCGGCGAACGCATCGGCCGCGACCGCGGCTACACCGCGATCGCTGGTGATGACAGTCGCCCTGTCGCTCGCAGCCACTCGCCCCACGCCGAGCGTTTCGATTTCATCGAGCAGGTCGTCGAGGGAATCTACCCGCACGAGCCCCGCGCGCCGGAAAGCGGCGCTGTAGAGGGCATCGAATGGATCGTCGTGGCCGGTGCGTAACACCAGCACGGGTTTGTTGCGTGCGGCCGCCCGCGCCGCCGACATGAACTTGCGCGCCATTCGTACGGATTCGATCGCCAGCAAGATTGCGCGCGTCTTCGAGTCGCTCGCGAGGAAATCGAGAATGTCGCCGACATCGACGTCCGCCTCGTCGCCCAATGCAACCACGCGGGAAAAACCCAGCCCGCGCGCGTTCGCCCAGCCCATTACACCGTTTGTCAATGCATTCGATGCCGATACCCACGCCACGCCGCCCGCCGCCACAGCGCACGATGGTGCGCCCAGCACCGCGCCCACCGACGGCGTCATCACGCCGACGCTTCCCGGGCCGATCACCCGCAGCAAGAATGGCCGCGCCGCCGCGAGCGTGCGGCTAGTCCAGTCTTTGTCCCGCTTATTGTCTGGCGTCTGCCCGGCCTGTCCGACGATCACTACGGCCCGCGTGCCGCGTTCGCCCAGCTGACAGACGATGTCCGGCCAACTGGGCGGCGGTGTACACAACACCGCCACGGTCGGCGCGTCGGGCAAATCCCGGATGCCGGCATAAACCACCGCCTCATTCAACTGCCGGTGCTTCGGATTCACCGGCCAGACCGTGCCGGCGAAGCTCGCGCCGCTGAGCCGCGTCCACACCATTTCGCCGATGCTGCCCGCGCGCAGCGACGCACCGATCACGGCGATGGACTTCGGGTTGAACAGTGCATCGAGATTACGTACGGTCATGCGGCCTCCGCGACTTGGATCTATCCAGCATAGGCGATTCGCGGGATGGCCACTACCTGGCCTGATGGCCTATGTCCCGCCTTTCCGACAGTCGTTCTTACATTTCCTGATGCCCACCTATGAGAATTAGTCTTGTCTCAACGTCAACCGAACGGGCTACTGTTTCGCTTCGGGGAACCAAGGTAATTTGGTCGAACGCGGGACAGTATTAATTCTGTTTCGTAACCACGGAGGCGCGTTCACTCGGCCATCAGAACAACCGAGGAGATTGGGCGGTAAGGGACCACTATGCGACACCTTCCATCGTTGATTGCGTTGCGTTTCTTCGAAGAGACGGCGCGTCATTTGAGTTTCAATCGCGCGGCGCGTGCGCTGTGCGTCACACAGGGAGCCGTGAGCCGGCAGATCAGGCTACTGGAAGAGTCACTCGGCGTGAAGCTTTTCGAACGCGATCACAAAGGGATTCGGTTGACCCAGGCCGGCGTGATGCTGATGCCGTCGGTGACGGAAGCGTTCGACGTTATCGAGCGCGGAACGCGAAACCTGACGGGAGTGGTCGAGCGCGAGCGTCTGATTGTGTCCCTGCCGCCTACCTTTGCTACGCAATGGTTTTCGTCTCGGCTCGGCGCGTTGGCCGAGCAGTTACCGGATGTGGATTTATCGATACGTACACAGGAAAGTGGCGAGTGTCACTGCAGCGTGCGCTTTGGACGCGGCGCGGCCGCGCACGGATATTCAGAGTTGCTGATGATCGAGCGGCACGCGCTCGTGGGATCGGCGCAATTCGGCGGAACGCCGGTTGCAGTATTGCTGGACCGGTTGCCGGCGCTTCACGTGCTGCACGAGGACGTGCGCCTGGAACTGTGGCCGAACTGGCTGGCGAAAGCCGGACTGCCGGCGCGCTATGCCGATAACGGCATCGAGTTCTCTAATTTGCAGCAGGCAATACATGCTGCGCGACGAGGCGTCGGTCTTGCCGTTGTAGATTTGAACATGATCGCCGACGAGGTAGCGGAAGGTGCGCTCGTGAGGATCTCGGATGTTTATATCAATGGGCCGTTCGGATACTGGCTGGATATACCTGAACGGCATGCGGATGCGGGAACTGTGAACGCTCTTGCAGATTGGTTGCACCATGAGGCCGCGCAATCGGACCGAATGCACGTTGCAACAACCAATGCATGAGGCCGGGACGGCGTTGAACGACCGCTGATGCAGCCCGCTCATGTAGCCCGGTTCATGGATTTACCTAGTTTTAGTTTCCCCACTCGCCACCGTTTCCCCCCCCAACACGCAATGCGACTGCAGCGACAAATACCCCGGGCTATAAGCTTTCGCATCTTTCTTCGGCAGCGTATAAGCGATCCGGCATTGTTCAACCGGTCCATTACCCCATTTCACCGTAAGCGCCCCCTGCTCCTCAAGACCCCGCGCAAATATTCTGCTGTCCTGACCTACCACGCCCACGCTCTTGCCTTGTTCGTCTTCCACACTCGCTCCAAACGGCAACGTTCCACCACCCAGTTTCGGCGCTTGAATCAATGCAGCCCGCCCACTCACCGTCTCGTATTTCATCATCACTATAGAGCCTGCGCGCGGCGCGACTTGCGCCGATGTCGATTTAAATTCGACATCCGTGGACGTACCCTTCGGATCGATATCGACTACGTTCATCCTGTAGGGCGACAGGTACGGAATCACCGCATATCCGCGAGAATCGATCTTCGTTCCCGGCGAACTCGTCACACTTGCACCGCCCGCAGCGGGCGCTTCGATCACGCCGATCGTGTCGCCCACCGTCTGCGAGAACGTCACGCCGCCCGGGTGCGCCACGACCGAACCTTGCACGCCCGCCGACACCTGGCGTGTCCCAGCGCCGCCACTTGCCGACGCATTCAACGTCGCGTAAGGCGCACGATACGTCGCGCTCACGCCGGCGTTGCCGTTGTTGGCCGAACTGCCGCCGGCGTTATACGTGCCGTAGCCGTTGTACGAGAACTGGTTCGTTTCGCCAAGCGAACCGCTCACGTTCGCCTGCATATTCGTCGTGCCGTCCGAGTTGTGCGAGGCGTTCGTCGTCAGCATCGGCGCGTGGGCCTTGTGGCCCAGCGGAATCGTCGTGCTCAGCAGAAATTCGTTCGACAACCGGCCGTCCATCGAACGTGTGCGGCCAGCCGTCAGGCTGTAGGTCCCGTACTTGAATGCGTTGGTGTATCCAGCCTGGAACAAGGTGTCCGCGCCGCCGCGATTCCAGTAGTTCTGCGACGAGCCCGTCACAAACATCGTGCCATGCTCACCGAGCTTCTGATTCACCGACACCTGCATGCGATTGCGCTGCCGATACACCGCGTTGATATCGCCACCGTGATCCGCAATGTCCCTCACCGACGCCGCATCGTTCAGGTTCAGGTAACCCGCGGTCGAGAACCGGTAAGCGGCCACCGAGACGTTCGTGTCGGTGGCCGCGATGAACTTGCTGTAGCCCACGCGCAAGCTCGTGCCGTGCATCGACTGCGCGTTCGGCACGTTTGTGAAGGCGCCGGTGACGTCCATCGAGAATGCGCCAATGCCCGTATTCAACGCCCCGCCCACGTTCACCGCGCCGTAACCGCTCGATGCAACTACGCCGCCGTAGCCGGTGATCATGTTCGTGAGGCCGCGCTGGATCGTGAACTGGGCGAAGCCGGGTTTATTGTCGAGTGAGTCGTTGCGCAGCAGTCCGGCCGTCGCGCTGAAACGCGTCACGCCCGGGCGCAGCAATTGCGCCACCGATGCAAACGGCACCGTGAATTCCTTGCTGCGGCCATCGGCTTCGGTGACGGTGACCACGAGGTCGCCGCCGTAACCGGTCGAGTAGAGATCGGTGATTTCAAACGGGCCCGGAGCAACGTTCGTTTCCTGCAACACCTGCCCGTTCTGGCGGATCGTGACGCGCGCATTCGTTTCCGCCGTGCCGCGCACGATGGGCGCGTAACCAAGCATCGATTCAGGCAGCATGCGGTCATCGGTCGCGAGTTGCGCGCCGCGAAACGAGACGCTGTCGAAGATCTCGCCGGTCGTGCTTGCATCGCCGAGGGTCAGTTGTGCGCCCAGTTTGGTGATGTCGCGCTGCGCGTAGGTCGCGATGTTGTCGAATTGCGTGGCTTGCCCGGTGCCGGCCGACATCGACGATTGATGACGGATATGCCACGCGCCGATGTTCAAGCCGGCGTTCAGGCCCAGGTAGCTTTGACTCGAACCGATGCCCGAGCCCGCTGTGTGATACGTGTTCGCGTTGTAGTTGAGGAAACCACCGTTGACGCCCTGGTCCCATTGCTCGGGCGGTACATAACCGCGTGCTGAGTTCTTCATGAACGCTTGCGGCACGCTCAGTTCCAGTATTTGCTGAGCGAAGTCGAAATCGACCGTCGCGCCGGGTACGACGTTGCCGATTTCGTTGCAAGTATCTGCACCAGTTGCGGCTGAATTGCGTCCGGCGGCCGCGTCGGCCTTGGCCAGATCGATGCCTGCGCGCTGCAACAGCGCGCGGCCGAAACAGGGCTTCGAACCCGGCTTGCCATCGGTGGCCACAAAGCGGATGTCCTCGCGAGCCAGACGCGTGCCGTTCACAATCACATCGACGGAATAAGTGCCCGGCGTCACTGCGTTGCCGCGCGTGAAACGGCTGGTATCGACCGCGCTGCCCGCCTCTCCGCGCAAGTACATGTTGTCGAAACTGACTTCATCGACGGCGCCTGTCTGGCTTTGATTCGATACCACCGCCTCCGCTACTGCCTGGGGACTCGCGGCGCATGCCATCATCGAGAAAGCGATCGCGGCCAGCGGCTTCAGACGCAGCCGGAACTGGTCCAGGCCAATCAGGCCGTGACTAGAGGAAGCGTGTTGGGAAGCGCGTTCGGCAGCGTGTTTCATGATTTCAGCCTGCGATGGTTCGGTCAATACGGGCGCGACTTGACCCATCGGGCTGTTCGGGACAGTCCGCTCGGTAAAACGCGTGTTGGAATGCTTGGTGAGGAAAGCGTCGGCTCGGTACGGCCCGCGACGCCTTCAATTCGCCCCGGTGGAGGGCGAAGGCTTCAGCGAATCTTCAGGGCGCGATAGCGGCGTCGAACGGCAGGGCGCCGCCGAAATCGCTGATACCGACGTATTTGACGTGGGCGTTGGCGGGAACCGCTTTCAAGTTCTTGATCGGAAAGAGCGCGGTGCCGCGTGGCTCGACCATTCCGCCGATATCGTTCGTATAGGTCTGGCCCGCACCGACCACATCGATCTTGCTGAACGACACGTAGTACGCCGTCGGATTCGTTGCCTGCGCTTCGTAGCCTTTCTTGTCGGCGGCCGGCACGAGTTTCCAGGTCACTTTTCCTGCGGCTTCCTCGGGCGTGCCGGGCAAGCCCTTGGGACGCGCAAACACCTTGACGCGCGTACGGAACGCAAACTGCAGCGAATTGACATCAGCGTTCTTGGCGGTCTTCGGCGGCACATCGAGCACGTTCAGCCAGAACACCGACTCCCTGTCCTGCGGCAGCGCATCGCCCGTGTACATCATGCGCAGCGTCTGCGACTTGTTGGCTTCCATGCGAAAGATCGGCGGCGTCAGCACGAACGGCGCGCTGGCTTCGCCCGGCTTCGCATCGGCGTTGCCCTTGTCCATCCAGACCTGCACCAGCGACGGCTCGGCGCGATCGTTGTTGAGCTTGACCGTCACCTCACGATTCTCAAGGGGATACACCACGCGCGTGGCGCCCACGGTCACGCTCGCGCCCGCACTTCCGGCAAGCAGCGCCGCGACCACACCCAACCCACATGCAATTCGATTAATGGACTTCATGATTGGTGCATCTCCGTGAAAAACCTGTCTCGAAATTCCGAGAAAAAACAGGCATCTGCACCTGCAGATGCCTGCTGAAGCGGCTTACTGGTAGTCGACGGTGTACTGAACCGACGTGCTGACCGGGCCGGCCGTTGCCTTGCCCGTTGCGTAGTACTCAGCGAAGTACTTCAGGTCCGCATTTCCCGACACGATTGCCGCACCGTTGCCTGCCAGGTCGTTGTTGGCGCCAGTCACCACGTTGATGGGCAGATGCGATGCATTCAGCAGGCGAACTTGAACGTTCTGGGCACCGGCGGGCGCCTGGTTCGTCATGTAACCCGTGGTCTGGTCGATCGTCGGACCGTTTTCGAAGCGAGCCACAGCCTTCGATTCCGTCGAGCAACCGCTCAACACGAACGTGAGGTCAGTTGCCGCTGTTGTGCCGGCCGTTGCACCGCTTGAGGCTAACGTGCTGTTCGTGACCGACGGCAGCGTCACGTTCTTGTCAGCAGCACCGGACACTTTCGTATCGATCGAGCAAGTCGTATCGGTTACAGCACCCGTGAAGGTGATCGTGCCGTCTGCAGCGCTTGCGGCCGTAGGAGCCAGGGCGAGCGCAGCGAGGGTTGCAGCAGCAGCGACAGCGGAGATGAATGATTTCATGATGTTTGTTTCCAGTAGAGAAATTGACGAGGTTGCGTAGACACTTGCGGCGCGTGGGACCTGGGGTCCAGTTGATGCCGACCGCGCAATGCGAGCCGCCTGTTTTTCATCGTCTGATTTCGTGTGGGAGGCGATGAACCGGTTCGTCTGCGAGTGAATGAATATTAAGACGCGGCGAATGGGATGGCCCTCGGAACTCTCTTAAAGAATTAGGACAAAACTAAGAATTCCTAATAGTGAAACGGGGGTGGGTTGACGCTTGTGGTGACTTGATGCGATCGCGTTTCTCAATGCAAAAGGGCGTCCGCTTGGCGGACGCCCTTTTAAAGGTGAGGGTTTTCGGGAGGTTGAGGTTGCTTGGCGCTTGGGGTGCTTATGAGGAAGTGCTCGCGGCGCGCAAAGTAAGATTACGCGTCTCCGGCGCCCAGGCGATCGATACGATCATGCCAATCAGCAACACGCCGGCCAGGACCATCATTGTGTAGTGAAACCCGATCTCCGCGATGCCCACCGGCAGCAGGAACGTGCCGATTGCTGAACCCAGCCGGCTGCAGGCGATGGCAAGTCCGACACCCGACGCACGCACCTCCGTTGGGAAGCACTCCGGAGGGAACACGCCAACGAGATTGCTGAATGCCGACATCGTCAAGGTGAAGATAGCGAACGCAACAATCATGGATAGCGTCGAGGACGACTGCAACAAACTCATGGTCACGAGCATTGCGCAGGTCACGGCAAACGATCCGATCAGGAAATGCCGACGCGGTAATTTGATCGTCAGCCAGATCCCCAGCACCGCGCCGATCACCAATACTGCATTCAGCAACAGGTCCGCGCCGAAACCGTTGCTCAGACCGATCACCTTGAGAATGCCTGGCAGGAACGTATAGATCGCGAAGTACGGAATGACGAGGCACACGAAGAAGCCGCAATTGAACAGTGTCCGGCGAATCAGGTCGGGCTGAAACAGCCGGGCATAGCCTTGCTTCATGTTGACGCCCGCCATTGCATCCTCCGCGTCAAGCGTCACGCCGGGACCGAAATGCTTGAGCACGATTTCGTTCGCCTCCTTTACGCGTCCCTTGCCGAGCAGCCAGCGTGGCGATTCCGGCGTACCGATTCGTAGCAGCAGCACGAGGAGCGCAGGAAGACTCGCGGAAGCAAGAAGCCAGCGCCACGCGTCAGGCGAAGCGTCGCCATAAGACATGCCGAGCACGTTCGCCGCCACATAACCGATAGTCCACACCACGCTAAACGAGCCGAGAAGCGCACCACGATGCTTGCGTGGCGAAAACTCGGCGAGGATGGCATGACCAACGGTGAAATCTCCTCCCATACCGAAGCCGATCAAAACTCGCAACGCGAACAGCTCCATTGGCGAGGTGGCGAAGAATTGCAGGAACGCCGCGATCGTGATGATCACAAAGCTGCTGAGGAAAATCCGCTGACGGCCCAGTCGATCCGATAGCCATCCAAATATCAGGCTGCCCAGGAAGATCCCGATCAAAGCGGAACTGCCGATTGCGCCCATCCAGAATGAATCAAGTGGCATCTGCCGATTCATCGATGCCAGCGCGTACCCTACCGTCCCAAGCGCATAGCCCTCCGTGAAGTGCGCGCCGAATGTGAGTCCCGCAATTTTTACGTGGAAGCGGTTCAGCGGAATGTCATCGAGTAAAACCGGCTTCGGCGCCTGCGGTTCATGCGAGCGGATAGGTGTTGCGCCTGCATGAAGCGGCGGACTGATCGGGAATGCACTGCTTGAGGTGTCCTGATGATTCACTGCGTCTCCTTACCTATATGTTCTTTAATGCCGGGCGTGTACCCTGGATTGTTCAGTCGTCAGCCGTCGGTGCCCGCCAAACCACTGATCATCATGTACTTCAGTTCGGTGTATTCATCGAGGCCGTACTTCGATCCTTCACGGCCCAGGCCCGATTGCTTGACTCCGCCGAACGGCGCGACCTCCGTCGAAATGATTCCTTCGTTGATGCCCACCATGCCTGTCTCGAGCGCGTCTGCAACCCGCCACGCGCGGCCTAGATCCCGCGTATAGAAATACGCGGCAAGTCCGAACGGGGTGTCGTTCGCAAGCTTGATGACCTCGGCCTCCGTCTCGAACCGGAAGCACGCTGCCACCGGGCCAAACGTTTCCTCCTGCGCGATCGACATGGTGAGGTTCGCGTGTGCAAGCACGGTCGGTTCGTAGAACGTGCCGCCGAGTGAATGCGCGCACCCGCCTGTCAACACGGTGGCACCCTTGCTGAGTGCGTCCTTGACGTGGTCGCCGACTTTCCTGAACGCCGCCTCGTTGATCAACGGCCCTTGATCGACTTCGTGCTCGAGCGCGTTACCTACGCGAAGCTTGCGCGCAGCGTCGGTCAGACGTTGAGTGAACTCTGCATAGACGCCCGACTGAACAAAAAAGCGATTCACGCATACGCAGGTCTGACCCGTGTTTCGAAATTTCGATGCCATCGCGCCCTGCACGGCGGCGTCGAGATCGGCATCGTCGAACACGATGAAGGGCGCATTGCCGCCGAGTTCCAGCGAGAGCTTCTTCAACGTGTCGGCCGATTGCGCGGCGAGCAGCTTGCCTACACGCGTAGACCCGGTGAACGATAACTTGCGCACAACAGACGACGCGGTCAAGGTCGAACCGATCGCGACGGCATCGCCGGATACGACGTTGAACACGCCAGCGGGAATGCCGGCTTCTGCGGCAAGCACCGCGAGTGCCAACGCACTCAGCGGCGTTTCCTCGGATGGCTTGAGGACCATCGTGCAGCCGGCCGCTAAAGCAGGGCCCGCTTTGCGCGTGATCATTGCGAGCGGAAAATTCCAGGGGGTGATGGCCGCGACGACGCCAACCGGCTCACGCGTCACGATGATCTTCGAGCCGGGCTTCGGACTCGGAATCACGTCGCCGTAACTGCGCTTTGCTTCCTCCGCAAACCATTCGAGGAAACTCGCCGCGTAGGCCACTTCGCCTTTTGCTTCGGCGAGCGGCTTACCCTGCTCTCGCGTAAGCAATTCAGCGAGAGCATCGCGATGCTCAAGCATCAGTTCACCCCAGCAGTCTGACCCGAGCCCCGCGTTCTTTCGCAGTAAGCGCGCGCCAAGCGGGTAACGCAATTTCCGCAGCGCGAATTGCCTGATGCGTTTCCTGCGTGCCCGCTTTCGCGACGTTCGCGATCACTTCACCCGTGGCCGGATTGCGGACAGCATAAGTCTCTGCACTTTTATGCCATGCGCCGTCGATGTAATGCTCTTTGCGAAGCAGATTCATGCAGCGTCCTTCATCGGTTGTGCAAACGCGCCTTGCGGCGCACGCGGCTCACGCGCGGTCCGACGTCCAGCTGTGTAGTCGTTGATGACGTCGCACGGCGTGTAGTTGCGATCGAGTTCGTAAAGCTCCTCGGCGTCGAGGCGGGTATCGAGCGCACTGAGTGCGCTGTCGAACTGGGCGGGCGAATCCGCACCGACCAGCATGCTGGCAACGCCTTCCCGCTGAAGCACCCACGCCTGCGCGATTTGCGCCGCGCTCACGCCGCGCCGCTTCGCCACGCGCGCCACCGACGCGGCGATCTCGCGCGATGCCGCGTCGCCATACATCTGCGATGTGAAGAAGTCGGTCTGATTACGCGTAGAAGCGGTGTCGCACGTCAGGAGACCGCGCGCCAGCGGGCTGAACACGGACACACCCAGCCCCTGATCGGCGCAATACGGCATCATTTCGCGCTCTTCCTCGCGATAGGCGAGGTTCAACTGCAACTGCATATTGATCGGCTTGTGCCAGCCATGCCGCTCGCAGATCTGGATGATCTTGGCGAGCTGCCACGTGTACATGGTCGATACCCCGATATAGCGCGCCTTGCCCGAACGGACGATGTCGTTCAGCGCGCCCATGGTTTCTTCGACGGGCGTGGTGGTATCGAAGTAATGCAGCATGTAGATGTCGACATAGTCCATGCCCAGGCGTGTGCAGCGATGCGTCGATACCGTCCAGCACATGCTTGCGCGAATGACCGCCCGCGTTCTGATACGCGCCCATGTCATAGCCGACTTTGGTCGTCACCACGATTTCCTCGCGCCGCGCGAGACGCCCGAGGATGCGGCCGACCACTTCTTCGCCGACGCCTGCCGAATAGAAATCGGCGAGATCGATGAAATTCACGCCCGCTTCCAGCGCGTGGCGGACGATGGGCTCGCTCTTCTGCTTCGTCAAAAATCCAGGGCTTCCATTGCGGCGTTCCCATGTTCATGGTGCCAAGGCACAGGCGCGAAACTTTCAGGCCGGACTGGCCTAGACGAACGTATTCCATTGTTTGAGTCTCCAAGCCGGAGTGCCGACTGCACGGCACCGGCACGCTGATTTTTAGAGGGCTGCCTGCGGCAAGCGGGGTGTGTAGAAAGGATTCGAGACTTCGCGCGCAGCGGCGAACACGACTTCTTTCGACGGCCAGCCAAGCATGGCCGCCTTGATCGCGTTTTTGCAGCGCGATAGTTGTTGCGGAAGACGGCGTCGAGGTCGTCGGTCGACGGATTCACCCAGTTCGCCGATACCACCACCCAATCGTTCTCCGCTTCCGGCGGCAACGTGCCGTCTTCGAGCGATTCAGCGACTGCCTTCGCAATTCCCGCCTGCGATGCGCCCCAGGTCGCGTTGCCGTGAAATTCGCTGGCGATCGGCGCCTTGTTCACATACAGCGTGAGCGGCTTGGTCGGCACACCAGGCTGCGCGATAACGACAAACGGCGCGTGTCCCGCCGACGGCGTAGCAAGCGCGGTGGCGAACGCCTGCCCGGCCGGGCCGTTGCGCGGGCCGACAAGCACGTTGATGTGAGCGAGGTTGACGCCCGGACCTTCAAAGCCCTCGCCGATGTGGAGGGTGCGGTCGGATTGGGATGCTGGCATGTTGGCTTCCGTTCATGGAGTGGATCGATGAACAGATTGTGCGAGCGGGCGGCGATGAGGAGGAATCGACGATTCCTGCGAATGGGGTATGAGCGCCGCTCAGATCGCGAAATGCCCTGAGGTGATCGTGAGCTTGGCCGAAGGCATGCAACGCGTGGGGTTATCGTTCGGACGGCGGGATGGTGCTGTAGCGATCGAACAGTGCACGATGCTGTTGTTCGTCCACACCTGAAGGATGGACGTCGGTCGAAGCCGGGCGGCTTTCGAGCTTGGCTTTCGGGCGGACGGGGCGGAACTGGAAACCGCCGCCGCAATTGGGGCACACGTTGCCGAGCCGGGACAGCGCACAGGGCTCGCAAAACGTGCATTCGAAGCTGCAGATCATCGCGTCGCGCGCGTCGGGCGGCAGCGGCTTTCCACAGCATTCACAGGTCGGGCGCAAGGCAAGCATGGTTGAAATCTCCGTTTTTTGCAGTTTAGGAGCGGAGTCTGTGCTTGCCTCGCCAATCTGCCCACGATTTACGTCAGCACGCCCCACATCACCAGCGTCAACGCGAGGCCGACCACCGAAACGATGGTTTGCAGCACCGACCAGACATACACCGTCTGCTTCAGTTGCAAACCGAAATATTCGCGGACCATCCAGAAACCGGCGTCGTTGACGTGGCAGAAGAACACCGAGCCCGCGCCGATCGCGAGCGCCAGCAGCGAGTTGTGGGTCGCGCTCAAACCGGCCACTACGGGCGCGATGATGCCCGCGGTGGTCGTGGTCGCGACCGTGGCCGAGCCGGTCGCCTGGCGCAACGCGACCGCGATCAGCCATGCGAGCAGGATCAACGGCAGGTGCGAGCCGACCGCGATCTTGCCGATGGTCGTGCTGATCCCGGCAACGACCAGCGTCTGCTTGAGGCCGCCGCCTGCCCCGATGGTCAGCAGAAGCGCGCAGATCGGCGGCAGGCTTTTGCGCAAGATGCCGCCTACCCGGTCACGCGGCATGCCGCGCGACCAGCCCAGTGCGACGATCGCGAAAAGAACGGTGAGTCCAAGCGCGATGAGCGGCTCACCGAGAAAATTCAGGGTATCGAAGAGAAAAGTTTCGGGTTGAATGGCCAATTTCGCCACCGTTCGGCCGAGCATCAGCACGACGGGCATAAGAATGGTCAGCAACGAAATGCCGAAGCTTGGCGCGTTGAGCGCACCAGTCTCATCGGCTTTCGATGAAAACAGCTTGCCCATCTCCTCCGGCTCCTCCACGTGCATCCGGCGCGACAGCCACATGCCGTAGACCGGCCCGGCCAGAATCACCGCGGGAATGGCCACGATGATGCCGAGCGCCATCGTGATGCCGAGGTCCGCGTGCAGCGCGCTCACCGCGATCAGCGGACCCGGGTGCGGCGGCAACAAGGCGTGCAGCGTCGTCATGCCGGCGAGCGCGGGTATCGCGATGCGCAGGATCGGCTGCTTCGAGCGGCGCGCCATCACGAAGATGATCGGCACCATCATCACGAGTCCCACTTCGAAGAACAGCGGCAAGCCGATGATGATCGCCACCAGCGCCATCAGCCACGGCAGCGTGCGCGGCGTGGAGTGATCGAGGACGGTTGAGACCAGCCGGTCCGCCGCGCCCGATTCCGCCATCAACGCGCCGAGCATGGCCCCGAGCGCGATGATGATGCCGACATCGCCCAGGATCGTGCCCGCCCCTTTGCTGAACGCGCTCGCGACCGCTTCGAGCGGCAGGTTTGCCGTGAAACCCGCGACGAAAGTCCCAACTAGTATCGATAGAAACGGCGCCAGTTTCAGTGCGCTGATGAGAACGATGATTGACGCCAGACCGAGCGCGCATGCAATGAGAAGCCGCGTGTCGTGGTCGGACCACGCGGCGAAAGTCGAGGTCAGATGCACTGAGAATGCCCTTGGCTGATTGGAAGGAGTGGCGAGGGTCGCGGCTGCGGTATGGCGCCGTGCGGTGGCGGCGATTTTACGAGGGATTGCTTACGGATGGCTTGGGGTGAGTTTGGGTTGGGGGGTTGTGCGAAGCGGTTGATTGTAGGTATGAGTCAGAGGAGTCGTTTTGCTCGGACTGAGCCTCAACTGACGCGGCCGCTGTGTGAGCGTGGATGGTGGAAGGCGTGAAATGAATGGACGAGGTATCGGGCCGGAGAGTTTTCAGTTGATTCTTTTCGGATGCGTTGATGTGGGGGCAGACGCGTCCGGCACTATGCAAAAAGAAGCACGGCGTAAGCAGCGCTACTGCATTTCGTTTTCGTCTAACAGTTTTCTACTTTTTATTTTGTATATTTTTTATTATCGCGGCGCGTCCTCCGGAATGGGGTCTTTGCTGGGAGGTCTTTGCTGGGAGAGCGTTGAGCAGCGGTTTGGCCCCGTGCGTGTCGAATGGACGGATTGTTCGTCTTTCAGAAAGTCGATCCGCGAAACACATCCGATTTGTTCGCAAGTTTGAAATTAGTATGTCCCGCAGCGCGTCCTCGCATGCGACAGGCCTCGATACCTTCTTTCAGTGCGAATAGGAATTGCCGTAAATCGGTCTGAAGATCTGGTGAACGTTGATTGGGAATGGTGGCTTTACAGGGCTGAATTTTCGGCAAAAGGCGGGCCACCTGTCCAAGAGATTGCTTTGCGACTTACTTATGGAGAGATGCGCTGGCGCCAAGTGGCGTGGACAAACCACTCGCTCGGCACTATGCGGCTCGAATCGACCCTGAACAACTTAGCATCGAAGGCTCGAGCGGTTTGGCTGAAATTCAGATCCGCAAGCAATCAGACGAGATAGACGCTCTGGCCCGCGAACGCGACTTGTCTTGCGGTGAACTTGAAGTGCCGGCGACAGCTGACGCGCTGTCGCAGATCAAACTACAACATCAAGGCAAGCTATGGCATACCGAGCCTAGCCTAGCGTTTAGGATCGGATCTTCAGCGAATCAGATAGCGCCGAGGAGCGAGCGACTTTATGCGCATAAAGTTTCCGAGCTTCGTTCTGGCGATCACCGACAGGATTCGTGGGCGCACCGGTTCGCGTGAAGCTGTACCGCAGAAGGCGAGAGGAGAGCCGCCGCGCGAGATTGAAGTTTCACGCGATGGAGCGCGCTCTGCCCTCAAGAATGGCAAAGAAGGCGCGACCCAATTCGATTGTAATTTCGCAACAAGCCGGTTAGTGGGCCGGCAGAAACCAATGATGCAAATCGCGATCGCGTCCGCTGAACGCGCTGGTCCACAAGACAAAACGGTGGGATACAAACCCCGAGGAAACTCGACTGAAGCGATTACCCCTCGACAAACGCAAACCCCCAAGGCCACCTTCAGCTCTCGCCACGC
The DNA here is from genome assembly GCA_963708695.1 of uncultured beta proteobacterium. Taxonomy (GTDB): domain Bacteria; phylum Pseudomonadota; class Gammaproteobacteria; order Burkholderiales; family Burkholderiaceae; genus Caballeronia. Next base: position 130,886 of record CAVPTS010000001.1, read on the forward strand.
TCCTCCACCCGACTTTATGCGCATAAAACTCCCGGAAACCTAGCCAAACGACCAATCATCTTAGTTATCTCTAGAAATCGTGAGTTTTCAATGTAAAATTCGAAAAGCTAAAATTGGGAGCAAAACGTGGCAGCTGAAATCATTGCAATCACGCAACAGAAGGGCGGAGTGGGGAAAAGCACGATCGCAATGCATCTAGGCGCCGCATTTCACGAGAAAGGAAAGCGGGTCTTGGTTGTCGATGCCGATGGCCAGAATACGCTGGTTCACTGGGCCAGCGCCGCAGCCGACGAAGCTAGCGGCATCCCATTTCCGATCGTCAACCTCTCCGAAGCCGGAGCCCAGATTCATCGCGAGATCAAAAAATTCGTCAACGACTACGACATCATCGTTGTCGATTGCCCGCCTTCCATCACTGAAAAGGTTTCGGGCGTCGTTCTCCTCGCTGCGACGGTCGCGATTGTCCCCACGTCGTCGTCGCCCGCCGACTACTGGTCGAGCGTCGGCCTCGTCAAACTCATCCAGCAAGCGCAGGTCATGAACGAAGATCTGCGCGCAGTCTTCCTTCTCAACAAGACCGAAGAAAAACGCATGTTGACCCGCGAATTGAAGCGTGCGCTGGAGGAGTTAGGTTTCCCCTTGCTCAAAACGCAGATTCCGACCCGCGAGTGCTACAAGCAGGCGATGGCCTTGGGGCAAACCGTGCTTCAAATGAGCGACCGGGGGTCACGATTGGCTGCCATCGAAATACGTGCGTGCGCAGACGAAGTTCTCGCCATGCTTCCCTGACTTTATGCGCATAAAGGAACCAGAATGAAACCTACCCAGTTCGCCAAAGGCTTCAAAGCTCGCCCCGATACGACCAGCAGCGAAAAGCGCACGGCCCTCGATCGCATCAACGCTATCGATGAAATCGTCAATCAAGAGGCTGGCAACGATCGACAAGTAGCCGCGCGTTCCAGCGCCTATGCCGAGGACGAATTTCACGACGATCCAGTGGCTCCCGAATCGGAGCACTTCAAAGCCTGGCGCCGCAAAAACCGATATGTGCATGGTCAGGTCATCGATTTGCCGTTGAAGGCCATCAAACCGAGCCCGTTCAACCCTCGGCATTTCTATCTGAAAGCGTCAATCGCGGAACTCGCTGTCAATCTGGCAAAACAAGGTCAGCAGCAAGCTATTCACGTCATTCCCGATCACGAAAACCCCGGCACATTCTTCGTAAGCGACGGTGGCCGGCGAGTTCGAGCATTGAAGGAGGCAAACAAAGAGACAGTGAAAGCGATCGTCATCGACCTTCCGATCGGCATTGAGAGTTACAAGCTTGGTTACGATCTGAACGTACAGCGGGACTCGCAGACCGTCTTCGATAATGCCGTCGTCTGGAAGCGCTTTCTGGACGAAAGCCATTTTCAGAGCCAACGCGAACTTGCCGATCACCTCGGTCTCGACGAGTCCACCATTGCGGTCGCTTTGGCAATTGCGAAGTTACCCGAAAACGTGATGCATGAAATGGTCGCCAGGCCGGATCGATTCGGTTCGAACATGGCTTACCAGGTGTCACGCTTTCACACGGCACGCGGGGCTGATGCCACATTGCGGCTGATCAACAAGATTGCCTCTGACGATCTCAGCACGCGGCAAGTCGCCGATATCGTGAAAGGCCGTGCCAGCGCACAGGAGACACCGAAGCCTGCAGGGCGCCAACGCTACGCGCAACGACTGGAAATCAAGCTTGACGGGATTGCTGTCGGCGACCTTAAAACGTATGGGGACGACCGGATAGAACTGCGGCTGCGTGGCTTATCGAAAGACAAGCGCGATGAAATCCTTCAGCAAATCGAGAAAATGTTGCAGGCTGAGCCGGCAAAATCCTAGCCCGAGCTGTGGTGATACGGGCAGTCAGGGCACTACAAGGCGCAGATGCGTTGTAGTGGCCTCGCGCCTGCCTCACTGATCGCGCCGCGATCTCACGTAACGCGGCCTTGGTTCAACGTAAAGGCGAGCAGGTCGCCGTCGGTGGGCTCGCCCCAAGTCTTGCGTGCAAGCCAATCGAAAAACGAAGTTTCCCCCATCTTTGAATCGAGCCCACGCTTGCGCCAGTCGTCACGCATGTGAGCACCGAGTTCCGGCAACACATCATCTTCAAATGTCTGACGCGCCAGTTCCCGTTCCGACTCACCTTGCTCGTCGTACAGCGCGCGCGCTTCCTTCCGGCGATACACCGAATATTCGCTGAGCAAACGTGCTTTCAGATCGTCGGCTGGCGCCCCGTTGCTTTTGGCGGGTGCAGCGGCGGCCGGCAGCGCTTCGAGCTGTGGTGCATAACCCTTCTTCAATGCATCCTTGAACAGCGCAGCGGCACTTCGCACCGGAGGCAGCGACGTGCTTCGCATTCTCTGCTCGGTCATTTGCAGGGCTGATCGAATGCGATTTTCCTCGCTGTCCGCGTAAAGCGTTTGCGCATCTTTCAACGGAATCCCGATCTTGACCATGCGGTCGACCAGCGTGCTGTCGAAGACGTTTGGATGTTCGTCGAGTGCAAGCATAGGTTGCTTGCGCTCAGTCACGCGAAACTGGATCTCGGCCACCCTTCGGCCTTCCCGATGCTCGATTAGCTCGACAAAGATATTGGTCACCGCGTTGACTTCAGCAATCGCCGGACGAAGATAATCGCGCTTGAAATATTTGTATTCGCGCTTGGCTTCGTCGCCGGCCTCGGTGTCCGGGGTACCCGAAAGGATAGGCCGCCACCATTCCCAGGTCTCACGCATGGTGAGATGGCTGGGATTCGTCAGATACCGAACGCAGATCTCATACAGCGCAAGGCCCGCGCTGCTGCGGAGCTGGCTTTGGAACTGCAGGCTCAAACGGGCATATTGCACCGGATCGAGAAGTTTTTTCTTGATCTTGGGCGCGAAGGAGAACTCAACCCACACCCGTCGCGTAGCAGGATCTTCGAGGATTTCCGCGTCCGCGATCAAAGTCGATATGCCCCACTTGCGCCCCGGCTTCTGGCTCGACGTCCCCGTACTCCATTCAACTTGAACCGACACCATTCGCCGCAAATGCTCTTTCACCAGAGCCGTATCGTTGGAATCGAACGCCGAGTTTGCAACTATGTCAGATAGCAATGCCCGATACGTATCCCCGGATTCGTCGGCCTGCTGGGCGACAGCGAGAAGCACGTTGAATAACTTGCGAGTCAGCAGCGTGATCTTGCCGCTTTTCGGCTGGATTGCAATTGCTTCGACAGCTTTTCGCAGTTCCGCTGAACTTGGACTCACAACATCGGTCTTCTTCGCGCGTTTGGTTGCCATGCTTGGAGTCAGGAGAATTTTGGGAAAGCATACTCATGACGGTGAAGCTCGTCTACAGGTGCGCCCTCACCCTGTAGCGGTGAAGCGCACATGGCACGTAACACTCACTGCGGTGCGCTCCCGAAAAGTCTCACCTTCACCGTCGCACACCATCTCAGTTATGCCCCACGCCATGCGGGTAAACGGATCTAGCGGTTATGACGGCCCCTCGACACGTCGTCAGGAGGGTCCCGTATTTCCTCACCTGAAATTTTTTTTGCGACCCCCTGTGGTTTTTACGGAATTCCGCAGACACGCGAAATAGCGTGAATGCGCGGGGAAATCGTCGTAATCGCCAACGTATCAAGGGCTTAAGTGCGCATAACGCCCCGACTGTCGCGAAATCGATCCCGGAAAAGCTCACCGTGATCCAGGCGCAACCCCCCATTGAACGGAGTAGACGTCTGCGGCCGCCTTCAGAAAACTCCGAAACTTGGTCCCGTATAACCTCACCTTTGGTGGCTTCCTGGTTGTCGGGGAGAGGGACGAACCCTGAGTTGCCCCCCGCAAACCCTCACCTTTGCCACCGCTGACCGGAATTGTCGTGCGTTTCAATGCCAAAAAGCCCTTCACAGCGCTGAAATTGAACCCGGTTGTATCCCGTAGAAGCTCACCTTGGCTACTTTTCAATCCCCTGCCGGCAAGTTTCGGCTAAGCGCGCGGGCTCCCGAAAACCCTCACCTTAGTGTCAGGACGATCGTTTCGTCACCGCGATAACTAGTTATAAATCAGATAGTTAGCGAGTATCTAATCGGATCTCAAAAATATAAATGAGCGTCTCGTCGCTCGAATGCTGCGGCGCTACCTCCCGAAAACACTCACCTTTAACGCTGACCCATATGTCGTCGCACCCTGAAAACGACCTAAATGCCCTCCCGAAAACCCTCACCTTTGCGCTAATTCCGCGCGAATACCCCTTTAAAACCAGCGAGATCGTAAAAGCACGCTTCAGTAGTCGGAGTCAGTTGCCCCCTCCCGTATTTCCTCACCCTAAGCAGTTTTATGCCTCCCAAATACGCGCTAGTGCCTGGCTGCGCCCGGATAGTCTCACCTCAGACTACGTTTGGCCCCCGAAAACCCTCACTTATAGGTAATAATGACCGAATCGAAACATAAATTCCGGTGTTTTGGCTCTCCCGTAAAAGCTCACTGCATAGGTGTTCGATTCAAAGTACCATTTACCGCAGCGTAAGGGCTAACGGCGCACAGGCTCCCGTATTTGCTCACCTTGCTTGAACACACCTCTCCCGAACCTGCTCACACTTGCTCCCGTGACTCCTCACGCTAGCCCCTGAACCTCATCACCGATCACCCCTGCGTTACCTCACCTTTCATCCCGCAAACACTCACCTATGCGCTCGGAGAGCCTTATCTGGTAAGGCTTTCCAGTGGCGTTAACGTCTTTAACTAAGGTTCAAAGGTGTTTACTTTTATTACTCTCAAGCAGCGTGGAGACCCGAAGATAGAAAACCAGAAGCAAAAAACTGCGTGGAACACTCATGGAAAACGGTAGTCTGCAAAAAGATGCTAGTAATCAAAGGCTTGACGTACTAACCTCGACATGTTTCACGGATGCTGCTTACGATATCGAGTGACCGGGACAACTCCACTCACCAAAGGCAGCAAACCGCAAGCAGTTTTAGAAGTAGGACAAGAAATGTAGTATTCGTTACGTAAAGTATTATTATACGAACGAAATGGACTTGAGGAGCCCCTATGAACGACGAAGAACGTCTTGTGCTGCGAGCAGAACTCACTTCTATGCGGGCCGCCGGCGCTCGTCGACAAGATCTTTCGCAGCATGCATGCAAACGGCTTTTCTTCGATTTCGGTATCCGCCCCTCAATGGCCACCGTCCGCGACCTGACGCAAACCGGCAGCGCGAGCGATATTCCGAAAGACATCGATGCATTTTGGGCCCGTATCCGGTCAGCATCGCGTATCCGCATTGAAGGTGGCGCGATTCCGGAGGGCTTGCAGGAACGCGCGGGCGAGTTGCTCGGCCAACTTTTCCAGGAGGCCCAACGATATGCAACACGTTCTCTCGAAACGGAGCGCCATGCAGCAAAAGACGACGTCGCCACGGCGTTAAGTCAGCTTCGCGACGCTGAAGTGCGTTGCGCAACCGTCGACGAGGCGCTGCGTCGCAGCGAGGCACGCGCCGAAACGGCGCTCGCTCGCAATTCTGCTATGGAGGCAGAACTGGGTTCGCTTCGAGGCCGTGAGTTGCAAGCGCAAACTGGCTTGCAGGCCTCGATTCACCGGCTGGAAAGCGAACATGCGGCGCTGACCAAGCGGCTAGAAGCGGAGCAGACAACGAACTCAGCATTACGCGATCGCGTCGACGTTTTAAACGGTGAGTTGCGGCACAACACCGAACATTACGCGCGACAGATCAAGGACGCGGTCAGCGAAGCGGAGCGACGCGTCAAGCCGATGCTCGTGGAACTCGATTCGCTTCGCGGGATGGCCGCTACCTATCAAGCGGGTGTGCGCCAGGCAAGCCAAAAAGAATTTGATTTCATTCAACAACTTAGCATCGCGAAGGCGAGAGCGGATCGGCTGGAATTGCAGATCCGCGAGCAATCGGACGAGATAGATGCGCTGGCCCGAGATCGCGATGCGATGCTCGCACAAAGCGGGATGAGCGAAAGTGTGGCGCGCCTGATTTATGCGCTAGTTGAAGAGGGGCGATTGTCGACGCAGGAAATCGGGGCATTGGGGACAGAAATTGACGCTTTTGTCACTGTCCCTTCTCGTTGTCCCTCCTGTGGAACCGGTGAACCCGAGCTTGCGCAACATGGCAAAGAGTTCGAATTGTCCTGCCCGGATTGCGATAGGTCGTCGGGCACGTCATCGTCTCGATTGCTCGCGGTGGCCCGTTTCCATGCCGTCGAAATGCTCGACTCGGACCTGCGGGCCGAAAGGTGAGACTTTTCGGGAGATGAGCGTCATTCGAAACTGGGGTTTTCGTCCTGACCGCCTGGATCCGCCTCAGCCAGATCCCGCTCCCGTATTTCCTCACCTGTCCAAATTTCCCAAGCCCTATACAGCCGATGCGCCGAAATCTGCTGCTGAAAACCAAGCCATTGTCCGACACGCTCAGGTGCCGTGCCGCTCTCGAATAAGTCGGCGGCGAACGTGTTGCGCAAGGTTTGCGGACTGGCGCGCGCTGTCCGCGAGTTTGCAATGCCGGACGCTTCGATGACTGCGTCGACGGCGCGTAGCATGGTGGCCTTGTGCATCGGCCGTCCTGATGGTGCCGATGGAAACAGCAGCTCGCCGTGCAATCCCGCTGTTTTGCGCTCGCTGACCCAGTGGTCCAGCAATGCGATTGCGAACGGCGCAAGCCGGGTTTGTCGAATCAGCGTCGGATTCGTTGCTTCGACAGTCACCCACGGCTGGTTCCACGCATAGTTACTAACGGTCAGGGCTGCAGCTTCGCCAGTTTTTACCCCGCCTCCGAGAAATGTGCCCACTAACGCGCGGTCGCGGCGTTCCCGCCAGCGCTGACCCATCGACAGATCGCCAATTTCGGAAAAAAGATAACGGACAAGCGCTGCCCGTTCGCCGTGGGCGAGAAATCCTGTCGGTTCGTTCTCGCGGGCGTCTCGCCAAGGCGCCTCTCCGTCCTGGGCAATAAAGCGTGCCGGGTTCGTCGAAGCAAGCTCTATTTCTCGAACATGATCGAGCACCCGTTCGATAAGGCGCAAATACCGCACGCGCTGTGGTTTTCGAATCTCAAGTTGAGTGACGAACTGTTCAATGACGAGTCGGTCAACCGTTTGAAGACCGACGTGTTTGACGTTCAACCACTCAAGAAAAAGTCCCCATTGAGCTCGATACACATCGGCGGAAGAGGTTTTGAAAGCCTGCTTTGCCATCCAGGCGTCGAACGCGCTGCGCGGATCGGTGTGCCAGTTATCACGTTCGTGATCAAAGATGTCCTCGGTCTCGGCGTGTGCGGGCATTAGGCTGATGATCCGTTAGTTGTGAAATGGGTCTTCGATAGGTTACGCGAAATCAGAGTCAGTTGGCTATTCAACTCAGTTTTTGGGGCATTGCAAGGGAGCGGAATGGCGCGCGTGGATACGAATTCCGAGGTGACGTCGATTTCGCCAAGAACCCGCGAGGTGTCCTGGTGATCGGCGCAACAGGACGTCTGGGATGTCGCTAATCGAGGGCCGTCTACGCGAGGGATAGCGAGTCGCGTTGTCGCACATCATTTTCAGTATTTGGCCGCGCGATCCGGGACATCGGGGTCGGCGGCGAGATAAGCGCTGGGCAGGAACACGAGTGAGATAGACATGGCCGCCGATTTCCGGCGGCCGCTCTGCTGTTTCACGTCCGACCCGAACCGCTCTCAATGTGCTACTGCCACTGCCAGTTCGGGATGTCCGGCCCGAGCCGCGCAATCATAGGCATCGACGGCGAATACGAATACCGGCGGCAGCGCATTCGACGTCCCGAAATCGACGAGATCATCGGTTTCCGGAAAACTCAGGTCGTCGGGCCGTGCAAATAACGTTCGGAGTGCGGATTCGTGTCGCCCCGCGAAGCCCAGATCGGCCAACGCTTCGGCCTCTATAGCAAGCAAGAGCCGCCAGGTCAGTTGCACTCCCTGCACGATGTAGCGCCCCGCTATTTCGCGCGTGATTCGCTCGAGGTCGCGCACTGCGCGCGCAAACTCGGGGGTATCCATACGATCTTCGTCGAAGTCCATTTTTGTCTCCTTCATTCGGGCCGTTGCGACAAGATGTGTACTGTACAAATATACAGTGTTTACCGCAACGTCTCTCTAGCGTCGCGCTGACTGGGTCGCGCGTATGTGCGATTCCGCCTACGCGGGAATCAGACGTGCTCGTCTATTGCCCTGCATCGCGTTTTGTCATTCTGATTACACGGTTAGGGCACTTTCCCTGACATGGCGTCGCGAATTTCGTCGCATCGGAATTCGCCTCAATACGAAAGGAGATCAAGATGAACAAGGATCAGAAAGACGGCGTAGTGAACCAGGCGAAGGGCAAGGTCAACGAGGTTGTTGGCAAAGTAACCGGAGATAAGACCCAGGAAGCCAAGGGCGATATGCAGCAGGCAGCCGGCAAGGTCCAGAAAGGCGTCGGCGATGCGCGAGAAAATGTGAAGGACGCTCTGAAGAAGTGATGTAGCCGTACGACTGCAAGTTGCCAGGCGTTGGCATGGTGCAACCGTGGTGCTTCGCGCACGTCGGCCGTTTGGAGCAGTAAAGCCGTTCTAATGCTAGTTAGAACGGCTTTTTTCGTGTCGGCGCCTTGCAGGTGCAGGAAGGCATCCGATTAGTGATTGCTTCGTTGAAGGTTAGTCACTCTCACCTTTTCTGCGGAAATCGACCGTATTGTTCGAGCCAAGGTTTTTTCCCCGCTGGGACATCAACGAGCGACTGCTGTCTCTACCTCGGTCAGCAGCAAAACTTTATGCGCATCAAGTTTTGCCGGTCCGGCATCTGCCGCGGCGAACTGCTGTCGCGTGAAAAATTCATCACGCTTGCGTTGACCAACACCGACGAACGCGTGCGTGCCGGCAACGGTGTATCGCCGGGATGCCTGTTCGCCACGCTGCTCTGGAATCACGCGGCGGTTCGCAATAAATTTTGAGCCTTACCCCGGGCATGGCCCCGTTTGGATTACCGATTTCAAATCATCAAGCGAGCTGCTGCCGATACAAAGGACTCGTCCACATATCGAACGATTCATCCTTTTCCCCCAAAAATCCCCGCTCGGCTTCACCCAAATAGACATAGCGTTCATGTACAGTTTCGCTCGAACTTCAAATCGAAAAGGCGTGGTCGCGAACTACGCGACGGCGAAACGTACAGGTTTTAGGCGGAATGAAAACGTCAGCGATAATCCCAAAAATATTCGCCTTACGAGCCGTTATGTTCGCTTTGATCGCGTTCGGAACGGCATCCAACGCATCCGCCGCTGAAGTTTGCGGCGACGGTCTATGGGCCGATGCGATGATCGGTTCGTACCACGTGCATCCCAAAAAGCACTTCGATCAGTTCAATCCCGGCATTGGCGCGGAATGCTGGATTTCGCCGCAGTGGGCGGTGACTGGCGGATATTTTCGGAACTCACTATCGGCACCGTCGTTTTACGGGGGTGGCGTCTGGGCTCCAGAATTTGCCCATTGGGGCTTTATCCGGCTGGCCGCTATAGGGGGCGTAATATCCGGATACAACTACGGCAAATGGGGCTTCGGTCACGATCATAACGTGGGCCCAGTTCTGGCGCCCTTGATCATGGCGGAGTATGGACGCATTGGCGCGAACATCATCCTGATTCCGCCGATACCGTCGAGTGATCTGCCATTCACTCTAGGATTTCAGCTGCGCATTCGCTTTTGGTGAGTTTTATAGAAAACAAAAAGCGAAGCTTCCGATCCCGCTAGAAAGATCTACTAAAGCGTAAAAACCGTCAATTCCCATCCGCTCATGAAATCCTGAAGAAGTACCACCGCGTTAGGCGTACCACCGCGTTGTCGACCTGCCGCCGATTTGCGCATTCTAAGGGTTCGCATCTCGCCCGAGACCAGACGGGCTTAAGACCACGCATCAGTCCCCCGTTAGGCAAAAAGTTGAGAATTCAAACTGAGCCCCGAAATTTTGGAACCTACAGCGGTCAGCAGGGTCCAGCCCACTACCGACGTGACCTAGGATCTCAAAGGTGAGCTTTTACAGGATGTGCTCTAACCACTGCCGATACCGAACCAAGTGTGGTTATCGCGCGGTTAATTAGATAGGAATCCACATCGTCAAGGCCAGCTGAATTGACGTGCGGGAGCCTATTTTCGAGCTTTCCTCGCAGACAGAACCGCATCACAACATCACGCTGCAATCGACTGACGCAAGAACCGCTCAGCGGGTCCGCCGGCTTTTTACGAAACCTATACGTCCGCCACCGCTTTCTCGACGGGAAAGTTATCGTGGAAGATCAAGAATGCAAGACCAGCCAAGATAGAAGTCGCTCGATGTAAGTTGGATTTCCATCGCCACGTCGACGATGTGCACAGAATTTTAGAGTTAGCAAAAAAATCAAAACCCGACACCGCCATGACCCATCACGCTAGCGCTTTGATAGAAGAGATTCAACGATACGCGGGAAACCGCGTGCATAACGTCGCGCGCGGCGCGGAGACGCCTGCGCTTGCAGCGCTCATGGTCGAGAAGTTTGGCAAGGGCCTAATGAAGGCGGCCTTTTTGCTTGGAGGTGATTGTTGTAACGATCTGAAACGCGAAATCGATCGCTTGGTGCGAGAGATCGACCCGCAATACCCCACACATGTGCAATACCGTTTTGAGGCGCGGCCCGCAGGGCTGGCAATCAACGGTACTGCACACTAACCGAGCGCGCGTTCCGTCTCGAACGGTCCGAGCAAACTTATAAGGGATGTCATGGCATTTAAACAAACCAAGGGAAACGTGACCGTTGAAGCTTGTGTACTTCCTTCTCCGGGTCAGATGTTCAAAGGCGCAGTCCGCGTGACGACCGTACGTGATAAGAAGACGTTGCAGCAAGTCACGGGACGCGGCTGCGGTCGCCCAATGCGCACCGCAGATGCCGCGTTGGAGCTGGCCGAAACAGCTGCCCGGCGGATGCTCGGCCTTTGAAATCCTGTGCGGTGCTTCTGTTGTTTGTCGGGGACGAAGGAACATCCGAAGTACCGGGACTTACTGTAAGAGAGTCAATGAATGCAAATAAGAGGCAGGAAACCAAGCAAGCAGGTCGCGGAAGTGCTCTGCTCGCTTGCTAAACCCTGAGCGCGCGAGAACGCGCGACCCTGCGGCTAAAGCGCAGGACACGAAGCCGATGCAAGAGAGCGCGCATTGAGAAAGACTAGGCTGCTTCAGAACCGTCGTGCGTAAAAGACCTTGCTCTTGTCGAACCGTGCAGAACAAAACCGAGCATCATCTGCAAGCGGGTTTCCCACCGCCGGCCAGCGTCATGGTCGTAATAGGCGACCCGCCGGCCGGCCTTGGACAACTCACAGCGCATCGGCAAATGGAGGAAAATCACCTATGGAAAACCCAACTGCTTAACTGTCCACCGAAGCGGGTCAACCCCATCGGTACGGCGAGCAAACGTCTGCATCAGCGCGGGTCAAACTACGAGGTGCGCGCAGACAAAGCTGAGCCAACTCACACTTGTATCTCAACCGCCTGACAGCCAGCGCAAGGTTGAATACGCCTACGCCTTCGAGCTGCCTTGCCCCAATCGGTTATGCACCTCAAGCGTTAACGCCTCGATGCGTTCACTCATTTGCCGGGTGATCTCGGTGAGATGCGTATTTTGTTCGAGCAGCGCGACCAGCTGATCCGCCTGTCTTGCCGCCTGTATCTGACGCTGCTCGTTCGCTGCGGCGAGGTCTTCTCGATGCCGGGCATCGGCGTCGGCGTTCACCTTGTCACGATCCGCCTGCCGCGTTTGCGCCAGCAAAATCAACGGCGCTGCGTAAGCGGCCTGAAGGCTGAAAGCGAGGTTGAGAAGAATGAAAGGATAAATGTCGAACTTCGTCAGGCCAGCGACGTTAATGCCAATCCAGAGAGCGACAATAATCGTCTGTCCGACCAGGAAAGTCGGTGTGCCGAAAAACCGTGCGAAACGCTCGGCTTTGAGCGCGAACCAGTCGTCGCCGAATACCGATGAAAGATGAACGTATGGCAGATGAAATCGCAAGTGGTGGTGCTGGCTTTTCTGCTGCTCGTCAGGCGGAATTGGGTTAGTCATGGCTTGCTCATGCCTCGCACGCGGTGAATAGAATGAGTGCTGACTTTACACACTCAAAGTAACAGTCGCATTATCAACAAGCCGTTTAGCGGAAGCACCACGATTGTCGAGCGCGTCAGGCCATCGCCAACGCACAGCATGCCAAGCTGATTTTGAAGGTAAGCGTTTCCGTGATGGGCGAGCGCAAGATCGAAGGTCCGCAAGCCCCCAAGATAATTAGCATAACCCATCATCCTGCAGCTTCAGAGCTCGCCCGTGACATACTGCGCGACCCCATTTCCGAAGCTCCAGTCCGACGTCGTGTTCGTCACGATGGACACAACCACATCGCTCGGCTCAATCGCACAATGTGCCTTCAGTTCGCGGGTCAGTTCAGCATAGAACGCTTGCTTGGACTCTGTGCTTCGCGGACTGGTCACCACGGTTAAAACAACCAGGTTGCGTGATCGCTCAATGCCCAGTCCCGTATCTTGAACGACAAAATGGAACGGCTTGTGCTCGGTAACAATCTGATATCGGTCGCGCTCGGGCACTTTGAATGTAGAGAGAACGGCGCGATGAGCCGAGTCGAGCAAGGTCCTGATTTCGTCCTCGGTGCGTCCCTCGATCAAATCAAATTTGAGCAACGGCATTTGAAAATCCTTTAAATGGCTTGAAGGGCGGCGATATGCCGGACGAATCAAGTTTAGTGCGATACGAGGCCGCGAAGGGATGCTGCTGTTGAAATGATTGTTTCCATATAAAAACAATCATTGATCACAATAGAGGAAAGTGGCACCTGCCGAGTGACGGTAGCGACCGATCCAAAAACCCATATAGCGAGTAGGGTGGGCAATGCAGATGTCCAGCAAGCGGTAACATCATCCTGACGCCGGATGCTTAGGCGCTGTTCAGTCTGATATGAATTTCCGGACTTTCTATTGCCACTCGTTGAGCGAATAACATCGCCCACGTCACCAACGCAAAAGCCCTCCATGACCTCTGTTCTTCTGCTCGAAAATATCCACGATACCGCCGTCGCCCGTTTCAGCGAGGCGAGACTGGAGGTGGAGCGGCGCGCGGGCGCTCTGGCAGGTGGAGACTTGCTGACTGCGCTTCAGTCCCACAACCTGGTCGGGATTCGATCGGCAACGCATCTCAATCGTAATGAAATTGAAGCCGCACGACATTTGCTCGCGATCGGCTGCTTCTGCATCGGAACTTCACAAGTCGATTTGAACGCAGCCGCGCGAGCGGGCATTCCGGTATTCAACGCGCCGTTTTCGAACACGCGTTCGGTGGCCGAGCTGGTCATCGCAGAAGCAATTTTGTTGCTGCGGCGCGTGCCGGAAAAGAGCGCGCTCGCCCATGCCGGAACGTGGGCTAAGGGCGCGAGTGGTGCGTATGAGACGCGCGGCAAGACCATTGCAATTGTTGGTTACGGGAATATCGGTTCGCAGGTCGGCGTGCTTGCCGAAGCCATGGGCATGCGGGTCGTGTACTACGATGTGCAAGCGCGTTTGTCGCTCGGTTCGGCTCGCGCGGCGCAATCGCTTGCCGACGCGGTTTCCCATGCTGACGTCGTGACGCTTCATGTGCCGGCGACAGCGCAGACAAACTGCATGATCGACGCCGCCATGCTCGGTCGCTTCAAGGCCGGTGCAATCCTGATTAACGCCTCGCGGGGCTCAGTAGTCGATATCGATGCACTCGCGCAGGCGTTGCAAACGAAGCACTTGGGCGGGGCTGCAATCGATGTATTTCCCGAAGAGCCCAAGACGAATGCAGACATCTTTCAAAGCGTGCTTCAGCGCTTGCCGAATGTGATTTTGACGCCGCATGTAGGTGGCAGCACGGAGGAAGCACAGGAAAATATCGGCACGGAAGTCGCAACCAAGCTCATTTCGTTTTTGACCACGGGTGACACCGTGGGGTCGGTCAATTTTCCGCACGTCAATCCCGGACCTCTGGACGCGCCCGCGCGTTTGCTGAACGTTCACGGCAACGCTCCCGGCGCACTGGCCACGCTTAACACGCGGCTTGCACGCGAAGGCGCCAATATAGTCGCGCAGCACTTGCAGACGCAGGGCGAAACCGGCTACGTGGTCACGGACCTGGACCGCGCCCCTTCGAACGAGTTGATTCAGGCGCTGGCGGAAGAACCGGGCTTCATTCGATCGCGGTTGTTAACGAAATAAAGACGAAAGGTGAGTGTTTTCGGGAGCTGGCAGTAATAGCCCACCTCCCGGTCAAGCCGCAAGCATTACTGTCAAAACGATTCGCCAAACGGACGCAGATCGATCTCCTGAGTCCAGGCCGACGGATGCTGCTCGTGAATGGCCCAGAAAGTTTCGGCGATAGCATCCACGTTAAGCAAACCGTTTTCGCCGCGCTCGGTAACAGCTTGCGGGCGCGCACTTCTCAGCCGCTCACAGTCGATCCCGCCATCGATAACTACATGCGCCACATGCAGGCCGAGCGGACCAAACTCGCGCGCCATGCTTTGAGCAACCATGCGCAAGCCGGCTTTCGATGCAGAGAAGTGCGCGTAACCTGGCTTGCCTCGAAGACTGGCCGACGCGCCGGTGAACAGAACGGTGCCGCGACCGAGTGGTACGAGTCGACGCGCAGCCTCCCTACCCACGAGAAACCCCCCGACAGGTCCCGAACGCATAAAGCCCTCAAACTCCGCTGCGGTCGTTTCGCGGAAATCGATTCGCTTGTTGTTGCCGACGTTATAGATGACGAGCGAAGGCGGTTCGATTCCATCGCGCGGTGTCATCGCTTTATCGAACAGATTGGTGACGTCCGGCTCGGAGGTCGCATCGGTTACAACGGCCTCGGCGTAATGACCCCGCGCCTTGATCGCGTGCACAACGGCGTCGATCTTCTCAAGCGAGCGGCCCGCGACAACCACGTGATAGTCGTGTTGAGCGATCAGCTTGCAGAGCGCCGCGCCAAGACCCAGTTCTGCACCTACACCTATGACAATCGCACTTTTACGTGCCATGAAAACTCCTCGATATTTGCTTTTCGACGAGCGGCAAAATCGGCTAATAAACTACCGCCGCGCGTTGGCCAAAATGCTTTGCGAAAAATGGCAAATACAGCGTATGGTCGCCGCTTAGGATACTAGCGGTTCGCATTCGCGGCGTCTTTTACCAAGAAGGTCGCAAGCGGCGAGGGCCGCGCGGGCTCAGTCACTTAGTTAGCACACAAAGATGAGACACCTCATTCAATACGCGGCGTGGTGTGCATTGATCACGCTTGCGAGCCAAACCACGTTCGCCGATACCGGCACCCCGCGCAGCAACCGGGGCAACGATCCGTTCTTTCAAATTTCCAAAGCGATCCCGCACTGTCCGACGCCTTTAGGGCCGTTGGAAACGGAGCAGGAATGGCTGAGCGAAGCGCACTACCGCATCGAACGCGGCAATAGCTGCTGGGTTGAGGGCCGTTGCCGTTTGTCGAATTCGTATCGCTACGATGCCGAGATCGCGGAAGCCGTTCAGCGTCGGCTGGACAACATCAATCCCACGACGCACTGGCGCGATAAATCCACGCTGTGGTTGATGGTGCAGCGACGCTTTATCTACGTGCAGGGCTGTGTATCGAAGGATTTCGACCGGGAGAAATTTCTGTCCGAACTGGCAAAGACCGCGGACGTCGACAAGGTCATCGATAACACCACGACCGATCCCAACGCGAAGTCCTTGCCTTATAAGACACCGGCTAATCCCGGCAACTAATGCCTGATCGACACAGCGAGTCCCATCGTTTCAGGCAGCAACCCCAAAACGCGCAGCGGGCTTTTCATGCGACAAATTCGGTGCAAGCGCGTTGCGGGCATCGTCGAAATGTTGCCAGTCGGCGGCGTCCGGCAACGACGGAATTGTCACGAATTCGCCCTGATCGAGACCGGCGAGGGCGGTCTTGACGAGATTGTCGGCGGTCATCGTGATGCCTTGCGGCAGCGATTCAACCGACGTTCCCGCGATCTCCCAGAACTCCGTGCTGGTCGCGCCCGGCAGCACGGCCTGAATGCGTACGCCCTTGTCAGCCAGCTCATGTTGCAGCGACTGGGAATAGGCGAGCACGAAAGCTTTTGTCCCGCCATACACGCCGTTCAGCAACGCCGGCGCACTGCCACAATAGATGCAATGTTCATGATCGTGCCGCCGCCCCGCGCGACAAAAGCCGGCACGACCGCCTTGGTCAAACGCGTGAGCGCGATGACGTTGAGTGTGATCATGGCGTCCATCTTGTCGACGTCGGAGTCCACGCAACGGCGTAACGCGCCCACGCCGGCATTGTTCACGAGCATCGTGATGCTGGAATTCGTTACGAAGCATGTCCTCCACGTTGCCGCACGCCGTCGGGCGCGCTCAAGTCGGCTTCCACCACGTCGAAACTGCGTCCGGTGTTTGTCAGCGAGGCGCTTCGCCAGCTCTCCATGCGGTCCCGGTTACGTGCCACCATGATGACGTCGTAGCCGCGTTCGGCGAGCTGCTGGGCGTAACGTGCGCCAATGCCTGCCGACGCGCCCGTAACCAACGCCGTACCTTTGTTCTCTGCATTGCCATTTTCGTTCGTCATGTCCGTTCTCCAAGGGTTTCCGGCGGGTAGCCGGTGTGTGAACGAGAATAGTAGAAGTGTGCGATCATGTCATCAATGACATAGATGCCACTTTTTATGCCATCGGCCGGTCTCACCCTTGCCGGCGCGCGCCATGCAGACCATCGGTTTGATCGTTTATCCCAACTTTCAGTGGCTGGGGCTCGGCGGTATCGACGGTTTTCGAGTACGCCAATGCCCTGTCCGATGAGCCGCTCTATGAAGTCGCGCTGGTATCGGAGCATGGGGGCCTGGTGCGGTCGTCGCAAGGATTCGGCATAGAGACCGAGTCGATGGCTTCGCGCACGTTCGACACGGTGATCGTCATAGGCGACAACGAATGTGCGCCGCAATCAGCGGGCATGCTCGACTATCTCCGGGCCGCATCGCAACATTCGCGCAGGATCGCGGCGGTCTGTACGGGCGCCTTCATCCTCGCGGCGGCGGGTCTTCTGGATGGACGCCGCGCGACGACCCACTGGCATTTCGCCCGCGCGTTTCAGCGGACGTACCCGAACGTCAAGATGGAAGAAGACCGCATCTACATCAACGACGGGAACATCTGGACATCGGCGGGAATGACTGCGGGGCTCGACCTCGCGCTGGCGCTGGTCGAAAGCGATCTTGGCGTGGAGCACGCGCGGACGGTCGCGAGGAAGCTGGTGGTGTATCACCGGCGCGCAGGCGGCCAGTCACAATACTCCGCGCTGCTCGAACTCGATGCCAAGTCCGATCGCGTCCAGAACGCGCTGGCTTATGCAAAAGAGAATTTGAGCGCGGAATTATCGGTGGATGAACTGGCTGAAGCGGCCAATCTAAGTCCACGCCAGTTCAGCCGGCTCTTTCGTGAAGAGACCGGCCAATCGCCGGCAAAAGCGGTCGAGCATCTGCGCGTGGAAGCCGCGCGCGTGATGATGGAGTCCGGGCGGCATCCTATAGAAGTGATCGCCCGTGAGACCGGATTCGGCGACCGCGAACGCATGCGCCGAGCCTTCCTGCGCGCATTCGGACAGCCGCCGCAAGCCATTCAACGCACAGCCGGCGCGCAAATGGCGTGAGGGCGTTAATCCCCCACTAATACCCGCTAATACCCGTCAATACCCAACCGGAACGTTCGCCTTGCTTCCCGCCAACGGCGAACCGTAGCCGCCGCTTTGCGTGTTATTCGGCAAGCCGTTGACCAGCTGCGCGCGAGGATCCGTGGGATTCAGGTTCATTTCGCCGGCTTGCTGATTGCCGTGCGTGGGGTATTCGCTGCCAAGCGGCGCGTTCGGCATCAATTTCGTGCTGTTCGCCGGCGCGTACATGTCGTCGTTCGGACTTAGCCCCGTGCGTTGCGCGAAGGCGCCCTGCGTCGCGAAAGCCGTGACGAGCACAGCTGCGGACACTGATAAAACGCGTTTCAACTGAGTAATGCTAACCATGACTGAACTCCGTGAGAGGTGGGTTTTCGTGTCCTTATCGTTTTATTGCGTCAGTACTGCACGCTTTGTTTATTCATCAATGCAATGGTGTTCAAAGCGTCGCGTCACTTGCGCGCTTTCTTAAGCTTAGCTTCTCGTTTAGGCCTTTCATCGATAATTTTTGTCCGGGATTTGTTCTTCAGTTTTTTCCACTGCTTGCACTCGTCCTTGGTCCGCAAGCAGCCGATACACAGTCCGGTCTTGCTATCGAATTTACAAATACTGATGCAGGGCGATTCCATTGCCATTACGAATCCGTTGCGAACGTGCGCGATGTTTCGACCCCCGAAATCTCGCACGATGCATACCCGCCGACCTAAAACATATTGTCGATAAGGACAATAGCCGCCCTGCGTACAGGCGCGAAATGTGCAACCGGAGACGAGTCGATACCGGGTGCTAAGATTTGGAATATTTCGTCGCATCGTGTCCGACCTACCGGCTTGTGCTACAGACCATGCAGAAACCCGTGCTGTTTTCCATGCTGAACCAGCTCGAATTCGAACGCGCCGTGTTGGGACGCGTCGTGGCCGGCATGCCGCTGCATGAAGTGCTCGAACATGTGATTCATCGGGTGGAAGACTCCTCGGTACTGCCTTTGCGCGCGTCTATCCTGCTGGTGGATTCGACTGGAAAGCGCCTTGTTCACGGCGCGGCGCCGAGTTTGCCCGACGATTACAACCGCATAGTCGATGGCCTCGAATTCGGGCCGCTGATGGGTTCATGCGGGGCGGCGGCTTTCCGGGGCGAGCCGGTGATTGTGGAAGACATCGAAACGGACCCGGTTTGGGCGGCTTTCCGCGATATCGCGGGAAAGTACAACCTGCGCGCGTGCTGGTCCATGCCCATTTGTGCGGCCGATGGCCGCCTGCTCGGCACCTTCGCGAACTATTACGCGATGCCGAGAACGCCATCGCGCGAGGAACTGGAGCAAATAGCCCAGGTGGCGAGCGTGACGGCGCTCGCCATCGAACGCCATGCGGGCGACCGCGCGCTGCGGGAAAGCGAGGAGCGGTTGCGGATTGCGCAGCAGGCGGGCGGAATTGGCACCTTCGAGATATTTCCGGACAGCGGGCGCATGGCGGTATCGGAGGAACTCTGCTGGCAATGGGGTTTGACGCCGCGCCATGAATACCATCTCGACGATCTCCTGGAACTCGTGCATCCCGATGACCGCGCGCGCGTGCTCGCGGGACATAGCGACATGCCGGCCGGCGCGCTCGATTACCTGGAGTACCGGATCCGCCGTCCCGATAACGGCGAGGAGCGCTGGATGGCGCGTCGCGGCGAGGCGATAGCCAGCAGTTCGGGCGGCTTGCGCTATCTCGGCGTGACTTATGACATCACGGGCCACAAGCGCTTTGAAGAACGATTGCGCGTGAGCGAGACGCAATTGCGGCGCTTGAACGATTCGCTGGCCGCCGAAGTCGATGCCCGCACACGCGAGCGCAACAGCATCTGGCGCAATTCGCGCGACCTGTTCATTGTCGCGAGCAGCGCGGGCGTGCTGCGCGCCGTCAATCCGGCCTGGACCGATATCCTCGGTTTTCGCGAAGACGAGCTCATCGGCAAGTCGTTTGCTGAAATCGTGCATCCGGACGACGTGCAGGCTACCGAAGCCGCGTTGTTATCGGCGGCCAGATCGGGACTTGTGCGCTTCGAAAATCGCATTCGCCATCAGGACGGATCTTACCGATGGGTATCGTGGGTCGCCGCGTCTGAAGGCGATGCGCTTTACGGCAATGGCCGCGATGTCACCAGCGAAAAGGAAACCCAGCGCGCGCTTCAGCAAACCGAAGAAGCGCTGCGCCAGGCGCAGAAAATGGAAGCGCTCGGGCAACTGACGGGCGGCATCGCACATGATTTCAACAATCTCCTGCAAGGCATCACGGGGCCGCTCGAACTGATCCGCCGATACACCCAGCTTGGCCGGACGAACGACATCGACCGTTTCATCACGATGGCGATCGGCGCCGCGAACCGGGCGGCGTCGCTGACGCATCGGCTGCTGGCATTTTCGCGGCGTCAGCCGCTCGACCCCAAGCCGGTGAACGCGGACGAGCTTCTGCATTCCATCGACGATCTCCTCAAACGCACGATGGGCGAGGCGATCCACACGCACGTGGTGCCGAATCCGCAGCTCTGGCTCACGCGCTGCGACGCGAATCAGCTCGAAAACGCGCTGCTGAACTTCGCGATCAACGCGCGCGACGCCATGCCGGCGGGTGGGCGCCTGACGCTCGAAACCGACAATGTGGAACTGGGGCACGACTTCGCCGTGCGTCATCCCGATGTCGCGCCGGGGCCTTACGTGGTGGTATCGGTGTCGGATACGGGCGCCGGCATGGATGCCGACGTCAAGGCGCGCGCCTTCGATCCGTTCTATACGACCAAGCCGCTGGGGCAGGGAACGGGGCTGGGGTTATCGATGGCATACGGGTTTGCCAAGCAATCCGGGGGCATTGCGACGATAGACAGCGCGCCCGATGCCGGCACGACCATCCGGCTCTATCTGCCGCGTTTTTCCGGCGATCCCGGCAAGCAGGAAATGGCGAGCGAACTCAACGAGGCGCATCGGGCGGCAGGGCGGCACGCTATTTTGGTGGTGGAAGATGACGCTTCGGTGCGTGAACTCGTGTGCGAGATCTTGCGCGATCTGGACTACGAGGTGCTCGAAGCAGTCGATGGCCCGTCGGGCCTGGCCGTGCTCAATTCGCGCGCGCGGATCGATTTGCTGGTCACCGATGTCGGGCTCCCGGGACTGAACGGTCGGCAATTGGCGGATGCCGCGCGCGCGACGCGGCCCAAGCTGCGCGTGCTGTTCATGACGGGATATGCGGAAGCCGCGACCCGCGCGAACGGTTTCCTCGATACCGGCATGGAAATGATCACCAAGCCATTCACGCTGGAATCCATCGCCAGCCGGATTCGTGGAATGGTCGTGATGGGAGGGTAGAGCAGGACACCCTCGGCTCCCGTATTTCCTCACCTTTCGAGCCAAATCGAGTCAATTCGAGCCATTTCGAGTCGGCGTCGGGCAAATGGCATGTGCCTTGCTCATACCACCGTACCCGTCTATATCCGCCAACCCCGGACACAGATCGAACCGCTTCTGCTGCCCGGCCGATTCCGCCCCGAATCACCGGGCGCGCCTGCGTTGCAAGCCGGCGCAGCTTGAAAACAGCCACAACCCGCCACAGACGAGAACGATGTCATGAATTCAAATCCCGCTCCCCGCCGGCCGCTGTCCAAGGTCTTGCCGCCCGACGCGCCGGGCATGCGGGCGTTGCTCTCGTTAGTGACCGGCGTGGTCGTGATTTGCGCGCTGTACTTCGGCCGCGCGGTGCTGATTCCGATCATCCTCGCCGTGTTGCTGAGCTTCCTGGTCGCGCCCTTCGTCGATTTATTGCGGCGGCTGAGGCTGGGGCAAGTGCCTTCGGTGATTCTGGCGGTGCTCGTGGCGTTGTCGGTGCTGACCGCGGTCGGCGCGCTGATCGGCGCACAAGTCGCGCAACTTGCCGGCGACCTGCCGCAATACCAGTTCGCGGTGGAACGGAAAATCGATGCCGTGCAGCAAAAGACCATCGGCCGCGCCGATGCGTTTCTCGGTAAGGCTGCCACGGCGTTGAAGCGCCTTTCGCCGAGCCGCGAGGAGGAGATTCGCAAAGCGCAGGAAAACCCGGCGGCTTCTCCCATCGATGCCCCCATGCCCGTTGAAGTCCACGAGCCGGCGCCGTCGCCGGTGCAATTGGCGCAGCGGTTTTTGTCGCCGATTCTGAATCCGCTTGAAACCACCGGCATCGTGCTCGTGGTCGCCATCTTTATCCTGTTGCAGCGTGAAGATCTGCGCGACCGGCTGATACGCCTGTTCGGATCGCGTGACCTGCACCGCGCCACCACCGCCATGGACGAAGCCGCCCGCCGGTTATCGCGCTATTTCCTTGCGCAACTCGGCATCAACATGGGCGTGGGTATCGTGATTTCGATCGGGCTGGCGATCATCGGCGTGCCCGGCGCGTTGCTGTTCGGCGTGCTGACCGGATTGCTGCGCTTCGTGCCGTACGTCGGGACGTGGATCGCGGCGTTGCTTGCCGTGGTGTTCGCGGCGGCCGTCGGACCGGGCTGGTCGATGATGATCTGGACCATCGCCTTGTTCGGCATCACCGATGTGGTCGCGGGGCAGGTGGTCGAACCGCTGCTGTACGGCCACAGCACGGGGCTTTCGCCGTTCGCGGTGATCGTGGCGGCAATATTCTGGAGTTGGATCTGGGGGCCGATCGGGCTGGTTTTATCGACGCCGCTGACGCTGTGTCTCGTGATTCTCGGCCGGCATGTGGACCGGCTGGAATTCCTCGATGTCCTGTTCGGTGACCGTCCAGCTTTAACGCCCGCGGAGAATTTTTATCAGCGGCTGCTTGCCAACGATCCCGATGAAGCGCTGGTCCAGGCCGAATCCCTGCTCAAGGAGCGCTCGCTCAGCGCCTATTACGACGAAGTGGCGCTGGTGGGCTTGCGGATCGCGCATCAGGACGTGCTGCGCGGCGTGGTCACCGCGGATCAGCTTAAGCGCATCAACGAATCCGCGATGGATATTGTCGAAGGGCTCGAAGAAGTGGAAGACGTGGTGATGGCGGTCAGGCAGGGCGAAGAACCGCCGGCCGCGCTTGAACTGTCGGATCGCGAGGCGGGCATTCTGCACGAAGCGCCGCCCGCTCACTTCGATGCCGACCAAGAAGGCCATACGTCGTCCGTGCTGTGCATTGCCGGGCGCGGTGTGCTCGACGATCTGGCGGCGACCATCGCCGTGCAGTTGTTCCGCAAGCACGGTCTGGGCGCGGAGCTGGCGCCGTACGAGCGCTTTTCGCGCACCCGTTTCGACGATGTCGACCTGACGGGCGTGTCGCTGATTTGCGTGATTTCATTCGATGCCGCCGAGTCGCCGCCGTATCTGCGCAATTTATTGCGCAGACTGCATCAGCGCGCGGGCACGGCGGATTTGATCGTGGGGCTGGTCGTGCCGGACAGCACGCTCGAAGGCGAGGCCGTGATCCGCAAGACGTCGGCGGCCACGTCGTTCAAGGAGCTGGTCGAGGCGTGCGTGGCGGCGGCCCGGCGCCAATCGACCGATGGCGTGTCGTGGGAAGGGTTGAATCCGGAGGCCGAGGCAGAGGTGGCAGCGGATTCACAGAAGGCGAAGGAAACGCCGGCCGTTCCTGTTTTGCGCGGAGCTTGAGGAGACGATCGGCGTCGCTAACCGTCCCGCCCGCCGCTGACTAGGAATAGCCTCAGCGAGCCTCAGCGGTTTCCATCGAAGAGATCGTTCAGCATGGTGTCGAACGCCCCTTGCGCTTCCTCCAGCTCCTGCAGCGCCGCGTCAAAAGTCTGCAACGCAATCTGCGACGGCCTGCCGTCGCCGTTCGGCGGGAACTGCCCCTGCAACGCCGTGAATGCGGATTGCACCTGCCGCGTGGCATTGACGATGCGCTCCATCGCCTGCGCCTCTTCTGTTCGATTATATTCAGCGGTCATCGGAGTCTCCGTTCTGGGAACCCCGATATTACCAACGGATGCCGCAGCGGGCACGCGCTACCGGTGCCCGCCGACTTACTGCGCCGTCCAGCCGCCATCGATCTGAAGTGCCGAACCGCGCATTTCATCGGCGGCGTCCGAACACAAGAACACCGCCATCTTGCCAATCTGCTCCGGCGTGACGAACTGCTCCGACGGCTGTTTTTCGCCCAGCAACTTCGAGCGCGCGGCGTCCGACGAGATGTTGTCACGCGTGGCGATATCGTCGATCTGCTTTTGCACCAGCGGGGTCAGCACGAAGCCCGGGCAGATTGCGTTGACCGTGACGCCCGTGCGCGCGTTTTCGAGCGCGGCCACTTTCGTCAAGCCGACAATGCCGTGCTTCGCGGCCACATAAGCCGACTTCCCGGCCGAACCCACCAGCCCATGCGCCGACGCGACGTTGATCACGCGGCCCCAACCGTTGTCGCGCATCTTGGGCAGCGCGACGCGCATGGTATGGAACGCCGAACTCAGATTGATCGCGATAATCGCGTCCCACTTCTCGACGGGAAAGGTATCGATGCTCGCCACGTGCTGAATGCCGGCGTTGTTCACGAGCACATCGACCGCACCGAACTTTTCGATGGCGAACGCGATCATCGCTTCGATCTCGGCGGCCTTCGACATGTCCGCGCCGTGATGCAAGGCCTTCACGCCGTGCTGTTCGATCTGCGCGATCGCGCCTTGGATAACGGCGGCGTCACCAAAGCCGTTCAGCACGATATTCGCGCCGGCTTGCGCAAGCGCGGTGGCGATGCCGAGGCCAATGCCGCTTGTCGATCCGGTGACGAGCGCGGTTTTGCCGGCGAGCGGGGTTGCTGCGGATGAGGTCATGGGGCGAGTCCTGTCGGAGAGATTGGGGTGCAAATCGGCGGCATTAGGGCAAGCCGCCGATACGCGCACATAGACGCAAAAGCCTTATACCAGCCCGGTCATGTAATACACCGCGATCACGAAGAACACGGCGAGCGTCTTGATGATCGTCACCGCAAAGATATCGCGATAAGACTCGCGATGGGTCAATCCCGTCACGGCGAGCAGCGTGATCACCGCGCCGTTGTGCGGCAGCGTGTCCATGCCGCCGCTCGCCATTGCCACCACCCGATGCAGCACCTCGAGCGGAATATGCGCCGCTTCCGCGCCCTTGATGAACGTATCGGACATGGCTGCCAGCGCGATGCTCATGCCGCCCGACGCCGAACCCGTGATGCCTGCCAGCGAACTCACCGATACCGCCGCATTCACGAGCGGATTCGGGATGCTCTTGAGCGCATCGCTGACCACGATGAACCCCGGCAACGCCGCGATCACGCCACCGAAACCATACTCGGACGCGGTGTTCATCGCCGCGAGCAATGCGCCGCCGACGGCCGCCTTCGTTCCCACCGCAAACTTTTCCCGCACGCGCCCGAACGCCGTCAAAACGACCAGCAAAATGCCGAGCAGCAACGCGCCTTCAACGGCCCAGATCGCGACGACCGCTTTAATCGGCGTGACGATTGGCGCGTGAACGCCGGGCAGCACATCGGGGGCGACGGAATAACTCGCGCCGTACCAGACCGGAATCAGTTTGGTCAGCACGAAGTTCGCCACGCCGACCAGCACCAGCGGCGCGAGGGCGAGCAGCGGATTCGGCAAGCTCTTGCTTTCCACGCGCTCCGGTTCGTTCAGGAGCGAGGTGCCATAGCCTTCACCCGTTGCCATCACCGAACGGCGGCGCCATTCCAGGAACGACAGCCCGACCACGACGATAAACAGCGAGCCGATGGTCCCGAGCCAAGGCGCGGCCCAACCGGTGGTCTTGAAGAAGGTCGTGGGGATGATGTTCTGGATCTGCGGCGTGCCGGGCAGGGAATCCATGGTGAACGAGAACGCGCCGAGCGCGATAGCGCCGGGCATCAGCCGCTTCGGAATATTGCTTTGGCGGTACATTTCGGCCGCGAACGGATACACGGCGAACACGACCACGAACAGCGACACACCGCCATAGGTGAGCAACGCGCACACCGCGACGATCACCGCATTCACGCGCGCTTTGCCGATGTATCGAATGGCGGCGGCCACGATGGACTCGGAGAAGCCCGAGAGTTCGACCACTTTGCCGAACACGGCGCCCAGCAGGAATACAGGGAAATACAGCTTCACGAAGCCGACCATCTTCTCCATGAAGATGCCGGAAAACACCGGCGCGACAGCGGCGGGTTCGGTGAGCAGCACGGCGGCGAGCGCGGCGAGCGGCGCCACCAGGATCACGCTGTAGCCGCGATACGCGGCCAGCATGAGAAACACCAATGCTGCAAGGACGATGATGAAGGACATTAAGTCTCCGTTACTTGTTGTTCATTCGGGCGCTTGGTCGCCCAAAATTGGATGCGCCCTCTATGCAGCAATCGTGCCAGCGGCCGCGAAATGTGGCTGGACAAGGAAACCAGCCATGAGCGGCGTTGCGCATTGTGCAGAATGTCTATAAACGGAGACAAAGCGATGACGCGACATTCAGCCGAACGGCCGGTAGTGTAATGGTTTGTAGCAGTCTTGCCGCGATTCCACGTTTCGAGATATCCTGTCTCAATATCGAGAAAATGGTTAAAAAATGATGGAGATAGCCGCGACACACCCAATACACAACGACTGGACGCATGTCCCCGTCGATTACAGCGACGTTCTGCGCCGCGCGATGGATTCGCTTTTCAAGACCTTCGAAAACTTCAGTGAAGGCACGTTTATCGTAGACAAAGAGGCGCGGGTTGTCTGGATAAACAAACGCTATGCGGCGCGTTTCGGGTTTTCGGACCCGCAAGAAGCGATTGGCCGCGATTGCGAATCGGTGATCCCGAACAGCCTGATGCGCGAGGTCGTCACGACCGGCAAGCCGATTCTGCTCGATCTGCTGGAAACGGATCGCGAGCCGCTGGTCGTCACGCGCTTGCCGCTGAAGGACGATTTCGGCGAGACGGTTGGTGCAATCGGCTTCGCGCTCTTCGATGAAATGAAGGCGCTCACGCCCCTGTTCTCGCACTACTCGCGCGTGCAGCAGGAACTCATCGCGACACGGCAATCGCTCGCGCAAGCCCGGCGGGCGAAATATACGTTCGCGAGTTTCGTGGGCACAAGCACCGCGAGCCTCGATGTCAAACGCCAGGCACGGCGCGCGGCGCAGGTCGATTCGCCCGTGCTGCTATCCGGCGAAACGGGAACGGGCAAGGAACTGCTCGCGCACGCCATTCACGGCGCGTCGGCGCGATCGGCGCGGCCGCTCGTTTCCGTGAACGTCGCGGCGATCCCGGACACCTTGCTCGAAGTGGAGTTTTTCGGCGCGGCGGCGGGCGCGTACACGGGCGCGGATCGCAAAGGCCGCGTGGGGAAGTTCGAACTCGCGGATGGCGGCACGCTGTTCCTCGATGAAATCGGCGACATGCCGGTCGTGTTGCAGGGCAAATTGCTGCGCGTCTTGCAGGAGAAGGAGTTCGAGCCGCTGGGATCGAACCGGATCGTGCGCACGGATGTTCGCATCATCGCGGCAACCTCGGCGGATTTGCCGGCGCTCGTGGCCAGCGGGCGGTTTCGCGCGGACTTGTTTTATCGGCTGAACGTGTTGGCTATTCACGCACCGCCGTTGCGCGAGCGTGCCGGCGATATCGAGGCGCTCGTGTACGCCATGCTCGAAGAGCTTTCCGCCGATGCCCGTCCGCGTCACGCCGGCCAGTTCGTGCTCCACGACGACGCGCTGCGCCTGCTCTGCGCCTATTCGTGGCCTGGCAACGTGCGCGAGCTGCGCAACGCGCTGGAGCGCGCGGTGATGTTGTCGGACAGCGAGCATATCGATGCCCGCGCGTTGGGCTCGTTCATGGGCGCGCAAAGCGTGACGCCGGAGCCGGAGCCGGTCAACCCGGTCGCGGCGTCAGAAGATGATCCGATCCCCTACGCGCAAGCCATGGCTAGCTTCGAAAAACAGTTTCTCTCCGATGCCCTCCACGCCAGCGGCGGGCGTGTGGCCGAAGCGGCGCAGCGCATCGGTATCGGCCGGGCGACGATGTACAAGAAGATCGTCGCGCTGGGGATCGAGGTTTAAACATTGACGAAGGACGCACCCATGACGCCGTTATCCCGCGAGCACGAGGCGCTTGCCATTTCCCAGTTGCAGCGGCTGGCCGAGGAGCGCTTCGACGCGCGGCTTGGGCAGTTCGAGGCGAAGGAATGGTTGGATGAGTTATCGAAGACGATTGGCGCGCACTTTTACAACCAGGCGCTCGCCGATGTAAAAGCGAAAATCGATGCGCGCGTAGAGATGATCGACAGCGATATCTGGGGGCTGCAAAAGTAGCGGAAACTCGCGCGCAGCATGGCGCACAGGGACAAGGCGAAAGCTCCGCATGGCATACTCGCGTAATCAAAAAAACAGCGAAAAAAGGGGTTTCGGATGAAGCTTGTCAGCGTATTTGCCGCGCGTTGTCTGGCGCTTGTGCCGGTCGTGCCACTGGTTGCCGCTCTGTCGGCGTTGTCGGCTTGCAGCAGCGCGCCGCCGCTCTTTTCCTCCGATGGCCGCCCGACCTCCATGATCCAGTGCCCGACCAGCGGCGGCTGGAGCAACTGCCAGGAAAACGCGCGTGCGCTGTGCGCAGGCAGCTACGACGTCCTCGATCAAAGCAGCGAAAACGGCCAGAACGGCTTGCTGATCGCTTGCCGGGCGAAGTGATCCGATAGGGGTACCAATTCGACACGACGACTTTATCGATGTCGTTCGATTGCCTGCTCCTGCCTGACCCCGCGTCCGGCATAAAAACTCGCATGCAAGCGTAGTCTACGATTCGCCCGTAGCGAGAATGTCCCGGCGTAGACATGTTCCGCAGTGAATATAGCGTTTGCACGCGCGCTCTTTTGTTCGGCTTCAAATTGTCCAAGTAATTCACTCGCGGTTCTAACTCAGGATATCCGGGCTCAGGGGAATGGTTCGCATGGTATTGGCGTGCATCGCGATGGCTGAATAAATCAGGAGGCATCGTTTCTCGGCTGAAGATATCGATCAAGCTGACGATTGCCGCATATAGGTCATATCAAATTCGCCGAAGTGGATAGTTCGTCTATGCGCAAACGTTTTGTCTTATTTATAATCTGTAAAATATATCCATTCTTCAAGCAAACGCCGGCAAATCGTGTGGAAAATTTGCCGATACAACCTCCGAATACTTTATTTCGACTATTCGTTATTTGCTAAATAGTCAGCGCATGTCAATATCACTGTCCTTTGAAGGGTGCTGCCGAGGGCCGTGCTGCTTAACGCTAGCAGAAGGTACGTGACTCTGGAATTTTGTATGACACACGAACCGGTTCAGTTGCGCATGTCATCAAAAATTCGTTTTAAAAAAGTAAAAATAACAGCGAGAGAATGGAGTGGCGAATGCACCATCGACAGATTGAAACTGACATTTTGCATCTAGAGCGGGTAATCAGCCGGATTTCCGCTGAGGATCGGATTCCGCTCGCTTACTGGCGTAGCCGGATAGACTCGATAACATCCAACCCGCTTGTTCCGGCGCAGCAATCGCGCATGCGGCGAATCAACGAACGGCTTTCGCAACTTGAAGACGCGGCTTGAATCGCCGCTTTCGGTTCGGAGGGCTGCGGCCAATATAGCGATCACGACGGGCTCTGCAATATCGTCTTATCATCTGATCTGAATCTCCCTTGGTATCTACATTTCCGGCATGATTAAATCCCGTGCCGAAATGCTCAAAGCCGCCAAAGGAACGTCCGGATGTCCGACGCAGGATTCAGCGCCACGCGCCTTGAGCGCACCCGTACTGCCATGCAGGAATTTGTCGATGCCGGCGACGTAGCCGGTGCCGTGACGCTGGTCTGGCGACATGGCGAGATTGCCCGGGTCGACGCACTAGGCAGCCGAGACGCGGAATCCCGCGCACCCATGACGCGTGACACGCTGTTTCGCATTGCCTCCATGACCAAACCCGTGACGAGCGTCGCTGCCCTGATGCTCGTTGAAGAAGGGCTCATCGCACTCGACGATCCCGTTTCGCGCTGGCTGCCGGAGCTGGCCAATCCCCAGGTTCTCACCGATCCCGCCGCGCCGCTCGAGCGCACCGAGCCTGCCCGCGCGCCAATCACGTTGCTCGATCTCCTCACGCACCGCGCGGGTCTCGCGTACCACTTCACCGCGTCCGGCGCGCTGGCCGATGCCTACGGCAGCGTGTTCAACGGCATCGACTCAATGGTCGACCCCAGTGTGTGGCTGCAGCGCGTAGCGAACCTCCCCTTGATGTTCCAGCCCGGCGCGCGCTGGCATTACGGCATTGCCACCGATGTCCTCGGCGCGTTGATCGAGCGCATCAGCGGTGGCTCGCTTGAAACGTTCTTTCGCACGCGCATCTTCGAACCGTTGGGAATGGTGGACACGGGCTTCGTCGTGCCGCCGGAAAAACTCGGGCGGCTGTCGGTGGCCTACGCCATTGATCCTTCTACGCGACAACGCGTGGTGGAAGACCATCCGGCGTCGAGTCGCTTCGCTAAACCCGAGCGTTTTCAAAGCGGCGGCGGCGGTCTTGTTTCCACGGCTGACGACTATCTTCAATTCGCGCGCATGCTGCTCGGCCGCGGGCGATTGCAAGGCGACGCGAACGAACGCGCACACGGGCCGCGTCTCTTGTCACACCGCTCCGTCGATATGATGCGTACGAATTTTCTGTCGCGCGACCAGCGTCGCATTCCGGCGTTCGGACATATTGTGTGGGCGGGGCAGGGGTTTGGGCTGGGACTTGCCATCGTCGACGATCCCGCGCAACAGCGCACGCTTGGTTATCGGTCGGTGGGTTCGTTCGGCTGGCCCGGCGCGCTGGGCACCAACTGGTTCGCCGATCCGGTGGAAAACATGATCGGCATCATGCTCATCCAGCGACGCGCCGTGGAACCCTTTACGATGTCGACCGTGTTCGAACGCCATCTCTACGACGCCATCGACGATTGATATTTTAAGGAGCGTGGAACACGAGCCACACTGACTTATCCCCGTCACCGCATGCACGTCAATGCAGTGTTTCGCGCAATAGCGTCACGTCGTAGCCGAGCTTTCGCGCGCGGTCGATCAACGCTGTGCGCAGTTCAGCCGCGGGTTTCGCTTCACGCGTCAAGATCCACAGATACCTTCCACTCGGCTCGCCGACGATAGACCATGTGTAGTCGTCGGCGTAATCGAGCACCCAGTAGTCGCCCACATAGAACGGTCCGAAGAACGACACCTTGAGCTTGGCGTTGTTCGAATTCGGCACGATCTTCGCCTTGCCCTCCGACGATTTCAGTTTGCCGTTCACGCCGCCTTCACGACATGAATTGATGACCGAGACGAGCCCATCATCGCGTTTCGCATAGTTGGCGGTCACTGCTTCGCAACCGCGTTCGAAACGGTTTTCATAGCGCGCGAATTCGTACCACTGTCCTAGATACCGATCGAGATCGACGGCCTTCGCGGGCTCAGGCACGTGCTCGTTGCCGACGCTGTTGCGACCCACCGATGCACACGCGGCCAGCACGCCCAATCCACCAATCACGACCAAAGCCGCTGTGCCAAGGGTGACGGATCGTTTGAATTTCATGAGTGTCCTTGTTGTGTGTGAGCAGTTGGCTTGGGCTCTGTCAGCAAGCTTTGTTCCGTTGCAACGGCTCCCGCATAACCTCACCTATAGCGTATTGAATCGATGTGAAGCAGCGTTGAACGAGCATTGAAAGCCACTGCTCGTGCGTATCAACTGTTTTAACAAGAGGACGCAACTCGTTGATAGAGAACGCTTTAGCATGAGGAAGATAAAGCGGGGCGTCAGCATTGAAGGCTTCTTCATGTGCCTTCTCAAGAAGGCCAGATCACCCTCCCGTATTGCCTCACCTATAGCTTCGCTTCAGCTTGCGTTTCCGTGCGTGCAGCATCGACACCGCGTAGCCAGTAACGCACGCGAACACATCGAACGCTTCAGGGAACTATCTCGATGAAACCTGAAACCCTTATAAACAAAGGACCTTGGAGCTACTTTGAAGGCAGTTGATGAAGTCAATCTCCGTCTTCAAACTAGTTAGCCATACTTGAAAATGACCTTGGCGTGAGTTTTTGCACGGCCTCGCAACTCACCTTCCGAGCCTCCCGAAATCGCTCACCTTTGCGATGCTTGCTGTGAGGCAAGCTGCTTTCAAACGTGATGGGCTTCCCGACTTCGCGTTGATTGAACCCGGCTTGCAGACGTAGGCGCACTTCATCGAGGCGAGATGCCGGCGCAAAAAAAAGCCCGGCGCTTGGGAGCCGGGCAAGCCACCATCGGAGCGAGGTGGAGGAGGAGATAAGTTGACGAACCAGTTGAATTCAGTAATCAAACCTTCCTTTGCTCAGTAACTTATTGCGTGCTGATGCGTGCGCTGTTCACTTGCGTCACGGCCGTATCGTCATTCGAAGTTGCGCGAGCACTGCGCGATGTCTGATAAGGCAGCAGCTGCGGATAGCTTTCCGAATGAATCAAGTCGAGTTCGCCGCTATTTCTTGCCGCGATAAGCTCAGCCTTCACATCGGCCCGCGTTCGCGGTGTGGCAATTGACGACTGAGCAAAGGCAGGCGCGGACGAAGCCAGCACTGCAAAAAGCAAACCGCCGATAAGCGCGCGTTTCATGGTGAACCCCTGATTTTTCGGGACAGCGCGTGTTGCGCTATCGATAGGAATCAGTCTATTCACAAAGCTATCGACAACCAATGTCGATTGAGAAAACATATTATTGTGCGCAACGCACGAATGTGAATTTCCGTGGCTAACGTCACGCGTTGCGCTTCAATCTTTGCGATTTCAGTAAAAGCTATTTCCTTTGAGTGCCATTTTTCTGGAAACGCTTCATCGATATTCTCGGTTCACCGATCCAGCTTGATCGTCATCCAAAACCGAGGTGTCTTATGAAACGCATTCTTTCCATCTTCGCCGTCTTCGCCCTGTTCGCTGTTGCCGGTGCGGCCAACGCTGCCGATGCTTCCAGCTCGCAGCCCACGACATGCCAGGGTCCCGCATCGCAGTGCAACGTGTACTTTGGTCAATAAATTTACACAGACTCGACGCCAGCCCCGGTCAAAAAGCCCTTCGCTGGCCGTTTCGCGAGACGTCGAGTTGTTATCCGCCAAATCCGTGGCGGTTTAGTCAGAATTATTAAACATCTACAAAGTTGTCCACAGTTTCTGTGGACAACTTTGTGGAAATCATCTCAAAAATGGCGTGCAATGGGCTTCCAGACCGGGTTGCACCTGGAATGGTCATCGCGAAGCAACACGCTTGCGAAACGTGCACCGCCAAACGTCAATCCGACTCATTTCCGATAGCCTGCACAGCAATTGCGCGCCTATGATCAATCCGCCGATACGTGTCAGCGCGTGTCACGCCCGCGGATTTCACTTCGTTCCTCCGCGTGTTCCTTCATTTCGCTCGGTCATCAACTCATTCATCAACTCAGTCACAGGGAATAGACATGACCTACAAGATTGCGGTTGTTGTTGGCAGCATTCGTCGAGATTCATTCAACAAGAAACTCGCGCACGCGCTGGTGTCGCTTGCGCCGGCGGATTTTTCGTTTGAGTTTCTGGATATTGCGACCCTCCCGCTTTACAGCCAGGATTACGACGGCGATTTTCCGGAGGTGGCGCGGACGATGAAGCAGAAGATATCGGAGGCGAATGGCTTGTTGTTCGTCACGCCGGAATACAACCGTTCCATCCCCGGCGTGCTGAAGAACGCGCTGGACTGGGGTTCGCGGCCGTGGGGGCAAAGCGCGTGGTTCGACAAGCCGGGGGCGGTGATCGGGACATCGCCCGGCGCGACCGGCACGGCGCTCGCGCAGGCGCATCTGCGTAACGTGCTCGCGTATCTCGATGTCCCGCTCCTCGGGCAGCCGGAAATGTTCGTCAAGCACGATGAGAGCCGCATCGATGCCAGCGGCAAGATCGTGGACGAGAAGACGCGCAAGTTCCTGCAGACTTTCATCGATAGATACGTCGCCTGGGTCAAGCGCATGGCGACGGTTGAGTCATAACGCAAGCAGCATCAGGCAAAAGGCCCACGGCCCGCGAATGCGGGCCGTGGGCGTTTTAAGCAAGCAGGACAAGCGTGGCGCATCAAGTATGGTGATGTCCCGTCACGCGATCCCAGCCGTGGCGCACCGCGTGTTTGACGCGCTCCCATGTGTCTTCGCCGAGCGGCTTGCTGCTTTCCCAGTCACGGCGCAACTCGGTTTCCATTGTGTCGTCCCAGTTGCGGCGGTGATAGCGCTCGTCGGTGCCGGCGGTGGCGCCGTATCGATACGCTTCTTCGTACTCTTCATAGCGCGCGCCCGTTGCCGCGTACTTCGACTCATAGTCCGTGCGGAAGTCGTCCTCGTACTCCATGAACTCGTCGGGCATTGTGTTGCGCGAGACCGGGCGCACCGGGTCGACCGGCGTGCCTACATCGCCGCGGCGTGACGACGTTTCGCTTTCGTCCAGTTGATCCAGCGGATCGATCGGACGCCAGCTTTGTGCCGACGCCGAAGAAGCCGCCGCCGACGGTGATATCGACGGTGTCGGTGTGGATGTGGGTGTCGGCGAACTTGGCGCTGGCGCGACGCCTGTCAGCGGCTCACTCATGCCGGGGCTGAATGGATCGAGCGGTTCCAGCGATGGGTCGCCAAGATCCGCGTGCGGATAGGCGCGTGCGCGGCCGGCGTCCGTGCGTGTGGACGTGAGCGGATCGGCGGGGGGATTTACCGGCGCGACTCCTGGCACGGCGCTGCCCGAGCCGAGGCCGAGTTCATCGAGTAGCGAATGATCCCGGGTATCGGCGGCGGGGTCCGACGCGCGCGCGTGATGGAGCGTGCCCCAGCTTGCCGCGCGTTCGTCGATATCGATTGCGCCTTGTTCCGCCAGCGTCAGGCGGGCGGCGTCGGCGCGGGCGGCCGAGGGGGTATCGACTGCCACGAGGACTCCGCCGCGACGTACGGCTTCTGAATAATGTGCAACTTCGGGCGGTTGATCGCGGCTGCCGAATAGCATCGAAAAGAAGCGTTCGATATTTGCCAGAACGCCGCCGGGCTCCGGTGGCTGACCGGTGACGCCGTTGACGGGATCGTCGGGTGAGGGCGTCACGGGGGCCGCCTGGAGTTCGATGTCGGAGCGGGCGAAACCGGACGCCACCAGTGCGCTGCGCGCGACTTCGGCTTGGTCGTAGGTGTCGAAGATGCCAATAACTGTGTGCCGCATGGCTGCCTCCCTGGGTTGCCTGGAATGGGGTTGCCTGGAACAAGTTGCAACGCGCTGACAATTCGTCGCAAGTCAAGGGGATGCACGCAACTCGCGTGCCGGAGCAGAGGGAGAGTGCGATGGGGAGCGATGGGGCGATCGCGGGCGCAGTAATTTTCTCGATGGCGGCGGGGCGCGGATGTTTTTACAAACGGGTGGAAAAAGGGGCTTCGATATGGTTTTCGCTCGCGCCGGTGGACGGGGGCTTGGGCCTGGGCGTGGCTTTTGACGTTGGCGGTCGGGGTTGATGCTGGATTGGTCTGTCGGCGCTTGCGGTCGGGTTGATGCCGGGGTGTTGCTGCTTACGTTAGCTCGGGTTTTATATTGGCTGTATTTTTTATCACTATTAGCCACTGTCCGTGGCGGGACTTCATTTCTTTGTCCAACGGCGACAAAGAAACGAAGCAAAGAAAACGCCTTTCCACAAACTGTATTAAGTGTCCCCAGCGTGCAGACCACTGCTTTTGGTTCCCGCGTAGCACGGTGCTTGCAAAACCACGGACACTTGAAACCCTCCTTCTCGCGAATTCCTACATCCCCACGCTTCGCCACCAGTGCTCTCGGGCGAGATCGCTGCGCCGACGGAACGGTACGGCCTCACCCCTGTTCGAGGTTGACAGAAGCTATTCGGTGCGTAGTAATTTCAGACGCGCTGATTCGCGCTGGGTGCGAAGTGTTCCGAGATTTTTACGGCGTGCTCATGTCCAAAGGTATTGCACGTTCTGCGTGCTTCTCACCTAAATGGTCGCGCGGATCACGCAGTCCATTAACCGCGAATACGGGTGAGGCCGTAATGGTCCGTGGGCCATCGATCTTGCCCGAGAG
Organism: uncultured beta proteobacterium; assembly: GCA_963708695.1. GTDB lineage: Bacteria > Pseudomonadota > Gammaproteobacteria > Burkholderiales > Burkholderiaceae > Caballeronia. The sequence continues at coordinate 166,761 of CAVPTS010000001.1, forward strand.
CACTGGTGGCGAAGCGTGGGGATGTAAGGATTCGCGAGAAGGAGGGTTTCAACGCAGCGTGGTTCTAGCGAGCACCGTGCTACGCGGGAACCAAAAGCAGTGGTCTGCACGCTGGGGACACTTAAAACAGATTGTGGAGAGGCGTTTTCTTTGCTTCGTTTCTTTGTCGCCGTTGGACAAAGAAATGAAGTCCCGCCACGGACAGTGGCTAATAGTGACAAAAAATACAGCCAATATAAAACCCGAGCTAACGTAAGCAGCAACAACCCAGCACTGACCCTTGACCACCGCCGGTACGCCCCCCAAAAAAACCGAGTGCGAACGAAAAAACCTTGGCCAACATTGAACCCGCGCTAACGTACGCAGCAACAACCCAGCACCAACCCCAACCACCGCCGGTAGCACACCGCCCAAGACCCCGACCGAGTGCGAACGAAAAAACCTTGGCCAACATACAACCCGAGCTAACGTACGCAGCAACAACCCAGCATTGACCCCGACCACCGACCATCAGCCCCGCGCCCAAAACCCTGACCGAGTGCGAACGAAAATACCCCGACATTAACCCTGGCCGCGAGCGCCGAAACCACCGCCCGACCCCACCCCCCGCCCCGGTCCATCCCCATCGACCGGCGCGAGCGAAATCCCTTCCCGCGCACTCAAATCCTCCCTAATGCCTTGCAAAAGCGAATCCAACAGTGCGATATCAAACGGCTTCGACAATACCCTCGCATCGACCTCACGCGCCCGGTCCAACTCCTCCGCGTAACCCGTCACCAGAATCACCGGCACCCGTGGCGTCCACGTCTGCAGAATCTCAGCCAGATCAATGCCGTTCAATTTTCCCGGCATATGTATATCCGAAAGCACCACATCAAACGGCAACACACCACCATTCGAAGCATCGCGACGCGCGGCATCCAGCATCGCAATCGCGGCATCAGCATTGAACACATACGTGACGTGGTGATTCATCATCGACAACAACGCCTCCGTGCCAGCCGCAACTTCCTCGTTGTCCTCCACCAGCAACACACGCAAACCCTGCGACGCGCCGGCCGATGCGTGGTCGTGCTGGACATCGGCGGATTCGGTCGCCGTCGCGCTCGCCCGCGGCAAATACAGCCGCACCGATGTCCCCGCGCCCACCGCGCTATCAATGGTCGCCACGCCGCCCGCGCGCTCGCAGAACGCAAAAACCTGCGGCAAGCCCAACCCGGTGCCCATGCCTTTCGACTTGGTGGTGAACAACGGCTCAAACGCGCGGCCCAGGATTTCAGGACCCATGCCCGCGCCCGTGTCCTCCAGCGTCAACTGCACGAACTCACCGACAATCGGAAAGCCGTCCTCATGCCGAAATCGCACGTTGTCCGCACGGACCGCAAAGGTGCCGCCGCTCGGCATGGCGTCGCGGGCGTTCACGGCGACGTTGATGAGCGCAAGCTCCAGCTCGGCTGCATCGACGCGAATCGGCCAGACGTCGGTATCGGTTTCAAGATCCAGCGCGACCTTCGCGCCAAGCGATGCCTTCAGCAGTTCACGGCACGCCGGCAGCCATTTCCCTATCGAGATGGTCTCGTTGCGCAGCGGCTGCTTTCGGGCCACGCCCAGCAACTGGCGCGTGAGCGACTGGCCGCTCTTGAGCGCGCGTTCCATCGCGGATAACTCGCGATCCAGCCCGGTCGCGCCGCGTCGCCGGGCAATCTGGACGTTGGTGGAGAGGATCATCAGCAGGTTGTTGAAATCGTGCGCGACACTGCCGACCAGATTGCCGAGCGCTTCCATCTTGCGCGCCTGCCGGTAAGCGGATTCGATGGAACGCCGCATGGACGCTTCCGCCTGCCAGCGCTCCCACGCCTCTTCTTCATGAGCGAGACGGCGCAGCGATAACCAGATCACGCCCCACAGCACCACGCACGGCGCGAACAGCGACAGCATCAGCACGCTGAGATGCCGATACCACGAGGCCCAGATGGTCGCGACCGGATAGCCGCTCGTCACGAACACCGGATAAGTTCCCACTTTCCGAAATGCCACGACCTTCATTTCGTTATCGAGTCCGGAGCGCATTCGCACGACGCCATTGTGATGTCCCGATGCAAACGCCTCGCGCAACGGCGAGCTCGCGGCGAGGTCCATGCGGTTCGCGGGGCGCGTCGGATACCAGGCGAGCACCGCGCCATCCGAGCGCGTCAGGCCGAGCGAGACGGTGGAGTTTTCGCCAAGCAGTTCGCGATAAAACCCGCCGAAATAACTGGGACGCAGCGCAATCGACACAATGCCGGCAAAGTGGCCATCCGGCGACTTGCGCGGCACGGCCGTGTTGAACACAGCTTCACCGGCGACTCTTCCCTCCATGACGCGCGAGACGTTTTCAAGCGCCGGGTTGTCGCGCACGTCGACGAAGTCCTCGCGCGTTGCAATCGATACATCCGGTGCCGGGTAAATACGGCTCGTCGCAATGAGACGCCCGTCCGCGCCAATGATGCTGACGGCCGCCACTTGTGGATAACCGCCGCCCAGCGCCTTGAGCTTTTCGTAAATGGCGCGCTCGTCCTGACGCAGCGTCACGTCGTCCACGCCGTCGATCAGATCGATGACGCGTGCATTGAGCGTCTGGTTCATATCGAAGACTTTCAGCGCATGTTCTTCGGCGACGTGGGCGTTGCGTTCGGCGACCTCGGCGGCGTCAGCTTCGCGCGCTTTCAGGTCGCTCCACGACATGGCGACAACATACAGGCAAGGCAAAACGATGGCGGCGATCAGCAGGACGAGCAGCGTGGTGCGCTGGGCGGCGAAGTTGCGTTCGGGCACGACTGGGAACGGCGGTTCGTCCTGCCAGTGGTCAGCGCCAGATTCTTCGCGTTGCGGCGTCATGATTCGGTGTTTGTCCCGAAATGTGGTGGCTCCAGCGTGGCATTTTATGCGTCTGCAAACAAGACCTCATTTGCCAGATGTATGCGACTGATTTCTGAGTCGTGAAACAAGAAAGCGCGCATAAATCATTCCCCGTGAGAATTGCCGGGCGCCCGATTAACCGGGCAACATGAATTCCACGATTGAAGCGAAATGTGCATGCGAAAAGCAGATTTTTATGCGGCTAATATGGACACACGGATCACTATTTACCCGCTCCCGAAGCGATAACTTTACCGGCTTCGCAACACCAATCGGTAAAGTCAGCTATGCGGCCGGCAACAAGGCAAGAGCATGCCCCAAGCCGTCCCGGGGCATCGTCTCACAAACATTGATATACTTTTCGCCGCTTCCGGCATGGCTTGCGCATGATTTAAGCACCGCCAGAAGCCGGTTCGCGCCGGGTTTGCATGAGGGCTGGCATCGCCGTTTAACACAGTGAAGCGCCCCATGCCCGGCGCCCGATCTAACACTACTGCCCTTGGGGGCGCCACAGCGGAGTTCGTCTTGGCCGTTTCCAATCTTATCGCCGACGATGTTGCACCCGACGCCGCCAAGGTGACGTCGGGCAGTTCGTTCTACCTCGCCATGCGCATTTTGCCGGCTGCGCAGCGCGACGCCATGTATCAGGTCTACGCGTTCTGCCGAGCGGTGGACGACATCGCCGACGGCACGCTGCCGCGCCACGAACGTGCCGCTGCGCTCGAGCAATGGCGCGCGGATATCGACGATTGCTACGCCGGCAAGCCGCGCAAATCGCTCGCGGCGCTCACGCGGCACATCCACGCGTTCCACCTGTCGCGCGATGACTTTATCGCCGTGATCGACGGCATGGCGATGGACGCCGCCGAAGACATCGTCGCCCCCGACGAAGCCACGCTCGACCTCTATTGCGATCGTGTGGCGAGCGCGGTGGGGCGGTTATCGGTGAGGATATTCGGGATGCAGGAAGACGCCGGACGGCGTCTCGCGCACCACCTCGGCCGCGCGCTGCAACTGACGAACATTCTTCGCGACATAGACGAAGACGCTGGCATCGGCCGTGTTTATCTGCCGCGCGAACTGCTGTCGCGCGAAGGCATTTCCACGACCGACATAGCGTCCATAGTCGGTGACGCCCGCCTGCCGCGCGTCTGCCTGACGCTCGCCGAGCGCGCGCGGGCGCACTACACGCAATCCGACGCGATCATGGCCACCGCGCCGCGCGGCCAGGTCCGGGCGCCGCGCATCATGTCGGCGGCGTACCGCTGCGTGCTCGATGCCAACCTGAAGCGCGGCTTCGACCTCCCGCGCAATCACGTCCGCACGCCGCGTTCGCGGCTGCTGTGGATTGTCGCGCGCAACGTGTTCTGATGTCGCGGCTTGTTCATGTCATTGGCGCTGGTTTATCCGGTCTCGCCGCCGCAGTCCAGTTGCAGCGCCGCGGCGCGAAGGTGATGCTGCATGAAGCCGCGCCGCACGCGGGCGGCCGTTGCCGTTCGTACTTTGACATCAAGCTCAATGCCACTATCGATAACGGCAACCATCTGGTGCTGTCCGGAAACCACGCCGCGCTCAGCTTTGCGAAGGCGATAGGCGCCGCCGACGAACTCGTCGGCCCGACGCAACCCGAATTTCCGTTCATGGATTTGCGCAGCGGCGCGCGCTGGACCGTAAAGATGTCGCCGGGCCGCCTGCCCGCCTGGATCTTCGATTCCGCTGCACGCGTGCCCGGCACCATGCCAGCGGATTACCTGACGCTTGTGCCGTTGCTGTTCGCCAAACCCGGCCGCACGATACGGCAAACCATGCGCACGAGCGGCCGCCTGTGGGACGCGCTGCTCAACCCGCTGTTACTCGCCGTGCTCAACGCCGATCCGCGTGAAGCCAGCGCGGTGCTTGCCGGCAACGTGCTGAAGGAAACGCTGCTGCTCGGCGGTCAGGCATGCCGGCCGCTGATCGCGCGCAACGGCCTCGGCCATGCATTCATCGACCCCGGCGTTGCGCCTGCTGCAATACGGCGGCGCGGAGATCAAGCTGGCATCGCGCGTGCGTGAAATCGGCTTTAGCGGCACGGATTCGAAGACCCGCGTCACATCGCTCGATTTCGACGATGCCCGCGTGGACATCGCCCCGGGCGACGGCGTGGTTCTCGCCGTGCCGCCGAACGCTGCGCAGCAACTCGTGCCGGGGTTGATCGCTCCGAACGAGTTTCGCGCCATCGTCAATGCGCATTTTGCGATTGATCCGCCGCTCGCCTTCGAGCCGATGACCGGTCTCCTGAACGGCAACGCCGAATGGCTCTTCGCCTTCGATGGACGCCTTTCCGTGACCATCAGCGGCGCCGATCGTTTCGTCGATACCCCGCGCGAGACGCTTGCCCAGACCATCTGGCAGGAAGTCGCCAAGGCGGCGCGCTTGCCCGTCGAACGCATGCCGACCTGGCAGATCGTCACAGAAAAACGTGCGACCTTTGCCGCCTTGCCGAGCCAGGACGACCTCCGGCCGGCCACGCGCACTCGCTGGTCCAACCTGATGCTTGCGGGCGACTGGACGGCCACCGGGCTGCCCGCAACCATAGAAGGCTCGATCCGCTCAGGCCAGAAGGCCGCGGACCTGCTTATGAATCCCTCGATGGAACGCTGATGAACCAACTTGCCCAGCCGCCCGAAGCCACGACCCCGCCCGTAACGGCGGCGGCCCTGGAGGCATCGGTGACACGCGCTGCCGATGCGCTGCTCGCCGATCAACATCCCGACGGCTACTGGCTGTACCAACTCGAAGCCGACGCCACCATTCCCGCCGAGTACGTGCTGCTCGGGCATTACCTCGGCGAGACGCCGAAGCCCGAACTCGAAGCGAAGATTGGCCGGTACTTGCGCAGAATCCAGCGCGCCGATGGCGGCTGGCCCTTGTTCACCGATGGCGCCATGGACGTCAGCGCCACCGTCAAGGCGTATTTCGCGTTGAAGATGATCGGCGATTTGCCCGAAGCCGAGCACATGCAGCGGGCGCGCCGGGCGGTGATCGCCGCTGGCGGCGCGGAAAAATCCAACGTGTTCACGCGGATTTTGCTGGCGCTGTTCGGCGTGGTGTCGTGGCGCGCGGTGCCCATGATGCCCGTTGAAATCATGCTCTTGCCCGAGTGGTTTCCGTTCCATCTTTCGAAGGTGTCGTACTGGGCGCGGACCGTCATCGTGCCGCTGCTCGTGTTGAATGCGAAGCGGCCGAAGGCGCGGAATCCGAAGGGCGTGCGTATCGACGAACTCTTCTTCGATGCCCCCGTCAACGCAGACATGGCTCCGCGCGCGCCGCATCAGCATCAGGGCTGGTTCGTGCTGTTTCGCTGCGTGGACGCGGTGCTGCGCGCCGCCGATCCGCTGTTCCCGCGCCACACGCGGCAACGCGCCATAGAAGCAGCCGTGCGTTTCGTCGATGAACGGTTGAACGGCGAAGACGGCCTCGGCGCGATTTTCCCCGCGATGGCCAACTCCGTGATGATGTACGACGTGCTTGGTTATCCCGAGGATCATCCGAACCGGGCGATAGCGCGGAAGTCGATTGAGAAGCTTTTGATCATCGATGAAGCGCCCGAGGGCGAGGCATATTGCCAGCCGTGTTTATCGCCGATATGGGACACGTCGCTCGCCGCGCACGCGTTGCTCGAAGCCGATACCCCCAAGGCGCGTGCGGCCGTTTCGCGTGGACTGGACTGGCTCGTGCCACTGCAGATCCTCGATGTGCGCGGCGACTGGATCTCGCGCCGGCCGAATATCCGGCCCGGCGGCTGGGCGTTCCAGTTTGCGAATCCGCATTATCCGGACGTCGACGATACCGCTGTTGTTGCAATGGCGATGGAGCGTGCCGATCGTGAAAACGGTACGGCGTTGTATGGCGAAGCGATTGCGCGCGGGCGGGAATGGGTCGTCGGGATGCAGAGCAGCGATGGCGGCTGGGGCGCGTTCGAGCCGGAAAACACGCAGTATTACCTGAACAACATTCCGTTCTCCGATCACGGCGCGCTGCTCGATCCGCCTACCGTCGATGTATCCGGACGGTGTCTTTCGATGCTCGCGCAGTTGGGTGAATTGCCCGCGACGAGCGAGCCGGCGAAGCGCTCGCTCGACTATATTTTGCGCGGCCAGGAACGCGATGGAAGCTGGTACGGGCGCTGGGGGCTGAACTATATCTATGGGACGTGGACGGCGCTTTGTGCGTTGAATGCCGCCGGGTTGCCTCTGACGGACAGCCGCATGCAGCGTGCCGCGCAGTGGCTGATAAGCATCCAGAACGCCGATGGCGGCTGGGGCGAAGGCGGGGAGAGTTACAAGCTCGACTATCGCGGATATGAAGCGGCGCCGAGCACGGCTTCGCAGACATCGTGGGCGTTGCTGGGGTTGATGGCGGCTGGCGTGGTGGACCATCCGGCCGTGGCGAAGGGCGTTCAGTATCTGTGTTCCACGCAGCGGGAGCATGGGTTGTGGGATGAAACGCGATTTACGGCGACTGGGTTTCCGCGGGTGTTTTATCTGCGATATCACGGGTATAGAAAGTTCTTTCCGCTTTGGGCGCTGGCGCGGTACAGGAACATGATGCGCGACGGTGCGTCGCGCGTGACGGCGGGGATGTGACGTTGCGGTCGGGCTCTGATTCTGATTCTGGCTCTGGCTTCGATGATGCGCGGTTGCCCGTCATTGCGGTGACTGGGATGGCGTTTGAAGCGCGTATCGCTCGGGGGCCAGGGGTTGAGGCAGTGTTCGCTGCGCGGGCGGATTTGCTCGAGCGGGCGTTGAGTGAAGCGTTGGCGCGGGGATGTTCCGGGATCGTGAGTTTTGGGACTGCCGGTGGGCTTTCGCCTGAGTTGGAGCCGGGGACGGTGATTATCGCTAGTGAAGTGTCGGGGCCGTTTGGGGTTGTCGATACGGATTCCGAATGGTCCGCGCGGATGTTTGCGGCTTTTGCAGGGACGCCGCTGGAGGCGCGGGCGGTGAGGGGGAAGATGGCCGGCGTGACCGCGCCGCTGAGCGGGGAGCAGCAGAAGAGCTCGCTGTATCGGTCGACGGGGGCGCTGGCTGTCGATATGGAATCGCATATCGCCGGGGCGATTGCTTCGGCGCGAGGGTTGCCGTTTGCGGTGTGCCGGGCGATTGTCGATCCGGCTTGGCGGAGTTTGCCGAAGGCGGCGACGGTGGGGCTGCGGGATGATGGGACTACGACGATTCTGCCGATTCTGCGCGAGTTGTTGCGGGAGCCTTCGCAGCTTGGGGCGCTGTTGAAAGTCGCAGGCGATGCACGGGCCGCGCGGATTTCACTGGTGCAGGCGCGGCATGCGATGGGGGCGGTGGGGGCGTTGGAGGTTTAGGGTTGAGGGGTGGGCGCGTTCTATTACCCGTGTAGCGACAATCACTTGACCGCTTTATCGACGGCCTTCTTCGGGCCTCTTATCGCTAGTCCGACTAGATCTACAAAGCCTTTGCTAGAGTGAAATCCCCCTATATTGATCCAATACTTTCCAAAAGGCTTCGCGAAGCCACACGTCTTTACCGTCGATGTCCAGAATTAAATGTGCGGTACCCAGCGGGTCACCTGTTCTGGCAATACCAGCGAACGCCCCTAACCTCCGCTTTTTCGCATACGCCGGCCGATTTCTGTTATCCAAATCGTGATGTTTGGCATTGTTTGCTGCACTCACCACTGCTTGAAACTCTTTCAAGTTGTAAATCTTCAGGACCAACTCTTCCTCCGGAGACCGGTTCTTTGTCTCTTTCGCCTCAATGGTTCGCTTCCCACGTTCTGCGCTGCCATCCTTCGAAAGCCAGTCCAAAAAGTGAAACAAAGTGACCGACACTAGGTGGGCATTTATGGGCGTTTGCGCATAATAAAATCGGTCGTATTGTTGGCAAGCCAGCTCGAATAGTTGCTGGGCAGTTAGATCATAGAAACCCTCTGTCGTGTATTCTTGCTCATCGTTCACGCCTCCTAGGTTGTAGTCTTTTCCAAAAGTCGCATGATAGTTTGGAACTCTTGTTGAATCATGCTCGCGAGTGGTCGCTATTTCTCTGCGTGCCTAACGTCCAGTGAAAAGTGAAAGACCGGCAGGAATGTCCTCTTTCCGCCAATTTGCGACAAGCGCGACGCTGTAACGGGCGCGCGTCAAGGCGACATAGAATTTGGCCCGTGTACTAGGCGCAAGCTTTTGATCAACATTACGAACCCATTTGAGCATGTCTTGCGTCGGTAATATGACGACGCGGTCAAATCCGAGTCCCTTTGACGCACCAAAGTTCGTTACAGGGAATTGCGAATCGATGCCGGCACTGGTGACCTTGTCCCGCAATTGCACTGGGCGGTAGGTTTCGATGTAACGCCCATAGTCTTTAGGCCTGACGATGAAGATCCCCGCCCCATCGACTACCCTGCAGCGGCATCCTTCACATGTACAGGCCACGCTCGGATTCATGTTGGGATAGAGCTTTGACGAAAATTCACAGATTGCTGCGCTATTACGATGAGACGTGCTAAGCGTCTCATCGTCGACTTCATAGAGGATTTTATTTGGAAGTTTTTCTTTTAAAAATTGAACCAGCTTACCATTTGCGTATTTTCCATATTTGGCTTCGTGGTGCGTCAAGTAGGTCACTTGCCGGGGATCGCCAACGAGAACTACTCGTGCCGAGCTTTTGAAAAGCGCACCCAAAATGTCAAGGTCGTAGCCTGCAAGATCTTGCACCTCGTCGACAAAAATGTGCCGAAAGACCCGGCTAATACGATCTATAACATTACCATTTGAGGTGTCATTGCAGCGGATCACCAGTTTGGCGAGCTTGTCGGAATAGACATGATTGCCGCTGTCGAAGTAGTGTCGAACGAAGTCGCCTTCGCCCCAGAATAACGGCTGGTCCGCCCAATTTCGTCCCCGCAGGCCGGAACGGCTCGAGACGAGCTGCATTCCCCTCAAATGAAAATCAAAAAGACCGCCTTGAAAAGGCTTTACCCCATGACCGATCAGGAAAGTGAACCAGGTCATTATCACGATATTTGGCGGAATGTGGCCGTTAATCTCGAAAATCTTCTGCTTGATCTCGGCTTCGTTTGACTTGGTGTAAGTCGTAATCAGGACGTTATCGTCCTTCACCTTAAGCGCCTCACGAACAAGATAGGTTGTTTTTCCCGAGCCCGCCGCTGCGATGACGACTTTGTTCTTGCCTATCATATAGCAGTGGCACTCATTATATAAGCAGGATAATTAATCTTTGTTTTTGCACTGAAAATTGCCAGCGCACACTCAGTCTTATTCGCCCGCATGTAAACGTGTAGTTCGTCATCAGTTCTGGTACCGATACCAAATAACGTCCCTAGCGTTTTGCGTTTATTTTCTTTGAGCAACTTAGGTTCTAGCGTGTTGTAATTGAAAGGCTTTTCATTTACATTCAAGTAGCCGCCGTCAACGGTTTCATCGTAGCAGATCATAATATGATCGATGCCGCGATAGTCAGCGTACTTCCTCGTTAAGGCTTCGAGGTTGCCATCGTTGTCGGTAACAACCGCGACGGGAATCTTGAGTCCCTTCGCCAGCTCGAGAAAGCGCAAGAAGGAAGTCCCAACAGAAATGACATCTATTTCGTCCTCTATCGGCAATCGCCCGTTATGACTATCCATGTAGGCACGCTGGACAATTAACTCATCGGAATCACCTTCCACAAGAATGACTTTTGCAGCGAGAACAAGTCGCAGCGTGTCGTATCCGGCTAGCTTCTTAAAAAAATCACTCGACTTCAATTCTCCTACACGAATCATCTTCGATTTTCTTAACAGTAAAAGATTATCAAGTCCGAGTTTGTTGGCGACAAAGCTACTATGCGTCGAAATGATTACTTGCTTCTCGCCATTGTCGGCGCTAAGGTCATGAATAAGCTGACTTAGGCGCGTGTGCGAAAGATGATTTTCCGGCTCTTCAATCAGTAGAACGGTCGCTTCAGTGTTCTTTTTTGCGCTAAGAGCAAGTTTCGTCTTTATAACGCATTGCTCTCCCTTCCCGATATAATGAAATGGAATATTGTCGATATAGGTCATCAGGCTGTTTTCCCAAGCGTTCTGAGACGACATATCGATCGAAATACTTACTGATTTTTTGCTGATCTTTGCGGCAGTCGTGATTTTTGCGTTTATAACTTTGAGTTTTTCATCCGCCATAAAGGCTTCGCGCAGTTTTCTGTGCGCTTGTGAGATCGACGCCCGTTCGTTCTCTTCCAAGCTATCTCTAATAATTCGTGAGATGTAGGCATCGGAACCATTCTGGAATCGAGAATTCGCTGAATCGATCAAAGCAGATTTTATTGGAACATTACGCGCAGTAATTCCTTTGCGCGAAAAAGAGACCATCTTTGCAGTATAGTATTCGATTGGAATCGAATTAAGACCACCCGCTTTCAGAAGCTCAGCATAGGCTCCGCCGTAATTCTCCTCGTCAAATTCGATCCGAAAGGAAACGCCGCTGGCTTTTCTTCTATCGGAGTTGCCGTCACCCTCAAGATCAGCGAAGTCCTTACCATCACCGGAAAAAAACAGTTCAATTCGTATTTCAGGGGGAGGAAGGGGATTTGCTGTGCATAGGCTCGCGACATATTCACTTTCGACTGCCAGGTTAAACAAGTAGCTGGAGAGATCGTTCCGGAGGTAGCGACCGTTGAGCATGCCGGTAAGGGCGAGGTGAATTGCTTCTAGGATTGTTGATTTCCCAGACTCGTTGCCACCGACAATAATATTGATACCGTTGTTAAAGGACGCTTCAAATGTACGAGCGTAACACTTAAAGTTCTTTATTTTTATCTTCTCTATTCGCATTGAGCTACCCCCTGGTTTGTTAGATTTCAAAGAGGCCCCGAATTGGGTTCCTCCAATTACGGCAGCTACTCACTATATGGCAGCAAGTGCTTATTGATTAATTACGCAGGCATGCACGCATTAAGCCCATCGGCGTGTACGTCACGTTCAAACACTATGGGGACAACCCGCTTCGACCGTTGCGATCATGCGTAGGCCGAGAGTACAGTTCAAAGTCGCTCCTCGATCGATTGCCTGTTGCGGCGACTGCGCAAGCAACCGTTGCGCGTTGGATGGCTGGCGTAATGAAGCTCTAAATTGACGAGCTGAAACAACGCAACTCCGATCGTAGCCTTCGGTCGTAAGCCTCCGTTCGTTGAATAGGATATGCGACCGGCCGCAGATGACCGCACAAGCCGAAGGCCGGTCGTCCAGTTGAAGGTCGTTAATATTGCTTGGCGGCGCAACTACCGTCGATTGCGACTCCTCAGCCAAAATCTGCCCCAAGGCTCATCTCACACACAATCACGCATCCCCAAACGGATTCCCTTTCTTAGTAGCTGGCGTTTGCGTCTTTGTCGCCAAATGGTTCTGCAACCAGAACATTGCTTTGTTCAATCCCAGCGTGTGCCAGTCTTGACCCATTTCGCAGATGAACACTCGATCCTCAGCTGCTGTCGCACGAGAAAACGAACCCGCCAGCTCCTTAGCGTCCCGATCCGTATTCAGCACCAGAAACGCGCCCATCTGATGAAGATGCAAAAACTCATAGTCACCACCGGACACTTGCGCCGCGATGTCTTTGATTTGTGCGTGCTGCTGTGTCGGACTACCGATAAAGATGCTGACCAGATAAGTCACTTTCTTGTTCATGTGCTTCCGCCGTGCTGTGATTGAGAGGGTGTATAACTTGATTGTCACACAACCCCGAAGCACATCCCTTTACGATTCGGATGTCCATCGATCGGAACCGGATAAGAACACTAACGCGAAGGAGTAACGTTACACAATATGAGCGGACAAAATTTGCCAAATCTTTTCGTTGCGAGTTACATGATCCTCACCCGTCGATGAGCGATCTCGCCGATTTGAGGAAGCGAAAAACGCGCCTCGCTATGCGGTTCGATATCCAAAGTTACTCGTATCTCATCTTCGTTTTATCTTGTCGATTTCAACGACACATGCCTTCCGGACAGCGCTAAACCGCGGTCACGGCGCAACGAGCACCGAGACCGCAATCTTCGTCGATTAGAGTTTGCGCTGGCGGGATATCGTAACCGGGCTTGAAACGTCAATTGCCAAATTCGAGGACGACTACGACACGTAGCGCATGACTGAGGGATTCAAATTCAAGTAAGGCGGCCACCGAAGCATCTCCAGCCAGCCACCTCGCGCTAGCAAACCGGTGAGCCCACCTCAATTAGCCCACCAGCCCGCCTAACCGCCAAGAACTCACGCCGATCCTAACCCCCGCTACCCCTTACTCCCCCGCCTCCAACGGCTTATGCTGCTCCTCCCCCGACCCTGGAAAGAACGCATCCCAAACCGCTCTCACGCCTTCCGCCGCCGTCGCTTCTGCATCGATAGTTTCCGCCCCATCCACCGTGCTTGGATCTTGGGAAAGCCCTCGCCAGTGGGTGCAAACGAGCATTGGCTTTTCCGTCCATTCGTCAGCGCCAAACTTCGCAAATGCCGTTTCGCCGCTGGTGAGTTGGACTTCGTACCATCCATCGCGTACGGGTGCGTAGTCGCTCAACGGAAACCATGCAGTCGATTCGAGTTTCACAAGCTCCCCCAAAAGTCGTGTGGACATCGCTGTGGGTATGAGTACCGCGTCTCCTGCGTGTCCGATTTTCAGATTAAAGCGCCTGTATTGCCGATGGATTTCTCCATCGCAAGCGCCGCCTATTCGTCAAGCAAACCTAAGAGTCAGCATACGACAACGTGAAAACCTACCGCACAAATTTCAAATCAAATGCGTGTACTTCCGCGCACGGAAAACATCGATCAAGTCCGATATCAACCTCATCGTCCAGCGCCATCGCGCAATGCGGCAAAGAAGAAAAAAAGAACTACCCCGACGCGCCAGTGATTGCTCCATGTCGGCCATACAGCTCTCGCCAAACGAATCACATGATCACAAGAAGTTAATGCGCCGCACAAGATGTCGCTCCGCCCGAACGCTCTTGGCTAATCACCCGCAAAGCCCATCCAAACAACTAACTTTCCGCCGCATCGCAGCGAATAACCACCGCAACAACAAGCAAGCCAGTTTAACGAAACACCCCCTGAAAACCACGCCAAGTAAAGGCTCCAAGCCAAAATAAAGCTCGCAAATAGGGCAAATCCCGATGATTCTTCATATTTGTTTATTGATAATGGCTAAACATAAATGTGCGTACCAGAACAGCCGGGGATCGTTGGCTAAATGGATTCGTAACTGAGAGGGATCGGAGATGCGAGACGCAGAGATCGCTTATAAAAACGTTATCTTGATTCCCCTGGCCGCTTACGACGAAGGCTCGTATGCGGCAATGCTCATCGTGAGGGAATTGGATGGGCTGCAGCGCGCAAGCGGTGTGCTGGGGCATTTCCCAAGCCCCATCGATGCCCGCAAGTTTGCCCTTGACTACGGCATGACTGAAATCGACGCGCGCTGGATTGCGCATCCGGACCGCGCCAAGGTCGATGAGTGGAATGAACACGCGCAGCACGCATTCGATAAGGCTGCCTAAGCCTTGCGAATTTTGATAACCGACGCCAGAACAAGCTAAAGCCCTCAAAGCTTCTAGCAGCGCCGCATTGCGCGCAGACTCGACCTAAACCAAGCGGCGCTTGCTCGCATAGAGCCAAGCGCCGTTCGTGCCTATGGCAATCATCATGGTTGTCTGCGCTAGCGCGCCAAAAGACCAATCGCATCGCAAACACAGCATCTCCACGACCTAAGCAAAACCCCCTTCAAGCCCCTTCACCCCGCAATTCCTCCCCCAGAAACTCCACAAACGTCCGCAGCTTCGCGGACAACTGATGTCGTTCCAGATAAATGGCGTGAATATCCGCATTCGGCAGCGCCCATTCGTTCAGCAGCACGACCAGCTTCCCGTCGCGCACCAACGCCTCCGTCTCCCATTGCGAGCGCACGGCAATACCGCGTCCATCGAGCGCCCATTGCAGGACCGCACTGCCATCGTTACTGCTCAGCGGCCCGTCGACCTTGATTGTCTCCGCCTTCTTCCCGCGCGTGAAATGCCACGTCCCATACGCCGATTCGTTCTCCCTCAGCACGAGACAAGCATGGCGCGTCAGATCGTGCGGCGTGACAGGCGCGCCATGCGCCTTCACATACGCCGGCGCTGCACAAACAACCCGCCGGTTTTTAACCAGCAAACGCGCATTGATCCGCGCATCGGGAACATCGCCGAAACGGATGCCCAGATCGAAACCTTCCTCCTGCAAACTCATCGGCCGGTCGGTCAGATGCAATTGGATCTTGATCGCCGGATACCGCGCGATGAACTTCGATACCGCCGGCGCAATCCTGCTTCGCCCAAATCCAAACGATGCATTCACGCGCAGCAACCCCGTCGGCTCCCCGCGGCTTTTCGTGACGAGCTGTTCGAGTTCGGCGAGTTCATCGAGGATGCGCGAACCGTTCGCCAGATAAAGCTCGCCCTCGGGCGTGAGGCTGACCCGCCGCGTCGTGCGGTTCAAAAGCCGCACGCCGAGCCGCCGTTCCAGTTGCGCAAGACGCTTGCTGATGGACGGCGGCGTCACGCCAAGATCGCGCGCAGCCGCCGCCAGATTGCGATGCCGCGCCACCAGCGTGAACAGGTTGAGGTCCGAAAAACCGTCCATCGATTCGTTCCTGGAAGTTAAGTCTGGATTGCCTGAATAGAAACTGTATCGGCAGATGCATCAATTAAACTTCATAAAACTGCAGGAGACAATCATGTTCGATGACTTCAAGGACGCATCGGCGACTATCGATGGCGTCAAAATCAACGCAATAACCGGTGGCACCGGCCCAGCATTGCTGCTGCTGCACGGCCACCCTCAAACCCACGCGATCTGGCACAAGGTCGTGCCGGAACTGGCGAAACACTTCACGATCGTCGCCGCCGATTTACGCGGTTACGGCGACAGCGGCAAGCCGCAAGGTCTCCCCGATCACAGCAATTATTCGAAGCGCCGGCTCGCGCAGGATCAGGTCGATCTGATGCGCATGCTCGGCCACGAATCGTTCGCGGTGCTCGGCCATGATCGCGGTGGACGTGTCGCGGTGCGCATGGCGCTGGATCATCCGGCTACGGTGACAAAGCTGATCACGCTGGACGTCGCGCCGACGCTCGCGATGTACGAAAAAACCTCGTTCGAATTCGCACGCGCTTACTGGCACTGGTTTTTCCTGGTCCGTCCGGCGCCGTTCCCCGAGACGCTGATCCGCGCCGACGCCGACTTGTACCTGAAGCAGACCATCGGCGCGCGCAGTGCGGGGCTGAAGCCGTTCACGCCCGAGGCGTACGCCGAATACCTTCGCTGCCTGCAACTTCCCGATACGGCGCACGGCATCTGCGAGGACTATCGCGCGAGCGTCACGATCGATCTGGATCACGACCGCGAGTCGCTGGCACAAGGCCAGAAAATCGCCTGCGAGTTTCTCGCGCTCTGGGGCGCGGAAGGCGTGATCGAGAAGTGCTTCGATCCCATCGCCGAATGGCAACTTTTCTCCCGTCACGTCAGCGGCCACTCGCTGCCCTGCGGCCACTACATTCCGGAAGAAGCGCCCGAGTTGCTTATCGAGTGCGCGCTGCCGTTTCTGCGGGCTTGAGCATCATGTCGAACCGAACGCTTTATCAAAAGCTGGTGGAGTCGCACACGGTCACGCGTTTAGACGATCAGAGCGTCTTGCTCTACGTCGATCTCCACTTGATGAACGAGTACACGAGCCCGCAAGCCAGCCGGTTTGAGCAAAGGTTTGCTCGACGACCTTCGCTTCGACGAACACGGGCAAGCGCGTCCCGAATGCGTGCTGAACCAGGCGCCATATGACGGTGCGCGTGTTTTGATTGGCGGAGCAAATTTTGGATGTGGATCGAGCCGGGAACACGCGGTGTGGGGCCTTCAGCAATACGGTTTCGACGCCGTGATTGCGCCGAGTTTCGCTGAAATCTTCTACTCCAACGCGATGAACAATCGGCTGCTGCTCGTGCAACTTGAGCGTGAATCGGTGGATGTGTTGCTGCGGGAATCGTCGGATGATCCGGCGTCAACGCTGCTTATCAATCTGGAAGCACAGACGGTTACTGCGAGGGTTGCTTCGGGGGTTACTTCGGCAACAAGCGGCAAGGTCTTCAAGTTCCCGCTGGGCGCACGGCACAAGCGCATGGTGATGGACGGCATGGATACGATCGATCTCACGCTGACCCAACTCGCCGATATAGAAGCTTTTGAAAAGCGCCACTTCGAGCGTTATCCCTGGGCGGCCGTCATGTAACGCGCCAGCCTGCGCGATACGGCATTCAAGCCGTATCGCGAGCTGGCCAATCAGTTAATGAGCCGCTAACTTACTTTGCAGCCGGTGCCGGAGCGCCCGGATCCTGGTATTGCGGCACGCTTCCGCCGTCGTCCTTCTTGACGCCCGTAGCAGGCGCGCCCGGATCGGAGTATTTCGGCAAGCCTTGCGAACTGCTGCTTCCGCCCGCGCCGGGCTGCGCCGGCACAACCGTCGCGCTCGCGCCAGCCGCCCCGGACGCTGGCTCGGCAGGATTGGCGCTCTCATCGCCGTAATCGGGCAAGGTCGCGCCGGCCGCGCCGGTCAGCTGATACTGACGATGTTGCGTGTAGGCATCGCGGACGAACGCGTATTTATCGAGCGCGGCTTGCGACAGAATATCCGTCGCACCCAGCAAATCCGCGCGCGCACTGACGAAGTGCACGCCGAACAGCGCGACGCTGGCTTCGAACGGCAGATAAGTCCCCGGATTCAGCGGTATGGACGCAATCCAGCTTGTGGAGTCACGAACCGAACTTGGGCCCAGCAGCGGCAACACGAGATACGCGCCGGCCGGCACGCCGTAATGGCCGAGCGTCAGCCCGAAGTCCTGGCTGTGCTTCGGCAACCCCGCCGGCGTTGCCCAGTCGAGCAGGCCGCCAATACCGAAGGTCGAGTTGAACACAAACCGCATCAGGTCTTCGGTCGCGTCGGTGAACTTCAACTGCAGCAGGTTGTTCGCGAAGTTGTTGATATCGCCGATATTCGAAAAGAAATTGGAGATCGCCGTGCGCAGCGGGCTCGGCACGACCTTGACGTAGCCCGTCGCGATCGGGTGGGCGACGTATCGGTCGGCGGCGTCGTTGAACTTGAAAATCTCGCGGTTCATTGGTTCAAGCGGGTCGTTCGCCTTGCGGTCGGGACCGGTGGCGCAGCCGGCCAGAACGAAAGCGGCGGCGATTGTCACGCCCCCCATAAGCGCTCGTAAGTTGCCGGCGGCGCGTGGCGTCGTTGCCATCGTCATGATTCGGTTTCCTATGATTCTGCGTGAGTTATGAGCGAGTACGCTGTGTTCGTATTTTGCGGGCAGGTTTCAGCTTCACCCGGGGCTTCCCCATTAGAACCGGCTGAAAAACCACTGCGCCAACTAACGTAGTAAAAAGTGCGAGAACCAACAACCGGCCCATGCTCGATGTGCCCGGGTGATGCGAAAACCACAAGCTGCCAAAAGCTGTCGCCGTGGTCGCGGCGCTGAACATCACGGCATGTGTGAGGCTCGACTGCAGCAAACCGGTTTGTCCGGAACGCCATGCCATCACGAAATAGATCTTGAACGCTACACCAATACCCAGCATCAGCGGAAGCGCGATGATGTTCGCGAAGTTCAGCGGCATGTCGAACACGACGCATAACTCCAGCGTGACCACGGTGGAAACAAGCAACGGTATCAAAGTTCTCAGAACATCGCCCACTCTGCGCAGCGTCAGCCACAACAAAATTGCGATCGCGATGAGCGACCACGCCGCCGCCTGCTCGAAAGCCTTGATGATCGTGTTGGCCGAATGCAGGATGGAGATCGGGCCGCCGATCGCGTTCGGCTCGGCTTTTTGCACGGCATTGGCGAAGCGGGCGAGCAACTTGTCGTCGTCGCGATTCTTGCCCGCCAGCGCTTTCGGCGATGCTTCCACGAGCGCCTGGCCATCGGCGGCGAGCCAGCCTTCGGTCATCGATTTCGGCAGCGACGCCTGCGTGATCGGCGACGGCTGCAGCAACGCGGCCATCTGGCCGAGCGCGATACGCAGCGGATCGGACATGGCGTGCTCGGCCCGGTCGCGTGTGGCGGCATCGGCGGATGCGAGCTTTTTCAGCGTCGCCGACAAATGCCGCGCTTCGTTTTCACCGGGGCCGGGATGTTCATCGGCGGCGAGCGCGAGCTGGTTTGACAGGCGCTTGAGCGTCGCGACGCGCACGACGTCGCTGGCGGGCGTGGCTACGCGCTGGTTCAACGCGGGCAAAAGCTGCGCGGCCGCGGCGGCGATCAACTCGAGTTTTTGCGGTTGATCGGTGGGAATGAGCGTGGATAACGTCGTGGCGCGCTCGACTTCCGGCAATTTCATGAGTTTCGCCGCGATCTTGTTCGCTTCCTCAAGCGATGGCGCGAGCACCTTCACGTCGTTCACGGCTGCCTCGGGCGCGTCTTTCAGCGAGATCAGCGTGGCCATCGACTCCGTTTTTGGGTCCTTCAGGTTCAGCGGATTGAAGTCGAAACGCAGGTGCAGCAGCAAGGGCAACGCGCAGATCACGACCACCAGCGTGATGATGAGCACCGGGATGCGATTGCGCGCGAGGTAATCGTCGACCGGCGCGAGCTTCGGAAAACCCGGCGCGCCTTCCTCGCCCGGCGGGCCGAACACCTTGATGAGCGCCGGGAGCAAGGTCATGTTGGTGAAATACGCAACCAGCATGCCGACGCCCGCGATCTGTCCGAGCTCGGACACGCCGCGATACGCGGTCGGCAGGAACGAGAAAAAGCTCGATGCGGTTGCGGCGGCGGCGAGCGTCAGCGGCACGCCGACGTGCCGCGCCGTGCTCACGAGCGCCACGTTCAGCCGGTCGTCCTTGAAGCGTTCCTCGCGATACCGCACGCCGAACTGGATGCCGAAATCCACGCCGAGGCCGACGAACAGCACCATGAACGCGATCGAGATCAGGTTCAGCGCGTGGACCATCAGGAGGCCGAGCGCGGCCGTGACAGCCAGGCCGACGAATAGTGTGATGAACACCGAGATGATCATTTTCCCCGAGCGCAGCGCGAGCCAGAGAATCACCAGCACGATGATGAACGTCAGGATGCCGTTGAGCTCGGCGCCATCTTTCAGCGATGCGAATTCTTCATCGGAGAGGGGCTGTTCGCCGGTAAGCCGCACCACAGCCCCATATTTCTCCGATAACTTCAGCTCATTCGCCGTCGCCCGGATTGCGTTCGATCCGCTCGCGCCGGGTTCCAGCGCGTTGTAGTCCACCAGCGGCTGCACGGTGACGAACGCTCGTGCGGGGTGCGTCGCGGAGGTATCGACGAGATTGCGCCAGGAGAATACGGCCGGCTGATTGGCGAGGACTTTATCGAATACGTCCGCGCTTTTGCCCAGCAGCTTCGACATTTGTCCGAGCGTCACCTGACCGAGTTGCAGCGGCAGGTTGAGACTGGTGTTGAGCGTGCCGGCGAGGCCGGTAAGCGTGGGATCGTGAGCCAGCGCGTTGATCAGCGGGCGCGCCTTGACGAGTTGCTGGGTGGTATCGGCGACCTTTTCTGTCGAGAGATAGAGCAGGCCGTTGTGTTCGAAGAAGGCGCCGCCCGATGGCTGCGACACCGCCGTGAAGTGGTCCGTGCGCTTGGCCAGCGCGGCGGCGAGGTCGTTGGCGGCGGCATCGGCGAATTCCGGCGCTTGCGCCTCGACCACCACGAGCACCGTCGATCCACGCTGGGGAAAGGCTGCGTCGATAGCATGGCTGCGCGCCGCCCACTCCGGTTCTGTTTCGATCAACTGACTGATGTCAGTGCTGATCTTGAAGTGGTGCATCACGTAATAGCCGCTCAGCACGGCGGCCAGCAGCGACAAAACGATGACCCAGATGGGCCGTCGGATGGATAACGTGACGAGACGCGTGATGAGAGGCGTGAGCATGAAGACGGATGCCTCGGAGGGCGGTGGCTGTTGGGGAAAGCTTGCCTGCGGCGACGCGTGAGTATACCGGGGGGGCGGGCCGTTCGCACTTGGGGGTTTGGTCTACGGGTTTTGCGGGGTGGGGCGGGGTGGGGGCGGGGTGGCGTGAAGTTCCTGCTGCGGAGGTTTTCGGCCGGTCTGCGGTTGCCGTATTTTTTGCCACTTTTGGCCACTAGACCAGGTTATTTTCGTTCGCACTCGGGGTTCGGTTCTTGAGGGCGAGCTACCGGCGGTGGTCGGGGTTGGTGCTGGGTTGGTGCTGCGTACGTTAGCGCGGGTTGTATGTTGGCTATATTTTTTATCACTATTAGCCACTGTCCGTGGCGGGACTTCATTTCTTTGTCCAACGGCGACAAAGAAACGAAGCAAAGAAAACGCCTCCCCACAATCTGTATTAAGTGTCCCCAGCGTGCAGACCACTGCTTTTGGTTCCCGCGTAGAACGGTGCTCGCAAAACCACGGACAGTTGAAGCCCTCCTTCTCGCGAATCCTTACATCCCCACGCTTCGCCACCAGTGCTCTCGGGCAAGATCGATGGTCGGCAGATCAATACGGCCTCACGTGTCTTTACGGGTTGGTGGATTGCGAGATTCGCACGACCATTTAAGCCGGGGGGAGAGGGCGCATTGCGCGAACTACGTTTAAGCACCTGAACACCAGAAAAATAGTGGAACGCCTCGCGCCAAGCGACAACAACCGCGCCAGGAATCACTTCTCACGGAAATTCGGCCTCAAACCGCAAAAACGGGTGAGGCCGAAGGAGTCCGTGGGCGTATGTTTCTTGCCCGAGAGCACTGGTGGCGAAGCGTGGGGATGTAGGAATTCGCGAGAAGGAGGGGTTCAACGCAGCGTGGTTCTAGCGAGCACCGTGCTACGCGGGAACCAAAAGCAGTGGTCTGCACGCTGGGGACACTTAAAACAGATTGTGGGGAGGCGTTTTCTTTGCTTCGTTTCTTTGTCGCCGTTGGACAAAGAAATGAAGTGCCGCCACGCACAGTGGCTAATAGTGATAAAAAATATAGCCAACATTAAACCCGCGCTAACGTAAGCAGCAGCAACCCAGCACTGACCCACGACCACCGCCGGTAGCCCGCCCCCAAAGAACCCCCGAGTGCGAACGAAAATACCCTGGCTAATAGTGATAAAAAATTTAGCCAACATTGAACCCGCGCTAACGTCAGCAGCAGCAACCCAGCAGTGACCCACGACCACCGCCGGTAGCCCGCCCCCAAAAAAATCGAGTGCGAACGAAAGCCCCGTTTTATGTCTCACTCCAAAGCCGAAGCAAATTGTGATAACACCCCACGAGGGTGCGTCTCGCTGCATCATCGGCGTTTTGCGCATTGAGCCGCTGAATCGCGTTATCCATATCGAATAAGAGGCTCCGGCGCGTGTCATCGCGAACCAGGCTCTGTGCCCAGAAAAAACTCGATACCCGCGCTCCGCGCGTCACCGGCCGAACCTCATGCAAACTCGTCGCCGGATAAACAATCGCGTGCCCCGCCGGCAACTTCACTTCCTGCACGCCGTACGTGTCCTCGATCACCAATTCCCCACCGTCATAATCCTCCGGCGGCGTGAGAAACAGCGTGATCGATACATCCGTGCGTACCCGCGTGCCATGTCCGGGCACAAGCCGGATCGCGCCATCGACATGACTGCCAAAGCGCATCCCACCCTCATACCGGTTGAAAAGCGGCGGATAAAGCTTGTTGGGCAGCACGCCGCTAATGAACAACGGATGCCGCTCCAGCGACGCAACAATGATGTCGCCGAGTTCAAACGCTATCGGCGCTTCCTGGGCAATCTGCTGGTTGCGCTTCACCGGCGCGCCCTGATAGCCGGCCGTCGCGCGGCCGTCCACCCAGGCATCGGATGCGTCGAGCCGCCGGCGCATCGTGGCGGCGTCCTCGGGGCTGAGGACGTTGGGTATCGAAAGGATCATGTTTTTTTAGTCCAGCGGCCGCGCGAAACGTACTCGCGCGGCGCAGGGGTTCCGCGGTCGATCAATAGAACCGGTAGTTTAGCGTTGCGAGGAAAGTCCGGCCGTAACCCGGCACGGCGCGGCCACCATCCGATGGAATCAGCGCATCGTAATAGTGCTTGTTGGTCAGATTCTGCACGTTGAACTGGACGTCGTAATGCTTCTGGTGGAACGCGGCCATCGCGTCCCAGCGCGTGTACGCGGGCACCTGCACGAAGTCGTTGCTGGCCGCATATCGCGCCGACGTGTACACCGGACCGCCGCCGAAGGTCCATTGCGGCGTGAGGTCGTAAGTCGTCCACAACGTGATCATGTTGCGCGGCGTGTTGGCGAGCGTCTTGCCGTTGGTGTTGTCCAGCGCCTTCACCACCTGGCCGTCCATATACGTATAGCCGCCAAAGACCTGCCACTTGCTGGTGATGTGGCCGGCCAGCCCCAGTTGGTAACCCCTCACACGCACATCGCCGTCGAGCGAATAACTGCCGTCTGCCTGCAACGTGCGGGCATTGGTCTTTTCGATATTGAACAGCGACTGCGTCACCGACAAACCGCCGCCCAGCAAATCCCACTTCGAACCGACTTCATACGATCGGTTCGATTCCGGTGGAATGTTCTGCTGATTGTTCGTGAGCGTCAGCGCTTCCAGCGACGGATTGAACGACGTGCCGTACGACACGTAGTACGACTGCCAGTCGGTCGGCTGGAAAATAATCCCGCCGCGCACGCTGGTGAAGAAGTTGGTTTGCGTGCCGTACGAAGGCAGGTTGATGGTGTTATTGATCGACGCTTCGTACCGGTCCCAGCGCACGCCGCCCACCACCTTCCAGTACTGTCCGATGGACACTGTGTCGTTTGCATAGATGCCAATGCCGTTCGCACTCGACTCCGCGAGGTTGGTCGCGAGTTCCTTGGTGTTGGCCGGCCGCGTGGTGTATTGCGGATTGAGCAGCGGCACGATGGCGATGGTGTTCGACGGCAGGCCCGGAGTCGTCGCGGTGAAAGTCTGGTTGCTGTAAGTCTCGTGGCTCAGGTCAACGCCGGCTATCACCTCATGCTTGAGCGGGCCGGTGATGAACTTGTAGTCGATGTCGGTCGTGTTGTAGACCGAGTGGTCGTTGATGTTGCGGTCCTTGCCCTGCAGCTTCACGAATAGCGATGTCAGCGGCAGCGTGGTGAAATTGCCGTTGGCCAGCGCCGTCGACGTCCCTAACGGCCCGGTCAGTACGGCTGCCGCGTTGGTCGCGGTTGCTTCGGTGCTGTAGTGGCTGAACTGGGTCTGGTTGCGCAGCGTGAGGTTCTCATTGAAACGATGCTGGATGCGCGCCGATACCGTCTGTACATCCTGAATCGTCCGGTCGCCTACAAAGCCATAGAACTGGCTCTTGCTGACCGGCACCGGTGCGCCGTTCACCGGGGGAATGCCGTAATCGGGCTGGTCGCGGTTGTGCTGGATCAGCGCGGACAGCGTGATTTCCGTCGGCGTTCCAATGCCGAAGCGCGCGGTCGGCGCGAAGCCGTAGTCCTTGCTCTTCATCACGTCGCGCGTGGAGCCGAGATCCTGGCCGAACCCGTTGAGGCGCACGGCCGAGGTGCTATTGAGCGGCTGGTCGATGTCGAAACTGGTGCGGTAGCGGTCGCTCGTGCCGACCATCGCGGAGACTGACGCGTGCGGTGTCAGGCCTGCCTGCTTGCTCACCTGGTTGATCACGCCGCCTGTGGAACCGCGGCCGAAATAAAGCGACGACGGGCCGTACAGCACGTCGATGGATTCAAGGTCGAACGTGTCCCGATAGTACTGGCCGCGATCGCGGAACCCATCGAGATAAATGTCCGTGCGCGCAGAGAACCCGCGCAGGTTGATGTTGTTGCCGATCTGGCCACCTTCCGCCGCGCCGATGGTGACACCCGGAACGTTACGCAGTGCATCGGAGAAAGAGGTCGCGGCCTGGGATTGCAGCACCGACTTCGGCACGACCACGACAGCTTGCGGAATATCGCGCAACGCGGTCGGCACCTTTGCGCCTACGCTTGCTTTTTCGACGTCGAAGTCTCGGGAGGTGTCGGTCTGGCCGGAGACATGCACGGCCGGCAGGGTGGCGGATTCCGCCGGAGCGGCTGCGCTGTCAGCGCCGGGCGTGGCGGCTTGGGCGGTCTGCGCGGCCTGGGCGGCCGGCGCGGCTTGCGCGTGAGCATAAAGCGGAGCAGCGACAGGAATCGCCACGAAACTCATGATCGCCGCAGCAAGCGGTGTCTTCCTCAACATGTGCATCCCCGAGTACTAGAAAAAGTTGATGGCCGGCGTTCGAGCGCCGATCCGGTAAATGGATGCCGCGACAATGCGCGGCGGCGTGAGAGTGACGGGCATACGGGCATACGTCGCGGCGGGTGCAGCCATCCATCGATACGACAGATGCGCGATAACTCACCGAAAGGTCTAAATGAGAATCAATATCATTACATAGTTACGAATCATTTTCAATACGATACGGAACTTTACGATGTACTGACTTACAAGCGCGTGGGGAGTGGTACGGCGGGGTCTTGAGGACGGGGATGGCGATGATCGGGCAAACTTATTTATTCGTTCCGGCAGAGAATCCGAACTCGTCGGCACGCTGATAGTTTTGGTGTCCGAGGCGTTGGCGTTTATCGGCGGCGCGGCGATTCGTGTCGATAGCAGGCCGCCGAACGCGCCACTCATGGCCGTTGGCGGCGGCTGAGCGTACGCTGGAATTCGACGGGTTTTTCGCGTTATCGGCGGCGTCGTTCACTGTCGACAATCAAGAACCCGAAGAACCCGTAAAACCCCAACTAGGGAGAAGCAATGCTTCCCGCAGCCGATTCATACGAGACCCTATGCGCCGCGTTCTCGTGGCAAGTGCCCGCGCGATACAACATCGGTGTGGACGTTTGCGATAAATGGGCCGACGGCTCGGGCCGTCTTGCGCTCATCTACGAAACGCGTGAGGGCGTGGAAACGCGGTTCACCTTCGATGACCTCAAGACGCTCTCCAACCAGTTCGCCAACGCGCTCGCCCGCGCGGGACTTGTGCGCGGCGACCGCGTGGGGATCTTTCTGCCGCAGTCGCCGGAAACGGCCATCGCGCATCTGGCCATTTACAAGGCGGGTTACATCGCGGTGCCGTTGTTCGCGCTGTTCGGCGTCGATGCCATTCAATACCGTCTCGCCGACAGCGGCGCCGCGGCGCTGATCACCGACCAGGCGGGCTTCGAAAAGCTGCAGCAGATCCGCAAGACACTGCCGGACCTGAAAGCGGCGTATTGCGTCGATAACCCCACGCCGGCGAACGCGCACGCGTTCTGGGACGCGCTGCGCGCAGAACCGGATGTATTCACCCCGGCCGATACCGCCTCCGACGATCCCGCCGCGATCATCTACACATCCGGCACGACGGGAAAGCCCAAGGGCGCGCTGCTCGCGCACCGTGTGTTGCTCGGTCACTTGCCGGGCGTGGAGATGTCGCAGGGACTTTTCCCGGCGCACGCCACGTTGATGTGGACGCCCGCGGACTGGGCGTGGATCGGAGGCCTTTTCGATGTCTTGCTGCCCTCGTGGCATCACGGCGTGGCGGTGCTCGCGCGACGCTTCGAAAAATTCGATGGCCCCGCCGCCTTCGACCTGATGGCGCGCCACGGTGTCACGCATACCTTTCTGCCGCCGACCGCGCTCAAGATGATGCGTTCCGTGGCACGCCCCGAGCAATGGCGTTTGTCGTTGCGGGCGGTGGCGAGCGGCGGGGAATCGCTCGGCGAGGAACTGATTGCGTGGGGCCGCGCCGCGCTCGGCGTGACCATCAACGAGTTCTATGGGCAGACCGAGTGCAACGTCGTCGTGTCGTCATGCGCTGCGTTGTTCGAGCCGCGGCCGGGCGCGATCGGGCGCAGCGTGCCGGGACATCGCGTGGCGATCGTCGACGATGAGGGCACTGAACTACCGCCCGGCATACCCGGCAATATCGCGATTGCCGCGCCCGATCCGGTCATGTTCCTGCGCTACTGGAACAACGAAGCCGCCACGCGCGAGAAATTTCGCGGCCAGTTTTTGCTGACCGGCGACCTGGGCATGTGCGACGCCGATGGTTTTATCGGCTTCGTCGGCCGCAATGACGACGTGATCACCAGCGCGGGTTATCGCATCGGGCCTGCGCCCATTGAAGATTGCCTGCTGCGCCATCCTGCTGTGAGCATGGCGGCGGTCATCGGCGCACCGGATGCGGCGCGCACGGAAATTGTGATGGCGTTCATCGTGCTGAACGCGGGCTTCGTCCCCGACGACGCGCTCGTGCGTGAGCTCCAGCAGCACGTCAGGACGCGCCTCGCTGCGCATGAATATCCGCGCGAGATTCGTTTCGTCGATACCTTGCCGATGACACCAACCGGCAAAGTCATGCGCAAGGAATTGCGGGCGGGGTTGCCGGGGTTGAGCGGGTAGTCGTGACAAGCGCGGAGAACGCGAGGAACGCGGGCCTATTGCCCGGTTTATCGATTTTCGTCGACATACTGGCGAACTCCGGCACAGAGCCTGAATCCAACAAGCCGAGCGATCCAGCGAATCCGGCATTCATTCGATCAACTGCGGCGGAAGATTTGGGTAGCTATACTTACGGCGTTCTTCAGGCAGCAAGACCTTTTCCTGCGTCGCACCATGTGCCGTGCGCGCCGTCGGGGTTTATGCTGATGCTTCGGGCGCCGAGCCGCCCTCCATCACTCGATACCGGACGTATGAAACGCTATTTACCTGCCCGTCTTGCCCTTGCTGCCCTGACTCTCTCGGCCGCAATGTTTTCGACCGCATCGTTCGCGCAAGCGACACCGGATGCCGTGGTGAAAAACGCGGTGGAAGGAACGGTCGACGCGATGAAGGCCGATCCCAAGGCGCGTGGCGGCGACATGGCCAAGATCACGCAACTGGTCGAGTCGCGCTTCGTGCCCGCCACCGATTTCCAGCGCACCACGCGCATTGCGGTCGGCAAGGCGTGGAGTACTGCGACGCCCGAACAGCAGAAGCAGCTCTACGAGCAATTCCACATTCTGCTGGTGCGCACTTACTCGTCGTCGCTGTCGCAATTGCGCGATGAAGACGTGAAGTTCAAATTCGACGCACCAGCGCTCGATGCGGGTGCTAAAGACGTAGTGGTCCAGTCGCACGTGTATTCATCGGGTGGCGACAATCCGGTGCGTTATCGTCTGGAAAAGACGCCGGAAGGCTGGAAGATCTACGACATCGACATGTTGGGCGCGTGGCTGATCCAGGTGTATCAGGTCCAGTTCGCGGGGCAGTTGTCGAAGGGCGGTGTCGATGGCTTGATCAAGTTCCTGACCACGCACAACCAGCGGACGGCGGAATGAGGGTGGCTCATCTGATGGGGATTGGGTAGTCGTATACGGTGCACTAATCGAATTTCATGGCAGGAAAAAGCGCAACCCGCGAAAGCGGGTTGCGCTTTTTTTCTGACAATCCCCCATTCACCCGTTAAAATGACCATAGACATATGACTAGGGGCATAAAATGCCAAATCGGCAGATATCGAAATCCGAGTTCAAGGCGAAAGCGCTTGAATACTTTCGGCAGGTTGAATCGACGGGGGAGAGTTTGATCGTGACGGACCATGGCCGTCCGACGCTTGAACTGCGGCCGTATCGCGACGACGCTCGGGACCCGCTCGATCTTTTGCGCGGCTCGCTTTTACGTTACGACAATCCCATGGATCCGGTCGGGGAAGACGATTGGGAGGCGGCGCAGTGATCGTTCTGGATACGCACACATTGGTGTGGTGGGCTACCAACGATTCCTCGTTGAGCAAAAAGGCCAAGTCGGTGATTGAACGCGAGCGTGCCGGAGGCGAGATTGTCGTTTCGGCAATCTCTGCGTGGGAAATCGCGATGCTGGTAGAACGCGAAACGCTGGCGTTCTCAATGGATGTGGAAAACTGGCTCGCGATCGTGCAGCAAATTCCGGGCGTGAGGTTCGCCCCGATCGACGTCGATATTTCCACGAAGTCCGTCAAGCTGCCGGGCGAGTTTCACAAGGATCCGGCAGACCGTTTGATCGTGGCGACGGCGAGGAAATTTGGCGCGCCGCTCGTGACAAAAGATCTCAAGATCAGGGCATACGACCACGTCAAAACGATCTGGTGATGCTTCGTCCGCATGTGCTGAACGCAAACGAACGCTGCGTCCTCAGACCCGCCAATACTTTATGCGCAGCAAGTTCCGCCGCCCGCTTCAGCATTCGGAAACAAGCACCATCGCCGTCGATGAAACGCTTCTCGCCGACTTCAGCGCCTTCTCCCTCACCGCGGTCATGTTCTCAGTCATGCTGGAATAGCGGAACGAAGCGGGCAGCAACCGATAATCCGCCGCCACTTGCGCTGCCTTCGTTTCACTAAAGCCCGACTTGTGCAGCGTTCTTGCCAGCAGCGAGTAGTCGTCGAGATCGGCTTTGCCCAGATTGATCATTACGTTGAATTCGGCCATTGCTTCCTGCTTGTTTGCTTGAAAACACGCGATGCTACACGGCCTTGCGGCGCGCGCATCTCGAAAACACTTGAAAACCAAAACGGGTGGATAACGCCGCTCGCAGCGACGCCATCCACCCGTTCTGTTTCCTGCAGATTCAGAGCAAGCTAAAGCTCAGACCAAGCTAAAGCTCAAACGAAAACTCAGACAGTAGCCGTCGTTGTCTGCTTGCCGCCCTTGTTGCCCTTTGCGCGGCCGATTTCTTCCAGCTTGATCTCGACATGCTTCGAGAACACGAATTCCGCCGGGCGCTGCTTGTCGACTGGCAGGTCTTTCGCGTAAGCGCCTTCCGTACGCGGACCGCGCAGCGCGACACGCAATGCCTTCAGCGGATGCGCAGACGGTGTCCATGACGGCGGTGGCTTCGAAGCCGCAATGCACCATGCAGTCGGCGCATTTCTCGTACTTGCCCGTGCCGTATTTGTCCCACTCGGTGGTTTCCATCAATTCCTTGAAGGTCTTTACATAACCTTCACCGAGCAGATAACACGGACGCTGCCAGCCGAACACGGTCCGCGCCGGGTTGCCCCAAGGCGTGCATTCGTACGTCTGATTGCCGGCCAGGAAGTCGAGGAACATGCTCGACTGGCTGAACGACCAGTTCTTGCCGTTGTTGCCGCGCTTGAAGATATCGCGGAACAGGCTCTTGGTCTTGTCGCGATTCAGGAAGTGCTGCTGGTCGGGCGCGCGTTCGTAGGCATAACCCGGCGAGACCGTGATGCCGTCCACGCCCATCGGGTCCGAGCGTGTCGAAGAAGTTCGCTACGCGTTCCGGATCGGCGTCGTTGAACAGCGTGCAGTTGATGTTCACGCGGAAACCACGGCGCTTCGCTTCCTTGATGGCCGCCACGGCCTTTTCGTACACGCCGTCTTGCGACACCGAATGGTCGTGCGCCTGTTTGTCGCCATCGAGGTGAACCGACCAGACGAAGTACGGATTCGGCTCGTAGTCGTCCATCTTCTTTTCCATCAGCAGCGCGTTCGTGCAGAGATACACGAACTTCTTGCGCGCGATGATGCCCTTCACGATCTGCGGCATTTCCTTGTGCAGCAGCGGTTCGCCACCCGCAATGGACACGACCGGCGCGCCGCATTCGTCGACGGCGGCAAGGCAATCCGCCATGGAAATGCGCTGGTTCAGGATGGGATCCGGATAGTCGATCTTGCCGCAGCCATTACATGCCAGGTTGCAGCGAAACAGCGGCTCGAGCATCAGCGCGAGCGGATAACGCTTGTTGCGCATGAAATGCTGGCGCGCGATGTAAGCGCCAACCCGGACTTTTTGCAGCATCGGAATAGACAATTGCGTGTGCTCCTTAATCTTCGCGAAGGGCGCCGGCGGAAGCCGTCGCCGCGGCAAGCGGTTGCGTCAGCTTCGCGGGGAGTTTGAATTCAACTTTTTCTTCGCGGCCGGACATTGTCGTGACTTCGACAGGGCCCAGCGCGCGCAGTGCATCAATAACGTGTTTGACCATTTCTTCCGGCGCTGACGCGCCAGCCGTGATGCCCGACGGCCTGCGCATTCGCAAACCATTCGGCTTTCACTTCCGAACCGTCCGCCACGAGGTAGCTCGGCACGCCGGTTTCGGCGCCGATCTCGCACAGGCGGTTCGAATTGGAACTGTTGGTCGCGCCGACCACGAGCAGCACGTCCACTTGCGTGCTGAGTTCGCGGACCGCGGCCTGGCGGTTTTGCGTGGCATAGCAGATGTCGCGCGTATCCGGGCCGACAATATCGCGTAAACCGGCGCTGCAAGGCGTCGATAATGCCGCGCGTATCGTCCACTGACAAGGTGGTTTGCGTGACATAAGCGACGGGTTCATCGACCGGCAGCGAGAGCGTCGCGACTTCGGCTTCGCTCTGCACCAGCACCACCGTGCCGGGAATCTGGCCGATCGTGCCTTCCACTTCCGGATGCCCGGCGTGGCCGATCAGGATCAGCGTGCGGCCCTGCGCGACATATTGCCGGCCTTGCACGTGGACCTTGGTGACGAGCGGGCAGGTGGCGTCGAGCACATCCAGGCCGCGCGCCTGCGCGTCGGCTTCCACCGTTTGCGCTACACCGTGCGCGCTGAAAATAGCGACAGCGCCGTGCGGGACTTCATCGAGCTCCTCGACGAAACGCGCGCCCTTGCTGCGCAGATTGTCGACAACATGCCGGTTGTGAACGATCTCATGGCGCACATAGACTGGCGCGCCATGTCGTTCGAGAGCGCGATCGACAATCTCGATCGCGCGGACCACGCCCGCACAAAAGCCGCGGGGTTGAGCAAGGATAATACGCATATTCGGGCGAACTCCGACTGGCGCGGGTTTCGAATGGAACCGGCTTATAAGCTTGAATCAAATCCGGTCGATTTGTTGTAAGCAAAATTAAAGCTTCTCGGAAAAGCTTCAGGAAACAATTGCCTGAAAATAGACCATTCGTTTCAACTTTGTGTCCGAACTTGACCGCGTATTCTAACGCGTTCGCTTTTTGGATGCTTGTAAGGGCGTGTTTTCGAGGTGTTTTCGTTTCATGCGAAAGGGGTGAATTCCAGGTCGAGGTCCGGGTTGAATTACTTCGCAGACACGGAAGCCGGTAAACTGTCGTCCTGCCGGGTTGTCGGTGATGGGCTATTAGTTAGACGGATGAAACCTTTCACTATCGAAACAGCGCCAAAAGCGGCGCGAGAATGTCCGGTATTGCCCGGTAAGCCGCCTGCCAGTCGCGATTGCAGCAGTGAGATCCCTGTAACCGCATGGCAGGACTGAGCGAGTTCAGCGAAACCCGCTTTTGTGCAAAGGTTTTATTCAAATCGGCACGTGCAGTTTTTCATCGGGTTTCGGGCATCGCAGAGAAGAATTTATAGCGAGCCGGGCCGTTGCGCTTAGCCAACACGCTTAGCCAACATTTCACCCAGAGTGAGTGGAGCGTTGCGATCGCCGTCCACTCGCCACGCAAGACGCAAGCGTGCGTCGATGTCCATTCAGCCATCCGCGCGCTGCGTCGAAACCCTGGACCGTCTCTCATGGAAGTCGACGACTACGAAAATTTTCCGGTAGCCAGCATATTGCTGCCGAAAGAGCTGCGTGCGCCAATCGACGTGATCTATCAAGTTGCGCGCACGGCAGACGATATTGCCGACGAAGGCGTCTTCGACCCGGCCGAGCGCCACCTGCGCCTCGCCGATTTCCGCGCGGGGCTGGATGCGATCGCCGCGGGCCGTCCGGCGCCGGTGCATCCCATGCTGTTCGAGAAGCTCGCCGGCACGGTCGTGCAATATGGGCTGCCGCTCGGGCCTTTCTACGATCTCGTCTCGGCGTTCGATCAGGACATCGACACCACGCGTTACGCCGACTGGCCTTCGCTGATGGACTATTGCCGGCGCTCGGCGAACCCGATCGGACGCTTGATGCTGCATCTCCTCGATGCCGGCACGCCGGAGAATCTCACCGATTCCGATGCCCTCTGCACCGCATTGCAGCTCATCAACTTCTGGCAGGACGTGGGTATCGACTGGAAGATCAACCGCATTTACTTGCCGATGTGCGATCTCAAGCAATTCGGCGTGACTGAACGGCATCTTCGCGAAAAAATCTGCGACGACGCCTGGCGTGCGCTCATGCGTCACGAACTGGATCATGCGCGTACGATGCTCGTCGCCGGCGCGCCGCTTGCCATGCGCTTGCCCGGACGTTTCGGGCTGGAGCTGTGCGGTGTCGTGCATGGCGCGCTTCGGATCCTTGAAAAAATCGAACAAGCCGACTATGACGTATTCCGCAAGCGCCCGGTGCTGAACGCCTTCGACTGGGCGTTGATCGGCGTGCGCGCGCTCACCATGCGGCTGCGTGGACGTTTGGGCGCGCCGTTGCGCTCCGTCGAAAGCTGAGCTTGTCAACTTTACTAACTTGTCGAACTGAACGAATCCGAATTCACGATGCTCCTGATTGCCTGGTTGTCCCTCCTTATCTGGATTGTTCTGCTGTTCGCCCGCGGCGGTTTCTGGCGCGCGCAAGCCGCCGAACGCCTTAGCGAAAGCACCATTCACGCGGTCGGACAAGCGGAGATTGCGCGTCGCGGCGCTTGGCCTGCGGTCGTCGCGGTCGTGCCGGCGCGCAATGAAGCCGATGTGATCGGCCGCGCGGTGGCGTCGCTGCTTGCGCAGGATTACGCGGGCGCGTTCCATGTGATCGTCGTCGACGATCACAGCACCGACGGCACCGCCGACGCCGCGCAAGCCGCCGCTCGCGACCTCGGGCTTGAAGATCGCCTGACCGTGTTGACGGCCGCGCCGTTGCCGGCGGGCTGGTCGGGCAAGGTATGGGCGCAGTCGCAGGGCATTGGCGGCGATCGACGGGCTGGGCTTCCGGCCGATTACCTGCTGCTGACCGATGCCGATATCCGCCATCCCGCCAACGCCGCGTCGCAACTCGTCGCGCGGGCGATTCTGGAAGATCGCGATCTCGTCTCGCTGATGGTGCGGCTGCGCTGCGATTCGACGTGGGAGAAAGCGTTGATTCCCGCGTTCGTGTTTTTCTTCGCCAAGCTGTATCCGTTCGCGTGGGTCAACGACGTGCAAAGCCGCACGGCGGGCGCGGCGGGCGGCTGCATGATGATCAGGCGCGCGGCGCTGGTGGAGGCGGGCGGGATCGAAGTCGATTCGCGGCGAGCTTATCGACGATTGCAGCCTGGCTTCGCGCATCAAGTTTCGTAACGGCGTGAACGCGGCGCGGCCGATCCGTCTCGATCTCGCCGCCGATAGCGAATCGCTGCGCCCGTACGACGACTGGCGCGAGGTCTGGAACATGATTGCGCGCACGGCGTTCACGCAGTTGCGTTATTCGGCGCTGCTGCTTGCCGGGACGGTGCTCGCGATGTGCGTGATTTATCTCGCGCCGCCGGTGCTCGCGCTGACGCTCGGCGCGAGGGGCTGGCCGGCGTGGCTCGCGTGGATCGCGATGTGCTGCGCTTATGCGCCGATGCTGCGTTATTACCGCCGCTCGGTTTTATGGGCGCCGCTGTTGCCGGCGGTCGCGCTGTTTTATGTCAGCGCGACAGTAGGGTCGGCGGTGCGGTTCTGGAACGGGAAAGGCGGGCAGTGGAAGGCGCGGGTTCAGGCGCCGTGAGGCAATAGCGTGCGACGGGCAGCGTGTTGCTGCGCCCACGGCCTGCTTCCATCACCGCTGCGTCAGCATCGCGTACAGCTCGATCACCATATCCGGCGAGAACGAGAACGGCACCCAGCCGTGCCCGGTGTGGCGCAACACCAGCAAGCGGTCACCATTCGGATAGCGCTGTGTCGCCATCACGGGGTTTTTCGTCGCGACATAGCGCCAGCCGGGTGGCAGGCCATTTGGCTGATCGACGCTCATCGACGCACGCGCGTTCGACAATTCCTCGATCAATTGCGACACGCCTTCGGGACTCAACGCCACCGATTTTCCGCCGATGGTCATCTCGATCACGTTTTGCTCCGGACGCGAGACATTCAGCGTGGGCTTTTCATCGCAGCGACGGGCGCGTCAGGTCGGCATGGCCGCATCGCCAGCCGGTTCCACCGCGGCATGCGGAATTGGAAGCAGATGAAGCAGACGAAGAATCAGACGAGGAAACAGGAGTGGAAGCAGCGGCCAGAATCAGCTCATCGAGGCTTGATTCCAGCGCGCCGAGCTGGTCGGTTAAGTTCATGCGTTGTATGCCTTGCTAGCCTTGCATCGAACCTCGCGATTTTAACTGCTGCGTACTCGCTGTCGGTGCCACACGTTGTAACAAAATGCGTGCAGAGCGCGCAAAAAGTGAACAGAGCGCACCCGTCAGCGCGTCAGATAACCGTTCTCCCGAAACCAGTCCAGCGCGTGGCTCAACCCTTCGCCATACGGCCGCGCCCGATACCCCAGCTCGCGCTCCGCTTTCGCCGACGTGAAGTACATCTTGTTCTTCGACATCCTCAGGCCATCGACGGTGACAAACGGCTCCTTGCCGCTGAACTTCGCGTAAAGCTCCGCGCCGAGCGCGAGCGGATACAGCGGGCCGCGCGGCAGCTTGATGGTCGGCGGCTTGCGGCCGGCCAGCCCGGCGATGTCCGCGAGCATCTGCTGCAGCGACAAATTCTCGCCGCCGAGGATATATCGCTCGCCAATCACGCCGCGTTCGAGCGCCAGAAGATGCCCGTTCGCCACGTCGTCCACGTGCACGAGGTTCAGGCCGGTATCGACGAAAGCGGGGATCTTGCCGGTCGCCGCTTCCACGATGATCCGCCCGGTCGGCGTCGGCTTCACGTCGCGCGGACCAATGGGCGTGGACGGATTCACGATCACGGCCGGCAAGCCGTCGTTCGCCACCATCCGTTCGACCGCGCGCTCGGCCAGCACCTTGCTGCGCTTGTACGCGCCAATTGTCTGATGAGCTTGCGCAGGGCTGGTTTCATCGACGATATCGCCCGACGGGCTCACCTTCAGCGTCGCGACGCTGCTCGTGTACACAATCCGCTCGATCCCCTCGGCCAGCGCCGCGCGCATGGTGGCCTCGGTGCCCTGCAGGTTCGCGCGCTCGATTTCGCCGGGATCGCGCGCCCAGATGCGGTAATCGGCGGCGACGTGCAGCAGGTAGCGCACGTCTTTCATCGCGGCGCGCATGGAGCTCTCGTCGCGCATGTCGCCGATCACCACCTCGGCGTCGAGCCCTTCCAGGTTCGTGCCGGGAACTGGTCTTGCGTATGACTACGCGCACGTCGAAGCCGCGTTCCCGCGCGATCCGCGCAACCGCCGATCCCACGAATCCGGATGCGCCGGTGACGAGCACGCGCCCACTTAACGGATCAGTCATTTTTTCCTCTTTTCGTCTTGCAAAGGTAACAGTTGCGCGTCTTTCGAGGCGTCTTAAACGGCCGCTAACCCATATGTGACAAGGGCTGGCGGCGTCGTGCTATGGTCCGGTGCGGTCCAACGCCGCCACAAAATTTCAACTAAATACGACCAACTCATTTGCCCATGCTTAAAAACATCCGAGACAGCCGGGACAGCGGAAATCGATCCGCATGGCTTTACTTCGCGATCGCGATGTTGCTCCTGATCGTATTCGCGATGGACTGGCTCTCGCCGCATGCGCGTCGCCATCTGGGTGTTCTACATGCTGCCGGTCGCATTGTGCATGTGGGTCGACCGGCCGAACGTGCCGTTCATCACCGCCGGCGTGGCCTCGGTGCTGACGCTCGCGGGTTATCTCCTCGCGAATTCCGATGCGATCGCCGGGCCGGTCGTGCTGCAGATCAACCGGTTGATCGGCGTGATCGTCATGTTCGTGCTGGCCGGCGTGGGGCATCTCTATATCAAAACGCGGCTGAACCTGCAACGCAGCGCATGGCTCAAGCAGGGCGAAGTGAACATCGGCCTGCAGATGCGCGGCGATCTCGACCCCGTTTCGATCGGCGACGGCATCCTTCGTTCGCTCGTGCCGTTTGTCGGGGCGCGCGTGGGCGTGCTCTACAGCCGCGACGGCGACGCGCTGGAACGGATTGCGGCGTGGGCGCTGCCGGCCGAAAGCACTGCACCGCAACGCATCGCGCGCGGCCAGGGTCTGCTCGGGCAAGTGCTCGATGAGAAACAGGCGATTGAGATCAAGGGCGCGCCGTCGGAGTTCCTGATGGTCGGTTCGGCGCTGGCATCGGCGCCGGCGAGCCATTGCATCATCGCGCCGATGATGGCCGACGGCGAAGTGACCGGCGTGCTGGAACTGGGTTTTATCGGCGATGACAACGCGTTTGCGGATACTCGTGAATTGCTCGATAACGCGTCCGAAGCCATGGGCATGGCGCTGCGTTCGGCTCTTTATCGATCGCGAATGGTCGAGCTGCTGGAAGAGACGCAGCGCCAGAGCGAGGAATTGCAGGTTCAGCAGGAGGAGTTGCGGGTATCGAATGAAGAACTCGAGGAACGCGGCCGCGTGTTGATGCAGACGCAGGCGCGGCTGGAAACGCAGCAGGCCGAGCTCGAGCAGACGAACGTGCATCTCGAGGAATACACGCAGAACCTTGAACGGCAGAAAGTGGAACTCGTGCGCGCGCAGAAGGCGCTGGAGGCGAACGCGCTGGCGCTGGAACGCGCGAGCCAGTACAAGTCCGAGTTTCTCGCCAACATGTCGCACGAGTTGCGCACGCCGCTGAACAGTTCGCTGATCCTGGCCAAGCTTTTGCAGGACAACAAGCACGGCAATCTTTCCGACGAACAGGTGCGTTACGCCGCGACCATCCATTCGTCGAACAGCGATTTGTTGTCGCTGATCAACGACATCCTGGATTTGTCGAAGGTGGAAGCGGGGCAGATGGATGTGCAGTTCGCGCCGGTTGCCATCGACGGGATGTTGCAGTCGTTGCGCCAATCCTTCGCGCCCGTCGCCGATTCAAAGGGCCTGAAGCTCGTGACGGAACGCGCCGCGGGCGTGCCGGAGTATTTCGTCACCGATAACCAGCGCCTGCAGCAAGTCCTGCGCAACCTGCTCTCCAACGCGTTCAAGTTCACCGAGCGCGGCCAGGTCACGGTGTCCGTGCATCAGGCAAGTAACGACGAAAACGCGCTGCGCTTCGATGTGCGCGACACGGGCATCGGCATTGCGCGCGACAAGCAGGACCTCATTTTCCAGGCATTTCAGCAAGCCGATGGCACCACGAGCCGCAAATACGGCGGCAGTGGGTTGGGTTTGTCGATATCGCGGGAATTCTCGCGTTTGCTGGGCGGCTCGGTGAGCGTCGCGAGCGAGCCGGGCGCAGGCAGCGTGTTTTCCGTCACGCTGCCGCTGGCGGTGCGCGAAGGCACGGTGACCACGAAGCTCGATGTGATCGGGCACATGAGCGAGCCGGAGCCGTTGCCCTTGCAGAGCCACACACCGCAAGCGACGCAGCCTGCTCATCTGGTCGCACTAGCGGAAAGTGCAACGGCTGTGCCGGAACCCGTGTCTTGGCGCGTGCCAAGCGTGAACCATCATGTGCCGCAACCCATTGCCGATGACCGCGCGAACCGGCAACGCCCGGACCGCGTGATCCTGGCAATAGAAGACGACCTGCGTTTCGCGCAAATCCTGCACGATCTCGCGCACGAACTCGAATTCGATTTCGTGCACGCGACCACGGCGATGCACGGCGTGGAACTGGCGCGCGAACTCCAGCCGAACGGCATCCTGCTCGATGTCGGTCTGCCCGACCAGTCGGGCCTGACGGTGCTCGAATGGCTCAAGCACGATCCGCTCACGCGCCACATTCCGATTCACATTGTCTCGTCGACGGATCATGCCGATGTCGCGTTGCATCTCGGTGCGATCGGTTACACGCTTAAACCCAGCGCGCGCGACACGCTCGCGGGCGCGATCCGCAAGCTCGAAGCGCGTTCGGCGCAAGGCACGCGGCGCGTGCTGGTGGTCGAGGACGACCCCGCGTTGCGCCAGAGCATCCATGCGTTGCTGCAAAGCGCGACGGTGGAGATCCTGGAAGCAGGGACGATTGCCGAAGCTATCGATCAGATCAACCGCATCACCTTCGATTGCATCGTGATGGATCTCGTGCTGCCCGATGGTTCCGGTTACGACTTGCTGGAGCGAGTGTCGACGGCGAAGGAGCATGCGTCGCCGCCCGTCATTGTGTACACGGGGCGCGTGTTGTCGGCGGATGAAGAGCAGCGCCTGCGCCGCTATTCCAAGTCGATCATCATCAAGGGCGCGAAGTCGCCGGAACGTCTGGTCGATGAAGTGACGCTGTTCTTGCACAGCGTTGAGAGCGCCTTGCCGCCCGAACAGCAGCGCATGCTGCGCGCGGCGCGCCAGCGCGACGACGTATTCGAGGGCCGCACGATCTTGCTGGCCGAAGACGATGTCCGCAATATCTTCGCGTTGTCGCATGTGATCGAGCCGCTGGGCGCGAAGCTGGAAATTGCGCGCAATGGCCGCGAGGCGCTGGAAGCGCTCGCGCGTCATCCGGAGATGGACCTGGTGTTGATGGACATCATGATGCCGGAGATGGACGGCTTCGCTGCGATGATCGAGATCCGCAAGAACCCGGACCACGCGCGGCTGCCGATCATCGCGCTCACCGCCAAGGCGATGGCGAGCGATCGCCAGAAGTGCCTGGAAGCAGGCGCGGATGATTACATCTCGAAGCCGATCGATGTCGACAAGCTGGTGTCGCTGTGTCGCGTCTGGCTGCGCCAACGGTAGCCGTGGAGATGTCCACCATGCCGCAGCGAAAACCGAACAATACAGACGAGGCGATCTTCGACATCGAGTTGAGGCTGCTGCTTGAAGCCGTCTACCTGAAGTATCAGCACGACTTCCGGCATTACTCGGTGAGTTCGCTGCGGCGGCGCATGACCCAGGCGCTGCACGATCTCGGCTTCAGTACGCTGTCGCAATTGCAGGAGCGCATTCTCCGCGATGCCACGCTGTTCTCGCGCCTGTTCCAGTACCTGACGGTGCAGGTTAGCGAGATGTTCCGGGATCCTCAGTATTTCCGCGCGATCCGCGAGCAG
This sequence comes from uncultured beta proteobacterium, assembly GCA_963708695.1. Taxonomy (GTDB): domain Bacteria; phylum Pseudomonadota; class Gammaproteobacteria; order Burkholderiales; family Burkholderiaceae; genus Caballeronia. The sequence goes on from CAVPTS010000001.1 coordinate 206,714, forward strand.
GTCGTGCCTATTTTGCAGACGTATCCGTCCATCAAGGTCTGGGTGGCGGGTTGCAGCAGCGGCGAAGAACTGTGGTCGCTCGCCATTTTGTTCGCTGAAGAAAACATCGCGGACCGAACGGTTTTGTACGCCACCGATATCAACCCCGACGCGTTGCGCCAGGCTGAAAGCGGGATCTACCCGCTGGAGCGGCTGGCGAGTTTCAGCCAGAATTATTTGGCGGCGGGCGGCAAGCGCTCGCTCTCCGACTACTACCACGCGGCTTACGGCGCGGCGAAGTTCTCGCAGACGCTCAAGTCGCGCGTGGTCTTCGCCGATCACAGCTTGGCCACCGACAGTGTGTTTCTCGAAGCGCATCTCGTGTCGTGCCGCAATGTGCTGATCTATTTCGATCGGGCGTTGCAGGACCGCGCCCTCGGACTCTTCAGCGATTCACTCGTGCGGCGCGGATTTCTCGGGCTTGGCAGCAAGGAAAGCCTGCGGTTTTCAAAGCACGCGGACAGCTTCTCCGATTTCGATGCGCGCGAGCGCCTTTATCAAAAGGTCTAGCGAGATGACACCATCGGCAGATTCCTTTGGACCGCTCGCTGCCATAGAGGCCATTGTGATTGGCGCATCGGCGGGCGGCGTAGAGGCGTTGAACCAGGTGTTGCCCGCGTTGCCGGTGGGTTTTCGCCCGGCGGTGCTGGTTGTCGTGCATGTCAGGAGCGACGCGCCGAGCCTGCTGCCCGCGCTGTTTGCCGCGCGCTGCCGGCTGCCCGTCGTGGAACCCGACGACAAGGCCGAAATTGCCGGCGGCACGATCTACGTCGCGCCGCCGGGTTATCACATGCTGGTCGAGCCTGACTGCTCGATCTCTCTTTCCGTCGATCCCCCCGTGCGGTTCTCGCGGCCATCGGTGGATGTGCTGTTTGAATCGGCGGCGTTGTGTTTCGGCGATGCACTGCTTGGCATCGTGCTCTCGGGCGCGAACGACGACGGTGCGCGCGGCCTCGCCGCCATTCATCACGCGGGTGGGCGCTGCTGGGTGCAGGACCCGGAAACCGCCGTCTCCGATGCCATGCCGCTTGGCGCCATCGCGCGTGGCGGGGTGCACGACATTCTGACTCTCGACGCCATGAATGATCGATTACGCGGCATGAAGGGAAAGTTGCGCCGTGAACCACGTTGACTTGAAGCTGACACGCTAATGGAACTGCGCTAATGGAACTCCTCGGGCAACCAATTTACGTTCTGATCGTCGACGATGTACAGAACAACATCACCGCGCTGGCGGCGTCGCTGGCGCGGCCGGACATCTCCGTGCTCGCCGCGGCATCGGGGCCTGCCGCGCTTGAGTTGTTGCTCAAGCACGAAGTCGCGCTCGCCATTCTCGACGTCAACATGCCCGGCATGGATGGCTTCGAGCTGGCCGAGCTGATGCGCGGCAGCCCGCGCACCGCGCACGTGCCGATCATCTTCCTGACCGCGACCGCGCAGGATACTGGGCGCACGTTCCGCGGCTATGAAGCAGGCGCGGTGGATTTTTTGTACAAGCCCTACGATTCGCGCATCCTGAATTCGAAAGTGGATGTGTTCATTCAGATCGAGAAGCAGAAACAGCAGCTCGCCACCCAGTTGACGACCGTGCAGCAACTCCTCGATGCCAACGAAATGCTGATGGCCGTGCTCGGTCACGATTTGCGCACGCCGTTGTCGGCGGTGATTGCATCGGCGGAATATCTTGCGCGGTTTGTGCCGGACGAGAACGTCGCGAATATTGGCTTGCGGATCAAGAGCAGCGGCATGCGGATGGTGCGCATGGTCGACCAGTTGCTCAATCTTGCGCGGCTGCGTGGCGGGCGCGTGACGTTGCAGCCGCGCGCGGTGGAATTGATGACGTTGGCGAAGAATATCGTCGAGGAATACGAGGTGCGGGTGGGCCGTGGCCGCATCTTCATTTTCCGCGATGGCGACACGCTGTTGCAGGGCGATGGCGATTTGCTGTCGCAAGTGTTTTCCAATTTGATTGGCAATGCGTTGACGCATGGGCGCGAGGGCTCGCCCATACAGGTGCGCTTGAACGGCGAGGCTGCGGATGAAGTGACGATCACCGTGGAGAACGCGGGCGAGATTCCCGCCGACGTCTTGCCGACCATATTCGCGCCGTATCGCTCGGGGCGTCAGCAGCATGAAACGGGAGGCCTTGGGCTGGGGCTTTACATCACGCGCGAGATTGCGCAGATGCATGGTGGCCGTGTGGAAGTGCGCTCCGACGCGCAAAGTGGGACGATATTCGAGGTCACGTTGCCGCGCGAGGCGGTGGTGCGGCGCGCGAGCCGTAGCGCGGGTGATACGGCGCAGCCGTTCCGGCTGGGGTGAGAGGGTTTGCTCGCTTCGCTCGCGGTGGTGGTGTGCCGTGCTTATAGGTCTGGTGCTTATGAGGTCTCGTGCGGCGCCTCTAATCATGCGTGCGCTGTCTGTTTTGCTGGTCTTGTCTAAAATGCGGCCTGATGGCGTTTGCGGCGATACCCTTCGGGGTACGTTTGTCGACGTGCCGATTCAGCACTAATCAGGAGAAAGCGAACATGCCGAGTCCGGACCTGGATACGCGGATAGAGACGTACTACGTACATGTGAAGGGGTTGGTGCAAGGCGTCGGGTTTCGTCATGCGACGTTGAGGAGGGCGCATGCGCTGGGCGTCAGGGGGTGGGTAGCAAATTTGGACGACGGATCGGTCGAGGCGATTATTCAGGGGCCGGCGAATCAGGTTGATTTGATGCTGGAGTGGTTACGGAGGGGCCCGCCGCACGCGCGGGTTACTGACTTGGTGAGCGAGGAGCGGTATATGGAGAAAAGGTTTGAGCGGTTCGAGCAGCACTGAACGGGGCGGGGCGTTCGCACTTGGACGGGGGTGTTTGGGGTGGGGTTGTGGGGTGGCTAGGGTGGGGTGCTGCGTAGGACGGGTTGCTGCTGCTTACGTTTGCGCGGGTTGTATGTGAGCTATATTTTTTATCGTTATTAGCCACTGTCCGTGGCGGCAGGTTGTTAGCGTTCGCACTCTCGGGGTGATTCAGGGGGCGCGCTACCGGCGGTGGTCGGGGTCGGCACCGGGTTGCTGCTGCTTACGTTAGCGCGGGTTATGTATTGGCTAAATTTTTTATCACTATTAGCCACTGTCCGTGGCGGGACTTCATTTCTTTGTCCAACGGCGACAAAGAAACGAAGCAAAGAAAACGCCTCCCCACAATCTGTATTAAGTGTCCCCAGCGTGCAGGCCACTGCTTTTGGTTCCCACGTAGCACGGTGCTCGCTAGAACCACGCTGCGTTGAAACCCTCCTTCTCGCGAATCCCTACATCCCCACGCTTCGCCACCAGTGCTCTCGGGCAAGTTCGCTGCGCCGACGAAACGATACGGCCTCACCCCTGTTCGAGGCTCACTGAGGCTATTCGGTCGTAGCAATATCAGTCGCGGGTGTTCGCGCTTGGCGCGGGCATTTGCGATTTTTCCGGTGTGCCGGCGCCCGAACATATTGCTCGCTATGCGCGCCTCTCACCTAAATGGTCGCGTGGATCGCGCGGTCCACCAACGCGTAAGGCGCGTGAAGCCGTATTGGTCCGTGGGCCGTCGTTCTTGCCCGAGAGCACTGGTGGCGAAGCGTGGGGATGTCAGGATTCGCGAGAAGGAGGGTTTCAAGTGTCCGTGGTTTTGCGAGCACCGTTCTACGCGGGAACCAAAAGCAGTGGTCTGCACGCTGGGGACACTTAATACAGATTGTGGGGAGGCGTTTTCTTTGCTTCGTTTCTTTGTCGCCGTTGGACAAAGAAATGAAGTCCCGCCACGGACAGTGGCTAATAGTGATAAAAAATTTAGCCAACATTGAACCCGAGCTAACGTACGCAGCAGCAACCCGCCACTGACCCTCGACCACCGCCGGAAGCCCGCCGCCAAAAACCACCCCGAGTGCGAACGAAAATACCCTGGCTAATAGTGATAAAAAATATAGCCAACATTGAACCCGCGCTAACGTACGCAGCAGCAACCCGGCACTGACCCTGACCACCGCCCAAACCCCCGCCCGAGTGCGAACGCTAACAACTCGCACAGTGGCTTTGTGCTAAAGAAAAAATCCAACATATAACCCGCTCAGGCCTATGCAGGACCCTCCGGGCCCCGCCCCCCCGCCCTTCTCACCGTGCCAACAAAAGACTCTCAACGAATCCCCATTCATCGTCCATCCATTGCCTCGCGCAGCTAAATCCCGCATCCGCGGCCAACGGCCCAACCTCCTCCGCTACATATTTGTGGCTGCTTTCCGTCCAGATCGTCTCGTCCTGGCGAAATTCCACCGTGAGTCCCGCCGCGCGTATCGTCGCCTTCACCGGCCGCGTCGCGCGCAAATGCATCTCCACACTGCGCGCATCGGGATTGAACCGCGCAACATGTTCAAACGCATCGAGCGGAATATCCCCGCCCAACTCACGATTCACTCGCGCAAGCAGATTCAAATTGAACGCGGCCGTCACGCCAATCGGATCGTCATACGCTGCAATCAACGTCTCCAGCGGCTTCAGCAAATCCATTCCAAGCAACAGCGAATCGCCGGGCTTGAGCATGCCGCGAATCGATTTCAAAAAGCGCGTAGCCGCAAGCCGCGAAAAATTGCCGATCGTACTGCCAAGAAACAGCACCAGCAGCACTTCGCCTTCCCGCCTGTTCGCACTGACTTCCGCCAACCCGGCCAGATAATCACGCTCATATCCGACAATCGAAATACGCTCGATATCGCCCAATTCCCGACGGCATAGCTGCAACGCCGTCCGCGAAATCTCAATGGGGAAATATTCGGTCGGACGCTTCTTGCACAAGGCTTCCAGAATGCGCCGCGTCTTCCGGCCACTACCGCTTCCCAGCTCCGCAACAATCACATTGCGCGGCAACTCGGCCACGATATCCGCAGAATACGCGGTCAATACGCGCTCCTCAGCCCGCGTCACACCGTATTCCGGCAACGCGGTAATGACTTCGAACAAAGCGGAGCCGACTTCGTCGTACAGATACATCGACGGTAATTCTTTTTGCGGCGAATGCGTGAGGCCTTCGTGAACGGCTGCGGCAAATGGGGAGGAAAAGCGCGGCGACTGAGCGGCATGAGTCGTGGCTTGAGGCATGGGGTGTCTCCATGTTGCCGCGTCGCAAATGACCGCGGCCAGTTAGGCATGACGTGAACGTGTCAATCAACATTCCCGTCATGAAAGCGATGACCAGGAACAGCCGGGGCATCGCGACGATGGGGCGAAGTGTTCAGGGAGCAAATTCAGGGAGCAAGAAGCGCGCACGGCAGCACGGTTTCGATTCAAAACGCGCAAACCGTATGTCCCAGGTCGACCTGAAGCACACAGTGCCGCAGACGTCACGGCGTATTCTGGCGCGAAATGGCGCTCGGCGCAGAAAACGTCACGATTAGTCGGAAGCCCCCGCGCACGGTTCCCGAACCAAGCAATCGCGCAAGAACTACTCATCGCCAGGACGCTTTTTACACGCGGCATATGAATGGCGTGCGGCAAAGATGCAAAGCGAATGCATGGCGTATGCAAAACGAATCGAGTGAAGTGACCGCTGCAAAGGCCATGCGTCGACGAAACATCCACTGAGGATCCATTAAGCACCCGCTAAATACCCACTGGCGCAATGCTTGCTTGCTCTTACCGATCACGTCCCAGCGCATCGACTTAAAACCGCTTCGCGCTGTCCCCGCCGTTTCCCATCGCCAGCGCCGATTCATGACCGACCCAGCCAGTTCCGAACCCGCGATCGCACGTCTCGACGACACGGGCGCACACTGCCTCCCGACGCCGGCACAGCAGCCTGAACCTGAGCACCCCGAACCCGTCGCACGCGCGGACATTCCGTTCGGCTTTCCCTTGGGCCCTCAGCCAACCGAGCCGGAGACAGGCTCGATTGACGGCCTGGCCAGCGGCGTAACCACCGATACCGCCCCGGATTCCGGCCCGTTCTTCCTGAGCGTGCTGAACGGCAGCAAGGACTGCATCAAGATCTTGCGGCGTGACGGCACGCTCGAGTTCATGAACGCGAACGGTATCTGCCTGATGGAAATCGATGACTTCGCGCCGCTGAAAGGCAAGTCGTGGGTGTCGCTGTGGCCGCAGGAGTCGCGAAAGATACTGGGCGATGCCATCGACGACGCACTGCAAGGCCGTCATTCGCGCTTCGAGGCGCTTTGTCCGACGGCCAAAGGCACGCTGAAATACTGGGACGTGACGGTGTCGCCGGTGAACGGGGCGAGCGGGGTGGAATGGCTTGTATCGATATCCCGCGATATCACCGAACGCGTGCTGAGCGCACGTTCGCTAGACACCGCGTTGCAGGAGCAGAAGCGCCTAAGCGAAGCGCTCGAACGGAATCAGCAGGACGCTGGAAGGTCGCATAGAAGAAGCGACGGCGGCGTTGCGCGCGAGCGAAGCCGAGCGCTGCGAGACGGCGGCGGCGCTCGCGCAATCGCAGAAAATGGATGCCGTCGGCAATCTGACGGGCGGCGTCGCGCACGATTTCAACAACGTGCTGCAAGTCATCGGCGGGAATCTGCAGCTCGCCGCGCAGGAAGCCGATGGGAACGAAACCCTGACGCGGCGCCTGACGAGCGCGCACGAAGCGGTCGAGCGCGGCGCGAAACTCGCGTCGCAATTGCTGGCGTTCGCGCGCCGGCAGCCGCTCGAACCGGTGGCGCTTGATATCGCGCGGCTGTTGCGCAGTTCCGACGACATGCTGCGCCGCGTGCTCGGCGAAACCATCGAACTGGAAACGGTGGTGTCGGGCGGTTTGTGGAACACGCTCGCCGATCCGAATCATTTGCAGAACGTGATCGTGAATCTGGCGATCAACGCACGCGACGCGATGGACGGCGCAGGGCCGCCTGACCATCGAGGCCGGCAACGCGATGCTCGACGACGAATACACGCGCCATTGCGACGATGTGAAAAGCGGCCAGTACGTAATGATCGCCGTCTCGGACACCGGTTGCGGCATGGCGCCGGACATTCTCGCGCGCGCCTTCGAGCCGTTCTATACGACCAAGCCGGAGGGCCGCGGCACGGGCCTGGGCCTGAGCATGGCGTACGGTTTCATGAAGCAGACGGGCGGCCACCTCAAGCTCTATAGCGAGCCGGGTCATGGCACGACGGTCAAGCTCTACCTGCCGCGTTCGATGGAAGACGAAGCATTGCGCGTCGAAACGTCGAACGGTCCGGTGGCAGGCGGCACGGAAACGATCCTGGTGGTGGAAGACGACGCGAACGTGCGCGCGACGGCCGTGGATATGCTGACGGAACTCGGCTATCGCGTACTGAAAGCCTCCGATGCCCAAAGCGCGCTGAGCGTGCTGGAAAGCGGCGTTCACGTGGATTTGCTGTTCAGCGACGTGGTGATGCCGGGGCCGCTGCGCAGTGTCGATCTGGCGCGGCGTGCCCGTGACATGCTGCCGGCGCTGGAAGTGCTGTTCACGTCGGGGTACACGGAAAATGCGATTGTGCACGGCGGCCGGCTGGATGCGGGCGTGGCGCTGATCAGCAAGCCGTACAGGCGGGATGCGCTCGCGCGCAAGGTGCGATCGATGTTCCGCTCACGCACTGGCGGCGAACCGGAAATTCTGGAAACACCGCAGCCGTTGCGCGTGTTGATCGTGGAAGACGATGCCAACACGCTGGAGGCCACGCGCGAACTGCTTGAACTGCTCAATGTGCAAGCGGTGGCAGTGGACAGCGCGCAGGCGGCGCTCGACCTGATCGCGAGGCAACCCTTCGACGTCCTGCTTACCGATGTCCGCATGCCCGGCATGTCCGGTCTGGATCTGGCACGAACAGCGAAATGCGTGCAGCCGCGCTTGCGCATCGTGCTGGCATCGGGTTATGGGGCGGGCATCGCGACCGAACTTGGAAGTGACTTGAGCGGCGCGACGCTGCTGCCGAAACCCTTCAACTTCGATGAACTCGAACAGGCGGTGTTCAAGAAGCCGTGACGGACTCGGGCACAACCACAACGCCGCCGCCCGAGCGTGCATGCTGCGCCACCGGAATCACGATTCGCACGATCAGCCCGCGTTCCGGCGCGTTACTAATCTCGCAGCGGCCGCCGAGTTCGCCCGCGAGGCGCCCGACAATCGCCAGGCCGAGTCCACTGTGGCCGACGCCGGCGCGCGCCGGATCGAGGCGTACAAAGGGTTTGCGGGCATCGTCGAGACGCTCGGGCGCAATGCCCTCGCCGTAATCGCGCACCGTGATGACCCAGTCGCCGCCGCGCCGCACGGTGCTGATATCGACGGGCGGGGCGCCGTGTTCCAGCGCGTTATCGACCAGATTCGTCACCAGCCGGTCCAGCGATGTGCGCGGCAAACGGAAGTCTTCACCCGCTAATAAATCGAGGCGAAACAGCGGCGCGTCGTAATCGGCTTCGTCGTGGGCGAACTGTTCGGCCAGAAACCCGTCCACGCTGACCGCCGGCCCGCTCGATGGCGAGTTGGCCGCGAACTCCAAAAATTGCTGCACGATGCGCGTCAGGGAATCGATGTCGCGGATGAAATGCATGCGCTCCGCGTCGTCTTCCACCAGTACACTCGCGCGCAGCTTGAGGCGCGTGAGCGGCGCTTTCAGGTCGTGCGCGATGCCGGCGAGCATGACGGACTTTTCATCGTCGGCGTCGTTGATCCGCCGCATCATCTGATTGAACGCGCGAATCAGGTCGCGTAATTCGCGCGGCCCGCGCTCGGCCATTGGCACCGGCCGCTCGCCCGCGCCGAACTGGCGCGCGCCTTGCGCCACGCGCGACAACGGCCGTTGCAACTGCCAGGCCGCCGCCAGCGAGAGGATCAGCGCCGCCATCAGCATGCCCACCGATTCGATCAGAATCGGCGGCGCGGGCGGAAGGTTGACCGGCGTCACCATCCAGTTCGGACTGTCCGGATAACGCACCCACAGCCGCTGGGCCCGCTTCGAGCCATCGATGGCGAGCTGCGTGCCGGGCGGCAGCAGGTGCCTCAACGAACGCAACAAATGCGCGATGGGACCGTTTTTCGGTTCGCGCAGCGTGATGCCTTCGGGCAAGTTCGAGGCCAACACGAGCTGCACGCTCAGGGCGGGCGCGAGGCGCACGCCTTTGCGCGCGTCGTCGTTGGCGGCGGCCAGCACGAGCATGAGGCCACGCGCATAACCGTCGGCGTCGTGATGCGGACGTTGCACCGTGATCACCGCGAACCAGCAGGCCTGCACGGCGAACAGCACGACCAGCGAGATCAGCGCCATGCGTCCGAACAGCGAGTTGAACGGATTGCCGCGACGAGGGTTGCCGCCGGCGGGCTTGCCGCTGCGCGAATCTGGCGTGCCGGGGCTTTTCATACGGACGAGGACCGGGAGGACCGGGAGGACGACACGCGTTCCGCGCTGCCGCGCGCTCCGTCGGGATCGGGAATGAACACATAACCCTGGCCACGCACCGTCTGCACATGACGCGGACTCGCCGGATTTTCTTCGATGATTCTTCGCAGCCGCCAGATCGGCACGTCGAGGCTGCGGCTGTTGAAGGTGCTGTCATCGCGATGAACGAGGTCGTGGATCAGCGCCCGCGACAGCACCTTGTACGGATGCCGCACCAGCACTTTGAGCAACGCGAATTCACTGTCGCGCAGCGCAATGCGCTGCGGTCCGCTCACCAGCGCACGCGTGACGAAATCGAGTTCGAAGCGCCCGAATCGTTCGCTGGCGCGCGCTTCCGGGCGTCCCGTGGATGCCGGTGCGCGCCGCCGCAACACGGTGTCGATGCGTGCGAGCAGTTCGCGGGGATCGAAGGGCTTGGACAGATAATCGTCGGCGCCGAGTTCCAGGCCTTCCACCTTGTCCGTCACGCTGTCGCGCGCGGTAACGAAGATCACGGGGATGTCGTCACCGGCGGCGCGCACCTGGCGCAGCGCAGCGACACCATCCAGGCCCGGCATCATGACGTCGAGCAGCACGATGGAAGGGCGCTTCAGTTCCAGCTGCCGACGCAGAGCAGTCCCGTCATGCAGAACGGACACGCTGAGTCCGCGCGCGCTCAGGAAGCGGCTCAGCAGATCGCACACTGCCGGGTCGTCATCGACGATCAGTACCGAAGTAGTCATCTCGAAATTTTAGCCGGGCATCTTAATAATACGGTTCGCTGTCAGTTCCAAGATGGTTACGGTTTCTTACGTGAAAACCCCTGAAGAATGGCTTGTTTGCTTGCACCAGGGACGCAGACACCTTTAGCAGGCAAGGTCGGACGAGTCTGTCCGTCGCGTGAAATGCTCGCCCGCTGCGCAATTCCATGAAAGGTCCGGAAAGGAATCGCTGTCGCGAAAATCGGCGTCGTCGTCTTAGAATGAATCGCATGACTCAACACGTTCTCCTCGTCGACGACGACCCTGTAATCCGCGATCTGGTGCGCGAATATCTGCAAGGCCACGGCATGGCGGTATCCGTGATGCACGACGGTACCGGCCTCAAACGCCGCCTCGATGCCGAGCGCCCGTGCATTGTCATACTCGACGTGATGATGCCGGAGCGGGACGGCATCAGCGCGCTGCGCGAATTGCGCGCGGCCGGCGACGACATTCCCGTGATCTTTCTGACGGCGCGTTCGGACGTCATCGATCGCGTGATCGGCCTGGAGCTCGGCGCCGACGATTACCTCGCCAAGCCCTTCGATCCCCGCGAATTGCTCGCCCGCATCCGTACTGTTCTCAGGCGCCGCGACGCTGCTTCGCCGGGGGCGCCGGAAGACCGGCCGCCTTATCGGTTCGGTCCGTATGAAGTGGATTTCGCCGCGCGCGAGCTGCGCCATAACGGCGAGCGCGTGCCGTTGCGTTCCGGCGAATTCGCGACGCTCAAGATATTCGTGAAGAACGAGATGGTGGTGCTGACGCGCGCGCAGTTGAACGAGAAGCTGCGCGGGCAGGCGGGGACGTATCGGGACCGGAGCCTGGATGTCTCCATCTGGCGGCTGCGGCGGCTCCTCGAAACCGATCCCTCCGATCCGCGCTACGTCCAGACCGTGTGGGGGCAGGGCTACATTTTTGTGCCGCATGGGGAAACCGGGGCAATTGAACGTGTGACCCGGCAACGGGCGGCGGAGAGTTGAGGTGTCAAGCGACGTCGTTAATATGTATCCGCTGAAATTATCGGTTACCAACTGCATCAGTTATTTCTGCATTACCCGCATAAGATCGTCTCCATAGTCCCGACCACGGGATCTGGAGAATCCAAAATGAAACGCGTAGCAGCAGTGTTGTTGATGGCCGGAAGTCTCACCATGGCAGGCCAGGCGTCCGCGCACGGCGGCGGCGGAGACGGCGGTGCGGTAGTGGGCGCGTTGCTGGGCGGCGCGGTGATCGGCGCGCTGGTGGGTTCCGCCGTGAGCGCGCAACCCGTGTACGCGCAGCCGGTTTATGCACAGCCCGTCTACGCGCAACCGGTGTATCAGCCGGTGTATGCGCAACCGGGCCCGCCGCCGGGATATTGCTACGACAGCTATAGTCGCGCTTATGTGGCCTGCGGCCCGCAACCGCAGCAAGGTTATTACCAGCAGCAGCAAGGCTGGTAAGACTGCGGGGTAATGAATGTCGGACCAGAACCGGGCGCTACGCCCGGTTTTTTCTTTGGCGCGCGGCAAAGGGCCTCGGTTGCAAGTCCGCCAAGTCCGCCAAGTCCATAAGCCCGGGCCGCCTCGCGCGCACGGTCTTTTTTCCAGCCGATAATGCCCGCACGCGCAATCTCTGCCGCACTTGCTGAATGCAGCCCCGAACGCGTGCAATCGATTGCATCGCCCATTGACGCAACGCAGCGCTTGGTCATACGCTCATGCGCGGCCTGTCCGCCAGCTTGTCCACCCGGATTGGAGACTTCGCGCCTTGCACCCTTCGGATTCCACGGCACTCGACTTGCCGTTGCCGCTGCGCAATTTCGCCGCGACACGGCGGATTTTGCTGATCGTGCTGGCGGCATCGATCCTGTTTCCGGTCGCGTTTCTGCTCGGCTACGGTTATTACGACTACCAGCGCCGCATGGCCGACGCCGACGATATCGCCGATCGCATCGCCCGCGTCGCCGAAGAACAGGCCGTGAAGGTGCTCGACCTCAACAGCGAGATTTCGACGCGCATCGTGGAAATGCTCGGCACTAGCGACGACGCGCATATTGTCGCCAATCAGAAAGCTATCCATGACCGCTTGAGCGAAATTGGCGAATCCTTCACCCAGATGGCGGCCATTACCGTGTTCGGCGCTGCGGGAGACATGCTCGCGAGCAGCCGCTATTTCCCGGTCCCGGCTGTTTCCATCGCCACCCGCGACGACTTCAAGTCCGCCCGCGCCATCCGCCCCGAACCGTATTTTTCGCTGCCGCTCGCGGGCACACTCGCGCAAAACGACGTGTTCACGACCAGCGTCGGCCGCAGCGCGAACGACGGGCACTTCATGGGCGTGGTGTCGATCGCGCTCAAGCGCGATTATTTCTCCGGCTTTTACCGCGATCTGCTGAGCGGCGAACCGGACGTGACCATCGGCCTGTTCCGTCGCGACGGCAGCGTTCTCGTGCGCGAGCCGCAAGGGCGGCCCGCCATGACCCATGCCGGCAACACGGCGTTCACCGACGCCATGCGCAACAACGAGCTGTTCGGGCGCGTGCGGGGGCGCTCGAGCATCGATGGCGTCGAGCGCGTGCTGGCGTTTCGTCGAGTGGGCGACTATCCGCTTTATGTGTCAAGCGGGATTCCGACCGCGTCCATCTTCGCCCAATGGCGGCAGCATTACGCGCTGATCGTGGTGATTACGGCCGTGCCGTGCGTGGCGGTCTGGCTGCTGGTGCTGTTCTCGCTGCGCCAGTTACGGGCGCAACAGGCCGCGTGGGAGCGCTGGCAGGCCGAAGTCGCCATGCGGCTTTCGGCCGAAGCGTCCAGCCGGCAATTGCGCCGTATGGGGGCGCTCGGCAATCTGGTCGCGAACGTGGCGCACGACTTCAATAATCTGCTGATGGTGGTGAAGGCGAACATGGAGCTTGCGCGGCGCAAGAATTTCAACGGTCTGGAAAGGGAGGTGCTGGCCGTCGAGCGCGCGACCGCAGGCGCCGAAGCGCTCGCGCGGCGCTTGCTCAGCGTGGCGCGTAAGCAGCCGCTGAAGCAGGAACCCATCGATCTCGCCGTCTGGCTGCCTGCGGTAGCCGGGCTGATCGAAACCGCGGTCGGCGACACGATCTAGGTGAAAGTGCAGGTATCGCCCGATATGTGGGGCGTGCGGGCGGACGCTACGGAACTGGAGTTCGCGATCATCAACATTGCTGTCAACGCCCGCGATGCCATGCCGCACGGCGGCCGTTTCGCGATCCGCTGCCAGAACGTGCGCGTCACCGCCGACAACATCCTGCCCGACGGCGACTATGCGCTGCTCGCTTTCACGGACAGCGGCGAGGGCATGAACGAGGCCACGGCGCAGCGTGCGTTCGAGCCGCTTTTTACCACCAAGCTGAGCGGCACGGGCACCGGACTTGGGCTGGCGCAGGTATTGGCGGCGTGCGAGCAGGCCGGCGGCACGGCGCGCCTTGACAGCGTGCCCGGACGCGGCACGACCGTCCGGCTTTATTTGCCGCGATGCCACGCCGCACCGCAAGCGCCCGCCACGTTGGACGCTACGAAGACACCAGACACAACGCCCGCCGCGCGGCTGAATTCGGGTTCGATCTTGCTGGTGGAGGACAACGAAGAAGTTGCGGCGGGCGTGGCGGCGGTGCTCGCGACGTTCGGTTGCGATGTGCGCCACGAGCTCACCGCCGACAAAGCTTTCGATGTCCTTAACGATGGCGGCCGCTTCGACCTGGTGTTGTCGGATATTCAGATGCCTGGGAGGCTCAACGGCATCGACCTGGCGGAGAAAGTGCGCAGCACGTGGCCCTCGCAGCGGATCGCGCTGATGACGGGCTATGCCGACGAATTCGAGCGCGCGCGGCATACCGGCGTGACGATTCTTGCGAAGCCGTTCAATATCGATGAATTGCGGGAGCTGGTGCAGGGGTAAAACAAGCGGGGTTCAATAAGCAGGGGAGCCGCTTAATCGCCTGCGGTGTCGGCGTCCATCTGCGGCGCGAATTTCTTGACTTGAAGGCTGACCTTCTGCGCGTAGGCTTTCGAGCCGCCATAGCTCTTCAGCGCCGCATCCACATCGCCTTGGGCCGACTGGACGTAACCATGAAGAATGGCCGATCCGGCTTCAATGTTGGCATCGGCTTCCGTCAGGTCGATATTGCGCACCAACTGCTTGTGAGCGGCCGGTACGACTTGCATCAGCCCGGTTGCGCCGTGCGCGCCGTGAGCGTTTTCTTTAAAGCGGGATTCGATGGAAATAATGGCGAGAAGCAATGCGGGGGGAAGTGAATATTTCGATGCCGCCGACATCACAGCCGCCGAGATCTGTTCCGCTTTGGCCCGTGCAACCCCGAATTTCTCCGATATCAACCGGGAAACCTGATGCGTGGCCTGAGCGTTTGCGTCGCTCGCTGCGGCGTCTTGCTGGGCGCGCTCCGGGATACGCTCCTGAGCCGCCGCGTCCTGGATCGCGCCTAGGGTCAAGCTAGAAGTCAGCACCGTCAGCGCCATCAAGCAAAGGAGTCGACTCATGATGAGGGGCCTTTGGAAGGAAGGTCGCATTATACCGATGCAAAAAATCCTTGCAAATCATATGTTTGGCCACTGAGTCATATTGTGCTGATGAATGCGCCGGAAGAATGTGCCGGATACTGCCGCGCCTTGCGGCGAATTCCCGCTCAGGAATTCGATGTTTCGGCGTTCAGCAGCACCATCGGCCGCACGCAATCGCGCCCTGCGGCCTTGGCTTCGTAGAGTTGCTGATCGGCGGCGCTGAGCAGCGCGAATGCACCGCCCAAACCCGGCGGCGAGGCCGTTGCGCACCCTATGCTGACCGTGAGCCTGCCGAGCAGGCTGCCCCTGTGCGCGATCCCTCGCGCTTCCATCCGCGTGCGGATTGACTCGGCAATGTGCAGCGCGCCGTCGATGGGGGTATCGGGGAGCAGCACGACGAACTCCTCGCCGCCGTAACGCGCCGGAACGTCGCCCGGACGCCGCACCGAGCCCGCAATGCATTCCGCGACCGCCGCGAGCGCGTCGTCGCCGAGTGCGTGGCCGTACGTATCGTTGTAAGCCTTGAAGTAATCCACGTCGATAAACAGCACCGACAGCGACGTATTCGAGCGCCGCGCCCGGCGCCACTCCTCGTCCATGCGCTCATCGAACGCGCGGCGGTTCGGCAAGCCCGTGAGCGCGTCGGTGCCGGCCAGCCGCACGAGTTCCTCCTGTGCGCGGGCACGCTCGCGCAGGGACATTGCAAGCAGCCACGACACCGCGATAAAGCTCAGCCCGAACAGCAGCGTAAGCATGCCGACCACGCTGCTGCGCATGCGCCACGGCCCGAGCACGTCCTCTTCCGCCGGCGCGACTCCCACGATAAACGGCGTGCCCGCCACATGCGCGAAGGTGTAAAGGCGCCGCACGCCGTCGACGGACGAGTCCGTCACGTACGAGCCGGATGTCGTGTTGGCCATGAACGGAAACGTGGACGAGCTGGCGACGCTGCGGCGAAGATCATCCTGGCTGAAAGGCTTGCGCGCGATCATTGCTCCGTCCTGCCTCACGATGAAAACCGACCCCTTTTCGCCGATGTCCACCTTTTCCAGCAGCGAGCGAAAGTACGCGATGTTCACCGTCAGCAACGCAATCCCGCCGAACGAGCCGTCGGGCGCGTTGATGCGCCGGCTCATGCCGATCGCCGCATTGCTGCTGCCGGGACCTGTCAGGTAGGGATGTGAAAAGAACACGCCGGCCGACGGGTTGCGCTGATGCACGTAGAAATATTCGCGGTCGGCGAACGTGGCGGGCGGGGCGCTCGCGCCGCTGCCTGACATGACAACCTTGCCGTTCGCATCGATCACATAGGCGCCGCCGATATACGCCGCCGTCGTCGCGCGATCGAAAAGCATCCTGCGCCGCAGGTCGGGCGCGAGCGTCATGACGGCGGGGTCCTGCACGCCGTCGACCATCGCCTGAAGCGAAAGATCGTAGATTTCGACGTTCCGGGCGATATCGCCGCTGATGATGGCGACCAGATTCGCCGACGTCTCGTGCGCGTGATTAAGCGCTTCCTGGCGTCCCTGATACAGCGTGGCGATGGACAAGCCCGCCATCAGCACCGCGACAGCGGTACCGGCCACGCCCGCGAGCAGAGGATGGCGGGACAACAGGTTCGCCATGCCCATCGCCGTCCAGCGGTGCCGGAAGTGGCGCTTCCTCAGGATCGCGGAAGGGGGCGAGGGGAGTTTCATGGCATGCGGCTCACGAGGGACGGAGCGTTCGGGCCCGGGCGAGCGTCGCGTCGCGATGTGGGACGTGCAATGTCTTCCAGCGGCATGGGTTTCCGGTTTGGCATCGCGCGCAATATCTGGTCAAAGCTCGCCACTCTGGTGTGCAGCCCCATCGCAATGGCTAGGACCTTGCGGTGAGTTTCAGTGATCGACAAGAATACTCGCGTTTGTGGTTTGTGATCCGATTCTGCCTTGTGGCCCGTATGTGCTTTGTAATCCGCATGCCTATGGCGATGGTCGATGCGCAACTGCGCATCCCGCGTGCCTGCTGTGGTGCCACCGAGGAAACCAACCTCGAGATTACAAATTCATTTCAGTCGTGGTGGCCTCTCTTCCGTCTTTGGGGAGTAGCCGGCTTCCATTTCTGGAAGCGCTCATGTCAACACGCTTGGTTCGATCGAACCGTGGCATGAGTCGCCGCATAGCTTTGCGGTTGGCAAGACCATCGATGTGTCGGGGAGACCGGTCGGGCTCGCCGCTGCATCGCATGTTTCTTGCCCGACCCCACTGTCATCACGTCATCCTCATGAATATTGCTTCTACTCTCCTGCTCGCCTTCGCCATGTCGACGGACGCCTTCGCCGCCGCTGTCGGTAAAGGCGCGACGCTGCATCGTCCACGCATGCGCGAGGCGCTTCGCACCGGCCTGATCTTCGGCGTGATCGAAGCCATTACGCCGCTCGTGGGCTGGGCGCTCGGCAAGGCAGCCGCGCCGTATGTCACGTCGTGGGATCACTGGATCGCGTTCAGCCTGCTGCTTGTGCTGGGGTTGCGCATGATCCGCTCAGGCTTGCGTGCGCCCACGCCGGAAGTCGAGAAGCCCAGCAGCCACAGCTTCTGGCTGCTGGCGCTGACAGGACTCGCCACGAGCATCGACGCCATGGCGGTAGGCGCGGGACTGGCATTCATCGATGTAAATATTTTTTCGACCGCGGCGACCATTGGGCTCGCGACGCTGATCATGGTGACCATCGGCGTGATGGTGGGGCGCTTTCTGGGCCGGGCAGTCGGACAGCGCGCGGAGATTGCCGGGGGTTTTATTCTGGTCGTTATTGGGTCGGTGATTCTGGCCGAACATCTTGGGTATGTGAGCTAGCGGTTTTCCCGGGTGCTCTCGCTTTCAGTCTTTCGGTCTTTCAGTCTTTCAGCCTTTCAGCGAGGAGCGCCCGGGGTCGCGGTTTCAATGACCGGATACAGCAAAAAACATCCGGTCCTCCACGATTGAAAATGGCATGCGCCATCCTCGATGAGGGCAATGGTGAAACGAGTGACATGCCCTTGATGACCCTGCTTTCAAGTTAGTAAGGGTTGCGAAATAGCGAGCAGGGGGACGCGGACAACAAATACTATGTGTGCCCCCGTTGCGGCCATGACGTCGATTCCGGGCGTAGTCCTTGCGTGCATTCGGCTACTGCGCCTTGCAGATCCGTATTCGCCCGCAAGGCGATCGACTTATGGAGACCCGTAATGATGCTGCAGTTGAGAAGGGTTTTACCTCATGCCCGGGAGCGGCACTCATTGCGTCATCTTTTCAAAGTTGCGTTTTGGCTGGTCATCGCCGCTGCCGGCTTGCAGGTCGCCCCGGCCGCGCGGGCGGCTTCGGCGGCGCGATCTATCGCCGTCATCGATTGCACTTTGATAGACGACAACGCTTCCTACAACGACGCCGATACGAACCGCACGCAGCAAACTCGCATCAGCATGATCAGTGACGATTTGCGCGCGCAGTTGCGTGAGCGCCAGCTCTTTCGCGTCGCCGACAACGCGCCGGCGAGCGCCATGATCGCGCAGCTCGCGGCTGCGCAAGATATGAATGCCTGCAACGGTTGCGAACTGCAGGTCGGGCGCACGCTGGGTGTCGAGCGCGTCGGCGTGTGCTGGGTGCAAAAGGTCAGCAACCTGATCATCAACATCAATCTGCGCGTGGAAGATGTCGCGACCGGGAAAGCCGTGTTCCAGCATTCCGTCGATATTCGCGGTAACACGGATCTGTCATGGCGCCGTGGCGTCAAGGCGCTGGTTGATCGTCTTGCCGACGACACCGACGCCACACGCTGATAAAGCCGTGTTCCAGCGTTCCGTCGATATTCGCGGCAGCACGGATCTGTCGTGGCGCCGCGGTGTCAAGGCGCTGCTCGATCGCCTTGCCGACGACACCGACGCCACCCGCTGATAAAGCCGTGTTTCCAGCGTTCCGTCGATATTCGCGGCAGCACGGATCTGTCATGGCGCCGTGGCGTCAAGGCGCTGGTCGATCGTCTTGCCGACGACGCCGACGCCGACGCCGACGCCGACGCCACACGCTAATTCCGCGCGCCTGAATCGCCGCCTCCGTTCAGGGAGCTGCTTTCGGGAAAATCTCCCGCCCTGATCCATTGTCAAGACACGGCCGGATGGGCTAAGTTGGCCGTTGCGGGTGCGAGATCCGAAGACGTGCCGCGCCTGACAAAGAACAATATGCGGAGATGACCATGCATTTGAAGAAAGCGGCGGCGCATTTGGCGCTCGCATCGGTGACCACGTTTGCTGCGAGTCTTGCGCAGGCCGCGTCGCCGACCGCTTATGTGACGAGCGAGACGGCCGGCGTTGGCGTTATCGACCTTGATCAGATGACGCTCACCAAGACCTTCGACCTGGGTAGCGATGGCCCGCGCGGTCTGAGCTTGACTGCCGATGGCACGCGGCTTCTGCTTGCCAACAAGAACACGTCCGATCTCTCCGAAGTCGATACAGCCACCGGAAAAGTCGTGCGGCGCGTGAAGATTGGCAAGAACCCCGAGTTTGTGCGGGTGTTTCGCGGCTATGCCTACGTGACCTACGAGCCCGGTGAGAGCGGTGGGCCTCCGAAAGCGGCGGAGGGGCCAGGCGCATCGGGTGCGTCAGTTGCGTCGGGCGCGGCAAAAGAGGGTGGCGGTCCGCCGGGAGCGGGAAAGGGTGATGACGACGCGAATGAGCCGCCAGCGGAGATTGCGATTGTCGATTTGAAGAGTTTGCGGGTTATTCGTTCGGTGAAGAGTGGACATGAGACGGAAGGTGTTGAGTTTTCAGCCGATGGCAAGGAACTGCTGGTGACCAACGAAGGTGACGATACCGTGTCGGTCTATCACGTCGGCACGGGTGTGCCGATACGCAGCATCAAGCTGGATCACGGGTCGCGGCCGCGCGGTATCAAGCGTTCGCCTGATGGCAAGCAGTACGTGGTGACGTTGGAGAACACCAGCAAGTTTGTTGTTCTGGATGCGCGCAGTCTCAAGACGGTGAAGACTGTCGATACGCAGTTGGGGCCGTATGGCGTCGCTTTTGATCCGTCGGGCAAGCGGCTTTTGGTTGCGGCGGCGCGAGGCAAGACGCTTCAGGCGTTTGATGCGAAGACCTACGAGCACATCAGCGATGCGCCGATGGGCCAGCGGTGTTGGCATTTCAGTTTTACGCCGGATGGTTCGAAGGTGCTGCTGGCGTGTGGACGGTCGAACGCGGTGTATGTGGTTGATGCTAGTAGCTTGCAGACGATCAAGCAGATCGAGGGAGTGCCACTGGCGTGGGGGGTGGTGACTTTTCCGCGCAGCGCAGGCTCCATTGAATAACGTTCGCACTAGATCAGGGGTTGGGGCGCGGGGCTGACGGTTGGTCGGGGTTGATGCCGGGTTGCTGCTGCTGCTGACGTTAGCGCGGGTCGTAGGTTGGCTAGATTTTTTATCACTATTAGCCAGGGGTTTTTCGTTCGCACTCGGGCGGGGTTTTGCGGCGTGCTACCGGCGGTGGTCGGGGTCGGTGCTGGGTTGTTGCTGCTTACGTTAGCGCGGGTTCAATGTTGGCTATATTTTTTATCACTATTAGCCACTGTCCGTGGCGGGACTTCATTTCTTTGTCCAACGGCGACAAAGAAACGAAGCAAAGAAAACGCCTCTCCACAATCTATATTAAGTGTCCCCAGCGTGCAGACCACTGCTTTTGGTTCCCGCGTAGCACGGTGCTCGCAAAACCACGGACACTTGAAACCCTCCTTCTCGCGAATCCCTACATCCCCACGCTTCGCCACCAGTGCTCTCGGGCAAGAACAGTGGCCCACGGACCGATTCGGCCTCACCCCTGTTCAAGGCTAACTGACGTTATTCGGTGCGCGGTGATTTCAGGCGCGGTTTTTCGCGCGTAGCGCCGGGCGTTCCACTATTTTTTCGGTGCGCTGGTGCGCCGAAGCCAAAACGGTTTGCGATTACGTGCGATGGAGTTGACCCGGTTTCGTGGACACCTATTCTTTAGAACAGGAGGTGTCCACCATGCAGAAACATCACAAGCCGTACCCGGCGGAATTCCGGGCGCAAATGGTAGAGCTGGTACGCGCGGGGCGTACGCCCGAGGAGCTCGCGGAGGAATTCGAGCCCACCGTAGCGTCGATCTACAACTGGCTGGCTCAAGCCGAGCGCGACGCCGGCAAGCGTCACGATGGTCTGACTACAACGGAGCGTGAGGAACTGACCCGGCTACGGCGCAAGGTTCGCCAGCTCGAAGTTGAGCGGGAAATCTTGTCAAAAGCCGCGGCCTGGTTCGCCCGGGAGACCGGAACTTTGCCCGAGAAGGGTTCGAGTTCATGAAAGCGAATCAGGCCACCTGGCCCATTGCCACCATGGCGCGGCTGCTGAAGGTCTCCACCAGCGGCTTTTACTCCTGGCTCAAGCGCAGACCGTCTGCGCATGCGCTTGGCGATGCGGATCTGCTTGGGCGCATTCGCGCGATCCATGCGCGCGCGCGGGAAACCTATGGGATGCCGCGCATCTATGCCGAATTGGTCGAACAAGGCATTCACATCTCGCGCAAGCGGATAAGGCGCCTGATGAACGTAGCGGGCTTGTGCGGCGTGAGCCGGCGGCGCTGGAAGACCACCACAAAGCGTAAGCCTGATGCTCGCCCGGCCCCGGATCTGGTGCAGCGGCACTTCCGCGCCGATGCACCGAATCACCTCTGGGTGGCCGATGCGACCTATGTGCCGACCGTGGTTGGGTTCCTGTACCTCGCGGTGGTGCTGGACGTGTTCAGCCGGCGCGTGGTGGGCTGGGCGACGGGTTGCCGCCTGCGCACCGGGTTGATGCTTCAGGCGCTGAACATGGCGATAAAGGAACGGCGTCCCCACGGAGTGATTCACCACTCCGATCAAGGGTGCCAATACACCTCGATCAGCTTCGGCAAGCGCTGTCGTGAAATGGGGGTGCGCCCCTCGATGGGCACGGTGGGCGACTGTTTCGACAACGCCATGTGCGAAAGCTTCTTCGCCACGCTCGAGTGCGAACTGTTCGCGCGCGTGCGCTTCGAGACGCACAAGCAAGCCCACACCGAGATCTTCTCGTTCATCGAAGGTTGGTACAACGTGCATCGCCGTCACAGCGGCATCGGCTATCGTTCGCCGATCAACTTCGAGCGGGCTTATGCAGAAAAAAACCGAAGGTCGTCTGCAAGCGAGTTGCCCACCGCCGGCCAGCGTCATGGTCGTAATAGGCGACCCGCCGGCCGGCCGTGGACAACTCGCAGCACCTCGTCAAATGGAGGAAAATCACCTATGCAAAACTCAACTGCTTAACTGTCCACCGAAGCGGGTCACCCCCACGACGCGCGCCCCCTCACTTAGTTGGTCACTCGGGTTACGCAGTCCAGCAACCCCGTAAAGACGCGTGAGGCCGCAATGGTCTGTGGGCCACTGATCTTGCCCGAGAACACTGGTGGCGAAGCGTGGGGATGTAGGAATTCGCGAGAAGGAGGGTTTCAACGCAGCGTGGTTCTAGCGAGCACCGTTCTACGCGGGAACCAAAAGCAGAGGTCTGCACGCTGGGGACACTTAATATAGATTGTGGAAAGGCGTTTTCTTTGCTTCGTTTCTTTGTCGCCGTTGGACAAAGAAATGAAGTCCCGCCACGGACAGTGGCTAATAGTGATAAAAAATATAGCCAACATTGAACCCGCGCTAACGTACGCAGCAGCAACCCAGCACCGACCCCGACCACTGCCGCGACACGCCCCCAAAAAACCCTCGAGTGCGAACGCAAACAACCTGCCGCCACGCACAGTGGCTAATAACGACAAAAAATACTGCCAACATTGAACCCGCGCTAACGTACGCAGCAGCAACCCAGCACCGACCCCGACCACCGACCATCAGCCCCGCGCCCAAAACCCTGACCGAGTGCGAACGCGAAAAACCTGCCGCTACGCAGGTGGCCAAAAGTGCCAAAAAATACAGCCAACATATAACGCGCGGAAGCCTAGGCAGCACCAACCCAACCCGTCCCACCCCCACCATCAACCCCTCCCACCCCCCAAACAGTGCGAACGAAAAACCTACTTCCATGCATACCTCAGCCCGACCCATGCCCCCCGCGGCGCTCCAATCCCGAGAAACTGCTCATTCACCGGATTAGCCCCGTCGAACGTATGGTTCGGGCCGTTGAAATCGTTCTCGCCAAGAATGGCAAAACTCGCATACCGCTTGTTCAGCAGATTAGTAACACTGGCAAACACCTGCAACTGCTTCGTGATGTTGTACGTCGTATCGAGATCGATCAAAAAATACCCTGACACTGTGCCGTTCACATCCTGATTGTCCTCATCGCCACGAGCAAAAATATTGCCGCGATACGACAGGTTGGTCCCCACATTCCACTTCGGCGTGGCCGCATAGTCGAGCCGCAACTTGATCGTGTTCTGCGGAATGCCCGGAATGCGATCCCCCGACTTGACCGTGATATTCCCGTTTGCATCCGCGCTGGAATTGCTCGAACTGCTTTCGGTCCAGGTCGATTGATACGTCGCATCCACATAGCTGTAGTTCGCCGTGACACCCAACGGTCCGAACTGCGTGTGCCCGGCCAGCTCGAGCCCTTGCCTGCGCGTCTTGCCCACGTTCTGGAAGAAGCCCAGCGTACTGGCCGCGCCGTTGCTGCTGACGAACTGGA
Source organism: uncultured beta proteobacterium (assembly GCA_963708695.1). Classification (GTDB taxonomy): domain Bacteria; phylum Pseudomonadota; class Gammaproteobacteria; order Burkholderiales; family Burkholderiaceae; genus Caballeronia. The sequence continues at coordinate 230,085 of CAVPTS010000001.1, forward strand.
TGTCGTTATCGAGCGTGGTCCTGTAGAGCGCCGCGCTCCAGGACGTGGCGTGTCCTAGCTGGCCCCGCGCGCCAATCTCGAAGGTCTTCGAGATCACCGGTTGCAACGAAGGGTCCGCAATGAAATCGTTCGGCAAGGAACAGGGCGACGCCGGGTCGGCACACGCAAGTTCAATGGCTGTCGGCGAGCGCATGCCTTCGTTATAAGTGGCGTAGGCGGTGAAAGTGGAGGTCGGGTTCCAGTTGACACCCACCGCCGGATTGAAGCGCGAGAAGGTATGGTTGCCGTCGAGTAGCGGTTGCACGCCGCTTTCATCGCCGATGACGGACTTGGACCAGTTATAACGCCCCGCCAGTGTCATCGACCATTGCTGCGTGAGCGACAAGGTATCTTCGAAATACACGCCGTAATTGGCGTTGCGCGTCTTCGCATCGGTTTGAGGCTCAAAGGGACCAATGCCGATGGTCGCACGCGTATCGGTGAACTCCGCGTCTTGCGAAGCTTGCGTGAAATGGGAGTTGGCGAAATCGCCCGCCATGCCCGCGACGAACTGGTTCTCCAGGCCCATCAGCTTGCTGAGCAACGTCATTTGCAAGCTGGCGCCGTAGCTGTCGGTGACGATCACGGACTGCAAGTTGGTGGCCTGGACCGTGTTGATGTTGCCGTCGGCATCGGTCTCGCCGAAGTCGTCGTTGGTGTTGCTGCTGGTGTTCACGTTCCGATAGTGCCGGTAGTACACGTTGCCGCTGATCTGCAGGTTTGGATTGAAATAATGCTCGCCTGACAACGTCAGATAGCCGACCTGGTTCTGATTCTGGTCCGGGAATGTATAGGCCTGCTTGTAGTTGTCGAGGAAGGAGCGCGGGATGGTCTGCGAGCCTTGCAAGGTGTTGTCGGCGCCACCCATGGAGAGGGAAATGGTGGTGTCGGCATCGGTATAGCGCAGCTTGCCGAAGGCCTGGCGAAGACGGCTCGAGTTGTGGTCGGCCCAACCGTTGTCGTTGGTCGTGTTGGCGGTGAAGTAGTAGTCGAGGTTCTGGCCGATCACGCCGCCCTGCTGAATCTGAGCCGTCTTGCGGCCCCACGAACCACCCGAGACTTCCGCCTCGCCGCCGGGGTCGCTGCGGCCGTTTTTCGTCGAGACGGCAATCGCGCCGCCGAGCGTATTCAGGCCGAAGGTCGGATTGGAACCGGGAATGATCTGGATCGTGCTGATGGCGGCCTGCGGGATCAGGTCCCAGTTCACTACGTCGCCGAATGGCTCGTTGACGCGCACGCCATCGAGAAATACCGACAAGCCTTGCGGCGTGCCAAGCAGCGGCGACGCCGTGAAGCCGCGATAGTTGATGTCGACCTGCGACGAGTTGCCCTGCGCATCGTTGATGTCGACGCTCATCACGTTGGCGGCGAAATAGTCGGTTAGCGTGTTGCGATGCTGCTGCTCGATCTGGCGTCCCCGGATAGTCTGCACATTCGCCGGCACTTTCTCGAGCGGCGTGCCAATACCAAGCAGCGGGGTGGTGCCTATGACGAGGATCGGCGCGAGCTGGATCACGGCCGTGTCCGACGCCGCAGCAGGCGGCGGCAGCATCCTGCGCCCAGGCCGTGACGCTCAGGCCGGCCAGCGCGCTGCCGAAGCACAGGCGCAGCGCTGAGCGCGGCTTGAAGTGATGCTTGCTCATGTTCGTCTCCTGCTGTTTTATCGTTATCGGTATGCTGTTCGGAAGCGCTGATTGTCACGTCCAGTCACTTCCAGCCACTTCGTTGCCATATTGAAAGCGTCCCACAAGATGCGCCCGGTGCAACCGGGAAGTCTTCCCGTTTATGCGGGGAGGACTTCCCAACCCGCGCGGCAACCACGCGACGCCGGCGCTTTCGCTGAGTAGAATGAGATCGCCATGCGAACCGACTCCCCGACCCCTCTCGCGCAAGCGCCCCTGCCCTCAACCGTGCGGCGCGATCTCGTCTGCGTACTCGCGCTCACGGCCTTGGCCGCGGCGCTTTGCGTGCGCTTCGACGTGGGCGAATTGACGTATTCCCTGACCCGTCACTTCGAGCGTTTTCAACTGGACGAATTTCCGCCCACGCTCGTCGTGCTCGCGACCGGGCTTGCATGGTTTGCATGGCGCCGGTATCGGGAGTCGCAGCGGGAATTGCTGCATCGGCGCGCGCTGGAAGAAAAGGCTGAGCGGCTGCTGGCGGATAACCGGCGGCTCGCGAGCGAGAACATCGGGGCGCAGGAAAACGAGCGGCGCCATCTCGCGCGCGAACTGCATGACGAACTCGGCCAGTACCTGAACGCCATTGCGTTGGATGCAGGGCGGATTCGCGATCTGTCGGCTCAAGGCGAGCCCGAAGTCCATCGCTTGTCGCTGGCTGTCATGCAAAGCGCAAGCACGGTGTATCGGCAGATAGGCGGCATGATCCGGCGCTTGCGGCCCATCGGACTCGATGAATTCGGCTTGCCGAGCGCGCTCGAACATTGCGTCGAAAGCTGGCGCGAGCGCTTGCCGCAGGCGTCGTTCTCGCTGACGGTCGATGGCGACTTCTCGGATCTCGCGGATGTGCTGAACATCACGCTTTACCGGCTGGTGCAGGAAGGGCTGACCAACGTCTCGAAGTTCGCGCGCGCGTCGCGGGTGGAAATCTATCTGGTTCGGACTGCGGATGATGCCAGTAACGGGCCACGGCGAGATCGTCGTGACGATGAGCGACGACGGTCCCGGTGTCTGATCTGACCAAACCGCGTGCGGGCCTCGGATTGATCGGCATGCGCGAGCGCGTCGAGGCGATCGGCGGCGAGTTTCACATCGCGAGCGAGCCGGGCAGCGGTTTCCTGTTTTGCGCGCGCGTGCCGGTTCAGGCCGGATTGCCCGAGCCGAACGAGCCGAGCGTTCCGGCCGAGTTGGCGAAATCGGAGAAATGAAGGCCCAGGCGGTTCGCCATCTGCGCGAGCTGCACGCCGTTGTCGGCGCCGAATTTTTGCCGGATCACCGATTGATGATTGGCAACGGTCTTCTGGCTCAGGCCCAGTCTTTCCGCGATGCTCGGCAGCGTGTAGCCCTGCACGAGCAGCCGCAGCACCTCGAATTCGCGCGGCGACAACTGGCGTCCCGGCGGCCCCTCCTGGAATGCCGTACGCAGCGCAAGCGCTTGCGAAATGTCGGCGCTCAGATAGCGCGCTCGTCCCGCCACGGCGCGGACCGCTTCCACCAGGACGTCGGGCGCGCTTGCCTTGGTCACGTAGCCGCGCGCGCCGGCATCGAGCGCGCGTCGCACGAAGATCGTCTCCTCGTGGACGCTGAAGATCAGCACGTGGGCATCGGGTTCACGCGCGAGCATCCGCCGCATGGCTTCAATGCCGCTCGCGCCGGGCAACGCCAGATCCATCACGACAACGTCCGGGCGCAGCGCGCAAAAGCGCTGGTACGCCTGCGCGGCGTCGGCGGCTTCACCTGCCACGCGCACATCGGGACTCAGTTCCAGCAAGCGACGATAACCTTCACGCACCACGGCGTGGTCATCGACGAGAAGGACACTGATATCGGCGATGGTCATTTGCGGACTCCCGCGAGATCGGCAACGCTGTGATGGTCCGGGTCGCGGCCGTCGCGTGACGCCGCCAGCCGGCGTGAATTGCTGTCATTGCGAAACATGATCGGGTACTCGTCGGGCTCGCGTTCAACAGCCGCTTTCCGCACCACGTTGATCACGACTTCGTGATGAGGTGATTTATCGCAGACCGGATCGGCGTTGGCCGGGTCGCCGGTCAGCAGATACGCCTGGCAGCGGCAGCCGCCGGCATCGATGGTTTTCTCTTCGCAACTGCGGCAGGGTTCCTTCATCCAGTCGAAGCCGCGAAAGCGGTTGAACGCGTCGCTCTCGTACCAGATCTCGCGAATCGGAGCTTTCCTTGACGTTCGGAAACGTCAGGCCCGGGCAGCGAACGCGCTGTGTGGCAGGGCAACGCGGCGCCATCGGGGGCGATGCCGAGGAACACCGAACCCCAGCCGTTCATGCAGCGCTTCGGCCGCGTTTCGAAGTAGTCCGGCACGACGAAGTAGATCTTGCAGCGATCGCCGATCTCGCTTCCGATACCGTTCGACCACCGCTTCGGCTTCTTTCAATTGCTCGGCGGTCGGCATCAATTGCGCGCGGTTCGTATGCGCCCAGCCGTAGTACTGCGTGTTGGCGAGTTCCAGATATTCGGCGCCCATCGCGAGCGCCATGTCGATGATCTTGTCGACGTGCGGCAGGTTGTATCGATGCAGCACGCAGTTGAGCACCATCGGAAAACCGTGCGCCTTGATCGACTTTCGCCACGCGATTCTTCAGGTCGAACGTGCGCGTGCTGCTGAGGAAGTCGTTGAGTTCCTGCGTGGAGTCCTGGAACGACAACTGGATGTGATCGAGCCCGGCGTCTTTCAACGCGTCGAGACGCTTGTCGGTCAAGCCGATGCCCGACGTGATCAGGTTCGTGTAAAAACCGAGCTGGCGTCCTTCGCGCACGAGCACTTCCAGGTCGTCGCGCAGGAGCGGTTCGCCGCCGGAGAAGCCGAGTTGCGCCGCGCCGAGCGCACGCGCTTCGCGCAGCACGCTGATCCACTGATCGGTGGACAGTTCGCTGCTGTGGTCGGTGTAGTTCACCGGGTTGTAGCAGAACGCGCAATGCAGCGGGCATCGGTACGTCAGCTCGGCGAGCAACCACAGCGGCGGGGCGATCGCATCGCGTCAGTGTTGCAGCCTCCGCTCTCCAGCCATCCGCGCCGCTCGGCTTCGGCAACGAACAAGCGCACTTCGTCGCCGATGTCCTGCGCATTGAACGCTTGCTGCAAGTCCGCGATCAACATGTCGATATCGCGCGTGCCGTCGCAGCGCTTCAGGATCTCGCCGGCGCTTTGATTGAGCTTCACCATGCCTTCAGGATACAGCAGCACATGCGCTTCCTGCGCCGGTTCCCACTGCAGCCGGAAGATTCCCTTGAGCTTGAGCGTAGGCGATGTCATTGCGGAAAGGCCTTTTCGATGGCATCGAGCATGGACCACAGGATGTCGAGCTTGAACTGCAGGATCTCGAGCGCGCGTTCCTGCTGCTCGCGGGTCTTGAAGTAATCGAGCGTGACTTGCAAGCCGTGCTCGACATCGCGTTGAGCCAGCGAGATGCGCGAGCGGAAATACGTCAGTCCATCGGCTTCGATCCACGGATAGCACGAAGGCCACGTCGCAAGCCGGTCCTTGTGGATCTGCGGCGCGAAAATTTCCGTCAGCGATGAACACACCGCCTCTTGCCACGGCGCGCGGCGCGCGAAGTTGACGTAGGCATCGACGGCGAATTTCACGCCCGGCGTCACGATGTTCGAGCGACCAGAGTTCGTCGCGCGTGAGGCCGACCGCATCGCCGAGCCGGGCCCATGTTTCGATGCCGCCTTCGTCGTCGCCGTAACCGTCGTGATCGAGAATGCGCAGCACCCAGCGCCGCCGCGTCTCGCGATCCGGGCAATTCGACATCACCGCCGCGTCTTTCAGCGGAATGTTGATCTGGTAGTAGAAGCGGTTCGCCACCCAGCCGCGAATCTGCTCGCGCGAGCAGCCGCCTTCGTTCATCTTCACGTTGAACGGATGATGAATGTGATACGCCGTGCCTTTCGCGCGAAGCTGGGCTTCGAACTCTTCGCGGGTCCAGGCGGTCGTGCTGTCGGTATTGCAGTCGGGATTCGGGCCGTTCACGATGTTTCTCCTGCATAGCGCTATAAATGCATCAATGATCAAAGTTCGAATGCCATGCCATCGAAGGCGACTTCTATGCCGTGTTCTGCGAGCTGCCGCCGCTCGGGTCCGTCTTCGATCAGAATCGGATTCGTGTTGTTGATGTGAATGAGGACCTTGCGCACGCCCGGCACGTTCGATCGAATCGAGCACCTCGATCATGCCGCCCGGGCCGGTTTGCGCGAGATGGCCCATATCGGCGGCGGTCTTTTTGGACAGGCCGAGTTCGATCATTTCGTCCGGCGTCCAGAGCGTGCCGTCGACCAGCAGCAGGTCGGCGTCGTTCATCGCTTCGAGTACGTGCGGTTCGAGCGCGCCAAGGCCCGGCGCGTAGAACGCACGCTTGCCCGAATGCTCGTCGATGAACGTCAGCCCGATGTTGTCGCCGCGTTGCGGTGCTTCGCGATGCGGCGAATAGGGCGGCGCCTTGCTCGACAGCGGCAGCGCTTCAATGCGTATGCCCGGCAGCGCGGCAACGGCGAACGACGCGCCATCGAGCGGAATCGCGTGGCGTTCGACGCCGCAGTAATGCGCGAGTATCGATACAACCGGAAAGCCGGTGCTCAGGTCTTGCAGGACGGCGTCGGTGACATAAAGCGGCAACGGGGTATCGCGTTCGCGCAGCATCAGCAGGCCGGTCACGTGATCGATCTGTGCGTCCATGGTGACGCACCGCCGCAATGCCGCTGTCGCGCGCGCGCCGCGCCGGCTGAAGTTCGGGATGGGCCGCGATTTGCGCGAGCAGGTCGGGCGATGCATTCACGAGCAGCCAGTCCTCGCCGTTCGCGCTGACCGCGATAGACGACTGCGTGCGCCGCTGCGCATTGAGCGTACCGTTGCGCACGCCATCGCAATTGCGGCAGTTGCAGTTCCATTGCGGAAAGCCGCCGCCCGCCGATGAACCGAGTACCTTGATTTTCATACGGCACGACGCGAGCTGCGTCCCTCCTTTACAAGTCCTGATTCAAGCTGTCATGGCAGCATCCTCTCCATCAGTCGGTCACGGTCGATCAACTGATGCTTGAGCGCGCCCGCCACATGCAGCGCGATCAACGCGATCAATATCCAGGCCGTGACCGTATGGATCGTGAAGAAAATCTTTCGCAGGCCGGGGTCGTCCCAGCCCCACATGCGGCAACGAGATGCCCCAGAAGCGCGTGCCGAACTTGTTGAACGACGAGCCGAGATAACCCGTCAGCGGCATCACGATCATGGCCACGTATAAAAGACCCTGCGTCATGCTCGCGGCGGCGCGTTGCCACGCTTGCATCGGCGGAAGCGGCGGCCGGCCTGCAGACCAGGCGAACCACGATGCGAATCAGCACAAGCAGGAAAACGGTCATTCCAAGCGACTTGTGGAAGTTGATCAGCGCTCGACTTGAAAGGCGAGACCTTTCGGCAGCCCGACCATGTAGAGGCCAATCGCCAAGCATGCACGATGATGCCCAGCGCGATCAGCCAGTGCAGGGCGATCTGCGCCGGCGTATAGCGCGTGCACGCTCGCGCTCGCGTCGAGCGTCGCGGCGTGCGGATGCGCAGTGTTCATGTCGTCTCCTTCCATATGGCTGCGAGCATTTTGTTCATTTGCCTACGCGGTTGCTCTTTCAGTTCTCTTGCTCTACATTACGCCGAAAGCGTGTCATCCGACGATCAGCAGTTCTCCCGCGTCCGTCGACTGCGAGATCGCCGCGTAACCGGCGCGGCAGCATGCTCGCGTCGAACTTCGCAAACGGCGCGATTTCTCCGCGCAAGCGAGCGCACCAGCAGCGACCAGAAGACATCGAAACCCCGGCCGCCTTCGGTGAATGTCGGCGGCAAGCTGAGCGGGCGCCTGGGCCAGCAACAACGTGCCGCGCCGCATGCCGTAGCCGAAATGCGGCCCCAGTTTCCCCGCCATGCCGATCGTGCCCGCCACCATCCGCGACGCCGCGCATTCGCCGGCATCGCCGCCAACCAGCACGAGGCCGCGGCGCATGCGGTCGCCCAGTCGCGCGCCTGTTTTGCCGTGTATGGTGAGCGTGCCGCCTGTCATGCCTTCCATGTCGCCGGGCAGGGCGCCTGCTGCGAAATCGCCGCTATTGCCGCCCACCGTCAGCCGTCCGCCGCTCATCTGGCAGCCGGTGAAATGGCCTGCGTTGCCTTCAATTCGCAATTCGCCGCCGGTCATGCGAAAACCGGTGTGGTCGCCGCTGGAGCCGTGAACGTCGATGCGGCCTTCGGCCATCTGCGCGCCCACGCGGTCGAGCCATGGCGCGTCGCCTTCAATGCACAAGCTCCGTCACGGTCCCCTTCCGTAGCGCGATAATATCGAACAGATCGCCGGCTGCGCAGCGTCTCGTTGCCCGCAGGCAACACGATACGTCCGATCTCCGCCAACGACAGCGCCGCGAGCGCGGCGGGCAGCAGCCGCGGCCGCATCCACGCGAAATCCGGGCGCGTTCCTGACCCGCAGCGTCGTCGTGCTCATGCGCGCCTCCCGTCCACGCCCGCCGCCAGCTCGCGCAGATGGAAGTGATAGGGGCCCGAGTTTGCCGCCGTAGTTTCCCGCCGATATCCGCAGCACGCCAGCCGCTCGCCCGAGTCCGGCCGCGGCTGCGATGCCGGCGGTCATCGCCGCGCCGACGTCGCTATCGGTCAGGCCATCGATCACGATTTCCAGCACGCAGCCGACTTCGGCATCCAGCTCGCTTTTGCGCGATAAACCGATGAGCGTCGGGCAGAACGCGTCGTTCGTCGATGCGGGTGCTGCAGCATATTTCGAGCCCACTTTAGAACCGGAGCGCACCACGCCGCCGGGGAACGGCATGATCACGTTCGGCAAGCGGCGCATGGCGGCAACGGCGGTTTCGGCGACGAGCAGCGCGGAGTCGATATCGCGAGCCAGGAACAACAAATTGCCGCCGCCCACCGCCTTCACCGTGACCGTGCTTTCTTCGCAGACGAATTCGCCGTCCATCACGGGCACGCGCCAGTAGCGCGTGTCGCCGATCATCTTCGAGATCTGCCAGCCGTCGCCGAAGAAACGCAGGCCGCCGCCTAGCGGGGCGTTATCGGAGAGAGGAGCGCGGCTCGTGGCCGGATCGATGCCGCTATAAACCGCCGTGGTCGGGCAGGTCAGCACGCATTGCCCGACGCGCCGCTCGACTTGCTTCGCCAGTTCCTTCGTCGATACCGCGAACAGCAGCACCGCAACGCCCGGCCTTCCATCCGGCGTTTCATGCGGCGCGAGTTCCCGTTCGATCCCCGCCTCGCAGCCGCAACCGATCACGGACGTGGCGAAGCCCGTCAGCGATTGCGCCGCATGGTTCGCCCAGACCCGCGTGTGCGCGGTGATGATCAGCCGCGTTGCTTTCATCGGGAAGGCTTCCGCGAAGGTCTCGTCGATGAGGGTGTCGTTGATCCGCATGACGCTATGCCCCGCCGCTCAGGCAAGCGACAGGCAGCAGCTTGCCGCCGCGGCAGCACGCGCAGATTTCGTCGTCGCTGATGGCCGCGTGCGCCGGATTGCCGACCAGGTTCGCCGCGCTATAAGCCCGCATCGTCTTCTCGATGCCGCGATCGAAATCGGGCGAAACATAGTGAATGCCGCCAGTGGGCGTGGCGACCAGCATGCCGTCGCGCGCGACCAGTTGCCCGTCCTTGAACACATAAGCCGGCGACGTGAACATCCGCTCCGGTCCGCTTCGATCGCGATACACCGCGATGTCCGCCGCCGCGCCCACGCCCAGATGGCCGCGATCCTTCAGGCCGAGCAAGCGCGCGGGACCGGCGCGCGTGATGATCGCGATGTCGTAGAGCGAGAACTCGCGCTGCAGTTCCGGCAGCGCGCTGGCGACCTGCGCCTCGGGGTTCAGCTTCGCGAGTTGTTCGTCGCGAAAGCCCTTGTCCATCAGCAAGCGGATCAGGTGCGGATAACTCGTGAACGGGCCGCCGTTCGGGTGATCGGTGGTCATCGAAACGCGCCACGGGTCGTCGATCAGCAGGAAGATCTCCAGTCCGATGATCCATTGCAGCGCATTCACATAACTCTGCTCGCGATATCGGAACGGCACGATTCCGCAGCCCGCGTCGCATTCGATGTCACCGGCTATCCACTTCTTCGGTGTGCGCGAGCGGCGCGTTCCTGAACTGCATCATGGTGTCGCCCGACGCGGTGACGGTCTGCCCAAAAATGATCTGCCCGACATCGATAGACACGTTCGGCCGCGCATTCACCGCTTCGGCAATCGCGCGCGCGCCCGATGAAAACTTGCGCGGTCCTTCCACGCCGTAGCTATGAAACTGGATATGCGTCAGATGGATGGGCAGGCCGTCGGCGGCATCCATGGTCGCGATCGTCGAGTCGATGTTGCCCGGCACGCCGAGGTTGCTCGCATGCACGTGCAGCGGATGCGGCACGCTCAGTTCGGTCAGCGCGCGCGATAACGTGCGCAGCACGTCGCGCGGCGTGATGCCGTAATGCACATGCGGCTCGTCCACGTCCAGCGAGCGCTGGTTGAACTTGAACGCCGAGATGCCGCCGGGATTGACCACCTTCACGCCGAGCGCCTTGCTCGCGTGCATCGTCCAGCCGACGTAGTCGCGCAGGCGCTCGAAGCTGTCGCGCTCGCGCGAGCAGCTGCAGGAACAGTTCGTCGTTGCCGAGCATCACGTACGCGCCGTGATCGATGATCGGCGTGTCGCCCATTTCCAGATGCGTGTGGCGCGCGTTGGACGGCATCATCGCGGGCTCGAAGGCGGCGGTGTATCCCATCTCCGCGTATCGATAGCCCGTGGCGAGCGTGCCGGGCGTGCAGACGCCGCACGACGGCAGCTGCAGGTAGCGGCCGTTTTGCATCGCGCGTTGCGCCGTCTGCGCCGCCGCGATGATCCTCCGGCAGCAGCAGGCGCGCGAGATTGGTCTTGCCGCCGCCAATGTGCGAGTGCAAGTCGATACCGCCCGCCATCACGATCATGCCGGTGGCATCGAATTCGTCGATCGACGGGGGCGCCGGGTTCGGCGGCGACGAGACGGCCGTCGCGCATATAGAGGTCGCGGCGTTCGCCGTTCATGCCGTTGGCCGGATCGTAGAGCGTGCCGCCTTTAAGCCGCGTCAGGCTCATGGCTGGCTCCTTGCATCGGCTAATGCATCGGACAAGCGTGCCGCGATGGCCGCGACCGTCGGCAATTGCAGAGGCGCGCGTCGCCGCTCAGCGGCGCGACCACCGAGCCATCGACGCGAAACAGATGGCCGCCGCTGTCTATGCCGGGTGTGGCTACCGGAATGAATACTGTCGGCGCTGTGCGTGTGCCGAGCATGCGATCGCAACGCGGGATGTCCGAGCACGATGGCGGGGACGTTATCGGCGAGACCGCTTGCGGCAAGGGCTCGGGCTGGAAGCTCGCGACCCATAGCAGCGCATCGACTTCACGCGCCGCCGAGCAGCCGTTGTGTCGCGTAACGATGGGATCGTGATCGAGCGGCGGCTCGCCGGCAAGGCGGGTGGGCATCGAGACGCGGGTGCGCAGCGGAAAGCCCGACAGCCACGTGATGGCCTGGTTGACGCTCAGCGCGCCATCGTCGCCGCCGAGCGCAAGCGCGCCGGCGCGCGTGGTCCGGTTCACTGCCTTGACGATGCGGTTCACCGCTTCGATCAACAAGCGCCGCATGCGGTCCGGGCAGCGCAGCGGGTTCGTACACGACTACCGTATAACGCGCGCCGCTCACGCGCTCGGCCAGCGACGCGAGCGCATCCGCGATGTCGTCCTGTCGCCATGGATCGACGCCGCGTTGCGCCCTTCCGTCAGCGCGGACCAGATCGCGAGGATGTCGTAGGGATCGGCGTCCTTGAGGACCGAATGCGTGCTGGTGTTTTCCACGATATCCGCCGCCGGATCCACTTCGCAGCCGACGAAGATCAGATCGCGCGCCTGGTCCGTGCCGCCCAGCACGCGTTCGTAGAAACGCGGATAACGCACCGACGGCTGGCAACCGAAAACGATCAGCAGGTCGGCACGCGCGCGCACTTCGGAAAGCGTAGTGAAGAACGCGCCGCGATCCTGCAACGCAGCTGTCGATGCGGCCATCGCGTCGCCGTGCAGATGATCCAGGATCGCGCCGCAGCCGGCCGCCAGCGGGTAGAGCGCGCGGGCGCCGGCGACGTCGGTTGCGAGGCCGCCGAAGAGCGGGCGGGATGCGCATTTTGAGTATGTCGACGGCGCGCTGCAGTGCGGATTCCAGGTCGGTGTCCTGATCATCGATAGCAGGCTGGCAAGCGGCCGTGGCGCACTGAACCACGTCAATGCATGGGTGAGCCGCGGGCATTCGACATCGGGCGCATCGAGCGCGCCGTCGTCGTGCACGATGGTCGTGATGTCGTCGCAGAGCAGCGGGCAGAACGGGCAGGTCCAGTCGCGCATGCCGGATGCGGGCGCGTGCAGCGCGGATAGCGGCGATGAGGGCGCGGCGGACGCGCCCGGCTGTAGCGGCACTCGACGAAGGGGAGGACGAAAGGTGCATGGCGCCGTTAGTGCAAAGTCCATGCCGGTTTTTGACAGCGGCACGCCGGATGGTTGCACCGCCAAGCGGCCTCCATGCACATGTGCCGGTGCACATGCGGTGGGACGGCGAGCTTGGTCGCGCACTCTCGCGCGCGGCGTCAGCCGATGCCCGCTGGCACCCTGTTGCGCAGCACAGTATGTGCGGCGCTGGAACACAGTGTCACCCGCCGCGCACGGCAATTGCAACAGTTCCTTGCCAAACGATTACAGGCTGGCAGCGCTAGGCGTCCCGCTTGGCATGGATATTGTGTATTCGCCTCAGAGTTTGGGCACGCAAGGGAGATCGAGTCGCCGGTCATGGAGGGCGGACGCGACGAGCCATGCAGCGGCGCCGCTCTGCGCTGCAGCGGAGAAGTCGGCAGCGTGGCGGATACCGCCGGCGCCGATCAGCTGCACGATCGCCGGCTTGCGGCCCGAACGGCGGCGAAGGTATCGAGGTCGGGACCCTCGTAGGAGCCCACGTGATCGAGCGTCATGACGATCACGCGTGAGGGCCACCACGAAGTGTCCGGCCGGGCTGCCGCCCGGATCCGCGATAAGGCGGCCCGCGCGGTGATCGAGCGAGAGTACGGGAGCAAAGCCGGCGGCTTGGCCTCGAGCAGGGCATGCGGTGTTGCGCAGGGTCTCGGTGCCGAAGACGGGCACGAGCGTTGCGCGCGGTCTATTGCCGTGGACGCCGGATGGATTCGATGCGATCGAACAGGGCGTGCATCGAAGGCGAAATCGGTGAAGCCCGCATCGAGCCAGATTTCGACGCCGTGACCGGGATGTTCATCGAGCGCCGTGGAGTAGCGCAGCAAGATGGCCGGCGTGATCGCCTTGCTGCAGGATCGCGCCGAGGTCGGCGATGTAGAGCGTGCGAGCGCCTGTTGCGGCGAGCAGCGCATGCGCGACGGCGAGCGGCTCGCTGGTCGCGCACAGCGAGGACTCGATCGGCCGGTAGCGGGTGCGCTCGCCGCGCACGGCGCGCACGGCGTGGCCGTCGAGCAGATCGAGTACGGGTATCACCTGCATGGATGGGACCCTTGACCAAATTATTCGTGTACGAGTATCTCACCGGCGGCGGCATCGATCCGGCGCTGGCCGGCGAGGCCAGCTTGCTGGATCTTAGCGCGCTCGATCGTGGAAGGGCGCGCGATGCGCGACGCCTTGGTGAAGGACTTGCTCGAACTCGGCGGCGTGCAGGTGACGTTCGCCAGTTCGCGTTTCGAAACCGTCGATCCGGCGCGCGGCCATTGCCGTGCGATGCCCGGCGAGTCGATCACCAGCTTCGTGGCGCGCGTCGCCCGTGAGCACGACCGGGCGTGGATCATCGCGCCCGAATGCGACGGCTTGCTGCTGCGTCTGCACGATTGCGTCGGCTCGGCGCGCTGGCTGGGGTGCTCGAAGGAAGCCATCAGGATTGCATCGAGCAAGAGCGCGACTGCGGCTTGCCTCGAAGCGCACGGCATTGCGGTGACGCCCGCGCTCGAACCCGGACAGATTGCGGCTGGCGGATCCGCACGACGCGCTGGGTCGTGAAGCCCGACGACGGCGCGGGCGGTCTCGACACTTTCGTCTACGACAATATCGGCGATGCCTGTGCCGAGTACGACGCCCGCGCGGCAGCCGGGCGCAATCCCGTGCTGCAGGAATGGGTCGATGGCGAGCCGCTGAGCCTGTCGCTCATCTGCGGCGCGCACGGCGTCGAACTCGTCAGCATCAACCGGCAGTTGATCGGCCTGTCCGACACGGCTGCGCCCGGGAGAACGAGCACGTGGTCGAATTCAGCGGCGTGGAAGTCGACCAGATCGACCGGCAAAGCGTGCAAGGACTGGCGCTAGAAGCGCTGGCGCAACGCGTCGTGTCCGCGATGCACGGCTTGCGCGGGTTTGTCGGCATCGACCTGGTGTGGCATGCGCAGCGAGGGCCGGTGGTGATCGAAGTCAATCCGCGGCTCACGGCGGCTTATATGGGTTTGTCGGAGTTGTCCGCGCAGCTCGGGCGCAATCTCGCCGGCGACCTGCTCAAGGCGCACGGCGTGCTGCACGGCTGCGCGATTGCATGCGGAGCACGCACATGAAGCCCGACACCCTGATCTTTGGCTGGGACGTTGGCGGCGCGCACGTCAAGGTATCGATGGTCAGCGCCTCCGGCGAGCTGCTCGATATCGCGCAATGGGCCTGTCCGCTATGGCAGGGACTCGAGCATCTCGAACGGGTGATTGGTGCCGTCTTCGAGCGCTGGCCGCTCGCCCGTGAAGCCGGCGCCCGCCATGCCGTCACCATGACGGGCGAGATGGTCGATCTCTTCGCCGATCGCGCGGAGGGCGTGCGTGTGCTTGTGGACACGCTTACGCGGCAGATCGGCGCGGACACGCGGGTTTTTCGCGGGCGCGGCCGGCTGGCTCGCGCCGAATGCATGCGCCGATAGCTGGCGCGAGGTGGCATCGGCGAACTGGCTGGCGACTGCGCAATGGGTCGCGAGCCGCGTGAAGGACGCGCTTCTCGTCGATATAGGCAGCAGTACGACGGATATCGTGCCGATAGTCGCGGGGCGTGTCGTGGCGCGCGGTTGCAACGACGCGAGCCGGCTCGTCAGCGGGGAACTGGTGTACCAGGGCGTGGTACGTACGCCGTTATGCGGCGTGGCGCATCGCATCGATTTTCGCGGCGAGCACGCCAACGTGATGAACGAATGGTTCGCGACGACGGCCGATGTTTATCGCTTGACGGGGGAACTATGGCCGTCGCACGACCAGCATCCGAGCGCGGACAACGGGCCCGAAGACCGAAGCAGCGAGCCGCATGCGCATTGCAAGAATGATCGGACGCGATGCCCGGGAAGCGAAGGAAAGCGAATGGCGCGAGTTCGCGCAGAGTTGGCGCCATAAGCAGATGCAGGTCCTGACGTCGAACCTGGCGCGCGTGATCGCGGCGCATCCATCGCTTGGGCGTGCGCCGCTGGTGGGTGCGGGATGCGGGCGCTTTCTGGTTGAAGAGATGGCGCTGCATGAAGGACGTGGTTATATCGATTTCGGCGAACTCGCCGATCCACCCGGTGCGGATCAGGCGCGTAGGGAGTGGGTTTCGACGTGCGCGCCGAGCGTGGCGGTGGCGTTGCTGGCGGCGCGTTGATCCGTGCGAGCGGTGACGTATGTGGCGTGGGTGACGTATGTGACGTGAGTAGCTGAAATCAAATCAGAGCGAGGGATATGTCATGTGGGTGGTGAAGATCGGGGGAAGCCTGAGTCACGACCCGTCGCTGCGCGAGTGGCTTACCCAGCTTTGGGAAGTAGGCGGCGGGCGGGTTGTGATCGTGCCGGGCGGCGGGGATTTTGCGGACACGGTTCGCCAGTACCAGAGCGAATGGCGATTCAGCGATCTTGCGGCTCACAACATGTGTTTGCTTGCGATGGCGCAGTACGCGATTTTGATGCAGGGGGTGATGCCTGAATTGGTGTTGGCGTCCAATGAGATTCGCATTCGGCGGGCATTGCGCAATGGGCGTGTGGCAGTGTGGGTTCCGACGGATTTGATGCGCGATACGCCGGATGAGATGACTGACTGGGACACAACATCGGACAGTCTTGCTGCGTGGCTTTCGACCACGCTTAATGCCGAGCGGTTGATGGTCGTTAAGTCGTGTGCGGTTGATGCCGGGGTGGAGACGCTGGCGCTAGGGGGGATTGTTGATGCGGGGTTCGCCAAGCAGGTGAGGGATGCTAATTATGTGGTGGAGATGTTTAATAAGGGCGATGCGAGGGTGATGAGGGAGAGGTTGTTGGGTGTTTCAGCGGTGTAGGGCGGGGATGGTCGGGGGGGGTGGGTTGGGCGGGGTGGCGGGTTGGTGCTGCTTACGTTAGCTAGGGTTATATGTTGGCTATATTTTTTATCACTATTAGCCAGGTTATTTTCGTTCGCACTTGGGGGTTGGGGCGCGAGGTTGATGGTCCGTGGTCGGGGGTCAGTGCTGGGTTCCTGCTGCATACGTTAGGGCGCGTTCAATGTTGGCTAAATTTTTTATCACTATTAGCCACTGTCCGTGGCGGGACTTCATTTCTTTGTCCAACGGCGACAAAGAAACGAAGCAAAGAAAACGCCTCTCCACAATCTGTATTAAGTGTCCCCAGCGTGCAGACTACTGCTTTTGGTTCCCGCGTAGCACGGTGCTCGCTAGAGCGACGGACACTTGAAACCCTCCTTCTCGCGAATTCCTACATCCCCACGCTTCGCCACCAGTGCTCTCGGGCAAGTTCGCTGCGCTCGCAGACCGGTATGGCCTCACCCTTGTTTGAGGTTGACTGAAGCTATTCGGCGCGTCCTGATTTCAGGCGCGATAGTTCGCGCGCAGCGCAGGGCGTTCCACTATTTTTTCGGTGCGACGGTGCGACGGTGCGACGGTGCCAAAACGTTTTGCGATTACGTGCTATGTGCGCCCCCTCACTTAGTTGGTCACGCGGGTTACGCAGTCCAGCAACCCGTATAGACGCGTGAGGCCGTTGCGCTCTATGGTCGCAGTGAACTTGCCCGAGAGCACTGATGGCGAAGCGTGGGGATGTCAGGATTCGCGAGAAGGAGGGTTTCAAGTGTCCGTGGTTTTGCGAGCACCGTGCTACGCGGGAACCAAAAGCAGTGGCCTGCACGCTGGGGACACTTAATACAGATTGTGGGAAGGCGTTTTCTTTGCTTCGTTTCTTTGTCGCCGTTGGACAAAGAAATGAAGTGCCGCCACGCACAGTGGCTAATAGTGATAAAAAATATAGCTCACATACAACCCGCACTAACGTAAGCAGCAACAACCCGGCGCCGACCCCGTACCACCGCTCGTGGCATGCCCTCTAAAGCCCCAGAGTGCGAACGCAAACAACCTGCCGCCACGCACAGTGGCTAATAGTGATAAAAAATATAGCTCACATACAACCCGCGCTAGCGTCAGCAGCAGCAACCCGGCGGCGACCCTGTACCACCGCTCGTGGCATGCCCTCTAAAGCCCCAGAGTGCGAACGCAAACAACCTGCCGCCACGCACAGTGGCTAATAGCGATAAAAATAAAACCAACATTGAACCCGCGCTAACGTACGCAGCAGCACCCCCGGCCTAAGCACCCCCCGTTCTAACCAACGGCCACGCTCCCCTGTGCGAACGAACCCACCTTGTGCAGCGCCTGCACCCACTCCCCGACTAGCAAGGGGTCCAGCCGCCCCGTCCGGCCATCCCCACACAACGCAGTGCGAAACCCCGCAATATCCGGCGCCAGCTCATGTATCACGCCCAAGTGCGCCCAGCGGAGCGACCCTGCTAATCCGGTCATCGCACCGCCTGCGCCGGCCACCCGCAAACACGCCTTCAGCGTGCCCTGATCAACGCAATCGAAAATCGCGCGCCCGTCCTTCACCGCGGTATCGAAGACGATTCCTGCAAAGCCTTGTTCCGCTGCAAAACGAACCAGATTCACATCAATGCCGCGCATCGCATAGCAGCACAGGCACGACGGCCGCAGGCAAATTCGCAAGCTCGACCAGGCATCGCCGCGCAGCCGGCCCCGGCGTCACGCCGACTTTCACATAATCCACGCCCGTATTGCTCACCTCGATCACCCGCGCCGCGATCTCGTCGAGCGCCTCCGTGGGCACATCGCCAATCGTCGCGCTGATCGGCTTGACCGGATACTTTGCGCGCAGCATATCGACGATCCGCGTGATCTCGCCAATCGACACGCCGCCCAGCGCGCCCTCGCCAGGCTCCTTCAGATCGATCAGTTCGGCCCCGGCACGCGCCGCGTCAAACGCTTCTTCAGACGAGCGAACGCTCGCGAGCAATGCAGTCATGTGAAACTCCGGAATAAGTCAGGTCCGCTCGGACCGTTCCGACGATGAGGGATTCAATTCGTGCGATGGCCGCGTTTGCTCACCGCCCGCCCGCCCGATGACGCGCCACCGCCGCCGTGATCCAGTCCCACGCGGCGTGCTCCATCTCGCCCGCGGTTTTATCGATGGCGATTTGCAGGTAGGCCATCTCGTGGTCCACCTTGTCGGCGGGCAACATGAAAAGCCGGCTCACCAGAATCGCGCCTTCGACCACGGCCGCCTGCGCGCGATTAAAGCCGGCAAACGGCGCATGCGTTTCGCTATGCACGCATCTCATCCGCAGCACGGGACGCTGCTTGTCGTCTTGAAGGGTATCGAGTTCGAGTTCTGTGTGAGCGAGCGAACCCGCAAGCCGCACGCTGTTCACGCGCGTGGCGGCGAGTGTCGGCCAGTCTTTCGCATAACCGCGTCACGCAGCCCGCGAAACGCCGCACGTCAGTCGTGAAATTGATGACGGCTGCCCGCGTGGCAACGATGTTGTCCAGCGTGGTCGATGGACGGAAAGGCGCAAGGATCGCCAACCCGCCCTCGAAGCGCACGCCCATGGGTGCGATGTGAGGCCGGCCATCGTGCGCCGCGGTCGTGACGATCGTTTCGTAAATCATGGCGGGGAACGCTGGTCGTGGCGACGCACTAGGGTCCGGCGGTTTGCCAACTCGACTGCATGCCGGCTGCACGTTAGTAAATGGAAAACAGCCTGGAAAGCATCCGGCACTTCACGCTATGCCGCACGTCAGTTACCGATGGGCCGACGGCGGCGACAGCGGTTTAACGCGTTGCGATATACATCGTGATTTCGAAACCAAAACGCATATCGGTGTAGCTCGGTGTCGTCCACTGCATAGTCGTCTCCATCAAGTTATCCAACGGATACCGCCACAACTCGTCTCCACAGCGATCAAGCTGCGCCGGCAAACACTCACATGCAAGCGGCGTGCCAAAAATACGCTCGCCCTGTTTGGAGCACATACGGAACATCGCGGCGGGATCGCGTCACCCTTCACGCGCATATGTGCGCGCCCGAGTGTCGCGGAACCGCAGCAAAGTGTCCCACGTCGAGTCCCGGAGGGGGTCTTAGGGAGTACCCCACGTTAACGGATCGCTTAAGCCTGACGAAGAAAATCGTGAATTCCCCTCGCGACGGGTCGCGCTTACATTGCAAACACACCGCAAGCGTTTGTTTAGCCCGCCTGATCACCACGCGCCAGTTAGCTTTTAGTTAGCTCATCTTAGTTAGCTCACTTAGTTAGCTCACTTAGTTAGCTCTTAGTTGGCTTCATCGCTAAAGCAGCGCGTTCTTCACTCTCGAGGAAAACGTAATGAACGACTTCTCCAAAGCCGCGGTCCAGCCGGCATCCAATGCGCCCGCAACGCGTTCCCGCTACTCGGCGGGCGTCATGAAGTATCGCGAGATGGGCTACTGGCAGCCCGATTACATCCCGAAAGATACAGACGTGATCGCGCTGTTTCGCATCACGCCGCAACCGGGCGTCGAGCCAGAGGAAGCGGCGGCAGCGGTGGCCGGGGAATCATCGACGGCAACCTGGACCGTCGTCTGGACCGACCGCCTCACGGCCTGCGACATGTATCGCGCCAAGGCGTATCGCGTGGACCCGGTGCCGGCTTCAAGCAGCGAAGAGCCGCAGTACTTCGCGTATATCGCGTATGACCTCGATCTGTTCGAGGAAGGCTCGGTCGCAAACCTGACGGCATCGATTATTGGCAACGTGTTCGGCTTCAAGCCGCTGAAAGCGCTGCGGCTGGAAGACATGCGCATGCCTGTTGCTTATCTCAAGACCTTTCAGGGACCGCCGACGGGCATCGTGGTCGAACGCGAGCGGCTCGACAAGTACGGCCGGCCGCTGCTCGGCGCGACGGTCAAGCCGAAGCTCGGACTCTCGGGCAAGAACTACGGACGCGTGGTGTACGAAGGACTGAAGGGCGGCCTCGACTTCCTGAAGGACGATGAAAACATCAACTCCCAGGCGTTCATGCATTGGCGCGACCGCTACCTATTTGCGATGGAAGCTGTGAACCGCGCGCAGGCCGCGACCGGCGAGGTCAAGGGGCATTACCTCAACGTGACGGCAGCAACAATGGAGGACATGTACGAACGCGCCGAATTTGCGAAGGAGTTGGGGTCGTGCATCGTGATGATCGACCTCGTGATCGGCTGGACGGCGATCCAGTCGATGGGACGCTGGGCTCGCAGGAACGACATGATTCTGCACTTGCATCGTGCAGGACACGGCACCTACACGCGCCAGCGCAATCACGGCATTTCGTTTCGCGTGATCGCAAAGTGGCTGCGCATGGCTGGCGTGGATCATGCACATGCCGGCACGGCGGTCGGCAAGCTGGAAGGTGATCCGCTTTCGGTACAGGGCTATTACAACGTGTTGCGCGAATCGAATAATCCGGTGGATTTGTCGCGCGGCATTTTTTTCGATCAGCCGTGGGCGAGTTTGCGCAAGGTGATGCCGGTCGCCTCCGGCGGCATTCATGCAGGGCAGATGCATCAGTTGCTGCACCTCTTCGGCGACGACTGCATCCTGCAATTCGGCGGCGGCACGATCGGTCATCCGGGCGGCATCCAGGCGGGAGCGGTTGCGAATCGGGTCGCGCTGGAGAGCATGGTGAAGGCGCGCAACGAGGGCCGCGACATTGCAAACGAAGGCCCGGAAATACTGGAGAGCGCGGCGCGCTGGTGTACGCCGCTCAAGCAGGCGCTCGATACGTGGCGTGATGTGACGTTCAACTACGCGTCGACCGATACACCCGACTTCGCCGCCACGCCGACATCGGCTTGAATTTTCTAAGCAACCCTTTGAACAAGAGGTCAGTCATGCGAATTACCCAAGGAACATTTTCATTCCTTCCGGAACTGAGCGACGAGGAGATCGGCTCGCAGATCGACTACGCGTTGCAACAAGGTTGGGCCTGCTCGGTCGAGTTCACCGACGACCCGCATCCGCGCAATACCTATTGGGAAATGTGGGGCCTGCCCAT
Organism: uncultured beta proteobacterium; assembly: GCA_963708695.1. Taxonomy (GTDB): domain Bacteria; phylum Pseudomonadota; class Gammaproteobacteria; order Burkholderiales; family Burkholderiaceae; genus Caballeronia. The sequence goes on from CAVPTS010000001.1 coordinate 251,248, forward strand.
GTTCGATCTGAAGGATCCGGCGGGTGCCATGCAGGAGGTCAAGGCGTGCAGAACGACCTATCCGCAGCACTACATCAAGGTCAACGCATTCGATTCGGTGCGCGGCTTCGAGACCATGCGCATGTCGTTCATCGTTAATCGTCCGGACGATGAACCCGGCTTCCGCCTCGAGCGGCAGGACGTTCAAGGCCGCGTGCAGCACTACGCGATGAAGCACGCAAACCGCTAAGCCACTGGAGATGACGATGACGTTAGCCGCCGCCGATCTGCCGGTCCACGCATTGACCACGACACCCGCCGTTGCGCCAGCCGAACCACACGTGGATCTCGTCGCGCTGTTTCGCGAGTCGGCGGTGGGCGACGTGCTGGCGGAACTGGATCGCGATCTGGTCGGGCTGACGCCGGTGAAGACGCGCATCCGCGAAATTGCTGCGCAACTGCTGGTGGAGCGGGCGCGCGAGACGCTTGGAATAGCGAGCGGCGCGCCGACGCTGCACATGTGTTTCTCCGGCAACCCCGGCACCGGCAAGACGACCGTCGCGCTGCGCATGGCGGAGGTGTTGTTCAGGCTGGGTTATATCCGCCGCAAGCATCTTGTCTCGGTGACGCGTGACGATCTTGTCGGCCAGTACATCGGCCACACCGCGCCCAAGACTCGCGACGTGCTCAAGCGCGCGATGGGCGGCGTGCTGTTCATCGATGAAGCGTATTACTTGTACAGACCCGAAAACGAGCGCGACTACGGTCAGGAAGCCATCGAAATCTTATTGCAGACCATGGAGAACCAGCGCTCGGATCTGGTCGTTATTCTTGCGGGTTACGAGTCTCGCATGGAGACCTTCTTCCAGAGCAATCCGGGCTTTCGCTCGCGGATTGCGCATCACGTCACGTTCCCGGATTACGACGTGGCGGAACTGATCGAGATTGCTGAAGGCATGCTCGCGCGCATGCACTACCGCCTCGATGCCGACGCCCGCGCCGCTTTTGAAGACTATCTCGCGCGCCGCATCCGCCAGCCGAATTTCGCGAACGCACGCTCGGTGCGCAACGCGCTCGACCGTGCGCGCCTGCGCCAGGCGAGCCGTCTGTTCGCCGATGCAATGCAAGGCGGCGGTCCGTCCGATACCGCCGCGCTGACCCTGCTTTCCGCGACCGATATTCGCGCGAGCCGCGTGTTCGACACGCCGCCCGGACAAGTTTAATCACCTCTCAGGAGTGCGCCATGCTGGACGGACGGACCACACTTTCGAAATTTCTTATCGATACCCTCGATCGCAGTCCATCGCCGGTTCAGGCCAGCGGACTGTCTGCGCTGCTGGTCGACGTCGCGGCGTCGATCAAGACCATCTCGGCTCAACTGACGAAGGGCGCGCTCGGCGGCAACTACGGGACGGCCGCGACCATCAACACGCATGGCGAGGAGCAGAAGAAGCTCGACATCGCGACCAACGACATTTTCCTGCAGCACTGCGAGTGGGATGGTTTGCTGGCCGGTATGGTGTCCGAAGAAATGGAGGACGTGTACACGATTCCGTCCGCGTATCCGCGCGGTGAATACTTGCTGGCGTTCGATCCGCTCGATGGTTCGTCGAACATCGATATCAACGGCGTGGTCGGTTCGATCTTCTCGGTGTTGCGAGTGTCCGGTGAAATCAACGCCGAGCCTGCAGCCATCAACGCCGCGTTCCTGCGGCCCGGCCATGAGCAAGTGGCTGCGGGTTACGCGGTGTACGGCCCCTCGACAATGCTCGTCATTTCGGTCGGCAATGGCACGCACGGGTTCACGCTTGATCGTGAGGTCGGCAATTTCGTGCTTACGCATTCGGACATCCGCATTCCCGAGGACACTGGCGAGTTCGCGATCAACGCATCGAACGAACGCTTCTGGGAGCCGCCCGTGCGCCGCTACGTGCAGGAATGCAAGGACGGCCGCAGCGGCTGCCGCGAACGCGATTTCAACATGCGCTGGATCGCTTCGATGGTGGCGGAGGTTCACCGCATCCTGATGCGCGGCGGCGTCTTCATGTATCCGCGCGACTTCAAGACCCCGGCAATGGAGGGCCGCCTGCGCCTGCTGTACGAAGCCAGCCCGATGAGTTTCCTCGTCGAACAGGCCGGCGGAATGTCGATCACGGGACGCGAGCGAATTCTCGATGTGCAACCGCGCGCACTGCATGAACGCGTGCCGGTGATCCTCGGATCGAAGAACGAAGTGGCGCGTATTGCCCGCTATCACGCCGAGTTCGACCGCGGCGAGGACAAACCCTTTACATCGCCGCTGTTCAACAAACGGTCTTTGTTCCTGCCCGAAGCGCCGGTCTGAAAACGTCGCCTGATCGAAATCGACCGATCGACGAATCGACTAATCGACCAAGAAAGCCAGGAGACAAATCATGTCAGTCAAACATCCGGTCATCGCGGTGACCGGCTCTAGCGGCGCGGGCACGACAACCGTCATGAAGAGCTTCACCCACATCTTCCGGCGAGAGCGCATCAATGCGCAGATTGTGGAGGGCGATGCGTTTCATCGACACGATCGCCTGGGCATGCGCGAGGCGCTCAAGCAAAGCGAGCGCGACGGCGTGCGCAACTTCAGTCACTTCGGCCCCGATGCCAACCTGCTCGAAGAACTAGGGCAATTGTTCGCGAGCTATGGCGAGACCGGCGGCGGCCGGATTCGCCACTATGTTCACGACGATGCCGAAGCCGCGCTCTACAAGCAGGATGCAGGCACGTTCACGCCGTGGGAGGACATCACGTCCGGGACGGACCTGATGTTCTATGAAGGGCTGCATGGCGCGGCCGTGACCGACAAGGTCGACGTTGCGCGCCATGCGGACCTGCTCGTCGGCGTCGTGCCCATCATCAATCTTGAGTGGATTCAGAAGCTGCATCGCGATCAGACCTTGCGCGGTTATTCGCACGAGGCGGTGGTCGACACCATCCTCAGGCGCATGCCGGATTATGTGAACTACATTTGCCCGCAGTTTTCGCGCACGCATGTCAACTTCCAGCGCGTGCCGACCGTGGACACCTCCAACCCGTTCACCGCGCGCGAGATTCCGCATCCCGACGAGAGTTTTGTCGTCATCCGGTTCGCGCGGCCGAAGGGAATCGACTTCCCGTATTTGCTCACCATGTTGCACGACTCATTCATGTCGCGTCCGAACGTGATCGTCGTGCCGGGCGGAAAGATGGGGCTCGCGATGCAGCTCATCTTCACGCCGCTGATCCTGCAGTTGCTCGATCGCCGCGCCCGTGCCTGAGCGTTCCGCATACTTGTCAAAAGGAGCCATCCGATGAATGCAGTCACTGAAATATCCGCACCGCCGGGCGTCCGCGATGAAACCAGGCTGATGGCAAATGCGCTGCGCATGCTCGCCATCGACGCGGTCGGCCGAGCTAAATCCGGCCACCCCGGCATGCCGATGGGGATGGCGGAAATTGCCGTCGCATTATGGAGCCGGCACTTGAAACATAACCCCTGTCATCCCGATTGGGCTGATCGGGATCGCTTCGTTTTATCGAACGGACATGGCTCGATGTTGCTATATGGGCTGCTGCATCTGACCGGGTACGACCTGCCGCTCGATGAACTGAAGCGCTTCCGGCAACTGCATAGCAAGACGCCGGGACATCCCGAAGTGGGCGTAACACCGGGGGTTGAAACGACGACCGGACCGCTTGGGCAAGGGTTTGCGAACGCGGTCGGGATGGCGCTTGCCGAGGCGTTGCTGGCGCGGGAGTTCAACCGGCCGGGACACGCGATAGTGGATCATCGGACGTATGTTTTTGTCGGCGATGGATGTTTGATGGAGGGCATTTCGCACGAAGCGGCGTCGCTGGCGGGCACGCTCGGGTTGAAAAAGCTGACCGTACTTTACGACGACAACGGTATCTCCATCGACGGTCACGTGGCTCATTGGTTCGCCGACGATACCCCGGCGCGTTTCGAAGCGTATGGCTGGCACGTGGTGCGTGAGGTGGATGGTCATGATGTGGATGCCGTCGACCGTGCGCTGGACGGTGCGCGCGCGGCAGGCAAACCGACGTTGATCTGTTGCAAGACGGTGATCGGAAAAGGCTCGCCGTCGATGGCGGGCACGCACGACGTACACGGTGCTCCGCTAGGTGCAGAAGAAGTTGTCGCAACGCGGCGCGCGCTCGGTTGGCCGTATCCGCCCTTCGAGATTCCGGCGGAAGTACGGAGCTTGTGGGATGCCCGTGAACGCGGCGAGACGGTTGAAGCGGACTGGAACATTCGTTTCGATGCATACAGGCGGCAGTTTCCGCGCGAGGCCGCCGAATTCGAACGGCGTTCGCGCGGTGCGTTGCCCGCTCATTGGCGAGCGGCTGCCCTCGGGCTGGTGCAGGACGCGGACCGCGCGGCTCAGTCGGTCGCGACGCGCAAAGCGTCGCAGCAGGCGATAGAAGGATTGGCCCGGGCTTTGCCCGAACTGCTCGGAGGGTCAGCGGATCTCACCGGCTCGAACCTGACACGCTGGAAGGAAGCCGTCACCGTGCAAGCTAAAGTTGACGGATTACAAGCGGGCAACTACGTGCACTTTGGCGTGCGTGAATTCGGCATGAGCGCGGCGCTTAACGGCATGGCATTGCATCGTGGATATTTGCCGTTTGGCGGTACGTTCCTTACCTTCTCCGACTACTCGCGCAACGCACTGCGCATGGCCGCGCTGATGAAAGTCCGCACCGTATTCGTTTTCACACACGACTCCATCGGTCTCGGCGAAGACGGCCCGACCCATCAGTCGATAGAGCATGCAGCGACGCTTCGAATGATTCCCGGTCTCGATGTCTGGCGTCCGTGCGACACCGTAGAAACAGCGCAGGCATGGGTATGTGCCGTTGATCGCAACCGTCCGTCGTGTTTGTTATTGAGCCGCCAGACGCTGCCTTTTGTTTCTCGCGATGCAGAACAGATCGATGCGATCGCACACGGCGGATACGTGCTGCGCGATTGGCCCGAACCGGTGGGCCGCGTGGCGAAGCGCGTGGTATTGATCGCGACAGGCTCGGAGGTGTCCCTAGCCCTTGCGGCCGTCGAACCGTTGCGTGCGTACGGTGTGCTCGCCCGAGTTGTATCGATGCCGTCCACGAGCGTGTTCGACCGGCAATCGCGGGCATGGCGTGACAGGGTGCTACTGCCAGATGTGCCGCGAGTTGCCGTCGAAGCGGGCGTGAGTGCGTTCTGGCGGCAGTACGTTGGACTCGAGGGCGGCGTGGTGGGAATTGATAGCTTCGGCGAGTCTGCCCCGGCAGATGCGTTGTTCGAACATTTCGGGCTGACAGTGGAGAGCGTGGTGAGGGAAGCAAGCAGGGTTGCTTGCTGAACCATGAGATCGCGAAAGGTCCCATCTTTAACCTGAATATAACGGAGTCCGAAATGGCATTTATCGCATTGCGTCAGTTGCTGGACCACGCTGCGGAGCACGGCTACGGCGTGCCCGCGTTCAACGTGAACAACATGGAGCAGATCCAGTCGATCATGCAGGCGGCGGAAGCCACGCGCAGTCCGGTGATCCTGCAGGCTTCAGCCGGTGCGCGCAAATACGCCGGCGAGCCGTACCTGCGTCATCTTGTGCTTGCCGCTCTTGAGGCGCATCCTGACTTGCCCATCGTGCTGCATCAGGATCATGGCGCGAGTCCGTCGGTATGTCAGCAGGCGATCCGTTCCGGTTTCACGTCCGTGATGATGGATGGGTCGTTGATGCCCGACCAGAAGACGCCAGCCGATTACGCGTACAACGTCGAGGTAAGCCGGCGCGTCACGGAGGCCGCGCATGCCGTGGGGGTATCGGTGGAAGGGGAGTTGGGGTGTCTTGGTTCGTTGGAAACCGGTCAGGCCGGCGATGAAGACGGTGTGGGCGCCGAGGGCAAGTTATCGCGCGGCGACTTGCTGACGGACCCTGAGCAGGCCAAGGCGTTTGTCGAGGCGACGGGAGTTGATGCGCTTGCGATTGCCATTGGTACGTCGCACGGTGCGTACAAGTTCAGTCGTCAGCCCGATGGCGAGATTTTGGCGATTGACCGCATTATCGAGATTCATCGGTTGATTCCGGATACGCATTTGGTGATGCATGGGTCGTCGTCGGTGCCGCAGGAGTGGTTGGCGATTATTCGTGAGCATGGGGGTGAGATACCGGTGACTTATGGTGTTCCGGTGGAGGAGATTCAGCGTGGGATTGCGAATGGTGTGCGCAAGGTGAATATCGATACGGATATTCGGTTGGCGATGACCGGTGCGATGCGGAGGTCGCTGGCGATGGCGAAGGGTGAGTTCGATCCGCGCCAGGCGTTGAAGGCCGCGACGACAGCGGCCAGGGATTTGTGCGTCGCACGGTTCGAGGCGTTCGGGTGTGCAGGGCACGCTGACAGGATCAAGCCGCTGGCGCTGGACGTAATGGCACGGCAATATCAGTAAGGGGTCGCTCGCGCTCGGGATTGGGGGGGGTGGGGGTTGAGGCCGGGGTGCTGCTGCGTACGTTTGCGCGGGTTGTATGTCGGCAATATTTTTGCGTTCGCACTCGGGGTTCTTAGGGGGCGTGCTACGGGTGGTGGTCAGGGTCAGTGCCGGGTTGTTGCTGCTTACGTTAGCTCGGGTTCAATGTTGGCAATATTTTTTATCACTATTAGCCACTGTGCGTGGCGGCACTTCATTTCTTTGTCCAACGGCGACAAAGAAACGAAGCAAAGAAAACGCCTTCCCACAATCTGTATTAAGTGTCCCCAGCGTGCAGACCACTGCTTTTGGTTCCCGCGTAGAACGGTGCTCGCTAGAGCCACGGACACTTGAAACCCTCCTTCTCGCGAATCCTGACATCCCCACGCTTCGCCACCAGTGCTCTCGGGCAAGATCGATGTCCCACGGACCAATACGGCCTCACGCGCCTTTACGGGTTGGTGGACTGTGTGATCCTCCCGTCCATTTAGGTGAGGGGCGTGCTCAGCGCGCAAAATGTTTGGGCAGCCACAGCGGAAAAATGGTGGGCGCGCCCCACGCTCGACGCGAACATCCGCATGCGAAATGCTATGCCCTATAAATTTCGCCCTACGCCGACGATACTTTGGATGACGAACTAGTCAGCGGTCGATTAGAACTTGCCCGAGAACACTGGTGGCGAAGCGTGGGGATGTAGGGATTCGCGAGAAGGAGGGTTTCAAGTGTCCGTGGTTTTGCGAGCACCGTGCTACGCGGGAACCAAAAGCATGGACGTGCACGCTGGGGACACTTAATACAGATTGTGGGAAGGCGTTTTCTTTGCTTCGTTTCTTTGTCGCCGAAGGACCAAGAAATGAAGTGCCGCCACGCACAGTGGCTAATAGTGATAAAAAATATAGCTCACATTGAACCTGCGCTAACGTACGCAGCAGCAACCCGGCGCCGACCCAATACCACAGACATAGAAATGAAGTCCCGCCACGGACAGTGGCTAATAGTGATAAAAAATATAGCTCACATTGAACCCGCGCGAACGTACGCAGTAACAACCCGGCACCGACCCAGCGCCACCGACGTAGAAATGAAGTCCCGCCACGGACAGTGGCTAATAGTGATAAAAAATATAGCTCACATTGAACCCGCGCGAACGTACGCAGTAACAACCCGGCACCGACCCAGCACCACCGACGTAGAAATGAAGTCCCGCCACGGACAGCGGCTAATAGTGATAAAAAATATAGCTCACATTGAACCCGCGCTAACGTACGCAGTAACAACCCGGCACCGACCCAGGACCACCGACGTAGAAATGAAGTCCCGCCACGCACAGTGGCTAATAGTGATAAAAAATATAGCTCACTTTGAACCCGCGCTAACGTAAGCAGCACCGCCCCACCCCCTCCCGTCCACCGCCCCCTTCAACCCTTCTTCCTCGTACTCCCAGGCTCCTCCCATCGCAAAAGATCCAAGGTGGATCTCTCCACCCCGCACCCCCAATCGAGTGCCTGATCCTGATCAAACCGCTTCCCCAGCTTCCAGGCAATCTCCGCCCGAGCCAACTGGACGCCCATATAAAACGCATGACCCCCATCGGCCTCAAGCCCAAGCCCCGGATAACAGCGCGAACGGATCACCCTCCACCAAATGCCCATCGCGGTTATAAACATGTATCCCATCACTGGCGACTTGAACCCGAAAATTCGGATCGCGAACAGCGTCGGCAAACATCCCGATCTCCTGCGCGTCATACGGAAAAGGCCGCTTGTCATGCAGCGTCGATAAATCGCTGCAAATCCCCTTAGGCAATACCTGCGCCTCGCGCGCCACATGCATCATCCGCCGCGCAATATCCGCCTCCTTCACCGCGCGCCGCGCATGCAAACTCACCGATGTAGTCAACACCGCGCTAACCCGCAATTCCGCTGCCATGCCAAGCAGCACCGCATTGATCCCGCTCGTATCGGCTTCGGTCAACTCGGTCACATTGCCAATGCCCATCATGATGCCGATCTCCGGATAGCGCGCGCGCAACCCGACATATCGCGCGATCGATGCGGCAAGTCCAAACGGTATCGGATCGAGGATGGGATCGGCGAGAAAGGGCCGATTGCGCGCCAGAAGCGCATCAATCGCAGCATCGAGCGAGGCCGGATCGCCGGGTTCGCGCGCCACCAGAATCGGTACCGATGGCACTTCGTCAGCAATCCATAACGTATCGAGGTTAAGGCTCATGAGGTAATCCGCACCCGCCCGGCCGCCTCGCACGAGCTCATCGGTGCGCATGGAATCGACACTCACCCGATACCCCCGCTCCTTGAGCACGCGCACCGCATCTTCCAGATGCGGGAACGGGGTTTCAGGCAGGCAGCCGATATCGATCACATCGGCGCCTTGAGCCGCATACACGCGCGGCGCGCGCGACGATGCCCGTCGAGATCGAGGCGCGGCGCATCGACGATTTCCGCGAAAATCTCGGTCTCATAGCGCGACAGATCGAAGTGGCGCGCCTCACGTCCGAAGAACTGCGGCAAATCCTTGACCTCTTCGGGACCGCGTTCGACCGGCATGCCGAAATGCTCGCTCAACGCATCGAGATCGCCGCGGCATCGTCCCGGCACGATCATCCGCGTCCGCGCTGCGAGCGGCAAAGGGACGCGCCGGCGGATCATGTCGGCGGTCATCAGCGCCGCGACCTGAAGCCCGATCTCGCGGACTTCCCAGGTGAAGGGCGCCGGCGACATGCCGTCGAGCACCTGACGCAAACTGCGTTCGGCAAGCCTGCCAGTCAGGAAGACGATGTGTTCCATGCGAGCCCGAGAGTCGACAGCCGTTGATCGAGCGCTGCTTTCAACTCTTCGAGCGAGCGCGCTACCGTCGTGTATTCAATCTGCGCGAGTTGCTCCACATGCCGGAGTTCGACGCTGCGCGGACGCACCTCGACCCATTCATGCGGGCTCTGCGTGATCACGCTCGGCGCCGTGTCACATGCGAAAACAATGCCCGGTATGCACTGCTTGCCGGCCTGCGCGAACACGTTGGTCGGCAGCGTGTCGGAGATCCCCAGCGCGCATTTGGCAACGGTATTGCTCGTCGCGGGCGCGATCACGACCGTGTGATATTTGCCTTCATAGAGCATGCCGACGGGTACGCCGCTCGCACTGTTGTCGCGCAGCACGCGAAAATGCTCGCGCAGTTTCGGCAGCGGCCATCCATAAAGCGGCAACACTTCCTCCCCCGCCGACGACAGGAACAAGTCCACGCCCGGCAACTGCCGCGCAAGTTCGATGGATTCCTCGATCATGTGGCCCGAACCGGTCACGCACCACGCGAATCCGCGCATCGGGTTTGAACTCGTCGAGCTTGCGAGCGGGGGAGGGCGAAGGCGAATTCAAAGGAGAGATCGGGGGTGAAGTCGATTGCGAACCCGAACCCGAACCCGAACCCGAACCCGAACCCGAACCCGAACCCGAACCCGAACCCGAACCCGAACCCGAAGGCGCACTCATGCGTTCGATGGCGCCGGCGACCCGTCATGCGACAGCCGGATATGCAGCCGGTGCATCTTCCGGTACAGCGTATTGCGGCTGATGCCAAGTCCCTTCGCGACGCTGCTGACATTCCAGCGATGCTCATCGAGCAGCTCAAGCACGGTCTCGCGTTCCTTGAGCTGGATTGCGTTGAGCTCGGAGGTGTCGGCGTCGTCGGCGGAATGTTCGGATGGGCCAATCGCGGGTGCGCTGTTCATGCCCGCACTCATCCCCATGCCCAGCGCAAGACGCGTTGTTGTCGCCGTGCTTGCGTACTGCACGATTTCAAGAGGCAGATGCGAGCAGTCGATCTCCGGGCCGTCGCACAGCGCGATCGCCATTTGCAGCACATGACGCAACTGGCGGATGTTGCCTGGCCACGCATAATTCAGAAGCGCCTGCCGCGCTTCGGCACTAAGCGACGGCGGATCGTCCGACTCGGCCGCGAGCAAATGGTGCATCAGCGCCAGGGCATCGGCGCGTTCGCGCAGCGGCGGCAGGTTGATCTCGATGCCGTTAAGACGGTAATACAGGTCCTCGCGGAAGACGCCGGTCTGCACGAGTTCCGAGCAGGTTGCGGTGGCTCGCGCTGATCAACTGGAAATCCACCTTGACCGTGGTTTCCGCGCCGAGCGGCGTGACCTCGTGTTCCTCCAGCACGCGCAGCAGCCGCGCTTGCAACGCCATCGGCATGTCGCCGATTTCATCGAGGAACAGGGTTCCTGCATTCGCCTGCACGATCTTGCCGCGCCGTCCTTCGCGCTGCGCGCCGGTGAACGCGCCGGCACGATAGCCGAACAATTCGCTCTCGATCAGGTTCTCCGGCAACGACGCGCAATTCACCGCGACGAAGCTCCCGGCGTTGTTCGGGCTGATGCTGTGAAGCGCGTTGGCGAATACTTCCTTGCCGGTGCCGGTCTGGCCTCGCAGGATGATCGGAATCTTGCGCTGGATCACGCGCACGGCGAGCTGGATCTGCGATGCCATGCGCGGATCGCCGAATTCCAGGTGTGCGAGCTTCTCCAGACGGCTGTCCTGAGCCGCCGAGTCTCTCGTCGGACGAATCGCCTTGGCGCGCACTGCGGACGTAGACCCTGACGTGGACATGGCGCGGCTCACAGGATCATTCATGAAGATGCGGGTGGCGCTGGTTGCATGCGTCGCGCGGCGTCTGGGCGATCAGGAAAAAGCGGTTGTTCGCTTTCGCGCTGTAGACCGCCACCGGATGAAACGAGCCGCGAATGCTGCGCGCGATCATGTCTTCGAGCGGCACGTTGAACGCTTCCTCGATGCGCTTTCCGCACAACTCGGCATGCGAGCGGTAGTCGAGCTGGAACAGCGCGCTGCGGCTGGCCGCGAGCACGACGCCGTCATCGCTGACTGCCAGTTTGCCCGCATGCAGCGTGCCGACAAACTCCGGGCGGCTATGAAAATGGATCATGTTCGCGTGACGATACCGCGCGTCGATCAGGCGATTCTCGATCATCTGGCGCGACATGCCGACCAGCACGAGCGAGTGCTGCTGCAGCAATTTCGAACGGCTCGTGACGTCGAGCACACCGGCGATCTCACCGCGGTCGTTGAAGATGGGCGCGGCCGAGCAAGTCAGCGACGTATAGCGCGGATAGAAATGCTCATGCTGGTAGACCGCAATGCATTCGCGCTCCGCAAGGCAGGTTCCCATGCCGTTCGTGCCGGCTTCGCGCTCGCTCCATAGCGCGCCGACGCGCAGGCCGTCGGCGGCGATGGCTTCGCCGAACGGCACCGAGGCGACCTGATGCACGATCACGCCGTCTGCATCGACGAGCACGACAGCGAGTTCGGGGTCGGCGAGTTGCTGGATAGAGCGTGGTCATCTCGAGTTTCGAGCACGCGATCAGGTCGCTCGCCGCTTCACGCCGCGTCGCTGAGTTCCTGCTGGGTCAGCACGGGAGGCATGACGAAACGGGCGGGATCTAGCCTGAACTCCTTCAGGCATCGCATCCACGATTGAGCGACTGAGTCGCTGGTCGGGACGTGTCGGCAACTGGTTGTTAACGATGTTCAGTACTTCACGGACATGAACGTTATTGTCAGCAAGCGACGACATGGGGCCTGTCTCCGGGGCGTCCGCTTCGTGCTGGCGAGGTTCGCAAGCCACGTCGGCGCCGTATCTATGGTGTTCCCCCGCGCTGCGTGTCTCTGTGCAGATTCTCTGCACGCATGCGCGCGATTTCGTTCTGGATCTGTTCTGGATTCGTTCTGAAGCGTTTATGAACTAGTCAGCGATCGCAAAACTTTACATCCGATGACGCCTGTGTTCAATAAGTAGTCGCGCCAATGTAGGTCGGTGCGCCCGTTTTTTGCTTGCATGGGTCTGAATGCGTGGGCTGCGGCTAGAGGGGTGCGGCTTACGCAAACTGCGCTGTCGGGATGTTGCGGAATGCTTACATGCTGTATCGGTTCCGCTACACCGAATGGTTCGACCGCTCATTGATTCCCACATTGCCGGCATCCCCGCGACGGAGTGACATATGGAGCTTTTCGATGTGGTTCGCAGCGAGCGCACTTCTTCGGGTGCGCCGCAGCCTACGCAAGCCGATGCCAACGCGCGGCGTCCGGGCGTTGATGCAGCGCCGGGGGCGGTGAGCGATACGCCCTTGGACATTGTCTATATCAGGGGGTTTGTCGGGCAAACGGTGATTGGTATTGACGTGAGTGAGCTGCGGGACCCGCAAGCGGTGCGCATCGATCTTGAGATTGGCGTTCCGTCGATACGAGCCTGCGTGACGGATCGTATCGGGGACACGGTGAACTATGCGGCGGTTCACGATGCGCTGCATGTGTTGCTGGCATCGCATGGGGTGCAGTTGCTGGAGCGGCTGGCGGAGAAGGTTGCGCAGTTGTTGATTTTGGAGTTTGGTGCGCACTGGGTGCGGGTGTCGCTTGCCAAGCCGGCGAAGTTTGCTGACGTGGAGTCGGTCGGCGTAGTCATTGAGCGGCGCCGGAGGCGCCGGGATGTGGGGGGGATGTGTGCGTTCCTCGGGCAGGGGTTTTTTCCTGAGTGAACGGGGCAGGGCGTTCGCACTCGGGCGGGGTGGGTGCCGGGGTGGTGCTGCTCGCGTTAGCGCGGGTTGTATGTTGGGTGCATTTTTTAGCACTTTTAACCACCTGCGTGGCGGCAGGCTATGTTCGTTCGCACTCGGGGGGTCTTTGGGGGCGGGCTACCGGCGGTGGTCGGGGGTCAGTGCTGGGTTGCTACTGCTTACATTAGCGCGGGTTCAATGTTGGCTATATTTTTTATCACTATTAGCCACTGTCCGTGGCGGGACTTCATTTCTTGGTCCTTCGGCGACAAAGAAACGAAGCAAAGAAAACGCCTTCCCACAATCTGTATTAAGTGTCCCCAGCGTGCAGACCACTGCTTTTGGTTCCCGCGTAGAACGGTGCTCGCTAGAACGACGGACAGTTGAACCCCTCCTTCTCGCGAATTCCTACATCCCCACGCTTCGCCACCAGTGCTCTCGGGCAAGCACATACGCCGACTAGAGGGCAAGTACAAACGCTAAGGACGCGCACCGTCGCGTGCACCGTCACGCGCTTCGGGAGTGCACTAAAAGATGGACAAATTCCCCCCAGTGAAAACCCGACGTTAGCGCGAATAACCGCATGTAGATCCTGAAATCACTGCGCACTTGATAATTTTTCCGCTAACCGCTAACCGCTAACCGCTAACCGCTAACCGCTAACCGCTAACCGCTAACCGCTAACCGCTAACCGCCAACCGCCGATAGGGGAGAGGCCGTACACGTTTGTGTGACCCTTGATCTTGCCCGAGAGCACTGGTGGCGAAGCGTGGGGATGTAAGGATTCGCGAGAAGGAGGGTTTCAAGTGTTCGTGGTTTTGCGAGCACCGTTCTACGCGGGAACCAAAAGCATGGGCCTGCACGCTGGGGACACTTAAAACAGATTGTGGGAAGGCGTTTTCTTTGCTTCGTTTCTTTGTCGCCGTTGGACAAAGAAATGAAGTCCCGCCACGGACAGTGGCTAATAGTGATAAAAAATTTAGCCAACATTGAACCGGAGCTAACGTACGCAGCAGCAACCCGGCGCCGACCCAGTCCAACGGACATAGAAATGAAGTCCCGCCACGGACAGTGGCTAATAGTGATAAAAAATTTAGCTCAAATAAAACCCGCGCTAACGTAAGCAGCAGCAACCCAGCATTGAACCCGACCACCGGCGCCGCCACGCCCCCTTAACCCCGCGTGCGAACCCAAACAACCAGCCGCCACGCAGTGGCAAAAGCGCTAAAAAAATTCCAAAAAACATAAACCTCGCGACGGCCTATGCAGCAACACCCCGACCGACCCCACCCGCCACAGCCAGCCCGCGCCCCAAACCCCTGACCGAGTGCGAACGAGACTACTTTGCTGCTGCCTTAGTCACCCCACATGCCCGCAGTGCTTCCGTCTGTATCGCGCGATAGTTCTTCGTCTGAGCCTTCGCCCGGTCCACGCGGAACTCGTTTCCGCCCTCACCGCCAAGCGTCGAATACTTCGCGAAAGTCATCTGCTCAACATAATCGTCGTAAGACAGAGCCGCTGCAATATGGTCGATCGCGCACGAACACTTGTAAACATTCGCGAAGTCGTGGCCGTTGTCATCCATGCAGCCAAGCACATATTCCACACGCCCCTGTGTCGGGTAATCGTGACCTTGCGCCGGATTACCGCCGGCAGGCGCCACGCCCTGGCCAGCCGGGGCAGCCACCGGACCCGCCGCAAATGCAATCGACGGAGCAAGCATGAGGCTGGGAACACAGGCTATACACGCGATAACCAGCCGCACGCGACATCGAAAAGTCATGCCAAGCCTCTGTGCAAAACACATTCATCAGTTAAATGAAGGAGTGGGCAGGCCGCGAATCAACCGTTCCCGGTTACTTTGCGGCCCCGTCCAGACCTGCTCTTACCGAACCACCGCTAACACCTCTGCCATCATCTGAAATCTCCCGCAACGCGTCAATTCGGCGCGAACGGATGCGAGACGCTGCCCTTCTTGGCGACCACGTCCGCTGCGCTCGGCTCGCCAGCAACAGCACGCTGGATCGCTTCGCGAGTTGCCTTGTAGTTGTACTCCTGAATTTTCTTGTCGTCGTCAGCTTCCCAATGGATGAACACGCCCACGCAAATGAAAATGTCGTCGGCTTCGTCTTTCGGAATGGTGCCGTCTTCCACGCTATCGGCAACTGCAAGCGCAACAGCATGCTGCGCGGGACCGAACATCTGGACAGCCTGCTTCGCACCCTTGATGGTTACCTTGTTGAACATCACCGTATTCGGACGGGTAATGAGATTGGGCGCAACGACCGCCAGCAGCGACGTGAAACCGTCCTTGTTATTGGTCAAGGCGTGGCAGAACGCGGTTTCGACAGCCGAACCGCGCGGTCCAATCAGCAGGTCGATATGAGCGACCTCGTTGCCGTCGCCAACTAGCGACTCGCCTACCATGACGCGGTTGATTTTGGCCATGCTGTTCCTCCAGTGATTTGGATATGAATGTGCCCGCTTGCGGTCAGCTCGCGAATGGCGCACATCAACGCCGCTCGGAACTGTTTGAGAACCATGGCTGTTCCTATCATGTTCCGTGCCAATCGGAACCGGCCACCCAATGTTCACTGGAGCGGCCTGTCTCAATGCCGTCCACAACGCCCGCGACGAACAACGTCGCGACCGTGAGATCCGCGCTCGTGCCGGGGTTGATGCCGCGCGCCTTGAGTTCGGAGTCCCATGCACCGAGACTCTCGAGCGCATCGGCGAGGACGCCACGGCGCATTGCTTCGTAGCGCCTGAGCGCCTCGCGCGTGACACTCTGCGCCACGCTCAAGCCCTGCTTGCGAACAATGTGTGAATCGGGCCAGCCGCTCAGGAAAGCAAGAAATACGTCGAGGGTGATAACTGTCGCAGGCTGCGATTGTCCCGACAGCGAAGGTTGGCGCACGGCATCGAGGCCGGTTTCGAACACGTCAAGAAATCCGTTCGCATACTGGCGAGCGATGCTGTCGCGATCCGCTGCCAAGGTCATTGCGGTACGCAGATCTACCGACGGAGCGTCATGGACCGATTGCTCAGGCGCGTCGCCCAAACCGCCGGGGTTCGCGAGCGCGATCGCGCGATACGCTGCCCGAGCATCGTCGAGATCGAGTCCTGCGAGCACCTTTTGCGTTGCAGTGCGCCATGCGGTCATCGATACGGTTTGATTGGCGAGCAGCTCAAGCGCTGCGGCGAGCGGCGCGACAAGCAGCACGATGCCAAGGTTCGTGTTGCAGCCGGCGACGTCGCGCGTGCGGCGCACGGCATCAAGAATGCGCTCGCCGACGCTCGCGCCCTTCGTGAACAGCGCGCTTGCAGCGGCGTCGGCGCTGGCGATGAACTGTGCTGCCGTCATGCCGTGACCGGCGCTACCGATGCTGACATTGCCAGGTTTTGCCGTCTCTACATCTAGCCGGCAAGCCTGCAGGAAGGCCGCCCGCGCCTTCGCGAGCGTCGGATGGTCAGGAAGCTGCATCGCCGGTCTTCAAGGGCGCAGGAAGGGCGAGTTTGCGGTCCAGCAGGTCATCGACCAGCGCAGCGGCAATATCCAGCTTCGTGACCGATTGCAACCCGCGCCACGCCGCCACGCCGTTGACTTCGAGTACAAGCGGGCGGGCGTCGTCGTTAGCGGCTGGAATCAGGTCGATCCCCGCATAGTCGAGGCCGAGTGCGCGGCTGGCTTGCACGGCGGTATCGGCGAGGACGGGGTCGAGGGGCGCCGGTTCGCACGTCGCGCCTCGCGCGAAGTTGTGAATCCAGCCCTTGCCCCCGACGCGCCGCATTGCAGCAACCGCCCGGCCGCCGATCACCAGCACACGCCAGTCGAAGCCGGGGTGCTCGCCTTCCACGTATCGCTGCAAATACGCGACTTGTCCCAGCGTTCGCAACGACGGCAACGGCGCCAGCGAACCATCGCGACGACTTGCGCCAAGCCGTCGTAAACCCTTGCCCTGCGATCCGAACAACGGCTTCATCACTACACGCTCTCCTCGTGCCACCTCGCGCATCAGCACGCGCTGCGCGAACGCTGCCGATTCCCCGGCCCACGTCGGAGGCGTCGGCACGCCATGAAGGTTGAGCAGAAAGCTCGTCATCGATTTATCGACGCTGCGTTCGATCGCGCGCGCGTCGTTATACACGGGCACGCCGCATTCGCGCAGCGCGTGCAAAATGCCGAGCCGCAGCGTGACCTGCTCGAACGTCCCGCCGGCGATGCCGCGCACGAACACCGCGTCGGGCAGGACGTGGCCGAAGCCGGGGATGGCGAGGCCGTGGGGCGCCCAGGTTGTATCGATACGGCATTGCGCCAGATCCACGCAGCGCGCGTCCACGCCGCGCGCCCGGAACGCCTTTTTCAGCCGCGAGGTGTGCCAGCCGGTCTCGTCGGTCATGATGGCGACGCGCAATCCGGCGAACGCAAAAATGTCGCTCATGGCTGCGCCACGCCGGTCGCCGCGTCGGGCAACTTGCCGCGCCATTGCGCGTCGAGCAGCGGCATGTCGATAGCGCCGCCGTGATAGGTCGAGCCGCTTTCGAGGCTGCTGACCCACACTTCGGCGGGCGCGAACAACGCGGGATCGATCTGATAGAAGTCGTAGTTGAACGACGTGAAGATATCGGCGAAAGGACGGCCGTAATCGCGCGCATTCGATGACGGCAATTCAGCCGCAAGCCGCTGCGCGACGGCATCGCTTTTCACGGTCAGATGCACGCGGCCGCCGTAAAGAATCGCGTCGTTGGTGCGGCCCATCGCCTGGATCGCGTCCGGCGCGGGCGGCGGCAGCGGAGCCGATGCCGCTGCCTTCAATGATCTCGTCGAGATCCACGCCGAGCACATGCGCTCTTGTGCAGTGCAACCTCCACCACGCGCGCGACGACCTGCACCGTTCCTGCGACAGAGTGTGTCGGCGTGACGACCAGCGTGAGCTTGTCCGGCGCCAACGCGCAGTCGCGCAGGATCTTGTCGATCACAACTTGCGGCGGCAGCCGGTCCACTTCCAGCACCAGCGCGCCGCGATCGTGCCGGTCGCGATAGCCGAGTTCATCGAAGAGCGGTTCCTTGCCGGCCAGCGCGCGCGCCGGGCCTGAACCGAGCGAGAAGAACTTCTTGCCGCCCGTTTGCTCCTTGGTAGCCGACAGGCTCCAGCCCGCGTACTGACTGCCGAGGCAAGCGAGCACGGGCGACGAGGTGTGGACATCGATCATGCTCGGCCACAGCGGATCCGCGCTCGAGGCTCGTGCGCACGGCAACGCGCCCGAGCCCGCCCATGCACAGCCGCGCGATCAGCACGCCTGCTTCGATACCGCCCGTTGCATCGACGCCCGCATCGGCTATCACGGTGCCATCCGGCGTGCGCGAATCGGCGATGCGCAGCCGCGCGGCATGGTCGACGAGTCTGGTGGCGAGCCGTTCGCTCAGCGCGTTGACGCTGAGTTCAGACGGAGAGAAGGGATGACGGCATCAGTGTCCTCGTGACAGGTTTCGATGCGTTGCAAAACAAGCGCGCCGCGGCGCTCGAGTTCGTCCCGGACAGCGGACGCTGGACGATTGCGTGACAACGAGCGTGCAGACCGGTTCGCCCGCGCCGATGCGCGTGCCCGGCTGCGGCACGTCGTGGCAGGATGGGTCGCTGAAACATGCATCGCTGAAAGGGCCGGAGACCACGAAGCCGCGCGGCGCGAACACCACGCGCTGACCTGCGGTGACTCGTGTTGACGTGGTCGCTGGCGCAGGCAAGCGGCCATCGATACACGCATCCACATGGCACGCGATCAACCCGTGCGGCCATGTTTCGGGCGCTGCGGTTTCGTAGAGCGTCATCGTCGATGAGGGGCGGGCGTTGACTTCAAGCACCTGAAAACGGTTGCCGTCCAAAAGGAAATCGATGCTGTTCAGGCCCGCGAGACCCGTATGCGCGACGATCGCATTGACCGCTTCGGTGATGTCGGCCGCCACTTGCGGCGGCAGTTCGGCAGGGCCGATCGACCCGGTGTGCAGGAACGGAAACTTGCCTGCCGACATGCTGAGCTGTTCCGCAAAACCGATCACCGACTGCCTTGCCCCGCGCGCCTATAAACAGCGCTGACATCGAGCGCCCGCGCTGCACGGCGCTGGAAATAAGCATCCGCGGGCGTGGCTGTACTAAGGCGCCTCCAGCACTTCGATATGCGTCCCGCCGCAGCCATCGGCGCGTTTGAGGAGCCAGCCGTTTGTATCGAGGGGACGGGTTGTCGCGACATCAGGATGCGCGATCCCCAATCGATCCAGCAGCGCAAAAAAGCGCAACGGTTCGCGCACAGCCGCCGTTGCTTCGGCACTGTTGCCGATCAAACGCGGCAGCCGCGACGCACTGCACAATTCCTGCATCAGCGGTTCAAGCCCGCTGCCCACTACAAAACCAAGCATGCGCGGCAGCCGCGCGGTGCGTTCGAGCGCATCGATGAGAAGCGCGCGGTCAATCGACAACTCTTTTCCGCCGATATCGAACCATAGCGGCGCGTAGCGCCGTGTATCGCGGTCGCCGAAGATATCGAGCGCGGCCACGTTCAAGCCCGCGCGCCGCGCGGATTGCGCGAGCATGCGCGCCGACGACCCGACGGCTGCTATATACGGAGCGGCGTTGCGGAGACGGCGCATCAGCCAAGGCCGCCGACAA
This sequence comes from uncultured beta proteobacterium, assembly GCA_963708695.1. Classification (GTDB taxonomy): domain Bacteria; phylum Pseudomonadota; class Gammaproteobacteria; order Burkholderiales; family Burkholderiaceae; genus Caballeronia. The sequence continues at coordinate 270,965 of CAVPTS010000001.1, forward strand.
TCGCGCGGGCTTCATCGAAGGCTTCAGGAAAGCCGAGATAGACCGGCTTGCCGGCGGTGCGCATGCGCACGAACAGGCGATGCTCGACCTGGTATTTCACATTGCCGATGGCGAGCGCGCCTATCGCGAGCGCGTCCGGGCGCACCGCGCCGGCAAGCGGCTTGCCGTTGTCCATGACATGAACGCCCGCGATGCCCTCGGGCGGCACGGCGTTGACATCGGCGGCAATCAGCAAATGTTTCGCATGGGCGAGATCGGTGGCGCTCATGACCTGCACGCCCGCCACGGCCGTCGCCAGAACCACTTCGGCGGTCGATAACGCCTTGTGCAAGTCATCGGGCGTGCGCACCGAGACGCCCGTCGTCGCGATGTCGAAGCGCTGGTTGACCTCATCGCTTACCTGGGTCGCGCGGGCGATATCCGAATGGCTCGCGATCAGGACTTGTGCACCGAGCGCCGCGGCCATGGCAGCGGCGACGCGACCCACCGCGCCGGTGCCGCCGAGAATCAGCACGCGCTTGCCGCCGAGTTCCGCGCCGTGCTCGGCTTTCAGATGCCGTTCGACGAGCGCAACGAGCGCGGCGGCCGTCGTGTACGAGCCGCTCGGATCGGCGAATACCGAGACTTCGAAGGGCGGCACCATCGCCTGGCGGGCGGTGTCGAGCATGTCGGCGGCGAGCATCACGTCGCGTCCGCCGATGAAGATGCCCGTGCGCGACACGCCCTTGGGCCCGCGCGAAAAAATCGCGTCCTGGGTCAGCGTGACGACGTTCTCCGCGCCGACGTTGCAATACGGCACGATGATCTGATAACCGGCATCGGCGGCCATGTTGACATCGAAGGGACTCATCTGTGGCGTGGCCGTCAACATGTGCAGGATGTAGGGCCTTTCGGTGGCTTCGGGCATGGCGGTGGGCTCGTTTCAGGTTTATCGGATTGAGGCGTGATCGAGGCGTGATTGAGTTCGCGACAGGCGAGATAAAGACGGCGCGGCACGTAGAAACCCCATGTGCCGGGTAGGGCGTCTACGGGCAATCGCTGCTGCAGCGCTGCAGGTTGCGCGCATGCACGGCGCCGCCGCGATTGCTCGCCGCGGCCACCGAGCACACGATGCCCGGCATGCCGCGCGTGGCGTTCACAGCGGCGGCGAGCGCACGTTCGGCGTCCTGCGCGTGGCGCAAGAAGGCGAAACCGGTCGGGCCCCACGAGGTCTGGCCAATGCCCGCGCTGGCTGCCGGCGTCGAGCGCGGCCGCGACTGCGGGACTCGAGAACACGCCGCCTTGCACCGGCGCGAAATATTCGCCGATGGTCTGCTGCACTTCGCCGATGCCCCGGGCGAACGCATCGAAATCATGTTCCGCGACGCCGGGCAGCACGAGCATCATCACCAGATGGCACAGGTGCGCGGCGAGCGCTTGCGGGAACGGGGCGAGGGCGGCGAGCGCGCGCCGTTCTTCGTCGCCGTGGAGACCTTCGCGACGGGTGTCGTCGACGAGCAGAATGCGCCACGCTTCGGGGAACGGCTGGCGGGAGAGCATCGGCGGCATGCGCTTCGCGACATCGGCGCTTGAACGCCTGAGTCGGCAGGGCCGCCATCGACGATCAATCCGCCATGATCGAATCCGAGCATGCCGATGCCCGAACGCGCGCCGCGTCCGAGCAGACGCGCGAGTTCCGCACTGGCGGCGAGCGCCCCAGCAGCCGCACGAACGCGGTGCCGACAGCCAGCGCGAGTTGCGTGCCGGAGCCGAGGCCGGCGTGCGCGCGAGGCGCCCGCTCGACTTCGATCACAACAGGCGGGCCGCCGTAAGCCGCATGCAAGCAGCTCGAGATAATGCGCGATGCGCTGCGCGCTGGGCATCGGTGTGGGCGCCGGTTATCCGCTCTTCATCGGCGACGATTGCGCAGTGACCGCGTGCCGAGTCCATCGATCGTCAGTCCGATGCTGCCGAACGCGCGTCCCAGCGACGCATTCGGGTCCAGGAAGCCCAGATGCAGGCGCGCGGGGGCATCGACTGTCACGGCGGCGAGCGGCGACGAGGCGTCTCCGGTAGGCTATCCAAGCGAAGCGGCATCGCGAGTGTCCCTGGGTTCGAGGTAGTGGTCAAAGCCGTGAACCTGCCGAGGCAAGAGCCATCAAGGCAAGCCGACCGCGTGATGGTCGACACCGCTCGCACTCAGGCCTTTGGCGCGTCGTACTTGATATAGCGGAAACGCTGGTCGTCGGCGGGCGTGCCTTCCAGCGGCTCCGCCTTCCGGCCGGGCTGCCACTGGATCACTTCCTCGATCTTGGTCGCGAGCGCGAAATCCTTGTCGGTGATGCCCTTGGCGGAATGCGTCTTCAGCTTCACGACGACGAACGCATACGACACCGTCAGGTCCGGGTGATGCCACGCCGCTTCCGCAAGGTGCCCGACGGTGTTGACCACCATCAGCGTGCCTTTCCAGCCTTCCGTCTTTATATTTGCGGCGCAGCCAGCCGTCTTCCATATACCAGTGCTGCAGCGCGCCCGTGAGACGCTGCTGGATCTCTTCGTCGGAATAGACTTTCTCGGGTTGTTTGGCGGTCATGTCGATGCCTCCCACGCTCGATAGAGCGGAACCTCAACCTTATCCGCGATCGCAAACACCGCGCCAGTGAAAGCACCGAGGGTCGCTACCTGAGCGGCGGAACTCACAAGCCGCAGTCCATGCTGCAGCGCACGCCGCATTGGGTAAACGCGATGCGGCTCACATTGGCGGTTGTATCGCGGGTTTGACACAGTATGTGTCGTAATCCGAATGAAGCGTCTCGCCCCTGGCGCCGCGTATACCGTCTTCAGGGTCGCTGCCGGCGCCGCGCCCAATCCCGGTCCCGCCACGCCCAGCTACGAAGTCGGCCCGCGATTGCCGTATTTCCGGCATGGAATATGCAATTCGTCTTCGCAAACAGAAGCCCGGCATTGACCGGGCGGAGCTTCAGCTCGCTACCTGCACCGGTGAAGGCGCGCCCGGGGCATAGGTGGTGGGGTCATCCCTGAGTCGGACGGCAACACATATCTGGAGGAGACATGAAATTACGCACCCTGGTTCTCGGACTGGCGGTGGTTGCGGTAACGGCCCTTAACTCTTTTGTGGCACAGGCCGATTCGCAGCTCGACGCCTTGATGAAGAACCCATCGAACTGGGCCGCTCAAGCCGGTGATTATTCCAATCACCGCTATAGCCCGCTCAAGCAGATCAACGAAAGCAACGTGGCGAAGCTGCAGGTCGCCTGGACCATGTCGACCGGCGTGTTGCGCGGTCACGAGGGTTCGCCGCTTGTCATCGGCGACACGATGTACATCCATTCGCCATTTCCTAACAAGGTCATCGCGATCAACCTGAAGGACCAGACGTTCATCTGGCAATACGAACCGAAGCAGGACGCGCAGGTGATCTCGGTGATGTGTTGCGACACGGTCAATCGCGGGCTTGCCTACGGTGACGGCAAGATTTTCCTCCAGCAAGCCGACACCAAACTCGTCGCGCTGGATGCAAAGACCGGCGACGTGAAATGGACCGCGCAAAACGGTAACCCGAAGGCGGGTGAAACCAACACCAACGCGCCGCACGTGTTCGGCGACAAGGTGATCACCGGCATTTCCGGCGGCGAGTTCGGCGTGCGCGGGCGGCTGATTGCCTACGACATCAAGACCGGCAAGGAGGTCTGGAAGGCGTACAGCACGGGTCCGGACAACGAAATGCTGCTGGACCCCGACAAGACCATGACCTGGGCCGACGGCAAGATGGTGCCGGTTGGCGCGGACTCATCGCTCAAGAGCTGGAAGGGCGATCAGTGGAAGACAGGAGGCGGCACGACCTGGGGCTGGTATGCATGGGATCCGAAGCTCAACCTTGTGTACTACGGCACCGGCAATCCCGGCACCTGGAACCCGACGCAACGCCCCGGCGACAACAAATGGTCGATGTCCATCTTCGCCCGCGACCTGAACACGGCAAAGCGAAATGGGTCTACCAGATGACGCCGCACGACGAATGGGACTATGACGGCGTGAACGAGATGATCCTCGCCGACCTGCCCATCGGGCGGCAAGAAGGTGCCGGCAATCGTCCACTTCGACCGCAACGGCTTCGGCTACACGCTCAATCGCGAAACAGGACAACTGCTCGTCGCCGACAAGTACGACCCGGCGGTGAACTGGGCTGACCGCGTGGACCTGAAGAGCGGCTTGCCGATTCGCAACTGCGGCTTATTCGACGCAGGCAGCAGGTCCGGATCATAACGTGAAGGGCATCTGCCCGGCGGCGCTGGGATCGAAGGATCAGCAACCGGCCGCGTTCGATCCGAAGAGCAACCTGTTCCTCGTCCCGACCAATCACGTGTGCATGGACTACGAGCCGTTTGAAGTGGAATACGTGTCCGGCCAGCCTTACGTTGGCGCCACGCTGTCGATGTACCCGGGCCCGAACGAAAAGGGCGCAATGGGCAACTTCATTGCCTGGGATGCGGCGAAGGGCAAGATCGCGTGGTCCAAGCCGGAGAAGTTCTCGGTGTGGTCCGGTGCGCTGGCGACAGCCGGTGGCATTGCGTTCTACGGCACGCTCGAAGGCTATCTGAAGGCTGTGCGCATTTCGGACGGCAAGGAGCTGTGGAAGTTCAAGACGCCGTCGGGAATCATCGGCAACGTGTTCACGTATGAGTATCAGGGCAAGCAATTCGTCGGTGTCTATTCGGGCATCGGCGGATGGGCGGGCATCGGCATGGCGGCAGGCCTCGAAAAGTCCACGGAAGGACTTGGCGCGGTCGGCGGCTATCGCGAACTCGCGAAGTACACCGCGCTCGGCGGCACGCTCTTCGTGTTCGCAATCCCGAGCTGATGAGCGAGCGAATGAGCGAGTTGATCAGCAAGCTAACGAGGCGGACGCCGAACCGCCTGATTCGATGAAAGACGCGCGCCGGCCGCGAGCATCCGCCGGGCGCGTCCCGAACCCCACGACACTCATTTCCACACTGCGCTCACGCGACGCATGGCGCAGCACGCTCTAATCGAAGGAGAGACGTGCAATGAAAGGCCGAATACTCTTGCCGCTGGCGATAGCCCTTGTCACGCTACCTGTTTCATACGCCCAGACCGATCCGGGGCAGATGAAACCGGTGGCGTATCAGGTTGTCGACGGCAACAAGGTCGATAGCAACACCTTGCAAGGCTGGCGAACCTGGCGCGCGCTGGCTTGCGAACGTTGTCACGGCGCGCAGCAGCAAGGCATGGTGGGCCCGTCGCTGATCGATGCGTTCAAGACCATCGACACCACCGAGTTTCATCGCACCGTGTTCGGCGGGCGCGTGGACAAGGGTATGCCCGACTTCAGTTCGAGCGACATGATGCAGAAGAATTGGCAGAACCTGTTTGCGTATCTGAAAGGGCGTTCCGACGGCAAGATCAAGCCGGGCGACCTGCAGGCGATCGATGCCAAGTGACGCCACGCTGCTGCGGCGCCCCTTGTTCTGTCCGCTGAGTCTGGCGCCTGTATCACGCTTTACTGGAGGGTTCGATGTCTGAAGGGTATTCAAGACTCACGAGACTCACGCTAAGTAGGCCTGCCGAGTTGGCATGCAAGGCGCTGGCTGTCGTGTGCATGGCGTTTCGGCGCGAGCGCCGCCCATGCCGACGGTCCCGCGCTGCCGCACAACGACGGAGCCGATGGCGTGCTGCGCGTATGCGCCGACCCGAACAACATGCCTTTGTCGAACAGCAAGGGCGAAGGCTTCGAAAACAAGATCGCTGAGCAGATGGCGAGCGACTTTGGCTACAAAGTCGAATACGAATATCTTTCCGCAACGCATGGGGTTCATCCGGCGCACGCTGCGCGACAAGGTGCCCAACACGGAAAACTACAAGTGCGACCTCGTTATAGGCGTGCCCAAGGGCTACGACATGACCGCGACGACGCGTCCTTGGCTGCACTCCACTTACGCAATGGTCTTTCCCGAACCGCCCCGAATTCGCATCGATCACTACGCCGTCCGATCTCTTGAAACTGCCGCCTGATGAATTGCGCAAACTCCGTCTTGGCATCTTTTCGAACACGCCCGCGGTGGACTGGCTGCTGGGCAACAACCTGATCGAACAGGCTGTGTCATATAAGGTGCAAAGCGGCGACCCGGCCGAGTTTCCCGGCGAGATGATCCAGCGCGACCTGGCGGCGGGCAACGTGGATGTGGTCTTCCTGTGGGGACCGATAGCGGGTTATTTCGTCAAGCAAGCCGGCGACAAGGTCAAGCTCGTGGCGTTCCCGCCGGCTCCCGGGCCGCGCTTCGACTACGAGATCTCGATGGGCGTGCGTTATGGCGAAGGCGCGTGGAAGACGAAGATCGACCAGTGGATTGGCGCGAACCACGGCAAGATCGACAAGATCCTGTTGAGTTATGACGTGCCGCTGTTGCCGATCAGCGAAGCGTCGCCTGCACAGGCCAACGCCAAATGACGGCGTCGTGGATCTGGATTCGACGCGCCGGGTGGATCGCGGCAACGTCCGGCGCGTTATTCGCCTTCGATCACGCTTACGCCGCCGATGGAGCGAGCGCCGCGACTGCGGCGACTGCCGCGAGTCCCGCCGCGAGTCCCGAGATAGCGCCGGCCGAGCGCCTGCTTTTCCTGGCGACGCATCTCAAGGGCGTGCAGCCGCAAACCGAGCTGGACTATGCGGTCGACCGGTCGGGTCCGCCGACCAAGGAGAAGGACACGGTCAAGGTGCTCGTGCTCAGTGCCGACAACGCCAAAGGCGACGCCAGCGTGACCGATCACGCCGGCAAGGTGGAGGTGTCCGGCGAGGGCTTGCCGTGCAATCCGGTAATCCTCTATTTCCTCGAGCATGACATCGCGGAAATGGAACAGTTGACGGGCGGACAGCGCCGCTATTTTCAGCGGCGCGTGCGTCTCGCGCTGGCCGCGAGTCCGACGATCACGCCCGGTGGTCCGCAATGCCGAGGGCAAGAAAGTCGCGGCGCAGCAGATCGTGATCCAGCCGTATCTCGACGACCCGAACGGCGCGCGTTTCCCTCAGTACATCGGCAAGCGCTACACCTTCATCATGTCCGATGCGGTGCCCGGTCAGGTGCTGCTGATTCGCACGGAGGTGCCGGGATCGAACAACGACTTCGCGCATCCGTTGCAGAGTGAGTCGCTGAGTTATCAGGGCGCGCTGCGCAGCCTGTCGCCGCCGGCAGGCAAGAAGGTACCGGACAAGGCCGCGGACGCGCCGCGTGCCAGCCGTTGACCTCGAACCCCTGAGCCTCTCACCGAAGCCGTTTTGCAGGATGGCCGCTCACCGTGAACTTCATTCGCTCGCTGACCTTGCGGCAGTTGCAGATCTTCGTGATCGCCTGCCGGTATCCGAGCTTCGCGCGCGCGGCCGAGGAACTGCACCTGACGCAGCCCGCGATATCCATGCAGATTCGCCAACTGGAAGAAGCGGTCGGCCTGCCGCTGTTCGAGCGCGTGGCGCGCAAGCTCACGCTGACCGAAGCGGGCGAACGACTGTCGCATCATGCGAGCCGGATACTCGGCGAAATCAAGGATGCCGAGGACGCCATGAGCTCGCTTTCGCTTGCCGACAGCGGTTCGATTGCGGTGAGTATCGTCAGTTCTGCCACCTATTTCGCGCCTAAGCTTCTGGCCGCCTATTCGCGGCAGTATCCGCTCGTGGATGTGCGTTTTTCGGTGGGAAACCGCGAGACGCTGCTGCGCCAGTTACAGGACAACGCCACCGATCTCGCAATCATGGGCCGCCCGCCGCCGGAGCTCGGCACGACGGCGGAACCGCTTGCCTATCACCCGCATGTGCTCATTGGACCTGTCGATCATCCGCTGCGGGAATGCGCGCCGTTTCGACCTGCAGGAACTCGGCCGGCGATACCTTCCTGCTGCGCGAACCGGGTTCGGGAACGCGCGCGGTGTCGGAGCAGATGTTCAAGCAGCACCTGTTCATGCCGGCGCGCAGCGTGACGCTCGGCAGCAACGAGAGCATCAAGCAAGCGGTGATGGCGGGCATGGGCGTGAGCCTGATCTCGCTGCATACGCTGGCGCTGGAATTGCGTTCGAAAGAGCTTGCATTGCTCGACGTCAACGGCACGCCGGTCGAGCGCACGTGGCAGATCGTTCACTTGCGCTCGAAACAGTTGTCGCCGACCTGCATTGCATTCCGCCGTTTTCTTCTCGAACACGCGGCGCCGTTTCTGGAACGCGAGTACGCGGGGTTTGCGTTGCAGTCGCGGGAAGCGAAGGCGGAGGGGCGGGTGGATGCCGCCGGTTTGGCGGGATGACTGCGCGGCCTGAGGCGCGGAGTTCGTGGTTGGCGGGATGGCTTTTGCTCGCGTGTTCTGCCGTTGTGAACGCGGCACCATTCGAGATCACGGAAGTAGCTCCCGGCGTCTACGTACATCGCGGTCAGGACGACGTTGCAACGCCGGCGAATGGGGGCGATATCGCGAATGTCGGCTTCATCGTGGGCAAGCGCTGCGTAGCGGTCATCGATACCGGCGGCACGGCTGCCCAAGGGCGTGCCTTGCGTTTGTCGATTCGCGCGCGGACGTCTTTGCCCATCTGTTATGTAATCAACACGCACATGCACCCGGATCATATTTTCGGCAATGCTGCGTTCAGTACAAGATCATCCGCAATTCGTCGGCAGCGCGACGCTTCCCGAGGCGGAAGCTTCTCACGCGCAAAGCTATTTGCGCATGCTGCATCGCGATCTTGGCGCGCAGGCAGACGGCAGCGAGATCATCATGCCCACGCTATTGGTGCAGGGCAGCAAGACTTTGGATCTCGGCGGGCGCCGGCTTAGCTTGCAGACCTGGAAAACAGCGCATACGAACAACGATCTGACGGTATACGATAAGATAGCGGCACGCTTTGGGTCGCCGACCTGCTGTTCGTCCAGTGCATTCCCGTGATAGATGGCAGCGTGCTCGGGTGGCTCGCCGATATCACGAAGCTGCGTGCCATGAACCCACGCCGCATGGTGCCGGGCCACGGTCCCGTCGATGTCCCGTGGTCGCAAGCGCTCGATGCAGAAGAGGCTTATCTGGGCGACTTGGCGCGCGACGTTCGCACGGCCATCAAGAAGCGGCGAGACCATGCAGCAAGCCATCGATACGATCGGACTCGACGAGCGCAATCGATGGCGATTATTCGATATTTACCATCGCCGCAATGTGGTGACGGTGTATGCCGAACTCGAATGGGAAGACTAGAAACGGGGCGGTACGCAGTACAGGATGGAGACGAATCATGTTGACGAAAACGCGCATTGCACTTGCTGCCCTGTTTGCAGTCGTGACGACGCTGGCCTTTCACCCGGCGCATGGCGCCAGTCCGGACGACGATCCGGACAAGGTCGCCCGCTGGCAGGATTTCAGGAGCGGGCACGTTCAAGGACCGGCCCAATCGATCCCCACGGCGATGCCGTCATCAAGCTCGAGGCGCCTGCGCGCGCCGCGGATGCAGCGGTCGTGCCCATCGCGATCAAGGCGCAGTTTCCGCAGACGCCGTCGCGCTACATCAGGAAGCTCTACGTCTTTATCGATGAAAACCCGGAACCGTATGCGGGCTCGTTCGAGTTCTCGCCGGATTCGGGGCTGGCGAGCATCGAGACGCGCGTGCGGGTGGAGGACTACACGTACATGCGGGTCATCGCGGAGACCAGCGACGGCCATTTGTATAGCGCGGTGCGCTTCGTCAAGGCATCGGGTGGCTGTTCCGCGCCGGCGGGCAAGGACGACGATGCAGCGGAAGCGAACGCGGGCAAGGTGCGCTTGCAGGCAGAGGGGCGAGCGTGACGGGCGGCCGCAACTCGCGCTGCTGATGGTTCGTCATCCGAACCGAACCGGCATGGCGATGGACCAGGTCACGCGCAAGTATGCAACCGCTTATTACGTGCGCAAGGTATCGGTGAGTTACGCGGATAAGCCCGTCATGATCGCGAACGTGAATTTTTCGATCAGCGAGAACCCGAATTTTCGCTTCTACTTCCTGCCGCGAGCGAATGGCGAACTGAAGGCGCATGTCGAGGACACGAAGAACAAGCAGTTCGACAGCGAGATCGCAATCAGCGCGCTGCCCCCGCCACAACAGACTTCTTCGGTTAAATGAGAACGCGGTTAGGGTGGTTGATGGTGCGTGTCACCATGCTGACGTGCCTGGGCGCAGACCCCGCGGCCGCGGCCACGATTGCGGAGGAATCGCCATTGCGCGTACCGAAGCCCGTCGTGGTCGCGCCGGGCGTCTACGCCATGCTCGGCGATGGCGAGGCAGTCGCGCCTGCAAATCGCGGCGTGGTGGCGAACAACGGTTTTATCGTCGGTGCTGCCGGCGTGACGGTGATCGACACGGGCTCCTCCTACCGCTACGGCCGCGCGATGCTCGACGCTATCCGCGCGGTCACGCCGCTACCTGTCGAACTCGTGATCATCACGCATCAGGCGCCGGAATTTGTCTTCGGCGCGTCGGCGTTTCGTGACCGTGATATCCCGATTCTCGCGCATCGGCGCACGGCCGAGTTGATCCGGGATCGCTGCGCCATCTGCCTGAAGAATCTGCAACGCACGCTAGGCGAAGAAGAGATGAGCGGGTCGCGAGTGACCGTGCCGGATCAAACCATCGACGGTGCCGAGGGAATAAATTCTGGCGGGCGTGAGCTGCAACTGCTGCACTATGGGCCGGCCAGCACGCCCGGCGATGTTGCGGTGCTCGATACCGCAACCGGCGTGCTATTTGCTGGCGGGCTTGTCAGCATCGGAAGGATTCCCGAGCTTCGCAACGAGCAGATCCCGGGCTGGCTCGACACGCTCGAGCGCTTGCGCAAACTCGATATCCACGCGGTGGTGCCGGGCTTTGGACCGCTCGTCGAACGCGATGACATGATGCGTACAGGGGCGTATTTGCGCGAGCTGGATGCCGCTGTGCGGCGTGCATTTGCAGCGGGGCTTGGGCTGACCGCCGCGATGCAAGAAGTAGAAGCGCCGGATTTTCGCCACTGGAAGCTCTATGCGATTGCGCAACCGCAAAACGTCCAGCGGCTTTATCTGCAGATGGAGAAGCAGTAAGTGCGATGAGTGTCCCCGCACGCCACAGCCGCCGATTCGCTACACTTGAGCGCATCGACTACTGGGGAGAGGCGGTTTCATGGCAACCCGAAAGACAGCAAATAAGGCGGATAAAGCGGGAAAGATCAGGGTTGGCATTGGCGGCTGGACGTTCGAACCGTGGCGCGGCGTGTTCTATCCTGAAGGGCTCACCCAGAAACGCGAACTCGAATATGCGAGCCGCAAGCTGACGACAATCGAAGTCAACGGCACGTTCTATGGCTCGCAGAAACCGGCCACGTTCGCCAAGTGGCACGATGAGACGCCTGACGACTTCGTCTTCTCGCTGAAGGCGCCGCGATTCGCCACTAACCGGCGGGTACTGGCCGAGGCTGGTGAATCCGTCGAACGCTTCTTTGCAAGCGGCGTGCTCGAACTGAAAGACAAACTCGGTCCCATCAATTGGCAATTCGCTCCGACCAAGCAATTCGATCCAGAAGATTTCGAAGGCTTCCTCACGTTGCTGCCTAAGAAAGTCGAAGGCCATGCAATCCGCCATGCGGTCGAAGTGCGGCACGATAGTTTTCGCAATGAGGCCTTCGTTGCGCTTGCGCGCAAACATGGCGTCGCAATCGTCATGTCAGGCGACTCAGAATATCCGCATATCGCGGACGTGACGGCGCCGTTTGTCTACGCACGGATCATGGGAACGACTCAGGCGCATCCTCAAGGCTATGACGCCGCCGCACTCGATCTATGGACCAAACGGGCGCGTGAATGGGCGTCCGGTGGTATCCCCAAGGGACTCGACACGGTCGACAAGCCAGCGGCCAAGGATACCGCTCGCGATGTATATCTCTATGTGATCAGCGGTTTCAAGGCGCATAACCCGGCGGCGGGCATGGCGTTGCTTGAGCGCTTGGGTAGCGCTTAGGTAGCTCTTAGGCAGAGCCTAGAGCGGAATAAACATACCCATCAAGACTCCGCCGATGGCGCGGCCTTCGCACGCTTGCGAATCTCCGCGTCGAGGATCAGCCTGCCGCGCAGCTTGCCCTTCATCCGCTTTACGTAGCGAGGCGCCTCGGTCATGTGAATGACCATCAGTTCGCGGACCTTCTCCGCGTCGCGTTCCCGCGCTGCCTTAGAGATCGCCTTGTGGATCTTTACATTGGCTTGCCCGAACCGTTCGAGGTCGGCCTGCGGTGTGTCGTTACGAAACTCGATCAATTGCCTGATCATTTCATTGATCAGTTCGCAACTGAAGCGCAGGAACGGATTGGGATTGGCCGCCGCGAGGATATCGTGGAAATTCACGTCTTCCTGCCGGCGCCTGACGATGTCGCCGTCCTGATGCGCCGCGGGCGCGTCGCAACACGCAATGCTTGCATCGAGTGCCGTAAAGTCCTGCTCGGTCAGATGCGGTACCGCGCCTGCCGCCAGTTCGGGCTCGAGCAATTGCCGAACCGTGTAGATATCGTCGATGCTCACGTCCTTGAAGAACAGGTAGTTCTGCAGCAGTTGCAGCGTGCGGTCGAGCGGCACTTCAATGATGGTCCCGCCGCCGCCAGGTCCGGTCGTCACCTTGATCAAGCCCTGCACTTCAAGTGATTTCAATGCCTCGCGCATCGTGCTCTTGCTCACCGAGAACATCTGCTGCAATTCCACTTCGCGCGGCAGCTTGTCGCCCGGTTTCAAATCCCTTTCCGTAATCAGCCGCTTGATTTCCTCGGCAACCAGATCAGGACGCTTTTGCTGCCTGATGTCGATTGCGGCACCGGTTTTTGCTCGCTCCATAACCTTCTCCAAAGCTCTTCGTGGTTGCCTTTTCATATCGGCCAAGGCAGGTTTTGCTCGAGGCGCAAACGTCAAACGGAACACTGAGCACGTACGTTGCAACGGCCGGGAATTTTGCCTTATTGACACCTGAATTTATTGTACCTACGATCAGGTCCATTCTATTTATCATGATAAATAGGCGATGACCAGCGGGATTAAAACATCGCAGCGAGTGGGCTCGCGGCCGTCGGTAACTACCCTAATCAATCAGGCTTGGAAGTCGCAAGCTTTGTAGCCGCAGGCTTCGTAGTCGCAGGCTTGGTAGTCATTCAAGCACGCGTGTCTTCTCTCAAGGAGCGTCAATTTTGAATCGCCGGAATGTCTTGAAGCTGGCCGCGTTGTCGGCTGTCCCCGGGGCCTTGCAATCCCTCGCCATGCGTAGCGCCTTCGCCCAGAGCGGCCCCCTCCAGTTCGCTTGCCCGGTGCCCATGTCCGGTCCATTCGCCGCGAATGGAAAGTATGCCGACCTCGGCATGAAGCTCGCGATAGAACAATACGGCAAAGTGCTCGGCCAACCGCTCGCTTATACGGTGCTCGATACAGAAGGCAAGCCTGCAACCGCTGTGCGCCGCGTGCAGGAAATCGCGCAGCAGAAGAATGCGCGCTTCTTCGCGGGCGGCATTCTGTCGTCGGAATCGCTTGCAATGGGTAAGGAAGTCGAGAAGGCCGGCGGCGTCTTCATCACCACGGCAGGCGCTGACGAGATCACCGGCAAGGACTGCAACAGCGCGACGTTCCGCTGGTCGGTGCCGACCTTCGGGGCAATCGAACAGACCGTGCGTCCGCTGATCCAGATGATGCCGAAAGCCAAGCGCTGGTACACCATCACGCCGCAATATGTGTTCGGCGACGGACTCCTTTCCGCTGCCAAGGCGATCTTCCAGGAGAAGGGCATCGAGCATGTGGGCAACAGCTATCACTCGCTCAATGAAAAGGAATTCAGCGGATACCTGACCAACGCGGTCGCGGCCAAGCCGGACGTGCTGCTGATTCTCAACTTCGGCTCGCAGTCGTCGGATACCTTGCGTCAGGCGGTGAGTTTCGGCATGAAGAACAATTGCACGATCCTGATGGCGTGGGCGTCAGGGCTCGAGCAATTCGAAGCGCTAGGCCCGGACCTCTGCGACGGCGTGTATTTCGGCGCGCAATACTGGCATTCCATCGACTCGCCGCTCAATGCCGATCTGGTCAAGCGCGCGAATGCCGCCTTCAAGGCGAACCCGAACTACAGTCTTGCGGGCTCGTATATTTGCACGAAGATCCTGCTCGATGGAATTGTCAAAGCGGGCACGGCAGACCCCAAGAAGGTAATTGCGACACTCGAGGGCATGAAGTATGCGGGGCTTACCGGACCCGAGGAAATTCGCAAGGGCGACCATCAGGTGCTCAAGAATTACTATCTGCTAAAGGGCAAGTCCAAGGCGAAAATGAAGAACGCCGACGACTACGCGGATATTGTCAGTTCCGGTCAGTCCTTCCTTCCACTCGACAAGACGCAGTGCAAGATGGCTTGATCGCGTGCAGGCGGACGCTCGCTAATACGCGTCCGCATCGAATCATTTCAGACGAAAAGCCATGAACGTTTATCTGTTGCAGGTCGTGAACGGCATCGGCATCGGGATGTTGTACTTCCTGCTCGCGGTGGGGTTGTCGATTGTCTTTGGGCTGTTGCGCTTCGTGAACTTCGCGCACGGCGCTTTCTATTTGCTCGGCGCCTATTTCTGCTACCAGGCAATGCAATGGTCGATGAGTTTCTGGGTCGCGCTTGCCGTGGTCCCGGTGGTTGTCGGCGTGCTTGCATGGATCGTCGAAAAGCTGGTGCTTCGTCACGTCTACGCGCAGCAGCATGAGTTCCACATCCTGGTCACGGTCGGACTTGCACTCGTACTGCAGGAGCTTACGATCATCGTGTGGGGACCCGTCGGCGACAACGTGCCGGTGCCGGACATCCTGAACGGCGTCGTGATCTGGGGCAGCTTCATCTACCCCAAATACCGGCTGTTCGTCATCGGCTTCACTGCGGTTCTTGCGCTGCTGCTGTGGTGGCTGCTGGAAGGCACGCGGCTTGGCAGCGCGGTGCGAGCCGGGCAGCGAATCCACAGAGATGGTGGCGCTCCTCGGCATCAACGTGTTCCGCGTATTCAGCCTCGTGTTTGCGCTCGGCGCGGGAACGGCGGCGCTCGCCGGCGTGCTGTGCGGCTCCCATCCGCGGCGTCGATCCGTTCATGGGCATCGAGGCGCTGAGCGTGGCGTTCGTGGTGGTGGTCATCGGCGGGATGGGGAACTTCCTGGGCGCGCTGGTCGGCGGACTGCTGGTCGGGATCGTGCAAAGCGTCATGAGCACCTTGTGGCCGGAAGGCGCGCGGCTCATGATTTACGTCGCAATGGCGGCCGTACTTTTATTGCGCCCGAACGGGCTGCTCGGCAGAGCCACGTGAACTCGAAAATACTCGGCACCCGCGCCCCGCAGCGTTCGTTCAGAGACGCGCTGTTTCATTATCGATTTATCCTGTTCGCGGCACTCGTTGTCTGCGTTCTTCCTCTTACGCTGCGCTCCGGCTCGCTCGCAACCGAAGTGCTGGTGTTCGCGCTGGCCGCCCTTGGCTGCAACCTGTTGCTCGGCGCAACCGGATTGCTGTCGTTCGGGCAAGGGATATTCTTTGGTCTCGGCAGCTATAGCGCCGGCCTTGTGCTGACCAGGACGGGTTTGCAGATACCGCTTGCGTTGGCGGCAGCGATGTTCGTCGGCGCTATTGCCGCGGCGTTCGTCGGCTGGTTTTCTATTCGGCAGCGCGGCACTTACTTCGTCATGCTGACGCTTGCGTTCGGCCAGATGTTTTACTTTCTCGCCTACACGTCGCCCACGCTGACCGGTGGCGACAACGGCCTGCTCGACATCCCGCGTCCGCCGCTCGCCCTATTCGGCAAGCAGCTCGTGCCGCTAACTTCGCCGTGGCAGTTCTATGCATTCGTAGCGGTACTGTTTCTGGTCGTATTCTGGATTCTCATGCGCGTGTCGCATTCGGTGTTCGGCCGCACGCTGCTCGCGATTCGCGATAACGAAGCACGCGCTGCAGCGGTTGGATACGACGTCAAGCGCTTCAAGCTCGCGGCATTTGTTGTATCGGGTGCGGTGACAGGGCTTGCGGGCGCACTGCATGCCTTGATGACGGGCATCGCACCGTTGTCCAACATCGACTATCACACGAGTGAGATGATCCTTGTGATGACGGTGATTGGCGGGACGGGCAACCTGTTCGCGTCGGTGCTCGGCGCGGCGTTCTACGTGCTGTTCTCCGACTGGCTTTCCACCTTGTGGCCGCGCTGGCTCTTGTTGCTCGGGCTGGTACTGATTGCAGTGAGCCTCTTCATGCAGCGTGGCTTGTGGGGTTTGGGCGAGCGCATCGTGCGGCGCATGCGTCGCAACAGGGAGGTCACTTGAGCGAACCCATTTTGCAGGCCACCGGCGTTGTTAAACGCTATGGCAAGTTTACCGCGCTCGACGACGTCAACTTGCGCATCATGCCGCGCACCGTCCACTCGGTGATCGGCCCCAACGGCGCGGGCAAGACCACGCTCTTTCATGTGCTGACCGGGACGCTGCCGATCACCACGGGCAACATCGTGTTCGACGGGCATGATGTGACGCGCGAACCCGACTACCGTCGCGTCAAGCGGGGCATCGCAAGGTCGTTTCAGGTCACCAGCTTGTTCGCGAACCTGAGCGTGCGGGAGAACCTGCGGGTTGCGGCCCAGGGCGTCGATTCAAAACGCGCGCTGAATGCCTGGATGCCGCCACGGGGTGCCCTCGAACACGCTGATATTGTCGATCCCATTCTTGAACGTCTGGCGTTGACGCGTTTTGCGGCGACGCCTGGCGGCGCGCTGTCGCATGGACAGCAACGCCGTCTGGAAGTCGGTATGGCCCTCGCTGCACGGCCAAAAGCCATCTTTCTGGATGAGCCGACGTCGGGCATGGGTATCGACGATCTCGACGACATGAAGCAGCTGATTCGCGGTCTGCGCGACGAGTACACCGTGGTGCTGATCGAGCACAACATGGGGATCGTGATGGACATCTCCGACACCATCACCGTGATGCAGCAAGGACGCGTGCTGGTGGAAGGCCGCCCGGACGATATTCGCGGCGATGAGCGCGTGCGTCGCGCCTATCTCGGCAACATGATTACCGGAGGGCGCGCATGAGCATGATCCTTGAAGTGCAGAACGTCCACGCGTTTTATGGCAAGAGTCACATCCTGCAGGGTGTATCGCTGGCTATCGGAGAGGGCGAAACCGTCACGCTGCTGGGTCGCAACGGGGCAGGAAAATCAACGACCTTGAAGAGCATCGCAGGTGTTGTGGAACCGCAGCGCGGCACCGTGAAATTCAAGGGCGCTGACATTGGCGGGTGGGCGTCACACCGCATCGCGGCGGCTGGCGTGTGCTTTGTGCCGGA
The DNA here is from genome assembly GCA_963708695.1 of uncultured beta proteobacterium. GTDB lineage: Bacteria > Pseudomonadota > Gammaproteobacteria > Burkholderiales > Burkholderiaceae > Caballeronia. The sequence goes on from CAVPTS010000001.1 coordinate 288,329, forward strand.
GCATCGCGGAGTCTTCCGGCTGCTAAGCGTAGAGGAGAATCTCAAGCTTGGCGCACGCCGTGATTCACCATGGCAACTCGCCGATATCTACCGCATCTTTCCGCGCCTTAAAGAGCGTCGCACCAACGGCGGCGCGCAGCTGTCGGGTGGTGAACAGCAAATGCTCGCCATTGGCCGGGCGCTGATGAATCATCCCCGGTTGCTTATGCTCGATGAACCCGTCGAGGGGCTTGCGCCTGTGATTGTGGAAGAGATCGTTGCGCAATTGAAGCTGATCAAGCAAGCGGGCATAGCGATACTTCTTGTCGAGCAGAACCTTGAGGTATGCACGCAACTCGCGGATCGTCACACCATCATCGAGCAGGGCGCTATTGTCTATGAAGGCGATAACGCCGCGTTCACCCGTGACGATGCGATCAAGGACCGTTACCTCGGCGTAGGCGTCGTCTGAATCCTTTGAGTAAAAGCCGCATGAAAATTCTTATTGCACGCATGAATCACGAGACCAATACGTTCTCGCCGGTGGCAACGCCACTGGAGGCGTTCGGCCGCAACGGTCCCGCCTATGGCGAGGACGCATACCGTGAGAACAAGGGCATGCAGACCGCGATGTCCGCGTTTATCGATGCCGCCGAACGCGCGGGCGCTGAAATCGTCACGCCCGTCTCGGCATCGGCGAATCCGAGTGGTCCGGTCGCCGCCGATGCTTACGATGCGATCTGTCAGCGCGATCCTCGATGCCGCTCGCGGTTGCGACGCAGTCATGCTTGACCTGCACGGCGCGATGGTCGCCGAGAACTCGAACGATGGCGAAGGTGATCTGCTTGAGCGCGTGCGTGCCGCGTTGCCCAACGCGCCGATTGCCGTCGCGCTCGATCTGCACGCTAACGTGACGCAGAAGATGATCGATAACGCCGACGTGATGGTCAGCTTCAAGACTTATCCGCACGTCGATATGTACGAATGCGGCGCGCATGCGGCACGCCTCTTCTTCGATCTGCTCGATGGCCGCGCGCAGCCGGTGATCGCGTGGTCGCAGCCGCCGCTGCTGACGCACACGCTGCGCAGCGCGAGCGCTGCGGGGGCGATGAAGCGCGCGGTGGAGGCGGCGCAGGCCGCTGAGCGCGATGGCATGCTGGCCGTTTCGGTGCTGGCTGGATTTTCGCTCGCCGATATCGCCATGCCGTGCATCAGCGTCGTTGTTGTCGGCGATGGTGATCGTGAGGCTGCGGCGCGCGTGGCCGAACGCATTGCACGGCAGATCTGGGATGAGCGGGAGGAGTTTTTCTATCGGAGTCCTCCGCTTGCCGACTCGGTAGCGGAGGGAGCCGTGCTCGCACGTGGCGCGGATAAACCTGTGTTGCTGCTGGATCACGGTGACAACTGCATGTCGGGCGGCACCTGCGACACGATGGACGTGTATGAAGAAGCCATCAGGCAGGGCATGACGGGGATTGTGATGGGGCCGCTGTGCGACCTTGAGGCGGTGGCGAAGCTGTTGGCGGCGGGGGTTGGTGCGACCGTGACGCTGGAGGTGGGCAACAAGCTTGCCGGGCGTGCTGCGCGACCGCGTCCGCCGGTCAGGTTGACGGGTGTCGTGCGTGCGCTGACCGATGGTGAATATGTGATTAGCGGGCCGACCTATACGGGGCAGCGTGCGCACATGGGGCGCGCGGCGGTGCTCGATGTTGGCGTGGCGAGGATTGTTCTGACGGAGCGTACGCACGAGCCGTGGGATCTTGGTGTGTTTGAGAGTGTTGGGATTGATCCGCGCCGGGCGACGTTTTTGATTCTCAAATCACGGATGTATTGTCGGCCGGTGTTTGTGCCTATTGCACAAGGTTTGGTTGAATGCGATAGCCGGGGCGTGACAAGTTCGGATTTTGGTTTGTTCGAGTATGAGAATGTGCGGAGGCCGGTATATCCGATGGACTTGGATGTTGAATGGTGATTTTGTTTTTGCTCGCGCCGGTGGACGGGGGCGTGGGGTTTGGCGGCAGGGGTGGGGTCGGTGCTGGGTTGGTGCTGCGTACGTTAGCGCGGGTTTAATGTTGGCAATATTTTGCGTTCGCACTCGGTCGGGGTTTTGGGCGTGGGGCTGGTCGTGCTTGGTGGTCGGGGTCGGTGCTGGGTTGCTGCTGCTCGCGTTAGCGCGGGTTCAATGTTGGCTAAATTTTTTATCACTATTAGCCAGGATATTTTCGTTCGCACTCGGTTTTTGGGGGGCGCTAGCGGCGGTGGTCGGGGTCGGTGCTGGGTTGCTGCTGCTTACGTTAGCGCGGGTTATATATTGGCTAATTTTTTTATCACTATTAGCCACTGTCCGTGGCGGGACTTCATTTCTTTGTCCAACGGCGACAAAGAAACGAAGCAAAGAAAACGCCTTTCCACAATCTGTATTAAGTGTCCCCAGCGTGCAGGCCACTGCTTTTGGTTCCCGCGTAGAACGGTGCTCGCAAAACCACGGACACTTGAAACCCTCCTTCTCGCGAATCCTTACATCCCCACGCTTCGCCACCGGTGCTCTCGGGCGAGAACAAGAGCCCCACGAACTTGTACGGCCCACCCGTATATGAGGTTGGTGGACTGCATGATCCATGCGACCATTTAGGCGTGGGGTGCGGGTAGCGTGCATTACGTTTGGGCACCGGCACGCCAGAAGAATAGCGAAATGCCGCCGCGCTACGCGCGAACAACCGCCTCGTGAAATCACGACGCACCGAATAGCTTGCAGCAACCGCGAATACGGGTCAGGCCGCAGAAGCTCGTGGAATCATAGATCTTGCCCGAGAGCACTGGTGGCGAAGCGTGGGGATGTCAGGATTCGCGAGAAGGAGGGTTTCAAGTGTTGGTGGTTCTAGCGAGCACCGTGCTACGCGGGAACCAAAAGCAGTGGTCTGCACGCTGGGGACACTTAAAACAGATTGTGGAGAGGCGTTTTCTTTGCTTCGTTTCTTTGTCGCCGTTGGACAAAGAAATGAAGTGCCGCCACGCACAGTGGCTAATAGTGATAAAAAATTTAGCCAATATAAAACCCGAGCTAACGTAAGCAGTAGCAACCCGGCATTGACTCCGACCGCCGCCGGTAGCACGCCCCCCCAACCCCCGAGTGCGAACGAAAATACCCTGGCTAATAGTGATAAAAAATATTGCCAACATAGAACCCGCGCTAACGTGAGCAGCAGCAACCCGGCACCGACCCAACCCCGCGGACATAAACCGAACTGCCGCCACGCAAGTGGCTAACAGTGGTAAAGAAAATACCTAACATATAACGCGGGACACCCTCAGCAGCACCAACCTCGCCCCCTACTGTACGATAGACCGCTACACCAAAAAAACGGGAGTGCTCTCACGACCTCTCATGCCCATGCCCCCCGTATCACCCAACATCGCAATACCCCGTCTACTCTTCGCCATATTCCTGGCGTGCTCCCTAACGCCCGCGCTAAGCGCAGAGCCCGAGGAAGCCGCCGCTCCCTCGACCCTCCTCAACGATGTCCACCTCTTCGTCATAGCCGACGACGGCTCCCTGACCGAAGACGATGAAATCACCCTGAAGGCAAATACACCCTCGGGCATTGCCGACGTCGCGCAACGCTACATATGGTTCGACAAATCCACATCGACCATCGACATAAAGGACGCGTATTCCATCAGCGCCGATGGCACCAAACATATTGTCGCCCCGGAGCAAATCCGCGAGATCCAGGAGCCGCGTTCCGCTGGCGCACCCACATTCGCAGACGCGCGCTTCAAGGCCGTGATATTCCCAGCCGTGGACGCGGGATCGATCGTGCATCTGCGGTTCCACAAGACTCAGTCAAAGGCAGTTATCCCCGGCCAATTCGATTATTTCGTCGAGCCCAATCGCACCCCGGTGCAGAGCCAGAAACTGATCTTCGATCTGCCCGCCGGCAAGACGCTTTATGCCGATGCACGTGGTTATATCGCCGTGCCGCCGGTGACGCGCGACGGCCGGACCCGCTACGAATTCGATTACAGCAAGATGTATTACGACCGCATCGAAACCGGCGCGGTAGGCTATGCGCAGTATGGCGACCGGTTGATGGTGTCTACGTTTGCCGACTACAAGAGTTTCGCGGCCAGCTACCGTGACGCCGCCATCGACCCGACGGCTAGCGATCCAGTCATACTCAACCTCGCCCAGTCACTGACCCGTAACGACGCCGGCGCACGTGAGAAAGCTGCAACGCTTTACGACTGGGTCCGTCACAATATCCGCTACGTATCGCTCTTTCTTGGCCAAAGCCCCGCCGTTCCCCATAAGGCGGCCGACATTCTTGCGAACCGCTATGGCGACTGCAAGGACTATGTCGCGCTCTACGGTGCGTTGTTGAGCGCGGACGGCATCGAAAATGAACCCGCGCTGATCGGCCTTGGAGCAGTCTATGGCTTGCCGTCGGTGCCGGGCTATGGCGCGGCCGCGATCAATCACATCATCACGTGGCTGCCGGGACTGGGAATCTACGCGGACTCGACGGCATCGAGCATCGAATTCGGTTATCTGGCGCTCGCTGAAATGGACCGGCCTGCGCTCCTGGTCGGCGATGGCACGCTTACCCGCACACCGTCCACCGAGCCGCTGTCGCGAACGGTTCGCCTACAGATCGAGGTTGCGCCCGACGGGTCGGCCTCGCTCGCGGCACAGGTCGAAGATGGGGGATGGAGCGCGGGGCCCGAGCGCGCGAATCTGCAGCACGCGACGCCTGAGCGCCGCCAGCAGGTCGCCGTCGGTCGCCTGCGCGCAACAGGTCTGCGAGGTACGGCGAGCCTCACAGCAAGCGATCTGGACGCAACCGGGACGCCTCTGACCACAACGCTGCGCGGGACCCTGGACGATGTCGTGTGGCCGACCGGCACGACCGCGCTGCCCACGCTCACGAGTCTGTCCGGCGGGATTGCCACGCAAGTCGAGAACCTGCTTGCCGAACGCGTGCGTACCCAGCCGTTCGTTTGCAGCGGCGGCACCTTCGACGAAGTTGCGCAACTTGTCTTGCCCAAGACGGTTCGCGTCACCGACGTGCCGCCGGACGTAAACGTTACGGACGAGTACTTTGCGTACTCGTCGCGTTATGTCTTCGATCCCGTGACAAACGTGCTTCAGATCGAGCGCCACTTGCGGACGAACTTCGGCAAGCAGGTGTGCTCGCCGGCAGAATTCGCCGCCATGCAGCCGGCGTTGAAGCGGATCGAGCGAGACACTAAGTCGCAAATCATCGTCAAGGCAATGCCACAATGACGCAATGACCCAATGAAGCAATGACGAATCAGGCTGCGGCGGCCTGAAGCATCTTGTCCTGCTGTTCGCCACCCAAGGCGTCAACGAGACTGGCAAACATCTGCGCCAGTTCTCCGGTCATCAGCGAGACATCCGAATCGAATTGTTCGTCGTCGTTTTGCGCGGTGGGATCGGTTGCTTCCTTGATGACGTCAAGCGGCGTGACGCGCTTGATGGTCAACGACGGCGTCAGCACGAAAGAGATCCTGTCTTGCCAGGTCATCGCAAGGCGCATGCATTGTTTGCCCGCTTCGATGTGACGGCGCATGTCGTCTATCTCAAGCGCGTGTCCGACATAACGCACCGTCGCGTTGCCTTCGCCACTCGAACGCAACTCGGTGTCCTGGTCGAGGGTGAAGCCACTCGGCGCCTCGCCGGACAGCAGCCAGTCCGTCATCGCGGCGACTGGCGAAAGCGCCACGCGCACGCTTGCAAGCGGCAACTGATCGATCGATTTGACTAGCAAGCTGCGGACGTCGTCGGCAAGAGCGGGCGAAGCCGCATCGATGACGAGCCAGCCGTTGACCGTATCGATCCATACGCGGGTATCGCGACGAATGCTGAATGCGCGCGGCAGCAATTCGTCGGTGACTTGCTCCTTGAGTTCGCGGAGTTGTTTGCGGCCAAGCTTGAAACCCTGCTGCTCTTCAAGCTCAAGCGCCCGGTCCTTGGTGACCTGATTGACGACGGACGCCGGCAGCAACTTCTTCTCGGCGCGCGCTACCAGCAGCATCTGCCGGTTGTTCGAATACACGAGCGCGCCGTCATCGCGTGGCGATGCCCATCCGTGGCTCTGCATGTCGACGCTGCTGCCCGGCGCAAACGCATGGGGCGCCAGCCATTTTTCGATTTGATCGGGAGTGACGGCCCAAGGAGCCGGAAGACGATGAAGCTGAAGATTTTTGAACCACATAAGGAATCCGGGCAAAGCGCATTATTCTATAGGACAGTGACGTGGCGCCCCAGGAATCGGCTTGAATGCCTTGGCATCTTGCCGCTTGGCGCCTGCTTTGCCGCACGAACCGTTTATCGAAAATGGCCGGTCAAATGACTCTCGAATTGCGGCAAGCCGTACCCACGGATTCGGAATGGCTATTTCATACGTACAAGCAGACGATGCGTGAGTTCGTGACGCTGACGTATGGTTGGGATGAGAGCCTTCAGCAAGCGGAATTTTCGAAAAGCCTTCGACAAGGCTCGTGCCAGATCGTCATGCTGGACGAAGCACAGTGCGGCTTTGTGCACTGGGAGGTCGAACCGGATCTCGTCTGGCTAAGGATGCTGTGTATTGTGCCGGCGAAGCAACGACAATCGATTGGCAAGGAGACCCTCGGCCAGGTGATGGCGATTTCCCGCAGACTGCATAAACCGCTGTACCTGCACGTCTTCGTTTGTAATCGAATCGCTCGCGAGTGGTACGAGCGACTTGGTTTTGTCGAGGTCGAGAGCGACGGGAAGGTCACTACTCTGATGCTGGCTTAACCGTTGGAATCTGGAGGCTGATGTATCAATGCGGCGGTTGTTTCAGATTGAATCCGCATACATACCGGGGGCGGCAAACGAACCGCCCGGCCAAGCCTTTTTATAGCTCAGCAATTTGAGTGGTGAGTTCCCTAAGGAAGCCGCCGATATAAAGCGCCGTTTCTCTTCCGGATTTCTCGGGGTTATTGAAGCTGCAAGCAACCACGTCTTTGAGCAGGCCCGCTTCCAGCGCCGTCCTTACCAATTCGAGTGCTTTTTTTGCTGCCTCGTCTCTATCGAAAACCGTCATTTTCGTCTCCTCATTGGCCCGACATTGGCTCTGCCGATTCTATGCGTGCGCTTACAAGCCTCCGCGCTGTTAGAGCGGAGGGTGAGCTCATGCGAGGAAGCTGGAGAGCAGGCGTTCGAATATGTGGTTCGAATATGTAGTTCGAATCTGTAGTTCGAATATGTGAAGCGGGGCTGCGAGCATGCTCACAACCCCTGGCTCGCTTGAAAATGTTTGGCAACAACTTTCGCGGAAACTGCGAGTTGCTTTCAATCTATATGAAAACTGCGCTTAGCTCAATGCGATTTAGCAATCGCGATTCGGCGTTCGCGATTTCGTTCGTTTCGTCCGCGTTTTCACTAGGTTAGCGCATGAGTTCTTCGCGATTGTTAGCAGCCTGACTTAATCAATGCGGTATTGTGTATTCATTCAAAGAAAATCCGCCGCGCAGGAGATGTGCTTCATGGACGTGCTTCATAAACGTGCTTTAGCCGGATGCGGCCCCGCTTTCGGCAGGGGCGCACATAAGCGGCGCACTTAAGGGGTGCACGTCTCCCGCTGCATACGTGGAGAAGGGTCAGTCTTGCGCGTGCTGCGCAGCTTGTTCGATCAAGGCGGCGACCTCCTTGGGATGCGACTCGTAAACGGAATGACTGGCGCCCGCGATTTCGACGGTATGACTGTGAGCGCGCGCGGCGTACATCCGTTCGAGATCCGGATTGATAATCCTGTCCGCCTTGGCAACCATGTACCAGCTCGGCTTTTCTTTCCATGCGGGATCAGCAATCTCGCTCGTGAACACCTGCGCTGCTGTCGGCATCTGCGCATGGGCTTCAAATTCCGCCTGCTTAAGTGGAAGATCCGCGGCGAAGTCCGCTGGATAATTCGCCGGGTTCAGCAGCAGAAAACCATCCGGTGTTTTTACCACTGCCTTGGTCGCGTTCGGATACTTCTTTCCGTTTCCAACTTCCGTCTCGCCCGCATCCAGCGCATGCGCCGCGATGTATACCAGCGCCTTGACATGGGGATCGTTGCCGGCCTCGGTGATGATTGCCCCGCCATAGCTGTGACCCACCAACACGGCCGGGCCATCCTGGCGCTCGAGGATGCGTTTGGTCGCGGCGACATCATCCTGGAACGATGTCAGCGGCTCCTGAACGAGCGTCACGTTATATCCGTCTTTGGTCAGGATATCGTAGACGGGCCTCCAGCCTGATCCGTCAACGAACGCCCCATGAACGAGAACGATATTCTTGACCGGGGCGGGCGCGGCTTGAGCCTGCTGCGCCATCGCGCCGGTCGAAAGCAACGCACTGGCAATAACCGACAAGATTAATTTAGCGTGGATTTTCACTGGAGCTCCTGAGAATGTGGGTGGTTTATGAAGGGGCGAACACCACTTCAAGGCCCGCTATTCCGCGGATCGGAAAATTATTTCCGTACGAGTGCTTCTTGCTCGAGCCGTTAGCCAGCGGGTGCTCAGAAAATTTTTCTTTACCCGCCATCGTGGGCGAGTAGCAGTCCCACTTTCCACGCCGGGATTCGGTTGCAACCATGATCTGGCGGATCTTGCCGCCGAGCGGCAACGGCACGGTCGCGCCTTTGCGCTCGTCAGTTATGGGTAGCTGAAGTTGTTGCCAAGATCATGGTGAGTCTGCTCGCACAACGTCGTTCGCAGAGGTCGAGCTGCAGGCTCGGAACAATCGATACGTTGTACGTAGTTATATTCTGCGGTAGCGAGTGGTGGACTACCAGTTCGATGCGCCTTCCGCGCTCGCACCGTTAATGTCCGCACACGGATGGAAGACCACCTTTACCACCAAGCGGCTGCAATGCAATGTGCTCGATGTCGACGATGTTCTACATCAGCAAACCTTACTGACGACCGGGCGATTACAAAGCCGTCATGCGACACGGTGGCGCGAATATGGCGCGCTTGTAATCCTGGCGTCAGCGTGGGGTCATGGTTAGTTGCGCACAATGAGAGGTGAGCATTGCTCATGGCGAGCAATGCTGCACAACCCACTTTCATCCCACTTCCAACCAAGAGGCAATCATCATGAAGGCATTGATCTGCGCAGCATTCGCCGCCGCTGCCGTCGCGGCTCCATCATTTGCATTTGCCCAAGCGACTAATAGCGATAACGCACCGATTACGCGTGCAGAGGTCCGGGCCGATCTCGTACGAGTCGAACAGGCGGGTTATCGTCCGTCAGGCGACGACGTCAACTATCCAGTCGACATCCAGGCCGCGGAAGCACGCGTTCAGGCAACCAGCGCCGACCATGCGTATGGCGGATCGTCGAATGACTCAGCGGCTGGTGTCGCTCAACCCGCAATGCCGGTTCAGAACTCGGGTCAGTAATGACAAGCGGGTGTGTGAGGCGCGTATTGCCGCGCCTCACACAATACTTGGCATAGGTTACGGATGACGTGTTTTTAAATGTTGAGGTAACACATCTGAAAGAAAACTAAATTTCGCGGTAAAAAGAAAACCCAGAAAACCCAGAAGACCCGCTGCGTCTCCAGGCCGCGTTGCTCGAAGCCAACAACTATCTAGATCCAGCATTCAATTTCGCCTGGTTCGCCACGGAGTGTGGGACGCCCTCCAGATTCCCTCCCGCTTTCCCCGTCGGTTATGACGCTTGCCTTTCGAACCGGCGCGGCACGTAAGCTGCCACTAAGTCATCGCCTGGATATCTAAAGTATCCTGTCTCGCGGCATCCAGATTCATGCTCGGCGCGCTTATTTCTATGGGCGGCGCTTGCCTGCCGGAAAACCACCAATCACAAGCGATTAGTCATGCTGAGTACATCAGACAGTGCGAAACTCGCGTCCCATTCAGCCGCAATTGCGCCGGCGCGGACCTTTTCCGGAGTATTCATGAAAACACTGTTCTTGCAGGCGCCGTCGTACGACGGCTTCGACGGCGGCGCGGGTTCGCGCTATCAGGCGAAGCGCGAAATCCGTTCGTTCTGGTATCCGACATGGCTCGCGCAGCCTGCGGCGCTCGTGCCGGATAGCCGCGTGCTCGATGCTCCCGCCGACGGCCTGTCGGTCGAAGCGTCGCTCGACATCGCGCAGCAGTACGAACTCGTCATCATTCACACGAGCACGCCGTCGTTTCCGACCGATGCGCTGTTCGCCGAACAGCTGAAGAAGCGCAAACCCGTCGGTGCTGATCGGCATGGTGGGCGCGAAGGTCGCGGTCGACCCGCACAACTCGCTGGCGGCGAGCGATGCGATCGATTTCGTCTGCCGCGAAGAATTCGACTTCACCTGCCGGGACGTGGCGCAGGGCATGCCGCTCGTCGCAGATCCCGGGCCTGAGCTATCGCGCAGCCGATGGCTCGATCGAGCACAACGAAGCGCGTCCGATCCTCGAGAACATGGACGAGCTGCCGTTCGTCGCGCCCGTCTACAAACGCGATCTGAAGATCGAGAACTATTTCATCGGCTATCTGAAGCATCCGTATGTGTCGATCTACACCGGACGCGGCTGCCGCTCGAAGTGCACGTTCTGCCTGTGGCCGCAGACAGTGGGCGGACATCGCTACCGCACGCGCTCGGTGGAAAACGTGCTGGAAGAAGTGAAGTGGATTCGCGACAACATGCCTGAGGTCAAGGAGATCATGTTCGACGACGACACCTTCACCGACTTCAAGCCGCGCGTGGAAGAGATCGCGCGCGGGCTCGGCAAGCTCGGCGTGACGTGGTCCTGCAACGCGAAAGCGAACGTGCCGTATTCCACGCTGAAGATCATGAAGGAAAACGGCCTGCGCCTGCTGCTGGTGGGCTATGAATCAGGCGACGACCAGATCCTGCTGAACATCAAGAAGGGCTTGCGCACGGATATCGCGCGCCGCTTCAGCGAAGACTGCCGCAAGCTCGGCATCAAGATTCACGGCACGTTCATCCTCGGCCTGCCGGGCGAGACGCAGCGAGACGATCGAAAAGACCATCGAGTACGCGAAGGAGATCAATCCGCACACGATCCAGGTGTCGCTTGCCGCGCCGTATCCGGGCACGACGCTCTACAAGCAGGCGATGGAGAACGGCTGGCTGCAGGAAAACAAGGTGATCAACCTGGTCAGCACAGGAAGGCGTGCAGCTGGCGGCAATCGGCTATCCGCATCTGTCGCGCGACGAGATCTATCACGGCCTCGAGACCTTCTATAAGCGCTTCTATTTCCGCCCGTCGAAGATCTGGGAGATCGTGCGCGAAATGCTGATGAGCTGGGAAATGATGAAGCGGCGCTTGCGGGAAGGCGTCGAGTTCTTCAGCTTCCTGCGCGCCCACGAAGCATGAGCGATCAGTGTCCAGCCCGCAGTGCAGAACCGTTGTTTCCGCGATGAGGCAGTCAGTCTGGATTGGTTGCATCGCTGCTCTTCTAGTGTCGACCGCATTGCTCGCTCATCTGGCGCCAGGCGATTTCGCGCATTGGGTGCTTGCTCCCGCGATGTGGATCACTGCTTCGTGCGCGGTCTTCGGCATCAGCTACACCGTGCTTGCGACCCTGCTGGTCCGGCGCTTTTTCGCCCGCTCGGTAATTGAAGCCACGGCGTTCCCCGCCGTGACGATCGTCAAGCCGCTGCATGGTGCCGAACTTGCGTTGATGCAAAACCTCGTTTCGTTCTGTCAGCAGGATTATCCCGGACCGATGCAGTTTCTGTTCGGCGTGCACGATTCAAGCGACCCGGCGCTCGACGTTGTGCGGCGCGTTCGAGCTGTTTCCCGAGGCGGACATCACGGTCGTGGCCGATGCTCGCCTGTATGGCCCGAACCGCAAGATGAGCAATATCCTCAACATGCTGCCCGAGGCGCCGTCACGATATGCTCGTGTTCGCCGACAGCGATGTGGCGGTCGAGGCCAGACTATCTGCGCGACGTGATCGGCGAGTTGCAGAACCCGGCGTCGGCCTCGTGACCTGCTTGTATCGAGGTCAACCCGATCCGGCTTCTGGCCGCGCCTGTCCGCCAAGGCGAGCAACTATCAGTTCTTGCCGGGCGTCGTGTCGGGTCTGGCGCTGGGGATGGCGCGGCCGTGTTTCGGGCAGACCATTGCGCATGCGCCGCGCAACGCTCGAAAAGATCGGCGGCTTCGCGCAGTTCGTGCATCACCTGGCGGAAGACCATGCCATTGGCGAAGCGGTGCGTATGGCCGGAGAAAAGGTGGTGGTTCCGCCGTTCGCGGTGACGCATGCGTGCGTGGAGACGAGCGCGTCCGAATTTGTCGCGCACGAATTGCGCTGGAGCCGGACAATCCGCACCATCGATCCAGCCGGGCATCTGGGCTCGGTACTGACGCATCCGCTCGCGTTCGCGTTGCTCGCCGTGGTGGTGTCGGGCGGCGCGGTCTGGGCGTGGACCACGGTGGCCGCAGCGGTCATTGCGCGGCTCGCGCTAAAGCTTCAAATGAATAGAGTCTTGCGGCATTCATCGGCGGGCATTGCGTTGTTGCCGATCTGGGATCTCGTGCTTTTCGCGGTCTATTTGCTTAGCTTCTTCTCATCGCGTGTCGTCTGGCGAGGCTTTAATTTCAGGGTGGGACGGGACGGCTTACTGGTCCCGGTCATCGAAGAATGAAAGGCTTGCAAAGAGGTGTTTCCACACGCGAGTTGATTACAAGCTTGCCGGTATCTATGGAGCCATCGTGAAGCGTTATTGGGGTGCCGCCGCTGCGCTTATCGGATTCATATCCGCCGTGTGGCTGGTCGCGCACGAGAATCCAGGCGCCGTGATTGCGCTCATGCGTACGGCGGGCTGGGGACTGAGCCTTGCCGCGCTCGCTCACGTACTGCCCATGCTCGCCAATGCGCGCGACTGGCAAACGCTCATTCGCGGCGCCAACCGGCCGACGCTCGCGAGCATGCTGCACCTGGTATGGATCCGCGAGTCGGTGAATAGCATGCTGCCCGTTGCGCGTATTGGCGGCGAGGTCGTGTCGTTTCGCCTCATGAGCCGAAGCGGATTGCGGCCGTCGACGGCGGCGGCGAGCTTGATCGTCGATATGCAGCTTACAGTGATCAGCCAGCTTGTTTTCACGCTGGGCGGCATCGGCTATCTGCTGGCGCAGTCGAATTCCAGCATGCTGCGCCTTGCTGCCGAACTCGCTCTGGGCGTGGCCGTTCTCGCGCCGTTCCTGGTTCTGTTCGCACTGGTCCAGCACGCCAGTCCGTTCGAACGCATGGCGGGGCTGCTAAACCGCATGTGCGGCGGTCAACTTGCGGCACTCGTTGGACGCTCAGGACGCATCGATCAGTCGATCAAACTGATCTGGCGCCGACGACGGCGTCATTCTGCGATATGTCTTCTTCTGGCAACCGGTCCAGTGTCTTTTGACCGCCTTCGAGTTATGGCTCGCGCTGTATTTTCTCGGCGCGAAGGTCGGCTTCTTGCAAGCGATCGTATTGGAACTGTTGATTCAGGCGGTCAGTAGCGCGGCGTTTTTCGTACCGGGCGCGCTTGGGGTTCAGGAGGGCGGGTTTGTATTGATCGGGGGTGCGCTCGGAATCGACCCGGCGACGAGTCTCGCGTTGGCGGGCTCACGCCGTATCCGTGATCTGATTATCTTTTTGCCTGGACTGGTTGCATGGCAGATAGCTGAGTCCACCGGGACGTCCCGGGCATTAGCGGGTTCGGGCGATGCAGGAGTTCGCCCTTAGGTGCGTAGCCGTCGGCCAAGCTTTCACCCGTTATTCGCCATGCGCTCCTCGCGGGTAGAACGCCCCGGGGTAGATATCGCCAAAACCGCCACGCAGCGCGCCCGTTGCATGCACCGCTGCGGCCACGCGCGGTGAGAGCAGCGCAGCGAGTTCATCGGCGGGACGATAGCCGGTCCATGGATTCGTGACGGGCGCAGTCTCCGGCGTACAGCGGGATGGCAATAGATCTCAGTCACGCCATCGGGCAGATGTTCCAGCGCGCTTCGATCAACGCTGCTTCGTCCATCCGGCCGCTTTGAGTCGATCCCGATGACTTGATCGTTATGCAGCGATGCCGTGATGGTCGAGCCTGCTTTCACCAGCGTGGTCCATGGACCTGAGCCGCATGGGGCGGCCGATTCGCGCGGCAGTCGCATGGCGCGCATGCCGAACTCGCGGCCAACTTTAAGCATCAGCGAAAGCACCGTCGGATGAAGATGAAAGTGCTTGTGCGTGTTCACGTGATCGAGCGGCAATCCGGTCGCGGCGAACGCTTCGAATTGCGCGCGGATCTCCATGCTCAAGCTGAGCGCGTACCCGTGGCAGGAAGAAGAACCGGATGCCATCGCGGACCATGGCGTCATCGAAACGGCCGTCGCCGTTGACCAGATCCGGTATCTCCGAAGGCCGCAAGCAAGCGCTACCGTCTGCCAGAACAAGATGCAAGCCCACGCGCAAGCTCGGCAGCGCCGTGCTCGCGCGATGGCATCCGCCGCGGCTTTGGCGCCGACCATCAGGCTTGCGGCGCTCAGCACCCCTTGCGATGTGCACGCTCCACCGCTTCGTTCACCCGCTGGTGCAGGCCGAAGTCGTCGGCGGTGATGATCAGTGCGCGGCGTATTGCGCGGGAGCGTCTCGTGGGCATCATGCGAGCGGTGTCAGGTTGGTTCATGTTGCTTCAGGTTGCTAAGTCCCGTCGAAGGCTTCCGGGCCATCCGACTGGCTCTTGGCCGATGGTTCGCCAATGCGAATCCGGCTGCCGCGCCAGACCACATGGGATCCGAAAGCCGCGACGATCCACTCGGTCCACAGCAGCAAGTCTCTCAGTGGAATCAGCGGCAAGTCGCGCAGGAACGCGCGCCAGTCACGTCGCGCGGCGCCAGTGCAAGCAGAGACGCGCGCGCTGACGCCGAACGACGTGCTGAGGTCTACGATCATGTCTGCGGTCGAGTTGGCGATCGGCGCCGTTGCTCCGTCGTAACCGAGGCCGAGCATGAAGCTCGCAAGCAGCCAAGGAGATGCGAACGAGATCAGGATAAATGCAAAGCCAAGTGGATGAACCGTGCGGATCGTGCGAAGCCAGCGGGTCTCGCGTTGCCAGAGCGAGACGAAAGTCGCGTTCGGTCACGTCGGTCGAAACAACGACTTCCGACAGATACGTGCAAGCCCAGTTGGCGGACTTCGTGTGCGATCGAGTAGTCGTCGGCGACGCAGTTTTTCACTGCAGGCAATCCGCCGATAGTATCGAGCGTCTCGCGCCGCATGGCGAGCGTCGCGCCGAAACCAAAGCGCTGCGAACCGGTTGCGTGCGCGAGATACACGGAGGGCACGAACCATTCATCGATAAAAAGCGCACCCAGGCGCGTCCAGAATTTCCCACCCGCCGCGCGCGATACAGGCAAGTCACAATGCCGACGTCCGGTTCGTTAAGCGGCGCAATGACTTTCACCAGGTAATCCGGCTGAACCGCGATGTCGCTGTCGGCTATGACGATCACTTCATGCGCGCGCGTGGTGCTCCATGTTGATCAGGTTGCTGACCTTGTGATTCGCGCCGTGTAGGGCCGGGTCCACGACCAGCGTGATGTCGACATTGGGATATGCGGCGCGCAACCGTTGCACCACTGCGACAGCCGGATCGGTATCCGACGACACGCCGAAGATGAGTTGAAAGCAGGGATGGGTTTGCTCGCAGAAAGTTTCGAGGTTCGCGTAAAGCCGAGGCTCGAACCCGCATAACGGTTTCAGTACGCTGACGGGTCGTGGCTTGATGGCGGCTGTGACGTCGTACGCACCGCTTGCAGGATAACCGTGACGAATTAGTGCAACGAGCGTGATGTAGCACGTCGAAATGCAGCACAGCGCAATCAGGATCCATTCCGTCGCGGGCAGCGGCGTCCAGGTCATCGGGGTTCCTGTAAAAGTAACTTTCTGGTCATGGCCGTTCGTATCGAGTGATATGGACGACTTGACATGTCAGGTAATTGTTCAGGTCTTGAAGGTGACTTGATTGCTTTGGAGGACCTGGCTGCGTCCGATCATAGATACAGATTTGATGGACACAATTAGCGCCCGCTTACATGGGCATACAGGGGGATTGCGTTTGCACTAGGTCAGGGGTTTGGGCGCGGGGCTGGTGCAGCGGTCAGGGTCGGTGCCGGGTTGCTGCTGCGTACGTTAGCGCGGGTTGAATGTTGGCAATATTTTGCGTTCGCACTCGGGGTTCTTAGGGGGCGTGCTACCGGTGGTGGTCGTGGGTCGTTGCCGGGTTGTTGCTGCTTTCGTTAGCGCGGGTTTTATGTTGGCAGTATTTTTTATCACTATTAGCCACTGTCCGTGGCGGGACTTCATTTCTTTGTCCAACGGCGACAAAGAAACGAAGCAAAGAAAACGCCTCTCCACAATCTGTATTAAGTGTCCCCAGCGTGCAGACCACTGCTTTTGGTTCCCGCGTAGAACGGTGCTCGCAAAACCACGGACACTTGAAACCCTCCTTCTCGCGAATCCTTACATCCCCACGCTTCGCCACCAGTGATCTCGGGCAAGTTCGATGCGCCCACGAACTTGTACGGCCTCATCGTATCTGTGGCTGATGGCAAGTTGTCAGTGTCTAGTAAATTTCAGGAGCGGCTATTCGCGTGTAGTACCGGAGCGTTCCACTATTTTCCTGGTGTGCGGGCGCCAAGCGTATTGCGCGCTAAGCGCGCTCCTCGCCCAAATGGTCGCGTAGAACACGCAGTCCATTAACCGCCAATACGGGTGAGGCCGTAATGGTTCGTGGGCCGTTGATCTTGCCCGAGAGCCACCGTTCTTGCCCGAGAGCACTGGTGGCGAAGCGTGGGGATGTAAGGATTCGCGAGAAGGAGGGTTTCAAGTGTTGGTGGTTCTAGCGAGCACCGTTCTACGCGGGAACCAAAAGCAGTGGTCTGCACGCTGGGGACACTTAATACAGATTGTGGAGAGGCGTTTTCTTTGCTTCGTTTCTTTGTCGCCGTTGGACAAAGAAATGAAGTCCCGCCACGGACAGTGGCTAATAGTGATAAAAATTATATCCAACATACAACCCGAGCTAACGTAAGCAGCAGCAACCCGGCACTGACCCTGACCACCGCCGGTAGCCCGCCCCCAAAGAATCCCGAGTGCGAACGAAAATAACCTGGCTAAAAGCGCTAAAAAATCCAAAAAATATAAACCGAGCGAGTGGCTAGGCAGCACCACCCCGGCCCGCGCAGCAACGTCCCGGCCAGCGGCAGCAACCTCCCGGCCAGCGGCAGCAACGTCCCGACCAGCGGCAGCAACCTCCCGGCCAGCGCCAGCAACGTCCCGACCAGCGGCAGCAACCTCCCGGCCAGCGCCAGCAACCTCCCCTATGTAAGCCCTCCCTAATTGTCATTTTGAGTTCAGAACCTATCATTGAGGGTGGGGCCGCTCAAGCGAACGGCCCCGCGCGGGCCGCCCAAAGCGCAAAAAGCCAGATGATTGCGAACACATCTTGTTCCAGCGCCGCCGGGCGGACCCGCAACTTCCCGCACACGCGGTCGAAAAGGCAAATATCACCAAGGATCGAGGGTATCGGCGTCATGTCTAACGTATGGTTGGACGGGGTGGGGACGGTCGCCGGGGTCCTGCTCGGCATTGCGATCCCCGCGCAAGAAGCAATGCGTGCGCGCAAGGCGATCAACATGGCACTCGCCGGACGCATCCGGGAAACCACGGATGCATTCGAGGCCGCCAAAGATCTGGCGCAGCAGGCGATGTGCGCGCTAAGTGAAAACACTGAATCCACGCAGCGGGACGCTTATTTTGCCGCGACCTATAACCGCTCGCGCATCGAGCACGCGCTGAAAAAGGTGGACGCGGCAGCGAACAATGCGCCCGGATGCGCCGCTGCTTTCGTCGATGCCGCAGCGCACGCGAGAACGAGTACCCGCAACTTCTTCGATAGACTCAATGCCGCGTCGGACAGCCTGGACATCGCCGCGCGTTCACCGCAGACACTGCATGTTCTTTTCGACCAGCTGACCGACGATCTGGGCAAGCTTCATGCGGCGCGAGACAGCGTGCTGAAATCGCGACGCTTCCGCATGGCGCCGAAAGAGGTGTGCCTGACGCTCTGGAATCACCGATGAGAGTTTTGCTGGTGGAAGACGACTGGATGATCGGCGAAGTGGTCAGGGACGCATTGAAGGATGCGTCGTGCGCGGTGGACTGGGTCCGCGATGGCCAGCAAGCGCTGAACGCGATCGGCATTCACTCGTATGAGGCCGTGCTGCTCGATCTGGGCTTGCCGAAGGTTGACGGCCTGAATGTCCTCAGCGCCATCCGCGCAAGCGACACGACGGTCCCCGTGCTCATCATCACCGCGCGCGATGCGGTCGCGGACCGCATTCGCGGTCTCGACAGCGGCGCCGATGACTACGTCCTCAAGCCATTTGAAATGTCCGAGGTCCTTGCGCGCTTGCGGGCGATCGTCCGCAGGCGGGCGGGGGTGGCCGCGCCCGTGCTGAGCAATGGCATCATATCGCTGGATCCCGCCACGCATGAAGCGCGCTCCTCAGAGGCGCCGGTGCGGCTCCCGGCCCGAGAGTTCGCGTTATTGCACGCGTTGATGACCCGCCCCGGCGCGATTCTCTCGCGAACGGAACTGGAGGACCGCATCTACGGCTGGAATGAAGAGGTCGAAAGCAACGCGGTCGAATTCCTGATTCACTCGCTGCGACGCAAGCTCGGCAGCGAATCGATTAAAAACGTCAGGGGTGTCGGATGGATGGTGTCAAAAGGCGGGTAGGGCGATCGCTCCAGCTGCGGTTATCGGGCTGGCTCGCCATTGCCGTTCTTTTGAGTGCCGTCGCAGCCGGCATTTTTTCATTCCAGGCAGCGTTTCATGAAGCCAACGATATCCAGGACGGGCAGCTCAAGGAGGTAGCCTCACTCGTCACGGCAGGCAACCTCCGCTTCATGGAGGAAGGCTCCGCGCGGTATATCCCTGACTCGGAGCCCGAAGCCAAAGTCGTCGTGCAAGAGCTCGGTAATCACAGCGCCAACCGGCTGCTCGATCTGCCCGCCAACCTCGCCGATGGCATCCAGACCCTGACGCTCGCCGGACGCGAGTGGCGCGTCGTCGTCAGGACGCTGGGCGCCGATACGCGAGTCTGCGTCGGTCAGCAGACCAGGGACCGAGACGAAATTGCACGCAACAGCGCGGCCGCGACGCTGATTCCGTTTGTGGTGCTGGTGCCGGTACTGGTCGGCGTGGTGTTCCTGCTGATCAGGCACATGTTCAAGCCGCTGACCCGGCTGGCGGCAGAACTGGATGCGCGTTCGGATCACGATTTATCGGAGATCCGGGGCACCGACGACACGCAGCTTCCCGCCGAGATCGTCCCTTTCCTGGTAGCGAATAACCGCTTGCTCGCACGCGTCGCCGAGTCGGTCGCGCTGCAACGGCGCTTCGTCGCGGATGCCGCGCATGAACTCCGCTCGCCGCTCACGGTGCTCTTGTTGCAGGCGGAGCGGCTGGAGTTGTCGGAGATGTCCACTCAGGCGCGTGAACGCTTCACGTCCCTGCGCAATGGCCTGATGCGGACCCGCGCGCTGATCGAGCAGTTGCTGACGCTTGCGCAGGTGCAGGAGGCGGCCAATGGCGTTGAAGGTAACCGTACCCTGGTCGCGCAGGGCTTTCGGCGCGTGCTGGAAGACCTGGTGCCGATTGCCCAGGCACGGCAAGTAGACATTGGCGTCATCGGAGAGTCGGACGCCTGGGTGCCTGCCAGCGAAACGGACCTGGCCATGCTGTTGAAGAATCTCGTCGATAACGCCATCCGCTATACACCGAGCGGCGGGCGCGTGGATTTGTCGGTGCACACGGACGACGGCCGCACGTCGATCGTGATCGAGGACACGGGTCCCGGCGTTCCCGAGGACGAGCGTGAACGCGTTTTCGACCGGTTCTATCGGGTGCTGGGTACGGGACAAAGCGGTTCCGGTTTGGGATTGTCGATCGTTCAGACAATCGCGAGACGCATCGGCGCGCAAGTCACACTCGGCGATGCATCGTGGAGCGACGGTCGCGGCGGCTTGCGCGTGACGTTGACGTTCCCGGTCAGCAAGGAGCTGCCGGCGCCGCTCTCGCGGCCAATGAGCGCCGCAGAGACCTCCTGATCAAGAACGGCCGCACGGAGCCAGTCAGGGTTATCGCTAGTACATCAACTCGAATTAAAATTTGTATGATGACCACATCACCTAACAAATAAGAGATCGATGCAGCCATGTTCGAGAAGATTCCCGCGCGGGCTTTGAGCGACACGGTCGCGCAGCAACTTCTCCTTGCAGATCGAAAAGGGCAGCTTCGCGAAAACCGGCAAGTTGCCGACAGAAGCCGTGCTTGCCCAGGAGTTCGGCGTGAGCCGCACGGTGATTCGCGAGGCGATATCGCGGCTGAAAAACGAAGGCATGGTCGAGCCGCGCCAGGGCAGCGGCGTGTTTATCGTCGAGCGGGCGGGGATCAGGCCGCTGCGTATCGACTACGCGCAAGCGGTCGAGCCGGGCGCGGTCGTGCAGATTCTGGCGCTGCGCCGCGCGATCGAGGCGGAAGTCGCGTCGGAGGCGGCCATGCGCCGCACGGACGCGCAGATGGACGTGATCGAAGCGAAGCTTGCGCAGATTGAAGTCGCCGTTGCGCAAGGCGACGACGGCGTGACTGAAGACGTCGAGTTTCATCGCGCGATTGCCAGCGCCACGGGCAATCCGTATTTCCTCACCACGCTCGCGTTCCTGAACCAGTACCTCGAGGCCGGCACGCTGGTCACGCGTCGCAACGAAGCGCTGCGTGAAGATTTTTCGCGGCAGGTTCGCGAGGAGCATGCGCGGATTGCTGCCGCCATTCGCGCCCGCGATCCCCTGGCTGCGCGCAACGCTGCGCAGACTCATCTATACAACGCCGCTCGCCGCCTGGCGGAAGCCGGCATCTGCTGACGCATCAATTCGAAGGATAACGAAATGTCCAGAAATGTAGGAGTGATCGGCTTGGGTGCAATGGGCCTGGGCGTCGCGCGTTCGTTGTTGCGCGCGGGCTTCAAGGTTCACGCGTGCGACGTGCGCGCTCAGGTGCTCGAAGCCTTCGCCGCGAGGGCGGCATTGCATGCGCCACGCCGGCTGAGCTTGGCAGCCAGTGCGAGGTCGTGGTGACGGTGGTCGTCAATGCGGCGCAAACGGAGGCCGTGCTGTTCGGTACGGACGCACAACCCGGTGCCGTCTCCACGATGAAACCCGGCGGCGTGGTGCTTGCCTGCGCGACCGTGTCGCCGGCATTCGCAATCGAACTCGGCAAGCGCGTGGAAGCGGCCGGCCTGCATATGCTCGATGCACCGCTGTCCGGCGGCGCGGCGCGCGCGGCGTCCGGCGAAATGACGATGATGACTTCCGGACCCGAGGCCGCTTATGCCGCCTGCGAAGATGTGCTCGCGGCGAT
The DNA here is from genome assembly GCA_963708695.1 of uncultured beta proteobacterium. Classification (GTDB taxonomy): domain Bacteria; phylum Pseudomonadota; class Gammaproteobacteria; order Burkholderiales; family Burkholderiaceae; genus Caballeronia. Next base: position 309,775 of record CAVPTS010000001.1, read on the forward strand.
CGCGGGCAAGGTGTATCGGCTTGGCGACGAGCACGGCGCCGGCTCGAAGGTGAAGATCATCAACCAGCTTCTCGCCGGCGTGCATATTGCCGCGGCCGCCGAAGCGATGGCGCTAGGTTTGCGCGAAGGCGTCGACCCGGACGCGCTATACGACGTCATCACGCATAGCGCCGGTAACTCGTGGATGTTCGAGAACCGCGTGCCGCACATCCTTGCAGGTGACTACACGCCGCTCTCCGCCGTCGATATCTTCGTGAAGGATCTCGGCCTCGTCCTCGATACCGCGCGCACTTCCAAGTTCCCGCTGCCGTTGTCGGCGGCGGCGCACCAGATGTTCATGATGGCGTCGACGGCAGGACATGGCGGCGAAGACGACTCGGCGGTGATCAAGATCTTCCCCGGCATCGAGCGTGCCCAAGGGAGTGAAATCATGACTAAGGCCTTGCTCGGCTGCATCGCCGACGACTTCACCGGCGCGACCGATCTCGCCAACATGCTCGTGCGCGGCGGCATGCGCGCGGTGCAGACCATCGGCGTGCCTGCATCGGATGTGGCGATGGAAGCCGACGCGCTGATCGTCGCGTTGAAATCGCGCACCATTCCCGCGGCGGACGCGGTTGCGCAGTCGCTGGCGGCGCTCGAATGGCTGCGCGCGCAAGGCTGCCGGCAGTTCCTGTTCAAGTACTGCTCGACCTTCGATTCCACCGATCAAGGCAACATCGGCCCGGTCGCCGATGCACTGCTCGACGCGCTCGGCGACGACTTCACCATCGCGTGTCCCGCGTTTCCGGAGAACGGCCGCACGATCTTTCGCGGCAACCTGTTCGTGGGCGATGTGCTGCTGAACGAGTCGGGCATGCAGAACCATCCGCTCACGCCGATGACCGACCCGAACCTCGTGCGCGTGCTGCAACGGCAGACGGAATCGAAGGTCGGGTTGATCGCTTACGACGTGATCGCCAAGGGTGCGCAAGCCGTGCGCGACAGGATTGCGGCGTTGCGCAAGTGATGGCGTGCGTCTTGCTATCGCCGATGCGGTTTCGGACGCCGATCTTTACGTGCTGGGCGAAGCATGCGCGGACCTGTCGCTGATCACGGGCGGCTCGGGCATCGCGCTCGGTTTGCCGAACAATTTCCGCGCGGTCGAACTTGCTGACGGAGGCCGGCCATGCGTCGGATCTGCCGAAGATCGAAGGCAGGTCGGTCGTGCTGGCCGGCAGTGCGTCGAAGGCGACCAACGAACAGGTGGCGGAGTGGCGTGTCGACGAAGTCCGAGCTTTCGCATCGATCCGCTCGCGCTGGCGCGCGGCGAGCCCGTGGTCGAACAAGCTGTCGAATTCGCGGCGCAACACCCGGCACGAACCCGTGCTGATCTACGCGACCTCCACGCCCGATGAAGTCAAGGCCGTGCAGAAGCGAACTCGGCGTCGAAAAAGCCGGGCATCTGGTCGAACAAGCGCTGGCATCGATTGCAAGCAGGCTGCGCGATGCCGGCGTGCGCAAGTTCGTGGTCGCGGGCGGCGAGACTTCCGGCGCGGTCGTTCAGGCGCTCGGCGTGAAGTCGCTGCGCATTGGCGCGCAGATCGATCCGGGTGTGCCGGCGACGCAATCCATCGGCGATGAACCGCTCGCGCTCGCGTTGAAGTCCGGCAATTTCGGCACGAAGGATTTCTTCGTGAAGGCGCTGAAGGCGCTCGACGGAGCCGCCTGACCATGGCGACCAACTGAAAGCCGTATCCGCGAAGAAATCTGCGAGACCGGCGCGAGTCTTTACGAGCGCCGTTATACGGTCGGCAGCGCGGGCAATATCAGCGCACGGCTCGACGACGGCTGGCTGATCACGCCGACCGATGCCTGCCTCGGGCGCCTCGATCCCGCCGATATCGCCAAGGTCGATATCGCCGGCAATCATGTGTCGGGCGGCAAGCCGTCGAAGACACTGGCGTTGCATCGCAAGATCTACGAGCACAATGGCGAGGCGCACGGCATCGTCCATACGCATTCCACGCATCTGGTCGCGTTGACGCTCGCCGGCGTCTGGCGCCGCGACGACGTCTTGCCGCCAATCACGCCGTACTACGTGATGAAGGTCGGGCACGTACCGTTGATTGCTTATCGGCGTCCGGGCGATCCTGCTGTTGCGGAAGAAGTCGCGGCGCTCGCGTCGAAGGTGCGCGCCGTGCTGCTGGAACGGCTTGGTCCGGTCGTCTGGGAAAAATCGGTCAGCCACGCGTCGTACGCGCTGGAAGAGCTGGAGGAAACCGCCCGGCTTTGGTTACTCGCGCGCTCCACCGGCGCACCGCTTCCTGAGCCGCTCGAAGAAGCGGCCATCGAGGATTTACGCAGGACCTTCAACGCGCGCTGGTAGCACGGCGGGCAAAACACCACCGAACGCAAAACTGCCTCACGGAGACAAGCATGCCCTTGACCCAAGCGGTGCCTGGCGGCACGCGCACGCCTGTAGTATCCCGCTACGACGACAAAGAACTCGCGCGCACGTATAAGAAAGTGTTCTGGCGCATCGTGCCATTCCTCATGCTGTGTTACGTGGTCGCGTATCTGGACCGCGTGAACGTGGGTTTTGCGAAACTGCAGATGTCGCAGGATCTTGGTTTCAGCGAGACCGTATTCGGGCTCGGCGCAGGCGTGTTTTTTCTCGGTTACTTTCTGTTCGAACTGCCAAGCAATATCCTGATGCACAAGATTGGCGCACGTATCTGGATTGCGCGGATCATGATCACGTGGGGCATTCTTTCGGCGCTCTTCGTGTTCGTCAAGACTCCGACGCAGTTCTACGTTCTGCGCTTTATGCTCGGTCTGGCTGAAGCCGGTTTTTATCCGGGCGTGATCTTGTACCTCACTTATTGGTTCCCATCGCATCGGCGGGCGAAGATTGTCGCCGTGTTCATGTCCGCGATTCCGGTGGCGGGGATCTTCGGCAATCCGCTTTCCGGCTGGATCATCCAGACTTTTTCCGACAACAAGAGCTTCGAAGGCTGGCAGTGGATGTTCCTGATCGAAGCTATCCCGGCGCTGGTGATCGGTATTGCGACCATCCTTTACCTCGACAACAACATCCGCAGCGCCAAGTGGCTCACTGAACCAGAAAAGCGCTTGCTGGAAGATGAAATCAGCGCGCAGCCGCAGCAAGCCGGCGACAGCACGAAGCATTCGCTGCGCGCGCTTTTCGCCGATAGCCGCATGTGGTGGATGTCGCTGATCTACTTCGCGTTCGTGACCGGGCAATACGGCCTGACGTTCTGGATGCCGACCTTCATCAAGTCGACCGGGGTGACGCGGGGCGTTTAATATCGGCTTGCTGAGCGCCATTCCGTTCATCGTTGCGATTGTTGTGATGAACGTGCTGGGTCATAGTGCGGACAAGCGCCGCGAACGCCGCTGGCATCTGATTGTGCCGGCGCTTGCGGCGGCCGTCGGGTTCTCGGTCGCGGCATCGTTCGCAGGCAATACGGTGGTGTCGATCCTGGCGCTCTCGGTGGCCGCTGCCGGTGTCCTGACATGCGCGCCTTTGTTCTGGTCATTGCCTACGGCCTTCATGTCAGGTGCCGCCGCTGCCGCCGGGATCGCGGTCATCAATTCGATCGGCAATCTGGCGGGTTTTGCGAGCCCTTATATGATCGGCTATTTAAAGGACCTGACGCATAGCACCGCGACGGGCATGTATGTACTTGCAGGCATGCTGGTGATCGGGGCGGTTGCCACGTGGCTCGTGCCGGCCAAGCTTGTGAACCGCTAAACTTGTTAAGGAGTCGACGTTATGCCCCGCTTTGCCGCCAACCTCACGATGATGTACAACGAACACGCGTTCCTCGACCGCTTCGCCGCTGCGGCGAAAGACGGCTTCAAGGCCGTGGAGTTCCTGTTCCCCTACGACTTCCCCGCCGCCGATATCAAGGCGCGGCTCGACGAGCATGGCCTCACGCAGGCCTTGTTCAATGCGCCGCCGGGCGACTGGGCCGCGGGCGAACGCGGGATCGCTTCGCTGCCGGGACGCGAGGACGAATTCGCGCGCTGCGCTCGATATAGCGCTGGAATATACCGCCGTGCTCGGCAACAAGACCTTGCATGTGATGGCCGGTCTCATCACGCCGGAACAGTCGCGCGAGAAGCATCGCGCGGTGTATCTGAAGAACCTGGAACTGCGCGGCGAGCGCCGCGCGCGCAGCCGGGATCACGATCGTTATCGAACCGATCAATACGCGCGACATTCCCGGCTTTTTTCTCAACCGCCAGGACGACGCGCAGGCGATCTGCGAGGAAATCGGCGCGCCGAATCTCAAGGTGCAGTTCGATTGCTATCACTGCCAGATCGTGGAAGGCGACCTCGCGGTCAAACTCAAACGCGACATGAAACGCCCGAACGCGGGCATCGGCCATATCCAGATCGCGGGCGTGCCGGAGCGGCATGAGCCGGATATCGGCGAACTGAATTATCCGTACCTGTTCGACCTGATCGATTCGCTCGGCTACGAAGGCTGGATCGGCTGTGAATACCGGCCGAAAGCGGCGACGTCCGACGGGCTCGGCTGGATCAAACCTTATCTGCAACGTGCGTGAGTGACACCATGAAAATTCTCATTACCGGCGGCGCCGGTTTTCTCGGACAGCGGCTCGCACGCGCGTCTTCTCGAACGCGGCAACGCTGATGGGCAAGCCGATCACCGGACTCACGTTGCTCGACGTCGTGCGCCCGCCGGATCTCGGCGATCAAGCGCGTGCGCGCCGAGACGGGCGATATTGCGGATCGCAGCGTGCTCGAGCGGTGCATCGATACGGACACCAACGCGATCTTTCATCTTGCCGCGATCGTGAGCGGTCAGGCGGAAGCGGATTTCGATCTTGGCATGCGCATCAATCTGGATGCGTCGCGCCTGCTGCTCGACGTATGCCGCTCGCTCGGGCACGCGCCGCGGGTGTTGTTCACGAGCTCGGTCGCGGTCTATGGCGGCGCGCTGCCGGACGTCGTGCGCGACGATACCGCGTTGAATCCGCAAGTCATCGTACGGGACGCAGAAAGCGATCGCCGAGTTGCTGCTGTGCGATTACTCACGGCGCGGTTTCGTCGATGGCCGCGTGCTGCGCCTGCCGACCATCAGCGTGCGTCCGGGGCGGCCGAACGCGGCGGCATCGTCGTTTGCCAGCGGCATCATTCGCGAGCCGTTGAATGGCGAACGCGCGGTGTGTCCGGTCGAGGGCGACACGCGTTTGTGGCTGCTGTCGCCGCAAAAGGCGATCGAGTCGCTGATCGCCGGTTGCGAGCTGGAACAGGCGGAGCTCGGCAAATGGCCGGTGGTGAACTTGCCGGGACTGTCGGTCAGCGTCGACAGAAATGGTCGCTGCGTTGAAAGAAGTGGCCGGCGAAGACGTGGCTGCGTTGATCGACTGGCAACCGGACCCGAAGATCGAGAAGATTGTCGGGAGCTGGCCGGGTGCATGGGAGACTGCACGAGGGGAGAAGCTCGGCCTAAAAGGCGATAGTAATTTCGCAGACGTTATTCGCGCGTTTATTGAAGGAAAATAACTGGAAGCGACGAGGAACTGCCTAAGTACGAGAAACTGCCTAAGCATCACGCCGCGTTCAAATAAATGCGGGCAGTCTCGTCGCTGGATTTCCGATATCAAATCTCCTGTTGAAACAAAAACGTGGGGCATCTCGAGTCGCGGTACCTGGATCACGTCTCGCTGCGCCCCGAAAAGCGAGGCTGGCGCCAGCCGCCCCACAGTCGCCGAACGTGTTCCATGCCAATTCGGCATGCCACCCCCGGAAAAACCCTGAATCCCGCCAACCGAGGCATGCACTGCCGTCATGACGCTCATGACGATATATCGGTTGTGACGCCAATTTTGCGCTCCTAATATTTTTCATGCGTAGCCGGGCAAAACGGCTTATCCGGCGCCTCGGTCGGACGCTTCAGCTAACCACCCATGGAGTCGGCGATGAACACATTCAATACGGGACGGCGACAAGCCATCAAGACGCTCGGCGCAGCACTCGCGGCGTCTACGCTGCCCATGCCTTTCGTCAATCTAAGAGCCCAGGAACACAACTTCGCGGGCAAGACGCTGCGTCTCCTGACATGGTCCGACGACACCGGCACTGCTGCGCTGCGCAACATTGCTGCGACCTTCACAGCCAAGACCGGCGCGAAGGTCATCGCGGACCGCGCCGACGGCACCTCCGGCATGGTCGCGAAGGTGAAGGCCGCAGGCGATCGTCCCACCTACGACGTGATCACGCTGGCAGGCGTGGGCGCATCGGGTCTCGGCGATGCCGGCCTCCTGGTCAAACCGGATCTCGACAAGCTGCCCAATCTCAAGGAAGTGCCGCAGCAGTACCGGACCGGTGCAAACGGTTTTGGCGTCGGCTATCTGTTGTGGTCCGACGGCCTGATCTACAACACGTCGACGCTCAAGAGCGCGCCGTCCACTTATGAAGCGCTGTGGGACCCGAAATACGCAGGCCGCCTGTTCCTGCCGCCGCCGGAGTTCGCGGAGGCGGTGGATCTCGCGATCATCGCGGCGAAGCTTGCGGGCGGTTCGCAGCAGAACATCGAGCCGGGGTTCAAGAAGCTCGCTGTCCTGAAGGACCGCGTGATGACGCTCGGTGAAAACCCGAATCAGGTCGCGGACCTGTTTCGTACCGGCTCGCTTGATATTGGCGGCATCTATTCGCCGGCATTTTTCCCCGCCCAGATCCGCAAGCCCGAATACAAAATGGGCGTCACCTACGGCATGAAAGAAGGCTTCGCGACGCAATTGATGTTCACGGTGATTCCGAAAGCGCATCCGGGCGACATCGAGCTGATCCACGCGTTTATCAATCATTCACTCGATGCCGGCGTGCAAGGCCGCATGGCCGCCGACGTGCTGAACGGTCCGGTGAATTCGAAGGCGATGGTTCCCGAGGAAAGCCGCAGCGTACGTGCCGAGCGCGCAGCAGATCGCGGAGAAATCCGTGCTGCATGACGACAAAGCCCTCGCCGTGGTGCAGCCGGAGTGGATCAAGCGTTACACCGAGATCTTTGCGGCATGACCACCATGTCCGGGGTTTCTTCACGCCGCGCCGCGCCGGAGGCGCCCGATCAGCCGGTGACTCCGGCGACGCCGGGCGCGACGCTAGCCCGGGCGCGGCCATGGCTGCTGCTCGCGCCAATCCTCGCGTTTCTCGCCGTGCTCGCCGCAGCCGCGCTGGTTGTGCTGCGCATGAGCTTCGGCACGCAGGAGGACGCGTGGCACGCGTTCACGCTGCAGAACTACGCGAACCTCGCCGATTCATATTTCCTGAAGTCGCTATGGCTGACGCTTCGGCTCGCGTTTCAGAGCATGGTGTGTGCGGTGCTGCTCGCTATTCCGGTCGCGCTTGCCATGGCGCGCACGCAATCGCGGCTGGCGCGGCGGCTACTGCTTGCCGGCGTCCTGCTGCCGCTGCTCGTCAATCTGTTACTGCAGGGGTACGGGTGGCTCATTATTCTCGGGCCGGCCGGGCTGCTCAATCATGCGCTGCTCGCAAGCGGTGTGATCGGGCGTCCGATGCAGTGGCTGTATCGTGAGCATGGTGTGTTGCTTGGACTGATCCAGACCGCGTTTCCGCTGGCGGTGCTGCCTTTGTCCAGCGCCATGCGCGCCGTGTCGAGTTCGTATGAAGAAGCCGCGGCCACGCTTGGCGCAACCCGCTGGCAAACGCTGCGGCACGTCATGCTGCCGCTGGCGATGCCCGGTCTCGTGTCGGGTGCGCTGCTCGTGTTCGCCTATAACGCCAGCGCGTTCGCCGTGCCGCTGCTGCTGGGCGGGCGCCGCGTGCCGATGCTCGCCGTGCTGGTGCACGACCAGGTCTCGCCGCTGTTGAACTGGCCGGCAGCGTCCGCGTCGGGTGTCGTGTTGATGGTCGCGACGCTTGCCGTGATGGCGATTTCGCAGCGCCTCGTGCGCCGCACGCAACGTCTTCGAGGAGCCTGCCGCATGAGCACGCCTGTCCCTTCATACCCGCTGCGCGCGCAGTTCGCCTGCCGACCATGCCGGGCCGCCTTGGCAAGTCCACGGCGCTGCTCGCCGGCATCGTCCTGTTCCTCGCCGCGCTGCCGATCCTGACGATGATCATCATGTCGTTCAGCGCCTCGGACACGCTTGAATTTCCGCCGCCCGGCTACAGCCTGCAGTGGTATCGCGCGGCGTGGCACAGCTTTGTCTCACCCGACGCAAGCGATGTGCTGTCGATGGGCGACGCGCTCACCACGAGCCTGATCGTCGCCGTGTCGACAATGCTCATCGCGACGCTCGTCTCCGTGCCCGCCGCCTATGCGTTGAGCCGCTACCGTTTTCGCGGCAAGGCGGCGGTCGAGCAACTGGTTGCGCTGCCGCTCGTCTATCCGCTCGTGATGCTCGGTCTATCGCTGCTGCTGGTGTTCAACGTATTGCCGGTCGAACTCGGCTTGTTCCGCCTGATCATCGCGCACGTGATTCTTGCGCTGCCATTCACGGTGAAGAACTGCGCGGCGTCGGTGGCGTCGATCGGCCCGGAGTTCGAGGAAGCCGCCTGCGTGATGGGTGCAAGCCCGCGCCGCGCGATGCTCGACGTGATCTTGCCGCTGATGCGCCCCGGCATTCTCGCCGGCATGCTGTTCGCGTTCATCATCTCGTTCAACGAATTCACCGTGACGTTCTTCCTGTACGGCATCAACACCATGACGCTGCCGGTATGGCTCTACAGCCGCACGGTGTCGTCGCTCGATCCGACGGTGTTTTCTTTCGCGGTCTTTATTGTTGCGATCGACTTCGCGCTGATCTGGCTGCTCGAAAAACTGATCGGCGACGAAGGCGTGGCGCTTTAATCATCGCTTCGATGTGCTCAGAAACTCAAACTTGCAGGAACCTCTCATGACTCATCTGACCTTGCAGGCCGTGACCAAGCGCTTCAACGCCGCGTACGCCGTCGACCACGTCGACCTGAGCGTGCCGGACGGCAAGCTGGTCTGCTTCCTCGGACCCGTCCGGCTGCGGCAAGACCACGTTATTGCGCATGATCGCCGGGCTGGAAACGCCGAGTTCCGGCAGCGTGATCTTTGCCGGCCGCGACATCACGCACGTGCCGGCCAATCAACGCGACTTCGGCATGGTGTTCCAGTCGCTCGCGCTGTTTCCGCATATGACGGTCGCGGAGAACATCGCGTATCCGCTGCGGCTGCGCAAGACCGACAAGGCCGCACAAACGCGCCGCGTGGCCGAACTGCTCGAACTGATCCAGTTGCCGCACATGGCGAACCGGCCGGTGACGCAACTATCCGGCGGACAACGGCAACGCGTGGCGATTGCGCGCGCGATTGCTTCATCGCCGAAACTGCTGCTGCTCGACGAACCGCTCTCCGCACTCGACGCCAAGCTGCGCGAAGCCATGCAGGTCGAAATCCGCCTGCTGCAACAGCGCCTGGGCATCACGACGATCATGGTCACGCACGACCAGCGCGAAGCCATGACCATGGCCGACGAAATCGTCGTGATGGAAAAAGGCCGCATTGCGCAGGTCGGCAAGCCGCTGGATATCTATCGCGATCCGGTCAGCGAGTTCGTTGCGGACTTCATCGGCCTCGGCAATATCCTGCCGGTGACATACGACGGGCGCGGCGGCGTGAGCCTGCCGGGAGGCCAGCAGATCGTCCTGACTCACCCGGCGCGCGTGCCCGATTCCACGACCGATATCCGGCTCCTGATCCGCCCGGAAGATGTCTGCGTCAAGCCGGTATCGTCGGAAGCCGGCCCGAACCGCCTGAGCGGTACGGTCACGTTTATCCGCGATGTCGGCGCTTCGCTTGAAGCAACGATTGACTGCGCCGGCTTCACGCTGACCGCCACTACAACACCGCGCGAAACGCCCGGTCTCATGCTTGGCATGCCCGTGCTGGCCGAATTGCCCGGGCACGCGTGCAAGCTGATCTCGGCGCGCCCGGCTGCTTGAATCTTACGGAGGACTGCAAGGAACCGCACGTCCTCACGCCAATGGCAGGCAGATTTCCGTGAGCAAATCTGCTGGCGCCGTTTCTTTGGGGTTGTTCAAGTACTCCTCGAAGACCGGCGCGTCAGCCGCTTCCCGGCCCGACTGCACGAGCCACGTTCCATAGAGCCATTCATAGGCCGCGCGCATGTCGCTATACGGCCCCTGGTGACGCAGCACGGCATACTGCCCGCCGCGCACTGGCGTAATGCCGACCGGCGCCGCTACATCGGCATCGACATCGACGTCATGCGGCAACACCACGCCGGCCTTCGACCTCAACTCTGCTTCGGGCACGATCCCCGGATCGTCATAGTAGATGCCCACCATCCGCATCTGCGCGGACAACAGGTTCCTGCCGGCAAGCCACCCGATCAGCGAATCGAACGCCTTGCCGATCTGCATGTACGGCCCGACATGATCGACGGAAATAACGTTCATTGCGGGCACGTCGCGAATCACCACTTCACGCATTGTCATTTGATTGTCTCCTGATTGCGCGGACCTGAACCTGCGATGAGTGCCCTCTTTGCGATACTGCGCCGGCGGCATCCCGTACACCGCGCTGAAGGTGCGCGAGAACGATTGCAAACTGCCATATCCGGAGCGTTCGGCAATCTCGGCGATCGACATGGCGCCATTAGCCAGATAACCGGCCGCGCGATGCAGCCGCAATCTGCGCACGGTCACGGCCACCGTTTCGCCGTACATGGCCTGATAGATCCTGTGCCAGTGATACGGCGACAAACACGCGATCCCGGCTAGCCGGTCGATGTCCAGTGGTTCGTCGAGGTGATCGTAGATATGGTCGAGCACGCGGTTCAGCCGTGCTTCATAGCGCGCTCGGTGGGGCAGGTCGTTCATGTTTGTCCCGATGGGCGAACCCATGTGTTGAATGCAGACAAAAGTACCATGACCCGCTTTAACAAATCCTGCGGAATTGAGTCCTTGGCGGCTCACTCATCCAGTCATTCATCCAGCTCGCTTGCGCGGCCGATCAGCCTGGCCGGATCGGCGAGGCAGTCTTCAATCGTGCCTTCATCCTCGAACAACATCCTGAGCACGCATGCTTGGTCATCGGTCAAACGCACTTCGTCCAATTCGCCGTCGCAGCCAATCGTGTTGCAGTCTTCCAGTGTCAGCTCTGTGATGACAGCGGAAGCCGGCGTGACGGGCCACCTTTTACTGAACGCTACGATGATGACTTTGCGTGCTTCATCGTAGGCTCTGATCTCGACGCTGATATAAGCCATAGTCGATATTTCCAGTGAACGTGCCCCAGGATCGGAAACCATCAGGGCTAATCAGGTCGCGAAAAATGCTGCATATCACCGGTGAGAACAAGTTCAGCAACTTGCAACGGACCGATGAGCGCTGCCGTTTAAAAAATCGTACTTGCGGCTTAAGTGACCTAAGCGGTGGAACGGTTGATGCATGGCAAAGCATCCTGTTTTTTCATTCGACGGTTTGCTACCTCACCGGAGCGCTCCCATGTCATCTGAAACGTTCGAGCTTGCCACTCATTTTTCGCATGTCCGACCGCAAGACACGCCTTACCAGGATCAGGGATTGCGCGATTTTTTTCTCTATCGTGATTTGGGCATTGCCCACGCCACGAAAGGCAAGGTGGTCGCGCAACTCGTTAAAGCGAACCATGCACCAGAGCAAGGCACCGGCTGGCACCGGCATGAGGCTCAATTCCACATTGTGATCATGCTCAAGGGCTGGGCCCGCTTCATGTACGGCGATAAAGAAACGTTGGTCGCGGCCGGCGATTGCGTGCATCAGGCGCCGGGTATCGTGCATTACCTCTTCGATTATTCGGAAGACATGGAGTACCTGGAAATAGTCGGTCCGGCCGACTTCACCAGCATCGATTCCGAAGGTCCATGCGATGTTCCTGCCTGTACGCCATGGACGAGCCGGCAACCAGCGTGAAACGAGGTTGAATCCCGGGCAGCACCAGCCCGGGATTCACGATCAAGATGCTTCGGACTGCGTGTCTGTATCTGCCTTCGTATCGGCGCTTGTGATGGCCCGCGGTTGTAGCGGCGCTAACGACTGCAAAGGCTGCGCACGAGCGTTGATCACGACGCTGTTCGGCTCGTTGTCGTGGATCATCGCGCGCACGCGTGGATAAATCTGGCGCTCCCAGCGCTTGCCGTTGAACACACCATAATGACCCACGCCTGTTTGCACGTGATGCGTCTTCAGGTAGGGCCGCAACTTGTTGCACAGGTCCTGCGCGGCGAGCGTCTGGCCGACCGCGCAGATGTCGTCGCGCTCGCCTTCTACCGTTAAGAGTGCCGTGCGGCGAATAATCGATGGGTCGATCCTGCGTCCACGTACTTCGAGTTCGTGCAGAGGCAGCGCATGGCGCTGAAACACGGTGTCGACGGTCTCGAGATAAAACTCGGCTGTCAGATCCATGGTGGCGAAGTATTCGTCATAAAAAACGTGAATAGCGTCCGCCTTCTCGGGGTTGCCTTTGGCCCGCTCATAAAACATGTCTTCGAATGCATCGAAATGGCGTGTCGGGTTCATCGACATGAACGCCATCAACTGCGTGTGGCCTGGATACACTCGCCGGCCGGCGCCCGCAAAACCCCACGGCACGGCGCTGATCAGATTGCGCTCGAACCATTCAATCGGTTTGCTCTTCGCCAGCACGTTGACGGAGGTCGGATTGATGCGCGTGTCTATAGGACCGGCCATCAGCGTCATGCTTGCCGGCTGTGAAGGGTGATCGTCCGCTGCCATGAGCGAGACCGCCGCGAGGGTGGCGACGGTCGGCTGGCAGACAGCGAGCAGGTGCGTGTTGGGACCGAGCTCCGCGACAAAGTCGATGATGTGCTGCACATATTCATCAAAGCCGAATGAGCCTTCTTTCAGAGAGATGTCCCTCGGGTTGTGCCAGTCGGTGATGTAGACGTCGTGTTCGGCAAGCATGGTGCGCACGGTGCCGCGCAGGAGGGTGGCGAAGTGGCCCGACATCGGCGCTATGACGAGCACTCGGGGTTGGGCCGGCGCGGCTTCCTTGGCAAAATGCAGTAGCGAACAGAACGGCGTTGCGAGCATCACTTCCTCGACAACACGCATGCTCTTTCCGTCTACCACCACGGCGTCGATGCCGAACGATCGCCGCGTATGCGTGAGGGTTGAAAGCGCCAGCATCTCGCACATTGCCACCAGCGAACGGCCTTGGGCTGTCGCTGCAATCAGCGGCCATGCTTCGAGCGCGTGGTTGACCAGCGCCGCGCCGTGACGTGCGGGCAGCGTGAGATCTGCTATGGCCTGATAGTTGGAGTATGCGAATGGATTCATCGCCTTTCGCTTAAATGCGTGTTGTCGAGTGATCCTCTACAACGCAAGTCATATGCCAATTTGCGAAACGCCATGCACAGAGCGCGAAAATTGGCACACGCTTTGCAGCAATCCTGAACACGCACCGAAAATGCCGCATTTTGGTGCGGATCTGCACCCCGCCGCGAAGTCCGGCGTGTGTGCCTCCCGCATGAATCGTCGAGGGAATTCAGATGACGAAAGCTACGCTCACCATCAGCAGCAAGAATTATTCGTCCTGGTCACTGCGGGGCTGGTTGCTTGCAAAGTTCAGTGGATTGCCCTTCGACGAGTTTGTGATGCCGGTCGACGACCCGGGCGCACGTGCCGAACTCCTCTTGCTGTCTCCGTCCATTCTAGTGCCCTGTCTGGTTCACGATGGCATCAAGGTCTGGGACACGCTTGCGATTGCTGAATATCTCAACGAGGTGCGCCCGAAGGCGGGTTTGATGCCCAGCGACCGGCGCATGCGTGCTCATTGTCGCTCCATCTGCGGCGAGATGCATTCGGGTTTTGGTTCGTTGCGTTCAGCCCTGCCGATGAACATCAAGGCGCACTTCCCGGGCTTCAAGGTCTGGGCGCGCGCGCAGACCGACATCGAGCGCATCACTACGATCTGGCTCGAGTGCCTTCAACAATATGAAGGGCCATACCTGTTTGGAACGTTGAGCGCGGCAGATGCGATGTTCGCGCCGGTCGTCACGCGTTTTGTCACCTACGACGTCAAGCTCCCTCCCGAGGCGGTGGCGTATGGACAGCGCATTCTTGAACTGCCGGAGATGCAGCAGTGGATAGCGGACGCGCAGCAGGAGGTCGAAGAGATTGATGAACTCGATGCGGAGTTCTGAAGCTGCTCGAATGGTTCGTATAGCAGAATATTATATTCATCTGATAAACCCGAAAGGCGCGGTGCCCACGCCGGCGCGGGTTTTCAGCGCGTCTGATCCAACGCGCGACGCTAATCCGCATCAGGCGATCATATTAAGTATGTTATCCATACTAATCAGCTCAGCGAGAATGATCGCGTTCGCATCAAAATGATGGCTTTATCACGTTAAAAAAGCTTGCATTCTCCGTTGGAAAAACTACCTTAAGTAAACAAAAGGACTCTTGTAAGAAAGAGCCAAAGCAGGGTACCGGAGGAGACAAATGCCGGCCACACGTATGATGATTGCGCGTCGCGCTGGTGTCAGCGTGGCGACGGTCGATCGCGTCCTGCGCGACGACCTGGCGGTCCGTCCCGAGACGGCCGAACGCGTTCATCTTGCTCTGGCAAATCTGCGCGATGACCGCGCGAGCCGTGGCCGTCCTGCGAAAGCTACATCGTTTCGCATTGCCTTCGTTCTTCCGCAAATCAACTCGCGCTTCCTCGATCACGTTGAACGTGACATTGCGTTGTCCGCGAGCTTCTTTCGCGAGCACCGCATCACCTCGTCGTTCTATCGATGCGATTTCGCGGTCCAACGCGACACAGCATCATTTTCGGAGCAGGCAATCGCCTACGACGCCGTAGTGCTGGCGCCGCTCGACTATCCGTGGGTCGCCCACTTCATCGACGAACTGAGCAGCGCGGGCGTTCCCGTCGTCACGGTGTTTTCCGATTTGCCGGGCAGTGGCCGGGCGGCGTATGTAGGCGTCGACAATCGCATTGCCGGACGCACTGCCGGACTGCTGATGGGTCTCTTTCTCGGCGCGCGCATTGGCACAGTGGCGGTGCTGTCCGGATCGTCACGCCTGCACGATCAACTCGAACGCCGGACCGGTTTTTCGCAAGTCCTCGAAGAGGACTTTCGGAATTTGCGTTGGGTCGCGGAACCCGACTTTACGGAAGATGACGACGGCGCCGGCCTCGCGCTGCAGGGCCTGGTCGCGCGCCACACAGATCTTGTGGGCGTCTATGTGACGGGCGGCGGCATTGCAGGCATTGCGTCAGCGCTGCAGGAGTCCGGCAACAAGGAGCGCGTGGTGCTGATCGGTCACGGTTGCACGGCGCAGACGCGGGCCCAACTGGCCGAGCGTGCAATTGACGTGATCCTCGATCAGGACGTGCGTGGCATCGTCCACTGGGCGGGGCTCGCTGCACTCAATTTTCTAAACGACGTGCGGGGCGCGCTTGCCATTCCGACGCCGGAAACCCGGATTTACCTTCGTGAGAATGCGCATGCCTGACGCTCGCGACACGCGGACCGCTGCCTGATTCCGCAGAGCCGAAACACGGTGCCCGGCGCATGGGCGCTGATCGTCGTAATGATCGGAGACCGAAATAAAAGGAGAAGACACATGTTACGGCTTACATCGAAAAGAGTGGCTGCGGCGCTTGCGTTGGCGCTGGGGCTTGGCATGGCTTCGGGCGTGCAGGCGCAGGCAAAGCAGCTGACCCTGTGCTGGGCGGCTTGGGACCCGGCGAACGCACTCGTCGAACTATCAAAGGACTTCACGACCAAGACCGGCATAAAGATGAAGTTCGAGTTCGTGCCATGGACGAGCTATGCCGACCGCTTCATCAACGAACTCAATTCGCACGGCAAGCTCTGCGATCTCATCATTGGCGACAGTCAGTGGATCGGCGGCGCGGCGGTCAATGGCCACTACGTGAAGCTCAACGACTTCTTCACGAAGAACAAGATATCGATGGACGACTTCATGCCCGCAACCGTGGTGGGTTATGCGGAATGGCCGAAGAACACCCCGAACTACTGGGCGCTGCCGGCCATGGCCGATGCCGTTGGGTGGACGTATAGGAAGGACTGGTTTGCGAGGCCCGAGTTGCGCGCTGAGTTCAAACAGAAATACAAACGGGAACTGGCGCCGCCGGCGACCATGGACGAGCTCAAGCAGACCGCCGAGTTTTTCCAGGGCCGCAAGATAGACGGCAAGACCGTGTACGGCGTCTACATCTTTACCGAACGAGGTTCTGAGGGCATCACCATGGGCGTGACGAACGCGCTCTACGCATGGGGTTTCCAGTACGAAGATCCGAAGAAACCGTATCATCTCGACGGTTTCGTCAATTCGCCCAATTCGGTCAAGGGGCTTGAGTTCTACAAGGCGCTCTACAAGTGCTGCACGGCGCCGGGCATGACCAACGCCTACATGCAGGAAGGCCTCGATGCGTTCAAGTCGGGTCAGGTGGCAATGCAGATGAACTGGTTTGCATTCTTCCCGGGACTCTATAAGGATCCGAACGTCGGAGGCGACAAGATCGGATTCTTTGTGACGCCAAAGGAACTTCAGCAATTCACGCAACTCGGCGGGCAGGGCATATCGGTCGTCTCTTACTCCGATCACAAGGAGGACGCGCTTGAATACATCAAGTGGTTCGCGCAAGCCGATGTGCAGAAGAAATGGTGGCAGCTTGGCGGCTACTCGGCGGCGAAATCGGTCGTGCAGGACCCGAGTTTTGCGGGGAGCGCACCGTTCGCCCCGGCGTTCCTGAAATCGATGGAGATCGTCAAGGACTTCTGGGCCGAACCGGCTTACGCGGAACTCCTGCTCGACATGCAAAAGCGCGTGCATGACTACGTCGTGGCGGACAAGGGTTCGGCGAAAGAGGCGCTCGATCTGCTCGTCAAGGACTGGAACAAGGTGTTCAAGCAGGAAGGCAAGTAGGAGATTCATGCATAAGTACTGGCGGCGGCTGGACGGCCGCTCCGGTACGCCACGAGGAGGCGGGCATGCTGGCAGACAAGCCTTTT
This sequence comes from uncultured beta proteobacterium, assembly GCA_963708695.1. Classification (GTDB taxonomy): domain Bacteria; phylum Pseudomonadota; class Gammaproteobacteria; order Burkholderiales; family Burkholderiaceae; genus Caballeronia. The sequence goes on from CAVPTS010000001.1 coordinate 326,818, forward strand.
GTTTCACAGGAGCTGGAGTCCGGACGAGGGACGCGCAGCGGCGGCAGCTTGCGCGGCCTGTCGGACCGGACCATTGCCTGGCTATTCATTCTTCCCACCATCCTGCTGCTGCTCGCGATCAACATCTTCCCGCTGGTCTGGGCGTTGCGGCTGTCGTTCACGAACTTCAAGTCGAACATGCCGAGCGTGCCGGCCCGGTTTGTCGGTATCGATAATTACGTAGACATCCTGACCGACGAGGACATCTGGTACGCCATGCAAGTCACGGCGCGTTTCGTGTTCTGGTCGGTGAGCCTTGAGGTGTTGCTCGGCTTCGGCCTGGCGTTGCTGATCAACCGGCAATTCCGCGGCCACAGCTTCTGGACCACGCTGATCCTTTTGCCGATGATGCTGTCGCCCGCCGTTGTCGGCAACTTCTGGACCTTTTTGCTTCAGCCGCAGACCGGCTTGTTCAATGACGTGGTGAGCCTTGTCACCGGCATTTCGCCGGCCTCGTTCCAGATGATCGGTGATGTGCCGCTAGCTCCCTGGACCATCGTGATGGTCGATACCTGGATGTGGACGCCCTATGTGATGCTCATTTGCCTCGCCGGGCTGCGCTCCATTCCCGACTATATCTATGAAGCCGCGGAAGTGGATCGCGCGACACCATGGCGCCAGTTCTGGTCGATCACGCTGCCCATGACCATGCCGTTCCTGATGCTGGCCGTGCTCTTCCGCGGCATCGAAAACTTCAAGATGTTCGACATGGTGAACCTGCTTACGTCAGGCGGTCCGGGCTCGGTCACGGAGACCGTTTCGATCACGCTCAAGCGCGCCGCGTTCGAAAAGTGGCAGACCGGTTATTCGTCGGCGCTCGCGATCATTCTCTTCGTCACGGTGTTCGGTGCGGCGAACATCTATATCAAGGCGCTCAACCGGATCAAACAGCGATGAACCAGCCCGGTAATGCTCGCTCGGTGGTTGCCGCGTCGGCTCGCGGCAAGGCCTTCGCGGCCACGGTCGTGATTGTGTATGCGCTCGTGACGTCGCTGCCCATAGCGTGGATCTTCATGACGAGCTTCAAGACCCAGGAGGATGCGATTGCGTATCCGCCCGTCGTGCTGTTTCAGCCGTCGCTGGAAGGCTACGTCAATCTCTTTACGATCCGCTCCCGTCAGACGCCCGAATTCATCGCCAGCCTGCCGCCCGCCACGGCCTGGTACGAACGCGATGTGCGCAAGCGCAACATGGTGATCGCGGGGGCATCGAAGGTGTTGCCGCGCTTCGTCAATTCGCTTGTAATCGGCTTCGGTTCGACCTTTCTGGCCGTGTTTCTCGGCACGCTCGCGGCCTATGCCTTTTCGCGTTTCAAGGTGCCGCTGGCAGACGACCTGCTGTTCTTTATTCTTTCCACGCGCATGATGCCGCCCATCGCGGTCGCGATTCCGATCTACCTGATGTATCGCGCGCTGGGCTTGAGCGACAGCTACGTCGGCATGATCGTGCTCTATACAGCCGTGAACGTTTCACTAGCGGTGTGGCTGCTAAAGGGCTTCATGGACGAGATCCCGCGCGAGTACGAGGAGGCCGCGCTCGTCGATGGTTATACGCGCCTGCATGCGTTCGTCAAGGTCGTGTTGCCGCAAGCCATTACCGGGATAGCCGCCACCGCGATCTTCTGCCTGATCTTCGCGTGGAACGAGTACGCGTTCGCGTCGCTCTTGACGAGCGGCGATGCGCAGACCATGCCGCCGTTCATCCCGTTCATTATCGGTGAGGGCGGGCAGGACTGGCCGGCCGTCGCCGCAGCCACGACGCTATTCGTCCTGCCGATCCTCTTTTTTACCGTCGTGCTTCGCAAGCACCTGTTGCGCGGCATTACTTTCGGAGCGGTACGCAAATGAAACGTCAACTCGTCGCGCCGCGTGCGCGTTTCTTGCGACGCGGTCATAGCGAAACCGCGGCGACAGTCGTGATCGGGGCAGGCATCGCAATGCTCGTCCAACCGTTTTCGCTCGCGCTCTTCACGTGGTCGTTTCCCGTGATCCTCGCCGGCGCGGTGGCGTTTCTCATCACCAGCCATTTTCCCGACTGATCCATGGCCGCCATCACGCTCGTCAACCTGCACAAACGCTTTGGCGATTTCACTGCCGTGCGCAACACGGACCTTGTTGTGGGCGCCGGGCGTTTCGTCGTGCTGCTCGGTCCGTCGGGCTGCGGCAAGACCACGACGCTGCGCATGATCGCCGGACTCGAGCTGCCGACTTCCGGCCAGATACTGATCGACGGCGATGACGTTACGGCCCTGCGCGCCCGTCAGCGTGACATTGCCTTCGTGTTCCAGATGTTCGCGCTGTATCCGCACATGACGGTGCGCAACAACATCGCGTTTCCGTTGAAGAACGAGCATGTGCCACGCCGCGAGATCACGGCGCGCGTGGACGCGGCCGCGCGCATGCTGCGGATTGAAGCGATCCTCGACCGGAAGACCGGTGGCCTTTCCGGTGGTGACCGTCAGCGCGTGGCGCTGGGCCGTGCCATCGTCCGGCAGCCGAAGGCGTTCCTGATGGATGAGCCGCTCGGCACGCTCGATGCCGACTTCCGCGAACTGATGTGCCTCGAATTGCGCAAGCTCCACGACCAGCTCAACGCGACCACGGTCTACGTCACGCACGACCAGAGCGAGGCGATGGCGATGGCCGACGACATCGTCGTGATGAACCAGGGTGAAGTGCTGCAAGCCGGTGCGCCCCACGAGATCTATCATTTTCCGGCGACGGTTTTCGTGGGCAACTTTATCGGCAGTCCGCCGATGAACTTCCTGCCCGTCGATGGCCCGGTTGCCGCCGGCGCAACGCAAGTGCAAGTGCATGGCGCGCCCATAACCGTGCCCCATTGCGACGCTGCGGCCGCGAGCGTGCTGCTGGGCATTCGCCCGGAGCATGTGGTCATCGATGAACATGGGGCGTTGCGCGGCAAGGTGATCGCCGACGAGTTCCTGGGCTCGCACCAGGTACTGATGATCGAGACGGCTGCGGGCGTCGTGCGGGCACGTGTGGGCAAGGAGGTCAGGCTCGCTGCCGGATCGCCGGTCGGGCTGTCGTTTCGAAAGGAACGCGCGTTGCTCTATGACGCGGTGTCGGGCCGCAGGCTTCCGGCGGCCGAGCTGGCGAGCGCCGAAACGGGAGAGGTTCATGGCTGAAGTGCAGCTACAAAACGTATCGAAGCGGTTTGGCGCGACCGTGGCGGTGGACGACCTGTCCATCGACGTGAAGGACGGGGAATTCGTCGTGCTGCTTGGACCGAGCGGCGCGGGGAAAACCACGACGTTGCGCCTGATCGCAGGCCTGGAAGGGCCCGATTCCGGCGATGTCCTGATCGATGGCAAGCTCGCGACCAACGTCCATCCGTCAGATCGCGATGTCGCGTTCATCTTCCAGCAGTACTCGCTTTATCCGCATCTGACGGTGTTTGATAACCTCGCGTTCCCGCTGCGTTCACCGCGCCGGCGCAGCAGCGAGGCCGATGTGCGCAAGCGCGTGCAGACGGTGGCCGCGATGCTTCACATGGAATCGAAGCTCGACAATATGGCGACGCATCTGTCGGGCGGCGAGATGCAGCGGGTGGCGATCGGGCGTGCGCTGGTCCGCGAGCCGCGCGTATTCCTGATGGACGAGCCGTTGTCGTCGCTTGACGCCAAGCTGCGCGAGGAACTGCGCATCGAGCTGAAGCGCCTGCACCGGAACATCGGCGCGACCATTGTGTATGTGACGCACGATCAGGTGGAAGCGACCACGCTCGCGGATCGCATCGGCATTCTTGAACATGGGCGGCTCGTGCAACTCGGCACGCCGCGCGAGGTCTATGGCAACCCTGCATGCGTCAGCGCGGCAAGGCGTCTCGGCTCGCCGCCGATCAACCTGCTGCCGCCGGCGCTCTTCGATCAGGCGGTGATGCCGGAAGGCACGGCGACCGTTGCAATCCGCCCGGAGGATATTGTGCTCGCCGAGGCCGGCGGTCATAACGAACATTCCGAAGATCACGAGCATGGCGAGCGGAATGTGATGGATGTGAAGGTGCTCGAATATTCGCCGCTGCGTCATCTGCTGATTCTGGATCGCAACGGCACCGCCGTGGTCGCGACGACCGTGACGGAACGCAATTTCAGCGCGGGGCAATCGGTAGGCGTGTCGCTGCCCGCGCGCAGCCTTTTATATTTTCGCGCCGACGGCAGGAGGATCCCGACATGAACGGCAAGACGGTCATGGCGTGCATCGAAGCCGCGCATGCAACGCTCAAGCAAAACACGGATGAGATCGCGTTGCTCGATCAGCAGATCGGCGATGGCGACCATATCTTCAACCTGCTGCGCGGCATGGAGGCGTTGCTCGCGGCGCGCGGCGAAATTGAAGCGGCTGAATTTGCGCCGTCGCTCGATGCGGCGGCGTCGAAAGTATTATCGACGGTCGGAGGATCGTCAGGACCCCTGTTCTATTCATTGCTGAGCGGCATGTCGAAGGGCTCGAAAGGGCAGGCGATGGACGTTGCCGGCTTTGCCGTCATCTTTGCTGCGGGCGTGGATGCGGTGGGCCACCGGGGCAAGACCGGGGTGGGCAGCAAGACCATGATGGACGTGCTGATCCCGGTCGCGAACAGGTTCAGGGAACTGGCCGCGGAAGGCGCGTCCGCGCAAGCGGTCATCGACGAGCTGCCGCGCGTGGCGCAAGCACAGATGCTTGCCACGCGCGACATGCTCGCGACCAAGGGGCGGGCGTCGTTTCTCGGCGAGCGTTCGCGCGGACATATCGATCCGGGCGCGCGTTCCAGCGAGCTCATGATCGCGGCGGTATGCGCGTATCTCGCGCAACACATCAAGTGAAGGAGCGCAGGCCATGAAGAAGTTCATCAACCATGTCGACGACTTTCTTGCCGAAAGCCTCGCCGGTTTCGCCGCCGCGCATGCGGACCTCGTCGTGCTGAACAACGAGCCCGTGTTCGTGCGCCGCAAGGTGCTCAAGCCCGGAAAAGTGGCGCTGGTGTCGGGCGGCGGCTCGGGGCATGAGCCTTTGCACAGCGGCTTTGTCGGCCACGGCATGCTCGATGCCGCGTGCCCCGGCCAGATCTTTACATCGCCGACGCCGGACCAGATGATGGCCGCCGCCATGGCAGTCGATACCGGTCCGGGCGTGCTCTTCATCGTGAAGAACTACTCGGGCGACGTGATGAACTTCGAAATGGCCTCCGAGATGTCCGAGGTACGGAACGCGATCGTGCTGATCAACGACGACGTGGCCGTCGAGGACTCAAGCTATACGACCGGGCGTCGCGGCGTGGCGGGAACGGTGATTGTCGAGAAGCTGGTGGGCAGCTTGGCGGAGAGCGGCGCGAGTCTCGAACAATGCAAGGCGTTCGGCGACCGCATCAACAAGCGCACCGCGTCGATGGGCGTCGCGTTCACGAGCTGCGTCGTGCCGGCGGCGGGTACGCGCACGTTCAAGATCGGCGACGATGAGATTGAAGTGGGGGTCGGCATTCACGGCGAGCCGGGCAGGCGCCGGGCGAAGATGGCGCCGGCCGACGCCATCGTCGCGGAATTGCTGAGCGCGATAGTGGATGATCTGAAACCGCAGGCCGATGCCGAACTGCTCGTGCTCGTCAACGGTCTGGGCGGCACACCGCTCGGCGAGCTTTACCTGCTGTTCAACTCGACGCGAGCGTGGCTTCAGGAACGTGGCTTGAGTATCGGCCGCGCGCAGGTCGGCGCATTGACCACGTCGCTCGAGATGGCGGGGGCGTCAATCACGCTCTGCATTCTCGACGATGAAATGAAAACCCACTGGGACAGCGCAGTGCATACGCCCGCTTTGCGCTGGGGTATGTAGGGAGCGTTCGTCTTCTATTGGTTTTCCTGAGCGCCAGTTACGCGTTCACATCTCCGGGCGCCTCAAGCGTTTTCCGCTAACGGGCGATGTGATCGTTCGTCTTGGCTCAAGATGGTTGAGCAGGAATTGTAGTAGCCCGTTTTCCAAACACGCAGTACGTCTGCGTCATCGCGCAAAGCCGGCGATTCCCGACCGCCGCTACCGCTTTCTTAGCCCAAAAAATACTTAGAAGACGCGGGCTATCAATTTCTCGTGCCACTTGCATTGAGCTTTCAATGCTTACCGACCGCGGATTGCACTAGGCGCGAACCTCAAGCTAACCGATAAGTTCGCATTAGCGGAAACCCCATTGCCACGTGTTTTTTTCTGTGAAAGACTTCGCTTATCCGCTGTATCGGACGTTAGTCCGGTATATCGGACTAACCCAAATCCGCGTACCGCAATGGCAATAGCGCGGTAGTCCTAACGCACCCAGATTCATGCACTGGCATGGTCAAGCGTCGAACCCGGTTTTTATTTTCAGCCGCCGCCTGCTGTCCCTATGCCGCTAATTTCAACTTCATGACTGAGATCAAAATGAGACTTGTGAAAGAGAGCACACGCATTGTCTGTTTATTCGCAATGGCTGGCTTATTGACTCTGGCGGCTTGCACGAAGGTCGCGACACCCGGCCAGGACGGTGCGGCGGAGTCGACATTGAAGGCAGTCCTGCAGCGCGGAACGCTCCGGGTAGGCGACTGTTTGACCTTCGCGCCTTTTGGTTTCTACAACAAAGACGGCGCGGCTGATGGCTACGACGTCGACCTCGCGAAAGAGCTCGCGAAGCAAATGGGCGTCAAGCTCGAAGTCGTCAATACGACGAGCGCCAACCGCATTCCGAACCTTCAGACCAGCAAGGTCGATGTGGTGTTCTGCAATTTCACGCGCAACCTGGAGCGTGCAAAGGAAATCGGCTTCACGAATCCTTATGTGGTGGCCAGTGAAGCGCTGCTCGTCAAGAAGAGCAGCGGCATCAAGTCCATCAAGGACATGTCCGGCCGCACGATCGCAACCGTCAAGGGCTCCACCAATGGCGATGAAGTGCGCGCGCTGAACATGCAGGTGAAGATCCAGGAGTTCGACAGTTCTCAGGCGGCTATCCTCGCGGTCAAGCAAGGGCAGGCCGACGCAATGATCGAAGACAATAACTTCCTCGCTTACCAGGCCTCGCTTGATCCTGATCTGACCGTGACCGACGAAGCGCTGGTTCCGCTGGAATACAACGCGTTCGGCGTGAAGGCGGGCGATCAGGTCTGGCTCGATTACCTGAACCTGTTCCTGTTCCAGATCAATGCGTCGAAGCTGAACGCCCAACTCTACAAGAAGTGGTTCGGCGCTGATCCACGCTTCCCGTTGAATCCGCAATATTGAAAAGCATGAAGCGCAGTCTGCACCGCGCGGTATTGGAGACGGAGGAACAATGAGCTATGAATGGGTGACCCTGTCGGGCTATCTGAACGATTTCGTCCGCGCGGCGTGGCTGACGCTGCAGGTCACGCTGTTGGCCTTCGTCGTTGCGCTGCTGCTCGGCCTGCTGACCGCACTGGCGAGCGTGTCCCGCGTCGCGCTGCTGCGGGTGATTGCCAGTTGTTATATCGAGGCGATCCGGAACACGCCGGTGCTGCTGCAGATCTTCATTGTTTTCTTCGGCCTGCCATCAATGGGCATCACGCTCAATGCATATTCGGCGGGTGTCATCGCGCTTGGCGTGAATGTCGGGGCGTACCTTGCCGAAGTGTTTCGCGCAGGCATTCAGTCGGTGCCGCGCGGACAACTGGAAGCGGCCTCGATCCTCGGCATGGAGCGTTCGCAGATCTTCATTGAAGTCGTCATGCCGCAGGCGGCGCGTGCCGTTTATCCCGCGATCGTCAACAACCTGATCCAGCTTCTGCTCGGGACGTCGCTGCTTTCCGCCATCGCGCTGCCGGAGTTGACCGGCATGGCGACGGTCATCAACTCGCGCACGTTGCTATATATCCAGACATTCACCATCACGTTGATTGCGTATCTGGTCCTGAGCAACTTCCTGTCGTGGGTAGCAGGGTTGATTAGTGTACGAATATTTCATCCGCCGCTCGTCATTGCAAAACGCGCGCGCAGGCCGTTCCTGATCAGACGTCCCGCCGATCGTGCGTGAGTCCTGAAACTGGAGAGTGAACATGACAAGCGATTTGCTAACGACCAGCCTGCCGATCCTGCTTCAAGGCCTGCTGATGACGCTGGTTCTCTCAGTGGCGTCGATTGTCGGCGGGACGCATCGTGGGGCTGCTGGCGGCCGTCTTGCGCTCGTTCGGGCCATGGGGTACGCCACGGCTCGCGCGGCTCTACACCGAGCTATTTCGCGGCACGCCGGTACTGATCACGCTGATGTTCATCTATTTCGGCGTGTCGTACTTCGGCTATGCAATCGATGTATTCGCGGCCGGCGTTGATCGGGCTCAGCGTCTATCAAGGCGCCTATATTGCGGAGGTTTTCCGCTCGGGCATTGAATCCGTCCAGAAGGGGCAGTGGGAAGTCTCGCAGATCCTCGGGCTAAGCAAGACGCAGGCGTTCTTCTCAGTGATCCTGCCGCAGACGGGAAAGATCGTGCTGCCGCCGCTGATCGGCCAGTATCTATCGCTTATCAAGGACACGTCGATTGTCAGCATGATCGGCATGTCGGAACTGATGCATCAAGGCCAGGCGATTGTCGACCGGATCGGCAAGCCGGTGGAAATCTATGGCCTGGTCGCCGTGCTTTATTTCGTTGTGTGCTTTCCACTGTCGCGGTGGGTGCGCCGCCATGATCGAAGAAGGAGCCTGTTGTCATGACCATCGCCAGCTACGTCAAAGCCCATCATCAACCTCACCGGCGTCACCAAGTCATTCGGTACGATGCAGGTGCTCAAGGAGATCAACCTCGACGTGCGCCCGGGCGAAGTGCTCGTCCTGATCGGTGCGTCGGGTTCGGGAAAGAGCACCGTGCTGCGCATCATGAGCGGCCTTGAAACCGCCGACGCCGGCGAGGTCTGGGTCAACGAAGTGCCGCTTCACGATTCACGCCGCGCGCGAGAAATTCGCGGTCACGTGGGCATGGTATTCCAGCAGTTCAATCTCTTTCCGCATAAGAGCGCGCTGGGCAACGTCTCGCTGGCCTTGATCAAGGCACGCAAGATGAACCCGGCGGATGCCCGCAAGCGCGCCATGGACGCGCTGGACCGCGTGGGTCTCGCCGATCGGGCCGATCACTATCCAAGCCAGCTTTCGGGCGGTCAGCAACAACGGGTGGCGATTGCACGGGCATTGGCCGTCGAGCCGGGCATCATGTTCTTCGATGAGGCCACTTCCGCACTCGATCCGGAACTGGTTGGCGAAGTGACGGAGGTGATGCGCGGCCTGGCACGCGACGGCATGACGATGGTCGTCGTCACGCATGAAATGGGCTTCGCGCGCAAGACTGCCGACCGCGTTGTGTTCATGGACAAGGGCGTGATAGCCGAGCAGGGCGCCCCGGAGCAGATCTTCGTGAATCCGCAGAACGAGCGCACGCAACAGTTCCTGCACCGGGTACTCGATCACTGATGCCACAAGCTGAGAACCCTATCGCCGACGGAGTGCGAGTAATGTCTGTACCGGAATCATCGAGGGCCAGGGGGGTTGACCGGGTCATCTCCATTTTCAAGCAGTTGCATATCGCGCGGCGTCCCATGACCATGCGCGAACTGATCGAAGCGACGGGCGCGCCGCGTTCCAGCATCTACGAACTGATGACGATTCTGACTGAGGCCGGATGGCTTGAAGCGGGCGCGGATGGGAGTGTGTTCTTCGGACGCGAGATGCACTATTACGGATCCGACTATGCCGTGCACAACGACCTGATAAGCCGCGCTCACCAGGTCATTCTCGCCCTTGTCAGGAGTCACGACGAAACCGCGCAACTGTGCATGCTGGAGGGTAACAAGTACACCGTGGTTCTCTCGGAAAACAGCTCGCGACCGTTCAATATCAGTTCTGACATCGGCGTGAAAGTGCCGATTCCGTGGACAGCATCCGGCCGGTTATTGCTCGGACATTTGAGCGCGGAGGAGATTCGCTTACTGATTCCGGAAGAAGACTTTATCCTCGATAACGGCAAGCGGATCGAAGTATCGGATTTTCTGAGCGATGTCGAGCGTGCCGCCGAGCAGGGATTCTTTTGCACGGAAGGCCTGTCCCACACGTTTCGATACTGCATGGCCGCGCCCGTGAGAGACAGGAACGGACACGCCGTCGCGGCGTTGTGCTTCATGACCAGCCGCGACACGGATCCGAACAAGCGCGCGGCCATGCTGGAAGACCTCATACGCTCGGCTAAAACGCTATCGCAGCCGTACTACGGGAGCCGCTAATCTTGTTCACCAGTACGACGAACTAAACTTAGCTCCAGTCGTCCATATCGTGCTTGATCTTGTGCCGATTAGCGATAAGCTCGTCGATGCTCGGCTCGTCGCTCAGTGCGCGTCGGATCGCCAGCTTGGTCGCTTCGTAGTTGGTCCGGTACATGTCCTTCTTGTCGAGGTTGCTGTCCGTTGCGCAGCGCGGATCGATCCAGACGAGGCTGATGATGCACAGGTCGTTTGCAATGTCCTTCGGGATCAGCCCTTCTATGACGCAATCGATGACCGCATCGGCCGTTGCCGATTGCACTACGCCGCCGAACAGCTCGATGGTCGCCATGTCCTTGAGCGTCACCTTGGGCACCAGCATCGTCACCGGGCGCACTAGCTGGTTGCAGGCACGGATGGCGAACATTGCCGTGTGTCCCTTGCTCTGCGCCATCATGTTCGCGAACGCTTGCCCGACCGGTCCGTCGACGCGCCCGATCAGGATCTCCGGCATGGCGTCGGTGGCCTGGCCCGGGGCGGCGAATACGGTCGCTTCGCCTGCGTGGAACACGAATTTATCGGTCATCTGGCTGTCTCCCTGGTGGACGGTGGTGCAAACCGCCCGTTAATTTATGATCCCCGTTATAGGTCCATTACAACTCCCGCACGCACCGAAATCCCGCATACACATACTGGTAATGCGCTTGAAACCAGTTGCGAAAACTCGGTCTCAGCATGCACGCCGCCGTGCGCGGCGAGCCGCCTTTGAGCACGAAATGCTGGTCGTCGTAGAAGTTCGCGGAGTAACCCAGATAGAACGGAAACGGCTCGAAGCCCGGTAACGGCCCGAAGGTCGTCGATGTCCATTCCCAGCCGTTGCCGAACTGCCCCACCACGCCCGCCGCGCTGCGGTTCTCCGGGTGCGCCTGCACCGGCGACGGTTCCCATCGGCGGAAATCGAAATTGCCTTGCTGGGCGTGCGGGGCGGCCTCGGCGGCGCGTTGCCATTGCGCTTCCGTCGGCAGCGACTTGCCCGCCCATTTCGCATACGCGCTGGCTTCGGCGTGACTCACATAAACCGGCCAGTCCGACGGCAACGGCGATCTCGTCGAACATGGTCCGCAGCTTCCAGTGCGATGCGTTCGACGACTCGTCCGATTCATCACGCACCCAGAACGCCGGCTTCTCGATGCCTTCGCGTTCCTTCCACGCCCAGTCGCTGTCGCGCCAGTAATCGCGATTCGCGTAACCGCCGGCATCGATGAAATCCAGCCAGTCCGCGTTCGTCACCATGTAGCGGTCCATCTCGAACGCCGGCACGTCCACGCGATGTTCGCCGAACTCGTTGTCCCAGCCGAACGTGCCGCTCTCGCGCGTGAGGCCGAGCGTCGTGCCTGCCCGCGGGCACGTGCACCATTTCCCGCGCGACGGTGCTATCGAGCGGATGTTCGCGCTCGTGTCTTCGGTGACGTCCGGTCCGGTTTTCTGATGCAGCGGCAACTGATGCAGCATGTACGCGAGCGTTTCCGCGTGCATCAGCCGATGCTCGATCGCGACCTCCAGCAGCGTCTCGGGCGCGGCCTCCGGCGCGCTGGAATTGTCGTGCTTATCTTCACGCTTTGTAATTTGGACGGGATCGAAACGCGCATCGATGTCGTCGCGAATCCGCTGAACATACGCGCGAATCGCGTCGAGCGACGGCCAGTCTTGCGGCTGGTCGCTCGGCAGGCCGCCATCGACGGGATCGATGCCGAACGCGAACAACTGGTCGAACTCGGGATTCGGGCTGGGCAGGTCGAAGAGGCGCTGATCGAACAGATTGCGGTCGAACGCTTCCAGATGCCCGATGTAGAACACGATCCGATGCCGCTCGGCAATCGGGCGCTCATACAGGAATTCGGGTTTGACGATGGCGAACAGCGCGTCGGTGATCTGGCGCGCTTCGCGCAGGCGGGCGAGCAGCGGATGCAGCGGGGTAGGTTCGCGATTCATTTCGCTCTTGTCTCCGGGCATGGGCCGATGCAAAACGATAAATCGTAGCAGAGGGCATGCCAAGCCTGCTTGAATCGCGAGCCGGGACGGCAGAAGCTGGTCGGAAGCTAGATCGCGCGCAGGCCGTCGAAGTCGAGGATATGGATGAGCTTGCCGTTTGCCTCGATCAGGCCTTTTGCCTGAAAACGCGACAGCGTCCGGCTGACCGTTTCCAGCGTGATGCCGAGAAAACTGCCCATGTCGTCGCGCGTGAGGCGCAGGTTGAATTCGTTGCCCGCGTAACCCGCGGCGGCGTCAGCCGGGCAGAAAGATCGAGCAGCAGCGCGGCGACCCGCTCGTCGGCGCGCAACGTGCCGAGGATCAGGGTCTGCGTCGGCTTTCCGGACGACTTCGCGGCTCAGCAACTGCAGCAGCCGGCGCTGGAGGGCGCTGGTTTCGCGGCAGGCGCGCTCAAAGTGCACGTAGGGGATCAGGCAGACCGAACTGTCTTCCAGCGCGATGGCGTGGCACGCGTGCCGGCCGTTGTCGAAACCTTCGAGGCCGAGCGCGTCGCCACCGAGATGCAGGCCCATGACCTGTTCGCGGCCGTTGCCGTTCGGTGTTGATACGACCGTCTTGATCGAGCCGGAGCGGATGGCGTAGAGCGTGTCGAAGGTGTCGCCGACGCGAAACAGGGTTTCGCCCCGCTTGATCGTGCGCGCGTTGACGATGACCTTCTGGAGCCTGTTGACGTCGTCGTTGGACAGGCCTTGCGGCAGGCAGTAGTGCCTCAACGCGCAGGTCGAACAATGCGCGGCGTGGCGCGAGGGGGCGCTGGGCAGAGGAACGGGGGTCTCGTGGACGGTTTGCATGGCTCGCTCGCTTTTAGTTCGTTTTGATCTGGAACAAGGAAATTGTCCCATCGATGCGATCCGCACCCCGGGTGGCAAAACGTCGCGTGAAAGCTGCTCTCGCTCGCACGCCTCGGCGTTTTCATTCCTTTGATCCAGGCGCCGCGCCGGTCCCGGAGGTGGAGGGAATCAGCAGTACCGGCAGCGTTGCCTGGCGCAGGCACCTTTCCGCGACACTGCCGAGTATCAGCCGCTGGAAACCCTTGCGGCCGTGCGTGCCCATCACGAGCAGGTCCGCGTTGAACGCGGCGGCGGCGGCAAGCACCATCTCCGCGACATCATCCATCGACGAACCTTCGGCAATCACCACCGCGCCTTGCACGCCGCGCTGTTTCATCTCGGCGTTCGCTTCGTCGGCGAGTTTGGCGCCCTGGTCGGCGAGCTCGTCGCGCAGGATGGAGGGGTCGTAGCCCGGCACGTCGTAGTAGACCGGCGCGTTTTCGACCACGTAATAGGGCTGCAGCACCGCGCCGTGCGTGGCGGCGAGTTCGAGCGCGGATTCGAATGCGCGGCGCGAGGTGCGGCTGCCGTCAATAGCCACGACGATTCGTTTGAACATACGGTTCTCCTTCAGCGGTTGAAATGCAAACGACGGTGTTTGAATCGACTAAAACGGTCTCGTCGGATTGCCTGGCTTACAAATGGTCGACAGTAATAATCCGACTAATGTTCCGCCTTTGTCGGCATACCTTCGATCCTGACCAACCGGATGAAATAATGACGTCATACAATCCGGGCGCGATGTTTGTATCGATTCCCTCTATTTTCACTCTCCTAGCTCCTCGCCCGTGTCTCAATCCGCTCCTCAATCCGCTCCTCAGTCCGCCTCCCCGCCGCATCCCGAATCCGCCTCTCCACTGCCTTTTCGCCACGCCCTTCTCGCGATGCTCGGCATCGGCCTCGTCAACATGCTGGTCGCGCTTGACCAGACCGTGGTCAGCACCGCGCTGCCGTCGATCGTCGCGGAATTGCATGGCTTCGAGTATTACGCGTGGATTGCGAGCGCGTATTTGCTGGCGTCGGTGGTGACGGTGCCGGTGTTCGGCCGGCTCGGCGATTATTTCGGCCGCAAGCGCTTCGTGATTGCCGCGGTGATCACGTTCACGGTGGCGTCCGTGCTGTGCGGCGTGGCCAACGACATGCTGTTCCTGGTCATCGCGCGCGGCTTGCAGGGCGTGGGCGGCGGGATGATGGTCGGCACGGCGTTCGCGTCGATTCCCGATCTTTTCCCCGATCCGCGCCTGCGCGTGCGCTGGCAGGTGGTGATGGCGGCGTCGTACGGCATCGGCACGGCGGCGGGGCCGTCGCTGGGCGGCTGGATGAGCGAGCACTGGGGCTGGCGCTCGACCTTCCTGATCAACCTGCCGGTGGGGATTGCCGCGCTTTATTTCATCTGGGCGCATTTGCCGAATTTCCACCGGCCGCGCGAGGGCGCGGTGAAGATCGACTGGCTGGGCGCGGCGCTGGTCGCGCTGGTGCTGGGCGGCTTGCAGGCGTTCATTGAAGCCGTGCCGAAGAGCGGCCTGACGACGGGGAACGTGGTGCTGGCGGCATGCGTGGTGGCGGCGCCGTGGCGTTGCTGATATGCGAGCGGCGCGCGACGCATCCGATCATTCCGCTCGACCTGTTCAAGGACCCGCAGCTCGTGACGTTATTCACGTTGTCGATGCTGTCGGGTTTCGTGATGTTTTCGCTGATCTTTTTTGCGCCGCTTTTGCTGCAGGGCGGCTTTGGTTTGTCGCCGCAGCAGGCGGGATTACTGGCTACGCCGATCGCGATGTTTATCGCGATCGGCAGTTTTATCAACACGCGCATCGTGATTCATTTGCGCAAGCCGACGCTGATTTTGTCGATCGGATTCACGTTGCTGTTGTTCGCGTGCATTGCGCTGGCGTTTGCCGATGCTTCCACGCCGCATATCTGGATCGAGATTCCGATGGCGGGGATTGGTATCGGGCTGGGTTTCGTGCTGAATAACCTGAACGTATTCGGGCAGGAGATTGCCGGGCGCGAGCGCTTCGGCATTACCACGGCGCTGCTGCAATCCACGCGCATGGTCGGCGGGATGCTGGGGACCAGCGTGGTGGCGACTGATCGTGCAGCATCATTATCGGGATGTGATTACGCGCACGCTGCAGGGTGCTCGGCGAGCCGGCGAGTACGGCGTGGCTGCCACGATTTGACGATCCGCGGATTCTGATCGATTCACGTGTTGCGGGCGAAGTTGCTGGCCGATCTGGTGCCGGCCGGGCTGGATGGCCCGGCGATGATCGAGAGCGCCCGCGAAGTGCTCGTGCAGTCGATTCATATTGGCGTGGCGCTGACTGCGGTCGCGGCGTTGTCGGCGGCGCTGATGGTGCGGAGGGTTTCGCACATTACGTTTCGGAAGGGGTAGGAGCAGGGGTTCCGTTCGTTCATGAGCCTATGAACGAACGGAACCCTTGTCAAAATCCTAATGCGCGCCAGCCGCCGCTGGCCCCCCTGCGCCTTTAGCCCGCTTGGTAATCCAGATAAGCGGAATAATGAGAATGAAAATAATGGCGGAGGCAAAGAAGATATCGTCCAGGCCCATCATGGCGGCTTGCGTATTCACGGTGAAATCGAACAGACCCGCGGGCTTGAGCTTCGCTGATACTCAGTAATTGCTGCGAGCCTGCATCGACTGCAAGATACACCGGATTATTCAGATTGGCCTGCTCGGTCAGCCTTTCATGATGCAAAGCGATCCGGTCCGTCCACGCATTGCCCGCAAGCGACGTCCCCACCGCCCCGCAAAAGACCCGCGCGAAATTCGATAATCCCGCCGCAGCCGGAATCTTCGAGGGCGGCAACCCCGACAAGATGATCGACGTCAATGGCACGAAAAACAGCGCCATCGGAATGCCCTTGCAACAGCGTCGGCAAAACCAGATGCCAGGTATCGATTTCAATCACGTACCTCGAGCGCATATAAAACACAATCGCGAAGCCGATAAACGCCATGGTCGCGACAACCCGCGCGTCGGTCCGTGGCAAAACGCGGCCCATGACCGGCGCGAGAATCACCGCAAAAATCCCCAATGGCGCGGTGACCAGTCCCGCATCGACGGAACGGTAATTCAGATACTGCTGCATCCATTGCGGCAATAAAACGAGATTGCCGAAGAACACGCCATAAGCGACGGAAATGGCCACCGTTCCACCAAAGAAATTCCGCCCGCGAACAGCCGTAAATCGACGACGGGATTGGCATCGGTCAATTCCCAGACCACAAAGAACGCAAAGGCAATCAGCGCAATAATCCCCAGCCATACGATCAGCGGCGACGAAAACCAGTCGAGATCGCGGCCTTTGTCGAGCATGATCTGCAGCGACGCCACCCACGCAATCAGCAACATGAGTCCGACCGTATCGATAGGCGCTTTACGCGTCGCCGATTCACGTTTGCGATAAATAAACCACGTGACGCTGGCGGCGAATAAGCCGACGGGAATGTTGATATAGAAGATCCACGACCAGCTATAACTGTCGGTGATCCAGCCGCCTAAAGCCGGTCCGGCAATCGGCCCGACCACGGCGGTCATCGCCCATAAGGAAAGCGCCATCGACGCTTTCTCCTTCGGATACGAACCCAGCAAGATGGCCTGCGACAGCGGAATCAGCGGCCCGGCAACGGCGCCTTGCAAAACCCGCGCGGTGAGCAGGATCGGCAATGTCGGTGCAAGCCCGCAAAGCCACGAAGAAATCACGAATAACAAAATTGCGCCGACAAACAGCTTGATCTGCCCAATGCGCTGAGTCAGCCAGCCGGTCAGCGGAATCGACACGGCATTGGCCGCGGCGAACACGGTGATGACCCACGTGCCTTCATCGACGGAAACGCCGAGATTGCCGGAAATAGTCGGGATGGCGACGTTCGCAATCGATGAATCGAGCACGTTCATGAACGTGGCGAGCGCCACGGCAATGGTCGCGAGAACCAGTTGGCCGCCTTTCAACGGCGGCGGCGGCGGGCTGCTGGCGACGCGGCGGGCGCAGTGCTCATGGGATATCCGGATAAAGCGGCCGCCCATGAAAACGCGTGGCGGCCGATTGTGCCAACAGCGAAGGCCGCAGTGTGCCAGCGTTCAAAAAACCGCTGATCAGCTGCGGCTTTCATCCGTCTATGAAGCCTTGCGCTTTCAATCCACTTCATATCCTGTTCAGCCACTTTATTTAGCAGACACGTCGATATCGCCAAGATATTTCTTCGCGAACTTCGCAATCGTTCCGTCCGCCTTGAGCTTCGCGATCGCCGTGTTCAGGCGCTGCTTCAGCGCGTCGTCGCCCTTGCGAATGCCGAACGCAATGCCGCTGCCGAGGATCTTGTCGTCGCTGACGGGGCCGCCGACAAAGCTGTATCCCGCACCGTCCGGCTTGGACAAGAAGCCCGTTTGTCCCGCTGCCGAGAGGACGAGCGTGCCGTCGAGACGGCCGGCCTTCAGGTCGGTATAAGCCTGGTTCTGATCCTGGTACGGCACGACGTTCACGCCCGCATTCGCCCAATGCGCCTTGGCGAAATTTTCCTGGATCGAACCCTGCAGCACGCCGATGTTCTTGCCCTTCAGCGATGCCGGCGTCGGCACAAGCCCGCTGCCCGTCTTCGCGATCAGTTGCGTCGGCACGCGATACACGACCGTCGTGAAGTCGATGGCCTGGCGGCGCTGATCGGTTGCGTTCATCGCGGAATTGATTGCGTCGAACTTGCGGCCTTGCAGGGCGGGAATCAGGCCGTCGAACGAGGTCTCGACCCACGCGCATTTCATCTTCGCCGTGGCGCAGACGGCATTGCCGACATCGATATCCAGCCCCTGCAATTCGCCCGATGCCGCCTTCGATTCGAACGGCGGATATTGCGCTTCCACGCCGTAGCGCAGGGTGTCGGACTCGGCGGCGAACGCGGTCGGCGCTGCACAGCGAGGCGGCTAGCAGCAGGGCGGCGGACAATGCTTGAGCGGTTTCTTCATGGAGCGTCTCTCTATAAGTTGGAGTGATTTCTAACCAGCATCAGATCGGTATCAAGCCAATCTCAAACCGCGCACAAGCGGCGCGCGCCTTCGCGCAGCGTGTCGTCGTCCTTGGCGAAGCTCAGGCGAATGATGCGGTTATCCGTGCCGTCGGTGTAGAACGCCGACAACGGAATGGTCGCGACGCGGGTTTCGCGAATCAGGCGCAGCACGAAGTCGCTGTCGGATTCATCGGAAAACGCGCCGAAGCGCGCCAGCATGAAGAAACTGCCCGCGCTCGGCAATAGTTCGAAGCGCGAACCGCGAGCGCTTGCGCGAGCAGATCGCGTTTCTTCTGATAGAACGCGCCGAGTCCGAGATAGCTCGATGCATCGCCGAGTGCTTCGGCGAACGCGATCTGCATGGGGGTATCGGCGGAGAAGGTCATGAACTGATGGACCTTGCGGATTTCGTTGGTCAGCTCGGCCGGCGCGAGCGTGAAGCCGACGCGCCAACCCGTCACGTGATACGACTTGCCGAACGACGACACGATCACGCTGCGCTCGGCCAGCGCCGGATAACGCGCCATGCTGTGATGCAAGGCGCCGTCGAAGACGACGTGCTCATACACCTCATCCGACAACACGATGATCTTCGAGTCGCGCGTGAGCGCCGTGAGGCGGTCGATGTCTTCAGACGTGAACGCGCTGCCGGACGGATTGTGCGGCGAGTTGACGATGATCATCCGCGTGCGCGGCGTGATGGCCGCAGCCACCTCATCCCAGTCGATGTGAAAGTCCACCGGCGAGAGCTTGATCGGGATGGGCGTGGCGCCCTGCAACTGGACGATGGGGCCGTAGCTGTCGAATGAAGGTTCGAAGTAGATCACTTCGTCGCCCGGATGGACGAGCGCGCTGATCGACGCATACAGGCCTTCGCTTGCGCTTGCCATCACGGTGATTTCGCTGCCCGGATCGTAGGTGGCGCCGTACAGCTGTTCCGTTTTCAGCGCGATGGCTTCGCGCAGCGCGGGGACGCCGGACATGGGTGCGTACTGGTTATGCCCGGCGCGCATGGCTCGCGCGGCGCTTTCCACGAGTTTCGGGTCGCAGGCGAAGTTCGGAGCGCCTTGCGAGAGGTTCAGCGCTTGGTGTTCGTCGGCGAGCTGACCGATCACGGTAAAAATGGTCGTGCCAACATCGGGCAACTTCGACGCGGGGGTCCAGGCACTTTTCACGGCGTTGTCTCCGGAAGACATTCGGGTATCGATTGTCATTCGACCGCAGCAATAAAGCGCGGACAATCGAAAGTTTGTCATACTAGCCATGAATCCTGCTCATGGCTAACGAGGCTGAACAATGAAACCGCTGCCGTCACTCGATGTCCTTAAAACTTTCGCGGTCGTGGCGCAGCGCCTTAACTTTACGCGCGCCGCCGATGTTCTCAATGTCACGCAAGGCGCTGTCAGCCGGCAAATTTCCGGGCTGGAGGCTCATCTAGGATATGCGCTATTTGTGCGCCAGCCGCGCGGGCTGGCGCTTACGCCGAATGGCGCCATGTTGCTTGCGCCGTTGCAGCAGGCGCTGGCGCAAATTACCGAGGCGCTCGAGCGCAGCGGCGCGCAGTCCGGGACGTTGCGCGTGAAGTGTCCCACGTGCGCGATGCGCTGGATTTTGCCGCGCGTGATCCGGCTGCAGAATGAGCGGCCGGAGTTGGTGATCGAGGTGACGGCGGCGGTGTCGCACGGGGTGGAGTTCAACGCTGAGCAATTCGATGCCGCCATTGTTTTTGGGCAGCCCGCGTTGAAGGGTGTGAGTTCGCATCATCTGTTTGATGAGGTGTTGACGCCGGTGTGTGCGCCGGGTTTGTGGCGCGGCCGTGAGTCTGGTGTTGCTACGCCGGATGATCTGGCAGATCAGACGTTGTTGCATCCGACTCGCGATCGGCGGGACTGGCTGAGGTGGCTGGATGCGTATGGGTATCGGGGGTTGCCGTCGGCGAAGGCGCAGCATTTCGATACGCTGGATCTCGCTATTTCTTCGGCCATGCAGGGGCTTGGGGTGACGATTGGGGATTTATCGTTGATCGAGGAGGATTTGCTGGCGCAGCGGATTGTGACGCCATTCACGTTGTGTGTGCCGAGCGGGGCTTCGTATTATTTGATCTATCCGGAGCGGCCGGCTCCGTCGGCGGTGTTGCGGGAGTTTGCTGAATGGCTGGAGGGGGAGGCGGCGCAGACGCGAGCTAATTTGGAGACGTATATGAACGGGTGATTTCGTTCGCACTCGGTCGGGGGTGGGGGTTGGGCCGGGTTGCTGCTGCGTGCGTTAGCGCGGGTTGTATGTGAGCTACATTTCTTACCATTAGCCACTGTGCGTGGCGGCAGGTTTTTCGCGTTCGCACTCGGTCGGGGTTTGGGCGCGGGGTGATGGTCGGTGGTCGGAGTTGGTGCTGGGTTGCTGCTGCTTACGTTAGCGCGGGTTATATATTGGCGATATTTTTTATCACTATTAGCCACTGTGCGTGGCGGCACTTCATTTCTTTGTCCAACGGCGACAAAGAAACGAAGCAAAGAAAACGCCTTTCCACAAACTGTATTAAGTGTCCCCAGCGTGCAGACCACTGCTTTTGGTTCCCGCGTAGCACGGTGCTCGCAAAACCACGGACACTTGAAACCCTCCTTCTCGCGAATCCTTACATCCCCACGCTTCGCCACCAGTGGTCTCGGGCAAGCACATACGCTCAAGACCCGACCGTCACGCTCTGCCTCTAGCGTACTAGGAGTCCTGTGTTCCCGTGCTTCACCCAATACTCTCCGCTTCGGGCAAGCTCAAACGCTGGGGACATGCACCGTCACACGCTTCGCCAGTGAACTAAAATTAGACAAATACCCGCAGTGAAATACCCCGCGCTAACGCGACCAGCCAAGGCTGAAATCATTGCGTACGTAATACTTTTTCCGCAAACCGCAAACCGCAAACCGCAAACCGCAAACCGCAAACCGCAAACCGCAAACCGCAAACCGCAAACCGCAAACCGCAAACCGCAAACCGCAAACCGCAAACCGCAACCGCAACCGCAACCGCAACCGCAACCGCAACCGCAACCGCAACCGCAAATATTGGTGAGGCCGAACAAGTTCGTGGGACTTTTGATCTTGCCCGAGAGCACTGGTGGCGAAGCGTGGGGATGTAGGGATTCGCGAGAAAGAGGGTTTCAAGTGTCCGTGGTTTTGCGAGCACCGTTCTACGCGGGAACCAAAAGCAGTGGTCTGCACGCTGGGGACACTTAATACAGATTGTGGGAAGGCGTTTTCTTTGCTTCGTTTCTTTGTCGCCGAAGGACCAAGAAATGAAGTCCCGCCACGGACAGTGGCTAATAGTGATAAAAAATACTGCCAACATTGAACCCGCGCTAACGTACGCAGCAGCAACCCGGCACTGACCCTGACCACCGCCGGTAGCTCGCCCCCAAAGAATCCCGAGTGCGAACGGTAAAAACTCGCTAATAGTGATAAAAAATCAGATCACATATAGCCCGCGCTAACGTAAGCAGCACCGACCCCGACCACCGCCCCCGACCAGCCCCGCGCCCACCCCCCGCCCGAGTGCGAACGAAATTCCCCTACACCACATTTTTCTCAACAATTGGCCGATTCGCCAACACGCGATCAAAACCCAACACCGACATGTCCAGCGTCGTATACCTGCCGTGCAGAATCAACTCACTCACCCCGCGCCCGGTCGCCGGGCCCTGCTGCAACCCATGTCCACTAAACCCATTAGCAAAAATGCAATTCGAAACCGCCGGATGCGGCCCAATAATCGCATTCTGATCCAGCACGTTGTATTCGTAATACCCTGACCACGAAGTCTGCACCCGCAACGCTTCAAACTCCGGCACCCGCGCCGCAAGCGTCGGCCAAATGACATCGTCGAAGAGGGCGTGATCCACCTCCGATAACGGCAGGTCATCAAAATCCCGCGACGCGTCCGGCGATACCCCGCAAATGTAAGTCTCGCCCTCAGGCCGCCAGTACACCCCGCTCGGATCGATCACAAGCGGACAGCGCGCCAGCCGCGCCGGCGATTTAAAATTGAAAATACTGCGGCGCCGCGCATAAACCGGTAAATCAATCCCCAGCATGTCCGCAATCTTTCGCGACCACGCTCCCGCCGCGTTGACCATCATGTCGCAATCAAAACGCTGGCCATCGTGGGTCAACACGGCCCGGACTCGATCACCTTCCTGCTCGATACCCGTCACGTCAGCCGCCACGTATCGCGCGCCAAGCGCCTGCGCTTTCTTGCGGAACGCCTGCACAAGACCATAACCATCGAACCAGCCTTCACCACTCGCGCCATACGCGCCGGCGGCGAGGTCATCGGTATGAAGCCACGGGAAGGTGGCTTTCAACGACGGTGAATCGAGGAAATGGATATCGGCGCCAAGGCTCGTCTGCAACGCGTGATTCTCGCGCAGCGTGCTTAAACCGGCGGGCGTCGCGAGAAAGAGATAACCGCCTTCATGCAAATCGATGGAAGGCGCAACGCCATCCACCGCCAGCCGCTCGCCAATGGAGCGCAAGAACTCGATGCCATATAGCGACATCTGAATAGATAAGGGCGTCGAAAATTGCTGCCGGATCGACGCCGCCGATAACGCCGACGACGCCCGCGCGTAAGTCGGATCGCGCTCGATAACGGTCACGCCGACGCTCTGATCCGCTAAACGCAAAAAATACGCAATGGCGCTGCCAATCGCACCGCCTCCCACAATGACCACTTGCTGCGACTTCAATGCCTGTCTCCTGTGTTACGCGCAGGGCGTGTCTGCATCGTGATGCAGACACGCCCCGCGCTCCGCTTAATAACGATCAATAATCAAGTACCGCTTTTCGTCACGATAGGCACCCACGCGCCGTTCTTGACCTGATACATCGTCGATGAAGCGTTCTTCAACGCGCCTTTATCGGTGAAGGCGATGGTGCCGGTGATACCCGGGAACGAAATGCTCTTCAGGACCGGACGATACACCTTCGGGTCGATAGAGTTGGCTTTCTGCATGGCGTTGACCGCCGCCCACGCTGCGTCATAACCAAACGGCGCATACGAGAGGATCGCGACGCCAAAGCGCTTCTGGAACTTGTCGGAGAAGGCCTTGCCTTGCGGCAGTTTCTCAAGCGGACTGCCATATTCCCATGCCATCGCGCCTTCGGCAGCATCGCCGGCCAGCTTCAGGAAGTCGGCATCCATCACGCCGCCGCCGCCCACCAGTTGCGCATTGATGCCAAGCTGCTTCATCCGTTTCGCGACGGCCGCTGCTTGCCGGTCAAGCCCGCCAAAGAAGATCAGGTCGGCGCCCGCGCCTTTGAGTGCGGTGAGCTGCGCGCTGAAATCGACGGTCTGGTTGTCGCTGTACTGACGCGCGATGATCGAGCCGCCCGCCGCTTTCACGGCCTTCTCGAACTCGTCGGCTTCGCCCTGGCCGAAGGCCGTCCGGTCATCGATGATGGCGATTTTCTTCGCCTTCGTTACCGTGACGGCGTAGGTTCCGGCGGTGCCGGCGTTTTGGGCATCGCTGGAAATGACGGTGAAGACGTTGTCGAAACCACGTTCCGTAATGGTCGGATTGGTAGCGGCCGGATCGATGATCGGAATGCCCGCATTCTGATACACCTGCGACGCGGGAATCGTCGTGCCCGAGTTGAAATGGCCGACTACGACAGCCACGCCGCCATCGACGAGTTTTTGCGCCGCCTGTACGCCCACGCGCGGATCGGCCTGATCGTCTTCAGCCTGGATCGTGAAGTTTGCAGTCTTGCCGCCGATCTGAATCTTCTTCGCGTTCGCTTCATCCAGCGCAAGCTGCACGCCGTTTTGCAAGTCCTTCCCATAACCGGCGTTCGCCCCCGTGAGCGGCGCGGCAAAGCCGACCTTGACTTCGAGTGTGTCGGCGGCGGCTGACAACGGCAGCGCGCCTAAGCTCGTGGCAGCACAGGCAAGGATCCAGGCAAGTGGTTTGAGGCTTGTTCGAAGATGCATGTTGTTCTTCTCCATCGGGTTGAACAGTCGTGCTAGCTGGGTGGTCTTCTCAGGGCTTCGTTCTGGTTCTTGGTCGATTCTTGGCGGTTCTTAGTGTCGGTTCTGGACGTCGATTTAGCTCCGTTTTCAGATACAGGACTGCAACACGGCAGGCACTCGTCAGGCAAGACGGATTTGCCCGGGCGCGCCGTCATTATCGTGTGGACGAAAAAGCGGATCGATGCCGTCGAACAGCGCGCGGACCGATCGGCTTCAACGACCGCGTTCTGCGGACAGATGCAATTTAGGAAGCCAAATTTGCGGCGTCTTGGCAGTTCGTCGCATCGACAATGCGGATTTCAGCACAGCGGGTTTTAGCGGATTGTGGAAGCCCGGTTCGCGGGGATAGCCGTCCGTATTGATTGACTTTGTCTTTACTTCAATACGCCCGATTGCATTAAGCGTCTCGGCTTGAAGATTACGGCACAGATCAGCGTTAATTAAACAGACATTTGAATGCAATCAATGAACGCGATCGATTGGGATCGATATTTCTGTCTAAAACATTACTAAATTATTACGCTAAACAACGTTGATCTAGTCGATGCAAAGCTATTGGTAAGGATTGCTTGGTTTCCATGTAATTTTAATAAGAATCGTTCTCATTAGTGTTGACGTTACGGTATAGCCTCGGTACGATTTGTTCGCCGGAACCTTCTGGATGGTGGGCTTCGGGGATGTTTCTGTTTTGATGCGCGAGAACAGCGTGCATCCCCGAAATGTCCGATGTCTTTAGAACAATCAACGCGACGCTTACCGGCTTTATATCGGCGGAATTTAAATGAACCGCCGGATATTGCGCGGTAGCCGTCGCAACAAGAAAGAGGATTTCAATGCAACCCGTCCAACCGGATCGACTCGTCCAGCGCGATGCACGCGGCGCACATGATGAATTGCGCTTTGACGCCGGCTCAAGTGCGACGCCCAAGCGCCGCGCCGTGCCTTTTCGCCGCGCCGTGCTCGGCACCGGACTCGCGTGGCTTGCATTGACTTCATCGGCGGTAATGGCGGCGGGTAATCCGGCCAATCCGGACGCTGCGCCTTCAGACGCGCCAGAAGCCGACTTGAACATCCAGGCGCAGCCTGCCGGCCAGTGGACCGGTGTATGGACCCGTTCGACCCTGCTCGGCGATATGGGCGGCATTCGCTCATGGCTCGGCCAGTACGGAGTGACGCTGCAGGCGACGGAAGTGTCGGAATATCTGGATAACACGCGCGGCGGCCTGAAGACCGGGGGCACCTACGACGGACTGACCACGGTTACCTTCGGCCTCGATACACAAAAGGCTTTCGGTCTGCCGGGAGGGACGTTCAACGCGAGCGCGCTGCAGATTCATGGCCGCAACCTCAGCGAGTTCAACCTCGGCACGCTGAACACGGCGAGCGGCATTGAAGCGCAGGACACTACGCGCCTGTGGGAACTCTGGTATCAGCAGTCGTTCCTGAACAAGCGCGTGGACGTGAAGGTCGGCCAGCAGAGTATCGACCAGGAGTTCATGGTCAGCTCCTACGCGGCCACGTTCGTGAACACCATGTTCGGCTGGCCGGGCTTGCCGTCCTACGACATGCCCTCGGGCGGCCCGGCGTATCCGCTATCCGGGCTCGGTGTGCGCGTGCGCGGCCAGATCACGCCTTCGCTGACGGCGCTGGCGGGTGTGTTCGACGCCGATCCGCTCGGCAACAACCCGAACAATCTCAGCGGCACGAACTTCAACCTGCATAACGGGGCGATGTATATCGGCGAATTGCAGTACGCGATCAACCAGCCGTCCGACGGCGAGATGGTCGGTGTGCCGCAAACCGGTTTGCCGGGTACGTACAAGATCGGCTTCTGGTACAACAACGAGCGTTTCGATGACCAGGGCATCGACAATACCGGCCAGTCGCTCGCCAATCCGATGAGCACCGGCATGCCGCAATCGCATCACGGCAACTACAGTTTCTACGCGGTCGCGGACCAGATGATCTGGCGGCCGGACCCCGACGAACCGCGCAGCATCGGCGTGTTTGCGCGCGTGATGGGCGCGCCGGGCGACCGCAATCTGGTGAGCTTCAGCGCCAACGCGGGCATTGTGATGAAAGCGCCGTTCGCGGGGCGGGACAACGACAGCGTGGGCATCGGCCTCGCGTATATCAAGGTCGGCAATCACGTGCATGACCTCGATGTAGCGACCGCGGCGCAAAGCGGCGGCCCGTACGGCATACGCACCCAGGAAACCGCGCTCGAGGCGACCTATCAGTACCAGGTCACGCCGTGGTGGGTCATGCAGGGCGACCTGCAATACACCTTCAACGCGGGCGCCGGACAGAACCCGAACGATCCCACACAGCCGTTGCGCAACACGTTCGTAGTCGGCGTGCGCACCACCATCACCTTCTGATCGGCGTGGTCGTGATCATGAAACCGAACGCACGCACCCAGGGTACTTGCATGAAACAACTCATCAAATCGAGAGCGCTTTCCACCATCGCTGCCGCCGCGCTGCTGGCCGGCGGTCTTGCGAGCGGCATCGCGCACGCAGCGCCTGTCGGCTTTCTCGAAACGCTGCACAAGAACACCACGCTCATCAACACCGTGCCGTCCAACGGCGACCAGAATCCGTATGCGATCGTGGTCGCGCCGGTGTCGGCGGGAACAGTCAAGCAGGGCGACGTGCTGGTCGGCAATTTCAACAATGCCGCCAACCTGCAGGGCACGGGCAGCACGATCATCAACTATCACCCCGACACCAAAGAGATGACGGTGTTCGCCACCGTGCCGCGCGATCTCAAGAATTGCCCGGGCGGTATCGGCCTCTCCACCGCGATGACCATGCTGAAGACGGGCTGGGTGATCGTCGGCAGCACGCCGAGCAACGATGGCACGACCAATACGAAGGGCGCGGGCTGCCTGATCGTGCTCGACAGTCAGGGCAAGGTGGAGTCCACCATCGCGAGTCCTAACATCAATGACCCGTGGGGCAACATGGCGGTCGTCGATAACGGCGATCACGCCACGCTGTTCCTGAGTAACGCAGGCTTCGGCGTGGGCGGCGCGGACGGTAATCCGCCGGTGTTCAAGCAGGCGACCATCCTGCGCCTCGACCTCGAGATTCCGCAAGGCAAGCCGCCGGTGGTGAAACAGGAAACGGTGATCGGCAGCGGTTTTGGCGCGCAGGCCGACAAGGGCGTGTTCCTCGTCGGGCCGACGGGCTTGGCGTTATCGCCGGATCAGAAGCTGCTTTATGCGTCCGATGCCATCGGTAACCGGGTGACGGAAATCGATGACCCCATGACGCGCGATACCAGCGCGGGTGTCGGCCGCCAGTTGACCGCGGACGGCTTCCTGCATCGTCCGCTCGCAATGGTGACTGCGCCCAACGGCCACTTGCTGGTCACGAACGCGTTGAACGGCCAGGTCGTGGAAATCGATCCGGCGACGGGCAAGCAACTTTACGCACGCTGGATCGATACCGATAAAGCCCAATCGCCGCCGGGCAATGGCGACTTGTTCGGCATTGCGTTGACACCGGAAGGCGACGGTTTCTATTACGTGCAGGACGATGTCAACACGCTGGTTCTGGCGAAGTAAAAGCACGGTAAGCAGAGTCAAGCAAAGCAAGCAAAGTAACAGTAATGCAGGGCGACATCATGGCAAACGATCAGGATCCACCGCGCCGGCGCTTTCTAAAAGCCGGCGTAGCCGCGGGCGCGGCGTTAGGGGCCGGCTCGGTCGCGCACGCCGCGACCAAGGCGCAATTCAAGCAACCCATCGACCCGATGCTCGTGGTCGAACCGTTTTACGGCGAGCATCAGGCAGGCATTGTGACGCCGCAGCAGAGCCATACGTATGTGGCCGCGCTCGACCTGACCACCGACAAACGCGACGACGTCATCGCGCTCCTGAAGGAATGGACGGAAGCGGCGGCGCGGCATGTCGCGCGGCGACACGGCCAAGCCCTTGCCCGCCGACGATAAAAACGCGCCCGATTCCGGCGATATCCTCGGCTTGGGCGCATCGGCGCTGACGATCACATTCGGCTTCGGCCCCGGGTTATTCACGCATGAAGGGAAGGACCGCTATGGCCTGGAGAAGCGCCGGCCGGCCGCGCTGGTCGACTTGCCGCGCTTTAACGGCGACCAGTTGCTGCCGCAGAAAACCGGCGGCGACATCCTGATCCAGGCCTGCGCCAACGACGCCCAGATTGCGTTCCACGCCGTGCGTCAACTCGCGCGCATGGGCTACGGCGTGGTGGCAATGCGCTGGGGGCAGGCCGGTTTCCTGTCAGGTCCGCGTGGCCAGACGCCGCGAAACCTGATGGGTTTCAAGGACGGCACGAACAATCCATCGGTCGCGAAACCGGCGCTGATGAACCAGTTCGTCTGGGCCAACGCGTCGGACGCGCCGTGGATGAACGGCGGCACCTACACCGTCGTGCGCCGGATCCGCATCACGCTGGAACACTGGGACACGATGGAACGCGGGTTCCAGGAAGAGGTGATGGGCCGCGAGAAGTACAGCGGGGCGCCCATCGGCAAGAAAAACGAATTCGATCCGCTCGACCTCGACGCCGCCGATAAAGACGGCAACCAGGTGATCCCGGAAAACTCGCACGTGCGCTTGTCGAATCAGGCGACGAACAATGGCGCGCAGATTTTGCGCCGCTCGTATTCGTACAACGACGGCACTGATTTTTATATCGAACGGTGGCCGCCATGGCGTCAGGAAACCGAGTACGACGCGGGGCTGATTTTCGTCGCGCATCAAAGCGATCCGCGCACCGGTTTCATTCCGATCAACGACCGCCTGGCGAAGTTCGACAAGATGAATCAGTTCACCACGCACGTAGGCAGCGGCGTGTTCGCGTGCCCGCCGGGTGCGCGGCAGGGGTCGTTTATCGGCGCGGGATTGTTTGAAGCTTGAGTTTGAAGCTTAAGACTCACACAGCGTTAATCGTCAAAATAAAAGGAAGGCTTGAAATGAAGACCACACGCTCCATGCCCGTGCTGCGCACGCTTTGCGGCATTGCGTTGCTGAGCGCCGCGGCGGCGCTGCCACTGAATTCGGAAGCGGCGACGCTGACGTTGTACAACGCCCAGCACGAGCAAGTCGTGGCGGGGCTGGCGAAGGACTTCGAGAAGCAAAGCGGCATAGCGGTGAAGGTCCGCAACGGCGAAGGCCCGGCCATGGCCGCGCAGCTGGTGGCCGAAGGCACGGCGTCTCCCGCCGATGTCTACTTCACCGAGAACTCGCCTGAACTAGTGTTGCTCGGCGAGAAGGGCCTGCTCGCCAAGACCGATGCCTCGACGCTCTCCACCATTCCGTCGCGCTACAACTCGCCGCAAGGCGACTGGGTCGGCGTGCTCGCGCGTGAAAACGTGCTGATCTACAACACGAAGAAGGTCGAGGCCGCGCAACTGCCGGCGTCCCTGATGGATCTCGCCAAGCCGGAGTGGAAGGGCAAGGTCGGCATTGCGCCGAGCGATGGCGATTTCCTGCCGGTGGTGAGCGCAGTGATCGCGATGAAGGGCGAAGCCGATGCGCTGCAATGGCTCAAGGGCCTGAAGAAAAACGCGCAGATCTTCGATGACGACGAAGGTGTGGTTGCGGCCGTGAATCGCGGCGGCGTGGCGACGGGCGTGGTGAACAACTACTACTGGGCGCGCCTGCACGTGCAACTCGGCGACAGCGCCACCCGCAGCGCGATCTATCACTTCGGTAACGGCGACGTGGGCGCGCTCGTGAACGTATCGGGCGCGGCGGTGTTGAAGTCGAGCAAGAACCAGCAAGCTGCACAGCAATTCCTCGCCTATCTCGTCAGCGAGCGCGCGCAGGAGTTGATGGCGAAGGGCAAGATCGCGTTCGAATATCCGCTGCATGCGGGCGTTGCGCCTGATCCGATGCTCAAGCCTTTCGATCAGTTGAGCCCGCCGGCGCTGAGCATCGAACAACTCGGCGACGACAGCAAGGCCGCCAAGCTGATGCGTCAGGCCGGACTGCTGTAGACGTATGAGCGAGGTCGTGAACGCCGCGGGTATTCCGGCGTTACCCCAGCCCCGCGGCCGCAAACGCGCGCCGCGGGGTTTGCTCGTGGCGAGCCGGATTGTGCGCGTTGCTCGTGCTGATGCCGCTCGCCTTCACGGTGTATCGCGCGGCGACGTTCGGCTGGGATGACGCGGTCGAGTTGATCTTCAGGCCGCTGGTCGGCGAACTGCTCATCAATACGCTGTCCATCACCGTGAGCGCGACGCTGGTGTCGGCCGTGGTCGGTACGGCGGCGGCGTGGTTTGTCGAACGCACGCATTTGCCCGGACGACGTTTCTGGGCGGTGCTGACCGTCGCGCCGCTTGCCATGCCCGCGTTCATCACGAGTTACGCGTGGGTGTCGCTTGAGTCTGGATCTGCAGGATTTCGCGGGCGCGCTGCTTGTTATTTCCACCGCCTATTTCCCGCTGGTTTATTTGCCCGTGGCCGCCGCGTTGCGCGGCATGGACCCGGCGCTTGAAGAAAGCGCGCGCTCGCTGGGTTGCGGGCGTGCCGGTGTCTTCATGCGCGTGGTGTTGCCGCAATTGCGGCCCGCGTTGCTGGGCGGAATGCTGCTCGTGGCGCTCGGCGTGCTGTCGGAATTCGGCGCATTCACGCTGTTGCGGTTTCGTACTTTCACCACGCAGATCTACGCCGAATATCGTACAAGCTTCGATAGCAGCGGCGCGTCCGTGTTCGCCTGCATCCTGATCGCGATGTGCCTGATCTGCCTCGCGCTGGAGATGCGCGTGCGCGGCGCGGCGCGTTATGAACGCGTCGATCGCGGCGTGAGGCGCGCGGCATTGCGCTACGACCTCGGTTTTTGGCGATGGGCAGTCGTCGCAGGATTCGCCGTGCTGTCGATTGTGACGCTGGGCGTGCCTATCGGCATGATCGGTTTCTGGCTGACGCAAACCGGCGCAGCCGCGATCACGCCCGCCGAGGTATCGCCGGAATTGCTGCTCGAATCGACATTCTCGTCGCTCGGTTATGGCTTGGCGGCCGCCGTTGTCACCACGCTGGCGTGCGTGCCGCTCGCGTTCTTGCTCGTGCGCTTTCCCAGCCGGATGGCGACGACGTTCGAGCGCATCGTCTTCCTCGCGCAAGGTCTGCCGAGTCTCGTCGTCGCGCTGGCGATCGTGTCGCTGGCCGTGCATGCATTGAGGCCGCTTTATCAGAGCGCGACGCTGCTCGTCGTGGCGTATGCCATTCTGTTCTTGCCGCTCGCGCTGGTCAGCGTGCGCGCCGCGTTTACACAAGCGCAGCCCCGGCTGGAAGAAACCGCGCGCTCGCTTGGGCTCAACTGGCGGGAAACCGTGCGGCGCGTGCTCTTGCCGCTGGCCGGTCCCGGCCTCGGCGCCGGCGCGACGATGGTCTTCATCTCGGTCGTCACCGAACTCAATTCCACGCTGCTGCTTTCGCCCATCGGCACACGCACGCTCGCGACGCAAGTCTGGATCGATACCTCTACGCTCGCGTTTGCCGCTGCCGCGCCGTATGCCGCGTTGCTCGTCGGGATCTCGCTGCTGGCATCGGGCGCGTTGTTCGCGTTGTTCGGAAGATCGGTGGTGGCGGGGCGGGCGGCGGATATCAAGGTTGGAATACAAGCAGGATCACAGGCCGGTTCGCCGTCTGACAAGTAAATCGATATGAGCGAACTTCGCGTTACCAGCCTGACCAAATCCTTCGATGGTCAACCCGTGCTTCATGGCGTCGATTTATCGGTGGAACGGGGCACCTTGCTTGCGTTGCTCGGGCCGTCGGGCAGCGGCAAGACAACACTGCTGCGCGTGCTGTGCGGTTTCGAACGCGCCGATGGCGGGTCGGTTGAAATCGATGGCGTGCGCGTGGCCGGACCCGGAGTTCATATCCCGTCCGAAGCGCGGCGAATAGGTTACGTGCCGCAGGAAGGCGCGCTGTTCCCGCATCTTTCCGTCGCCGATAACATCGTCTTTGGCTTGCCGCGGCAGCAGCGCCGGGCGCGGTATCGCGTGGATGAATTGCTGGCGCTGGTCGGTCTGCCCGCCGCGTATGGCGACCGGCCGCCACAGGCGTTATCCGGCGGACAGCAGCAACGTGTCGCATTGGCGCGGGCGCTCGCGCCGTCGCCATCGCTCGTGATGCTCGACGAGCCGTTTTCCTCTCTCGATGCCGCGTTGCGCATTGAAACCCGCGAAGCCGTGACGAACGCGCTCGCGGCTGCGGGCGCAACTGCGGTGCTCGTTACGCACGATCAGGCGGAAGCGTTGTCGCTTGGGCATGAGGTGGCGGTGCTGTGGCGCGGGCGTCTGGTGCAGACGGATTCGCCGGAAGCGGTGTATCGGCGGCCGGTGTCACGGGAGCTGGCGAGTTTCGTCGGCGACGCGGTGATCGTGCCGGGTTCCATCGATCACGCAAATCCGACGCAGGTGACCTGCGAGTTCGGCATTTTGCCGATAGCGCGTTCGGTCACAGCACGCGACGTCGATGTGATGATCCGGCCGGAGCAGATCCGGATTACGGATCAAGATGGTGTCCACGCGGTGGTCGAGAAAGTCGTGTTCTATGGTCACGATGCCAGCGTCATGCTGCGCTCCATCGCAGGCGAGCGTGCTGTGCAGATTCGCGTCGCGGGGCATTCGCATCCGCGTGTCGGCGAGCGCATTACGCTCTCGGTCGAAGGCGATGTCGTCGCTTATCCCAGAGGGTAAATAGGGTTCGCTTTACAAGCAGTCACACAGTTCAGCTTGACAAAGTGCATATGCACAAATATTCTTGGTTGGATGAACCCCTCCGATTCGACCTATCTCGACTGCAACTGCTTCGCCATCCGCCAGGCAGCGCGATTTGTTTCGCAGCTTTATGAGCGCCACGTAAGCCAGGCGGGCGTGACGGCGGCGCAATTCACGCTGCTCGCGGCAATTCACCGGCACGCGGGCGTGACCATGGCCGAACTCGCCGAGTCCATGGTCATGGAACGCACCACACTCGTGCGCGCGTTGAAACCGTTGCAGCGCGACGGTCTGGTCACGGCGGCGCAGCAAGACGCGAGCACGCGCGCCGTCGCACTGCATCTCTCCGATACCGGCCGGAAAATGCTCGCGGAAGCAGCGGTGAAATGGCGCGAGGCGCAAAAGGAATTCGAGGAAAAGTTCGGCCGGGAACGCGCCGGCGAACTGAGAAAGTCGCTGTTCGAGTTGACATCGACGGAATGAAACAAAGCCTGGCCGCATGCCGGGCGTTTTTTAAACGTATTTAGTGCATATGCACTACGGAGTTTCACATGGAAATTAAAGGAAAAGTGGTCTTGGTGACCGGCGCGAATCGTGGCCTTGGCCAACAGTTCGCGAAGGCGTTGCTCGTGGCGGGGGCATCGAAGGTCTACGCATCGGCGCGCGATAAAAGCCAGGTCAAATTGCCCGGCGTGGAAGCGGTGCAACTCGATGTCACCAACGCGCAGAGCATCGCGGCAGCCGCCGAAAGCCTGACCGACGTACAGATCGTCATCAACAATGCCGGCGCCATCATTGGCGGTTCGTTGCTCGATGGCGCATCTATCGATGCCGTGCGCTCGCTGGTCGAAACCAACGTGATCGGCCCGCTTGCCATCACGCAGGCGTTCGCGCCGATCCTGAAGCGCAACGGCGGCGGCGCGGTGGTCAATATCTTGTCGGTGCTGAGCTGGCTGACCATCGACAGCTCGGGTGCGTACAGCGCATCGAAATCCGCAGCCTGGGCGATCACGAACGGGCTGCGCACCGAACTGCGCGGGCAGAACACGCTCGTGGTGGGCGTGCATCCGGCTTTCATCGATACCGATATGACTGCGGGTATCGACGCGCCGAAGACGACGCCGGAAGAAGTCGTGCGTCAGGTGCTGGAAGGTCTGGAGCAAGGTAAGGAAGAGATTCTCGTCGATGACGTCGGCCGCAGTGTGAAGGGATCTCTGTCATCGGCAACGCCTGCTTATCTGACGCCCGCACATTAATTTCCAGGTCAATCGGGAGCGATGAACCATGAGCGAACAACGTGAAATCGTGCTGTGCCAGCCGGTCAGAACTGCGATCGGCGCTTTTAACGGTGCGCTGAAGGGCACCCCCGCGACGGAACTCGGGGCAGCCGTGATCCGCGAGACGCTGCGGCGTGCCGGCGTGGCGGGGCAGACCGTCGATTCAGTCACCTTCGGCAACGTGATCCAGGCCGGCAACCGCATGAACCCCGCGCGGCAGGCGGCCGTGAGCAGCGGCTTGCCGGTCTCGGTGCCCGCGCTGACGGTGAACCGCGTGTGCGGATCGGGCGCGCAGGCGATTGTCTCGGCGGCGAACGAGATCTCCACGGGACTCGTGCAGCTCGCGGTGGCGGGCGGCATGGAGAACATGGACCGTGCGCCGTATTTGCTCGATAACGGCCGCTTCGGGTATCGGATGGGCAACGCGGAAATTCACGACAGCATGTTGCGCGACGGTCTCGACGATGCCTTTTCCGGCAAGCATTCCGGCTGGCACACGGAAGATCTCGTGACGCAGATGGATATCACGCGCGAGGCGCAGGACCGCTTTGCCGAGCGGTCGCAGCAACGTTTCGCCGCCGCGCAAGCCAAGGGATTTTTCAAGGGCGAGATCGTGGGCCTCGAGGTGAGGGCGGGCAAGCAAACTATCGTCTTCGATACCGACGAACAGCCGCGCCCCGACACCACCTTCGCTACGCTCTCAAGACTGCGTCCCGCATTTCGCCCGGATGGCACGATCACCGCAGGCAACGCGCCGGGTTTGAACAGCGGCGCGGCGGCGATGCTGGTGGCGGATCGGGCGTTTGCCGATCGCAATGGGATCGAGGCATCGGTGCGTCTGGTGGCGTACGGCATCGCAGCGGTCGAACCGGGCATGTTCGGTCTCGGCCCGGTGCCCGCTGTGCAGCAGGCGCTGGATCGCGCGGGGTGGAAGCTGGGCGATCTAGAACGGATCGAGATCAACGAAGCGTTCGCGGCCGTGCCGATAGCCGTTGCACGCAAGCTAGGCGTGCCTGAGGACGTGGTGAACCCGGAAGGCGGCGCGATCGCCCACGGTCACGCGATTGGCGCAACGGGCGCTGTGCTGGTCACGCGGCTCGCCCACGCAATGAAACGCGATGGCCTGAAGAGAGCGATGGTGACGTTGTGCATCGGCGGCGGGCAGGGGATCGCGCTGGCGCTTGAGAGCTTGTGACTGAAACGCACTTAGTTGGTGTGAGGAAACCGCGCCGGAGGATCAGAGGGCAAGCTGATGCGCGGGTAACTCGCCATTCGGTGCGAGCAAACGTGTCGAGAAAAGCAGGGTTGCTTCGATCACAACCTTCACAAAAACGAGGTCTAGCGCGCTAACCGCGTGAAAAACGCGAAAATTTGGCGGATTACGGCGATAGTCTTTCGCATGAGTGCGGGACGCCGACAGTATGGTGAAAGTTCGTTTGGCGGCGCTCCGGAATCGGTTTTCGATCCGGGCGTAGCCATTCCTGTTTACGGGAGTGCACGAGCTATGAGAATCCCCCTGTCCGCCGGTATCGCCGCCCTGCTTTTGAGTGGAGCCGCGCTCGCGCAGCCGCCGCTCGCCTTTCCAATGCGCAGCCAGAGCCCGACGCAAACCAGTATCGATAACGCCATGTGTTATGGCTTTGCCAATCAACATACCGGCGTGATCATGGCGCATCAGTCCCAGGCGCCGGAGAAGCCGAAGACCACGAAACCCGTCGCGATTCATCCGGTCGCGGTGGAGGCGCCATTGCCGTCGGCAATGGCGCCGGGAGCGGCTTCGGTGGGTGCGTCGATGGTGGAAGCGTCGTTGACCCTCAAACCCGGCGCGGCTGCGGACGCTCGCGCCGCCGCCCATGCAAGCTCGACTTCCGCCGATGCACCCATGCCCGCTTTGCCGCCCCCCGAGTCGCCGATGGTCCAATACTGGCGCTCGTATAGCCAATGCATGACCGATCGCGGATATATGGTGCGGTGAGGGTTGGTGAAAATGGGAATGTGAAATTGGCGCGGACAAGGACGGACGCGTGGTTGTCCGTGCGTTTGGGGGGAGTTTTACGTTGCGTGATTGCTGCGTCCGCGCTCGCATTTATGTGGCGGGTTGTGCGGCAACGTGCGTGTTTTACGCGGAGCATGAGGTTGCACGATGCGTGATGCGCGATGCGCGATGCGTGACGCGGGCCGTTGCGCTTATTGTTTCGCGAGAGTGAGTTGCCACGAATCCCGTCTATCGCCGATGCCCTGTTCAGGGCACGGCCTCGTGCTTTGCCGCTGCACTGGCTATCGCGCCGCTGATATCCCCGGCGTGATGGCGCTCCGTGAATTCCTGTCGAAATTGATCCTAAATCGTCCGATCTCAACGTCACTAAACAATCTCGCCTGCGCGGATACCCGTATCGATGTTTATCGCCACGCTATATTTTTCAGAATATAGCGTGGCGATAAATGCAAGCCAGGAAATTTGATCGGCTGCGTGTAACCGGCCACGGATCCAGGACGAACTAACTAACAGACGCGCAGTGAATGCCGACGGAGGACCACAACCCTCGACGTATTCAAGAACTCGGTCGAAACAAGACGAGTCACCGTCCCGCAGGCGTCTTTACGATTTTTACGTTGCAAGGGATTAAACCGGCCATCGACGTGTTTGCCTGTTCATAAGCACGATCGAGTTTTCCGTCACAACCCGGAATCCGCCGATACAAGCGCGGCATTCCTTACGCAGTCAGTTTTGTTCAGGGGCACATCATGCAATCCCGACGCCGGTTTCTCTTCGCAGGCAGCGTTTTAGCTGCGGGCACATTCGCCGCGCTAAAGCAGCGTCTGGTGCTGGGCGCCACCGGATCCGCTGCCGGCAATCCGGCTGAAACATTCGAAGTTGTTCATACGGATGCTCAGTGGCGCAGCATGCTCACGCCTGCGCAATACGAGGTG
Organism: uncultured beta proteobacterium; assembly: GCA_963708695.1. Lineage (GTDB taxonomy): Bacteria > Pseudomonadota > Gammaproteobacteria > Burkholderiales > Burkholderiaceae > Caballeronia. The sequence goes on from CAVPTS010000001.1 coordinate 363,917, forward strand.
TTGCGGCACGAAGATACCGAGCGCCCTTATAGCAGCCCTTTGAACAGCGAACATCGCAGCGGTGTGTTTGCGTGCGCGGGGTGCCGGCTCGACCTGTTTTCATCGAGCACGAAGTTCGAGAGCCATACCGGCTGGCCGAGCTTCTGGGCGCCGCTCGAACATGCGGTCGCTACGCGTGAAGACTTGTCGTTTGGCGTATCGCGTACGGAAGTGCATTGCCGGCGATGCGGTGGTCATCTCGGTCATGTCTTCGATGACGGCCCGAAACCCACCGGCCTGCGTTATTGCATGAACGGCCTGGCGATGACCTTCAAGCCCGGCGCTGCCTGAGCGCCACGCGAAGGATCTTGTCCGGCCGCCTCAGGCGTCGTGGAAACGATAGATCAGCAGGCGGCCTTTATATGCGGCGGTATCGTCGAACGCGATACGATCCAGGCGTTCCTCGCGCATTTGGAAACCGCGCTCGCTCATTTGCCGGTTGAATGAAGCGCGATTGCCCCGGTCGGGGTCCACGATCCAGACCTCGGCCGCCGGCGATGCATGCAAGCCGATGAACGCCGCCAGCGTGGCGTTGGCGTCGCGTTCATAGAGCAGGTCGCTGCCCATGATCAGGTCATAGCGTCCATCGACGATGCGGCGTCCTGCCTCGTCTTCCAGTGTGTCTTCCAGTTCGGGGATTGACCAGTTGCCGTGCCGGTATTTCATTGGCGGCAGATCGTTCAGGCGGAGGTTTTCGTTTAGAAAGTCCGCGGTCAGCGGATGACAATCGCTGGCCGTTATATCTGCGCCGCGCCGATGCCCGACGAGGCTAGCCAGTGCGAGGCCGCAGCCGATTTCGAGAATCCGTTCGCCGGCCAGCACCGGGCGCAATGCGAGACGTGCGGCGAGATGGGCGCCAGATGGCCATAGCATGCCGAACAGGGGCCACATGGCGGACGAGATGCCGATACGTTCGGCATCGCCGGAGGGGTCGGAGAATTGCTGAAGATCGAGGAGGGAGCGAATGATCAGGTCATCGACGCCTGTGATGGCGATGTTTTGTTGTTTGGTCAGGTAACCGGGCATTAAAGGGGGCGATTGGGGCCGCGCGGGGAAGGGTAGACAGTATGCGCTTTTTTCCTGGCAGGGCCGGGGGTCCTGGGGCGGGTGGGGTGCTGCTAAGGTTAGTGGTCCGGTTAGGTTGTTGTATTTTTCGGCACTTTTATCCGGGTTATTTTCGTTCGCACTCGTGATTCTTAAGGGCGCGCTACTGGCAGTGGTCGGGGGTCAGTGCCGGGTTGCTGCTGCTTACGTTAGCTCGGGTTCAATATTGGCTAAATTTTTTATCACTATTAGCCACTGTCCGTGGCGGGACTTCATTTCTTTGTCCAACGCCCCCCATGTCAGGCTAGTTGTCGCGTCACCCGATTTTACTTTTATGCAAAACTGGGGGGCGGCAAGCGAATGGAAGATGAAGCGTTACACCGCGGAATTCAAAGAGTGGGCGATGCGTCAAATGATGCCGCCTTTAAACCGGGCTGTGATAGAAATGTCAGGCGCCACGGGCGTGACGACGGTGACGCTGCACACGTGGCGGCGCCAGGCGCGAAACATACGTAATTCAGGGGAGTACATGCCGGGCAATGGCAAGACGAGCGACCAGTGGTCCAGCGCCGACAAGTTCAGGGTGGTGCTGGAGACCGCGTTGTTAAGCGAAACTGAGATCGCCTATTACGGCCGTGCGAATGGCATTTATCCGGAGCAGATCCGCGAATGGCGCGGCGCCTGCGAGCAGGCCAACGTGCCGCTCGTGCCGAAGCTGAGTGCGGCTGAGCGTGCCCAGGCCAAGCTTGCAGCCAAGCGTATTCGTGAATTGGAACGTCAGCTCAGGCGCAGCGAAGCGGCGCGTGCGGAGGCGGCAGCATTGGTCACGATGTTAAAAAAAGTCGATGCGATCTGGGCCAAAAAAGAGGAAGAGTGATCAGCGCCCCGGATCGCAGTGAAACCATGCAGTTGATCGATGAAGCAGTCCAAGCCGGCGCTCGCCGTGCGACCGCGAGCGCGCATGCGGGGGTGAGTGTGCGCAGCGTGCAGCGCTGGCTGCACCAGCCTGTAGACGCGCGGGCGCTGAGTGTCCGCCCGCCGCCGCCCAACAAGTTCAGCGGCGTTGAACGTCAGGCGCTGCTGGATGCCGCCTGCAGCGCGGAGTTTGCCAGTCTCACGCCGCACCAGATCGTGCCGAAGCTGGCCGATGAGGGAATCTACCTGGGTTCGGAGTCGACGTTCTACCGGGTCTTAAAGGCTGAGAACCTTAGCCGGCGACGTGGGCGCGCCAGCGTGGCGCGACGGCGTATGCCCACCACGCATCGTGCCGATGCGCCCAATCAGCTCTGGTGCTGGGATATCACGTGGATGCCCACCACGATCCGTGGGCGTTATTTTTACTGGTACATGATGAAGGATGTCTACAGCCGCAAGCTGGTGGCCAACGAGGTGTGGGAGGCCGAATCGGGTGAGCACGCGAGCGCGTTGCTGACCAAAGCATGTCTGATTGAAGGCACGGCGGGTCATCCGCTCGTGCTGCATTCGGACAACGGCAGCGTGATGAAGGGCGCGTTGATGCACGCAGCCATGACCACGTTGAAGGTCGATTCGTCGTTCAGCCGGCCGCGGGTGAGCAACGACAACGCGTACGCCGAGGCGCTGTTCCGCACGGCCAAGTACTGTCCGATGTGGCCCGAACGCCCGTTTGACACGGTCGAGGAGGCGCGTGTCTGGGTGGAGACGTTTGTGGCTTGGTACAACGATGAGCATTGTCACAGCGGCTTGAAATACCTGACGCCGAACCAGCGCCACAACGGACACGCCGATGAGTTGCTGGTCAAACGGCGTGCTGTGTACGAGCAAGCCAAGGCGCAAAATCCTGCCCGCTGGAGTCGCAAGACCCGCAACTGGGAACTTGCAGACGCGGTTTATTTAAACCCTGAAAAAACGGACGACTCGGCGGTGCAATACAAAGAAGCTGCGTAGCGGTGCACGCGACAACTACCTTGACACACGCCGAACGGCGACAAAGAAACGAAGCAAAGAAAACGCCTTTCCACAAACTGTATTAAGTGTCCCCAGCGTGCAGACCACTGCTTTTGGTTCCCTCGTAGCACGGTGCTCGCTAGAACGACGGACAGTTGAAACCCTCCTTCTCGCGAATCCCTACATCCCCACGCTTCGCCACCAGTGATCTCGGGCTAGATCGGTGGCCCACGGACCAACACGGCCTCACGCGTCTCTAGGGGTTGGTGAACTGCATGATCCGCGCGACCGTTTGGGTGAAAGGCGCGCATAGCGCGCAATACGTTTGGGCGCCAGTACCCCAAAAAACAGTGGTATGTCGGTGCGCTATGCGCGAACAACCGCGCCTGAAATCACTACGCACCGAATATCTTCAGTCAACCTTAAACAGGGGTGAGGCCATACAAGTTCGCGCGTCTACCGATCTTTTGCCCGAGAGCCACCGAACTTGCCCGAGAGCACTGGTGGCGAAGCGTGGGGATGTAGGGATTCGCGAGAAGGAGGGTTTCAAGTGTCCGTGGTTTTGCGAGCACCGTGCTACGCGGGAACCAAAAGCAGTGGCCTGCACGCTGGGGACACTTAAAACAGATTGTGGGAAGGCGTTTTCTTTGCTTCGTTTCTTTGTCGCCGTTGGACAAAGAAATGAAGTGCCGCCACGCACAGTGGCTAATAGTGACAAAAAATATAGCTCATATAAAACCCGAGCTGACGTAAGCAGCAGCAACCCGGCATCGACCCCGATCACCGCCGGTAGCGCGCCCCCTAAGAGCCCCGAGTGCGAACGCAAATAACCTGCCGCCGCGCTCAGCGGCTAAAAGTGCAAAAAAATACAGCCGACCTACCCGGACCATGAACCCCAGCAGCACCCCCACCGAACCCCCAAGTGCCAACGACCGGCCCTTAGCGTTTGTCCCTATCGCGCACCCGTCCACTCACTTCAATAATGTAATCCATTACATCGCCGCGAAAGCGAGTTTCAACAAATGCCCGATTCGCTACGCATCGCCGATGAAATCTCAATTTCCGATGTCGCGCTGAAAGCGGGCGTATCCGTCGCGACGGTGTCTCGCGTGCTCAACGGCCACACCAACGTCCGCGAACCCACCCGCGACAAGGTGCTCGCGGCAGTAGCCGCCAGCGGCTACCGCGTCAACGAACTCGCGCGCAACCTGCGCACCGCCGAAAGCCGCCTGCTGCTCACCATGGTGCCCGACTTCGGCAACCCGTTCTACGCGGCGATCGTGCGCGGCATCGACAGCGTCGCGCGCCAGAACGGCTACTTCATGCTGCTGTGCGATACCGGCGCCGATCCCGGCCGCGAGCGCAGCTACTTCGACCTGCTGCGCGGCCGCCGCGCCGATGGCGCCATCTGCCTCGATCCCGCCGCCGTTCAGAAAGCGCTGGCGGAAGAAGCGTCGACGCTGCCATGGGTGGCGTGCTGCGAATTCGATCCGGCCGCAGGCGTGCCGTACGTGGGCATCGATAACCATCAGGCGGCCGGCGACGCCGTGCGCCATCTGCTCAGCCGCGGTCACCGGAAGATCGCGCTGATCAATTCGGGGCAGGGCTATTTATACAGCCGGCAACGCGCCGAGGGTTATCGCGCGGCGCTGAGCGCAGCGGATATCGACGCCGATCCGGCCTGGCAGATCGACCTCGATACCCTCGATTACGCCGATGGCGAAAACGCCGCGCACAAGCTGACACGCTTGCGGCGCAACCGGCCGACCGCCGTGTTCGCGGTCTCCGACACGCTCGCAATCGGCGTGATCAACGGCTTGCGCGGCGCGGGCTTGCGCGTGCCGGACGACATGGCGGTGATGGGTTTCGACGATATCGCCGTCGCCGCGCAAATCGATCCGCCGCTCACGACGGTCGCCCAACCCATGCGCGAACTCGGCGAAACGGCCGCGCGCCTGCTGCTCAACGCCTGCGCGATCCGCACGCGCAGCGTGCCCGGCGTGCTGCTGCCGCACAAGCTGATGATACGAAGGAGCGCCTGAGCATGAGCCTTGCCGTCGGCTTCGATAACATCGACAAGCAGTTCGGACCCGTGCGCGTGCTGCACGGCGTGAGCTTCGAACTCGCGCCCGGCCGCGTCTACGGCCTGCTCGGCGAGAACGGCGCGGGCAAGTCGACACTGATGAAAATCCTCGCCGGCTACGAACGGCCGACGGCGGGCACGGTATACATCGACGGCGTCGTCCGGGCATTTCGACAGTTCCCGCGACGCCGAAGCCGCCGGCATCGTGCTGATCCACCAGGAACTGAACCTCGCGGACCACTTGAGCATCGTGCAGAACATGTTTCTCGGCCATGAGAAGCGGCGCGGCTTTTTCCTCGATGAACCCACCATGCGCGAAGCAGCCCGCGCGCGTCTCGCCGATGTCGGCCTGCACAAGCATCCGGATACGCGAGTGCGCGACCTGATCGTCGCGGAAAAGCAGCTCGTGGAAATTGCGAAGGCGATGCTGCGCGACGCGCGTCTGCTGATCATGGACGAGCCGACCGCCACGCTCACGCCGGCCGAAACGCAGCGTCTCTTTACATTGATGGCGCGGCTGAAAGATGACGGCGTGACCATCGTCTATATCTCGCACAAGCTCGACGAAGTGGAGCGCGTGACCGACGAAGTGATCGTGATGCGCGATGGCCGCTTCGTCACGCGCGGGCTGACGGCGCAGACCTCGCGCCAGCAGATGGCGAACCTGATGGTCGGCCGCGAAGTGTCAGACATGTTCCCGGACAAGCCGCCGCTCGCGGCCGACGCGCCTGTCGCCTTCAAGGTCGATAACGCCTTCGTGCCGGGCTGGGCTGAAAACGTCAGCTTCTCGGTGCGCGCAGGCGAAGTGTTCGGCTTCGCCGGACTCGTGGGCGCGGGGCGCACGGAACTCTTCGAGGGCTTGATCGGCTTGCGGGCGCGCACGGCGGGCCGCATCACGCTCAACGAGGAGCAGATCAACCCGCGCAGTCCGCGCGACGCAATGAAGCACGGCATCACGTATTTGAGCGAAGACCGCAAGGGCCGTGGCCTGCATGTGGACATGGCGCTCAAGGACAACCTCACGATGATGACGCTCGAGCGCTACGCGCATCCGCTGATCGACGGTCCGGCCGAACGCGATGCGCTGAAGAAGGCGGTCAAGGACTTCGGCATTCGCACCGGCAATCTTGCGAGCCGCGCGCGCATGTTGTCGGGCGGCAACCAGCAAAAGCTGGCGCTCGCGAAGGTCCTGCATCCCGATCCGCGCGTGGTCGTACTTGATGAACCCACGCGCGGTGTCGATGTCGGCGCGAAACGCGATATCTATTTCCTGATCCACGCGCTCGCCGCCGAAGGCCGTGGCGTGATTGTCATCTCATCCGAACTGATCGAGCTGATCGGGCTGTGCCATCGCGTGGCGGTGATGCGCGGCGGCCAGATCGTCGCCACGCTCGGGGAAAATCACCTGACCGAAGAGAGGTTGATCGCCCATGCGACCGGCACACACTGAAGGCGTGGAAACATCGAGCCGCAGCCGGCTAGGCAGCTTCATGAGGCGTCTGCACGGCATTGGGCCGCTGCTCGGGCTGGTCGCGCTGTGCATAGGCGGGACGCTGCTGAACCCGGACTTCGCCACCTTCGACAACGCGATGAACGTCCTCACGCGAACCTCGTTCATCGGCATCATTTCGGTGGGGATGACGTTCGTGATCATCTCGGGCGGCATCGATTTGTCGGTGGGATCGATGGCCGCGCTGATCGCGGGCAGCATGATCTGGACGATGAACGGGCTCGCCCACGGCGTGGCCGGACACAGCTTCGCACCGCTGACCATCATAGTGATCGGGATCGTATTAGCCCTTGTTTTAGGGGGCCTTTTCGGTCTGGCGCATGGACTGCTCGTGACCAAGGGGCGGATCGAACCGTTCATTGTGACGCTGGGTACGCTCGGGATTTTTCGCGCGGTGCTGACATGGCTCGCGGACGGCGGCGCACTCACGCTCGACAACAATTTGTCCGATCTCTACGGCCCCGTGTATTACGCCAGCCTATTCGGCATACCCGTGCCTATCTGGGTGTTCCTCATTGTTGCGGCGGGCGGTGTGATCGTGCTGAACCGCACGGTGTTCGGGCGGCATGTGCAGGCTATCGGCTCGAATGAGCAAGTGGCGCGTTATGCCGCCATTCGCGTCGATACGGTCAAGATTGTCACTTACGTTCTACTCGGTCTTTGCGTGGGCGTGGCGACTGTGTTGTACGTGCCGCGTCTCGGTTCCGCAACGCCGACTACCGGCTTGCTGTGGGAGCTGGAGGCGATAGCGGCGGTGGTGGTCGGCGGGACCGCGCTCAGAGGCGGAGAAGGGCGGGTGATCGGGACTGTGATCGGCGCGATTTTATTGTCGGTGATTGCGAATATCCTGAATCTCACCAGCATTATCAGCGTGTATCTCAACGCGGCAGTGCAGGGCGCAGTGATTATTTTCGTAGCGTTTTTACAGCGTGGACGTCGTTGAAGTCTGTTCCAACCGTGCCCTGGAATCTTGTCGGGCGCCTGTCATAACAATGGAGACACAGCATGAAAAACATTCTTCGCGCACTCGGCGCAATCGGTGTATTAACGCTGGCAGCGAGCGCGATTCCGGCCGCCGCCGCCGATAAAGTCATCCTCGGCGTCGCCATTCCGACGGCGACGCACGGCTTTACCGGCGGTATCGTATGGTGGGCTAACGAAGCTAAAAAAGAGTTGGAGAAGGAGCATCCGGATCTGAAGATCATCGTGAAAACGGCCGGCGGCGCGCCTGAACAGGCGAACCAGTTGCAGGATCTCGTGACGGTGAACAAGATCAACGCACTTGTGATCTTCCCGTTCGAATCGGCCTCGCTGACGCAACCGGTCGCACAGGTCAAGAAGAAAGGCGTGTATGTGACGGTGGTGGATCGCGGGCTGACCGATACCAGCGCGCAGGATGCCTACGTAGCGGGCGACAACACCGCGTTCGGCAAGTTGCCCGCCGAGTACCTGGCGAAGACGATGGACGGCAAGGGCGATATTGTCGCGTTGCGCGGCATCCCGACCACGCTCGACAACGAACGCTGGGCCGCGTTTGAATCCGTGATCAAGCAGCATCCGGACATGAAGATCCTGGATGCGAAATACGCCAACTGGAATCGCGATGACGCGTTCAAGGTCATGCAGGATTACCTCACGCGCTTCAAGCACATCGACGCCGTCTGGGCCGCCGATGACGACATGATGATCGGCGTGCTGAAGGCAATCGATCAAGCCAAGCGCACGGACATAAAACAGGTGTTCGGCGGCGCGGGATCGAAGGAAGCAGTCAAGCGGATCATGGACGGCGACAAACTGGTTCAGGCCGATGTGTCGTACTCGCCCAAGTTCATCTACGACGCCATCAAGCTCACCGCCGAAGCGCGTCTGAAGGGTGAAAAACTGCCCCCGACCACCATCATTCCTTCGGTGCTGATTACGAAGGAAAACGCGAAGCAGTTCTACTATCCGAACTCGCCGTTCTGAGTTCATGGCGGCTTGAAACCGGTACATTCGTGGATCGACGATCATGAAAACCATCAAAGGCCCGGCTATTTTCCTGGCGCAGTTTCTCGGCAATGAACTGCCCTTCGACAACCTCGCGCATCTCGCGGGCTGGGCGAAGGGCCTGGGCTACGAAGGCATTCAGGTCCCGTGCGATTCGCGACTGATCGATCTCGAACAAGCCGCGAAAAGCGATGCATATTGCGACGATCTTCGCCGTGTCGTTGAAGACGCCGGCGTGTGCATCACGGAGTTATCGACGCATTTGCAGGGGCAACTCGTGGCGGTTCATCCTGCTTACGACACGCTCTTCGACGGCTTCGCCGCAGCGCACGTTCGCGGCAATCCGAAGGCGCGAACAGCGTGGGCAATCGAGCAGCTCGGGTTTGCGGCGGCGGCGTCGAAGCGGCTGGGACTGAGCGCGCACGTCACGTTTTCGGGCGCGTTGGCGTGGCCATACGTCTATCCGTGGCCGCAGCGTCCGCCAGGTCTGGTCGAGGCCGCGTTCGAGGAACTGGCGCGCCGCTGGCGTCCGTTGCTGGACGCCTTCGATCAGGCCGGCGTGGACGTCTGCTACGAGTTGCATCCGGGCGAAGACCTGCACGACGGGGTGACGTTCGAGCGCTTTCTCGCCGCTGTCGATCATCATCCACGCGCGAACATTCTCTTCGATCCCAGCCACTTCCTGCTGCAACAACTGGACTACCTTCAGTTCATCGATATCTATCACGAACGCATCAAGGCTTTCCACGTGAAGGACGCGGAGTTCCGCCCTAACGGGCGGCAAGGGGTGTACGGCGGATACTCCGGCTGGGTGGATCGGGCAGGACGATTCCGGTCGCTAGGCGATGGACAGATCGATTTCGGGGCGATCTTTTCGAAGATGGCGCAGTACGACTTTCCCGGCTGGGCCGTTCTCGAATGGGAATGCGCGTTGAAGCATCCGGAAGATGGCGCGCGGGAAGGGGCGGCATATATCCGTGAGCACATCATTCGAGTAGCGGACCGCGCCTTCGATGATTTCGCCGGCAGCGGCGCGAATAGTGAGGCGATACGGGGGGTGCTGGGAATTTGACGTTGAAAAGGAGCGTTGAAAAGGAGCGTTGAAAAGGAGCGTTGAAAAGGAGCGATGAAAAGGAGCGATGAAAAGGAGCGCTGAAAGGATCGTTGAAAACCCGCACACCCGCTCCGTTTCCCTGGCGAGCCTGATTAGGCCGGGCCGATCAGAATGAAGCTCGTCACGTCGATCAACGCGCGCGGTTGGCGACCGGGACGCAGGCGGCCCGCAATCCGAACGAAGATACGGTCGTCCAAGTGGGCTGAAACGGCTCTCGCATAATTTTCCTGGTCGAGGACAACGCGCGCCTTAATGGTCTCGCCTTCGCGCAACAGCAGCGCCACGACGACCTCGCCTGCCCGTCTTCCGTCAATATCGAACTCTCCGTTCAGATGCTCGACCGTTCCGATGAAAACGTCGTCACGATCGCGCTCGACCGCGCGCAGTTCCCGCCGCACGTCGTCGATACGCGTGAAGTAGTCGCTACGAATCCTGATGTTCTCACCGCTCACGACGTCCTGCGGTAACGCCACCGTTGTGGCCCAACGGAACGAAAGGTCGATGTTGTTGCGCACGTCGTCATGGTAAAGACGGGTCAGCGCTTCGCAAAGATTCGACGAAACGATTGGCGACCCCGTGGCCTTTTGCGCGTCCACGAAGCGGGTCAGCGTGTTCGCCTCGATAGCCTCGACGAGTTGGCGCACGCCATTTCTCGCGGTAAGCATGGTCATGCGAACGAAGGACTCGTTCGCGTGGGTGAGTGCGAGTGCGGAAGGCGTTTCCATGGCGTCGACGGGACACGAGACGCGGACTACGAAGCTGCCCCGCTCGGTATGTCCGAACCGCGCGTGACCGGCAAGCTGCGTTGCTTCGCTCCTGTGCAGACGGGGATGATGGGTCTGCGGGCGCAGGACGGTACAAGCCGACGCGAGCAGAACCTGCTCGGCGCCAAGCAGCAAAGAAGCGGCGAACGACAAAGGCAGGCCGTCGTCGACCGCGCTGCTGCTCGTCACGCGGTAGTACATGGAGTCGTCACGCGAGATGGCGGCGAGATTGATCAGGTCGGCCAGCTTCACGCCCTGCAGATCCGCCAGCTTGGACATGGCAAGTTCGCTCGCTTCTGCGTAATCGGGCGCGTCCTGATCTATGGGAATGACAATCTGGCGGCGCGGCACGTCTGGGTGATAAAAGACATAAAGACGGTCTACAGTGCCTTCGGGCAGCAACTGCCATCCCAGTGATTTCGCGAAATCACGCAAGACAGACGGCGACAAGGTGTTAAGCGCCATAGGGAACTCGCTGAGTGGGCACTCGGTAAGTGGGAATTTCGCCGCGGGAGATGCTCGCCATGAAGTGCATGAGACCGGCTCCGTCGAACACCTGGTTCTTCGGAATTTTTACTGTGACGCCTGCGTTATTGTCAGTGGGCGGAGCGCCCCGCAAGCTGACCCAATAAGCGCATTCCCGCAGCACGAGCTGCTCGTGGGAGTGGGTGAGCCAGTCCTCCGTTTTCGGCGGCAAGAACAATACGGCAAGTATTCGCGGCGACGCGTGCGTTTCACGGCGCAGGTCGTCGTACTGCTGCGTACCGGCCAGGAAATAGGAGAGTGATTCGCCGTCATCGAACGGCGTCTTGATGGTGGCCTTCAACTGGACCTTGACGTCGACTTCGGTCAGGTAGCCGCCATTTGGAAACGGTTCCCAACCGGTAAGCACGGCGTCGATCCCGGCATTGTCGTCGTGCCGGTTACTGATCTTGCAGTTGACCCCCGCGTGCGACGCAATGGCGTGGAGGTAAGCGTAGCTCAACTCCGATTCCCGGTTTAACGCTGAAAGTGCTGTTGCCATAGTATTCCCGCGGTTCAGTTACCCATCGACAGGAAAGCTTAGCGGCAACACGATTTTTCGACTTGTGGAAAAATTCGCTGCGACAAAATTTGATAGTTTTGAGCAGGTCGGACTCAGGGAAAAACAAAACGCCGACGCAAAGGCGTCGGCGCAAAACTACGGAAAACAGCAGGTGCTTTTCAGCGGCTATTCAGCGACGACTCAGCGACCTACGACCAGTCAGCGTGGAAGCTGCCCTTCTTGTCGACGCGCTCGAACGTATGCGCGCCGAAGAAGTCGCGCTGCGCCTGCACCAGATTGGCCGGCAGCGTTTCCGAGCGATAGCTGTCGTAATACGCCACCGCCGACGAGAACGCCGGCACCGGCACGCCCGCCTTCACTGCCGCCACCACGACCTCGCGCAATGCGTCCTGATACTTCGTTGCGATGTCGCTGAAGTACGGATCGAGCAGCAGGTTATGCAGGTCGGCGTTGGTCTTGTAGGCGTCCGTGATCTTCTGCAGGAAGCCTGCGCGGATGATGCAGCCCGCGCGGAAAATCTTCGCGATCGTGCCCATACTGCAGGTCCCACTTGTACTCTTCCGATGCCGCGCGCAACTGCGCGAACCCCTGCGCGTACGAAACGATCTTGCTCAGGAACAGCGCCCGGCGCACGGATTCGACGAACGCCTCGCGGTCGCCATCGAACTTCGGCGACGGACCCTTCAAGCTGCTTGCTCGCCGCCACGCGCTGATCCTTCAGCGACGACAGCACGCGCGCGAACACGGCTTCCGTAATCAGCGGCAGCGGCGCGCCAAGGTCGAGCGCGTTCTGGCTCGTCCACTTGCCCGTGCCCTTCTGCGCGGCGCGATCGAGAATCACATCGACGAGATCCTTGCCGGTTTCTTCGTCCTTCTTCGAGAAGATCTTCGACGTGATCTCGATCAGGTAGCTGTCGAGTTCGCCCTTGTTCCACTCCACGTACACTTTGCCCAGTTCTTCGTTGGACAGGCCCGCCACGCGCTTGAGCACGTCATAGCTTTCGGCGATCAGCTGCATGTCGCCGTATTCGATGCCGTTGTGCACCATCTTCACGAAATGTCCCGCGCCGTCCGGGCCCATGTACGCCACGCACGGCTCGCCGTCCGGCGCCTTCGCGGCGATTTCGGTGAGGATCGGGGCGACGAGGTCGTACGCTTCGCTCTGGCCGCCCGGCATGATCGACGGGCCTTTCAGCGCGCCTTCCTCACCGCCCGACACGCCCGTGCCGATGAAATGCAGGCCGGACTTCGCGAGGTCCTTGTTGCGGCGGATGGTATCGGTGAAATGGGTGTTGCCGCCGTCGATCAGGATGTCGCCTTTTTCCAGCAGCGGACGCAGCGAGTCGATGGTGGCGTCGGTGCCTTGCGCCGGCCTTCACCATCAGCAGAATGCGGCGCGGTTTTTCGAGCGACTCGACGAACTCTTCCAGCGTGTAGCACGGCACGAGCTTCTTGTCGGGATGCTCGGCCATCAGTTCGTCGGTTTTCTCGCGGCTGCGGTTGTACACCGATACCGCATGTCCGCGGCTCTCGATGTTCAGCGCCAGATTGCGGCCCATGACGGCCAGGCCGACCACGCCGATTGCTTGTTTGCTCATGTTTCTCTCCGAATGACCGAAGCGCTTGCAGCTCGTGGCTGCGCACGCTACGGATGCGTTTTGTCAATGGGGGCGGTGCCCGCGACGGCGTTCCGGCCGGACTCTCGCGCCAGGCATGCGCGGGCGCGGCAAGCACTCGGTCTGCCGACAGGCGAACGCCGCGCGGTACGCGCAGACCGAAGCGAGATTACCACTTTGACACGCGGCTGGCAGACACCGTGCGCCGGTGCGCGATGCGCGCCTCGCCAAGCGGCACGTTGCACACCGGTCTAGAATGAGCGTCCTCGGCCCGGTCCAGATACGGCGCGCGCAGCTGGAAACGCGTGACGCCCAAGACAAACGCATGGCGCTTCGAAGAAAGGCTCATCATTACCACGTCTACGTGATCGAACTCGCCGATACGCGTCTGGAACGAAGCGCGTTTCCGGCGCGCAAATCCGGATTACGTGCTGGGCATGCCGTTCGTGTACGTGGGCATGACGGGCATCGATCCCGACGTTCGTTTCGACAAACACAAGGCCGGCATCCAGTCGAACCGTTATGTGCGCGAGTTCGGGCTGCGGCTGTTGCCGCGGCTCTACGAGCTGTACAACCCGATGCCGTACGAAGGCGCGCGGGAGATGGAAGTGGAGCTGGCAATCGGCTTGCGGGAAGCGGGATACGGCGTATGGCAGGCGTGAGTTCTACGGGCATGAATCCGGTAGGCATCAAAGCAGACGGCGCTGTCGCACTTGCGTCAGGCGTCAGATCAGACAAAACGAACTAACAGGAGCAGGACATGCGGATTCTGGTGGTGGGTGCGGGTGCGATAGGCGGTTATTTTGGCGGGCGGTTGCTCGACGCCGGCCGCGACGTGACGTTTCTCGTGCGCGAACGGCGCGCCGCGCAACTGGCGCAAACGGGCCTCAACATGAGCAGCCCGAACGGCGACCTGTCGATACCTAACCCGCCCGTCGTGCTGGCAAAAGACATCAGCAAACCCTTCGACCTGATCCTGCTCAGTTGCAAGGCTTACGATCTGGACGGCGCAATCGAGTCGATCAAAACCTCCGTCGGACCGGACACCGCCATCCTGCCGTTGCTCAACGGCATGCATCATCTCGATGTGCTCGAAACGCAATTCGGCGCGGATCGCGTGCTCGGCGGGCAGTGCGTGGCGGCCTTGACGCTCGACGCCGACGGCACCGTCGTTCACCTCAACAAGCTCCACTCAATCACATTCGGCGAGCGCGCAGGCGGAACGTCGGCGCGTATTGAAGCGATCACGGCGCAGTTCTCGGGCGCGCATTTCGATGCCATCGCCAGTGCGAACATCCTGCAGTCGATGTGGGAAAAGTGGACGTTCCTCGCCACGCTCGCGGCCGGCACGTGCCTGATGCGCGCGCCGGTCGGTGACATCATCGCGGCGCCGGGCGGCGCAAAAACTGCTGCTGGATCTCTTCAACGAAACCTGCGCAATTGCCGCAGCGAACGGCTTTGCGCCCGGGCGAGGCAGCGGTCACGCGCATCCATTCGATGCTGACCGAAGCGGGTTCCACGATAACCGCGTCGATGCTGCGCGATCTGGAGAACGGTGCGCGCATCGAAGCCGATCACGTGGTCGGCGACCTGATCGCGCGCAGGGAGGCGGCACCGGACGGACAAGAGTGCCGCGCACGCCGATTTTGTCGACGGCTTATACGCACTTGAAAGCTTACGAATCGCGCCGGGAGCACGGTGGGGCGAAGGCGTCGTAAAGCCGTTGAAGGCGCGATACCCCGGTAATTTTCGTGGGCGTCGCGCTTGTCTTTCAACCGCATTTCACCTTGCCGGCAGAAAGCTTCGACCGGACCTTCAGTGCTTTGAACCCGCAGCCATAAAGCGTTACGCTTTGCGCTTTCCAAAGTCAGCACCTGCCGATCCATGCACGAACATGCCCTGCAAGAGCCGCTCGCCACGCCTACCGTGGCGGATATTTTTATCGGCTTCCTGACGCTTGGGCTGACCGCCTTCGGCGGCGCATTGCCGCTTGCCCGACGTGAAATTGTCGAGCGCCGCAAGTGGCTCCATGCCGATGAATTCACCGATCTGGTCGGCCTGTGCCAATTTCTGCCGGGCGGCAATGTGATCAACCTCTCGGTTGCGGTCGGCATGAAATTTCGTGGCGTGGCCGGCGCGCTGGCCGGTCTGCTCGGGTTGATCGTCGGGCCTTCGCTGATCGTGATTGCGCTCGTGCGTGCTGTATCAGCGCACGCACAGCGACCCGCACATCCGTCATCTTTTCGCCGGGCTGTCCGCCGCAGCGGCGGGCTTGCTGGTATCGATGGCCGTGAAGGTCGCGTGGCCGTTGCGCCGGAAATTGTCGATGGCAGCCGTCGCCGGTCTCGCGTTCGTGGCGATCGCGTTGCTGCGCTTGCCGTTGCTGCCGGTCATGCTCGTGCTGACGCCCGTGTCGATTTTTATCGCATCGAGGGTGAACGGCGGAGTCAACCGATGAATCATGATCTCGTTTCGCTCGCGGCTATTTTCAGCCAGCTTTCGTTGCTGGCGTTCGGCGGCGGCAACACCATCCTGCCGGAGATGCAGCGGCAAGTAGTCGAAGTGCACCAGTGGATGTCGAAGGCGGATTTCTCCGCGCTGTTCGCGCTCGCGCAAGCCGCGCCCGGACCGAACATGATGATCGTGACGCTCGTCGGCTGGCATGTGGCCGGCTGGCCGGGCGTGGTCGTCACATCTATCGCGAAGTTCGGGCCGTCGTCGGTCGTGACTGTCGCCGCCATGCACGCCTGGGAGCGCTTCAAACACCATTCGTGGCGACGCTACGTCCAGCTCGGCCTCGTCCCCATGACGGCTGGATTGCTCGCGGCAAGCGCGTCGTTGATCGCCGAAGCGTCGGACACCCGATGGGTGCTCGCGGCGATTACAGCGGTGGTCGCGGTGCTGTCGTTCAAGACGAAGCTGCATCCGCTCTGGCTGCTGGCCGCGGGCAGTTTGATAGGGCTATCGGGGTTTGGCCAGTTTTAGCCCCAGCTTCCCGGGCTGAGCGAGCAACGCCATTGATCAATAGAATGGCTGGATTGCGCTTCCAGGAGAACAAGCTGATGGCGATGACCACCGAATTTGCACAAACGGAGCCGCTGCGTGCGGACATCGATGCGCTCGACGGGCCGACGGTAATCGAGTTCGGTACCGGCTGGTGCGGCTATTGCCGCGCCGCCCAGCCGTTGATTGCCGAAGCGTTCCAGAGCCACGGCAACGTCCGGCATCTAAAAGTAGAGGATGGGAGCGGCCGGCCGCTCGGCCGTTCGTTTCGCGTAAAACTCTGGCCAACGCTGGTTTTCATGGACAACGGCCGCGAAGTCGCTCGGCTGGTCCGGCCAAAGAACACGTCGGAAATCCGCGATGCGTTCGCACTTATTGATGGACTTAAAGACGACGGGCTTAAAGACGGTCCCACAGACGGGCCGGTTTCTTCCTGACAAGGGTTTTCACCGATCATTCCTCGGCGCGCCGTCCGGGAATATCATCGGGAAGCACTGGGTTTGAAGTTTGCAGCGGACAGCGAGGAATCCGGGCGCGGGAGTTGCGCACGCCTGAATGACGCCTGAATGGCACCTCTGAATGGCATCTGGAAGGCATCGGATTTCGCGCCGTCGCGGCGCGTCCGCGCAATCACGAACAGCAGGAGGTTCATCATGCCGCGCTTCGCCGCCAACCTCACCATGATGTACAACGAGCATGCGTTCATCGACCGCTTCGGCGCGGCGGCGCGTGACGGGTTCAAGGCGGTGGAATTCCTGTTTCCTTATGAATTCCCGCCCTCTGAAATCAAAGCCCAACTCGACGATAACGGCCTTAAACAAGTGTTATTCAACGCGCCGCCAGGCGACTGGACCGGCGGCGAACGCGGCTTGGCCTCGCTGCCGGGACGCGAGGACGAATTCAAGCGCAGCGTCGACATTGCGCTCGACTATGCCAAGGTTCTCGGCAACGACCGCGTGCACGTAATGGCCGGCCTGATCGCGCCTGAGCACTCGCGCGAACAGCATCGCGACGTGTATGTCAAAAATCTCGCGCTCGCCGCGAGCATGGCGAGCCCGGCCCACGTCACCATCGTGATCGAGCCGATCAACACGCGCGACATGCCCGGCTTCTTCCTGAACCGGCAAGACGAAGCGCAAGCCATCTGCGACGAAATCGGCGTGCCCAACCTGCAAGTCCAGTTCGATTGCTATCACTGCCAGATCGTGGAAGGCGATATCGCGGTCAAGCTGCGCCGCGATATGAAGCGGCGCAACGCCGGCATCGGTCATATTCAGGTCGCCGGCGTGCCGTACCGGAACGAGCCGGATACGGGCGAGCTCAATTATCCGTACTTGTTCGATCTCATCGATTCACTCGGCTATGGCGGCTGGATCGGCTGCGAATATCGGCCGCGTGCAGGTACTTCCGACGGCTTGGGCTGGCTCGAGCCGTATCGTCATCCGGGGCGCGCATGATGAGGACGTGAGCGGCGCGGCAGAAACTTTCCGCCCCATTGCGCAGTCCACGGCAAAGAGCCGTGCATGGTCTCATCGTCTCATGGTCTTTTTGTCACCCGCTGCGTAATTCGCTGCCTGCGAGGTGCGCCGCTTTCAGGAGAAGTCACATGCAGATCACCGGAGAAATGCTGATCGGTGCCAAGGCGGTGCGGGGGAAAGACGCGACGCTGCACGCCTTCGATCCGGCGCGCAACGTCGACCTGCAGCCCGCTTTCGGCGGCGGTGGCGCGAAAGAGGTCGCGCGGGCGGCTGAGCTGGCCGAGCAAGCATTCGATACCTATCGCCTCGCGCCGCTCGAAACCCGCGCGCAGTTTCTGGAAGCGATTGCGGACAACATTGTTGAGCTCGGCGATGCGCTGATCGAACGCGCGCAGGCGGAATCCGCATTGCCGAAAGCGCGTCTGGAAGGCGAGCGCGGCCGCACGGTCGGACAGTTGAAGCTGTTCGCGTCGCTCGTGCGAGAAGGGCGATGGCTAACTGCCACGCTCGACTCGCCACAACCCGAACGCAAGCCTTTGCCGCGTCCCGACTTGCGCTTGCAGAAGATTCCCGTCGGGCCCGTTGCTGTGTTCGGCGCGAGCAATTTTCCGCTGGCGTTTTCAGTTGCAGGAGGTGACACCGCCTCGGCGCTCGCCGCCGGTTGCCCCGTGATTGTGAAGTCGCATCCGGCACATCTCGGGACCTCCGAGATGGTCGGGCGCGCGATCCAGAAAGCCGTCGCCAGTGCGGGTCTGCCCGAAGGCGTGTTCTCGCTGGTGGTAGGCGCGGGCAATGAGATAGGCGAAGCGCTGGTGGCGCATCCGGCCATCAAGTCGGTGGGCTTCACGGGCTCGCGGCGCGGCGGTCTGGCGTTGGTCGGCATCGCGTCCAAACGGCGTGAACCGATTCCCGTCTTTGCCGAAATGAGCAGCATCAATCCGATGTTCGTATTGCCGGGCGCGCTGGCAAAGCGGGCCGAATCGATGGCGAACGGTTTTGTGGATTCAGTGACGCTTGGGGTCGGCCAGTTCTGCACGAGTCCGGGCCTGGTGCTGGCGCTTGACGGGCCGCATCTGCAGGCTTTTATCGATTACGCGGTGAGCGCGATCGAGAAGAAAGGCGCTCAGACGATGCTCACGCCGGGTATCGCGGCGGCCTATCAGGATGGCATCGCGCGACGCGACAAGTCCGGCGTGGAACGCGTCGCGACCGGTGCCGAATCCGATGCGTCATGCCCCGCGATGCCTGCGCTTTATACCGTCGGCGCCGAGCATTTTCTGGCTACGCCGGAACTCGCGGACGAGATATTCGGACCCGCTTCGCTGATCGTGACCTGCCGGAGCGAGGACGACATGCTGGACCTCGCGTCGCGCATCGAAGGGCAATTGACGGTCACGCTGCACCTCGAAAACGATGACGTCCCGCTCGCCCGCCGGCTCTTGCCCATCCTCGAACGCAAGGCGGGGCGCATTCTCGCGAACGGCTTTCCGACGGGCGTTGAAGTATCGTACGCCATGGTTCATGGCGGCCCGTATCCGGCCACCTCCGACAGCCGCGCGACATCGGTCGGCGCAATGGCGATTGAACGGTTCTTGCGGCCCGTGTGCTATCAGGATCTGCCGCCGGCCTTGCTGCCGCTTGCCCTTCAGGACGACAATCCGCTCAGCCTGTGGCGTTTGCGCGATGGCGAACTTGGACCTAACTAAAAAAACCTTAGGAGAAAAGCATCTTGATGGAGCGCCGTTATCCCGATCCCGCAGTCCGTGTATTCGACAAGCGGTTTAATGCGCTGCGTGTCACGGCGGCATCGGTTGAATGTTTGTATCAGGGCGCTCGCTGGTCGGAAGGGCCGGTCTGGTTCGGCGACAGCCGGTCGCTGCTATGGAGCGATATTCCGAACAACCGCATGCTGCGCTGGGATGAGGAAACGGGCGAGGTTCGCACGTTTCGGAAACCCTCGAACAATGCTAATGGCAACACGCGCGACCGCGAAGGCCGGCTCGTGACGTGCGAGCATCTTACGCGCCGCGTGACACGCACAGAATACGACGGCTCGATCACCGTGCTCGCCGATCAATACGATGGCAAGCCGCTCAATTCACCCAACGACGTGATCGTGAAATCCGACGGCTCGATCTGGTTCAGCGATCCGACGTTTGGTATCGACGGCTTTTATGAAGGCGAACAAAAGACCCCGGAACTGGCGCAGGGTGTGTATCGCGTGGATGGGAAAAGCGGTGAAATCACACTGATGATCGGAACGCTTGCCGGTCCGAACGGACTCGCGTTTTCGCCGGATGAGTCGGTGCTCTATGTGGTGGATTCGCGCGCAACGCCCCGCAAGATCCTTGCGTACGACATGGCGCCCGATGGCCGCTCGTTCACGGATTCGCGCGAGCTTATCGATGCGCAGGACGGCACGCCCGACGGTTTTCGCGTCGATATCCAAGGCAATCTGTGGTGCGGCTGGGGCATGGGGAGCGACGAGCTGGATGGCGTGCGCATCTTCACGCCGGAAGGTGAAGCGATCGGGCATATTGCATTGCCCGAGCGCTGCGCCAACGTGTGCTTTGGCGGGCGGCATCGCAACCGCTTGTTCATGGCGGCGAGTCACGGCCTTTACTCGATTTACGTCAATACGCAAGGCGTGAAGGGCGGCTGAAGCGTCACTGCGACGTCATTGCGGCGTGCGTTTTTCCATCAGCTTTTCCGGATCGGCCGGCACGACAAAACCGAAGCGCGCGTACAGCGTATGCGCGCTCGATGTTGTCAGCAGCATCTTGCGCAAGCCCTGCAAATCCGGATGCGCCATCACGCATTCCATCAGCCATATGCCAAGGCCGCCGCACTGACGCTCGGGCAGAATGAAGACATCGGCGAGATAAGCGAAGCTCACCGTGTCCGTGATGGCGCGCGCATACCCTATCTGCGCGCCGCGATGAAACAAGCCGAACGCGAGCGAATGCCGTGCCGCGCGCTCGACCTGCTCGCGTGAAATACCCGGCGACCAATACGCGATCTCACTGAGATAGTGATGCACGACATGGAAGTCGAACTCGGCGATGTCGGTTGTGATGCGGTAATCGTCCCGAGACCATTCCATTGTCATTCAACGCACCTTGTAGATGCGCCCGGTTTCCAGGCCTTCCACGCTGCGGCTGTACGCCAGCGCCACACGCGCACCGGTCGCCGCTTCGAAGCCGCGAAAATACGGGCCGAATGCTTCGCGCGCTTCCTCCAGCATGGTCGCGTTCACGACATTGATACGCAGGCCGCGCGGCAGTTCAATCGCCGCACCGCGCACGAAACCTTCGATGGCGCCGTTGACCGCTGCCGCGCTCGCGCCGTATTTGATGGGTTCGTCGCCCACAATGCCGCTCGTCAGCGTGAACGAGCCGCCATCGTTCAGATAGCGCTGCGCAGTAAGCACGAGATTGACCTGGCCCATGAGCTTGTCGTCGAGGCCAATGCGAAACTGTTCGGGCGTCATTTGCGTGAGTTCGCCGAAGTGGACATGCCCTGCAGTCGCCACGATGGCGTCGACCTGTCCGATCGATTTGAACAGCGCGTGAATACTGTCGATATTCTTCAGGTCCACGCGGTGAGCGCCGCGCGTCGCGCCGATTTCGATCACATCGTGACGCGGCTGGAATTCGGAGAAGACGGCGCGGCCCACTGTGCCGGTTGCACCAATAACAGCGATTTTCATGAGAGGCTCATCGAAGAGGAATGGGCTCTCATTGTGCGCATTACGAGCCGCTTGAACAAGCTGCGGCTGACGCTGGCGGCTAGCTTATTGCGCGGCGTGCGACGCGTTGGGCGACAGCAGGAAGATCGATGCCGCCAGCTTGGACACCAGCACCGCGCCTGTAACCAGCGCGGCTGTGGGGAAAACATGCCATTCAGCGCCGAGCATTGGGCCGACCAGCACGACAGACGCGAATCCCAGCGCGACTGTGATCCATCGCGCCCATTGCAGCCGGAATGCCACGCAGACGTACAAGCCGCCGACCAGCACGTGCGATGCGACCAGCGCTGCCACGGGCTCATCGGGATGGGTCATCAACTGCGCGAGTGCCACCTCGGCCCACGACAGCGCGTAGGCCATGCCAAGACAGGCCAGCGCGGCGGACAGCGCCTGCTCTTTCCACGACAGCCGCCACGACAGCCGCCATGACTCACGCACCCCGCGCGCAGGTTGTACCGTGTCGTTCTCCGCGATGATCGCCGCGTCGTTCGAATACGCATTTGTTGTGTTCATGCTGGCCCCGAGGCTTTAACGTTGTTCGATGCATTCGTCGTGCATTTGTCGATTGCGCGACAGCATTACGCACGGGTCGTGCCAGGCGGCCGGGAAGGTGGGAACATTGTTTGCTGGTAATCCCGTCAGGCCTTGCAGCCAAGGCGATTTGCCTGAAGAAACCAGATTGGCGATTCGACCTCGTTTTGGGAGAAAGCATCGCTTCGGTATCGCGATATTTGCACGAACTCTCCACGCGATGGCAGGCTTTACACGGTGTCCCTGAAGGGATGCTAAAGGGACATTAAAGGAGCAGGTATGAACACGAGCAAACCGACGGAACAGAATCCGCATTCGAATCGCGACGAAGAGGACATCGACAAGGCGGTGGAAGACACTTTCCCCGCCAGTGATCCGCCATCGACGGGCGGCGTGACGCGCATCGAATCCGATGATGAGAAAGGCAAGTCGAAGGATAAATAAGCCGCGCAAAAAAAGCCGCACGGAATGTCGTGCGGCTTTCTCACTTTTTGACCCTTGAAATAAGCTCTACTTTTCGCGCCGCTGAATTTCGATCAGGCGCGATGGCCGGACATGATTGATGGCGAAGTGTTTGCGCCCTCGCAGCGTATACCCGTGCGGATCGCGGTCTACGAACTCATATTGCCGTTCCACCTCCTCCACGTCGGGCGCCACCATGCCTTTATCGACGAGGCTGCAGCCTTTCTCCAATAACAACGCCAGGCCGTTACGCGCCGGCCGGCTATCGAAACCGCCCAGCCCGTCGCCTTGTTCGTAACCCGAATTGACCCGTGACGCATTCACGCCCACAAACGCTCCGGGGTTACTTTCGATCATCGATTCATCTGTCGTGGCATCGCGATTTTTTCCATCGGCATCGACGGTATCGTCCAGCGTGTCATCGTTGAGAACATTCATGGCGCGATGAGTGACGTCGGTTTTGCCGCGCGGCCCCGCATGTTTCAACGATGAATCCGGCGCGGCAGTGGCTTGAGCAGGCGCCGCTTCAAGGCCAGCTTTCTGACCTTCCGCTGCCGCCGCCACGTCGCTGACCTTGGCCTTTGCCGTTTCCGTCTCAGGCGTCTTCAGCGGGCTTGCCGCAGCGCGCGCCGCCTGCTTTTCCTGCGATTCATTATTTTGTGCGTTGTTCATGTTTAGCTCCGCTTCAACACAGGTTAACGAACTACATCACGCAAGAACTATTCCGGAGTGCGGATTGCATTCAGAGAGAAGGCCTGGAACAAAACGCGGGATAAATCATCAGTAAATGTTCTAAGCCAAAGGGTTTTTTTTCGGCCCAACACGAGTTTTCTCAAGAGTATGATTTGTTGTTCGCGGGCCTATGTGCGCCGCCGGTCGGCCCTCACGCCGCTTGCCGGCTTCGCGCGTTCCAGGCAACAGGAGACGACCATCGCGAATCCAGCGGGGCATACGAAAATCAGGGTGACTCATGCAATTAGACGCTGCATTTTCACATCGCGGCTATTTACTCAATTGTGCGCCTGCACGGCAGGGCGATGGGTGTTTTCAGCCGTATGTCGTGATCTCGCGATCGAGCGACGGTGAACTCGTGGCGAACCGCTTTTTCCCCGCCGACCTGCGCTTCGGCAACGCCGACGAAGCCATCGCCCACGCGCGCGACTGGGCCGTCCGCTGGATCGATGCGAGCCACGTCAAGGTCGATCCCCACTCCTGAGCGCATGCGGCGAACGCGGCGGCGCTACGAAAAAACGGTTAATCTCGGGGCATCGTTCAGACCGTGCCGTTTCCGTCGATACGGCGATTGATCCCGATTGATCCGTTTGATCCGCCCAAACCCCGATATGCCCAAGACTGTTTCCATCGAACATCATGCTCCGTCCCAAGAGTGGGGCCTCGACAAAATCGTGGCCGACCTGCGCGCGTCGCGTGAAGAGTTGCATCGCACGCGCCATCCGCTCGGGATTCGCGAACTGCCGTCGCGTGAGGCGATTGTCAAGATCGTCAACGGCTTGCGTTCCGCGCTGTTCCCCACGCATTACGGCGCGCCCGACCTGACCGCCGAGAGTGTGGATTATTACGTCGGCCACACGCTCGAGAGCACCTTGCGCCTGCTCGCCGAACAGATCCGGCGCGCGCTGCGTTTCCTGCCGGAGAATCGCGACCTTAGCGATATCGAGCTTGGCACGCACGCGTTCGAACTTGCGCGCGAATTCGGCACGCAGTTAGCCGATATCCGCGCGCTGCTCGTGAGCGACATCCAGGCCGCGTTCTCCGGCGATCCGGCCGCGCAGCACATCACGGAAATCCTGTTGTGTTATCCGGGCATCTGGGCCATGACGCATCATCGTCTGGCGCATGCGCTGCACAAGCTCGGCGTACCCTTGCTCGCGCGTTTTATCAACGAGATTGCGCACTCGGCCACAGGTATCGACATTCACCCGGGCGCCACCATTGGGCCGAGTTTTTTCATTGATCACGGGACGGGCGTCGTGATTGGCGAAACGGCGGTGATCGGGCAGCACGTGCGCGTGTATCAGGCGGTGACGCTGGGCGCGAAGAGTTTTCCGGCGGGCAACGACGGCGTGCTGGTGAAGGGCAACGCGCGGCATCCGGTGGTGGAAGACAACGTGGTGATCTATGCCGGCGCGACCATCCTCGGGCGCGTGACAATAGGTCGCGGGTCAGTGATCGGCGGCAACGTGTGGCTTACGCATAGCGTGCCGCCGGGCAGCAGCGTCTCGCAAGGCAAGATCCGCGAAGTGGGCGAGGGGGATCCGCCCGAGGAAGCGCGCGGCGGTTGAGCCGCGGCGGTTGGGTTAAAGAGCTGAGTCACGGCCCTTGAGTTACAGCGCTTGAGTCGGAGCCGTTGAGTCGGAGCCGTTGAGTCACAGCCCTTGAAGCACAGCCTTTAAATCACAGCCTTTGAAGCGCCGTGGCCACCATGACTTCAGGTGTTGGAAACGCTGAAACCGCTTGAGTGTCCGACGATTGC
The DNA here is from genome assembly GCA_963708695.1 of uncultured beta proteobacterium. Taxonomy (GTDB): domain Bacteria; phylum Pseudomonadota; class Gammaproteobacteria; order Burkholderiales; family Burkholderiaceae; genus Caballeronia. The sequence goes on from CAVPTS010000001.1 coordinate 388,760, forward strand.
GAGGAATTCGCGGCGGGTTGAGGGGTCGTCGCGGAACGTGCCCAGCATCCGCGATGTCACCATGGTGGCGCCCGCCTTATGCACCCCGCGTGTGGACATGCACTGATGCGTCGCTTCCAGGATCACGCCGACGCCTAGCGGCTGCAGGACTTCCTCCAGCGTATCGGCGATCTGCGCGGTCATCTTCTCCTGGATCTGCAGGCGCTTGGCGAACGCGTCCACGAGACGCGCCAGTTTCGATATTCCCACCACTCGCTCGCGCGGCAGATACGCCACGTGTGCCCGGCCGATGATCGGCACCATGTGATGTTCGCAATAGCTTTCGAAGCGGATGTCCTTGAGCACGATCATTTCGTCGTAGCCGTGCACTTCAGAAAACGTGCGCGCCAGGATGTCGTGGGGATTCTGTGCGTATCCTGCGAAAAATTCTTCGTAGGAGCGAGTCACGCGCGAAGGCGTGTCTATCAGCCCTTCGCGGGCGGGATCGTCGCCGGCCCAGCGGATCAGCACGCGCACGGCGGCTTCGGCTTCTTCGCGGGTCGGACGATTGGCGCGCTCAGCGTGATCGTGGATGTCCGAAGACGCGTCGGGGGAGTTGCGCGTGGCGCTCATCGAAGGCTCCAGATGCATATAGCGAAGTCATGAAGCCGTCATTGTTCCACGTTTTACCGAATGGAAGACCCCGGTGGTGTGTCAGGTTTTCCCGCCACCGTCGATTCCCGAGCCGGTTTGCCACGCTTTTTTGCCTTCCTCGGAGAGTTTGCCTGAGCTGTGGTGTTTGTCAGGTTCTGTGCCGGGCTCGGCCATGGTGCCGCCGGGCTGTTCTTGGGCGCGCTGCTTTTCGCCCTTACGCTGGGCTCGGCGTTCTTCTTGTGATCTGCCGGCGTAGGTCGTGTCGGTTGGTTTAGCGGTCATGGTGGGTTCCTTTGCGTTCGTGACCCGAAGAGGGTCGCAAGGGCTGTTCCATGTACGGGGTGCTGCGCGCGGGGCGTTCTGGTTTGCGCTGGGGGACGGGGCGGGGGCGTGGCAGAGTGGTGCTTAGGTTGGCCGGTGCCCATGGGGCTGGGTCAGTGCCAGGTTGCTGCTGCTTACGTTAGCTCGGGTTTAATGTTGGCTAATTTTTTTATCACTATTAGCCAGGTTATTTTCGTTCGCACTCGGGCGGGGTTTTTGGGCGAGGGGCAGTGGTCGGGGTCGGTGCTGGGTTGCTGCTGCGTACGTTAGCTCGGGTTTTATATTAGCTATATTTTTTATCACTATTAGCCACTGTGCGTGGCGGCACTTCATTTCTTTGTCCAACGCGG
>CAVPTS010000002.1:0-13784 GCA_963708695.1 uncultured beta proteobacterium
TCGCCACCAGTGCTCTCGGGCAAGTTCCAATCACCTCGGACCCGCACTGCACAGACATACGCTCCCCACCGACGCACCAGAACCGCAAGATACGTCCGACCATCCCACGCTCGCTAAACCCCGCATCGCGCAAATCTCAACAAACAAAACCGACCGCGAAGAATAAGAATCGCAAGAGCCGGAGAGCCGGAGAGCCGGAGAGCCGGGAGAGCCGGTAGAGCCGGGAGAACCGGAGAACCGGAGAACCGGAGAACCGGAGAACCGGGAGAACCGGGAGAACCGGGAGGACTGCATGCAGGGCAAGACCGCATGCGTTTTAGGCGTTTGATCTTGCCCGAGAGCACTGGTGGCGAAGCGTGGGGATGTAGGGATTCGCGAGAAGGAGGGTTTCAACTGTCCGTCGCTCTAGCGAGCACCGTGCTACGTGGGAACCAAAAGCAGTGGTCTGCACGCTGGGGACACTTAATACAGATTGTGGGGAGGCGTTTTCTTTGCTTCGTTTCTTTGTCGCCGTTGGACAAAGAAATGAAGTGCCGCCACGCACAGTGGCTAATAGTGATAAAAAATAGAGCTCACGTACAACCCGCGCAAACGTAAGCAGCAGCAACCCGGCACCGACCCAACCCCACGGGCAAGAACCAACCAGCCGCCACGCGAGTGGCTAATAGAGTGCTAAAAAAATCCAAAAAACATAAACCACCCGCAGGCCTAGGCAGCAACAACCCAGCACCGCCCCGCGCCCCCGGCCCACCCGCCCTAGTGCGAACGAAAAGACAAAAGCGTATCCACACCATAAGCCTGCGCAAGACTCGCCAGCCCCGCGGGAATATTCACAACGCTCAGCCCCGCACCACGCGCAGTAGCGGCCCTCTGCCACGCAAGCAGCACAGCCAGGGCCGATGAATCGAATTGCTTGAGCGGCGCGCAATCCACTTCAGTCGCGCCCGCAGCAATCCGCGACAAACCCGCGTCGAGCGCGCCCCTGGCGCTGTCGTGCGTGAGCGTCGCGGCGGTCTCGAAGCGACTCACGATACCTTTCCGTTCGCAAGTTGCTGATTGCGCTGGGTCAGGAACTGCAGCAGGCCAGCTACGCCATGTTGCTGAATCTGCTCGTTGAACTGCTGCTGATAAGCCTGGATCAGCCACGCGCCAAGCACGTTGATGTCATAGACCCGCCAGCCCTGCGGCGTCTTGTACAGCCGATAGTCAAGCTGGATCGGCGAGCCGTTGTTCATCACGACCGAACGCACGACGACGTCTGTGTCGCTCGGATCTGCGCGGAACGGCTTGTACTGGACCACCTGATCGCGAACCTGCGCAAGCGCACCGGAATACGTCCGGATCAAAAGCATCTTGAACTGATCGACAATTTGCTTTTGCTGCTCCGGCGTAGCCGTATTCCAGTTGCGGCCCATGACAAGTCGCGTGGTGCGCGTGAAATCCGTGTACGGCAGGATCTTCTCGTTCACCAGTTCCGTGATACGCGTGATGTTGCCCGACTGAATTTGCTTGTCAGCCTTGATCTGGTCGAGCACCTGTGTGGTGACCGTCTTGATCAAGCCGTCGGGAGTGGACATATCGTCCGCCTGAGCGAACGCGCCGCTGCAAAAAGTCATCAGCGCAGCAAACAAGGGAAGCAAAAATAGTTTTTTCATTACGGACTCTGCAAAAAAGTGGCCTGAGTTTGAGCGCGGTCTTCACCATGAGTTCAGCCCCGCGCCCTTATCCAGCCGTCAAAACACTTTCAAGATGTTACTGGCGCCCAATCTGCACGCCTGACTGGTCTTACTTTCACACTGCCTTCGTCTTATCGCAGCCTGAACGACGGGAACGATGGAATCCGCGGCGGCACCATGCGATCGGCCGGCACAGTGTTCGCACCCGGTTCGCTTGCGCCCGCGGCACCCGAAGCAGCTTGCGGTGCCGATGCCGATCCGGCCGGCGGCGACGCCACTACACCCGACGCCGCTGCAGCACCTGAAGCAGGCGCCGCGCCCGCTGCCGCGCCGCCACCTACGTCTTCGTACTTCGGCAGGGCTTCGGTGCCGGCATCGCCGTAATCCGGCATCGCGTTGTCCTGGTTGCCAAGCAGATACTGGCGACGCTGCAGGTACGCGTTACGCACGAACGAATATTTGTCGAGCGCCGCTTCGGTGAGCACATCGCTCGCGCCGAGCAGGTTTGCCCGGGTGTTGATCAGCTGCACGCCAAAGAGCGTGGAGCGGAACCAGGCTGGATCCACATAGCTCGTCACGCTGCCGAAATAGTCGACAACCGTGCCCGCTGTATCACGCACCGTGCTCGGGCCGAGCAGCGGCAGCACCACATAAGGACCTGCCGGCACGCCGTAATGACCGAGCGTCAAGCCGAAATCCTGCGAGTGTTTCGGCAGCTTGGCGACGCTTGCGACGTCGAACAGACCCGCCACGCCGAAGACCGAGTTGATGACCACGCGCATGATGTCAGACACACCGTCTGCGATCTTCAACTGTGCCAAATTATTTGCGGCCGTGTAAATATCGCCGATATTGCCAAAGAAGTTCGTCACGCTGTCCCGCACCGGCTGCGGCACGACATAGACGTAACCCTTCGCAACCGGCTTGAGCGCGACCTGATCAATCTTGTCGTTGATCGTGAAACATTGTCCGGTTGTAACTCTCGAACGGGTCGCCCTTGGTAGGCGTCGTCACAGTCGCGCACCCGGCAAGCACCGCCACCCCGATCATCACAGCCGCGCTTTTTACGCGCATTGCCTGCATTTCTTCTTCTCCTTATTGATGCTGACTCGAAGGGCGCCCCGTTCCGCGAGGTTGGCCAACCTTCGATTGCCTGGATTTTGCTCGAATCGGTTTTCTTGAATCACTTGCCGGCCGAACTCGCCGCGCCCGGTACTGCGGCGGCGCCAGACGCAGCCGAATTCTTGGACGCGCCCGAATCCGCTGCTTTGTTGTAGAGGAATTGCCCGATCAGATTCTCCAGGACCACAGCCGATTGCGTCATCGAAATGGTGTCGCCGCTCTTGAGCATCTGGTCGTCGCCGCCCGGCTCCAGGCCGATGTACTGCTCGCCGAGCAAGCCCGACGTCAGGATCTTCGCCGACGAATCCTTCGGAAACTGGTATTGCGTGTCGATATCGATAGTGACCAGCGCCTGGTACGTGTTCTGGTCGAAGCCGATCGAGCCGACGCGGCCCACCGTCACGCCTGCGCTCTTCACCGGCGCGCGCGCTTTCAATCCGCCGATGTTGTCGAATTTGAGCTTGACCGGGTAGGTCGGCTGAAACGACATCGCGTTCATGTTGCCGGCCTTCAGCGCAAGAAATAGCAGCGCCACGAAACCCAGCACTACGAAGAGGCCGACCCAAAAGTCGAGAGCAGCAGTCTTTTTCATCGTCTTCCCAAAGAATCTTGTCGCAGTTTTTTGCGTGAAGGACCGTGTCCTACACAACGTCCACGAATCGGTAAGCCGGATTGCCCACACGGGCGATAACCGGCGCCAGCCGAGTCGTCAGTTGAACATCAGCGCGGTCAGCAAGAAATCCAGTCCGAGCACGGCGAGCGAGCCGTACACGACTGTTTTCGTCGTTGCGCGCGAAACGCCTTCGGGCGTCGGCTGCGCTTCATAACCCTGAAACAACGCGATGAACGTAACCGCGAAGCCGAACACAATGCTCTTGATCACGCCATTGCCTACGTCGTTCCAGACATCGACGCCGCCCTGCATTTGCGACCAGAACGCGCCCGAATCCACACCGATCATCAGCACGCCGACCACGTAACCGCCGAAAATACCGACCGCGCTGAAAATGGCAGCCAGCACCGGCATAGCGATAATCCCCGCCCAGAAGCGCGGCGCGACAACCACCTTGAGCGGATCGACGGCCATCATTTCCATGGCGGTGAGTTGCTCGCCTGCTTTCATCAACCCGATTTCCGCCGTCAGCGACGTCCCCGCGCGGCCGGCGAACAGCAGCGCCGTCACCACTGGCCCGAGTTCGCGCACCAGCGACAGCGCGACCAGCAAGCCGAGCGCTTGCTCGGAACCGTACCGGTTGAGGGTGAGATAACCCTGCAAACCAAGCACGAAGCCCACGAACAAGCCGGAAACGCCGATGATCAACAGCGAATAGTTACCGACAAAGTGGATCTGTTTCGTGACAAGGCGCGGCCGGCGCAACAGCGGGAAGAATTCGACGACGAGGCGCAGGAACATGCGCGTCGCGTAGCCGATCGTGCCGAAGCCGCCGAGCACCGAGCGTCCGATGGCGCTGATCATGGCTTTGCTCCGATGCCAAAGTCCGCCGCCAGCGGCGTCGTACTTGGGTAGTGAAATTTGAACGGGCCGTCGGGCGTGCCGTCGATGAATTGCCGCACCGACGGTTCCTGCGATGCCCGCAATTGCGCCGGCGTACCTTCGGCCAGGACTCCGCCGTTCGCGATGAAATACACGTAATCGGCAATGGCAAACGACTCCGGCACGTCGTGCGTCACCAGAATCGACGTGGCGCCGAGCGCGCTATTCAACGTGCGGATCAGGTTGGCTGTAATGCCGAGTGAAATGGGATCGAGGCCGGCGAACGGCTCGTCGTACATCATCAGTTCGGGATCGAGCGCGATGGCGCGGGCGAGCGCCACGCGCCGGGCCATGCCGCCCGATATCTCCGATGGCGAGAGATCTCGCGCACCGCGCAGGCCGACCGCGTTGAGCTTCATCAACACGAGGTCGCGCAGGAGTTCCTCGGGGAGATCGGTGTGTTCCCGCAACGGGAACGCGACGTTGTCGAATACGGTCTGGTCGGTGAAAAGCGCACCGAACTGGAACAGCATGCCCATTTTGCGGCGAAGTTCGTAGAGACCTTCGCGGGTCTGCGTGCCGACGTCTTTACCGCCGAACAGCACCTGGCCGCGGCGCGCCTTCACCAGGCCGCCGATCAAGCGCAGAACAGTCGTCTTGCCGCAGCCGGAACCGCCCATCACGGCCACGACCTGACCGCGCTTGAAGTGCATGTTCAGGTTCGACAGGATGAGCCGGTCGCCGTAGCCGAAATCGACGTCGCGAAGCTCTAGCAAGGTCTCGGAGGAAGCTGACACGGAGGCTGACAATCCTTTTACGCAAGAGGCCGAATTATAGGGCCTCTGCCCAATAGGCGTCGTGACGGTCCCTTTCGACTAGTTAATCTATCTGAAGTTTTTTCCGATTCGGCCGCATTATCGCGCGAATTCCTGTTGCAGCGCAGAAATGGCCGCAGCCAGATCCGGCGCTTCTGTAACGGCGCGCACGACTGCTGCGCTTCCCACGCCCGTTGACATAATTTGTCGCAACACAGAACCGTTGATGCCGCCGATTGCGACCAGAGGAACGATCCCGTCGAGCAAACGCACATAACGTGCCAGACGTGACAAACCTTGGGGCGCCGTCGGCATGATTTTCGTCGTGGTCGCGAATACTGCGCCGAGCGCGAGGTAGCTGGGCTTGAAATGCAACGCCTTCAGCATCTCGTAATAGCCGTGCGTGGAGAGGCCAAGCCGCAAGCCTGCTTTAGCAATGGCGTTCAGGTCGGCCGTTTCCACGTCCTCCTGGCCCAGATGCACGCCGTATGCGCCGGCTTTGATGGCTTCCTGCCAATGATCATTGATAAAAAGCTGTGCCTGATGCTTCGCGCCGGCGGCCACCGATCGCTCGATTTCCTGCTTTAAATCGCCTGAATCGGTGGATTTACGACGTAATTGTGCCGTTTGAACGCCGTGATCGAGAACGCGTTCCACCCATTCCGCGCTCGGCAGCACGGGGTATAAGCCCAATCGGTCGGGGCAGTGGGGAAGGGGTGTCGAAGGCGGCGCCGGTAGATTCGCGACCGTCGGGAACGTGTGGAAGTCAACCGGCCAGGCGTCGAGTTGGTCCAGGTTCGCCGGGCGCCATGCGAGCGCGAGCACGAGCGCGTCATGCGGCTCGAAACCGCAATCGAGGAAAGCAGCCAGCGCGGCTGGCCAATCATCCGACAATTCGCCTTCGAGCGCGTATTCGACGCCATCCAGCACCAGCGCCGCCCTGCCCGTTTCCACGCTCAGAATGCCGACGCCATCAGGCGTCCGCTCAAGCCCGCTACCCACGATCAAATCGCCCTTGGACGGGTGATCCGGCGCGCTAAGACAAATTCGCCATTGTTTCGATGCCGCCGGCCACTCGCCCAGCCGCCGGCGAATCCGTTCGGCCGCTTCCAGCAGTTCATCGGCGGGGGGCCAAAACACTTCCTTATCCTGCAACAACATACTCATGCAGCGCTCCCGTCTTGGTGCCAGAACGGCATGCCGACCACCGGCGTGCTCGCTTGCGCGCTATCGCGCTCGGCCATCGGCCCGGCCAGATAGGCCATGCGCCCCGCTTCCACGCCGAGCGCGAACGCACGCGCCATTTGCGGCGGAAACGTGGCCTGCGAGACGGCGGTGTTCAGCAACACGCCGTCGAAACCCCACTCCATCACCTGACACGCGTGCGAGGGCACGCCAAGCCCGGCATCGACGATAAGCGGCACATCCGGCAACCGCTCACGCAAGGTGCGCAACCCGTAGGGATTCGTCACCCCTTTCCCCGTACCGATAGGCGCGCCCCACGGCATCAGCGCCTCGCAGCCGACATCGAGCAGGCGCCGGCCGATCACCAGATCCTCCGTGCAGTACGGCAGCACTTTGAAACCCTCGCGGATCAGTATTCCCGCCGCTTCGACGAGGCCGATAGGATCGGGCTGCAGCGTGTAATCGTCGCCGATAAGTTCGAGCTTCAGCCACGGCGTATCGAAGAGTTCACGCGCCATGCGCGCCGTGGTCAGCACTTCGTCCACGGTCTGGCAGCCGGCCGTGTTGGGCAGCAGCGCGACGCCGTGACGCTTGAGGACGTCGAAGAAACCGGCCTCGCCCGTGGCCGACTGGCGCCGCAACGCGACGGTGACCATGCCGGGACGGGCGGCATCGATGGAATCCGACAGCGATTGCAGCGATGGATATCGCGACGTTCCCAGCAGCACCCGGCTCGGGAATGACGTGCCGTAGAGCGTGAGGGTATCGGCGGTGGTGATGGTGGAAGCCATGATTCGATTCCTAATAGTCCAGTCAAAGTCCGGTCAGGTTCGCTCAGCCGCCGGCGACCGGCGAGACGATGTCGAGTTTGTCGCCGGCGGCAAGCGCCTTCGATGCATGTTCGCCACGCGCGACGAATTGCCCGTTCAACGCCACGGCAAACGGCGGTTTTGCGCCGAAGGCCGCGAGGGCGTCGGTGACAGTGGCCGCGTCGGGCACGGAGAAAAGCTGCTGATTGATGTGAATGTTCATGATGAGTTCAAAGCACGGGCGCCGCGTGGTCGCAGCGCAGCAAGGCGGACCAGCGCGCCCGGCTGCGCCAGTCGTCGAAGGAATCCGGGGTGGTGATCACGCCGCCGAGCAGCGCTTCGGCGAGCGCGTGGGCGGTGTCGGCAACTTCAGGCGCGATCATGTAGCCATGCCGATACAAGCCGTTCACCCGCAAAGTTCGTGCGCCGTCCCAGACGATTGCCGGCCGGTGGTCGGGCAGCGTCGGCCGGCATTGCGAATTCAGCTCGAGAATGCGCGCCTCGCCGAAACCGGGATGCACCGCGAACGCCGCGCTCAGGAGTTCGAGCGCGGAACGCACGGTCATCGGCGACATGTCTTCGCCTTCCACTTCCGTCGCGCCAATCACGTAAAGGTCGTCCTGCTTCGGCGCGATGTAGAGCGGATAGCGCGGATGCAACAACCGCACAGGCCGCGTCAGGCCGATGCCCGGCGCATGCACGCGCGCCACTTCGCCGCGAACGCCTCTCAATTCGGGCCACGCCGGTTTGCCGCCGAGACCGCGGCAATCGATGACGAAACGCGCGTCCGGCGGGGTATCGATGAGCGTATTCCAGTGGAGATCGACTTTGCGTTCGGCCAATCCCGCCGCCAGCGCCGTCAGCACCTGGCGGTTGTCGAGCTGGCCTTCGTTCGGCAGCAGCCAGCCTTGCGGGAAGCGCGTGCCGAGCGATGGCTCCGCCGCCGCGATCTGCGCGCCGGAAAGCTTGACGAAGCCGCTCTGGAAAAGCTCGGAAGGCGCGTTCGCGCGCAAACGGCGCTCGAACAACGGCGCTTCGGCGCGATCGCCGGCGTGCCAGACGACCAGCGTGCCATTGCGCTGGAAGAACACCGGTTCCGGCAAATCGGCGATAAAACCCGGCCAGCGTTCCAGCGACGCCGCCCCCAGCTCGGTAATCAGCAATTCGGCGCTGGCCGCTTCGGCAAGCGGCGCCAGCATTGCTGCCGCGACCCACGCCGCCGATTGCGTGCCCGCGGCGTCGCCGCGCTCATACAGCGCCACGCGATGCCCCGCGCCCGCCAGCAGCCACGCGACCAGCCGCCCGCACAAGCCGCCGCCAACGACGGCGAAATCGTCGCGGCTGGAAAAGTGCGCGCTAGTGGAATGCACAACGGTGTTCACGATGACGATGCCTCCTCAGCAGGCGCTGTAGATCGCACGGGGCATACAGCACGGAAGTCGAGATCGGGAGGAAACGCCCGGATCGAGCCCTGGTTGCACGCGCGGCGCACAAAACATTTTCAGGGACGAAACCACGGGCGAGAGAGCGGCTTGGGGAGTGCGTGGATGCGACTCCTGGGCCTGCAAATACTGGAAGAAACTGGAAACGCGCTGGTTTCCGGAAACTTCCCTCGCCGGTATTACCCGGATCGGGTGCAAAGGGACTCTCTCAGCCTCGCCGCGCTTGGGCTCCCTTCTTGTGAGTCGGGAGACGCGCGCCGAAGCACCCCTGTTTCGTCGTCGATCATTAAAACATAAAAAGGAAACGTGCCGCAAACGGGGCAAAGCCGGGGGTCGGGCCGAGACGAAGCCGGACTTCCCTCGCTTGACGGCCGCCGCTTTCGTCCGTGCGTGGCACACTCTGGCACAATGCCGCGAACGCCCCGTTCGTCTGCGTCGCACGCGTATTGGGATGCGCCGCGCCGTACGTGGCATCGATGCAGCGAGGATTAAGGAACAGTTAAGGCGTGCCGGAAACAATGCTCCGGCGCTCGCCGTCTTCAAGACCTAGCCGATTGTTCGCATCGATACCGCCAAGTCACAAACCTGCCGCCGAGCCGGCACGTCTTCAGGAAGCTCATGACCACCACACCTCCCGGCAACACGGAACAAAACGCCGACAAAGTGTCGGCGTGGAGTCTTATCAAGCCTTATTGGGTATCGGAAGAACGCGGCATTGCGTGGCTTTTGCTGATTGCAATCATTGTGATCAACATGACGGTCGTGTACATCAACGTCCGCCTGAACACGTGGAGCGCGGACTTCTACAACACGTTGCAGGCCAAGAAGGTCGCCGAGTTTCCGCATCTGCTGCTGGTCTTCACCGGCCTCGCGTTCGCGTTCATCCTGCTCGCCGTGTACGGCCGATACCTGCGCCAGATGCTCGGCTTCCGGTGGCGCCAGTGGCTCACCCACCGTTACCTCGAACAATGGCTCGGCGACAAAGCCTTCTACCGTATAGAACGCGATCGTCTCGCCGATAACCCCGACCAGCGGATCGCCGACGACTTGCAGTCTTTCGCTTCGACCACGCTCTCGCTATCGCTCGATTTGTTGTCCACGCTGGTCACGCTCGTCACCTTCATCACGATCTTGTGGACGCTGGCGGGCGCGCTGAGTTTCTCGTTGTTCGGCACGGCCATCAACATCCCCGGCTACATGGTGTGGGCCGCCGCGCTGTACGCGGTGATCGGTTCGCTCGTGATCCAGCGCTTTGGCCATCCGTTGGTATCGATTAATTATCAGGCGCAGAAAGTGGAAGCAAACTTCCGTTTCGGCCTGATCCGCATTCGCGAGAACGCCGAGCAAATCGCGTTCTACGATGGCGTCGCGACAGAAACCAACACTGCGAAGAACATCTTCTACACGATCCGCCAAAACTACTGGCAGATCATGAAGTACACGCGACGCATGACTTTCGTGCTGTCCTTTTACGGCCAGATCGCGATTATTTTCCCGCTTATCGTCGCCTCGCCGCGCTACTTCGCGGGCGCTTATTCGTTTGGCGTGCTCATGCAGATCAACTCCGCGTTCGGCACTGTCAGCGACTCGTTTTCATGGTTCATCAACAGTTATTCAACCTTGGTCGAATGGCGCGCCACCGTGAATCGGCTGCGCGAATTCAAGCGTGTGATGCGCTCGACCCACATCAGGGAAGCCGCCTCGCCGGCGACCGTGCATGGCGGTATCAACCTGCATTACACCAGCACGGATGCCATGGCCACGACCGGGCTGAAGCTGGCACTGCCGAACGGCACGCCGCTCGCAACGGTCGCGGATGTCATCGTGAAGCCCGGGTCGCGATGGCTCGTGCAGGGTCCGTCCGGTTCGGGCAAGAGCACGTTGATGCGCGCGCTGGCCGGCTTATGGCCATTCGGCGATGGCACTATCGACGCCCCTGTCGATGCAAAATTGATGTTCATTCCGCAGCAGAGCTACTTGCCAATCGGCACGCTGAAAGCGGCGTTGAGTTATCCGTCGGCAGCAGAAGCTTTCTCCGACGATGACTGCCGCGATGCCTTGCGTGCCTGCAATCTCAATGCGTACGGCGCGCGTCTGGAGGAGTCCGGGCACTGGGCGAAGATGATGTCGCCGGGCGAGCAGCAGCGGCTGGCGGCCGCCCGTGTGCTGCTGCACAAGCCGGATTTCATGTTCCTCGACGAAGCCACCAGCGCACTCGATGCCGAAAACGAGTTGCTGATCTATACCGCGCTCATCGACGCCTTGCCAAACGCCGCAATTGTCAGCGTGGCGCATCGCGAGTCGGTGTCGGGGTTCCATGAGAACCGGATCGAGATCGAGCGTGCGAGGGTGGAAAGTCTGGCGGTTTGAGGTCGATGCGGTTAGTTGACGTTCGCTGAACGCTTCAGGTTCTTCTGGGTCGGCGTTTCGCATTGGTGGACGCGCCGTGGAATGTTTGCTTGCCTGCTGATCGATTACTAACGGCGCGTGGTGTGTTGAGTAACTCAAAACAAGAGGCCGTTTCGACTTACGTCGAAACGGCCTCTTTCATCTTGAAGGCTTGATCGCATTGCGCTCAGGAAAGGAATTAATCAGCGCAAGCGAATCAATCCACTTCCCAGATATCGCGTCCGTTGAGCGCTTGCACCGGGCGTTGATTGCCGTGGTAGAAACGCTGCATGGCATCGAGTTGTTGTTGAGTAATGGTCACTGGCTTCTTGAACTCGACCCAGGTCACGCCTTCCGAGCAAGGTGGCGTGGTGAGCGAGCCGCTGTAGGTGTAATAGCCGGTGTTTTTGGGCAGCAGGTCGATCGGATTGATCATCACAGCATCCACCTTAAACTCAGCCCCCTTCTCCTTCGGAATGCGATCCAGCATCGCCTCGATGACGGGGTTGGGATGGTCTCCAATCTGGAACTGAACCGCCAGCACGAGGAGCTTACCGTCTTCGGAACGATGGACGAGATGAACGTCCATACGCTGAGGTGCTTTATTAGAATCCGTTACAGGTTCTCGCTCAATGTTGCAGATTCAAACTGTGACTTTCGGTAACGCGCCGTAGACCGGAGCGCTTTTAGATAGGCGCACGCGCGGGCGATGCAATCTCTGCACCTCTCTTAATCATCATTGCTCTCTTTTTTAATCAACCGATAGGTCAATAGCGAAGTTTTAATCTCCTCATCTTCTTTGTTTTCTCCAAAAAAAATACAAACCGTTATTCCAACCCCTGATTGGGATATAAATATCATATTTTCAGGTTCAAAGAACTCATATTCTTCAAAGACAATGAAATGAGATGATCTGATTTATTAGTTAAAAATCCATAAGACCCACAACCAAAATCATCATCATGATATTGGTAGCAAATGCAAGTCGGCTGGAATTTAGGTAACCGTCCGAGCAATGCCGTGCTTGACACGAATCGCGAGTACGAGAGCGAGCAAGCGAAGTTAGGCGGCGTATGAGGGCAACTGATCAGCAACGGCCCATGGAAGCAGCTCGCTCACGCGATTGACCGGATGGTCGGCAATGCGAGAGAGGATATGGCGCAGATACGCCTCAGGATCAAGGCCATTAAGTTTGGCGGTTGCGACCAACGTGTAGATCGCGGCACCTCGCTCACCACCGCTGTCGGAGCCGAAGTGCAGGAAGTTTTTGCGGCCGAGCGCTACCGCTCGTAACGCGCGTTCAGCGGCGTTATTGTCGATCTCAACTGTGCCATCATCGATAAACAATGTGAGCGCCTGCCATTGATTTAGAGAGTAGTTGATCGCTCTAGCTGTATCACCTTTCTGCGACACCATACTCAACGTCGAGCGCAGCCAGAACTCGAAGTCGTCCATCAGCGGGCGGGTTCTTTCTTGTCGCACGCGCCATCGCTCGTCCGGCGGCTTACCGCGGATCTCAGCTTCTATTGCGTATAACTCGCCAATCCGACGTAGCGCTTCCATGTTCACCTCATTCTTGCGCGCAACGAACAGGTCGTGGAACTTACGTCGAGCGTGAGCCATGCATCCCGCTTCGCGTACGGCGCCGGCCTCATAGATCGCGTCGTAACCGGCGAACGCATCTGCTTGCAGTGTCCCTTTGAAGCCCATCAGATGTGCCTGGGGATGCTCGCCGGCACGATTGGGGCTGTAGGCAAACCAGGCCGCGGGTGCGTCGTTTGAACCGCATGGCCGATCGTCTCGAACGTACGTCCAGATCCGGCCGGTCCTGGTCTTGCCGTTGCCGGGTTCGAGTACTGGCACGGGCGTGTCATCGGTGTGGATCTTCTTGGCCGACATCACGTACTGGCGAATCGTCTCGACCAATGGGCGCACAAGCGCGCTGCACTGGCCGACCCAGTCAGCGAGCGTCGAACGGCTCAGCTCGACGCCGTCACGCGCATAGATAATCGATTGTCTGTACAGGGGAAGATGGTCGCAGAACTTGGCGACAAGAATATGGGCGAGCAGACCTGGGCCCGGCATGCCGCGATCAACAGGACGGCTGGGAGCTGCGGCCTGAACGATGCAATCACAGCAGGTGCAAGCCTTCTTGGGACGGCGATGACGAATCACGCGCCAATGGCCGGGCACATACTCAAGTTGCTCGGCAACGTCTTCACCGAGATCGGCCAATGCACCACCGCATTGCGGGCAAGCTTCTTCGACTGGCTGATGAACGATGTCCTGGCGCGGCAGATGATCAGGTAGTGGCTTGCGGCCAGTCGACTTGCCGCCTTCGGCCCGACGTGGTTTCGGTGACGCGATGGCTGCGACGCCATCATCGGTCTGGAGGTCTTCGAGGCGAAGTTCAAGCTGTTCAATCTGGCGATCAATTTTCTCGGATTTGCGACCGAACTGCATCCGCTGCAGCTTGGCAATCCACAGCTTCAGATGCTCGATCTCGAGCGTCCTGTCCGAGAGATTCTTCTGTAACGTCGAGACGGTGCCGCGCAATTGCTCGAGGTCGCCGTCGCGTTCTCGCAGCGCCGCTTCACGATCGAGCACAAGGGCCTTTAGAGCCTCGATGTCGTTTGGGAGGGAAGCATCGCCGGATGTCATGTCCGTAGTTTACGCTCACGGCCAGAATGATTGCCCCGCTGTCACAGACGTTTACAAAGCGCTGCGCGGCGAGCTGCATCAAGCGGCTGACGCCAGTCGAATCCCTCCAGAAGAAGACCAAGTTGTGCGCTCGTTAGGCAGACGATACCGCCGTCGGTTCGCGGCCAGGCGAAGCGGCCTCGCTCGAGCCG
>CAVPTS010000003.1:0-285712 GCA_963708695.1 uncultured beta proteobacterium
GCAAGACTACACTCCTGGGCACTCCATTTATCGGCTTGAAGTGCGTGACCGGCCGCCGTCGTGGCTAGCGTCGCGATTATGGGTGCATAGCCGCCCCCTGCTTAGCCGGGCATATCTCGCACTCAAGCGGTGAGTCGTACTCTATGAACGAACTACAACGGCCTGGGACTCGATAGCATAGAGTCCCTCTATAGCCGCGGCATCAATTGTCATGAGTGTGTCGCCATACAAGTGCCATGAACGTTTGCCCTCAAGAACATTGCTCACGCTCGCGCACTAAACGGCGTCGCTTGAGCGCGACCGCCCGCCCCGCCCTCACTTGTCATGTGCCTCGTGATGCTCCTGGTGCTCCTGGTGCTCGCTTTCCGAGCCGGTTCCGGATGGGATTCGGCGTGAGGATGCGGCTCGGCCCGTTGCGCATTTTGCTGAACTGGCGGTTGTGCGGGATGGGGCCGATCCTCATGCGCCACGGGTGGTTCGACAGACCGCGCATGCTGACCTTCATAATCGCCTCTCGGTTGATTGCCAACTCGTGGAGCCGGCTGCGCGCTAGGGCGTGTTGACATTACGCATATCTGACGCAGATTTCGCTATTTAAACTTTTCGGGAAATCTGTTTCACATCCTGTCTTTTGGGCGAGACAGGCATGCCGCGAATGATGTTGCGAGACGACCAATACGAGCGCGTCGCGTTGTTGCTACCGGGCAAAGCCGGAGATCGGGGGCGAACGGCGGCAGACAATCGACTGTTCGTTGAGGCCGTGCTGTGGATGGCACGAACGGGTGCTCCTTGGCGGGACTTGCCGGCTGACTTCGGGCGTTGGAATAGTGTGTACATGCGCTTTGCCCGATGGTCACGCAACGGCATATGGCACGACGTCTTTGCGGCGTTGGCGGTTGACGCAGACTTCGAAGAAGTCTTCATTGATAGCACCATTGTGCGTGCTCATCAGCACGCAGCAGGTGCCCCAAAAAAAGGTGATCAGGCGCTTGGCCGATCGCGGGGTGGTTGGGGCACCAAGATTCACGCGCTGGTCGAGGGGTTGGGCATGCTGGCCAAGTTCCGACTAAGCGGCGGCCAAGCTCGCGACAGCCCTCAGGCATTGCCCCTCATGGGGGATCTCAAACCCGCGAGCGTGGCCGCTGATAAAGCGTACGACAGCGGCGAAATCCTCGCGCATCTTGAGGCCATCGGTGCCGCCGCCGTTATTCCAAGCCGCAAATCGCGCCGGGTACAACGCCCTTGGACAAACATGCCTATCGTTCGCGTAACCTGGTTGAGCGCTACTTTCCCGTCTCAAACAGTTTCGTCGTGTCGCCACCCGCTATGACAAGCTAGCCGAACGCTTTGCCTCCTTTATCGAGGTAGCCGCCGCATTTATATGGCTCGTCTAATGTCAACACGCCCTAGCGTGCTGCTGTTGCTGTTGCTGTTCTCCTGGCGCATTCTGCACGCGCGTTTGTTGCTGCCTGACGCCTTCAGGTTCGTTCTGAACCGGGTGCGGCGCTCGCACCGCAGGTTCGTGACCCGGGTTTTCGACGGACGGGCGCGGCACATTGTTTTGGGCTGCCAGAGGGACGCGCTGCTGCATAGGTTCCCCTCCTCCTTGAGCGCTGCCTCGCGGGACACGCCGCTCGTCCCGCGCGGTATTCTGATCGATATTCCGAACGGGAGCGCCTTGCTGCCCGACCTCGTGAGCTGGTGATTTGCTTACCAAACGATAGCCTTCCGGCGAAGCAGATGCGCCGCCATTCACCGGACGCGCGAAGGCTGCGGGAACAGCCGTGCGTACGATCGGCTCACCGGCACCTTCGACCCGGCCCCCGCTGCCGGCCAAGCGTTGCGCCAGCGTGTCCCTGTACGCAGCCGGAACAACGGGTCCGCGCGTGGCCACGACTTGCCGTTGCGCTAGCTGCGCGGGCGCACCGTTGGACGCGGTGCGCATGCCGCCCGTGAAGCTGCCGCGTACTGGTGCAATGCCAGGCGAGCCCTCACCGATCTGCGCGCGCTCGATTTGTTGCGCCGTCAAACCACGCGATGCCTGCGCTACCTGTTGGCCATGCACGAACGTGCTTCGCCGGCACAGCGGTAATCGCCCCGGGCACACGCTGGTTGATGTAGGTGTTGTGAACGTTCGTGATGTTGTTGACGATGGTCGTGTTGTGCACATTCGTGATGTTCACGTTGTTGACCCGGTTGTAATAGCTCGGGCTATAACCCGAGCCCGGATGCCACGGTTCGTGCGGCCCCAACGCAAACCATGCGACCCCCGCGCCCACGGCGCCGCCAATCGGCCAGGTCGACACCCCAGTGCGAACCACCTCCCCCGCCGCCGACGAACGCCACCAGCGCCGGCGCGTACACCGGCTGCGCGACGACCACCGGTCCCGGCACCCACGCCCAGGCATTGCCCAGATACGCCCAGCGGCCATAGTGGAACGGTGCGAAGCCCCAGGGAGCATCGTCTATCCAGGTCCAGCCCCACGGCGCAATCCACGTCCAATGGCCTTGGTGATAAGGCGCCCATTGCGCGGTGACCGCAACGGTCGGGACCCAGACTTCACCGTAGTTCGGGTCACTGCGCCATGTGCCGTTCGCATCCAGGTCTTCGTAGCCCGGAATTTCTCGCGATACATATCGTGCGGAGACCGAAGCATCTTCCGAGCGGTCGCGGGTCGCACCCATTGATCGAATGCATCGAGGCCCGGAGCCGGGCCGGCTGCCTGTTGCTGGAGGTTCACGCCGATGAACGTGATCTGCTGGCCGGCAGTCATCTGCAATGAGCCGCCGTCGCCATAGAGGATGGCGGTGCCGCTTCGCAGCGTCACGGTGGTCGAGTTGCCGTCCGGCGCGACATCTACGCGAAATTCGCCCGGACTCGATGCCTGCATCGCGACGTTCGGCGTGTCTATTTCGACAGTCTGTCCCGGGGGCAAGCCCTCACACGCGTGGAGAGCGCTCCTTGCGTGACCTTCAACTGCAGGTGTTGTCGTCGATATCGACAATGCTTAAGGCCGTCTGCTGACCCAGCCGCAGCGCAGTGGATCCAACATGCAGTTCCCCGCGCGCACCGCTGTCTACCCACAACTGATCGCCGGTGGTGAGCGGCCGGTTGAGTTCGCGCATAAGACCAGTCGGTTGCACCGGCCGGTTCCATGGTCACGCTGCCGTCGAAGTAGTTAAGGCGGGCGACGCGGCCCGGCGGATCGATTGCCATTGCGGCAGGCGCTGCGGTGCGGTAGGATGACGGGACGGATTGAGCCCATCCTGGCATCGGGACCACCGCTAACAATGCGATGGCAGAAAGTACGGCTGCATGGGTTCGGCGCAAGCTTGCCTTCATGGGTGCAACTCCGGAAGTTTTAGTTTGTCAGGTCAGCTTCGACTCGGACTCCCGTGTACAACGTTATCGCGGCAAGGCGGGATGACATGTTTCACATCTCATACATTCGGTTTCAATCGATGTCGTGACTTTTGCCGAGATAGCGTGGATGAAAGGGTAATGCTTACGCTAATGGTCGAGTCACATTTCGGAAGGCTAACAGGCCGGGGAGGTGTTCCGTTGGCACTCGGGTGGGTTTTGGGCGCGGGGCTGGTCGTGGTGGTCGGGGTCGGGGTCGGGGTCGGGGCTGGGTTGCTGCTGCGTGCGTTAGCGCGGGTTTAATGTTGGCTATATTTTTTTCGCTATTAGCCACGTTATTTTCGTTCGCACTCGGGCTTTTTGGGGGCGTGCTTGCGGCAGTGGTCGAGGGTCGAGGCCGGGTTGCTGCTGCTTACGTTAGTTCGGGTTCAATGTTCGCTAAATTTTTTATCACTATTAGCCACTGTCCGTGGCGGGACTTCATTTCTTGGTCCTTCGGCGACAAAGAAACGAAGCAAAGAAAACGCCTTTCCACAATCTGTATTAAGTGTCCCCAGCGTGCAGACCACTGCTTTTGGTTCCCGCGTAGAACGGTGCTCGCAAAACCACGGACACTTGAAACCCTCCTTCTCGCGAATCCCTACATCCCCACGCTTCGCCACCAGTGCTCTCGGGCAAGATCGATGGTCAGCAAACCAATACGGCCTAATGCGTCTTTACGGGTTGGTGGACTGCGCGATCCGCGTGACCTACCAGGGTGAGGGGCGCGCATGGCGCGCATCGCGTTTGGGCACTACACCAAAAAAAGGCGGTACGGGCCCGCGCTAGGCGCGAACAACCGCGCCTGAAATCACTACGCCCGGAAAAGTCTGAAGCCGCCGCAATTGCGCGTGAGGCCGAACGAGTCTGTGGGCGCACCGATCTTGCCCGAGAGCACTAGTGGCGAAGCGTGGGGATGTAGGGATTCGCGAGAAGGAGGGGTTCAAGTGTCCGTCGCTCTAGCGAGCACCGTGCTACGCGGGAACCAAAAGCAGTGGTCTGCACGCTGGGGACACTTAATACAGATTGTGGAGAGGCGTTTTCTTTGCTTCG
The DNA here is from genome assembly GCA_963708695.1 of uncultured beta proteobacterium. Classification (GTDB taxonomy): domain Bacteria; phylum Pseudomonadota; class Gammaproteobacteria; order Burkholderiales; family Burkholderiaceae; genus Caballeronia. The sequence continues at coordinate 4,454 of CAVPTS010000003.1, forward strand.
TTTCTTTGTCGCCGTTGGACAAAGAAATGAAGTGCCGCCACGCACAGTGGCTAATAGTGATAAAAAATTTAGCTAACATAAAACCCGCGCCAACGTACGCAGCAACAACCCAGCACTGACCCAGCCCCACTGGCATAGAACTGCGGTGCCGCCACGCACAGTGCTAATAGTGATAAAAAATTTAGCTCACATAAAACCCGCGCTAACTTAAGCAGCAGCAACCCGGCATTGACGCTGACCACTGCACCAGCTCCGCGCCCAAAACCCCTCCCGAGTGCGAACGGCCAAACCCTACCGATCCCCGCCCCCCTTCGACGCAGTCTACCCTCGCGCTCCGCCGCCAACGCTCTGCCCGGCGTCTCGGGCGACCTTGAAATAGCCCCATACCGAGAGCAGTGTCAGCAAGCCGGCGAACAGAAACGCTAGCCGGAAGTCGTCGAGCGTGAAATGCAAACCTTCGCCACCTAGCCGCCTCGCCATTAAGCAGCGCGGCGGCCCGCAAGGCCACAGCGCCATAGGCAATGCCCAGTCCGATGGTCATCTGTGCAGCCGCGCTCCATAACGTGCTCGCGGCGCTCATTTGCGCGACGCCCACGTCGGCATAGGCCAAGGGTTGCGAGCAACGAGAACTGCATGGAACGCGCCACGCCATACACGAACACCACGACCAAGACCCACGCAAGCGGCGACAACGGCGTGAGAAGGCCGCATGCGATCGTGAATATTCCCGCTGTCGCCACGGCGACAATCGATACATGCCTGAACCCGAAGCGCCGCAGAATTCGTGTGGTCAGCGCTTTCATGCCGAGGTTGCCAAGCGCACTGGCAAGTAGCAACAGCCCCGACTTGAAAGCGGAAAGACCGAAGCCGATCTGAAACAGCAACGGCATCAAATACGGCACGGCGCCAATGCCGATGCGCGTCAGCGAACCAGTCAGGACCGTTACCGAATAGGTCGGAATCTTCAGCGTCGAGAAATCGATCAACGGATGCGGATGACCCGCCGCATAGCGAACCGCGGCAAAGCCAATCAGCAAGCCAGCCAGCGACAACGCCGCCGCAAACCATGGATTGCTGTCGGGCTGGCTAGCGAGTTCCGCGCCATAGAGAATGGCGGTCAGCGCTGCGCCGCTAAGCACAAGGCCGATGACATCCAGCGGCTTGCGTTCAGCGCCGCGCAGGTTCGGGACGAGCATGGCGACGGCGACCAGCGCACAGATTCCGAAGGGCACGTTCAACAGGAAAATCCAGCGCCATGACGCATAGGTGGTAATGAAACCGCCAACGGGCGGGCCCGACAACCGGTGCCGCAATAGCAGGCCACGTGATGGTCGAGATAGCCTGCATGAGGCGGCTTTTCTCGGTGCTGCGGACCACGATCAGCCGGCCTACCGGCACCATCATCGCGCCGCCTGCACCCTGCAGCACTCGCGCCGCAGTGAACTCCGTGACCGAGTTCGACAAGCCGCACAACACCGATGCAATGACGAACACGACAATCGCGCCAAAGAACACCGTGCGTGAACCGACGCGGTCGGCCACCCAACCGCTGACCGGAATAAAGATCGCCAGCGCAAGCATGTAGGCCGTCATCCCGACGCTTAGCGCATTCGGGCCGACACCGAACGAGTGGGCCATCTGCGGTAACGCGGTCGCAATGACGGTGGTATCCAGATACTCCATGAAGAACGTTCCCGCGACTATATAAGGCAGCCAGCGAGCGGCAGATGATGCGGGCAACGAATTGTTGCTCATCGAAAAATACCCCGGGTTGTGCAGCGCCAAGCGGACTGTCGCGCCGCATGAGCGACTAATTGATATTGACGCTAAGAAGAGATTGCTTGGTGTTGCTGCAAGCCGCGCTTAATCAAAGTCCGCATTATTACGTATCGCAAAGCCAAGTGTCATCCGGTCTCCACGCGCCGCTAGCAATTGCTTAGATGATGCGACGTTGTCTTTAGCAAACCTCCGACAGCCTTCGCGCCACGAAATCCTCCATGGCGGCTCTAACGAAATTCATGATGCGCTGCACGATGTCCGCTCCTTGACATCCGCTTGCTGCATGAAGAAGATAGTGTCCACAAAATGATTATTAAATCCATAATATGGACAAGGAGTCATTCCATGGCAATAGACAAGCCCGCGGCGGACGCAATGACGCCGTATCAACTTCCTTTTCCCAAGGAGGCCGCCAAGGAGATCGTCGTTGAATCGGCCATTCCCACCGACGAACGCCTTTGGGTTCCGCAAGCCGAGAACGTCTGGTTCCGCCCGCTATGCCTGAACGTGTCGACGGGGTACTGGATGAACCTGCTGCGCGTGCGCAAATCCGGCGTGCTAAGCCGGCATCGGCATCCGCAAGCCGTACATGGCATGGTGCTGAAAGGCCGCTGGCGTTATCTGGAACACGATTGGGAAGCCACCGAAGGCAGCTACGTTTTCGAGCCGCCAGGCGAAACCCACACGCTTTATGTGCCTGAAGACGTGGAGGAAATGATCACCTACTTCCAGGTCAACGGCGTGATGTTCTATTGCGATCCGTATGGCAACTACACCGGCTACGAAGACGTTTTCACCAAGGTCGACATGTGCCGCAAACACTTTGCATCGGTCGGACTCGGCGAGGATTTCGTCGACCAGTTCATCCGATAAGCCGAGCGCACCCTTCAAGCACCTTCCACGCAGACTCTTAAAGAGCACCGGAGGAGACACCATGCTGCAAAAATCACCACGCCTGAAGCGCATTCAGGTGGTAGCCATCACGTTCCTGACACTAGCCGGGATCGTTAATTATCTCGACCGAAGCACGCTTTCCATAGCCAATCATTCGGTCAGCCAGGAACTTGGGCTGTCGGCATCGCAGATGGGCTTGCTGCTGTCCGCGTTCTCGTTCGCCTACGCGTTTTCGCAGTTGCCCATTGGCATCTTGCTTGATCGCTTCGGCGCACGGTTGATGCTTGGGCCTGGGCATGTTCGTCTGGTCGGCCGCGCAGTTGTGCGGCGGCCTGGTGACGAGCCTGCAGCAATTCATGCTTGCACGCGTCGCGCTCGGTATTGGCGAAGCGCCCAATTTTCCCGCTGGCGCAAAAGTCGTCAGTGAATGGTTTGGCGCTGCGTGAGCGCGGCCGGCCTACGGGCATCTTCATTACTTCATCGACCATAGGACCCGCGCTCGCTCCGCCGGTCCTCACCGCGCTCCTGCTGATCTTCGGCTGGCGCACGATGTTCATCGTCATGGGCGCACTCGGCATTGCGGTGTCGATTGGCTGGTATCTCGTCTACCGTGACCGCCGCGAGATCACACTCGAGCCGCAAGAGGTCGCATTCCTGACCGAAGGCGAACCGGGCCAACGCGCCGAACGCCGCATGACCATGCTCGAATGGCGCGGCCTGTTCGGCAAAGCGACCACCTGGGGCATGATCTTCGGCAACATGGGCGTGATCTACATGGTGTGGCTCTATCTCACCTGGCTGCCCGCCTATCTCGAACACGAACGCCACGTGACAATTGCGCATACGGGCTGGCTGGTATCGATTCCTTATTTGTTCGGCACACTCGGCATGCTCTCGAGCGGGTTTATTGCCGATGGCCTGATGGCACGCGGCATGGCGCCCATGAACAGCCGCAAGTGGCCGATCTGCGTCGGCCTGCTCGGCGCGGCGCTCTTTACTGTGCCGGCTGCGTTCACGCCGAACCTGACGCTCGCCATGGTCTACTTGTCCGCGGCAATGTATTTCGTCAACATGGCTAGCGGCGCGTGCTGGGCGCTGGCTACGGTCGCTGCACCGCGTCACATGGTGGCGTCGCTTGGCAGTATCCAAAACTTCGGCGGCTATTTCGGCGGCTCGTTTGCGCCGTTTATCACAGGCATCGTCGTGGATAAAACGCACTCGTTCGTCAACGCGTTCCTGATCAGCGCAGGCGTCGCGTTTGCGGCGGCGCTGGTATACATTTTTGTCGTCCGCAAGAAGATAGAGGATAGCGAAACCCCTATCGCGTCAGTTCCTGCATCTGATTTTACTTAAGCAACCGTTACCTCAGCGACCATGACTTTTCAGACCGATCTTTTCAAAGGCAAAACCGCTATTGTGACCGGCGGCACGCAAGGTATCGGCGCGGGGATCGCGCAATGTTTCGCCGCATTGGGTGCGCGCGTTGTTGCAGCGGGTATTACCCCATCCGATACGCAACGCGAGTCACTATGCCCGTCCATAGAGGTCGTCGATCTCGACGTCTGCGACGATGCGAGCGTGGCATCGCTCATTGATAAAGCCGACTCGGTCGACATGCTCATCAATTGCGCGGGCATGATCCGGCGCGGCGACGAGCTGGCTATCGACGTATTCGAGCGCGTGATTGCCGTCAATCTGAGCGGAACGATGCGTGTCTGCGCCGCGGCACGCGAGCGATTGAAAGCAAGCGGAGGATCGATTGTCAATACGGCGTCGATGCTGAGCTTTTTCGGCGGCGGGCTTGTGCCCGCTTATAGCGCGAGCAAGGGCGGCGTCGTGCAGTTGACGAAGTCCTTGGCGATTGCTTACGCGGCCGACAATATTCGTGTCAATGCAGTTGCGCCCGGCTGGATTGCAACACCGCTCACGCAGGCGCTTCAGGATAACGACGACCGTTCGCAGGCCATCCTCGATCGAACGCCGATGAAGCGTTGGGGTCAACCCGGCGATGTCGCTCAAGTCGTGGCCTTCCTCTGTTCGCCGGCCGCTGCATTCATGACGGGCGCGATAGTGCCAGTCGATGGCGGCTATCTGATTGCATGACGGCAATCGGCAAAGCTTGACCGGTGCGCCGCAGCGTCATCGGTCATTCGATTTGCTTAAGCCACCCGCTATGATGTTGCGCGCCTCTACCGTCCTTCCGCGCAACCCATGCACCGTTCAGTTCTTCCGACGCAATGCCAAAATCCATCGACCGCTCTGCTACGCCGAACCTGCTCGAAGACGCCAGGCCAAGCGGCACCGCTGCGTTCTCCAAGTTCGTCGCGGTACTTCAATGTATTGCCGATGCAGCCACGCCGCCGGGTATCGCTCAACTTACTGCCATGGCGGGTTATCCGCGCCCGACGGTGTACCGGATCGTGGGAGCGCTGATTGCTGAGGGTCTTGTCGTTGAAACTCTCCATGGCGGCAGCTATTGCCTGGGTCCTCGTTTGCTCACGCTGGCGAGCCGCAGTTGGGAACGCTCAGACCTGCGCGTCGTCGCTAGCGAAACGCTTCAGGCCTTGCGCGACATTACGCAGGAAACAGTTCACCTGGCAGTGCGCAGCGGCTCGGAGATGGTCTACATAGAGAAACTGGAGAGCCCGCATGCCGTCCGCATGGCCTCACGAGTTGGTACTCGCGTCACGTTATATTCGAGCTCAGTAGGCAAGGCCTATCTGTCTTCACTTACGCGCGAGAACCGGGATGCGCTGCTTGCCACCTTGCATTTCGAACGGTTCACGCCGAATACAATCGTAGAACGCGCCGCACTTGACGCGGAGCTCGACGCAACGCAAGCCCGGGGCTACTCAGAAGATCGGGAAGAAAATGAGGAGCAGATTTTTTGCTATGGCAGCGCGATTCTCGCGGCGAATGGGGAGCCGCTCGCCTGCGTGAGCATCAGCATTCCGTTGTATAGAAAGAGTGCGACACCGCTGGAAACCTACGTCGCGCCACTGAAAGACGCCTGCCGCTCGATTGCCGAAGGTCTCGGGCCGGGATCGCGTTGAGCTTGGGCGCCAAGCTGAATTAATTAACCCAGAACAGGATAAGAACACCATGATTACTTGCTATCTTCGCTACGTTATCGAACCGTCCAGGCTTCGCGAATTCGAAGCTTACGGAAAGATGTGGATTCCGCTGGTCGAGAAGTTCGGTGGTCAGCATCATGGCTATTTTTTGCCTTCGGAAGGCGCCAATAATATTGCGCTTGCTCTGTTTTCGTTTCCTAGTTTGTCGGCGTATGAGGTTTACAGGCAACAATCGCAGCACGACCAGGAATGCCAGGCGGCCTTTAAATATGCTGAGGAAACACGCTGCATTGTGAGTTATGAGCGCAGCTTCTTTCGCCCTGTTTTCGAGTGATCCTCGGACTTGGGGGTTTCGGTGGGATCGAGGTTGGTGCTGGGTTGGTGCTGGGTTGGTGCTGGGTTGGTGCTGGGTTGGTGCTGGGTTGCTGCTGCTTACGTTAGCGCGGGTTTTATGTAAGCTAAATTTTTTATCACTATTAGCCACTGTGCGTGGCGGCACTTCATTTCTTGGTCCTTCGGCGACAAAGAAACGAAGCAAAGAAAACGCCTCCCCACAATCTGTATTAAGTGTCCCCAGCGTGCAGACCACTGCTTTTGGTTCCCGCGTAGCACGGTGCTCGCAAAACCACGGACACTTGAACCCCTCCTTCTCGCGAATCCTTACATCCCCACGCTTCGCCACCAGTGCTCTCGGGCAAGTTCAATACGCGCACGGGCCGGTACGGCCTCACCGTATTTGCGGCTGGCTGCGAAGCTATTCGGTGCGCCACGATTTCATTGGGTTCCTACGTAGAACGGTACTTGCTAGAACTACCGACACTTGAACCCCTCCTTCGCTCGAATCCTTACATCCCCACGCTTCGCCACCAGTGCTCTCGGGCAAGTTCAGTACGCGCACGGGCCGGTACGGCCTCACCGTATTTGCGGTTGGCTGCGAAGCTTTTCGGTGCGTCGTGAATTCAGGAGCAGATTTTGCGCTGTTGTTCGCGCGTCGCTCGGGGCGTACTACTTTTTTCTGGTCGCGGCGCCGAAATGTATGGCCGCGCGGGTCCGTCGGTTCATCGAACTTGCCCGAGAGCACTGGTGGCGAAGCGTGGGGATGTAAGAATTCGCGAGAAGGAGGGTTTCAAGTGTCCGTGGTTTTGCGAGCACCGTGCTACGCGGGAACCAAAAGCAGTGGTCTGCACGCTGGGGACACTTAATACAGATTGTTGGAAGGCGTTTTCTTTGCTTCGTTTCTTTGTCGCCGTTGGACAAAGAAATGAAGTGCCGCCACGCACAGTGGCTAATAGTGATAAAAAATACTGCCAACATTGAACCCGAACTAACGTAAGCAGCAGCAACCCGGCCTCGACCCTCGACCACCGCCGCAAGCACGCCCCCGAAACCCCGCCCCCGACCACTACACTAGCCCCGCGCCCCAAACATCCCTATGACCCCTACCACCGCTGACATTTCCCCCGCACTCGAATGTCGCGGCTTGAGCAAGGCCTACGGCGCAGGCCGCGTCGTACTCGCCGCACCTCGATTTCGCCCTCGATCCCGGGCGAATTCGTCGCGATCATGGGCGACTCGGGCGTCGGCAAATCGACGCTTCTGAACCTGATCGCGGGCCTCGATACCGCCGACAGCGGCGAAGTGCTGATCGACGGCACGCTCGATCTCACAGTCTCGACGATGATGCCGCCACCCGCCTGCGCCGGCAAAAACTCGGCTTCGTCTTCCAGGCGTTTCACGTCCTGCCGCATCTGACGCTGGTTCAAAATGTCGCGCTTCCGCTGCTGCTCAACAACACCGCCGCCGGCCCGCGCGCTCGACTTGCTGGCAGCCGTCGGCCTAGGCGGCCGCGGCGACGATTTTCCGCGGCAGCTATCCGGCGGCGAATTGCAGCGCGTCGCCATTGCCCGCGCGCTCGTGCATCGGCCCACGCTGATCCTGGCCGACGAACCAACCGGCAATCTCGATCCCGATACCGCGCACGAAGTGCTCACGCTGTTCCGTGCGGAGATCAAGGCGAACGGCGCCGCCGCGATCATGGTCACGCACTCAATGGCGGCCGCGGCCAGCGCGGACCGGATCCTTATCCTGAGCGATGGCGGCCTGCATGCCGCAGACTCCGCCGGCGAACGTCTTTCGCGCACGCCAATGGATGAGCGTGTGACGCAAGCAACCCGCACGTATCGCGGGTGGCCGGCTCCTCGCGCGCTGGCTGCTCGGCGCGGAGTGGCGCAGTCATCCCGCTCGCGCAGTAGTGGCCATCGCGACGATCGCGCTAGGCGTGGCGCTCGGCTACGCGGTGCAGTTGATCAACAGCGCGGCGTTCAACGAATTTTCGGCAGCCGCCAAGAGTCTTTCCGGCGAGGCCGATCTGCAAGTGCGCGGCGCTCAGCCAACCTTCGACGAAAGCTGGTACCCGCGTCTCGCAACCGAACCAGGCGTAGCGCTCGCCAGTCCGGTACTCGACCTGGACGTGACCGTGCCCGGCCAAAACGCCGCGTTGAAAGTGCTCGGCATCGACGTCTTTCAGAGCAAGCCGCATTGCGCCCGAACTGATCGGCGTGCCCTCGCCGCAGCGACCTCTCGATACCCTTTCCGACGATGCCATCTTCCTCTCACCCGCGGCGCAACAATGGCTTAAAGCACGCTCCGGGCGGAAACGTCGCGCTGCTTAGCGGCACGTCTATCGTGCAGTTTCGGGTGGCCGGCGGCATGGTCAGGACGCGGCCGGGTCAACGCATTGCGGTGATGGATATCGCCGCCGCGCAGTGGCGTTTCGGGCTTCAGGGGAAAATCTCGCGCGTCGATCTTGCAACTGCGAACGCGGCGTCGACCGGGAAAGCTTCAAACGCGAGCTTGCAGACGCGCCTGGGCAGTCAACTGGTCGTAGCCGAAACACGCGACGATGAAAACCGGACCGACCGCCTCTCACGCGCTTATCGCATCAACATGAATGTGCTCGCGCTGGTGGCGCTTTTCACCGGCGCGTTCCTCGTGTTTTCGACTCAGGCGCTAGCGGTCGTCCGGCGCCGCGCGCAGTTCGCAATGCTTCGCGTGCTGGGGTTCACGCGCGGCCAGCTGCTGACGCCAGATCCTGATGGAAGGCGCGCTTCTCGGCGTATTCGGATCGCTTGCTCGGTCTCGCGCTCGGCTATGCGCTGTCGAGCGTCGCGCTGCGTTTCTTCGGCAGTGATCTGGGCGGCGGCTACTTTCCGGGCGTGCAGCCGCATGTCGGTTTCGAGCCCGTTGCGAGCGCCGTCTTTCTTGCGTTGGGTATCGGCGTGTCGGTGCTTGGCAGTCTCGTCCCGGCGCTGGAAGCGGCTCGCGCACGGCCGGCGGCGGCGCTCAAAGCCGGCAGCGAAGAAGGCGCGCTGGCGCGGCTGGCGACGCCGTGGCCCGCGCTCGGCTGCCTCGTTGCCGCGCGCATCCTGACGCTCTTGCCGCCGTTCTTCGATGTCCCCATTCTCGGCTATCTCGCCGTCGCGCTGCTTGCTGGTCGGCGGTATTGCGTTGATGCCGCGTTGCACGGCGATCGTCTTCACGGCACTCAGCCGATGGCGCACCCGACGCCATACAGGCGCCGCCACGACGCTGGCGCTGGCACGTCTCGCCAATGCGCCAGGCCAGGCATCCATCGCCATGGGCGGCGTCCTGTCGAGCTTCGCGCTGATCGTCGCGATGGCGATCATGGTCGCGAGCTTCCGTGTTTCTGTCGATGAATGGCTGACCCATCTCTTGTCGGCCGATCTTTACGTTCGCGTCGCGCCCAATGGCGACACAGGCGGCATGCGCCCGGCCAACAAGCGGCAATCGCTGCCATGCCGGGCATCAAGAGCGCCGCGTTCACGCGCACGTCGCATCTGACGCTCGATCCCGCGCGCCCGGCCGTGGCCTTGCTCGCGCGCGAGATCGATGCGGCCGATCCGGGCGCCATGCTTGCAGATGACCGGCCCGGTGTTGCCGCCGTCTTCGCTGCACGACGGCGAGACGCCGATCTGGGTCTCGGAAGCGATGGTCGACTTATACCGTTATCGGCTTGGAGATCGGGTTCGGTTGGCCATCGGCGCGAAAGACCAAAACTTCGTCGGTGGCAGGCGTATGGCGTGATTACGTGCGGCAAACCGGCGCGATTCAGTTGCGGCTTGCCGACTACCGGCGCCTGACAGGCGACACGGGCGCAACCGATGCCGCCGTCACGCTCGAGCACGGCGCAAGCGTCGATGAAGTCATTGCAAACCTGCGCAAACTTCCCTTCGGTTCAGCGATGGAGTTCGCACAACCTGGCGACATCCGCGCCCGGACACTGACCATATTCGACCGGAGTTTCGCGGTCACCTACCTGCTCGAAGCGGTGGCAATTGTGATTGGACTGTTCGGTGTCGCGGCGACATTTTCCGCACAGACGCTTGCACGTGCCCGCGAGTTCGGCATGCTGCGGCACGTCGGCGTCACGCGTCGCCAAGTGCTGGCAATTCTGGCAGCAGAAGGCGGCATGCTGACCGCGCTCGGTATTGCAGTGGGATTTGTTCTAGGGTGGGCGATCAGCCTGATTCTGGTGTTTGTAGTCAATCCGCAGTCGTTCCACTGGAGCATGTCGATGCACATTCCATGGTCCGTGTTGAGCACGGTTGCTGTGGTGATGCTGATCTCATCGTGTGCAACGGCGGTCGTTGCGGGGCGCAAGGCGGTGTCGCTCGATGCGGTGCGCGCGGTCAAGGAGGACTGGTAATGCGCGCGTGGACCAGCGTTCGAAAATCATTATGCCAAGCGTGGGTGTGGGCTATTGTCGCGTTCGCCTGCGGGGTGATAAACACACCGTCCATGGCAGCGGAGTTTGCAACGGTCACGCCCGGACATACGCTTACTTTCCCCGATGACACCGGCGCGCATCCGGCCTTTCGCACTGAGTGGTGGTATGCAACGGGTTGGCTCAATCAACCTGACGGCAAACCGCTCGGCTTCCAGATCACGTTCTTTCGCTCGGCGACGGGGCATGATCCCGCCGATCCGGGCGCGTTCGCGCCATCGCAATTGATCATCGCTCATGCGGCGCTTAGCGATCCATCCGCAGGACGACTCATGCACGATCAAAAGATTGCGCGTCAGGGCTTCGGTCTTGCTTATGCGAAGGCCGGCAACACGGATGTCAAATTCGACGCATGGCAACTCGTGCGCGCACCGGACGGTCATTACAGCGTGAGCGTGAATGCCGCGAACTTTACGCTGAACCTGTCGCTCACGCCCACTCAGTCGCCACTGCTGCAGGGCGACAACGGTTACTCACGCAAGGGGCCCTTGCCTGCGCAGGCGAGCTACTACTACAGCGAACCGCAATTGCGCGTAAGCGGCAACATCACGAGAGTTTCGGCCTCAGGCGACAAAGCCGCCCTTCACACGACAGTCACCGGATCTGCGTGGCTTGACCACGAGTGGTCGAGCACTGTGCTTAGTGCTGATGCGACGGGATGGGACTGGCTCGGCGCCAACTTATCCGATGGATCCGCGCTGATGGCATTCAAAGTGCGCGGACGAAACGGCGGCGCCGTGTGGTCGCATGCAGCGCTTCGCAACCCGCAAGGCCAGGTGACTGTGTTCGATGCCGATAAAGTCGATTTCACTCCGCTTCGTACGTGGCGCTCGCCGCGCACTGGCACGTCGTATCCGGTGTCGGAGACGGTCAGGACTGGCGCGCTCACGTGGCGCCTCGATCCGCTGATGGACGATCAGGAACTCGACTCAAGCCAGTCTACCGGCGCGGTGTATTGGGAAGGGGCGGTATCGGTGAGTCGCGACGGAAAAGCCCTTGGTCATGGTTATCTCGAACTGACGGGATATGGCCGAGCGCTGAAGATGGAGAAGTGACGGCGTTCAGCTTAAGCCAGTCTACCGGCGCGGTGTATCGGGAAGGAGCGGTATCGGTAAGTCGCGACGGTACAGCCTTGGTCATGGATATCTCGAACTGAAGGGATATGGCCGAGCGCTGAAGATGGAGAAGTAACTGCGTTCAGCTTTAGTGGGCATGTGGGGGTTGTTGAACCTCACCCGATCTTGCGTGCAGCTGCAACACCTCGTTGGCCCCAACATCATTGCAAAGTAAGCTCGCAATTTGCAGTAGTGCTTTGCTCACGCGCGTGCGTTTTGATTTGCGTGTTAAAGCGTCATCCAATCTCGCACGGGTGGCAACGAAAACCCCTTGGCCGCAGCGCCATCGGAAAGCAAACTCGCGACTTGCAGTAGTGCTTTGCTGACGCGCGTGCGTTTGTTTTGTGTCGATGAAAGAAACAAAGCACGCGCGTGCCAATCTTCGCCGTCGCCATGCGGCAACGCGATGCTCAGTTTTTCAGGCTATCCGGCACGGTCCCGCCATTGGCCGCGAGCTGAGCCATCACTGCCTTGTGCAGCCAGATATTCATGGATGCGGAATCGTTGGTGTCGCCCGGAAATTTCAATTCGCCGGCCAGTTCCTTGCGTGCCGCGAGGCTGCTGTCGAGGCTGAGCAATTTCATCAGATCGACAATCGATGTCCGCCAGTTCAATTGTTCTGACGTATTCGATTGCAGGTCGGTCAGCACTGCTTCGACATCAACGGGCGGCGCGGCAGCTGCGGCCGGAGCAGCGGGTGCGGCGGGCGCGCCAGTAGCATCGGGCGCTGCGACTGGGGCCGGCGCTGTAACGGCCGGGTGGCTTGAAGGGAAGATCTTGCTCAGGATCGTGCCGAAAATGCTCATGATGTTTATCCCTTGTTCGACGGTTGTGAAGCAGCGTGATTGCCGCTTCAAGCGGCCTTCCCGCAAGGCGCATTCCCCGAGACATTCAGTGCGACGTCGCAGGTCGGAGCGGGCGCGGCCGCAGGGACATTGTAGGCGACCAGTTGATGAAAATGGCATGATATCGGCGCGTTAAAAGCGCGCCGTTTCTGCAATGGCGACGTGCATTAATTGTCGACTGTGAAATCAAACTGTCACACGCTCGCATTTAAGGATGCAGATCATTCATGCGATGATTTGCGCACTGCCATCTCGTGCTCCGCCATGACATCAAGACGCCAGGTTGACTCCGCTCGCTTCGTACACGGCTCGACCTTGCGGCATGTCGTGGTCATGGCGGGAACCGGGCGCGATTGGATTGATGGCCGTATTCGCAGTCGATCTGGCCAATCTCTTCTATGTATCGCTGCTTGGCGATACATCGGTTGCCGCAGCGGTCGGATTCGCCGGGACCATCAACTTCTTCCACACCGCCATTTCCATCGGCATGACCATAGGCGTCAGCGCAACCGTCGCGCGGCTTCTCGGTGCGGGACAGCGAACGAAAGCGCGGCAGGTGGCATCGGCGAGTCTTGTGTTGATGATCCTCATCACGATCGTGTTGAGCGCCCTCACCTGCTCTTCCTCGACCCGATCCTCAACGCGCTCGGCGCGGCCGGCGAAACGCGCGTGCTGACCCGCAGCTTCCTGCATGATCACCGCGCCCACGTACGTGTTCCTCGCTATCGGCATGTGTACGGCTGCGCTGATGCGTTCCGTCGGCGATGCCCGGCGCGCGATGGCCGTCACGCTGAGCGCCGCGGTCGTGACTGCGGTCCTCGATCCGATCCTCATCTTCGGCTTTCATCTCGGGTTGACGGGCGCGGCCATATCCAACGATATAGCGCGCCTCGCGCTCGCGCTGGTTGGTCTCTATGGCGCGACGCGGGTCAACGATCTGATCGGACCGCGTTCGCTTTCGCACGCTTGTGGTCCAACAGTCAGCCGGTCATGAAGGTCGCGCTGCCCGCTGTGCTGACGAACCTCGCCACGCCCGTTGCCAGCGCATACGTGACGCACGCAATGGCGCGTTTCGGCGCTGCCGCCGTGGCGGGGCAAGCCACCATCGACCGCATCACGCCGGTGGCCTTCGCGGTGATCTACGCGCTGACCGGCGCGGTCGGTCCGATCATCGCACAGAATCTTGGCGCGGGCCGCGCGGACCGGATTCGCGAAACGATTCGCAACAGCCTGGTGTTCGTACTGCTGACTGTCGCGGTTGCGTGGGTCGTGCTGGCGCTGGTTCAGGGCGGCTTGATCCGCGCGTTTTCTGCACGCGGCGACACCGCCGTCGATCATCACGGCATTTTGTTCGTGGCTGGTGGCGAGTTACGCGTTCGTTGGCTGCCTGTTCGTGGCGAACGCGACCTTCAACAATCTTGATCGGCCGTTGTTGTCGACGTTATTCAACTGGGGCCGCGCGACGCTCGGCACGGTGCCGTTCGTGGCCGCCGGGATGCGGCATGGGCCGGTGGGCGTGATGATCGGACAGGCCGCCAGCAATGCGATTTTCGGCACCATGGCGATGCTCGTGGCGTATGTCGTTGTGAAGCGATTACCAATGGGGGATTGTGCTGCTATTGCGAGGAAAGACAGTAATTTAGTGGAGCAATCGGCAGTCAATGTACCGGGTGCGGCGGTGGGTAATACGCTAGCGCCGGAGGTTTTTCGTTCGCACTTGGGGGGTGAGGAGGGCGGGGCGGGGTGAACGGGGATGGGCGGGGGTTGGGCGGGGGTTGCTGCTGCTTACGTTAGCGCGAGTTGTATGTGAGCTATATTTTTTATCGCTATTAGCCAGGGTATTTTCGTTCGCACTCGGTCGGGGTTTTGCGGCGTGCTACCGGCAGTGGTCGGGGTCAGTGCTGGGTTGCTACTGCGTACGTTAGCGCGGGTTCAATGTTGGCTAAATTTTTTATCACTATTAGCCACTGTCCGTGGCGGCACTTCATTTCTTTGTCCAACGGCGACAAAGAAACGAAGCAAAGAAAACGCCTTCCCACAGTCTGTATTAAGTGTCCCCAGCGTGCAGAGCACTGCTTTTGGTTCCCGCGTAGTACGGTGCTCGCAAAACCACGGACACTTGAACCCCTCCTTCTCGCGAATCCCTACATCCCCACGCTTCGCCACCAGTGCTCTCGGGCTAGTTCGTTGTGCCTACGGACATGTTCGGCCCCACCCTGTTTAGACTTGGCCGAGGTTACTTGGTATGACGTGATTCCAGGCGCGGATTCAGGTGCGATTGTTCGCTCGCGATGCGCGATACTCCTCTAGCTTTCACGTGTACTCGCGCCGAAGCGAATGACCGTGCGGGTCCGAGGCTATCGTTCTTGCCCGAGAGCACTGGTGGCGAAGCGTGGGGATGTAAGGATTCGCGAGAAGGAGGGTTTCAAGTGCCCGTGGTTCTAGCGAGCACCGTTCTACGCGGGAACCAAAAGCAGTGGTCTGCACGCTGGGGACACTTAATACAGATTGTGGAAAGGCGTTTTCTTTGCTTCGTTTCTTTGTCGCCGTTGGACAAAGAAATGAAGTCCCGCCACGGACAGTGGCTAATAGTGATAAAAAATATTGCCAACATCGAACCCGCGCTAACTTAAGCAGCAACAACCCGGCATCAACCTCGACCACCGCCGGTAGCAAGCCCCCACCAAACCCCGCCCGAGTGCGAACGAAAATAACCTGACCAATAGTGATAAAAAATCCAGCCAACATACAATCTGCGAAAGCCTAAGCAGCACCAACCCCGCCCACCAAATCCCCCCTCCCCACCCCCAAAGTGCGAACGAAAACCCCCCTCGATTATTCGCCTCCCATGGATTCACTATTCCCCGCTATCGGTACAATAATTCGATAGTGCGCGCATATACTCCATTCCATCGACGCAGCGCCCTCCAGCAACACCGCTGCGTAGCCCATGAATGAAGTACCTGATACGCATCGGAGCAAACCATGAACAAGACCCTTATCGCATCGTTGTTAGTCGCCGTTTCTGCAGCCCTCGCAGCCCCTGCATTCGCAAGCAGCGGTTATGGTCCGGCACCGTCTTACAACCCGCTAGTCGGCGCACCCGTTTCGCAACGCGGCCAAAGCGCGCAAACCATCGCTGCTCAAAATGCGGAACAAAACGCTAATGCGCGTGCCTACGGCGGCGTGAAAAGCACGACCACGCAATCCGGGAATGGCGATCAAGCCAACGAAGCAACGTCGGTCTCCTCGCATAACTGATCGAATCAATATCGGCTAAGCAAAGCCGGCATTTATTGCTAACAAACACCGCTAATAAACACCGCTAACAAACACCGCCAACAAACACCGCCAACAAACCGATGCCCGGTGAACGCAAGTTCACCGGGCATCGGCGTTTTTGACATGCGAAACAATAAAGCAGCGAAGCTGCTCGCGAACCTTCATTCATCGTATAGAGTCGATAGCCAGAGCCGACACCTCCGATGCAATCCACAAAAAGGAAGCCCCTCATGTCAGAGCAAACGCAATTCGAACTCTTCGCATTCTGGCGCTCGTCCGCCGCATTTCGCGTACGCGTCGCACTAAATTTGAAAGGCCTGAGCGCGCACGAACAGAACATCGACCTCGACGCCGGCGAACAACGCAGCGACGCGTTCTTGAAAATCAGTCCGCTAGGATCGATTCCCGCCCTGGTGCAGGAAGGACACGAACCACTCACGCAATCGCTCGCCATTCTCGAATTCCTCGACGAACTCCAACCCTCCCCGCCATTACTGCCCAGTGATCTATACGGCCGCGCACGAGTGCGCTCGATCGCCTCGATGTGCACCGCCGATACCCATCCGCTAATCGTCCCGCGCGTAAAGAAGTATCTGCTGGAAACAGGCGGATTCGACGATGCCGCCTGGCGCGCGTGGAGACTCGCTGGTTGGGCGCAGGTCTCAGTGCGGTCGAGCAACGCCTTGCGGGTGCGGCGGAAACAGGTGTGTACTGTCACGGCGATGAACCGACAATGGCGGACATCTGCCTCGCCAGCATCGTCGCAATCACGCGGGTGTTCAAGATCACCGTTCCCGATACGCCGACTATCGACAGGATCATGACCGCATGCGACCAGCATCCGGCATTTATAAAAGCCGATCCGAAACGTCAGGCTGGCGCGCCGAAGTAATGCCATACGGCGGCTTGCAAGTGACAGCCGCCGCAGCTTCTTTCTAATAACCCGCGCCGCCTCGTGCCGCTTGACCCGTCGCGGTGCCGGCCTTATCGGCATGCGCCTCGGCAACCGAAGCAATGATGCCGATGGCGTCCCTGATCTGCGCTTTCGTGATGTTCAGATACGGAATCGCGCGCACGCCATCCGTGCCGGAAGGCAGCACGTACAGGCCTTTCTCATACAAGCGCTCAACGAACTCGCCTGCGGGTAAAGACGTCACCGCGAACCGGACGATGTTCGTCTCGACCGAATTCACATCGATTTCGATACCCGGCAGCGAAGCGATTCCTTCAGCAAGCAAGCGCGCGTGTTCATGATCTTCGACCAGACGCGCCCGATTGTTCTGCAACGCATAGAGCGCACCGGCCGCGATAATACCGGCCTGCCGAAAGCCGCCGCCTATCTGTTGCTTGAAGCGCCGTGCACGCGTGATGAATTCACGCGATCCCGCCAGCGCCGATCCCACCGGCGCGCCCAAGCCCTTCGAAAAGCACACGCTGACGGTATCGAAATGCCGTGCGTATTCACGCTCGGGAATCCCGGTCGCCGCGCTCGCGTGCCAAAGACGTGCACCGTCCAGATGCAGTTTCACACCACGCGCCCTTGCCACCTCGCACACCGCCTTGAACTGTTCAAGCGGCCACACCTTGCCACCGCCGATGTTGTGCGTGTTCTCGAGACAAAGCAGCCGCACAGGCGCGGGAATCGTGGCAGGGAAAAAACGGTGAGGCACGCCGATGGCTGCTTCTACGTCGCTTGCGCTGAAGATGCCGCGCACGCCCGGCAAGAGACGCGGCAACACGCCGGCATACGCGGCGGGCGCTCCGCCTTCGAGAATGTAGACGTGCGCGTTCTGGTCGAAGAGTACGGCGTCGCCGGGTTCGGTATGCGCGCGGATTGCAACCTGATTCGTCATGGTGCCCGTCACCATGTAGACCGCGTCCTCCTTGCCGAGCAGCTCCGCGACCTCGCGTTCCAGGCGTTTGACGGTGGGGTCGTCGCTATAGACATCGTCGCCGACAACGGCTGTCGCCATTGCGTGACGCATGGCTTCGCTGGGCTGACTGCAGGTATCGCTGCGCAAGTCGATCATGGTCTTCTCCATTCAATGAACCGATGGAGCCAGTCTGATGGAGCGCAACGTACACGAGTTGAAGAATATTGCGATTCTTTTAACGGAGTGCCGTGCTGGGCGGCACGCCATAAAAACGCCTGAATTCGCGGCTGAAATGCGCCTGATCGCTGTAGCCCACGTCAATCGCGACGAGTCGCAGCGCGCGGCCTTTCAACATCAGGCGGCGGGCTTCATCCACACGACGCTGTACGAGATAAGCATGCGGCGGCAGGCCCACCGCTTTCTTGAACTCACGCAACAAATGAAAGGGACTCATCGCGGCTGCGCTGGCGATATCGTCGAGTGTCGGATTCGCCGCCACGTTGGCATCGATAAACTCTCGCGCGCGCCGCACTGCGCCAGGCTCGGCGCGTGGCAGATTTGCGAGTGGCACGCCCTGGCCATGCCGCGTCACGAGTTGGCGCAACGCGTGAATCAGGCGAGAGCTTTTCTCGAGTTGCGATGTGTCTGGAGACTCTGAGCACAGGGGAGCGGCATGCAGTGCCTGCAACGTAGCCATGTCATCGATAACCGATTGCGCGAAGAACGGCAGTTTGCCAACGCCAACGAGTTCGGTGCCTGCAAGCGCTCTGGCAAGCGCTTCAGGCGGGATATAAATCATTCTGTAATCCCAACCAATCTCAGTGGCGCCCCTGCCCTCGTGAAGCTGCCCGGGGTTGACCACGCAGATCGTGCCCGTCGGCATGATCAGGCGTTCCTTGCGGCCGCGGGTGTAAGCCTGTGCGCCGCGCTCGATAAAGCCGATCGCGTATTCATCGTGAGCGTGGGGCGGAAATTGATGCGCCCGGTATGTAGCCCGAAGCAATTCCGCGTTCCCCAGCGCCGGTTCACGCCAGATCCTGGCCCGGTTCGCAAGTGGGCCGCGGACGTTGAACGGTGATGGGGCAACAACAGAAGAACGCATGGTGGATCGAAGCGCCGGATGGACAACGAGATGGGAACGTTGAATCTAGCAGAAAAACTCCGGGAAGCCTGGAGATGGCTGGCTTCGCGTACTAATACCGTACGGATACGCTCGTTCTTCTTCAACGCCCGATGAGTATCGGCACTCTGTTCGAATGCAAACTGCTTCGCTATCGCCGGGTTTCGCGCGCGCCCTGCGTCAAACGGCGGCGCGCAGTCCGACATCAAGGCGCGGCCCTACCCTTGCGGATACCGCACGTTCCATTGCTTGAGCGCCCTTGCTTCCCTATCGAAACCTAGCACGCTCACAGACGCGGTATCGAGCAGCAGATGTGCGCCGAGCGCAGCCGAATCAGCCATCCAGCAGGCACCGAGAACGCGCAGGAAGTGCGCGTGAGAAAACAGCGCAACGCGACCGTTCGCTGTCAGCAGGCGCTGGATCAGCGACTCCGCCCGCGCCTGAATCGCATCGATACGTCTCGCCTTCCGGTATAGGCGACGTCCACACCGCCCAGTCGGGATCCTCAGCGCGAATATCCTTCGTCGTGCGGCCTTCATAGATGCCGTAATTCCATTCGCTCAGGCGCGGCTCCTCCTCCGCCTGCGCACCCAGGCCAGCTTCGGCGCAGGTATCGCGAGCACGGCTCATCGGGCTGCACAGCACCAGATCGAAGGGCTGCGCCGCGAGCACGGGCCGAAGCGCCCGCGCTTGTTCGCGCCCGTGGTCCGTCAGTGGAATATCGGTGCGGCCGGTGTGCTGGCCGGACCGGCTCCATTCGGTTTCACCATGACGGATCAGCCAGATTTCAAGTTTGCTTACGTGGTTCTCGGTGGCGGTTGCGTTCATTGTCGTCGTCTGAAGAATGAGCGTTGAGCTGATACCCGGTTTAGGGGCGCGATAAGCACGGGCATGATTGCGTCTGACCCGATTCTACGGCTGCATCGGCAAATTTTCAGCGGGTGTTCTCTTGGCCGTGCCGCATTCAAGTCGTTTCGAACCGGTCGGCCCTGAACGGCGTGACATCGATGAACGGTTCCTCGCCCGTCATCATGGACGCGATCAGCCTGCCCGTCACCGCGCCGAGCGTCAGTCCATGATGCGCGTGCCCGAACGCGAACCACATGGTCTTGTGACGCGGCGCGGGTCCGATGATCGGCATCATGTCGGGCGTGCACGGACGCCGGCCCATCCACGGTTCGTCATCTACCCGCTCGCCAAGCGGGAACAGCGTACGCGCCACGGGCTCGGCACGCGTCAGTTGCACGGGTGTCTTCGGCGCATCGCGATCCGCCAGCTCAACGCCCGTTGTCAGGCGGATGCCGCGTGCCATTGGCGCGAGCAGGAAGCCGTTATCCACATCCAGCACGGGATGATTGAGCACCGTGCCGGGTTGCGGCGCATAATGCATGTGGTATCCGCGCTTGACCGCGAGCGGCAGCCGATAGCCCAAGCGCCGACGTCACGTCTTTCGCCCATGGCCCTAACGCAATCACCGCCGACGATGCGCTGACCGGACCGTCTTGCGTCATCACGCGCCAGCCGTCGCCTTCCGCTTCCAGCGTCGTTGCGTCGCCAGTCAGGAAACGTCCGCCCAGGCGCTCGAAGTACGCCGCATAACCCGCGACCAGCGCGCCCGGATCATGTGACCGACACCGCATCCGTGTAATGCAATCCGCCCACCAGCGAACGGTCCAGATGCGGCTCGGCGAGTTGCAACTTCGCCGGATCGAGGAGCTTGAATTGCACGCCAAACTCGCGATGCCACCGCTCGGCGTCGCGCAACTCGTCATCCTGAGCGGCGGCGCTGTGGAACACCTTGATCCAGCCCGTTGGCCGCAGCAACGACTCCACGCCGGCTTCGTGCGCGAGGATCTCGTGCTCGGTCACGCAATGTTCGATCAGGGTGGCGTACTGACGCGCGATGGCGGCATGGCGCGCGGGTTCGGAATTGCGCCAGTACGCCCAGAGGAACGGCGCGAGCGCGGGCAATGCGTCGCGATGGTAATGAACATCGATCGACGCGTTGCGCGCGTAGTGCATCAACGTGCCGATGTCGCGGGGAAGCGCGTAGGGATAGACCCCTTCGCGCTGCAACAATCCCGCATTGCCGAACGATGTTTCGAGGCCGGGAGGCTTGCGGTCCACCAGCGCGACCGAGCGGCCGCGCTTTTGCAAATGAATGCGATCGATACACCCACAATGCCCGCGCCCAGCACGACTGTGTCGAACTTCATGCGTCGAATCTCTCCTCTACGTCTAGTTTTGTTTGCGGCGGTAGCGGCCTGGACGGTGATATGCCATTCACCGCTGCGCTGCCCCAGAAACTTCCAGACGTAGATCATACCCGCGCGCTCGTCATGCCCTCGCAAGAAGATCGGCTTCAAGCCCGAACGCGGCAAACTGCGTGTGGCGGCGCAACTGGAACGCTTGTTGATTGATCTGTTCACAACGGGGCACGTGGGCAGCGAACGGGATATAGGCTGGAATATAGGCGAGGATATAAGCGCCGATACAGAAAGCGTGTCGAAGCGCTCGTTGATGTCGCTGGGATTTTTTAAGCGCGCGGAAGCGCTGATTGACGCGCATTGCAGCGAGCCGCTGAAACTACGCGATATCGCAAACGCGATGGGTGTATTGGCTCGCACGTTACGCGATGGCTTTCAGCAATTTCGCGGCGTAAGCCCGATGCAATATGTGCAACGGTTACGCTTGGAACGCGCACGCAAAGCGTTGCGCGCGGCGTCCTGCGGACGCGCGCATCGCGGAGATCGTCCTCGATTGCGGCGTTCGCAAATCTCGGGCGTTTCACCGTGGTCTGCAAGGCGATCCGGTCGGAGAGATTGCGGGGCGATGGCGATACACACAACGCCATCGCTCCTCAACCTCATTTCTTACGGAAAGCCGGCGCTCCGAATGGTGCACCGGTCGTGCCGCCATCGACGACAATCTCCGCCGCCGTCATCCCCGAAGCTGCATCCGATGCAAGGAACAACGCCGCCTCCGCGACTTCCTCGGGCGTAGCCAGGCGTCCCATTGGGATGCTTGGCGACAAAGCACTTTCAGTTCCTTCGATAGTCGCGCCCGCGCGCGCGCCGCGCGTCCAGATGGACGTGCGCGTGCCGCCCGGAATCACCGTGTTCACGCGAATGCCGCGCTCCACGAGTTCGGACGCGAACACCTTCGCCATGCCGGTGACGCCGGCCTTTGTTGCCGAATACGCAGCCGAACCCGGCGAGCCCAGCTCACGCATGACCGAACCATTCAACACGATCGCGCCGCCCGCCTGCATCAGCGGCAACGCGCCTTGCACGGTCAGGAAAACCGCGGTGAGATTAGTACGAAGAATCGCTTCGAACGCTGCCGCCGTGGTGCCGCCAAGCGGCGTCGGCCCCGAGATGCCTGCGTTCGCGAACACGATGTCGAGCGTCCCGAAAGCCTCGCCGACTTGCTTGATCACGGCGTCGATTGCAGCGGGATCGTCGAGATCCGCTTGAATGGCGAGCGCATTTTCGCCCAGCTCCGCAGCCGCTGCATCGAGCTTCGCGCGATCGCGGCCCGTGATCGCCACTCGCGCGCCCTCAGCAATCAACAACCTCGCCGCCGCAAAGCCGATACCGCTATTTCCGCCCGTTATCAGAGCAGTTTTGTTGGTGAATCGCATGGTCTTTCTCCTGTATCTGGTGCCGCCTGGTTGCGGCGAAATGAACGCATTGGGACGAATCGGAACGCATCAGTCATCGATACGAAGTCTTGAATCTGAATGTTGTTCGTCATCCACAATTCCAGTATTATGGCCGTAATGCAGATTGTCAAGCGAGGAATGCGATGGGGTACTCACAGGCACAGAAGGCCGAAAGCAGGCAACGCGTCCTCGACGTCGCTGCGCGGCAGATTCGCGAGAACGGGATTGAAGCGTTAGGCGTCGCCGATTGCATGCGCAGTGCGGGACTGACGCACGGTGCGTTCTATGGGCATTTTGCGTCGCGCGATGCGTTGATTGCAGCGGCGCTCGAGCATGCGCTGACGCTGGGCAAGGGGCGTGTGATGGCTCGTGCCAATGACGCGGCGGCTCACGCCAAGACACCGCTGCAATCGATCACCGATGCTTACCTGAGCGAGACCCATGTGGACAATCCGGGGAGCGGCTGTGCGTTGTGCGCGCTCGCAGGCGATGCGGGCCATGCCACGGCTGAGCTGAAGGCGCTTTACACCACGCACTTGCGGCAGCTTGCTGCGCAGATAACGCGGGCGTCGGAAAGCGCCGACGAAGCGGTGGGGCTTGGGATTGCTGCGACTATCGTGGGGGCAATCACGTTGGCGCGTGCAGTCGATGATCGCGAGTTGGCGCAGTCGATACTTGCTGGCGCGCATGCGCTTGTGATGACGCAGGATGGTGCTTGCGTTGACGAAGTCTGAGTGCTGAGTAACTCGCTCTGACTCGTTCTAACTCGCCCCGAAGCGAGACCGGTTAATCCTGCCCATCGAAGCGATGCAACTGCCGCAATAGCTCCGTCCCTTGCGAGGTCAGACGCGGCATTGCCTCACCGCTTGTGCTTGCTTCGATTTGCACGAGATGTTCTTGTTCGAGGCTGGCTACGTCGGAGCATTTCGCCTCCACCTGCGATGGAGAGTGCTCGATCAAAAGCAGCGTCGACAGTTCGTGAGGGCTGAGCATGAGGATCTCCTTGCATGAGTGGAGCGCAACGGTTTGCGTTTCATGCATCCTAGAGAAGCAAGCTGGCAACCACACTACAGTCATTTTTCACCGCGTTACACGGTTACATTCGTGCAATAAAGAGGGGGCGGGATTTGCGTTCGCACTCGAGGGCAGGGTTTTGGGCGCGAGGGTATTTTCGTTCGCACTCGGTCAGGGTTTTGGGCGCGGGGCTGATGGTCGGTGGTCGGGGTCGATGCTGGGTTGCTGCTGCTTACGTTAGCGCGGGTTCAATGTTGGCTAAATTTTTTATCACTATCACTATTAGCCACTGTCCGTGGCGGGACTTCATTTCTTTGTCCAACGGCGACAAAGAAACGAAGCAAAGAAAACGCCTCTCCACAATCTATATTAAGTGTCCCCAGCGTGCAGACCACTGCTTTTGGTTCCCGCGTAGAACGGTGCTCGCTAGAACGACGGACACTTGAAACCCTCCTTCTCGCGAATTCCTACATCCCCACGCTTCGCCACCGGTGCTCTCGGGCAAGTTCCAGCCGACGCGAACCTGCACGGCCGTACCCTCCGGCACCCGTGCGTCAGAAAAATAGTCGAATCAGCGCCGCAACGCGCGAACGATCGCGCCTGAAATTTGCACCTGAAATCACTACGCACTGGATAACTTTGCACCCCCCAAACAAGGATGAGGCCGTACTAATCCGTAGCGTACCGAACTTGCCCGAGACCACTGGTGGCGAAGCGTGGGGATGTAAGAATTCGCGAGAAGGAGGGTTTCAAGTGTCCGTGGTTTTGCGAGCACCGTTCTACGCGGGAACCAAAAGCAGTGGTCTGCACGCTGGGGACACTTAATACAGATTGTGGGAAGGCGTTTTCTTTGCTTCGTTTCTTTGTCGCCGTTGGACAAAGAAATGAAGTCCCGCCACGGACAGTGGCTAATAGTGATAAAAAATATCGCCATCATTGAACCCGAGCTAACGTACGCAGCAGCAACCCAGCTTCGACCCCGACCACCGACCATAGCCCCGCGCCCAAAACCCCGCCCGAGTACGAACGAAAACAACCTGCCGCCACGCGCAGTGGCTAATAGCGATAAAAAATATAGCTCACATACAACCCGCGCTAACGTAAGCAGCAGCAACCCAGCACCGACCCCTGACCACAGCCCCCAAAACCACCCCCCGTCCCCCGGCGCGAGCGAACCCCTAAACCGCGGCCCACTCCCCGGCCGCACCCTCGGCGAAATCGCCATAACCCCTTGGCGGCCGGCCCAACAACTCGGCCATCCGTGCAACCGCGTTATCGCTCCCGACCATCCCGTCGCGTTGAAAACGCCCCAACATCAGACGTATGTCACGCGCCATCCACCCGGGCGCTCTGCTTGCCATCTGCGCCTCGAACGCATCAAGATCGTCACCGCCGTAACTGACCGGCTTGCCCAACACCTCCGACCAGATACCGGCAAGTGCTGCGCCAGTCAACGCTTGCGGACCCACAAGTTCAATCACCTCGCGCGGCAACGGCGCTCCGGCCCGCTCCCTTTGCAACAGGCACGAAGCGGCAATGTCAGCTATGTCGCGCGTGTCGACCATCGATACTCCTTTGCCACCCACCGGCATCGGATAGATCCCCTTCCCCACCAACATCTCTTTCATCGATGCATCGTTTTGCATGAAGTAAGCCGGACGCAAGATCGTCGCGGGCAAATCGAATTGCTCGATCATGCGCTCGACCGTGTACTTGCCCGCGAAGTGAGGAACATCGGTAAAGCGGTCAGCGTTGAAACACGGAAAAATAGACCACGCGCTCAATGCCCGCGTCGCGTGCAAGGCTCAACGTGATGAGCGCTTGCGTCACTTCATCCGGAACGACACCGTTCAGAAGAAAGAGCGTGTCGACACCTTTGAGCGCAGCGCGCATCGACTCGACGTCGGTCATGTCGCCTTTCGCCACGGCAACGCCCGACGGTAATTGCGCCTTCTCAGGCGAACGCGCGAGTGCACGCACATTGGCGCCTTCCGCCACGAGCCGATGAACGATTTGCGAGCCAATAGCGCCCGTACTGCCGGTAACGAGGATAGTCATGGTGATTCCTTTGAATGGGTGAAAAATTCATTCTGATCGTTCCTTAGGCGAGACGATAGGCCTAGAATCGGGACGACTCGTCTTACCGGTGGAACACCATGGATCTGCACGCTCTGTCTGATTTCAACGCGGTCGTGACATACGGCGGTTTCGGGCGTGCAAGCCGCGCGACCGGACGGCCCAAGGCCAGTTTGTCCCGGCGCGTCATGCAGCTCGAGGAAACAATGGGCGTGCGCTTGCTGCAACGGGGCGCGGGAACGCTGGCGCTGACTGAGGAAGGCCAAACGCTGCACGCAACCACGAGCCGTCTGCTTAACGAAATAGAAGAAGCCGCGGACGCCATCGGCATGAACGCGCGGCGGCCCAACGGCCGTTTGCGAATCAGCGCGCCCACGGTATTGGCCTATGAAGCGCTCGGGCGGCTTGCCGCAATTTATATCGCGGAGTATCCGGACGTGCGCGTGGAGGTTGTCGCGGAGGACCGTTTCGTCGATCTCATCGCGGAAGATTACGACGTGGTGATTCGCGCGAATCCCGCGCCCGATACGGAACTGGCCGGCAGGTGTTTCCTGCGTGGCGAACTTGTCGTGGTCGCTGCGCCGTCGTTGGCTAACGAGCTTAAGGAGCTTAAGCACCTTAAGCACCTCCCGGATACCAACAGGGAGCCACTTGTCATCCCGGCGGTTACGTTGCTATCGGCACCCGATAACGACGTCTGGAGCATCGCAGGGTCCCAAGGCGCAAGCGTGCTCCATCCACGCGCGGTCGCGCGTTTTTCATCGATATCCATGGTCTACGAGGCCGCGCTCGCCGGTGCGGGCGCGGCCGTACTGCCCTTGTACAAGGTGCACGCCGCGCTGCAAAGCGGTCAACTCGAGAAGCTCGGTGTATTGCGCGATCGCAGCGTCGAAGTATGGGCGCTGTACGCTACGCGGCGTCAGTTGAGCCCCAAGATCAGCGCCTTCGTCAAGTTGCTGACGGAGTCGTTTTCCGACGCCAACGCGCCTGTCTAAGCCGCTCGAAAATCACTCTGCGTGCGTAATTTCACGGAGCACGGCAGCGGTGCTATCGAAGTGGCGATCCTTCATTTTTTGCAGCATTGCGAGCACTTCGCCGTCAGCGCCGTTTTGCTTCGCAGCACGCACCAACGCATCTTTCCGTGACGGATACTCAACGCCCTTAAGCGCACGCTCGACTTCAATGGGACGCGGTTCGTCCAGATGCCGATGATTTTGTGCATGAGCGGGATGCTGTGCCATGACGTCCTCCTTTACATGGTTTAGATCTGCATAATGCGCGCAATCGCTGCTCCTGTATTTTAAGGCTCTAAAGTCGTCCTCTTAAGGTCGCTCTAAACTCGCCCTGAAGTCCCCTTAAGATTACATCAAGCAACCACAACGAACTGCCAGAAAAAGAACACAGCAAGCGACACGGCGATAGTCAGCAGCGGCCTGCGCGTCGCGGCGCACACGCCGAGCGCTACCAACGCCGCCACTAATTGCGAGTTGCGCCACGTCAGTTCGGCAGCGCCGCCGTGGGGCGCGAAGGTCATCGGCACGATGATGGCCGTCAACACCGTCACCGGCACAAAATTAAGCGCCATGCGCACGAGAGGCGGAAAGCTCAGCCGTTCACCGAACACAAAAACCGCTGAGCGGATTGCCATAAGTGATGACCGCCATGCCCAGGATCAGCAACAGCGTATTTCATTTGGCGCGCTCCATGTTCCGTGCGGACTTCGTCTCCATCGCGCATCGACAACACCATGCCCACCGCCACGCCCACCACGACCGCCGCCAGCAGGCCGAGCTTGTACGGCCAGCCGTTCCACGCAAACGACAGCACGCCGGCCGCCAGCGCCGCCGCCACGAAACGCAAGCGCAACGAGCTGCGGCACGATGATCGCAATAAACGTGGCGACCATCGCGAAGTCGAGTCCCTTCGACTGAAGACCTGGAAATGCCGAACCGAACAGCAGGCCGATAACCGTCCATATCTGCCAGTTCACATACATGGATACGCCCGAGCCAAGGAAGTAATACGGCCCGGTTTCTCCCGGTGCGCGGCGCTGGTAATGCGCGTACGAGACGGCAAAAACCTCGTCGGTCATGAACGCGCCGAGCGTCCAGCGCCAGCGCGCGGGCAAATGCGCGACATACGGCGCGAGCGTCGCGGAGTACAGGACGTGGCGCAGATTGACGATGAACGTGGTCGCCCAGATCACCGCAAAACTCGCGTGGCCGGCAATCAGTCCGAGCGCGATGAATTGCGCCGACCCCGCAAACACGGCAAGCGACATGAGTTGCACCGACCACGCGTGCAGCGGCCCCGTGGCGGCGAGCGTGCCGAAGATCACGCCAAAGGGCGCGGCGCCGACCATCATGGGGATGGTGTCGCGTGCGCCCGCGCCGAATTCGGCGAGATTGCCTGGCCTGTTGCGTTGAGTTCAAGGTTTCCTCCGTTGATAGCGAGGATAGAGCGAGTGGCCGCGTTGATGCGCTTGTACGTTCTTGCGGTCGGCGGTATATTGCGGGGCGATGGTTTATCTAGCGCCAGCGTCCGGGCGGCACGCCGAAGGTCTTTTTGAAGTGCCGCGTGAAATGGCTTTGGTCGGTGAAGCCGCTGGCTGCCGCCACGTCCGTCACCGGGACGCCCGCCCGCAACGCCTCGAGCGCGCGATTCACGCGCATCTGGTTGCGCCACGCGTGCGGCGCAAGCCCGGTTTCGCGCGTGAAGAGCCGCGCCGCGTGGAACGTCGAAAACCCCACCGTCTGCGCCAGTTCGGTAAGCGATAAGCGGCGCGGTCAGGTCATCGGCCAGACGGGCTTTCATCGCATCCACACGCGCCGTGTCCTGCCGCATGCGCTGCTACCGGCGGCCGCTGTCCGGCGTGACGTACAAGCAGCGTGGATACCGCGTCGAGCAACGCATGCTCCGCCGCGAGCGGATCCGGCGCCGGCTTCCATGGCCTGATGCGCGAGCTGCACGCGCCGCGCGAGATCGGCGTCGCGGATGATATCGGCGGAGAACCATGGCATGGGCTGCGCTGCGGCCGGCCACTTCATCGGCGACGGATTGCACGAAATCGACCGGCAGATAAAACACGCGATACCGCCAGCCCAGATCCACCGCCCGCGCGCCGGTATGCAGTTCGCCCGGATTGATGACCGGCACCGAGCCCGCCTCGGCCACGAAATTCGATCCGCGATAGTCGTACTGCTCCGCGCCCGCTTCGATCACGGGAACGGTGTACGCGTCGTGCCAGTGGGGCGTGAAGGCATGATCGTAATACTCGGCCGTCAGCATGTCCGCGCCGGGCACGAGCGGCGAGCGCCAATAGCGCGCGGAATTGCTGAAACGGGTGGCGGTCATGGCTTTGCGATGCCGTGGGCGGAAACCGCAAGTTTACCCGCCCGCGCCCGCGTTTTCAGCGGATTTTGAATAACCGCCGATTTTCCTCGTATTTAAGCCTCGATCAGACCGCGGCGGCGAGTCTTGGTCTTGATGAAGCTCGTCAGCTTCCTCCTGAGTTCCTGATCCGCTCGCGCGAGCAGCAGGGCCAGCACGATCGAGATGCCAGCCACCGATCAGCGTCTGGGCAACCGGATTCAAGCGCCGGATTTCGAACGACTCGAACACTAGCCGATAGATCGGAAAATGGATCACATAAAGCGGATACGAGAGCTCGCCCAGCACCTTGCAAATCCCCTTGCCAATACCTTCTATGGACACCGAGCACAGCAACGCCACCGACAAAGGCACGAGCGTCAGCGAATTAACGAATGCCATCTTGGGACTGCCAATCGCAGAAGCACGCCAGCGCCGCGATCGTGACCGTCGCGGTAAAAACCGGATGCGGCTTTCTTATACTGAAGCCCGATGGAAAAGATGAACACACCGGCGAAGAATTCGGCAATAACGCGCGGAAATCCCAGCAAGAAACTTTCCGCCCGCCATCCTGGATTGATTTGCCGAAAGATTACCGTGCAGGCAATAAACGCGATGAACGCGAGTAGGGAATAGTTGGCGTTCGGCAGTTTGCGGAACTTGTCCAGGTACGCGAAAAATACGACGTTGACGAATAACTCGAAAAATAGCGACCACGACGGATCGTTCAACGGAAAGGTCGCGCCCACTATCGAGTCCGGGCCAAAAGGCCAGCCGATATTATTGAAATACGGCAACCAGGCCGCGCCGAGCACGGTAGCGGTCACGAGTTGCGTGCCGGATATTTGCGGCGTTCCGGTTTTTGCCATCGACAGCAGCACTGCGCACACGCCTAGTGCCAAGCCGAAAAGGTAAAGCGGTGCGAGGCGGACGAGCCGAACGAACGCGAACTCGCGAAAGCACATGCCATTCAGGATTTTCTTGCTGTAGCTGTGCGCGATCACAAAACCGGAAAGCACGAAGAACAGGTCGACCGCGACCCACGCGCCGCCGAACCAGTCCCAGCCAGTGTGTTGGCTGTAGTGATGAAGCATGACGGCTATTGCGGCGACACCTCTCAAGCCGTCAAGCAAGTCGAATCTTGTGGACTTTATGGTGTTCATAATTCCGGATCGTCATTTTTGAACACTTAGTGTAGGGTGGAAAAAATGCAATCCGGATGCGGAAAAATATCGATTCGACGCGTAATGCCGGGAAAAAATTAGAAAATAATTCGATAAAACGGGCGAGCCTGGCCGCTTGCGCTTGGTCGGGGGTTGGGCGGTGCTTTCGTTCGCACTCGGTCAGGGTTTTGGGCGCGGGGCTACCGGCGGTGGTCATGGGTCAATGCTGGGTTGCTGCTGCGTACGTTAGCGCGGATTGTATGTGAGCTATATTTTTTATCGCTATTAGCCAGGTTACTTTCGTTCGCACTCGGTCAGGGTTTTGGGCGCGGGGCTACCGGCGGTGGTCATGGGTCAATGCTGGGTTGCTGCTGCGTACGTTAGCGCGGATTGTATGTGAGCTATATTTTTTATCGCTATTAGCCACTGTGCGTGGCGGCACTTCATTTCTTGGTCCTTCGGCGACAAAGAAACGAAGCAAAGAAAACGCCTTTCCACAATCTGTATTAAGTGTCCCCAGCGTGCAGACCACTGCTTTTGGTTCCCGCGTAGCACGGTGCTCGCTAGAACCACGCTGCGTTGAAACCCTCCTTCTCGCGAATTCTTACATCCCCACGCTTCGCCACCAGTGCTCTCGGGCAAGAACGGTGCGCCCACAGATTTGTGCGGCCCCACCTTGCCCGAGGCTCACTGAAATTATTCGGTGCGTAGCAATTTCAGGCGCCGTTGTCCGCGCCTGGCGCGGGGCGTTCCACTATTTTTTGGTCTGCCGATGCCAAGCGTATTGCGCGCTACGCGCGCCTCTCGCCTTAATTGTGTCCGCGGATCGCGCAGCCCGCTAATGCGTAAGACGCGTAAGGCCTTATTGGTCCGCAGTCCATCGAGCTTGCCCGAGAGCACTGGTGGCGAAGCGTGGGGATGTAAGAATTCGCGAGAAGGAGGGTTTCAGCTGTCCGTGGTTTTGCGAGCACCGTTCTACGCGGGAACCAAAAGCAGTGGTCTGCACGCTGGGGACACTTAATACAGATTGTGGAGAGGCGTTTTCTTTGCTTCGTTTCTTTGTCGCCGAAGGACCAAGAAATGAAGTCCCGCCACGGACAGTGGCTAAAAGTGATAAAAAATTTAGCCAACATACAACCCGCGCTAACGTACGCAGCAGCAACCCAGCACTGACCCCGACCACCGACCATCAGCTCCGCGCCCAAAACCCTGACCGAGTGCGAACGAAAATAACTCGGCCAAAAACCTCCGCAGCACACTCCCCACCCCATCCCCCAGCGCGAGCGAACAACCGAAGCCCTACATCGCCTTCTGAAACGGCGCGCCCGAATGCTCGCGCAACTCGTTAAACACGATCTTCGGCCACGCCTTCTGCGCGACTTCGATTTCCGAAACATGCGAAGCGAGATACGTCGGCGCATTCGACGCATCCAGCGCGATCCGCGCCGAATACGCATCGGTAAAGCGGCGCAATTCAGCCGCGTCGTCGCACGTCACCCACCGCGACATGCGATACCGCGCCGGCATGATCCGCACATCGACTTTATATTCCGCCGATAACCGGTGCGACACCACTTCGAACTGCAAGCTGCCCGACCGCGCCGAGAATCATCGAGCCGCCAAGCACCGGACGGAACACCTGGATCGCGCCTTCATCGCCGAGTTGCCGCAGCGCTTCACCCAGCTGCTTCGCGCGCATCGGATCGACCACTTCCACCGTCTGGAAAATTTCCGGCGCGAAGAACGGCAAGCCGACGAACTGCAGCAGCTCGCCTTCGGTCAAGCGTATCGCCGAGACTCAGCGTGCCATGATTCGGAATGCCGATGATATCGCCCGGATACGCTTCACTCACCGTCTCGCGACGTTGCGACAGGAACGTCACCACGTTATTCGCGCGGAACGTCTTGTTCGTGCGCGTCACCTTCAGCGCCATGCCGCGCTCGAAATGCCCCGAGCACACACGAATGAACGCCACGCGGTCGCGGTGCGCCAGATCCATGTTCGCCTGCACCTTGAACACCACGCCGGTGAACCGCGGCTCTTCCGGCAGCACCGGACGCTGCACGGACATGCGCATGGACGGCGGCGGCGCGAGATCGACCAGCGCGTCGAGAATTTCCTTCACGCCGAAGTTGTTGATCGCCGATCCGAACAGCACCGGCGACTGCTCGCCGGCGAGAAACTGCTCGCGATCGAACGCGGGCGTAGCGCCCGTGATCAAGTCGATTTCTTCTTTCGCCCGCGCCCAGCTCGGGCCGAAGCGACGCTCGCCGTCGGCATCGTCGAGCGCATGCACGGTTTCGACCGCGCCGCCCGCCGTATCCTGCCCCGCGCGGAACACGCGCACCTGATCGTGCGCGATGTCGTAGACGCCCTGGAATTCCTTGCCCATGCCGATAGGCCAGGTGAACGGCACGGCGGCCACGCCCAGATGCTGTTCGATTTCATCGAGCAGTTCGAGCGGCTGGCGCACTTCGCGGTCGAGCTTGTTGATGAACGTGAGGATCGGCGTGCGGCGGCTGCGGCAGACTTCAAGCAGCTTGAGCGTCTGCGCTTCAACGCCGTTGGCGCCGTCGATCACCATCACGGCGGCATCGACCGCCGTCAGCACGCGGTACGTATCTTCGGAGAAGTCTTCGTGGCCCGGCGTATCGAGCAGGTTGATGACGCAGTCGCCGTATTCGAACTGCATGACCGAGCTCGCGACCGAAATGCCGCGCTGCTTTTCGATTTCCATCCAGTCCGACGTCGCGTAGCGGCTGCTCTTGCGGCCCTTCACGGTGCCGGCAATCTGGATCGCGCCCGAAAACAGCAGCAGCTTTTCGGTCAGCGTGGTCTTGCCCGCGTCAGGGTGGGAAATGACCGCGAACGTGCGGCGCCGTTTGAGTTCGGAGAGTGACATCGGTACTGAAAAGAGCTGTGGGGTTGAGCGTTCGGGTTCAAGCGCGCGTGGGGCGGGGGTGCGCCTCTGGCTGACGACCCGGCAACGCGGTTGAATGACGAAACGGCGGCGCAAAAAGCCGCGTGGTGTGGATGATACACGTCGCGAGGCGCCGGCATGGGATGCGTCTGTCGCGCGGGCTTAGCGAATCTCCATGAAAGCACCGCAAAGTCTCACTAAATCCGCGGGTGTGAGCATGAATTTCGTATGCTCCCCAACGAAGAGATGTATCACGCGCCCTAACGAAAAACGACTCGACCGCGCAATGACATGCGCGGTCGAGTCGTCAATCATGCCTTCACGCTACATCGTTCGACACCTTGAAAAAGGCACTTTCCAAACGATGCAGCCATTGAACCGGGCTTTTTTACTGATCTCTAGAGCTTACTTAAGCTTCAAACTTAGGGCTTTGCTGCCGACGACGGGATCGTCGGTGCGGTCGCTGCCGGGTGCTTGTGATGCTCTTGTGATGATGCTTCTTGGCCTTGTGCGTGGTGCTGGCCGGTGCGCAGCGTCAGCTGTTGTTGCAGCCGGAGCTGCGGGCGCTACGAGCCGGTGCCGAAGCTTGTGCAAACACAGCAGCGGAGAACAAAGCGACGAGCGACGCAGCAACGAGTTGCTTTTTCATGGCAGTAAGACCCTTGAGGTTGATTTATCGACGTCGCGGCGTGCGATGTCGCGATTACCTGTTTAACGCCTCATCGCGGAGTGTGTTGACACGAATCCAAAGAAAACTTGCGGTGCGGCTAAATTTTTTCGTGCACCATTTCGGCGATGAACACAGTCGATAGAAACGTGCTTCCGCGAGTTGCATGAACGTCAGCGCCGGCGCGATCAAACCATCGAGGCCGGGTCTGCATCGATGCCCGCGGACTGCGCTCTCAAGCACCCTTCTCCGCCAAGCCAGATCCAGACCATTCCGGCCAGCAACGCGCACGCGAGCATCACGCCGCTCATCGCAAAAATGCCGAGGACCGGAAACAGCAGCGCGACGAACGAACTCGACGCCGCGCCGCACAGCATCTGTATCGATGTCAGCAAGCCGCCCGCCACGCCCGCCAACTCGGGAATGGGATCGAGCGCGCCGCGTGCGGCACTGGGCGCCGCGAGCCCGAAGCAAAAAGTGCTCGCCACGAGCAAGGGCATGATGGTGAGCAACGAGGCGTGATGCAACACGCTCAACGCAATCAACCCGAGGGTCGCGGCGAGTGTCGTGCAAATAGCGGTGGCGAGAATGCGTCGCGATCCAACCCCGCGCGCGCTGATAACACCATTCACCGTCGCGCCCGCGACAATGCCGCGCGCCGGTCATGGCGAACATGGCGGCATAGATGATCGGCCTGACGTGCAGGATATGCAGCAGCACAAGCGGCGAGCCGGCCACATACGCGAACATCCAGCCGAACCCAAAGCCGTTGATGAGGATATGTCCGATCACCGCGCGATGCGTCAGCACGCGTCTGTATCCATCGCGAAGCCCGGACAGCGCGAAACCTGCCGCTTCGCCTTGCTGCGGCGCGGATTCCGTCAGGCCGGCCCACGTAGCGAGTCGCAGCCAGCAGTCCGCAGACCGCCATGACGCCGTAGATCCCGCGCCATTCGATCGCCGCCAGCAATCCGACGCCAATAGACGGCGCCACAATCGGCGCTACGTTCGCGACCACGGTGATGGCCGCGAGACGGTGCTGCATCGCGTTGCCTTCGAACAGATCGCGCACGATAGCCAGCGCCACCGTCATGCCCGCGCCCGCCCCAATGCCCTGCACGAGACCGCGCGCCGAGCAACACGCCAATGCCGGGCGCCAGCGCCGAAACAATCCCGCCCGCCGTGAACAGCGCGAGGCCGAGCAGCAGCGTAGGCTTGCGGCCACGTGCATCGGAAAGAGGGCCGTACACGATCGGTCCCACCGCAAAACCCGCCATGAACAGACTCAGCGTGAGCCCGGCCTGACTCGCGCTCGCATGCAGCGAGCTGGCAATATCGACGAGCGCGGGCAATGCCATATCGATGGAAATGGGCGGCAATGCAGCCAGCGCGCCGAGGAAAATGGCGAACAGGATGGATTGCGGCTGCGAGTCGCCAGCGTTGCATCGCGTCAGCTCCGCTTCGTTTGCGGTGTCAGCACCACGCGGCCTTTCGTCCCTGCCGCCACCGCCTGGTAGGCGGCTTGTGCATCTTCCAGCGCGAAGGTCTGCGCGATGGCCGGCGCTTTGTAGCTGCCGTCTTCGAAGCCGGGACGCAGCGCTTCCAGCATTTGCGCGGACGCAACCAGATCGCGCTTCAACGTATCGACGCCAATCAGCCGGCTCTCGTTGTGATAGAAATCCGCGAGGTTGAAGCGTGACTTCGCGACGATCCGACGCCGATATCTCCACCAGCCGTCCGCCCACCTTCAGCATGTGCAAGGCCGTTTCGAACATCGATCCGCCGACGGTATCGAATACGACCGCCGCGCCGCCGTTCGTCGCTTCACGAATGCGCGCGATGGCATCGGGGGCTTGCGAGTCCACCATTGCATCGACATAGGGACTCGTCGCGGCCGCTCCGCGCGCCACGCCCACCACCTTCGCGCCGATGCGTTTCGCGATCTGCGACGCCGCGCCGCCCACGCCGCCCAGCCCGATGATCACGATCGCTCTCGCCGGCCTGCAATTGCGCCGCCTCCACCACGGCGCACCACGCCGTGATGAAATTCACGCCAATCGCCGATGCTTCCTCGAACGTCAGATTGACCGGCTTGCGACGCAAGCTCGCAACGGGCACGACGAAGTTGTTCGGCATGCGTGCCGTCGCGCGTGAAACCTACGTCGCCGCCCGAGCCCCACACCTCGGCGCCCAGCCACTCGGCAGGACCGGCGATCACCACGCCCGAATAGTCGCGGCCGGGCGTACGCGGCAGCGTCGTCTGGCTCATGCGCCCTTCCACGTTCTTTACGTCACTCGGATTGATCGATGCCGCGAATACCTGCACGACGGCTTCATCCCCGGACGGCGCAGGCGCGGGCAGATCGCTGGTGAAGAGGACGCCCGGATCGCCGTGCTGGTTGAAGCGCAGTGCTTTCATGATGATTCCTCCGTTGCAATGTCCGCATTATTGCCGCGTCCGTTCGTGGCGGAAAAGGCATCCGTCCGCATAGAATCGTTGCGTCAAGTGGAAAGATGGAGTGTATCGATGCCCGATGAAATCAACGACTTGCGCCTCTTCGCGCAGATGGTCGACGCCGGCAGCCTCTCGGCGGCGGCGCGCCAGACCGACGGTTCGACCGCCGCCATGAGCCGGCGGCTGGCCGCGCTGGAAAAGCGGCTGGGCGTGCGCCTCGTCACGCGGACGTCGCGGCGCTTCGACCTGACGGTGGAAGGCGCGCTGTTCCACGAGCGCGCGCTCGCCATCCTGCAAGCTGTCGACGACGCCGAAGCCGAGATCAGCGCTCAGGCGCGCGTGCCGCAGGGTTTGTTGTGCATCGGCGCGCCGTCGGAGATCGGGCGCAAGCAGATCGCGCCGCTGATCGAAGCGTTCTCGGATCGATATCCGGAGGTCGAGGTGCGGCTGGTGCTGTCCGATATCGGACTGGATGTGATCGACGACAATCTCGACGTGGCGTTGCGCATCGGCTTGCCGGCGGATACCGGCGTGATCGCGAAGAAACTGCTGTCGAGCCGGCGCATTGTGTGCGCCGCGCCAGCGTATCTGGCGCGGCACGGCATGCCGCAAACACTCGCCGATCTCGCCGCGCACGATTGCCTGCGGCTCGTGCGCGGGCAGCGTGTTTTCGACCGATGGTTATTCGTGGAAGACGGCCGGCGCCGTGAGATTCAGGTCCGCGGCACGCTTTCGACCGCGAGCGGCGAAGTACTCCACGACTGGGCGCTCAAAGGCCGCGGCCTTGCGTTGAAGGCGCTGTGGGATATAGAAGACGATTTGCGCGCGGGCCGGCTGGTTGAGTGCCTTGACGCCCTATCACTGCGATGAAATCGAGTTATATGCGGTGTTTGCGAACCGGCGGCATTTGTCGCCGCGAGTGCGGGTGTTTCTTGATTTCGTACGAGAACGCGCTTGGCGTCGCGAACAAGCCAGTGCAAGTAAGCGCGATTCGCGCCAGCGTAAGACGTTCTCAGCGCTTTAGCTGGAAGCCAGCGGCATCCACGGGTCGTTGCCGGTCGCCGGATACATGAGCGAAACTTCTTTGCTTACGCGCACGATTTCATGGATGTTATCCCTGAAGTTCGGGCTCTTTTCGTAGCTGATAAAGCCGGCGTCCGCAACAGCGGACAAGGTCAGCAACGCGAAAGCGATGCGCTCGACGAATCATAAAGCGGCGGGACATTTCCAAAGTTCCTTGAATCTTTCAACTTTGGGAATTATAAGGGTTTTTACCTATCTTTTGCCAGCCTTAATCCAAGGTGATTGCGCAATGGACACGGTCAGAAATACTGAATCCGGCAACCATTTCTGTTTCTTCATACTAGAAACTACAGGCCTGCTACTTGGATACCCGCACTAACACCTTGCCGAAATTGCGCCCATCAATCATGTCAAGAAACGCCTGCGGTGCGTTCTCCAGACCATCGGTGATGTCCTCCAGATGCTTGACCCGGCCCGCACGCAGGAACGCTTCGCCGTACTCGGGCAGGAATTCATAGTTGATATAACCGCGCACCGTCAGGCTGCGCGTCAAGATTGCTCGCATGGTCGCGGCAAGGCCATCGTCGGCGCCATCGTTTTTCCCCGATGTCTGCGCCATCAACCCGCATACGAGAACACGTCCGTATTGATTGAGCAGGGGCTCTAGCGGCTCATTCAACCCGCATCGCCTGAGCTGATCAAGGTTTGCGCGCCGCGCAGATGATCCATCAGATACCGGAGCAACGCGGCGGTGTCGCCAAATTCCATGAATCCGGGCGCGGCGCCATCGTCGAACAAGAGCGATCCGTTCAGATCTTCATTGATCACCAGACCATTGAACGATGCAACGGGAATGCGCTCGCCCGCCGCAATCCGGAAGGTGTTTCCATTCGATGCAGCGTCGCGTATGCGCATGAGGAATTGAACCTCGGGCGTCCTCAACTCCGACAGATCGTGCGCTTCGAAGAACTCCGCAACGGCGAGAATCGCGTTAGTGCTGGCAACCCTCAAGACAACCGATAACCGCTGCGGGTCTTGATGAAAAGCCGCCCAGGACGGCCCGAGCCCCAGGATTTCGCCTTCGACGCCCGGCGTCCCATCTTCAATATGCGTTTGCGGTTCTGCCCGTGAACGCTTGCGTCTAAGCAGGCTGTTAGCCGCAGAAAGATCGGGCGGCGTCTTACCGTTCTCGATCCAATCGCCCACTGTGCTTGCGTATAAGACGAGGGCCAGCAACTGCTCTTCTAACAAAGCAATACCCAGCTCGCACCGATCTACTCCACTGCTCGTACTCATCTTGTCTCCTTTGTACCGATGCGGCGGATTCATCAATCCAAATTTCAAACTGCGGGTTAGCGGGTCAGACATCGACGTCACTCTCACATCGGCACGCAACGATCGTTCCACCTGATTACTTCATCGCCTGTCCGTCCAATGGCGCCTTCGATGGCTTAGACGGTGCCAGCGCCATTTCACGCAGATGTGCGACGCCATCGCTCAGGGAGAACGTGCTTTGCGTGCCGTCCCGAAGCCGCAGCGATACCGTTGCGTTGCGCTCATCGCGCTTGCCCACCGTGACAAAAACGGGAATGCGCTGTTCACGTGCATCGACGATCTTTCGCTCCAGCCGCTCGGACCTGTCGTCGAATAACGCCCTTAGTCCGGCGTCCTCCAGTGCATCCATCACATGCTGCCCATATGCGATGCTTGCATCCGAAACCGTCGCCACCGTGACCTGGTCAGGCGCAAGCCATAGCGGTAGCCAACCCTCGTGATGTTCAAGAAGCATGGCTATGAACCGCTCCATGCTGCCAAGCACCGCGTGGTGGATCATCACCGGCCGCACGTGCTCGTTATCGAACGTGACGAAGCTGGCATCAAGACAATCGGGCAACACGAAATCAAGCTGAATCGTTCCACACTGCCAGCTTCGGCCGCGGCTATCGGTAAGGTGGAACTCCAGCTTGGGACCATAGAAAGCGCCTTCTCCGGGACGCATATCGAACGTCAGGCCGGCGGCACCCGCGGCCTTCGCCAGCGCTGCTTCGGCACGATCCCAGATGGCGTCATCGCCTGCGCGTTGCTCGGGACGCGTGGCCAGCAAAACGTTGAACGTCGAGAAACCAAGGTCGGCATAGACCACGCGAAGCAAATCGCAGAACCTCGCCACCTCGCGTTCTATCTGGTCCTCGGCACAGAAGACATGGGCGTCGTCTTGCGTGAAGGCGCGCGTGCGCTTCAGGCCCTCAAGTGAGCCCGAAGGTTCGTCACGGTGGCAAACACCGAACTCGCTGTATCGAATTGGCAGGTCACGGTAGGAACGAATACGCTGGTTGAAAATCTGAATGTGGCAAGGGCAGCTCATTGGCTTCAGACAGTAAGCGCGGTTGTCCCCGGCCTCGCCTTGCGCACAGATTTCCGCGCCGCCAAGCGAATACATGCCGGACTGAAACTTGTCCCAATGCCCGCTGCGCTCCCACAGTGAACGCGCCAGCAATTGAGGCGTACGCACCTCGCGAAACCCTGCTCCGCGCATGCGGCGTCGAATGTATTCCTCGACCACGCGATAAAGCGCCCACCCGCGTGGATGCCAGAACACCATGCCAGGCCCTTCGTCCTGCTGATGGAAAAGGTCGAGCTTGATGCCCAACTGCCGATGATCGATATCGTTCACAACACTTCCTCCGTTTCGTTTTAGGCCGTGACGGAAGGCCGTAAACGCAAAAGGCCCCGTCCGTTTCCGGCGGGGCCTTCTGAAGTCGCGCTTCAATGCCTTATAAGCGCGCGCACCCTCCAGACGACCCGCCTAAGCAGGTGGTCGCGGTGGTCGCGGTCGTGAGGGCAAAGAAATTGCAGTTCATAAGACAAACAATAAATGGCCTAGAGGGTTATCGTCAACAACAGCTTTTGCGTATGCGAACCGGCGTTTTTTAAAAACTGCGCGGTTCGCGTTCGCACGACTACCGCCTTAGACCCACCTTAAGCCAGCGTCGTCACCGGCGCAACCGCCGCCGGATCGCTGATGCTCGGGCGGCCATTTTCGACGTGACCCGCAAGCCGGCGCGAGAACGCCGGGTCGTCGCTGCTGCTGACGCTCAGGTCGTACCAGTGATGGCTCGCGCCCAGAATCCACGGCTCCTCGACAAACCCCGCCGACGGAACAATCACATGTCGCGGCTGAGCACCGTAGGCGTTATCGATCACCGATAACCTCACTAAACCACGGCCCTGACTGGTGAACTTGAGGAGCACGTTGCCGTTCGCGACATCGTAGTGAGCCGTCACTTCCGGATACACCGGTTTGTTAAGAAGGCCGCCGCTCTTCTCCTGGGCCGCATTGCCGGCGAACTCACGAACGAATCCATTCGGTCCATAGACAGTGAACGCATAGACGCCTGCCGTCGACGTAAGGTCGAAGGTTTCGCGCAGTGTCTTGCCAGCTTCAACGGTGTAGCGCCACGGACCATCGGCACGGTTCGTGGAATAGACATAGAAGTGCGCGCCTTGCGAACCGGTATTGGCGAAATGCAACGCGAGTTGTTTCCGGTCTGCATCGACATGGCTGTTCACATGCAGCTCATACGGCAGCGCGCGTGCGAAACGGGTGCCGGGTTCCTGCGGATCGATCACGCCGGGCACGGCCGGCACTGACGGCGCCGGCTGCGTTGCACACTGGTTATCCGCGATCGTCTTGTAGTTGCTGGTGTCGGGCAACACCGGCATTTGTGCATCGGGCGTACGGAAATCAAACGCTGTGGTCAGGTCGCCGCATACGGCACGGCGCCACGGCGTGATGTTCGGTTCCATCACGCCGAAGCGCGTTTCGATGAAGCGAATCACCGACGTATGGTCGAACACTTGCGAGCACACGAAGCCGCCCTTGGTCCACGGTGAGACGACCGTCATCGGGACGCGCGGGCCGAGGCCGTAGGGAAGACCATCGGCGGTATAGCTGCCGCCACGGCCCGGATTGACCACCGTATGAAGCTCGCCATCGGTGGTCACCGTCGACAAACCCTGAGCACGTGACGTAGGCGGCTGCGGCGGCACGAGATGATCGAAGAAACCGTCATTCTCGTCGTACATGATGAACAGAACCGTCTTGCTCCAGACTTCAGGATTGGCCGTAAGCGCGTCCAGAATCTGCGACGTGTATTCCGCCCCATAGGCCGGCGTATATTTCGGGTGTTCCGAGTACGCGGCGGGCGGACATAACCACGAGACCTGCGGCAGTTTGTTCGCGAGCACGTCAGCTTTCAGGTCATCGATCGTGCGCACTGCATTCGCACGCTTCTGCAGTGACGACCCTTGCGGCGCGTTGATGATGTTCGTAAAATTTTGCAGGATGTTGGTGCCGTAGTTGCCATTCAGCGGATCGGCGCCGGTCAGCCCTTGCTGATAGATTTGCCATGAAATACCGGCCGCTTCGAGGCGTTCCGGATAGGTGGTCCACGAGAGCAGCTGGTATTTCGGCGGGACATCGCCATCGACGAAATCGTTGTTGTCGAGCAGCGGACCGCCTTGCGTGCCGGTCGGATCGACCATGCCCGTCATGAGGTACGAGCGGTTCGGATGCGTAGGACCGGGTAGTGAACAGAAGTAGGCATCGCAGACGGTGAAGGCATCTGCAAGCGCGTAGTGAAACGGAATGTCGCTGCGCAGGTGATAACCCATCGTCATGTCTGTCTTGTTCGCGGGCCATTGATCGTAGCGGCCGGCGTCGATAGCGGCATGAGTCTTGTACCAGGAGTGATCGAGATCGCCCACGCACTGTGCGCTCGTTGTCTGCGTGTTCAGGTGAAACGGCAGGACGGGCTTGGACGCATCTTCTTGCGACGGCTGGAACCACACTGGCTTGCCATTGGGCAACGGAATCGGGAAGCGGTCGTTGTAGCCACGCACCCCGCGCATATGGCCCATGTAGTGATCAAATGAGCGGTTCTCCTGCATAAACACAACGATGTGCTCGACATCGTTGATCGAGCCCGAACGTCCTGACGCCGGAATGGCGAGCGCCTTGCGGATCGACTCGGGAAACACCGTTAGCGCGGCGGCGGCACCGGCTGAAGTGGCGACAGTTTGCAGGAAACGGCGACGGCTATTCGATGTCATCGTGGGTCATCTCGTAGTGTGTTGGAGGGCGCTGCACTACCGTTTCGATCGGCGATTCGACGAAGACGGGAGTTTGATTTATTGAGGCTTTATTTATTGAGGCTTTATTTATTGAGTCGTGTCAGGCGGGGAATGCAGGACCGGTGTGATTTGCTGAGCGTCGGCCGCGAGGCTCGCCTGAGCGGAGGCAACTGCGTTGCTGGCGGCTTGCTCGTCGGTTGGTGGTGTCTGTACTAGCGGTTCGACGGCGCTGGCCGGTGAGGGCTGGTTAGCCGCGGCTTGCGTGGAGCTGAAGCTTTCGTGTTCATCGGGGCCGCAGGCGGTGAGCGCCAGCGATGCCAGTGCGAGTATCGCGGTTCTTCTCATCATGTCTCCGCTTGTTCGGTGTGCGCGAACACGGTTTCGCTATGTCAGGGTTGCGGTTTCGCTTTGTTGCGGTTGCGGTTTCGCTTTGTCGTGGTCGCGGTCGCGGTCGCGGTTTCGCTTTGTCGCGGTCGCCAGTTTGCATACGCTTCAAGAAAATTTTGTGAAACGTTTGCGAGGGGACGCGGAGGTTGGTGCCGAGGAGGTTAGCGCGGGTTATATGTTGGCTATATTTGCTGCACTAGCAGCCACTTGCAGTTGTGAGCGTTCGCACTCGGTCGGGGTTTTTAGGCGCGGGGCTTGTCGGTGGTTGGGGTCGATGCCGGGTTGCTGCTGCTTACGTTAGCGCGGGTTCAATGTTGGCTATATTTTTTATCACTATTAGCCAGGTTATTTTCGTTCGCACTCGGGGAGTATTTGGGGGCAGGCTACCGGCGGTGGTCAGGGTCGGTGCCGGGTTGCTGCTGCTTACGTTAGCGCGGGTTTAATGTTGGCTAATTTTTTTATCACTATTAGCCACTGTGCGTGGCGGCACTTCATTTCTTTGTCCAACGGCGACAAAGAAACGAAGCAAAGAAAACGCCTCTCCACAATCTGTATTAAGTGTCCCCAGCGTGCAGACCACTGCTTTTGGTTCCCGCGTAGCACGGTGCTCGCTAGAACCACGCTGCGTTGAAACCCTCCTTCTCGCGAATCCTGACATCCCCACGCTTCGCCACCAGTGCTCTCGGGCAAGAACGATGGCCCACGGACCAACACGGTCTCAGCCGCCTGTACGGGTTGGTGGATTGCGTGATCCGCATAACCATTTAAGCGAGCGCGCGCGTAGCGCGCAGTACGTCTCGGCGCCAGCACATCAGAAAAATAGTTGAATGCGCCCGAGCTTCACGCGCCCTGCGCTACGCGCGAACCACCGCGTCTGAAATCACTACGCGCCGAATAGCATTAGTCAACCTCAAACAAGGGTGAGGCCGCACGTGCTCGTGGGCGTACCGAGCTTGCCCGAG
The DNA here is from genome assembly GCA_963708695.1 of uncultured beta proteobacterium. GTDB lineage: Bacteria > Pseudomonadota > Gammaproteobacteria > Burkholderiales > Burkholderiaceae > Caballeronia. The sequence continues at coordinate 48,075 of CAVPTS010000003.1, forward strand.
AGCACGGGTGGCGAAGCGTGGGGATGTAGGGATTCGCGAGAAGGAGGGTTTCAACGCTCCGTGGTTCTAGCGAGCACCGTTCTACGCGGGAACCAAAAGCAGTGGTCTGCACGCTGGGGACACTTAATACAGATTGTGGAGAGGCGTTTTCTTTGCTTCGTTTCTTTGTCGCCGTTGGACAAAGAAATGAAGTCCCGCCACGGACAGTGGCTAATAGTGATAAAAAATATAGCTCACATACAACCCGCGCTAAGGTAAGCAGCAACAACCCAGCACCGACCCCGACCACCGAGCACGACCAGCCCCGCGCCCAAAACCCCGCCCGAGTGCGAACGCTACAACCCGTCCCCTGCATCCCCCAACTGGTGCGAACCCGGCTCATAGAACATTGCAAACAACTCCGACTGCGACCCAATGCCAAGCTTCGAATAAATATGCTTCTTGTGCGCACGCACAGTCTCGAACGAGATCGTCAACTTCTCCGCAATCGCTCGCGATGAAAATCCGCTCAACGAAAGCATGGCCACCTCAATCTCGCGCGCCGTGAGCGCGCCACGCCCACTCTTCTCGGTAAGCAAACCGAAACGAGCAGGCAGGTCGTGCTGCACACCTTCAACAACATCCGAGACTCCCCGCGCCACACCGAAGTTTTCAAATCGCAAACGTTGCTGCATCAACGCCAGTACCCACGGCGAAAACAAGGTCAGCAACGCCACCTCCCTCTCGTCGTAACGACGCATATTGCCGAGCGAAAAACCCATCGTGTAGTCGGCATCGATCACGACGTTGAAGTGGACTTCATCACCCACAATGTTCTTCTTGAAATAGCGCTGGTAGTACTCCGTCATCTTGAAGTTGTCCGGTGCAACGTCGGCAAGCGTGTAGAAACCCGAGACACGTTGCTCGAACGCGGCGAGATAAAACGGATCAAGCTGATAGAGCGCGGCAAGATAGTCCTGAAACATCAGGTCGATCTTGCCATCGGGCAACGCCTGCTCGGCACAAACCAGCGGTGGCCCGTTACGGGCAAAACGCAGCGCGACCCAACTGTCGAAGCCAATATGCCGTTCGAGCACACGCGTGAGCCGCGCCCAGAAATGCGGGCCATCGAGCGCGTCGATGGCGGAGCCGATCTCACGATGGAACGCGAGATCATGCCATTGAAATTCCATCGTCTCCTCCGGTAAGGGTAACCCTGGTGGGTAATTCCTGGACAAAAATAATGCCTCGATAATAGTCCGGACGAAAACGTAGGCATCGTAAAAATGCCACTGAAAGGTATCTGGAAGGAGATGAAGCAAATGCAGGCAGAACTCGCGCAACTCGCATTAGTCGATGGCAACATCGCGCACAACACACGCAAGGTCGTCGAGACCATCGGCCGCGCCGATGTAACAGGCGGCACGAAACTGGTCGTGTTCCCCGAAGCGACGCTGTCCGGTTTCCCCACGCGCGAAAACATCACGGACGTGGCTCAGTCTCTCGACGGTCCCGCGCTGACCACCGTCCGTGACGCCGCACGGCGCGCCGGGGTATCGGTTGCCGTAGGCATCGCTGAACGCGAAGGCGCGCGGTTCTACAACACGACCGTGTTGATCGATGAAAGCGGCGAGATCGCGCTGCGGTATCGGAAGACACATCTGTGGGCATCGGATGTGGGCGTGTTCACGCCCGGCGACCGATTTGAAACTTGTCAGTGGAACGGCATGACTGTCGGCCTGCTGATTTGCTACGACATCGAGTTCCCCGAAACAGCGCGCGCCATAGCAGCGCTTGGCACGGATATGGCCATTGTCACCAACGGCAACATGGACCCGTTCGGGCCGGTGCATCGGCGGGCCATCACCGCCCGCGCAATGGAAAACCAGATGTTCGCGCTGATGGCGAACCGCTGCGGCACAGGCGATGACAACCTCACGTTCCCCGGCGAATCCGCGTTGATCGATCCCTGCGGCGAAGTTGTCATCGCGGCCGGCTCGGAAGAAACGCTGCTGACCACGCAAATTGATTTGATGCGGCTCGAAGCGAGCCGTGAGCACTATCGCTATCTGCACGACGCTCGAGTGCCGCTTGGCCTCACGCCCGTCAATAACCCAGATGGATCGCGCGCGCTGGTGATAGACGAGCGCCGTCGCCGTATCGACTGAAGTTTTCTGCAGTTCCGTCGCACTTGAATCGTTCGGAGTCCACACTCTGTGCGCGTTCGTTCATGCCCGTCCACGCCTGTTGAAAGTCCCGGAGATATCATGCAAGACTCGTCTATAGCCGAGCAGTCGCATCTGAAACGCACACTCGGTCTGCCGTCCGTGCTGTTGTTTGGTCTGGCGTATATGGCGCCGCTGATCGTGTACGGCACCTATGGTGTGCTCGCCAAAGCCAGCGATGACACCGCCGCCCTCGCCTATCTGCTTGCGCTTGTCGCCATTGCATTCACCGCGCTTAGCTACGGCAAGCTCGCGCGGCTCTATCCTGTCGCCGGGTCCGCTTATACCTACACGCGCAAGACTTTCAATGCGCATCTGGGCTTCCTGATCGGCTGGGCCACGCTGCTCGATTATTTCTTCCTGCCCATGGTGATCTGGCTGATCGGTGCGGCTTATCTGAACGCTGCGTTTCCACACGTGCCCACGTGGATCTGGATCGTCGCGTTCATCGTATTGACCAGCGCCTTGAATATTGTCGGGATCGAACTGGCTGCGCGTTTCAACATCGTATTGATGGTGGTGCAACTGGCTATCGTGGGCTTGTTCGTTGCGTTGTGCTGGCACTATGCACAGGCGGCCGCGGGTCCTGGCGGCATTGCGCTGGCTGAGCCGTTTTTCAAGTCGCATGTGCCCTTCGCCTCGACAATGGCGGGCGCCGCCATTGCCGCGTATTCGTATCTCGGCTTCGATGCGGTTTCCACACTCACCGAGGAAACGATCGACCCGAAGAAGAACATGCCGCGTGCGATCTTGTGGATTGCCTTGATCGGCGGCGCGATTTTCGTTCTGGCCGCTTATACGATGCAGCTCGCCCACCCCGGCGTCGAATTCAAGGACACGGATTCGGCCGCGTTCGAAGTGGCCAAGATGATTGGCGGCGATATCTTCGTCACCGTTTTTCTGGCGGGTCTGATCCTGGCGCAATTCGCATCGGGTATCTCGGCGCAAGCAAGCGTCGGGCGTTTGCTCTATGCCATGGGTCGCGATGAAATCCTGCCCAAGCGCATTTTCGGTTTCATCCATCCGAAGTTCAAGACGCCGGCGATCAACATCGCGATTGCGGGCATTGTCGGCTTGGTCGCGCTGAAGCTCGATGTGGCGACATCGACTTCGTTCATCAACTTTGGCGCGTTCCTGGCGTTCACCGCAGTCAATCTTTGCGTGGTGAAGTTGTATCTGTCAGGCAATCATGGCGATAAGAAAATCGGCGTGATCGGCGGGTTGGTCTTCCCGTTGATTGGCGCGGTAGCCGATGTCTGGCTGCTGGCAAGTCTTGAGAAGACGGCGCTGATACTCGGTGCGATCTGGTTTGTGATCGGGATTTTGTATCTCTGCTGGATTACACGCTTGTTCCGTCAGCCGCCGCCGGAAGTGGCGGTCTAAAGCGGTTCGCTTGGGCGCCATTGGACGCACACCCCGTGCGCGTCCAATGGCTGTTGCGCATCAAAGACACTCAACCCGATAACACCTCGACGATACATACGACGACCGTGAACGCTCCAATGCAACCTGCCAGGGTGGCCGCCGCTTTCGCAAAAGGTGTCATACCCGCCTCCAGATCCGAATGATGAAAGCGCATTTTATATTTAATTGAAAGCAAATAGAAAGCTAGAAGAAAGTATTTTCACTGAGTGCCGCGGCCGCCTTCGCACTCACAAGATTAACCGTCCGCATCCTCCTCGTTTTCCCTAATCCCTTTAGCATGTCTCGCATCGAGAATGTGCATGCCGCGCGCTACAGCGAAATCGCTTGCCACCATGACCCTTTTACCTCACGCCTTGCACCGTGCCCGCTGCGCGCAAGCCCGGCTGCAAACTCACCAATTGAAAAACCGCCCCTGAAAAGCGATTGCAATGCGGCAATAGCAGCCCTTTTTCGCTTTCAACCCCATGGCTAAGGTGCCGTTACAATCCTGCACTTCAATCCGACAACCGTGACTTGCGCCATGAGACTCCTCCTTGCATCGACAATCGCGGCGCTCATCGCCGCCGCGAGCATGACCGCGAACGCGCAAACATCCGGGGGTAGCGACACATCCAAACAGCAGTGCGCAATTGGCTATGTCACGGGGGTCGGTGGATCGGCTCAGAGCGTTCGTGAATACCTTGCGACCCCCGACAGGGACAAATATCGCTTCCTGGCAGACAACCCGATTAAATGCCGAGTCTCCGATGAAGGCCGCACATCTGCCTGTACCGGCATCACAAGCTTTCGGCATGAAAAAGTCAGCGTCTACGACGACATCGACAGCGCAACGATGGCCGTGGTCGCACGCGTGGAACTCGACCAGGGAACGTACCCGGTGATTATTGTTGTGCCAAGGCCGGATGTGAAATGCGAGGAGTGAATGCCATCGCTGACCTCACCTGATAACGATGGTGTTCTCGGGCCGCTGGCGATCGGGTAAAGATCGCCACGTGAGCTATTCGGTTTTCAGTTCGCACCGAAATGTTGACGCACGAAACCTGCGAACGCATTTTGCGTCGAGGTCACTTTTTCAACGCAGTCGTCATACGAAGAGCCCCTCGATTTTTCGAGGCCGTACATGCCGCGACATTGCGCGTAAAGGGTAATCGTCGCACCGCTGCCTTTCGCAACCCGCGTTGCCGAGAAGCTGGCACGGCCATTCCGGGTGGGCAAATCGGTATCAATAGCGACCGCATCGGCACGTATTACAGACGTATCGGAATGCTGCCGTACATAGGCTTCCGTAAGCTTCCAAACCGCGTCGCATTGTGATTGGTCGCGACACTGAAGCGTGGCGTGGCGCTGGGCCGAATCCAACAAGTCTTCCATGTGAGAGAAGCTATTATCGCGTTCGGCTTGTGTTTGTGACGTTCCACAACCAGTGAGTGCAAGAAGTGCAAGCATAACGGGGAGGATCTGTTTCACTACCTGGGTTCCCAAGATTGATTCACACGGACTATAGAAGCACATTTCAGCGGACCCCGTCGTCCTCGGACGCACGAATTTCCACCGATTGTAACTTCGTTCTGGACCACCGCAGGGCCAATGCATGGAAGCTCGATATTTCACATGCACCGTGCTTGCCGGGTGAGCGATTCGCATAGTCACACGGTTCGCCTGGACCCCGTCAAGTGTCGCGTCTGATGTTTTATTCCATGCCGAGGGTGTGCCGGTATTCGCTGCCCATGTTGTCGTCGGTGACAGGCTGTTTGTCGGCTGTTCTCTCAAGGATCTGCGAGCAGGCTTCAATAGGCCGATCACCCCCCGACGCTGCTGGAACCGACAGGCTCGATTGGAGCGACATCAAATCGTCCAGGCGTTCGCGTCCTGCGGCGCTGGTCATGTCGAGTACCGGCCGGCCATCGATCTTGTAAGCCTCGAGCGTGTTGCGCCAGTTATTGAAGTCCCAGGCCAATGGTGCAAGCGACACGATCATATGATTCGTAAATCGCGCGCCGTATGGAAAGCCAAGACAAGCGGTTCGTTGAACGCGCCCGGAATCCGTCGTGTTATAAAAATAAATGCCTTTCGGATTCAAGTGGCTTTTAACCAGCGCCAGGTATTCAGAGGACAGCAGGTTGGCGGAATTGGCTCTGAAGTACCACGTGGTATTGGCAACGATCGCGTCGAACTTGCGCTCCGGATTGAGACGCAGCCAGCGACGACCGTCGTCAGTGACAATGTGCACCTTGGGGTTCGTCAGCACTGACGCAACTGCCGGTGATTTCGCAATCAGTTCCATGTAGCCCGGATTGATTTCGACAACGGTCAGGGACTTGACCTGGGGATCGTTCGCGATCACTTGCGCCCATGACGCCGACGAAAGTCCGATCATCAGGACATCACGTGGCTCGCGGTGAAAAAGGCTCAGCGCGAAGGCCCTGAGTATGCCGTTCTTATCGTTCTGCAGGTCCACGCTGAAGCGGCCGTCATACATCCCGCCACCGAAAACCACCCCGGTATCGTCGACTGTAATGATGCCGCTGCGGTTCTCGACAACGTGAGCAAACGGCCGGTTGCTGTGGGGAATGTTTTTCCACAGCAGATTTTCAAGCAAGCCGTGCGTCAGCAGCGGCAATAGCGCGACCGCCAGGACCGACCCACCGGCAGCCCAACCCGCATGCCGCCATTTTGCGTGGCGCGAGAGTGGCAACGACGCCGAAAGCAACGCAGCGCAAGTCAGTCCTGCAACCGTCAACAGGATTGCTATGCTGACCAGGCTCAGGTGGTCCATCAACACGAAGCCGGTGACGATGCCACCCGTTGCCGACCCCACGATATTCAGGAAATAAAGAAGCGCGGTCTGCGTGCCTGCGCGCTTGTCCGGCGCTACGCCGAAATGGGCGAGTGATGGCAGCAGCGCTCCCCAGAAGCGGGCAAGCAGATACACCATGATCAGCGCAATAGCCTGAATCAAGGGTCCTAACCATGCAAGGTGTGCGAGCACCGGCAGGAACAACATGCCGATAAGGTTAGCCTTGATCACGCTGCCGGTGATGCGCTTAGGCCCTTGATCGCCTGTGGCCCGGAACCACTCGGCAGCTTGCCGGGAGCCTGACGCTAGCCCCACAAGAAAGGCGCCCAGTGTCAAGGAGAACGCGACCGCAGAACCTCCTTGCGAGTAAGAGAGCGTTCGGACGAAAAAAATTTCGTAGGATAGCGAGATGAATCCACCCCCAAATGCCAGCGCTGCCACCGGACCGAAACTCAGCGTCAGCGTGCGCAGGGTCGACTCCGCCCTTCTGACTATGCGAGTACTTGCCGCGCTGGCCGTGCGCCAGTGCGTGCCCAGTGCGCCAAGCGCGACCGCCGAATTTAATGCGACCGCCAGGAACACCGACTTCTGCATGCCCAAAAAGGGAAACAGCAGGACGGTCGCAACGAGGCAGGCCGTACCGGCACCCAAGGTATTGACGTAGTAAAGCTGGCCCACGGAGCTGCCTACATTTCCGGACCGGTTGACCAGGTGTTCCACCAGGATCGGCAGCGTAGCGCCCATCAAGAGGGTCGGCACCGCCACGAGCGCCAGTGTGACGAGGGCTGTCACGGGAAGCGGCATGCCGAGTGCGAGGGAGCCAACTTTATCGAATATATCGAGCGATACTGCGCCAAAGATTCCGGTCAGCAATTCGATGATGGCAAGCAGCGGCAAGAGGGGAATTCCGCGACGCTTCGACAGCCAGCCGCCGCCCAGGCTGCCGAGCCCAAGGCCGAGCATGAAGGCAGTCACGACTATGGTGACGGATTCGATATTGACGCCGAAAATGCGAAACAGGGCGCGCTGCCAGACTAGTTGATAGATGAGCGCTGGAAAGCCGGAGAAGAAAAACAGAACACTGAGAACCCGCGTTCCATCGAAAAATGATTCATTCCGCTCGGCAGGTTGCGTGAGATTGAGCCCGGCATCCATGTCCATGTGTGCTTCCGATGACGCGCCTGACTTCATACCTCTCCTTGTTGCTTTTAGTGTCTACGGCGGACGTTGCAAGCAGTCAACGTCGTCAGTTTGTCGACGCGGAACCAAAATCGCCCTACGTTATATCGACTTGATCAGAGAAAACTTGAGGCAGCGAAAGTCAGCGTGGGGCCGGGCGGCTATGTGCACATCTGCCGTGACAGTCGCTATGACCCCGCAGACGGCGCAAACGTAAGAAAGACTGCATCACTCGGCAGTCGACCCGTACCGGGGACGCCGGCATGAAATTCCGGCACGTTCCGCTATCACATGGACACGCCCTTTCTGCCGTAAGGAGGTCTCATGAAGGTGCTCGCTGTGCACCCCAGTGGCTCGATGTATACCCGCGTGTTTCTGCGTCTCGAACCACTCGGCCCGGAGACGGTCGCAGCCGTCATTCGCGAGGCCGGCCACGACGTCCGGCTGATCGACCTGCAAGTCGAATCGCATCGGCCGCTGCACAAGCTTATGCGCATATGGCGCCCCGACGCCGTCTGCTTCTCCGCCAACGACTGTCGAAGTCGATCAAGGCGCAATGGCCGGCTTGCTTCGTGTTCGTCGGTGGGCATAGCGCGTCGTTTACGGCTGCCGACATACTGAAGCACGCCGATGGCGCGATCGATTGCGTGCTAAAGGGCGAATGCGAAGCGAAGGTTGTCGAACTGCTTGACGCAGTCGCGCGTCGCGGCGAGCTGTTGCCGATACCGGGCGTAGGCATGCTCGACGGCGAAGGTCCGCCACTGGGCTTTGACGTGAAAGTGCTGTACGTGCATCATCCGGCCGGGCGCAAGGGCCGCAAGATAGACGATGCGACGGAGACGTTCGTCGACGAGACGCGCATGGGTGCGGATTAATGCCTCACACGTCGCTTATGCAGCCTTCTGCTTGGCCAATTGCGCAATCAACGTTTTGTTGAAGGCCGGAAGATCGTCGGGCTTGCGGCTCGTGATGAGATTGCCGTCTTCGACCACTTCCTTGTCCACCCATGTGCCGCCCGCGTTGCGAATGTCGTCTCGCAGACTCGGCCAGCTTGTCAGCGTGCGTCCCTTGATGATGCCAGCCGACACCGGCAGCCATGCGCCATGGCAGATCACGGCGATCGGTTTTTTCGCGCTGTCCGCGGCTTTCACGAAAGCCTGCGCCAAAGGCAGCAAGCGGATCGCGTCGCCGTTCACCACACCGCCCGGCAGTACGACTGCGTCGTAGTCGTCGATGCTCGCGCTCTCGAAAGTCAAATCGACCGCAACCGCATCTCCCTTATCGACATGTTTGAAACCCTGGATCTTGCCGGGCTTCTCTGAAATCACGTGCACCGTCGCGCCGGCGTCGGACAGCGCGCGTTTCGGCTCATCCAGCTCCGCCTGTTCGAAACCATCGACGGCGAGTATCGCCACCTTGCAACCATCTAGCGTATTTGACATGAGTTTTCTCCTTCAATTGTAGAGGCGGGGGCCGGGGCTTATTAATTAGCGGCTTGCCGGGTCTTCGTCGAGACCCTCATCGTCGGCGGCCAATGGGGTATCGATGCGATCCGGTTCAATGTCGGCGTCGTCGACCAGCGTCGAATCGCCGTCTGCCGCAGCGCGCTCACCTGTGCCCGCGCGGTCCGTGTCGCTGCCGAGATGCGCGTCGCCAGATTCAAGCGCGTGGTTGTCCAGCTCGGAATCGACATCGAATTCATGACGCTTCGCGCCGGCAACATCGCTGCCGCTATCGGACGAATCGCTTGGACCGAGCGTACCTATCGTGCCGCCGGTTTGCTTGACCTGCTGTTGCGGTTCTTCGTCGGGATTCAGTGTGCTGCTCATGGCGTTCTCCTTCGTTTATCCAGTACCCATTGCGAGCCGTCGCAAGGACCGTTCCGCCTGCACATTCGATAAGATGCGGCGCGTCGGCCGGGTGCCCGGCGGAAAGGTTTTCCGATCAGATGATCGGCTTTCCTCCTGTTACCGCAATCGTTGCACCGGAGGTGTAGCTGCTTTCATCGGACGCGAGCATGACGTAGGCAGACGCCAGCTCTGCAGGTTGTCCCGGACGCTTCATGGGCACTTGAGAGCCGAAGCTCTTGACGGCGTCGGCATCCATTGTCGAGGGGATCAAGGGCGTCCAGATGCCATTACCGGAAGCCATTGCATGCGTTGCACGCATGTTTGAATTTGCGGGAAGAAAATCTTATTTTCAACAATAAGCGTCACCGACGCCGTCCCTACCTCGCTTGCAACAGGCATACCTCGCGATAAGCCTCACCCGTTTTAGCAGGCGAAACGCGGCGCATGATGCTGTCGGTGTACACGTTGTGTATGAGCATCAGGAGGGCAGGCAGATTGCTCTCCGGTACCAATTCGATCGCCTGTTCTTTTAAGCGGTTTTCGGGCGTGCCCGCTTCACGTTGCATCGCGGTCAATGTGGCGATCCTCCCCAGGTTGGCGCATGTGTCTGCACGTATTGAGTCAAGCCGAGCGTATGCACGGACAGGCGTGGCAAGCATAAGAACGAGCACGACGACGCATCTCATGCGTCGGCCTTGGGACCCAACAGTGATCAATTGAGGAGGGTTGCCGGAATCACCCCGTGAAGACGAACGCGACTTCACAGTGAATGCCCTACATCACCGCTTGGTAGCGGCGTTGCGGCCTGTCTCGCGGCCTCACGCGCGGCTTTCGACAGTGGCGGCGGACTTGCGCCTTTGCTTTCCGGCACCACACGCAGTTCACCGATGAAGATGCGGTTCGGCAACGTGAAGCCCTTGAGCGCGAGGAGTTCCAGTGGACCTTTGCCTACATCGGTGCGCATAAGATAGGTCAGCGGGAAAATCAGGTTCGCGGGCGCGGCGGTAAGCGCCGGCTGCGTGACGAGGCTGTCGAGTGACGCACGGCCCGACGTTGCATCATCTGTCGAACCGCTCCAGTCGTCACTGGTGGTATCGGACGGCGTTCGCGCATTCGATGCGATGGAAACTGAAGGTGACGCTATTCGCATCATGCTGGCGTCAGGCGCGGCCTGCCACGTAAGCTGAAACGTCGCGCTATCGATGGGCTCGACCTTCGCGCGTTCCAGCATTCGCACGAGTGCCCAGCGTCCGCCGAATTCAAAGTTCTTGCTTGTGCCCGCTGTTTCGGTTTCCTTGAGCCACTGGCTTTCGGCTTTGAGCGCGGCGATCTCGGCCCTGGCAACCGCCGCGGCATCAGCCAGCCCTTGCGCCTGCGCGTTGGAGATCTGCAATTGCCCGATTGCCGGACTCATTTCGATCTGCTTGCCCTGCGCCTTGGCCTGTAAATCAGCAGAAAGAAGGAGCCCCTTTCCCGCCCGAACGCTGCCTTTGTCATCCGTGCGCAGTTCGAATCCACCACCGCGTTCCTCTCGCACGGCGTTGACCATGTGACCCAGCGTCAATTGCGACTTACCGTACTCGGTCGCCACCTTGACGTGTTCCTGCCCTTCCCAGTCCTCCATACGCAGCTTGTTATTACTCTGCGTGCGGATCACGTTACGCGACATCCACCGCTCCTGATTGTGGATCAGGTCGGACTGGATGCTGTTGTGATGAAACTGCGAGATGAAGAGCTTATTCGGGTCGCCATCGCGGGCCATGATGACGGCTTCCGTGCCATCGAGCACCGGGAAGTGAAAGCCAGTTTGTAGCGCGCCGGCGAACGGTTTAGCAAGCCGTAACGGCACGCTCTCACCGCCAGGATTCCATTCATCGAAATCAAGATCGAGCCGAACGGGGTAATGCCCTGCCTTCGTGAGATAGGCATACGGGTATTTGCCCGGCGACGTCACCCGTGCACTGAGAGCACCGTGGATCTTCGGCCACTGACTCTCGTCGATCTTCAAGCGAAATCGCCGGTCCGACGGAATGGCTTTATACGAATTGGTGTAAGCCACGCCCCGGCCACCCGAGTGCTCCACCTCGATAATCACCTGTCCACTCGGTGCATCGGGCAACGGTTCATCAATGCGCAGAATGCGACCCGGGCGCAACTCCAGCACATTGCTCTGTCCGTGATACACAACCTGCCACGCAATCGCCGCCTCGTGGCGTAATTGCGCCTCCCACTGCGCGCCGTCCTGGCTCAGGTGATTCGTGCCGTAGACATAGGGTGTGCCGTAGGTCGTCTCGTCGTTGATCGCGACGTTTGCTTCGTCCTTAAAGCGTTCCCACGCGACCAGCGGGTTATAGTCCGCGACCAGAACCGAACGCGGCACCACTTCGGCGTGCGTCTCAAGCGCTAACACCGCTTCAATCCCCGCCTCAAGCCCCGCATTCTCGCGATACGGCACCTTCAGTTCAGGCGTATAGACGTAGTGATCGATATCGTCACCGAACACGATCAGGTCACCGTGCTTCCCCTGCTCGGTGTAAAAGAAAATTCCTTCCTGCTCGCACAAAAGGCGAATGTACTCAAGATCCGACATCTGATACTGCAGGCGGAATGCATGGACCGGATACTCACGGCGCAGCTTGAACACAAACTGGTGATCCATGAACTTGTCGCTCAGGAGGATCGATTCGATGATCTGTGGCCCGCTCTGGTGCTGATATACCCGGCACCTGTGCAGAAGGCCCAAGCGCTTCATCTGCGACGCAATGACGATCGTATAGCGGTAAAAGTCCTTGGTCTTCTTGGTCCTTTTGAACATCCCGATAACGCCGCGATAGACACGTGGTTCGGTGCTGTCTTCGGCGGTAATTGTGAAGTCCCCATCGCGACCGAGATAGTCAGCACGAGAGAGCAGTTCGGGATGCGTAAATTCGATCGTGATCTCGTAGGGCGACGCCATGCCCTCGCGAGCGTGATACGAGACCACCGAAATGTCCTTGGCGTTCGCCGCACTGGGCACATCGAGGTGATACGCCTGCAGGCGCGTTCCGCCCGGGCGATTCCACTGCGCTTGCTGATCACTTTCCGCCATCTTTTCGTCCCATCGATCGTCTTTCGGGACCTCGCTGATTGTGCGAAGTCTTGTGCATAGTCGTGCGATTAATTTCTTAACCGCGCACGATATCCGATGGCGAAATGTTTGCAAACGAGACGTTGCATTTACAATGAAGAAGCACTTGATTCGGATTTATCCTATTCTCGGTAGACCTCTTCGATCGCCAACGCTTCCGCGAAATTGATCGCATCGGCCAGCGAATTCGAAACGTGAAAGACGGGGTATTCGAAAGTTTCCGGGAGGAAGCCTGAAGCACTCGTGTATCAAGCTGGACTTGCATGCCCGCGGGGAATCAAATGGCGATGAACTTCGCTGAAGTTGGCGGCGATGGGCGAATACTGCAACGGGAAAAAGACGATGGCGCCAGGTGAGCGGACAAGGTTTCGGTCGAGTGCGCGGTCGCGACAATGAAGCAACCTGCGCGCGCGGCCCGATGATCGGAGCGCTCCACGCCACCGCCCCTCCTACGACCCCTTCACGCATACGCGAGCGGCATCAGGATGATCGGCAATATAAGGCGCAAGCCACGCGCACGCGCTTGCGAGCAGCTCGTCGAGACTCTGGATGCGGTAGATCCGCACCGCGTGGCTGGAATCGGCAATGGCGATGTTGCGGCTGTCGGGACTGAAGCTCAGACCTACCGCGCCGAAACTGGCGCCGGAGATTTCGATCGCGAGGAATCCCGCCTGCCCCGGCCACTGCGACACTTGTTCGCCGTCGCGCACCCAAAGCCGGACCGTGCCGTCCGCGCCCGATGTGGCAATGAGATGTCCGTCGGGACTGAAGCGTACATCGAGAACCTTGCCGTTATGCCCGATCAACTGACCAATCTGCGCACCCGAAAGGTTCCACAGCTTGACGGTCCCGTCCTCCCCGGCGCTCGCGATGGTCGAGCCGTCCGGGCTGAACGCGACGCTCATGACCTGCCCCTGCGCGGCACGAATCGACGGGCCGAATGTCTCGCCGGTGGGGCGGTGCAGGCCGATCGTATCGTCGGCGCCGGCGGTCGCCACGACGTCCGCCCGAGGCGGAAAAGCAATGCCCATGATCCACCCGCTATGCGTGCCGCGTACCGAGGCGGACGTCCGGCTCTTCATGTCGTAGAACCGCGCATCTCCACCGGCGATCGTGATCCCGATGTGCTGTCCATCGCTGCTAATGGTTCCGAATATGCCGTAGATCGAGCTTCCGAAGCTCGCCGATGAGGTCTGGTTGCCTCGCTGCCATTCACCGATGCCGCCGGAGGGGTCGAGAGCCAGGAGGCGGCGCGCGCCCTGATCCAGCCACACGGCGAGAACCTGCCCCTTGCCGGTGGCGACCGGATCGCCGAGTGGCTTGCCATCAATGCTCCAGACGCGGATCTGCCCGTCCTTCGATCCGGTCGCAAGGCTCGCAGAATCCTTGCTGAAGCCGATCGCCGTGACGGTCGACGAGTGCCCCTCCAGGCTGCTTCGAAGCCCGTTGCCGGCCCCCGAGATGTCCCAGTCCACGACAGTGCCCCATACGTTCGACGTCTTGAACCGCTTGGAGTCTGCGGCGAAACTGAGCCATTGGACGCCTCCCTGAAGGCCGATGAGTTGCGGCGCATGCGGCCCGGAAAGATCCGCCATCCGCACCGTGTTATCGGTAGCGGCCGTCACCAGGTAGCGGCCATCGGGCGTGCAGCCTTTCGCCATCAAGCGGCCCTCATGCCCCATGAAATCCTTGATGCCGTCTTCGCCGAGACCCGCCGGCAGGGAGCACACGGCGATCGTTCCCGCTATCCCTTGCGCGAGCCGTTTCATGGAATCTGGTACGTTCTCCCGACGATTGCGTTCCCGAATGCCCTGCAGCGCGCGGTTGAGCGCAAGCACCGGCATGGTGGTCGGATAGGCGTCGAAGGATGCCGGCGCGGGCACGAGTTGCTGCAGCATGCGAGCGCCCTCGACGGCCTCAAGGAGCGCCTGAAGCTGCCGTCCGGCGTCGAAATCCTGTAGGGACGCGAGTCCGAGGCTCTTCGCCTGCGCGGCGGTGCGCTCTGTTGCCGCCTGCTTCCACTGCACGAGCGCGATGATCAGCAACGCCGCGAATACGATGACCAGCGCCATGGACACGCTCGCAAAACGCAAGGCACGCAAGCGCTTGCGACGCTCCTCCTCCTGGCGCAGCAACGGCATGTCGGTATCGGCGATTCCGTAGATTGACGCGACGAGCGTGAGCATCCTGTCGCGCATCGTCGTGCGCCTCGCGACGTTCCACCACTGCTCGACGCCGCTCAGATCGACTACACCAATGCGCGGATGCGTGCCCTGCAAGGCCGCCGGGAGTCGGCTGATGGGGTTGCCGCCCGCGGTGACCATCAGGATGTTCTTGCGCCCGTGCGGCAGCGACAGGAACAACTCGATCTCGCGCTCGACCCATCCAGGGGCGCCGTCGGCGCGCGGCTCGAACACCGAAGGCGTGACGACCACTATAAGGAAACGGGAGCGGCGCAGCGCGGGCTCGATGTTCGACGCCCAGAAGTCCTCGCTGGCGCGCTCGAAGGCGGTATCGAGATAGGTCTTGAGGGGCGTGCGGCCTTCGCCTAGCGCGGCCGGCAGGCGATAGCTCCCGAGCGACGCACGCAGCCAGCGGGCAGCTCCCGTACCGTCGATGCGGCGGTAACTGATGAACGCGTCGAAGTCGAACCCTGGCGGCGTTTCCATACGGCTCCGACTTCAGAACAGTGGCTGCGCGAAGCGTGCTTCGCGCAAGAACGAACTGACCATCTGGAGTATAGAAGCCGATTTACACAACTCAAGTCTGACTCGCCATCTGGCATTGATGGTCTATGCGTTACGCGTTTTCGTGCTTAGCCGATAACGGCTCGCGCAGCCGAATTTAATGGGCATAATCGCCGCCCTGTCTTCCCGGGTCTGAAAATTGCCCCCTTCACGTTGACACTCAACCGGAAACGCTCATTAATCTCCGAAGGTTTTATGACTTGGAAACAAAATGACCGCGCGCGGGCATGGACGAAGCGCATTAATTACGTAGAAGGCAAGCCGCCCCGCGTGCTTGTCGTTGACGACAACCACAACGCAGCGGAGGCGCTGGTCACTTACCTGGAGTTCGAAGACATCGAGCCGCGTCCCGCCTTTGGCGGTGCAGAAGCCATCGCGCTCGCCCGAAGCTGGTTGCCGGACCTGATTGTGATGGACATCTCCATGCCTGACTGCAACGGCATAGAAGCGTCCCGGACCCTGCGCAGAGACACGACGACCCAGGGGATTGCCATCATCGCCTTCACCGCGCTGGACGAAGCGGAGGTGCAACGGCATCTTTCGGACCACGAGTTCGACGGATACTGTCAGAAAGGGCAGCCGCCGACCACGCTCCTTGCGCTGATCTGGACGTTCTTGTTGCGAGAGTAGTCACAGCCGGGATCTTGCAGCTCGCTCTTGCAGCTCCCATTACCCCGATCTACATCGGCGCAAAGTCGAAACAGCGCATGGTCATCAGCGCGGCAAAGTGCTCCGCGGTCACAGGGCGGCTAAACAGATAGCCCTGTACCTCGTCACAGCGATGAACACGCAGGAAATCCAGTTCCTCCTGCGTCTCGACACCTTCTGCGACCACTCGCAATTTCAGGCTATGGCCCATGTTGATCATCGCTGTCACGATAGATGTGTCATCAGGGGCAATGCTGATCTGACGGATGAACGACTGGTCGATCTTGATTGCGTCGATAGGAAAGGAGCGCAGATAACTCAAGCTTGAATATCCGGTGCCGAAGTCATCCACTGCCAGCCGTATGCCGCTTTCCTTCAAAGTCTTAAGGATCATTTCAGTCGAGTCGGCACGCCTCATTAGCACCCGCTCGGTAAGTTCCAGTTCAAGAGAATGCGGGTCGAAGCCAGTCTCGTCGATGATCAGGAAGACACTCTCCAGAAAACCCTCGGCCATAAAATCCAGCGCGGAGATATTCACAGCCATCGTGATCGCGGGCAAACCTGCGGCTATCCACGCCTGAGCTTGCGCGCACGCTTCTCTCAGGACCCATCGTGTAATCGGCAAGATCAGGCCGCACTCCTCCGCGATCGGAATGAACATGTCCGGCGGTACATTTCCCCGCACCGGATGAGTCCATCGAATCAATGCTTCCGCGCCCGTCAATTCACCGCTCAGGAGGTCGAACTTGGGTTGGTAATGGAGGGTGAACTCGTCACGTTGCAAGGCCCGCCTCAGGCTCTCTTCTATCGTCTGACGCTCTACTGCACGCACACTCATTTCAGGCTCGAAGAACTGATAGAGCTGACGTCCCCTTTCCTTTGCCTGAAACATTGCGGTGTCTGCATTCTTGATGAGGGTCTCGGCGTCGAGACCGTCCGCAGGGTAGACACTTATGCCGATACTGGTGGTCACATGCAGGTCGTCGCCCTCTATGGCGTGTGCTCGTGCGACTGCTTTCAGCAAATTGCTCGCCATGGAAACGACTTCGCTGGACTCTTCGAATCCGGTGATCAGGACCACGAACTCGTCGCCGCCCTGCCGGCTTACGGTGTCCGTCACGGCGACGCAATCGCACAAGCGTCCGGCAACGGATTGCAGCAGCTTGTCTCCAACGAGGTGTCCCAACGAGTCGTTGATATGTTTGAAGCCGTCCAGGTCGAGGAAAAGAAGCGCAAGTTTTTTCCCATGATGCGATGCCTGCGTGATCGCCTGGCTAATGCGGTCGTTCAGGAACATCCGGTTTGGCAGACCTGTCAGAAAATCATGCTCAGCCAGATGAGTGGTCTGCAAAGCCATTGTGCGAGCGGCGCTGACGTCGCGGTACACCATTACCGCGCCAGCCTCTCGCCCGTCACGGTCGTAGATCGCGGCGATCGATTCTTCAATGGCAATCTCGCCGCCATCGCGCCGCACGAGAATGCAGTTCGGCGGCAGTCGCGTCGTTCGATCTTGTCCCGTGGTCTGCGCCACCGAGACAGGCGTCGGCTGCCGCGTCGTTGCATCGACGATCAAGAAGACTTCCTCTGCCGGCCAGCCCGCGGCTTCGCGCGACGTCCAGCCTGTCATGTTTTGCGCCGCGACGTTGAGAAACGTGATCTTGCCCGCGCTGTCGGTGCAAGCAATGGCGTCGTTAATACAGTTGAGCGTAAGTTGGGCCAGGCCCTTCTCGACAAACAACGCCTCTTCCGTCACTTTACGTTCGATCGCATAGCGCAGTGCACGCAGCAACCCGCGCGGCTCGATCTGGCCTTTTACCAGATAGTCCTGCGCGCCCTCCTGCAAAGCCCGGGCCGCCATTGACTCGTCGTCAAGGCCGGTCAGGACCACAAGCGGGATACGCGGCGCGGCGGCAAGCACGCGCCGTATCGCATCGAGTCCCTGTGCATCGGGTAATCCGAGATCGAGCAAGATGACTTGCGGCAAATGCTCCGACAAGTGACGCTCGGCGGCGCTCACGCAATCGACGTGCACCAGCTCGATGTCGTTTGGTCCCTCGTCCTTGAACATTTCGCAAAGCAGACGAACGTCCCCTGGATTGTCTTCGATCAGCAGGATCTTTCTAGCTGGATTGCTTGTCACCCAAATCACCTCTGCTGGGAAACTGAACCTTGGTCAGCCAGAAATCGCTGATACTCCGCATGAGGTTTTCGAACGCGTCCAGCTGAACCGGCTTGCTCAGATAGCAATTTGCCTGAAGCTGATAGCTCTTGACGACATCCGCCTCTGCATCGGATGTCGTCAGGACGATTGTCGGGATCGCCTTCAAGTCTTCAGTCTGCTTGATGCGCGCAAGGACTTCGCGCCCGTCCATCTTTGGAAGATTGAGGTCCAGCAGAATCAGATCCGGACGCGGCGCATTCCCATAGATGCCATCGCGGGACAAAAAACGCATGGCCTCGACGCCATCTACCGCCACGCTCAGATTGATGGCAATACCCACGTCACGGAAACACTCCCTGGTTAGTCGAACGTCGCCAGGATTGTCTTCGACAATCAGGATCTCTACAGGCATGCATTCCTCCACGTCGCTTATTTTTAGTTCGATTCGCTTGCGGCCAGGGCAAAGCGAAAAGTGGATCCTTTGCCGAGTTGAGATTCAACCGACAGCGTGCCGCCATGACGTTCGACGATCTTCTTGCAGATGGCAAGCCCGATGCCAGTGCCATCGAATTCCTCGCGCTTGTGCAGCCGCTGGAACATCCCGAAAATTTTCTCGAAGTATTGCGTCTCGATGCCAAGACCGTTGTCCTGCACCGAGAATATCCACTTCTGCTTGTCACCGCGCGCCGCCGAGATGTGCACCAGCGGGGTGCCGGCCGGTTGGTATTTGATCGCGTTGCTGACGAGATTCTGGAATAGCTGGATCAGTTGTATTTCGTCCGCCAGTACGCTCGGCAGGGCATCGTGCGTCACGCGCGCGCCGCTTTCACCCATGGCGCCGCCCACATTGAGAAGTGCCTGTTCCAGCGCCTCTTCGCTCGAAATACGCAACAGGTCCTTGCCTTTCGTACCGACCCGGGAATAGGCGAGCAGTCCCTGAATCAGGCGTTGCATCCTGCTTGCGCCATCGACGGCGAATGCGATGAACTCGTCCGCATCGGAATCCAGCCTGCCCTTATAGCGCTTCGACAGAAGTTGCGTGTAGCTTGCCACCATGCGCAGCGGTTCCTGCAAATCATGCGAGGCGAGGTTGGCGAATTGCGCCAGCTCTTCATTCGAGCGATTCAACTCTTCGACCTTCTCGATCAGTTGCGCTTCAGCCTGCTTGCGCTTGGTGATGTTCCGGATCGCCGCTGTCACGAGGATACCGTCCGTGCTTTCCAGCGGGCTCAACATGATCTCGATCGGGAACACGCTGCCATCCTTGCGCCGTCCTTCCAGCTCGATGCCGGTACCAATCTGCTGTGCGAGCGCGTCCTCGGCTGAACGCAAGGCGTCGGCGATAAGCCGCTCCGCAAAACCTTCCGGAATGATGTTCTTGACCTTCTGGCCCACCAGTTCGTCACGGCGGTATCCGAACTGCGTCTCGACTTGCAGGTTCAACAGGACGATTTCACCAAGCTGATTGACGACAATCATGGCGTCCGGCGCGGCCTCCAGCAGACCCCGATATCGGGCTTCCGATTCGGTGCTCTCGCTCAGGTCGCTGCTGATCTCCGAGAATCCCAGCAGTTCGCCAGCCCGATTACGCAGCGCAGTAACGATGACTTCTGCCAGGAACTGGCTGCCATCCTGGCGCTGCCGTATGCCGATTTCCGTGTACCGGCCGCTCGCAGCAGCAATGCGTAGCACTTCTTCAGGCCTTCCATTCCTGACATCGTCAGGGAGGTACAGGCAGGCGAAGCTGCGGCCAACGATCTGGTCGGCTGCATAGCCGTTGATGCGCTCCGCCCCCGCATTCCAGCTGATGACCAAGCCCCGTAAATCCAGCACGAAAATGGCATAGTCCTCCACACCATCCAGCAGCATGCGGTATTTCTCTTCACTGTCGCGCAACGAGCGCTCCGCGAGAGCACGGGCGCTACTTTCGCGGCGGCCGAGCGCGAAGGCCACGCACGCGATGACCAGGCCGATCAAGGTTTCGGAGATAAGGATGAACCGCGTCTGGTCCCAGCGGCGCGCCGCTTGCACGTTACGTAGTGCGAGTAAGCGATTCTCTTCGTCCTTGAAAGCGATGCCGGCGGAAAGAAGGCCGCCAGGGACTGCCGCGCTCCGGCTTTGAACAAACTGCACTGCTGCAGACAGCCCCTGTGTGCGTCGCAACTGGATCGCCGTATCGGCACGCTGGATCTGTTCGCGGCTCAGGCGTTCTATTTCGGGCAGCGCGTTCTGCTGCTCGGCGTTGTCGGCCGTTAGCGAACGGAGCGCAGCCTGATCTCGCGTAATATTCGACAGGAGCGAACGGTACGGCTTCAGATACGATTCATCGCCCGTCAGCGCGAACCCTCGAGAGCTGGATTCAATCTGTTCCATGGTGAAAACCAGATCGTCGACACTCGCGATGACTTCGTGGGAATGCTGCACCCATTTGGCGCTATCAATGGACATGATGACCCACCGGTAGGAGATTCCACCGATGGCGACCACGGTCAAGACTGCGGCCGCGAGCATAAATTTAAGTCTATTGCTGATCAAGAGGGCCCGCTTTGCCATGGCGGGCGGACAACATGGGCAGCTGCTTCGTCATTATGACCATGGCGATTCATGCGCATAGAACCAATAATGCCGAGTTAGCGGCGGATGATCGTTTTCGATCGGCTAGGCGGTGTCAGCGAGACGGGTTGCTTCCATGCAGGATTAATACCCGCAGTATGTGCTACAGAGCACATGTTTGGTTAAAAAGAAAATACAGCACCGGCGGCAAGCATTGGAAAACCCGGGCAGAGGACATGAGAGGTACTTTCAACGGCTCCCGGTGCGGCCTTAATGGTTTTGCCATACCGAATCCAAACCCGGATAGTCCTCACACATTTATCCGCGGAATGCTCCCCGACACTCCGCGAATAAAACCATCCGCTTAAACTGAGGCTTAGCTTAGGCTTAGCTTAGGTTAGCCAAGAGGAAGATCCGTCGGCCCTTCCGGGCGAATCGATTGGCCAAGAGCCGTCAGGGCTTGAGAACAACCTCAATGCAACCGTCCTCTTTGTCTCGTAAGATCTTGTACATCCCTGGACCTTCTTCAAGCGAGACGGTATGGGTAATGACAAACGACGGACAAACGACGGGTCTATCTGCCCTTCCTGGATCCGCTGCAACAAATCATTTGCGGGGGTGAATAGGGAGAGAGCCGACGTCCACCTTGAAACCTGTTTGCGTAGGCCCGATTTTTGCGCTTCGCATTAGATAGTGCTAGCGGGTCTGGTATTTGACCGGCGGTACCAACCGGCCGTTGGCGCGGACGCTTTTCACGTAAAGGTCAGGAAGTGAAGATGCAAATACTATTCATCGAAGACGATCCACGCCTGGCGGATGCATTCGCTGCATTAGCGAGCGATCTCGGTCACCGGGCCGATGTGGCTTATGAGGGTCAAACAGCCATGCGGCTTACCGCCGGAAAAGTGTACGACACCATTTTTCTCGATATTGGCCTGCCGGATATAGACGGTCGCGAACTGTGCCAACTATTGCGAGCTGCAAGTATGAACGCGCATGCGTGCGTGGTTGCAGTCACCGGGCGCGCGAATTTGAGCGACGCCGAACTTGCATCATTCGATGGCTATCTTCTCAAGCCTGTCACGCGCGAAACGATGGAGTCGGCGATTAAAAACAGCTAGGCACGTGCTATCAGCCGCATAAGTTTTTTGCCAAGGGCTATGGCCGCAATGGCGGGTTCTTCACGTACGTCCAAAAATTTTAGGCAAGTTCGACTAATGCAGGCAGGGCTCAGGTGTCCGGTGAGAACGAATTACCTTCTTCTTCGCTGATTTCCTGTTCGACCATTTGACGAGCCTGATACCAGTACTCGTCGGCGCATCCCTCTAACGCACCGTCTTGCTGCCAGAGCTGGTATGCCCGATCGCGAATGCGTTGTTCGATTGTTTGCGGTTCCACTTCATCTCCCGACCTACCGCTAGTTTTCACGCTGGATTCCCCCAAGGGACGGACTTACCTGCGTCTTGCCCGCTTACTACTGGCCGATCGTGCCCGACTCTGCCGTGCCAATATGTACGCTTATAAGATCCATTCGAATGCATAACGTGCCGCTACCGCCGCGCCCACGCAGCCGATAGCCATCCACGAGAGCCCGCGAAGCGTCCAGTGCGCACTCAGGTCGCCCACGGCTGAGCGCTTCGTACTGAGCAGGACGAGCAACGCCATGACCGGCGCTGCGGTCATGCCGTTGAGCACCGCGCTCAGGTACAACATGCGGATCGGTTCCATCCCCATGAATGACAGCGAAATCCCGAGCGCTCCTCCCAGCATCATCAAGCCGGTTAGCGTCAACGCGATCCGTCTATCGCGGTGCTTGTCGCGCTGCCAGTCGAATGCGCTTGCCGCAGCATGGGCGGCTGAACCCGCAAGCGGTGGTAAAGCGAGCAATGCGGTCCCGAACAATGCGAGCGCAAGCACATGAGAGGCAAGGCCGTGCGCTAGCGGTGCGAGTACGCTTGCCGCGTCGCGGGGATCGCCGACTCCGTGCGCCGTAACATGGAGCGTCGCCGCAGCGGCGGCCATGATGAAAAATCCCAATGCATTCGACAAGGCTGTTCTTAGCAGCGTATTCCTGCGCAGCTTGCGTAACTTGTCCGCGCGAGTATTAATGCCCACAGTAGAACCGGCGTCGGACTTCAATGGTTGCGAGCATGGTTGCGGGCGCAACTCCTCCACTTGCTGTTCGGCCTGGGTATACAGCAGATACGGACTGATGGTCGTCCCTAATACGGCGAGCATCACTGTGAAGTAATCTTCGCTCCACGTTATGCGCGGCACCAGCGAGCGAATTACAACCGTATGCCACGGCACGTCAAGCACAACGGTTACGCCGACATACGCAAACAGCGCGGCGACAAGCCATTTCACTACGCGCGCGTATTGCCTATAGGGCACGAACCACTGAAGTGCCAGCGACAGGACGCCCGAGAGCGCGGCGCATAGTGCAAGCGAACCGTGCCACAGAAGTTGCACGGCCATGCCCATCGCTACAAGATCGGCTGCTATGTTGAATGTGTTCGCTATGACAAACCGCGCGACAGCGAGGTAGAACAGCGGGCGTCCATAGTGCTCGCGCATGTTCGCCGTGAGTCCCTTTCCTGTCGATACCGCGATCCGGCCCGAGACCAGTTGGAGCGCCACCATCGAGGGGTACGAGAGTACGAAAGTCCACAGCATGTCATAACCGAACTGCGCGCCGGCCATGGAGTACGTGACAATGCCGCTCGGGTCGTTGTCGGCGCCTGCAGTGGCGAGTCCGGGTCCCATGTCCGCCGCCCATGAGTGTGCGGGCGCTTCATCAGATGCGATCGGGCGACGAGCCTCTTCTCGGACCACGGTCATTACAGTTGCGACCTTCCGTTAACGGCCCCCGGCCGGTTCGCGATTGCTGCGCAGGATCTATGCCGGCTATTTCGGCCAGTGCGGGGCTATAGCGGGCGGTCACGAATCTGATCCGCCGTCGTGCCTTTCTCGCGACATACTCGATAACCCCACTTTCGTACGATAACCGCACACCTACGTGCGATTAACGCATGATCATGTGGTGAGAACGACCCCACGAGCGCGTCGCTCAGCATATTCTTCGTTACATAGAAAAGCCGGTGGCCGAAGGCTGAAATAAAAAAATTTGGACCTCGCTCACGTTTCGCGAATCTTTTTACTTAACGCGGCAAATGCAATCAGGCTTCTACGTTCCAGCGATATGCGCCAATCGCGCATTTCTGCAGAGGGTCTTTTCAGGAAACGTGGCGGCTTACTCACTCAACGAACGCGCGATCCTGATCGGCATAAAAGAGCCACAGAACGCCTGTTCCCAACACGTCACAAGTCACTTTCGGAGACAACATGGAAGCCAGATCACAAGGAGCGCCCGGTGCGGACGACGGGCATCATCGCCAGCAGACCAAGAAGGCCACCGCGAGCGGCTGGATTGGCTCAGCGCTTGAGTACTACGACTTCTTCATTTATGCACAGGCCGCGGCGCTGATCTTTCCGCAACTGTTCTTCCCGTCAGGCAATCCGAAAGTGGCGATCGTCGCATCGCTCGCGACATACGGCGTCGGTTACGTTGCACGGCCTATCGGCGCATTCTTCCTTGGACACTGGGGCGACACGCACGGTCGAAAAACCGTGCTGCTCGTGTGCATGTTCTTGATGGGTGCATCGACGATGGCCGTCGGCCTGCTGCCCACATACCACCAAGTGGGCATGCTCGCGCCGACCTTGCTGGTCGTCGTGCGTCTGATCCAGGGCTTCGCGGTGGCGGGTGAAATCTCCGGCGCCAGTTCGATGATCCTGGAACACGCGCCATTCGGGCGCCGAGGTTATTACTCGAGCTTCGCGCTGCAGGGCGTGCAGGCTGGCCAAATTCTGGCGGCCGCCGTGTTCCTGCCGCTCGCGTACTTCATGCCGGAAGAGTCGTTCAATTCGTGGGGCTGGCGCATTCCGTTCCTGCTGTCGGCGGGCGTGCTGGTCGCGGGTTACATCATCCGGCGCGAAGTCGAAGAAACGCCTGCCTTCACCAAGGAAGCCGGTGAGGCCGAAGTGCCGAAGTCACCCATCAAGGAAGCATTCCTCTACAACTGGAAGGACATGCTCCGCGTCATCTGCATGGCGCTGATGAACGTGATTCCCGTCGTTGCGACAATCTTCGGCGCGGCCTACGCGGTGCAGGCGTCGTACGGCATCGGCTTTCACAAGAGCGTGTATCTGTGGATTCCGGTGGTCGGCAATATTATCGCGGTGCTGGTGATTCCGTACGTGGGGAATCTGTCGGACCGCATCGGCCGGAAGATCCCAGTCGCGGTCGGCGCGATTGGCTCGGGGCTGCTCTCGTTCGGTTATCTCTACGCCATCAGCATCCATAGCGTGCCGCTGGCGTTCGTCATGTCGCTGCTGATGTGGGGGATCGTCTATCAAGGCTACAACGCGGTCTTCCCGAGCTTCTATCCGGAACTCTTCCCGACGCGCTCCCGCGTCTCGGCAATGGCGATCGCGCAGAACATCGGCACGCTGATTACCGCGTTGTTGCCCGCACTCTTCGCGACGGTCGCGCCGCCGGGATCGGACAACATTCCGATGACGGTCGGCTCGATCACGCTGGTCGTCACGATCATCGCTGCGCTCGCCGCATGGAGCGCGCGCGAAACGTATCGCATCCCGATGAGCCAGCTTGGAGAACCCGATGCGGTTCCCATCGAGAAAGCGGAATACGACCGGCTTCGCGGTCAGACGGTGGCAGAGGACAAGCTGTCGAAGGCGTCTGCCTGAGTAGCGTCAATCGTGTTCGATACGCCGTGAGCCGGATGTTTTAGCAGGAAGGGGCGCGATGGTCAGCGGGAAGATGAAGCTGAGCATTGCGCCCGGGATAGAAGATGATTGCGGTCTCCGAATTGCAGCCTAAAAAGAAAATGCCTGTGTAATACGCGAGCCGATTCAGCCCGTTGTCCGGAATCAATCGTCTCGTCGGCGGGCGAGCCCGACAGCAACATGCTACTCGTCCAAACCCGAATTCGCGCTTTCTTCAGCGCGCTTCGCGGCAGTTGCTTTCGTGGTCCGTTTCAGGTCCGGCTAAGAGGCGGTCAGTGCTTGATCGACAGGACGCGCTCTTCATTTGTCCGGCTGAAAATCAAAGAGGAAACCCTTGTTATTTTCACTTCCACAACCTCCTTGGCAGTGCGCGTCGCCGCGGTCCAGTTGATTTTGCCATTCTGAAACCTGTTGTATCGATCGACACTATTTTGCGACTTCTCGTCGCTGATGGGATAACCAAGCGCCTCTTGCTCGAAACGCTGTTCCCTATTGCGCTTCTTTCATTTTCTGCATCGCAACTCAAAAAAATGCACTAGTCTGCTTCCAACGGCTTGGTTGCAAAAACGCGGGTTGTATCGGACACCGCGCCTGGACAGTGCGACGAAAAAAGCGGGGACACAAAATGAACGCCTCACCTGCCATCCCGGAAGGCCTCCCGGATGCAAACGCAAGCCCGGATGCGAACTCCGGGCGCGACGCGCCCCGCATGCAGAAGATCATCATCGCGATCCACGGCATCGGCAGCCAGTTGCGCAGCGACACCGTCCGATCCGTGGCGAGCCAGTTCGGTGCGCGCTACGAGCCCGCACTGCCGGTCATGCCGCTCGGCTATTTCGATATTGCCGGTGTCGGTAAAGTGGATGTGCGCCAGCTCGATTTGCCCGAGAGCGATATCGATAAGTCAAGCGAGGGCCAGCGCCTGCGCGAACTCTACTCGTCCCTGGGCTTCGGTGAAGTCTATTGGGCGGACATACCCCGCAAAGTGGTGAAGGACGAAGACAAGCTCGAAGAGAGCAAGGCCTGGGGCTTGTCGATTGTGAGCCGCGCCCACGCGGCCTATATGCACAGCGTCAAGGAGCGCAAGCTCGAACCTGCTGATTTCTCGCTCGCGGCGAGCGTGGTCGATGAAATTGTCGAGACGGTCGCCGTGATGCAGAACCTGCTCGCCGTCGCCGATAAAGCCGGTCTCTTCAAGTTCGACCTCGCGCCAGTGCTTCGCGACTATGTCGGCGACGTGCAACTCGTCGCGGATTTCAAGTACCAACGCGAAGTCATTGTCTTTCGTTTTCATCGCGTGATGCAGGAGATCGTCTCGCTCGTCAGCGAGCGCTGCCGCTGCGACCCGGAGGTGTACATCGTCGCGCATAGCGAGGGCACCGTCATCAGCTTCCTTGGCATATTGGAGGCATTGTCCCGTGCGTCGACAATCGACCCCGACGGAGAAGTCGAGCCGGTGAAGACCGACTGGATCAGGTGTCTGCGCGGCTTCATGACAATAGGCTCGCCCATCGACAAACACATTCTGCTCTGGCCAAAATTGTGGGAAGGCATGCCGATAGGCTGCGACAGTAAAGACGGCACAGTCGTCCTGACGCGTAACGGAGACGGTCCGCCTATAACCCTCCCCCAACCGATCAAGTGGCGCAACTACTATGATTTCGGGGACCCGGTCGGGTTCTCGCTGGATACGGCGCGCGCCTATCTGAAACAGAATCAATGCGCTGCTTTCCAATTCGATAAGAAAACCCACGACCTGGGTTTCAGCCGCTACTGGCTGCCGGGCAAGGCGCACACGGACTATTGGACCGACAAGGATGTGTTCGGCCATTTCATCAACGACGTCGTGCTCGGCGAGCCCGCCGCAATCCCGCAGCCCAAGCCGTTTCGCGGCATCGTCAGTACTGCCATTCCTTATTTGCTCAGCTTCGTGTTGCATCTGGCCGCCGTGTTCGTGCTGTACAAGTCGCTGGCGCCCGCGCCAAAACCGGGCGGGGGTCCACAGGCGCCCGGGTTCGAGTACCTGACCCGTTCGGTCTTCGCGCTCTCCTGCCTGCTGATGAGCGCAACCTGCGCCGCGCGGCTTCCGCGGCTCGTCAAGGCCAAGGGCAAGTGGCGCACCGCGGCGTGGTTACGATGGCGGCTGGTCGCGCTCGGCATCTTTGCGCTCGGCGCGGTGATCTGCTGGATCGTCCTGCCGAGAGACGTCGCGCAGTTTCTCGCAGAGCCATTCACGAACCTCGTCGGGTGGATCGTCCCGTCGAGTGACGACGACGGCAAATGGGCCTTCGTCGCCGCCGGTTTCGGTATTGCAGTGAGCGGATGGCTGGCGCCGCGCACGCCGCGTTTGGGCCGGCGCCTCCTGGTCCTCATCGGCACGGCGATAGTGGGGGCGATCGTCGTTGTGCGCATGCTGGGTGCGCCGGATCAGGCGCTCTGGCCCGTGGTCATGGCGGGCGCGCTGTTCCTCTATGCGTGGTGGCTCGCGATTCTGGTCTTCGATCTCGCATTCGTGTGGCATCGCTACATTCGCAACTCGGTCGCGCTCGATACGCTGCGCGCATGGCGCGAGAATAACAAGGACGCGGTGCCGAATCCGCTCATCGCGCGTCGAGCGTCCACGGAGAAGGAGTCACCGCCGCCTAAACCCGGCGGCTAGTCAATGCGCCGGCGCGCTGGCCGGTCTCCCGGTAAATATCTCGAGCAGCTTGCGAGTTTCCGACGTGAGCTGGCTCGATGTTCGTCTCATTGCTGAGGCGCAGGCGTGTTCGTGGTCCAGATGTCCCGATACATTTTCCAGTGCCCCTTCGCGTTCTTCCAAATGACGATGTAGTCTCCCGCGTCCAATAGCTTGCCGCCTTCCCCCGGGACCGTGTACCTACCCATCTCAAAGGCGGTGTCGCCAAATGCCTCTATTTCCACCACGGTCAACTTGATCGCCTTGAACCCGGAATCCATTGCCGCCTTCCAATACTCCGCGATCGCCTTCTGACCGCTCACCACTTTACCGTTCGCCGGGAGAAGTTTCGCGGTTGGGGTATAGAGCGAAGCGATACCCGCTGCGTCGCCACGGCCGACAGCATTCTCCCATCGCTTATTGCTGACTTCGATAGACGCGCGTACATCGGCCTGCGCCAATACGGGGTTCGCAAAACCAGCGAGCACACTGAAAAAAGCGAAAAAAACCAATGATCTTTTTAGTATGTAGAACATACGGCCTCCTGAGAGTGCTCGCGACTGGTGTTAAATCCGCCTGTCGAAAAGTTGCGAATTTCCGCGAAGTCTCTTTACGAAAGGTTGTCGTAAGCATCACTTAGGCTTGGCGAATTACGCCTTCCTGTATGTGCGGTGGACCGCCTAATCCCCACAATATCGCGCGGGGCAGTGGTGAGGTTATTGGTGGGCGCTTTCAATCGGCCCACGTGTCTCCCTGCCGAAGCGACGGACCGCCTGGGGCGGTTGCCCAATGGTCCGCAGGAAGGCCCGCCTCATTCGCTCCCTGTCCGTGAAGCCGACTTCGTCCGCGATCACATCCATAGATAAACGCCCTTTTTCCAACAACAGCCTCGCCGCTTCCACACGCAAATGTTCGACGGCTTTGGCAGGGGATTGCCCGGTCTCCGCACTGAAAGCCCGACTGAACTGGCGTGGGCTCAGGCCCGCGATGTCAGCCAATTCCTCGACGGTCAACGCATTACGCAGATTGGCGTTCGCATAGTCGATCGCCTTCTGGATCCGATCGGATTTCGGATCGAGGTCGAGCAACGTCGAAAACTGCGATTGCCCGCCAGCGCGGCGATGATAAACAACAAGCTTGCGGGCAACAGCGCGTGATACGTCCTGACCATGATCCCTCTCGATCATGGCGAGCGCCATGTCGATCGTGGCCGTCATGCCTGCCGACGTCCATATCGGTCCGTCGACAATAAAGATCTGGTCCTCCTCGACCGCTACTTTGGGAAAACGGCGCTGCAGATCATGTGCGAAGCGCCAATGTGTCGTCGCTCGGCGCCCGTCAAGAACTCCCGCTTCCGCCAGGATAAAAGCGCCTGTGCACGGCGCCGCGATTCGCCTCGACGTTCTCAGCGCGCGCCTGACGAAGGCCGTCAATGCAGCAGAGACAATGTCGATCTCGACGCCGGAGCCAAACATGACGGTGTCGAAAGCGGCGTCGCTGAAGGGCTGCGTTTCCACGCGAATACCCGCCGATGACATGACAAGCCCGCCCTCTTCGGACAGGACCGTCACGCCGTATGCCGGCTCTCCGAGCACGACGTTCGCCAGCTCAAAGGCAGTCACTGCCGCGAAGCCCATCAGATAGAAATTCGGAAATACAACGAAGCCGATCGTGTGCATAGCTTGCCCCGGGTCATGTCCTGAATCGCTTGTATATATGACATTTGAGACACGGTCAACGGCGGCTATTCTGTCTCCATACCGTACCGGCGCAAAAAAAACCGGTCGGGCCGACGCCTCGAGTCGCATGCCGGTCAGATTGCGACGTGCGTCTTCGGACTGAACTTCAAACCGCTTATCGCAAGGGCTTTTCGTATGGATCGTCGACTACTGATACTCGCCGTGGGCATGTTCGCGATGGGTACCGACAACTTCGTCGTCGCCGGTATTCTTCCGGGCGTCGCTGCATCGTTGAATACATCCGTCAGCCTCGCGGGGCTGATGGTCACCTTTTATGCATTGACCTATGCAGTGGCTGCCCCCGTCATGGCGGCGTTGGCCGGCGGCTGGCCGCGCAAGCTGCTGCTGGTTTCCGCGCTTGGCATTTTTGTCGCCGGCAACATGCTTAGTGCGCTCGCCACGGACTTGCACTGGGTTTTGTTCAGCAGGGCTCTGTCGGGATTCGGCGCAGCCCTGTTCGCGCCTACTGCTTTGGGCGTTGCGTCCGCGCTTGCAGCGCCTGAAAAACGCGGCCGTGCGTTAGCCGCAGTGACGGCCGGATTGACGGGGGCGACAGCACTCGGCTCGCCGCTAGGCACGTTGATCGGCGGATTCGGAAGCTGGAGAACGACGCTCTGGTTCGTCACTCTGCTCGGGATCGTGGCAATGATCGGCGTCTGGACGATGCTGCCATCGGTTGCGCGGCCGGCATCGGTCACGTTGCGAGAACGGCTTGCACCGGTCCGCGATGTCCGCATCACGCTTACCTTGCTCACTTCGTTGTTCGCTTTCGGCGGGTTCCTCATGGTGTACACGTATGCGGGCGTGGTGCTGCAGCGTGTAACGCACGGCGACGGACGCATTCTCGCGGGGATGTTTCTGTTGTGGGGCGTAGCGGCGACGGCGGGGAACCTCCTGGCCGGACGCCTGGTTGACCGATTCAAGAGCCGCAACATTATCAATGCGATGCTGTGGCTTGCCATCATCAATTTCTGCGCGTTGCCTTGGACATCCGCACATGCATTCAGCACTGCAGTTGCGCTCGTGATCTGGGGCATATGCGGATGGGGGCTGATTGTTCCGCAGCAACATCGGCTGGTACAACTCAAGCCAAGTTCGGCACCACTGCTGCTGGCTCTCAACAATACCGCGACATACACCGGACTCGCCTGCTCCGGCGTGCTTGGCGGAGCAGTGCTTCAGTCGATCGGCAGTCAATACCTTGGTTTAGTTGCGGCCGCGCTGATCGCAATCGCTTTCATGTTCGCTGAGGCCGCGCATCGGTGCATGAATTTGTCGCGCACACGGCGCCATGCGACGACCAGTCGCGAGACCGAGCCGGTTTGATTGGCTAAGAACTTCTAGTTCGACCTTCGATGGGCCTGCGCGCGCGTGCTCGATCACATGCTATTGACAGCTCATCGCACACGGTTGGGTTGACCGTAGGCGATTGTCGGCACTTGCGCATCATGACGATGTTCCATCGCACGCTAATTACTATCTTTCATGCCCTCGGCAGCATGGGACCGATGTAAGTCGGTCGCACTATACCCGTCCGCTAGCCGCGAACTGGGCGCCGTCGCAATGACGTTTGCGTCCCATGCGATTAAAGCGCTTGTAAGCATTGCGCTTGCGCTCATTCGCGGCTGCTTGTCATCTTCACCTGCTGTTATTGGCCGCTGACCGGCGACTTTACGCTCGGAGTCGCCAGCGTGTTATTGCTGGAGGGAGCGCTTGTGCCAGACGTCGAGGTGTTGTTACTCGGCAGGCCCGAGTTCGGCGACCCCGCGGCCTTGCCGCTTTCCGAGTTGGTGGCGCTTGGCGAGCCGTAGCCGCCCGTTGTACTGTTCATCTGATTCGACGGGCTAGCAGTGCTTCCTGACGAACTGCCGCCGTTCGAGCCTCCTGCTGCCTGTGCATATGCGCCGCCCGAGAGCGAAAGTGCAGCGACGGCCGCGATCAATATACTGGTTGCCTTGTTCATGATCCGTCCCTCCTTGATTTGGACTGGAAAATATAGCCGCAGGCGAACGCCGCCTGCTTGATCATGAATGGAGCAGTTACCGTGCCTCGTAATCTGGCAGCACTAAGACAAGGCGCACCGCAGCGAGCGGCATTTTCCGTCCGCGCTTTAGCATTTCCGCTACCCGTTTGAGCCGCTTCGCCGCGCGCGATTTCGACATCGGCCCGGCATTCACGCGAACGAGCCAATGCAGCAGCATACATAGTAAATTTTCACGAGACCGTGATAACTGGGCGCTGCAACGGCATGACTCATTCATACAAAGAACGATGTAAAACTTCCAATGGATATCGATCTTTCAATGAACTTGCGTTAGTAGTTAAAGCGGCGAATATGCGGTGTCGGTCCCGCTTCACACTGTCCCGGCCGCCCGTTGCCAATCAACGGGCGTTTGCAATGAAACACGCACGCGCGCTCGTCGCTGCAAGTCAGTACCTTGCCAAATGGAGAGACGCGAGCCAGCCGGCCCCCTCGCTAACCCGGTTAAAGATTGCCACAGGCAGGTCGAGACCAGCATCGCGATTCCATCACGCGGTCACTGGTTGCCGGACGAAAGCTGCTTGTTGCGGTCGGTGAGAAATTGGATCAGCCCGTCGACGCCGCTTTCCTGGATCTTGTCGTTGAATTGCATACGGTATGTCTGGATCAGCCACGCGCCAAGCACGTTAATGTCATAGACGCGCCAACCCTGCGGTGATTTGTACAGCCGGTAGTCGATCTGCACTTGCCCGCCTTTGCCTGGCGCGATCGTGCGCACCACGGCGTCGGTGCCGCTCCCGGCCGGCGAAGGCGGATACTCGAATTTTTGATCCGTGTTGACCTGCGCGAGCGCGCCGGAATACGTGTGGATAAGCAACTGCTTGAACTGCTCGACCACCCGGTCCTGTTGCTCGGGTGTCGCGGTGCGCCAGAAGCGGCCCATCGCGTACTGCGTGGTGCGGCGAATGTCGACGTACGGGAGGATGTCCCGGTTCACGATAATCACAATGCGCGGGATGTCGTCCGGCGTGAGCGCCTGCTGGCGCACCTCGTCCTGGATTTGCTTCGTCACGGTTTGAATAAGTGTCTGCGGGTCGGTCTGGTCGTTGATTTGAGCGGACCTGGCGTACTCAGGCGCGCACAGCGACCCGACGCCAACCGCAACGGTCAGCGATGCGACGAGCGCGGAACGGACAATGGTGCTTCGGCAGAAGTGCTTCATTCGCAAACCTCGATTTCGGAGAAGGGCCCGCCCAGACTGCAGGAGCGGTGACGGCATGGTTCGCGCGGCTTACGCGGCTTGCGCGGCTTGCGCGGCAACGCTGGCATACCAAGAGCGTGTTGGATTGCGCGGGGAATCCGGGAGCGTTTCCGCCAATGTCTCAGTACGGACCTATTATCCTCCATCGCCGTCGGCCGGCTGCCAGTCTTTGCGACGTCGCGCGCCGACTGATCATACTGCTCGACCGGCGTTCGTCGATGAGCTTGATCATCTGCGTTTGAGGTGCGGTCGGTTAGAAGTCCGTAGCGGACGCGCCGACGCCTATCTGTTCATAGCGGCCGTATAGACCGATGGAGCAACGTTCCTTTTCGCCAATCGATGGCCACTCGCTGAGGTGAAGCCGACGATCGGATGCCTCTCTAAAGCGTCAGCAAATGGCAGAAAGTGGCCGTCTACTGTCTTGCATAGTCGGCCGTACCCGACCCGAAAAGACAGTGGGTACCGCTGGCCAGCGCCGTTGTCAACGCCATCTCGGAAATGCTCGCCGACACCCGCCTAAGCGTTTTGCACTCTTGAGGTGCCGTGAGATTCGTGGCGCTTTGCGACGGGACATCACACGGTCATCGCGGAAAAGGCAGATTCCGCGATCGTTCAAGAATCCTTGGATCGCTTCGCTGGGTAGTTTGCGCGCCGCCCTAAAGTTTTTCCTTTATATGCCGATAACTCCGGGTTGGGCCGCCGATCTACGACGACTTGAAATCATCCGTCCAATACAATAAGGAACAAAAAGATGAGTATCGCCAGCAACGACGCAGTTCAGGCATCCGGTGGTTTGATGTCACTTGGCAAGGCTTTTGGGTTTTACGTGGGAGCCGTGGTCGCATTGATTGCTGGCGCATTGATAGCCGGCGCAACCAAGGCACCGATCGCTTACTTTGTCGTTTATTTCGCCTGCGGTATTTTTTTGAACCGTACGGTGTTGCGAAATTTGATCACGTTCCATCCAGTCTATAACACGCTACAAAATGTATTCTCGACTAAAGTTCGCTCGCTCATATTCTGGCCCATTTCATACCTGGTCCTGATTGGCAAGATTGCCGTAGTCCGGGCTATTTGATCTGGCGGCCCGGTCGAAGTCCCGGGTGTCTGCTCATCACACCCGGGCTCCACTATACGCATGCAAGGCAATGCTCTGCATCCAGCAGGATCAACTCAAGCGCATACAGTTTGTCGCGGGCATATTCAAACGTTCGCCGCGGCGACTAGAATAATCAACCAGGGGTAAAACAATAATGCTGTTGGGTCGAATCGCTATCTATAGCCTCGCCGCGTCCCTACTCGCCGGATGCGTCGTAGGCCGCACAACTGTCGACGTCTCCGCTCCTCAAGGCACAAACCCTGCAACGGGGAAGTACGTGAGAATTGATTCAGTCCAGGACAAACGCACCTTTACCGTCAAGCCCCCCAGCGCCGATATGGCGTCGCTTGATCCCGATGAAGACTCTAGCGACGCGTCGAAAGCTCGCGCGATCGGTCGGAAGAGAAACGGTTATGGCAAGGCACTCGGCGATGTGGTGCTTCCTGAAGGCAGAACGGTCTCCGGCCTCGTTGAAAGCGCATTGGCTACTGGCTTTCAGGAGGCAGGTTACATTGTCGTGAAGCAGGGTGACCCTAACTTTGCCGATGCCGCCCCGGTGACCGCGCAGATCATCGACTTCTGGGCATGGTTCCAGCCTGGTTTCTGGTCTGTTGCAACCAACCACAAGTCAGAACTGCAGCTATCTGGCGATGTCGGCGCCCTTCATGGTGCACAGACCGTCAAGACTCGCGTTAGCGAATCCAAGCAGGTCGTGGTTTCCAGCGACTGGCAGGAGATCGTGGAAAAAGGCCTGTCGGCCATTACCCTGCGGGCGAAGGACCTAGTAAGCGGAAATTAGCTCCCCCGAAAGCGAACTACGCCGTTTGTCGTGACAATGACGCGAGCGTCTGGCTCGCCGGTCCAGAACTGCAATCGGTACTGGATTTGCAGATTGACGACGTCGAGCAGGATCCGACGTCGTAACTGCGTGAAGACGAGAACACTTCCAGTCAAACAACTGCACTCACAGTTGCGAAAGCGGCAAATTAGTTGAATGCGATTGTCGATTGTCGCCGCTTGGCCGAACCGGGATAATTCAAAAACGCATGTCGCGCCGGCGCGCCGTCAACGGCAGCTCGCGGGGCGGAGCCGACCCCGCAATGTCCGACCGACGTTGCCTCTGAGCGGCAGCTTACGGCGCCAGATCCAGTCATAGGCTCGCTCGAGCACCCCCGATCTGACCACCCGACCCAATATCTTGTTTCGAACTACGAACTTTTTTGCACTGCCTTCGTTCTGCGCGTTTGTATCGCCGAGTCCGCGAACAGGTCAATCACCACTCCGCGCAGCCACCGATTGCCTTCGTCCTGCTGGACTCGCGCGTGCCAGAGCAAATGGATCGGCGCGGCGGCCAAGGTCGAGGGCAATGCGCGCAGGCTCAGTGAGAACGGCCCTGCCAGTTGCAAGGCCAGCCGCTCCGGCACCGTGGCAATCAAGTCGGTGCGTTGCAGGATGTAGCCGACGCTCATGAAGTGCGGCACCGTCAAACGCACCCGGCGCTGCACGCCTCGCCGTTTCAGCCAATCGTCCACCTGACCGTGTCCGGTGCCGGCGGACACCACCACCAGATGCTCCGCTTCACGCCAGGCAGCGAGCGTCAGCGGCGCATCGTCGAGCGCATGGCCGCGCCTGAACAGACAGACATACCGCTGGTCGAACAAGCGGCGCTGATAGAAGCCGCCCTTGAGCTGCGGCAGCAGGCCGATGGCGAGATCGACCCGGCCCTCGGCCATCTCGCTGCTCAGATTGATGCTCGTGTCGCGAACGGTATTGAGCGAGATGCCCGGCGCCTCGCGCGACAGCCGTTCGACAAGCGCGGGCAGAAAGACGACCTCGCCGATATCGGTCATGCCGATTGTTATGGTGCGCGTGACACGCAGCGGATCGAAACCGGTCTCGGGATTAAGCGCGGCGTGCAGGATCGCGAGCGCCTGGGAGACCGGCTCTGCCAGCTGCAACGCGAACGGTGTGGGCACGACTCCGCCCGGTCCGCGCACGAACAGCGGGTCACCGAGCCGTCGACGCAGTTTGGCGAGGGCGTTGCTGACGCCGGGCTGACTCATGTTCATCTGCTCGGCCACGGTCGATACCCGCCGCTCGTGCATCAACCGTTGGAACAGCAGCAGCAGATTGAGATCGACTTCACTTAGGTTCATGACGCGGGTATCCCGGGTTCATTGATTTCAGTGATGATGCAGATTCATCCCATTTTATTGTGAAATGCACGACCAGTGCCGAGAATTCAGATACGGCACACGCATCCGGTTTCACCACAACATGCGTGCCGCGCCGGCTCAAATACACAGTCTGATACAGGAGACACCCCATGGAACAGCTGGATCTGAAGATCGCAATAATCGGTGCTGGCATCGGCGGCCTCACGCTCGCGCTCGCACTGCGAGAACATGGCATAGACGCGCAGCTCTACGAGCAGACCGACGAGCTTCGCGAGGTCGGAGCGGCAGTCGCGCTGTCGGCGAATGCGACGCGGTTTTACGAGCGCATGGGACTGCGTGCAGCCTTCGACGCGGTGTGCGCTGAAATACCCGCGCTGGTCTTTCGGGACGGGCGCAACGGCGAAGTGATTGGACGGCATCGTGGCGAACCGGGCTATCGCCAGCAGTTCGGGGGGTCTTATTGGGGCATACATCGCGCGGATCTGCAGGCCGTGCTGTCGAACGCGGTCGGCATGGAGCGCATCCATCTCAGCCATCGGCTGACTGATCTCGTGCAGCATCCGGATCGTGTGAGCCTGAGTTTCGCCAACGGCCGGCACATCGACGCCGATCTGGTGATCGGCGCGGACGGGGCGCGCTCGATCACACGGCGCTGGATGCTCGGCTACGACGACGCCCTGTATTCGGGCTGCTCAGGTTTTCGTGGCGTGGTCGCATGGATCTGCTTCCCGATCCCGAGGCCATTCAGTTCTGGATCGGACCACAAGGACATCTGCTTCACTATCCGATCGGCGACAAAGGCGACCAGAATTTTCTGCTTGTCGAGCGCCATCCTTCGCCGTGGCCGTCTCGCGACTGGGTCACGCCGGCGAGCGAGGGTGAGCAGCTGCGCCTGTTCAAGGACTGGCATCCGGCGGTGGTGCAGATGATCACCGCGGTGCCGATCAGCCAGCGCTGGGGCCTGTTCCATCGTCCTCCACTCGGGCGCTGGAGCAAGGGCCGCGTGACGCTTATCGGCGATGCCGCGCATGCGCTCGTGCCGCACCATGGTCAGGGCGCGAATCAGTCGATCGAAGATGCCGTGGTGCTGGCCACGCAGCTCGCCAAGGCGGGCCCGGGCGGCTGGCGCGAGGCGCAGGAGGCCTACGAGCGGTTGCGGCGGGGCCGCACGCGCAAGGTTCAATACGCCTCGATAACGACGGCTGACGTGTTGCATCTGCCGGACGGACCCGAAGCGCAGGCGCGCAATGCCCGCCTTCGCGAACGCGAGAGCCTGCTGCATCATCTGGACTGGATTCACGATTTCGATGCCCTCGAACAAGAGCCGACTGAACGCCAGCGCGGCACCTGGCTTTGAACTGGGCTCGTCTGGTGTCAGGTCTCTCGTTTGCGCGTGCCTGCACGGCTGTCCTGGCTCGTTGAGGGGTTGGATGCTCGCCGTGGTCGCCATGACCGTGAGCATGCTGCGCCGCGTGCCGGCGGGCGTCGAACAACCCTCAAGGTCAGTGGTGGTTCAGTCTTTCGTGGACCGGATCAAGATTGCTCAGTTATCGGCAGGCTTGGCTGTCCGGAGTGACGCTCTGAGGCAGCCATCACCTCTGGCAGTCATATGACCCCAATCGGCACCTTCATACGCTTTCGCCGTCATGAACAGCGCAAGCATCGGTTGACACCGCACTATCCAGCGCGCTGGAGAATGTTTCCACGATCCTCCGTTTATCTTGCGTCAGTGCGCGCCTAAACTCCGTTCGTCTTAGCGATATATGCCTATATGCCGTGCACGCCACGGCACTCATCTACGCGCATAAATCCCCCCGAATGTAGTCCACGTACAGGCGGCAACCATGAGCTTCACAAACGACGACACAAAGATTTTTTATCGCGACGCGACCGAACTGGCGCGTTTGATCCGGACCAAGGAAATCTCGCCCGTAGAGGTCGTAAAGGCACATCTGGATCGCATCGAGACGGTGAACCCGAAGGTCAATGCGGTCGTTACCTTGATGCGCGACGACGCGCTCAACGCTGCCAAGGCGGCAGAAAAGGCAGTATTGAATGGCGACGTGTTGGGCCCCTTGCACGGCGTACCGTTCTCCATCAAGGACGCACTCGATACAGCCGGCGTTCTGACCCAGCGCGGCTCCAGACTTTTCGCTGGAAACATCCCTGCGCAGGATGCGACCGCCGTTGCCCGGTTCAAGGCCGCTGGCGGAATTCCCCTGCTGAAGAGCAATCTCCCCGAATTTTCCGCGTGGACAGAAACGGATAACCTGGTTACAGGCCGCACCAACAACCCTTGGAACCTTGAACGCACCCCGGGTGGATCGTCCGGCGGGGAGTCCGCCGCAATCGCCGCCGGCATGTCGCCGATAGGCATTGGCAGTGACGTGGCAATCTCCGTGCGCGGCCCGGCTGCATTTACAGGGATCGCCGCGCTTAAGGCTACGCACGGTCGTATTCCTTATACGGGGCATTATCCCAGCGTCATTTCGCGCTGGTGGCATGTCGGTCCGATGGCTCGGACAGTGCGCGACGTGGCTCTCGGCTATTCGATCCTGAAAGGCCCGGACGGAGTCGATGGTTATGCGGTACATCAGAGCAATGCCGATTCCAGCGATGTCAACCTGGCGGGTCGCGCGCTCAAGGTCGGCTGGGTGTCGGACGGCGCCTTTGGTCCTGTCGATCCCGAGATCACAGCTGCCGTGAAGGCCGCTGCGAAGCAACTCTCCGACCTTGGATTCGATGTCGAAGAAGTTCGCCTCCCGTTCCTGGGCGATCCCTTGGCTACGTTGATGACAACCGTGTACGGCGAGATCGTGCCGTACATCAAGAAGCTTGCCGCTGGCCGCGAGAGCGACCTGCACGAGATCGGCAAGGGCATCGTGGCATTTTCAGATCCGTCCTTTAGCGACTACCTGAACGCCGAACACGACGCTGAAGCGCTGAGATCGGGATTTGCCGGCTTCTTCCAGAAATACGACGTACTGCTGTGCCCCGTCAATCCGATGACTGCAACGCCTCATGGCGCTCAGGAGCTCGTGGTCAACGGCGAAACCGTGTCATGGATGCACGTCATGAGGGCCACCTCGCCGTTCAACGTTACAGGGCTCCCCGCCCTCTCCGTTCCGTATGCGTTCAGTTCCGAGAGCCTTCCGATCGGTATTCAACTGGTGTCGAAATGGCTCAACGAGGCCACGATCCTGCGCCTCGGCGCGCTCCTTGAGCGCCGCGGCGGTCTGGGTGATCGACGCCCTCCGCTCTGATCAAGTCCGTCTCTGCACGTGCATGTGCTCTTGCCGCCTCTATAGTTTTGAGCGCGGCAAGCTTGTACCCGCCGGACCCACATGCAAGCCACGTCAACCGCGGCTTTGACCCTTACAACGATCTCATGCGCGCCCGGATAACTTGCATAACTCCAACAATTCCCAGTACCTAGTCCTACTGATGATTTTCGATAATCAATTGCTGGTTACAGCGCCAATCGAATGAACGTCGTCGCCACAACCACCGGACGTCAAAAAATTGAGGTGTGAAATGAAGCAGATTCTCGTTCGGAAGACGGGAGGCCCCGGGGTGCTGGAAGTAGTCTCCTCGTCGCCGCCATCGCCGCGGGCAAATGAAGTACTCGTCGATGTCGAAGCTGCAGGCGTCAACTATGTCGATGTGTACCAGCGAAATGGAGCGGTAGATTATCAATCCGGTGTCTTCGTGCCCGGCTTTGAAGGCGTGGGAACGATCCGGGAGGTCGGGAGCGCCGTGTTATCGCTGAAAGTGGGCACCCGGGTCGCGTGGATAAACGTTCCAGGCTCCTATTCAGAGCAGATTGTCATGGCCGCCGAGCAGGCCATCGTGATTCCCGTTTCGTTCACAACTGACGAAGCACTGCTTTTTCAGGGTGTCACGGCTCAATACCTGCTCGCCGAGTATCGGACCATCAAGCCCGGCGACATTGCCCTGGTGCACGCTGCCGCCGGCGGCGTAGGCCAGTTCCTCGTTCAGTGGCTCAAACGCCTGGGGGCCGTCGTTATTGGAACGGCCTCCACGGAAGAGAAGTTGCAGACCATTCGTGCAATCGGCGCGGACTATACGGTGAATTACAGCGATGGCCACTTCCTCGACGAAGTGCTCGCCATAACGAACGGACGCGGCGTTGACGTTGCGTTCGACGCGGTGGGGGCAACAACCTTTTCCGGAACGGTAAAGGCACTGGCCGCTCGCGGAACGGCTATTGCCTATGGGCAGGCGTCCGGCGTCGCCCCTGACGTCCAGATTTATCCGCTAATCCTGAAGGGCGCCCGAGTGGCGGGCGGATCGCTATTCACCTACATCGAAGATCCGATGGAAATGCAGCGTCGCGCTGCCGAACTGATCTGCGGCATTGAAGAAGGGTGGCTTAGCGCGCTTACGACAACGCATTTTCCGCTGCATGAGGCAAGTTCGGCTCATCGCGCTATCGAGAGCCGCGGCACACAGGGCAAGCTCGCCCTGATTCCGTGAGTTTGAACGAATGAAAGCGTGCATTCCGCGAAAAAAACCGAGCTCGACCGTTCCGATCCTGAAACTCGACGACGGCATATTTATCGGCAAGTGCATCGCAATTAGCTAAAACGGCCGCAGTGGCATAACGAATAAAAAATCGGGGTATTGTGATGGTCTGCTTCATCCGAGCGCCGCTGGCAACGCCTCGGTTTTCGCATGTGCGCTGAAATTCGCTGCGGCAACTTCACAGGAGGGTGCTGTTGAACAACTTGATGGCAATCAGGGTCTTTGCCAGAGTAGTCGAGACAGGCGGCTTCACGAAAGCAGCTGATTCGCTCGGCATTCCCCTCGCAACCGTTAGCAAACTGATCCAGGACCTGGAGTCCGAACTGCGAGTCAAACTCCTGCAGCGGACTACGCGCATTGTGGCGGTAACGCCAGAAGGCGCTGCCTACTACGATCGCACTCTACCGATCATGCAGGCGCTGGACGAGATCAACACGTCATTCGCCGTAGAAAATGCAAATCCGGCCGGGAAGATCAAGATCGGGATCAGTGCTTCTTTGGCCACCAGCTTTGTTATTCCCGCACTCCCCCGCTTTCACGAGCGTTACCCCAACGTCGAAGTGGACCTTTCCATTCGCGACAGTTTCAGCGACATGATTCAGGACGGCATCGACTGCGCCATTCGCGGCGGTCCGATGTACGACGAAGCGCTCGTGGCAAGGGAAGTCGGACGCGCGAGCTGGACGACGTGTGCTTCGCCTGACTACATAAAGCGCCACGGGATACCGGCCGGCATTGAAGACCTCGAGAAAAACCACACGCTCGTCAGGTACATCTCACCGCGAACGGGACGCGTCGTACCGTCACCGTTCGTGGTGAACGAGCAGGCAACCGAGCTCCAGCCCAACTCGTTTCTCAGCGTCAACGAGGGCAATGCCCATCTCGCGGCAGGCCTGGCGGGTGTCGGCGTCATTCAGATCTTCACTTTCAAAGTCCGGCCCTTCATAGAGACCGGGCAACTGGTGTCGTTCCTTCACGACTGCGCACCGCCGCCGTATCCTTATCACGTCGTGTATCCCCGCAATCGCTACCTAAGCCAGCGCGTGCGGATTTTCATCGACTGGCTCGTCGGGATGTTCGGCGAACTAGGCTAACGGGGACTCAACCCCGCACTGAGTACCGCGCATATCCGCCGGAACAGTTAGCCGCCTTTCCGCGTGTGAGCCGGACATGGCAAGGACAGGTGTGTCCCCGCGTCCGCTAAACGTAGTCCCACGATTGCGACAGCCAGTCCAACCACGATATTGACCGTTCCAAAAAAACCCGCCGATCAGATAGACTGCCGGAGTGATTTCCAGGGATGAAAAATCAATGCGCCGAGTGATATTTAATCAAAAAGGTGGGGTGGGCAAATCCACCATCGTTTGTAATCTCGCCGCAATCAGTGCCTCCCAAGGGGCGCGCACATTGGTGATCGACCTCGATCCGCAGGGCAATTCAAGCCAATATTTGCTGGGCGCGCAGGCGCCGGAGACGAAGCCAGGTCTGGCCGACTTTTTTGAAGCGACCTTAAGCTTCAGCTTCAGAGAGCCAGTGATCAGCTCGTTCATACACGGCACGTCGTTTGAAAACCTTGACATCATGCCGTCACAGCCGAGTCTCGAAGCCTTGCAAGCGAAGCTTGAGTCGCGCTATAAAATTTACAAGCTGCGCGATGCACTCAAGGGTCTTGAGGGCTATGACGCGGTATATATCGATACGCCGCCCGCGCTGAATTTCTTCACCCGTTCGGCGCTGGTCGCGGTCGAACGCTGTCTGATCCCATTCGATTGCGACGACTTTTCGCGCCGCGCGCTGTATTCGGTGCTCGAAAATGTTCAGGAGATCCAGCATGACCACAATCCCGAACTGACAGTCGAAGGAATTGTCATCAACCAGTTTCAGCCACGCGCAAGCCTGCCGCAACAACTCGTGCAGGAATTGCTCAACGAAGGCCTGCCGGTTCTAAGCTCTTATCTGTCGCAATCGGTGAAAATCCGCGAAAGCCATCAGCATGCCAAGCCGATGATTTATCCTTGAGCCGCGCCACAAACTCGCACAGGAATACCTGGCGTTGCATCAGGAACTCAACGGTTAGGTGTCGCGGGAGATCACGGTCAAGCTCGCCAAGTAATAAAGCTCCTTCCGGCGCTAGCCGGAAGGAGCTTCTTAAAAACATAGACCGCCCTGATCCGCAAGGCGGTCGATCCTCAACCCTTCACAGTCCCCAACGCCGCATTAAGCGTCTTGCTCGGCCGCATGACAATCTCCAGCTTTGCAAAGTCAGGCTTGTAATACCCGCCGATATCCGCAGCATTGCCCTGCACCGCCGACAACTCAGCCACGATCGCCGGCTCATCATCGGTCAAGCGCTTGGCAAGCGGCGCGAACAGCTTGGCCAGCTCAGCATCATCGGTCTGCGCCGCCAACTCCTGCGCCCAGTACATGGCGAGATAGAACTGGCTACCGCGGTTATCCAGTTGCCCGGTCTTAGGCGACGGATTCTTATTATTTTCAAGCAGCTTGCCCGTCGCGGCATCCAGCGTCTTAGCCAGAATCTTGGCCTTGGCATTACCGGTCTTGATACCCAGATCTTCCAGCGACACAGCCAGTGCCAAAAACTCACCGAGCGAATCCCAGCGCAAATGGTTTTCTTCCACCAACTGCTTGACGTGCTTGGGAGCCGAACCGCCCGCACCCGTTTCATACATGCCGCCACCCGCCATCAACGGGACGATGGAAAGCATCTTCGCGCTGGTGCCCAGTTCCATGATCGGGAACAGATCGGTCAGGTAATCACGCAAGATATTACCCGTGACCGAAATGGTATCCAGCCCGCGAATAACGCGCTCCAGCGTATAACGCATCGCGCGCACTTGCGACATGATCTGGATATCCAGACCGGTTGTATCGTGATCCTTGAGGTACGTCTCGACCTTCTTGATCATTTCCGCTTCG
This sequence comes from uncultured beta proteobacterium, assembly GCA_963708695.1. GTDB lineage: Bacteria > Pseudomonadota > Gammaproteobacteria > Burkholderiales > Burkholderiaceae > Caballeronia. The sequence continues at coordinate 91,991 of CAVPTS010000003.1, forward strand.
TGCGGACGATACGGGTCCAGCCAGAAAATCGCCGGCATGCCTGAATTGCGCGCACGCGTCACAGCCAGCTTGACCCAGTCGCGGATCGGCGCGTCCTTCACCTGGCACATGCGCCAGATATCGCCCTCTTCCACGTTCTGCACCAGCAGCACTTCGCCGCTCGCGAGATCGACAATGCGAGCTTCACCCGCCTCAGGCACTTCAAAGGTCTTGTCGTGCGAGCCGTATTCTTCGGCTTGCTGAGCCATCAGCCCGACGTTAGGCACGGTACCCATCGTGACCGGATCAAAATTGCCGTTGGTCTTGCAGAAGTTGATGATCTCCTGATAGATGCGGGCAAACGTGCTCTCCGGGATCACGGCCTTGGTGTCCTTCGGACGGCCATCGGCGCCCCACATCTTGCCGCCGATGCGGATCATGGCCGGCATCGATGCATCCACGATCACGTCGTTCGGCGCGTGCAGGTTCGAGATGCCCTTGGCCGAATCCACCATCGCCAGTTCCGGACGATGCTCATGGCAAGCATGCATGTCGCGGATGATTTCTTCGCGCTTCGAGCTAGGCAGGCTTTCGAGCTTGTCGTACAGGTTGACGAGGCCGTTATTGACGTTCACGCCGAGTTCATCGAACAGCTTGCCGTGCTTCTCGAAGGCTTCCTTGTAGAAAATCTTGACCGCGTGACCGAAGACGATGGGGTGCGAAACCTTCATCATGGTGGCCTTCACGTGCAGCGAGAGCATCACGCCGGTCTTGCGCGCATCTTCCATCTGCTCTTCGTAGAAGTCGCACAGCGCCTTCTTGCTCATGAACATGCTGTCGATAATCTCGCCGTCCAGCAGCGACACCTTGGGCTTGAGCACGATGGTCTTGCCGCTCTTCGTGAGCAGTTCCATCTTGACGTCGCGGGCGCGGTCGAGCGTCAGGGACTTTTCGCCATGGTAGAAGTCGCCGTGCCTCATGTGCGCGACGTGGGTGCGCGAAGCCATGCTCCACTCGCCCATGCTGTGCGGATTGTTGCGGGCGTAATTCTTGACGGCGGCGGGTGCGCGGCGGTCCGAATTGCCTTCGCGCAGCACCGGGTTCACGGCGCTGCCCAGGCACTTGGAGTAACGCTGGCGGATGGCCTTCTCGGCGTCGGTTTTCGGCTCTTCAGGGAAATCCGGAATCTTGTAGCCCTTGCCCTGCAGTTCCTTGATCGCGCCAATCAGCTGGTGCTGCGATGCGCTGATGTTCGGCAGCTTGATGATGTTGGTCTCGGGCAGCAGCGTCAGGCGGCCGAGTTCCGCGAGGTTGTCGGGCACCCGTTGTTCTTCGGTCAGGAACTCCGGAAACTCGCCCAGGATGCGGCCGGCGACAGAGATATCGCTGGTCGTGACGTTGATTCCTGCCGGCGCGGTGAACGTGCGGATGATGGGCAGGAAGGCACTGGTCGCGAGCAGCGGAGCCTCGTCGGTCAGGGTGTAGATGATCGTGGGTTGTTGGGTGCTCATCGCTAATCCGAGATAAAGAAATAGGTTGGGACGCCGCCGGCCGTGCCACACTCTCCGGCCACACTCCGGCGTTAACCCTCGAATTTTGCCCTATTTTTCTTTCGAGGGGATTTAACCGACTATTTGCAGGCTTGATGCTGGCTTGTTGCGGGCTTGATCGGCAGGCGAAAAATGGGGTTTTCGCAGCGCCATTTGTGCAATGACAAGCGGATCTACCGCTTGTCATCGGGCCTTATTTAACGCTAAACGCGTAATCACCGTGGGTACGGTGGCCGTCCTGCGCGACCGCCGCCCAATGAACCGTGTAGCGCCCGGTCGGCAGAACAGGAAGCGCGACGGAAGCGACCGTCGGTTGATTCGCATCGACCGTTGATTTTCCCGTGTTGACCTGCTTGCCCGCCGCATCGGTGACGGTCAGCGTGGTGAACGCCGGTTCGAGCGGTCCGTCGAATGTGATTTTCACCTGCGCGGGCGCCGCGACGGACACGCCGGCTCCAGGCTCCTGTTTTTCCGGGAACACATGCGCGAACGCAGCGCCCGCGAATGCAAGTCCCGCTATGAGCGCCGCCATGAGTGCCGTCCACTTTTTCGTCGGCTGCCACTTGCTTATTCTGCGCGCTTTCATCGTTAGTCTCCTCATCATTGGAACAGCGGCTTGCCGAGCGTGGTCGGGGCGACGTCGTCGAAGAAAATGTGGGCTTGAACCAGGATACCCACATGCGAGCCGCTTGCACGGTTGATCGGGATCTGCGCTTCAACGCCGAACTGACCATAGCGGTTGATCCAGATGAACCCCGGATTGACCGTGCCCGTGGTCTGCCCCTGACTCCGCGACAACGGTATTTCTACGAGCGGAATGATGTTCGACAGCGGTTTGGGCAAGCCAAGGTCATGCACGTGCTGCTGGAGATAGGGCAAGCTGTACTGAACCGTAAAGCCATAGTTGAATGCGTTGGGCTGACCGGCGCCTGTAGTTAGCGCGGGCCCGGCTTCGCCCGTGATGGCGATCGGGCGCAGATACGCGAGCGAATCCGGGAGATCGCCCATGCCCTTGCCCGCAAATAGTGTCGGCGAAATCGTGGAGAAGTTATCGGCAATGGCACGGCTTCCCGTACCGCCGATTTCGGCGTCTACACCCACCGACGTCATGAACTCGTGCGCCTCGTTGACGTACAGCAGATACTTCAATCCAACATCGACATTGTCAAAGCCGCGCGCCGTCGGGTTGTTTTGCAAGACATAGGTGCCGCCCACCGACACAGCCAGCCTCGGCGTGATCAGCTTGTCATACTCGACATCGAAGGTATTGATGCTCTGGTCGCCATTGTCGCCAGGCACGCGTTGGTGACCATATTGGATGTTGGCTTCGTCGCCAACGCCGGGGTCATCGACTGTCATCGTAGAAGGGAAGACACGGTCGCCGGCAATCGCGTGAGCAGCTGCGATCGAAGGAATAAAAAAACAAGCGCTGGCGGCTGTCGAAACAATCGACGCCGCGAGCAGCGGTCTCCCGCTGCGCGATGAAAGGGTTCGCATGGTTCGTCCGTTTTCAGGTCTGGTCATAGTCATGGCGGCGCATACCCGCGCATAGGCGTGAGCAGGCATGCGACGACATAGCGATGCGCTGATCAGCGCATTGCGTCGGTGTGACTCGGATCAAGACGAAACAGGCGGGGCGCGGGGCGGGGCGGAGCTGAGAGGCTCGACGCGGCGAACGCTCTCGAAGCGAGTGGCTACGGTATGTTGGGTTAGCCGGACCGTGACGGCGAACAGCGCCCGCACACTCGGCACCGCGGGCATATGGGCCAGGAGGCTGCAATAGCCGCAATCCTGCCCGTCGGACATCTGAGAGTGCGACCCCGGCTTGTCGTCGGGCGCAGGGGCGTGCATGGAGGGCATTGAGCAACGCTCGCCCGGCATGTCGCTCTCGCCGCTCTCATCGCTATTCACTGCCAGCGTGTGAGAGAAAGTAAAAGCGAGGGTATGTGAAACGGTCGGAGCGAGCGTTGCCATGAGGATCGCGAGCAATCCCAACAGGCTGCCAAGTTTCCGATAGAAACCGCTCGACATGCTCCCGACAATCCAATGGAATGAATTGACCGGATTATGCCACGCGCCCGGTTGCAGACCTGCCCGCAACGCTCCTGCAAACGCTAAATAGTCAGCGGGACGCGCTCGCCTTCATCCGGCTCGAACCAGTCCGGATTGCGCTCGGCAACGGGCTTTGGCGAGACCAGGATCTCGCGCAGGTGTGCACGCATTGCCTCCTCTGCGCCATCGGCGTCATGGGCCTTCAGCGCACTCACAATCCGCCCGTGCTGCTTGATGATCAATTCCAGCGGCGAGACTTCTGGCAAGCTCAGATACCGGACACGGTCCATTTGCGCCTTGATGTCCTGAATCGTGTCCCAGGCCGCAACGCAGTCTATTGACTGCGCAATCAGGAAATGAAAGCGTTCATCGAGTGCGAGAAACGACGCGGTGTCGTTGACCTTCGCCGCGACCTTTTGATCGCGCAGGTTTTCAGTCAGGTCAGCAACTTGCGCCACCGTGATTTCAAGCGCCGCCGTCTTTCGACCTGATGAAGTATCGCGACGCCTTGCTTGAACGCTATGCGAATCCGGCGCTTAAGCATCGCTGCGCGCAGATCGCCATGGATGGCAGCCAGAAGATTCCGCCGCGTCTGCTCGCGACGATTGCGACGCGCTTGAAGCGTGGCGAACCGATAACGCGACTGGCGCTTGGCGTAGCAGCGTGGTTCGTATTCTTGCGCGGCCGCGCTGACGATGGCTCTACGTTTGCGATCAATGATCCGATGGCGCAGCGCCTGACATCGCTAGCGGAAAATGCAGGAGGTTCGCCGGAGAGTCTTGTCGATGCGCTGCTTGGTTGCCGCGATGTGTTCGACTCCGAGCTTGCATCGGATGAAGCGTTTCGGCTTGCGCTGGTTGAAGGTGTCACTCAGGTGAACGGCGGCGCACGAGCGGCTATCGAACGAGCGGCGAAGCTCGGATAAGGTGGTCGCGACCTCCGGACAACGTATCTCGTGTGTTACATGCTCGCGTTCTCCACAACGCGGCCTTCCGCGCGCCAGCGAAGCATGCCGCCGGCGAGGTTCGCGACAGTCTGGAATCCCGTCTGCCGCAGGATGACCGTTGCTTGCGCTGAACGTCCGCCCGCCCGGCAGACCGTCACGATCGGGTCGTATCCTGCGCAAGCTCGCCGGCGCGGCCGGCCAGCTCGCCAAGTGAAATGAGCCTGGCTTCGGGAATGCGCCCCAGCGGCCCCTCGAACTCGGCCGGCTCGCGCACGTCGACAATCTGTACTGAACGGAGATTCTCCTCGAGCCATTGCGCATTGATTTCCCAGATGCCCGCAAAGGTGTACGTCAGCGGCGCCCAGCCGGGCTCGGCCAGTCTGCGTGGGGTCGCTCGCGGCGACGCCGCATTTCAGGTTGGCCGGCACCGCTACGTCGAGTCTGCCTGGGATGCGGCAAGCGCAGGTTCTTCATGTATCCGGTGAAATCGTCTTCGCAGAGTTCTCCGCCCAGGCGCGGATTGAAGCGCCGCTCCTCGCCGACACTCGTGACGCTCAGGCCGCGATAATCGTGCGCCGGATAAAGCAGGCATGCTTCAGGCAGCGTAAAAATCTGGCTGTGGATCGCGCGGAACATCGCACGCGGATCGCCCTGCTGGAAATCCGTGCGGCCAGTGCCCCTGATCAACAGACAGTCGCCAGTAAACGCCATGGTCTCGTTGTCGAGCACGAGACTGATGCATCCATTCGTATGACCGGGCGTTGCATGCACCACCAGATACCGCCTGCCGAATGCGCACCGGTCGCCATGTCTCAGATAGCGGTCCGCGCCTTCGGCGCCGCTCGCAGCCGATATCGCAATCTGGCTGCCCGTACGGCGCTTCAGCATCCACGCGCCGGTCACATGATCGGCGTGAACGTGGGTGTCGATGGTGTAGAGCAGGCGCAATCCAAGCTCTTCGATCAGTGCCGCATCCCGGCGTACCTGTTCGAATACCGGATCGATCAGCACGGCCTCACGCTTCACGCTGTCGGCAAGAAGATAGGTGTAGGTAGACGATTGCTGATCGAATAGCTGCCGGAAGATCAACACGATGACACTCCGTCGCTCGTATCCGTGAGCGCTTGAGATTGGCGGCAGAATACGCGGCGAGCGCCGGGCGTAAAGGTCCGGCCCTCACCGCCAATTTCCGAGGCTGCGTTACCTCGGTTGTGCCACATACCGCAGGTACGGCCTCACGGTTTTGAAACCCTGCGGGTATTTGCGTATCGCGTCATCGTTTGAAACGGATGTCGGGATAATCACGTCTTCACCCGGCTTCCAGTTCACAGGCGTCGCCACCGTGTGTTTCGCGTTCAGTTGCAGCGAATCGAGCAGACGCATCACTTCGTCGAAATTGCGGCCTGCGCTCATTGGATAGACGAGCATGGCCTTGACCTTCTTGTCGGGTCCGATGAGAAATACTGAGCGCACCGTTGCATTGTCCACTGCAGTGCGCGGGCCGCCGCTGGCGTTCGGGTGAATCATGTCGTACAGCTTCGCGACGTTGAGGTCCGCGTCGCCAATCAACGGGTAATTGATAGCGTGTCCCTGCGTCTCTTCAATATCCTTCATCCATTTCTGGTGATCGCTGACGGGGTCCACACTGAGTCCAATGATCTTGGTATTGCGCTTGTCGAATTCCGGCTTGAGCCCCGCCATATAGCCGAGTTCGGTGGTGCACACGGGCGTGAAATCCTTCGGATGCGAAAACAGGATCGCCCAATGGTCCCCGATCCATTCGTGAAAGTGAATCGTCCCTTCGGTAGTCTCCGCGGTGAAATCGGGCGCTTCTTCTCCTATTCGAATCGACATTTTCATCCTCCATGGGGTGGGTGCGCCACGGGACTGCCGCCAGTTGTTGGAGCGAGGTCCTTGGCTGCTTGAATTGTAGTCAAGTTATCGGTCATTTTGACCACGACTTTCAACTCTTTCAGGGTCCGCGCTGCGGCCGATGGCGATGGCGACGGCGATGAAGAATCCTGTCTTTCCTCAGCCGAAATCCTCCAGCACTGAGTAGATTGCTTCGGGGCCGACTTTCACCGTCCCGGCGAACGGATGGTCGATAGCGATGATGGTGAGAAGCCCCGAGAAGATCAGAAGCGACAGTGCGCCGGTCATGATGGTCTGTGCGCGCAGATTCTCTGTGCCGAAGAAAAATGTAAATCCGATCGTCAGGATGGCCCCGCCGAACAAGACAAGCCATACGATCCCGGGAACGATGCCCGCAGCCATGACGAGTCGTACACGGCGTGCCTGGCCGACGAGATCGAGCTGATGAAGAATTTCCGCCATCAAGACCGATTCGCGACGATCGGCCGGCTGAATGTGCAGCGCCGCTGCGTAGACGTTGTCGAGCGCGCGGGTCACTTCCACACTCGCTTTACCGCGCTCCATTGCCGGCCAGTCCTTGGCTACCGCCATGCGCAGATAATCCGTCAGCGCGCTGCGCAGCGCGGGCCCCGACGGACCCTGGATTCCATTCGACAGACGATAGATTGTCGCGGACGCCCCGGCCTCCTGGGCGACCTGGTTTTCGGCGTCGCTGAACTTCTCCCACACGACAATGACCGCGAAGCCCAGGAGAACGGCATACAACACGCCGACCGTCGCAAACTTGAAGCCGGCAACCTCGTTGTTAGTGCTGAGCTGCGCCAGATCCACGCGGCGGCGCACAAGAGCCGGTCCGCTCATGGCAATCAGCGTCATCAGTCCGACCAGGAGAGCGGCGGATAACCACAAGGGCTTGGTAGTCAGGAATGTCATCTTGGTCTTCCTGGAAGTTAGGTGACGTCCGGCTGCACTTTTATATTGGTGCTTTACGCGTCGTTTAGCAAACTGATCGAGCGCATCGTTCAGGGATGCTGACAGCGTCGTTCTCTCGACTAGAGAGGTTGGATTAACGCCAAGGCGATTTAGAAGGCTGGCGGTAAGGCGCCGCGCAGTTTCACTCTCTCCGGGGCGTTCATGCTGGTGACGAATCAGGATAGCAATCAGCCAAAATGCTTGCGCCTCGATCCGGCGATTGGCTGTCCGGTCACGCGAACCGGTTCTGTTTCTGTTTCTGTTTCTGCCAGCACGCGAATGTGTGTGAAGCGTTCAATTCGCATCGTCTCAAGCGCGTGACGGGTTACTCGCACCGATAAGCCCGATACTCCGGTTGCCACATGCGAGCACGGATCGACTCCTCGTCGATAGCTTCCGCCAAGCCTTCCTTCTGCGCCTGCAACGCAACGGCACTTGCGACGCTGAGCGCCACATCCCTCAGATGCGCGACGGAGGGTAGCAATGGGGCGAGCGGATCGGTGAGCGCAGGCGACATGGCGGCGAGCGCCCTTGCGGCCGCCATGAACATGGCATCCGTTACGCGCGATGCCCGCGCAGCAATCACGCCGAGCCCGATGCCGGGAAAGACAAATGCATTGTTGGTCTGCGAGATGGTCACGGTGCGGCCGCCGTATGTCACGGGTTTGCTCGGGCTGCCTGTTCCAACCAGCGCTCGTCCATCGGTCCATGCAAGCAGATCGGCAGCCGTGGCTTCGCAACGCGACGTCGGATTCGAGAGCGGCATGATGACTGGCCGTGCGGCATTGGCGGCCATGGACTTCACGATCGCTTCAGTGAAAATGCCCGGCTGTCCGCTAACGCCGATCAGCACAGTAGGCCGCAGATGATGCACGACATCGGCAAGTTCGCGCGCGCTCCAACTTGCTGACGCCGCTCGCGCCTGGACGAACGGCCGCTGAAAATCCTGGAGGTCCGGCATGTCGTCGATCAGCAGACCTTGCCTGTCGACCATCGCAATGCGCTCGCGCACCGCGTTCGCATCGAGTCCCGCCTCGGTCAGCCCGCGTGCGATCATCGTCGCGATACCGCAACCCGCCGAGCCTGCCCCCACAATGACGACACGTTGTTGGGCGAGCGGTACGCCCGTCACCGTCACTGCTGCAAGCAGCGTGCCGAACGTGACGGCCGCGGTACCCTGGATATCGTCGTTGAACGTGCACAAGCGGTCGCGGTAACGTTCGAGCAGTTGCGTCGCGTTCTCGCGTGCGAAGTCCTCCCATTGCAGGAGCACGAACGGCCAGCGCTTTCGAACTGCCTCGACAAACGCCTCCAGGAAATCGTCATACTCCGCACCGCGTACGCGCTCATGCCGCCAGCCGAGATAAAGCGGATCGGCGAGCAGCGAGTCGTTATTGGTTCCGACGTCAAGCAGGATCGGCAGCGTGGAGGACGGATGAAGACCACCGCACGCCGTGTAGAGCGAGAGCTTGCCGACGGGTATGCCCATGCCGCCGGTGCCGAGGTCGCCCAGTCCCAGTATCCGCTCGCCATCTGTGACGACGATGGCCTCGATGCCGTTGTATCGCTTATGGGCGAGGATCGAGTCAAGACGGTTGCGATTCGGCAAGCTCAGAAACAGGCCGCGTGGCTTGCGATAGAGATTGCTGAACCGTTCGCAGCCCGCACCGACCGCGGGCGTATAAACGGCAGGCAATAACTCATCAAGGTTCTGTGTGAGCAGGCGGTAGAAAATGGTTTCGTTGATATCCTGAAGGTCGCGCATGAACGCGTAGCGCTCAAGCGGCGTGACACATCCGTGCAAGGCCTCAGACCACCTCGCCACCTGCTCGTCGAGCGTGCCGATGTGCGGAGGCAGGAGCCCATGGAGGTCGAACGCATCCCGCTCGGCTTCCGTGAATGCGATGCCCTTGTTGAGCAGCGGGTCGTTGAGCAATTCATAGCCCGAGCGTCCGGGCACGACATAATCAGGGTTCATTGACTTCTCCAATCAGCCGGCCTGCGCCTAGCGTCTGCGCCGTTATTTCAGCGTGACGGGTCGCGGGGTCCCAATGGCGCAAGGCCAGAGACCATCGGCCGAAATTGTGTTGCACCCCGAACCAATATAGGAGGCAATCGCTCAGCATAAAGAAAAAATCGAGGATGAAAAATTGGGCCTTCTCCATGTCTGAGCTTCACGGCTCTACATCCCCCTCACCCTTCGCTAGCCGGATCGTACGGCACCACCTGCTCGTGTTCGTCGGGCTGGTTGCGCGCGACGATTGCCTTCGCCGGTTCCGTCTCGCTCAGGTTGAATGGCTGGTGCGGCATGCCCGGCGGGATAAACAAGAAGTCGCCCGCCTCGGTGATGACCGACTGACGCAAGCCGGGCCCGTAGCGGGTTTCCACACGCCCCTCCAGCACATAGATTCCGGTCTCATGGCCGCAGTGCGCATGCGGTTCAGCGTGTCCGCCCGGCGGCACGACAACGAGGTGCATCGACAAGCCTTTCGCGCCTGTCGTGGTCGCGGATATGCCTACAAAGTAGGGCAAGCGCTGGCTCGTTGCGATTTCCCGGTCAGGGCGCACCACGACCAGGGAAGCTTCTGCATCATGCATACCATCCGGCATTTTTTTGCTCCTCCCGACATCTTTAGAAGACGCAACGGCGCACGCATCGACTCAACGCTTGATAGGCTTTACCGGTCAGCAATCGTGGATCACGCAGTGAGTTGCCCGGATGAAACTCGACGCTTTCGTACGGGTTGGTGGTCAATCCCGACCTGGCTCTAACGCCATGGCTCGGCTGGTTCATGCTGTGCAATTTAAGCATGTCATGCTTGCGGGCAGGCATTTGCAGCAGACGGCGATAACTATTTTTATTCGTTGTCTGCGTTGGCAAGCGCTGATTTCCTCGCCTTTCAAGGAAATCATGTTGAACAATATAATTTGTAGCGCCGCTTTTTTCCAGTGAACATTCGCCATGCTTGGTCCTCGCCGGCAAGCACTTTATCTGCTTGGCTTAGCGGCTTGAAGAACCCATGTTGACGTCGTACAAAATCGCAAGGCACAAGCAGGAGCACTCTTCACGCGCTGACGCCACTCACCTGCGAGCGGGCCTGCAATAAAGTGGTTGCCGTCGCGAGCAAAACCACCGCGGCGGCAATCAGCGGCAGCCGCTCCGCCGCGCCCCATCGCAAGACAAGCGCACCGAGCGCGCCCGAGAAGGAAATAGCGATATATAGCACCGACTGATATAGCGCCGTCACGACGGAAATCTTGCCGCTATTCACCCGCGAAATCAGTTGATGCTGCTGCGGCGTCGTGAGAGAAAACGAGAACACGCCAGACAGCGCCACCGCCGCAACGGCGCCGGGCAACGAGTCGCGTAACGACGGGCTCAACAAGAACACGATAGCGAGGCCCAGTGAACCCGTGACAATCACACGTACTGGCCCGAAGCGGTCCGCAAGCCGCCCCGCCAGCAAGTTTCCGGCGGTGCCCGCAACACCGAACACCAGCAGGAACACGCCCAGTAGTTGCGGGGAATCCTGCGTCAGCGGCGCATAGACGACGCTGATATAGCTGCCCCGGCCGAGACGGCGCTGGCAGGACTTTCGGCGGATGGGTTCATCGAAACGGGTTCTCAAGAAGGGATCTTGAAAGCCATCCTAATGACGCGATCAATATGCGACAATTGAAATATGTTGATAATGATTATGCGAGTTAGCCTTGAATACGCGCGATCTACAGGCGTTCGTTGCAGTTGTCGACAGCGGTTCGATGGTGCGCGCCGCTGAAAAACTCCATCTCACGCAGCCCGGGCTGACACGGCGCGTGCAAAACCTTGAAACCATGCTGGGTGTGGAGTTGCTCGATCGCCAGAGCAAGCCGCTCAAGCCGACTGCCGCAGGCAACGAGGTGTATGCGCTCGCGCGCACCGTATTACGCGCGGTGGACGATCTGCTGTTGGTGGCGTCGCCCGAAAGCGAGCCGTCCGGCGAATTGAGAATCGGCATGCCGCCTTTCTGGCCGAAGTCGCGCTGGAAAAGCCAGTCGACCTCCTGCGCAGTGTCTTTCCGCGACTTACGCTGCGCGTAACCGCGGGTTGGTCGCCGGCTCTTTTGCAAAGCGTTGAACGGGCGTCGCTCGATGCATCGATCGTGCTGATGCCGACAGGCTTCGTACCACCCGAGACGTTGCACGCTACGCTTCTCGCGTTCCTGCCGACCGTGATCGTCGCGGCGCGCTCCCTTGGTCTGCCCGATACGCCGATGACACTGGCGGATCTGGCGCGTTACGAATGGGTACTTAATCAGGATGGCTGCGGGATGCGCTCGGCGTTAAGACGTGCGATGGAGACGGCTGGCGTGCCGTTCAATGTTGCCGTCGAAGCATTTGGCTCGGAGCTGCAATTGTCGTTGGTCGCGCGCGGCCTCGGTATTGGGCTCGTCACGCCGGACATGCTGGAGCGCACGGTGCATCGGGCGGCGCTTCAGGTGGTCGAGACCACTGACTTTCACACGGGCGTCGATGTGTGGTTCGTTCATGGTTCCGTCCCCGGCCGGCTGATGCGTGCTATCGATGTCTTGCGCGGTTCGCTCACCGAGGTGCTGGTCGGAGACGGGATGGCGATGCAACCGGAATCGTCCGAACGCGAGCCGGTTATTCAACGGAGATAGGTCGCGAGCGTAATGGCTGCTGCCTGGTCAAGGCGATCTGGAGATATAGCCCTGACCGCACACATCGAAAATGGTATGTTCGTTTGTGTGCTACTCGTACAAAATGAACATGCTGACGATAAAAGTGTTCGGCGGGCTCGTGTTGCTTCTGCTTGTCATGGCGGGGCTGCTGTTTATTCCAGCTTGGACCGTGGATTATTGGCAAGCGTCGACGTTCCTCGTCATCCATTTTGTATCGTCTGTTGCGATTTCCCTTTACCTTATGAAGCGGGATCCGAAGCTTTTGGAGCGGCGGATGAGCGGTGGTCCGTTCGCCGAGAAGGAGCCGACTCAGAAGATAATCATGTCGTTTGCGTCGTTGGGATTTATCGGGCTCATGGTTGTGCCCGCGCTGGATCATCGCTTTGGGTGGTCTCACATGCCGCCGTCTGCCGCGTTAGTGGGAGACGTGCTTGTATTGCTCGGCTGGCTCGCCGTTTTCTTCGTGTTCAAGGAAAATTCGTTTGCCTCCGCCACCATTGAACTGGCGCCCGATCAAGAAGTGATTTCCACTGGTCCGTATGCGTTTATACGGCACCCGATGTACGCTGGGGGACTCGTCATGCTTGCCGGTATGCCGATAGCGCTGGGGTCATGGTGGGGGTTATTCGTCATGGTCGGAGTTACGCCTGCGCTTATGTGGCGAGTCGCCGACGAGGAACGATTTCTGTCGGTGAATCTGCCGGGGTACTTAGCGTATAAGCAGAAAGTGCGGTATCGGTTAGTGCCGAAGGTATGGTGAGGTTTTGACGTTCGCGCGGTTTTGACGTTCGCACTTGGGGGGGTTGGGGACGGGGTGGCGTTGGCGGTGCTTACGGTAACGCGGGTTGTATGTGAGCTATATTTTTTGCCACTATTAGCCACTGTCCGGGTTGTTTGCGTTCGCACCAGGGATTTCGGGAGGGCGTGCTACCGGTCGTGGTCGGGGTCATTGCCGGGTTGCTGCTGCTTACGTTAGCGCGGGTTGTATATTGGCTAAATTTTTTATCACTATTAGCCACTGTCCGTGGCGGGACTTCATTTCTTTGTCCAACGGCGACAAAGAAACGAAGCAAAGAAAACGCCTCCCCACAATCTGTATTAAGTGTCCCCAGCGTGCAGACCACCGTTTTTGGTTCCCGCGTAGAACGGTGCTCGCAAAACCACGAACAGTTGAAACCCTCCTTCTCGCGAATCCCTACATCCCCACGCTTCGCCACCAGTGCTCTCGGGCAAGATCAATGGCCCACGGACCAATACGGCCTCACGCGTTTTTACGGGTTACTCAACGGCGCGATCCGCTTAGGTCAGGTGCGCGCATGGCGTGCAATCGTTTGGGCACCAGCACACCAGAGAAAATAGTTGAATGCCCCGAGCTACATTCTTTACGCGTTAGCGGGCTGCGTGAATCACGTGACCATTTAGGCGAGGGTGCGCATAGCGCGCGATCGTTTGGGCACCAGCACACCAGAGAAATAGTTGAATGCCCCGAGCTATACGCGAACAACCGCGCCTGAAATCACTACGCACCGAATAACTTCAGTCAACCTCAAACAGGGGTGAGGCCGTACCGGTCTGTGGACGTCTCGATCATGCCCGAGACCACTGGTGGCGAAGCGTGGGGATGTAGGGATTCGCGAGAAGGAGGGTTTCAAGTGTCCGTGGTTTTGCGAGCACCGTGCTACGCGGGAACCAAAAGCAGTGGTCTGCACGCTGGGGACACTTAAAACAGATTGTGGAAAGGCGTTTTCTTTGCTTCGTTTCTTTGTCGCCGTTGGACAAAGAAATGAAGTGCCGCCACGCACAGTGGCTAATAGTGATAAAAAGATTAGCCAACATACAACCCGCGCTAACGTAAGCAGCAGCAACCCAGCACCAACCCCAACCGCCGCCGGTAGCACACCGCCCAAAACCCCGACCGAGTGCGAACGAAAATACCCTGGCTAATAGTGCCAATAAATATCGCTTACATATAACGCACGACGGCCTTAGCAGCCCCCCCCACTACTCCTCCCGTTCTACCTCCCCGGAATAATCCCCTCAGCTTCCAGCCGATCAAAAAGCTCAAAGAACGCCTCGTCAGTGGCCTGAAACCCGAGGAAGCCCGCCTTCCGACTCTTCGACATATCCGTCACGACTTCCATCGGTCGCCCGAGGTCAGCATCGGTATGCCACCAGGACACGAGCTTGCTTACATCCTTCTCGACTAAATTGAACTGGGTCGCAATCTGTTGCCACTGCGAAGCGGCCTCCTGCATACGGCCCTCCAGCGGCCGCACCTCACCATCGAATGGAACGGGTTCTACTCCAAAGTAATCGGCTATCCGAGACCACATCCACTTCCAACGAAAGACATCCCCATTCACGATGTTGAAATCTTCATTTTGCGCCGCCTCCGTCGTTGCCGCCCATTCAAGCTGGAGCGCAAGCAAACGCGCATCGGTCATGTCGGTCAGGCTATTCCATTGCGTCGAGGAACCCGGGAAAATGAATGGCGCGCCGGTATGCTTGCAAAGCGTTGCGTAGACCGCGAGCGTCGTACCCATGTTCATGGCATTGCCCACCGCGAAGCCAATGATCGTATGCGGGCGATGCACGCTCCACGTGTATCGCTGGCGCTGCGCGCCTGCAAATACGCGATCTTCCTGCTCGTAGTAGAAGTTGTCGACGTCCTGGCGCCCTTGGCTTTCTCGAAAGGGGGTGTCAGGCACCGCTCCGGTCGCATAGGCTTCAAACGGTCCAAGATAGTGCTTGAGTCCCGTCACAAGCGCGACGTGCTGTAGCTTCGATGCTCCCTCAGCCAGTGCGTCAAGCACATTGCTCACCATTGCGCCGTTCACGCGAATGTTCTCGCGCTCGTTGGCCTGTCGCGCCCATGTCGTAAAGAAGACATGCGTGACATCGATCGTAGCCAGTGCCGCCTTGACCGACTCCGCCGATGTCAGGTCGGCAATCACCGGCTGAACCTTCGCGGGAACTGATGTACGCCCGCGAGAAAGTCCATAAACCTGCCAGCCAGTGTCGACGAGTCGATCCGCTAAGTTGCTGCCGGCGATTCCGCTCGCCCCGACGATAAGTGCACGTTTTTGCATATAAAGGAGTTCAGTAGTTTGAATGGATGGCTATCGAGTCACTCCGACCGACAGCGGTGCGTGTTCATAATCCGATCGCCCCGTGCGCACACGTGCAGGCAATACGGCTATTCCCCTTCGAAAGGCGATATACGTGGTGCCACGCCCTCAAATGCTTTTTGCAGCAGCGACCGGATAGCGGGTTTCGTCAGCGGTCGAGGATTGAAGTACGGTGATCGCATGGCGATCTCTGCCACGTGGTCAAGATCGGCCTCCCTGACGCCGAGGTCGGCCAGTGAGGCCGGCGCTCTCAACGTGCGCGCAAGAGCGTATAGCGCGGCGGGAGGATCGTCGGTTTCAAGTGCCCGGCAGAGGCGCTGCATGGCATCGGGCGCGAAAGGCAAATTGAACGCCATCGCGTAAGGCAAGATCACGGCGTGTGTTTCCGCATGCGGAAGATTCAGCGTCCCGCCAAGCGTGTGGCATAGCTTATGGTGCAAAGCCATGCCGACGTTACCGAGCACGGTGCCGCAAAGCCACGCGCCATATTGCGTAACCTCGCGGGCGCCGATGTCTTGAGGCTGGCCACACACCAGAGGCAAGCCTTGAGCCAGGCTGCGCACGCCCTCTTCCGCGAACATCGACATGACCGGGTTGCTGTCCTGGGCATACAAGCCTTCAGCCGCATGCGCAATAGCATTCAGTCCGCTGGTCGCACTCAGTTCGACAGGCAAGGTCAGCGTAAGGTTCGCATCGTAAATGACCGTGCGCGGCAAGACGCGATGACTTTTACCTGTCTTCTTTTCGTTGCCCTCTTTCAACCCGGACGTCATCCCATAGGTTAGCCCATAGATGGAAGTGACTTCAGAGCCTGCATAGGTGGTCGGGATCGCGACAATGGGCAGACTCGTCTCAAGCGCGATCGCCTTCGCAAGTCCCAGTGTGGAGCCACCACCAGCCGCCACCAGTCCGTCCGCACCGCATTCTCTCGCGGCTTTAACGCCAGCCTCCGCAGTCTCCACCGGGACATGCATGACCGCGCGATCGAATATTGCATGACAGCGCGCACCCCCAATGCTGCTCACTCGTTCAGCCAACACTCGCTGCTCCGGCGTGCAAAGCACCAGCGCACGGCGGATCCCGAGTTCGTCGAGTTCCTCACTTAGCCGGTCGAGCGAGCCGGCGCCGAACACGATACGCGTGGCCCGCGTGCTGTATACGAATGGCGTGGCAAAGGTAGGCGTCATGATGAGCGATTCAGTACGAAGTCAAACGCCAAGGTGCTGAACGGCGTGTTCATGCGCGTGCCGTCGGGTGCCTCGCCTTCTTCGTGATGCACCCAATCCGCCACAAGCGACGAACGCACGCCAAATACCGCGTCGGAATCAAGGTACTTGTCGCCGTCGCGAAATACGTGCGTGACGAGCCGTTCATAGCCGGGTGCGGTAATCATGAAGTGAAGATGGGCTGGCCGCCAAGGGTGGCGCCCGAGTGCTGCAAGCATGCGGCCAACGGGACCGTCGTGCGGTATCGGATACGGAACGGGCACGACGGAACGAAAGTGAAAACGACCGTCAGGAAGACTGTGCAGCAAGGCGCGCGCCCGATGCGAATCGCCTTCATATTGAACGTCGTAAAAACCCTCGGAGTCGGCCTGCCAGACTTCAATCTTCGCATCTGCCACGGGCGAACCATCAAGCCCCGTTATGCGCCCGGAGACGAAGCACGGTTCACCGCCGGCGCCGTTGGCAATATCGTCGCCGTTGCGGTGGACTGGCGCACCGTCAACGAAGAATGGACCGAAGACCGTCGCCTCGGTGCAGCCCGCAGGCTTGATGTTCGCCATTGCAGTAACGAGCATGGAAAGGCCAAGCGTATCGGACAGAAGGATAAATTCCTGCCGCTTGCTGTCCGTGATATGTCCCACCTCCGTCAGGAAGCGAATCCCGGCCTCCCACTCGGCCTCCGTCAGCGACACCTCGCGCGCGAACGCATGTAGATGGCTCACAAGGCTCGTCATGATTTCTTTCAGCCGAATATCGGGAGCATTGTCGTGGCGCGCGAGCACCGCTTCGGTAATCGTGTTTTCGTCGAGATTGCGCATGGCGGTCGGCTCGTTTGCATCAGTTGAATTAGCGATTGTCGACCCGCTTGAGAAACGCACGGATGTCGACGCTCTTCCAGATTCCAGCTTCGTTAAATGGATCGCCGGCGTTAAAACGCTTGACCTCTGCTATGTCATCCGCTTCATAGAGAAAGAAGCTGCCAATCATGGTCTCCTGATCCGCGGCGAGCAGAGGACCTGACATCACCATCTTGACGGGGGCTGTCGCGAGGTAAGCTTTATGCGCCTCGTAGTGCGACAGGCGACGTTCGACCATACCGTCGTGATCAAGGCAATACACAGTGAAATGCATGTGCGACTCCAAAGGAATTAAAAAATGAACAATGCCTAGTTGTGAAGCCCTGAGCTCAACTCGACCGCACGAAGAATTGAAAAGAAATCAAGTTCCGCGCCATCCGCCTCGACATAATCTGCAAACTGCTTTCGTACCAAAGCGGCCGCGGCCATTGGTACACCCACTGCCTCACCTGCATCAACAACCAGCGACATATCCTTCAGCATTTGCCTCGCCGAGAACGCCGGCGTGAAGTCACGCTGTTTGAGCGGATCGAGCTTGTACTTGATGAGCGGCGAAGCGGCAACACTGTCCCCAATGACGGTCAACATTTCCACCCAGTCGAGGCCGCCTTTCTTGCCGAGCGTCAGCGCTTCTGCAAGAAGTACGGCTGTTGAACCGACCAGATGATTGATTGCGAGCTTCAGGTATCGCGCCTGCTGGTCATCGCCTACATAATATTGCTTTGTCGAAATCGACTCCAACAGTGGCCGCACGAACTCGAAAGCATTTTTGGGTCCCGACGCGAACACCGTGAGCTGCGCCTTCTCCGCGAGCACGGTGCTTCCTGAGACGGGCGCCGATATATAGCCGATGCCCCGCTCCTTCGCCGCGTCCCGCACTTCGCCCGAGACCACGGGAGAAACCGTGCTCATGTCGACATACACGGCGCCGCGCGCCATGTTCGCAATGACGCCCTGCGAACCGAGCGCGACCTTCTTTAGAACCAGGTCGTCCGGGATGATTGAAAAGACAACCTGAGTGGACGCCGCGAGGCTGGCAATGTCAGGCGCGGGCCTCGCACCTTGCGCCGCCAGATCGGCGGCGCGGTTGGGGTCGACGTCATAGACCGCCACGTCGTATCCCGCCTTAAGCAGATTGATGACAATCGGCGTGCCCATCTTGCCCAAGCCGACCCACCCTATGGACGGCTTTTGTTGTGCATTCAGTGCATTCAGTTCGCTCATTCGATTTCTCGTTATTTCGTCAATTGCGGGTTGATCAGGATCTTCATCTTGTCGCTGCCCTTGTCGCTCAGGGCATCAAAGCCTTTCGCCACGACGTCGTCGGCATCGATCAGGTCATGAATAAGCTTCTCCACGGGGAACTTGCCGTTTGCAATCATCCCGATGATCCTTGGCCATATCGTTACCGGGTAGCACCACGTGCCCTCGATGTGGATGTCCTTGAGCGACCATTTCATCGGATCGACTGTCGCAGTGCCGACATGCAGGCCTGCTTGCACGACTGCGCCCGCTGAACGGACGGCGTCGACACATGCGTTCAGGGCGTGCTGATTGCCCGAGCATTCAAGCGCGACGTCCACACCGACGCCTTCTGTCAGATCCCGGATTTTGTCGGGTAACTCGCCGTCTGTCGGATCAAAGATTTGTGTGGCGACACCGAACTCGGCCATCTTGGCGGCTCGGGCAGAATTGGGCTCGCTCACGAAGATCTGGCTTGCCCCGGCCGCATGACACGCGAGCGCTGCGAGAACGCCAATCGGTCCCGCGCCGGTGATCAACACCGACGAGCCAACCGTCACGCCGCCGCGATCCACCGCGTATAGCGCGACCGCAGCCGGCTCGATCAGCGCGCCCTGTTTGTCGCTCACGGTATCGGGCAGCTTGTTTGCGTGGTAGTCGTTGATCGTGGTGTACTCGGCCATGCCGCCGCCATCCCAGCTCAAGCCCACACATCCCATCTTCACGCATAGGTGACGCATCCCGCGTGCGCAGTAATAGCATTGGCCACAGGACGCGAGCGGCATGACCGATATCCGGTCGCCCGGCTGAACGTTCTTTACGTCCTTGCCGACTTCAAGCACTTCAGCACTGAATTCATGGCCCAGCACTTGCGGCGCTTTCGCGCCAGTCAGCGGATGCGGTTCGGTCGGCACTACAATCGGGCCGGCCTGGTACTCGTGTAAATCCGTACCACAGATGCCGCACCACATGGGTTTGACGATCATTTGATTGGCGCCCATGCCACTCGGATCTGGAATGTTTTCGACCCGAATGTCGTGTGCACAGTGAAATCTGACTGCTCTCATGGTTTTTTACTCCTTTCCGGGACGGCTGCTTGAATAGCCGTCGTTACTTCGTTATCCATTGCACTTTCAGCGGCCGCGCCGAATCACGTAACAAGCAGATGCGCCGATAATGATCACGCCCTTTACGATCGTTTGTGCCTGAACGGGCATGCCGACGAGCAACACAATGTTGAAAACGATGATGAGGATCGCGGCTCCTGTTAGTCCGCCGAGCAGACTGCCGCGTCCGCCGGACAATGCCACGCCGCCCATGACGGCCGCTACGATGGAGTCGAGCTCGAAGCCTCTTCCCACCCAGTTGTCCACGATCCCGACAAAGCCCGACAACACGAGACCGGCCAGACCCGCGAGCATCGCGCTCGCGATATAGCAAGCAATCCGAATGACATCCGGACTTACACCGACGAGGCGAGCAGATTCAGAGTTTCCGCCAACCATGAATACCCGTCGTCCGAACGTCGACACATGCAGGAGTACGCCGAACACGACCGCGAGCACAGCGAGAATCAGAACGCTGACGGGCATCCCGCCAATAAAACCCGTGCCCATTTCATGGAACAGTGGCGGCACGTTTCCAGAGGGCGCGCCCTGCGTGTAGGCGAAACGCAGCCCTTGCAGGACGATTGCCGTGGCGAAAGTTGCAAGGAAGGGCGAGACCTGCCGTTTGGTGATGAGAAGGCCATTGAGCAATCCGGTGAGCAAGCACATCCCCATCGTCGCCGCGAAAATGACCGGGGCCGATGCATTGGTTCCGTCAAAGCCGGTTGCAATCACTGCGGCGCTCGCCATGACCGAGGCCACGGAAAGATCGAGGCCGCCAACCAGAATCACGAACACTTGCCCGATCACTACAATGCCCAGAGGGGCGAACTGCACGAGCATGTTGACAACATTGTCCCGTCGCAGAAAAGTGGGCGAGAGAAGCCCTGAGCCCATGACCAGAAGTGCGAAGAAGATGAAGATGCCGTAACGCCGTGCGGCGTTCATCGAAAGATAATGTGCCAGCGGCGGACGCTTGTTAACGATCGCGCTCATGCTGTCACCCGCTTGCGTTGAGCATTGACCGACACCGCAATGATGACTGCCGCGCCTTGAACGATGAGCTGATACTGCGACGCAATGCCGGCGAAATTGATCAGGTTGTTAAGCAGACTCAGTAGATACGCTGCAATCAACGTACCAATAACCCCGCCGCGGCCACCCGTCAGGACTGTGCCGCCAACAACGACCGGCGTGATTGAAGCCAGCGTGTAATTTACGCCGAGATAGGGCTGTCCGGAGCCGAACTGCGCCGCCAGATAGATGCCCGTGAGTCCCGCGCACACCGCAGAGAAGACATAGACGAACAGGATCACGCGCGCCTTCGGAACACCTGACAGGCTTGCCGCGTGCTCGTCGTCACCCACCATGTAGATGTAATGGCCGAGACGCGTATTGCGCATCAGGAAGGAGGCGACGAAGTAGAGCAGAAGCACGACTGTGGCAGTAACCGGAACATTCATGAAACGGCCGTAAGCGACCGAATCGAAACCGTCGGGAACGCTGCCGGCAGGACCCAGCGAGTAGTACAGAATGCCGCCCTGCAATACCGCGCCCATGCCAAGCGTAACGATCAGCGGATGGACTTTGAGCCACAGGATGAGTGCGCCGTTAATCAATCCAATCACGACCGACAACAGAATGACTGCAATGACTGCCGTCGACCAGCCTCCGTAGGGGTTATCGGCTAGACCTGATGTGAGCGTCGCAGTGACACTGATCACCGACCCCACGGACAGGTCGATGCCGCCGGTCAAAATCGCCAAGGTCTGCCCGAGAGCGACGAGCGCGAGGCCCGTTGCCTGCTGGTGGACGTTGAGCATGTTGCTCACTGTCGCAAATCGATCACTGATATAAGCGCCGACGCCGAGCAGCACCAGAAGCAATGCAAGAACCACCCAGGCCGAAGCGTTATGCGAAAAAAAACGACGCAGGGAAGTGATGCGGTGACCGGTATGATTAGTGAGCGTACTCATGCTCGTCTCCTGATGTTTCAGCCGCAGTTGTTGTCGCGAGCCGCATGATGTCGTGTTCGGTCATCTGCTCGCCGGTCACTTCGCCATTGATGCGCCCTTCGCGCATGACGAGCACCCGATCGGACATACCGATCACTTCCTGAAGTTCGGAACTGATCATTAAAATGCCCAGTCCCCTATCCGTCAGCTGCCGCATGACCCGATAAATTTCTGCCTTGGCGCCCACATCCACTCCACGCGTGGGCTCGTCGAGGATCAATACGCGTTTGCACACGCGCACCCATCGACTGATCAGGACCTTCTGCTGATTACCGCCCGACAACGTTGCGACGCTGCCGCCCGGCCGCGCGCCCGCGATTGAATACTCCTTGATCGCTGCCCGCGCGGCCGATCTTTCGGACCCACCGCGCATCAGACCAAAGCGGGATACCTGATTAAGCGTGGTGGCCGTGACGTTCTGAGCCACGTTAAGCAACATGAGCAAGCCCTGAGACTTGCGGTCTTCAGTCACGAAGCCAAGCCCGAGTCGTATAGCTGCACGCGGAGTCATGTGATGGCGCCGAATGCCACCTATATCGATCGTGCCGCTTAGCGCCCGCAGCGCTCCGAAAATCCCCGCCGCAAGTTCGGTGCGCCCCGAGCCGACCATGCCGGCAATCCCGACTATCTCCCCTGCCCGTACAGTCAGCGACGCGTCAAAGACCCGCTTGCCGACGCATAGACGGCTCACCTCGAGAAGGTTTGCGGCACCGTGTTGAAGCGCACGCTTGGGCGGGTAAATATCCTTCATTTCTCGTCCGACCATCAGGCGCACGAGACCGTCTCGCGTCGTATCGCTGACATGTTGAGTCGCCACTTTCCTGCCGTCTTTCATCACTGTGACGCGATCGCACAACTCGAATATTTCATCCAGCCGATGCGAGATATAGACAATAGCAACGCCCTTCGCGCGTAACGCACGAACGCGATCGAACAGCAGTTGAACTTCCTTGCCGGCTATCACAGCGGTGGGTTCGTCAAGCACGAGCACCCGGGTCTCACTCGCCATTGCCTTGGCGATCTCCACCATTTGCTGATCGGCAACGGGCAGATTTCCGACCCGTTCGCGCGGGTCCAGCTCCACCCCAAGCTCGGTCAGCAAGCGCTGCGCTTGCCCGTTCATCTTGTCGTGATCAAGCAGGCCGAAGCGTGTGCGCGGCTCAGCGCTTGCGAAGATGTTCTCCGCAACCGTCGATTGTGGAAACAGCACGAGTTCCTGGTGAATGACATGAATGCCACGACGCTTTGCATCCGGAGCCGATTTCCATTGCACGACGTGTCCTTCAAAGCGTATCTGGCCGGAGTCCGGCGCATAGACGCCTGCCATGACTTTCGTGAGCGTCGATTTGCCTGCCCCGTTCTCTCCAACGAGTGCGTGGATCTCTCCGGCACGCACGCCGAACGACACCTGGTCCAGACTCTTGACGCCTGGAAACTCCTTCGTGACCTGTACGATTTCGATCAGATCACTTACAGATGCATCGCTGTCGCGGTTCATTTGTCACCCGGCAACTTGACCTTGAACGTCGACGGGTTATAACCCGGTCCCATGCCTCCATCGATGATCTCGTCGGGTGGTCCGTTGGCGTCCACGATCTGGTCGATGTATTGGTCCGGATGCGGCACCGACGCTGTTTCGTCACCGCGAGTCAGCGCTATCTGGGGACTGATTTCGTAGATCTTTGGCAGTGTTTGACCGTCGAGCACCTTAAGTGCGACGTCGATAGCGGTGCGTCCCATTGTTGGCGGATAGCCGATCTCAAGCATCGGGATCTTGTACTTCAAGGCAAGTTGCAACGGGCCGTTCAAATCTGCGGTCGTGTGCGGCGGAATTTCGCCTGCTTTAAAA
This sequence comes from uncultured beta proteobacterium, assembly GCA_963708695.1. Taxonomy (GTDB): domain Bacteria; phylum Pseudomonadota; class Gammaproteobacteria; order Burkholderiales; family Burkholderiaceae; genus Caballeronia. Next base: position 115,467 of record CAVPTS010000003.1, read on the forward strand.
CCGGCGGCGACAAACGCGTCGATGGAACCAGCCACTGGTAATCCATGCGCGCACCAGACCGCGTTGATGCTGTGCCCATATTTCGCAATCATGGCCTGCATCTGCTGCTTGGCCTTGACGGGACTCCAGTCCGAATAAACGGTGTCGAGAACCTTGATGCCAGGGTATTGCGAGAACACCTGCTTGGCAGCGGTCTCGCGGTCGGCGCTCACGCTCGAACCCGCTTGCCCGGCCAGCATGATGACGTTCCCTTTGCCATGCAGCTTCTCAACAATCCACTGCGCCCAGACGCGGCCCATCATGGCGTCCGAACCGGTCACGAAGGACACGAAGTTATCGGATGAAATCCGCCGGTCCACCATGACCACAGGAATGCCCTGCTTCATTGCGCGGGTGACGACCGGGTCGAGTGCCTTCTGCGTATTCGCACTGACGATGAGCAAGTCGACGCCGCGCGAGATCAAGTCCTGGATGTCGGCCGCTTGCTTCGCGTCATCCATATTGCCGTTGGTGATGATGATCTGCTTGATCACATCGGCATGTTCGGAGGCCGCCTTCATCAACGAATGCTGCATCACGACTCGCCAGCTGTCACCCAGCCCCGCGTTCGCGAAGCCGATCACATAAGGCGCCTTCTTCTTGAATTTGGCCGTATCTGAAAATGGAATCTGAACGGCTGGATTAAAGAGAAAGGTCCTGGCGGCACCGGTGTATTCAGCATGTGCGGTCATGGCAGGGATGATCAGCGCCGTGACGGCGAGAAGTGCGCGCACGCGGGCCTGGCAAAGCGAAAGACGCATGTATGTCTCCATGAGTGTTTTGTGTGTTGATGAGGAGTGGTCTTGCGCCACTGTTCCTAAGCATCAACTTTGGCCGCGCATTACGTCTAATTCGGATCCCGACATATAATTGCCTGGCGGAAGTCGGAATCGAGGCTGCTTGCTACGACCGGCTCAGAGTGACACGAATAGTTTGGCCCATCTAGCAACTGCTATTACTAGTATTGGCAGTAATAGGGAACGCTCGCGGAGACATGAAATGGAAAAGCAGCAGCGCCTGGACGAACTGGCCGATTTTCTTCGCACGCGGCGAGCACGGCTGCGCCCGGAAGACATCGATTTTCCTGCAGGGGTTCGTCGCAAGACGCCGGGACTTCGTCGTGAGGAGGTCGCGGAGAAAGCCGGCATCAGCGTGACCTGGTATGCGTGGCTTGAACAGGGTCGCGAAGTGAATGTCTCATTTCGTACCGTCGAGAGCATTGCTAATGCGTTGAAGTTGTCGCATCACGAACGCACCCATTTGTTCGAACTCGCGAATCACTACACCGCGCCCGGACCTTATCCCATTGCTCAGAACGTCACTGACACGGTCCGGCGGATGCTCGATCAACTGGGCAATATGCCCGCGTATGTAGTCGACGGTAACTGGAATTACGTCACCTGGAACGAAGCTGCGACGAAAGTCTTTACAGATTTTCGAAAGCTTCCTGCGGGGCGGTGTAATCTTTTATGGTTCACGTTTCAGGCAGAAGGTGCTCGCAAGCTGTTCCGTGGCTGGGACGCGTATGCGAAGTGCGTGTTAGCTCAGTTCCGTGGCGACTATATTCTCCGCCCCTCTGGCGAAGTGTTCCTTAGAGATCTTGTTGAAGAACTGAATGACACCGACTCGGAGTTTTGCAAATGGTGGGCGGAGCACGAAGTGCTTAAACGCAGCGATTGGCGCAAGGTAATCGAGCATCCAATAGCGGGCGTGCTTGAACTCGACGCACTGTCACTGGAGGTGCCCGATGCGCCCGGCACTCGAATCATGGTGTACACGCCGGCTCCGTCGACGGACACCGCTGAGAGAATCGAGGCATTGATGAAAAGCTCGCGGTCAGCGGCCAAGCCTTTCGAAGCAGCAACTGTATTGGACAATTTTAGAAAGCCACGATTGCCTACTTTAAGGAAGGGTTAGGCCGATGCAAAGGGCCGCGCTTGACGCGGCCTTTAAACTTCCGGGTCACACTCATGCATGGTGTGGTGTTCTTGCGCTGATAATGTGTTGCGACAGCGAGATCGTCGCCCGGCGAAGTTTCGGAATCCTCAAGCGTTACATTCGATTTCCAAAGTGCCCGTCAGGAATTCGTAAGCAATAGTGGAGACGCGGGGCGTACTAAAGCGGTATCGCCGAAACGAGCGGCGTCACTGGGCTAAGCGCGGGCTACGACAGCCACACGAATTCAAACAACGCTGGCAATTGCTAAGTCATCCTTGACCTGCAGCGGCTGACCGTCTATACCAGACACTCGTGCTTTTCCATTCAAAACCCTGAACGGTCCTGCCTCGCGAACGGGCGTCACGAAAGGTTCGCTGTCCGCGTTTCCACGTGCGGCGGCTAGTGTCGCCTTGGAACAGGTACTCAAGACAGCCCGCTCAGGAATCGAACGTTCCGGACGTACCGAATGGTTCCAAGAGGCCGCGATGAAAATACCCTGATTGATGCAGCACCGCCTCCCCATCAGCGGCTTTAACCCGCGATCACAACCCTATGGACCAGGCGCTGCCCGAGTGTGCACTTCCACGCGTGAGGAGAATCGTCGGCTGAGCTTTTCGACCCATTCCATGGCGTAATTTTTTGCGTCCCATTGCATCGCCCGCTCGACCCGGCATCCGTCGTCCCGCGCATCACGTTTTTTCCGTAGTTGCAGCCATTAAAAACGAAGCAACCTCTCGATAAACAGATGAACGCAGCGCTCAAGCTTTTGCCAGTCGCCATCGGTGCGATGCTCGCAGCCTTGCCGTCGGTCCACGCGGCGCAGGACAATGTCACCACGCTTTCGAATTTCCAGCAAACGGGCAACAGCACGCCCGCCGAGCAAGTGCCACAGTCCGGCCAGCGTGCCGACGCACTGCGCGAAAACCTCAAGTCAATCAAGCTGCCGCCCGGCTTCAAGATCGAGTTGTACGCGGTCGTGCCGGACGCGCGTCACATGGCCATCGAACCATCGACAGGCGTCGTGTTCGTCGGCACGCGCAAAGCCCGCGTCTGGCAGGTGACGGACCGCACCAAGCGCCGCGTCGCCGACGATGTCGTCGCCTTCGCGAGTTCGGTGACCTTCAAGGTGCCGAACGGCGTGTGCTTCTCGCCGGATGGTGTCCTCTATGTCGTCGAGCAGAACCGCGTGCTCGCGTTCCCGGCGGCGCAGTTCTTCGGCGAGGGCGGCAGCGATGTCGCGGCGGCGGTCGTCGTGCCGCAGGGCAAGCTGATCCCGACGCAGTTCGAAAGCTTCAACCACGGCGCGCGCGTCTGCCGCATCGGGCCGGACAAGAAGTTGTACATCGCGCTTGGGCAGCCGTGGAATGTGCCGCCGAAAGACAAGCTCGCCGATCTCGACAAGAACGGGCTCGCGGGCATCATCCGCATGGATCAGGACGGCAAGAACCGCGAGATCTACGCGCACGGCGTGCGCAATTCGGTCGGCCTCGACTTCAATCCGAAGGACAAGTCGCTGTGGTTCACAGACAACCAGGTCGACGGCATGGGCGACGACACCCCCCCGGGCGAACTCAACCACGCGACCAAGGCGGGCGAAAACTTCGGCTTCCCGTGGTACGGCGGCGGGAAGGTCCGCACGGTCGACTACAAGGACGCGACACCGCCCGCGGGCGTCGTGTTCCCGCAAGTGGAAATGGCGGCGCACGCGGCGGACCTCGGCATGACGTTCTACACGGGCAAGATGTTCCCGGCGAAGTATCAGGGCGGCATCTTCGATGCGGAACACGGCTCCTGGAATCGCACGAAGCCGATCGGGGCGCGCATCATGTTCACGCCGATCAAGGATGACGGCACCGCCGGCGCGACGGAAGTGTTCGCCGAAGGCTGGCTCACCGCGTCGGGGGAATACATGGGCCGTCCAGTGGATGTGCAGCAGTTGCAGGATGGTTCGCTACTCGTCTCGGACGATTTCGCCGGCGCGATCTATCGCATCTCCTACACAGGTGGAAAATGAAGAGGCGATTGGCGGTGGTATCGACGACAGCGTTATTGCTCGTCGCCGCGTGCCCGCCGAACACGGCCTTCGCGGGCGACGTCCAGGCCGGGCGCGCGAAGGCCGTGCAATGCCAGGCGTGTCATGGCATTGACGGGCTCGCGAAGATTCCGGAGGCGCCCAATCTGGCCGGGCAAACCGAGGATTATCTGGTGAAGGCGCTGAACGACTTCAAGTCCGGCGCGCGCCAGAATGACATGATGACGCTGATTGCGAAGCCGCTGTCTGACGCTGACATCGCGAATCTCGCCGCGTACTATCAAAGCCTCGGACGGCCGTGACCGCCGTGACCGCCGTGGTAGGCAGGGAGTCTTGTTTCATTCGATGACCAGAGGGAGCGATGTCAAAGAGAAAATCCGCATTTCTTAGTGGTTGGGTCGTTGCCTGGTGCGCGATCATCCTGACAACGCCCACCTTCGCGCGAACGACGGCCACGGAATGCGCCAGGATGAAGGCGCTTGATCCAGACAACGACGGCACGATGGATCTCCATGAAGCGCGCAAGGCTGCATTGGCGCTATTCGACCGGCTCGACCGCGACAAGGACGGCACGCTGGATCTGAAGGAGTTGAGTGGGCGAATGACGAAGAGGGAGTTGCGAGCTGCCGACCCCGACCACGATAAGACGATTGATAAACGTGAGTTCATGAAGGTTGTCGAGGCGCGCTTCAAGGCCGCCAACCCCGACAAGGATGGCACGATAGATTGCCGGGAACTTGGGACCCCTGCGGGAAAATCCCTCCTGCGCATACTCGAGAAATAACGCTTTAGTCCGACTGCATGGCGGCGGACGAACGCGGCCGTAGTCGAACTCAGCGGCAGCACGTACACCTGCGTGTACCCGGGTGTACTTGAGTGTACTTGAGTGTACTTGAGCGTAGGATAGGACCACTAGACTCATGAGCCTCAGGAGACACCATGAAAGCAGTGTGTCCGCTGCACGGGCCAACGACTATCACCGGTACGAACGCCTACGGGTTTCCGGTGTACTTGTGCTGCTGCGCTGATGTGCCGTATGTAAGGCCACCGGACGCATGTACGAGGGCGCCGACGCAACGCGGTTCCGAGCCGCGAGAGCAACCCCGACAACCGAAATCGAAGCAAGAATGACACCGGCGATCAGCCTGCTGCCGGTGTATTAAATCGCAGATCGCAGTTTTGACAGAGAAGACTTAGGCGGAACTACTGCCCGCCTTCGCGAATCGTCAGAACATTCTTCACGGACGTGACGCCAGAAACGCCCTTTGCTATTGAAGTTGCCTTATCGATCTGGGTCTGATCGGTGGCGCCTCCGGCCAGCGTTATTACCCCACCTTTCGCGAGTACATTGATGCCCGTGGTATTGACGCCGCCCTTCGAAAGCGCTTGAACCACCTTTCTGCTCAGTGCCCGATTCGCCTTCCTGACGGCGGATTTCGACGTCGCTTGCGTTGCTGTCGATGTAGCGGCGGAATCGCTTTCCTGCGCCCACGCATTGAGGGAAGCGATAACAATTAATGCAGCACCAGCCAGCTTGAGTATTCTGATTGAGTTCATTGGCTGCTCCAGTTTCGATGACCTGACGAAAGACCCTCTGCAGGATCCCGACGTACCGCTACTTTAGTACCGCTACTTTAGTACCGCCACTTTACAAGCATTTTTGCTGCACCCGGCGCTTGATTCAATAATGAATCTACCCGCCAGGTGTTTATCCGGCTTTGGTTGCGCGCCGGAATCTGGCTAGCACCTGACCAGGGTCATGAGCTTAGTCCTTATCCCGGGTTTCGATCAATACCGCGCAACGCGAACGTTCAATAACTTGTGTGCAGGTCGACGGGTTAGCCCAGCGGCGTACCCGTGACAAATGGTGATGTCCCATCACAATGATCTCCGCCGCCAGCAGCCGGGCTTGTTCGACGACGACGTCGGACAAATTGCCCGCGCAGAAGTGCCGTTCCACCGTGAGAGCCCGGCCGGCAAGCTGTGCGGCCGCATTATCCAGAACGGAATGTGCGAAAGATGTCTGCGCTTGTGCAGGCGGATAGCGCAGGCCATCGGGCGCGACACCCCCTTCGCAACCGGGAGGCAGCGCGTAGGAGGGGTCGACAACGCATAGCAGGTGTACGGTCGCCGTACCCGGCGCCGCCACGCGGCTGGCCAGGTTGATGACGTGAGTACTCTGGGGTGAGCCGTCCAGCGGAACGAGGAGGATATTGAACATGGTCGGAGATACCCTTCGAAGATCGGATTGATACGCAGGCTGTCACTGTCGACAGGAAGCGTGTCGGGCCGGTGTTGCCAGTAGTTACCGGGTTCCTCAACTGGTTCAGCCAACGGTAGAACTCTTGCACGGCGCGGGTCTTCCCGAGGCGTGCCTCCGCGACAAGCCTGAGCACCTGGGGCTGCCCGCCAAGTGAGTCATGCCACACCTGGAGCAGCACGGGAAGCTCGTTCTCCCGGCCCACGAACTCCCTGAAGGCTCTCGCTATCCGCCGAAACGCATTATGTACAGTGCAGAATGTGCGAGTGCTCTGTCAAGTATACGATCGGGCTAATCGGTAATAGCGCGCGGTAATACCGCGTCGGTAATACCGCGCGTGTCACCGGTTGGCTTGAGCAATGGCTGAGACGTACCTGCCGGGAAACGAGTCCATCTCTAGGAAGCCGTTTCCGTTTGCGAGCGCATGCCCTCGAGCTCGAGCCACGAGCAAAACAGCACGACCAGATCATCCGCAGACTTCCCATCCGGAACGTAAGTGCAATAGCTTCGCGACGGCAGACGAGGACCGTCGAATGGCGTGACAAGCCGGCCGGCCGCGAGATCGTCTGAGACCAGCGCGGTCGGTCCCATCGCGATGCCCATTGCCGTCGATGGCAGCCTGCAACGTCAGATAGAAGTGATCGAAGGTCAGGGTGGCAGCCGGCTTTAGTGCAGGAATCTGTGCCTTCGCCAGCCAGTCCGGCCAGAGCCGCGGCAGGCTCGACGTGTGCAGCAACGTATGCCGCCGCAGATCGTCCGGCATCCGCAGCGGCAATCGCTGCAAAAGTGCCGGGCTGCAGACCGGGAGCCTCTCCTCGGACAGGAAAGGCCGCATCGAGTAGCCATAGAACGTGTCCGGACCGCCCCGGATGACGACGTCATAGTTCTTCTTTGAGACTTTCCACCGACTCGTTCGACGTCTCCACCTTGACGTCCACATCGGGATGCTCCGCGCGGAATATCGCCAGTCTCGGCACCAGCCAGCGCAACGTGAATGTCGCGGGCGCATTCACGGACAGCGTCCGGGAGACCGTTCCGGGAAAGCCATATCGCGCGGTTGCCTGCGAAAGCTGCTCGAACAACGGGCCGATCTCCTCCAGGTAGGCCGTCGCCGCCGGCGTGAGCACCACGCGCCGGTTGTGCCGCTCAAACATCGGTGCGCCAAGCCACTCCTCAAGCAGGCGCACGTGCTGGCTCACCGCACCGTGAGTCACGTGCAATTCGGCGGCTGCTTCCTTGAAGCTGCCAAGCCGGCCTGCGGCCTCGAAGGCACGCAATGCATTGAGCGGAGGCAATACGCGTTTCATCGTTTCATTCGGAATAGTTTATCTAACGCGAAGACCTAATTTATCTGGTTTGTTAGGCCGCTACAAGATAGATATCCTTCTTCGCTATCACCCTTTCTCCGGGACCCGCATGCTCAGTTATACCGGCGGTCTCGTCCTCCTCGCCGCCCTGCTCCACGCGAGCTGGAACGCGATGCTGCACGGCAACCACGACCGCTTCCTGTCCATGACGTGGATGAGCATCGCCATCGCAGCGGTCTCCACGCTCGTCGTCCTGTTCACGCCGTGGCCGGCCGAACGCGGCCTGGCCGTACATCGTCGCATCGGGGCTCGTGCATATCGTCTACAACATGAGCCTCGTGCGGGCGTATCGCCGCAGCGATCTGGCGCAGGCGTATCCGATCGCGCGCGGCTCGTCGCCACTGCTCGTCACGCTCGGCGCGGCGCTCTTCGCGCATGAGGCGATCGGCCCGCTGCACGCGCTCGGGATCGTGATGATATCGGGGGGCATCATCGCGCTCGCGCTGCAGGGGCAGTCACGTCTCGCGTGCGGGTGTGCTGGCCGCGCTGACGACCGGCGCGACAATCGCGCTCTATACGGTGATCGACGGCATCGGCGTGCGCTTATCCGGCGGCCAAGCGCTCGCCTACACCGCGTGGATGTTCCTGTTCTATTGGCTGATGCCGGTGCTGTTCGTCGCGATGCGCGGGCTCGCGGCGCTGTGGACGCCGGTACGGGCGGCGCCGATGGCAGTCGGCTCGTCGCTCGCCGGCGGCCTGGTGTCGATCGCGGCGTATGGCATCGTGATCTGGGCGATGCAGTCGGGCGCGATGGGCGCGGTGTCGGCGTTGCGCGAGACCAGCGTGGTGTTTGCGGTGCTGATCGGGCGGATGTTTCTGCGGGAAGCGGTCAGCGGAAAGCGCTGGCTCGCGTGCGTGATCGTCGCGGCCGGAGCGGTTTGTCTGGGGCTTTGATCGGGCAAGATTTCGATCTGCACCCGATGCGTAGCTTTGCGCGCGAGGGTCGAGGCGCTTGCGCTTTTTTTAGTTGAATGCGGATCGCGTAAGGACGAACACAGGAAGGCTAAGGGCTCTTCTACGTGGATCTACCCGCCTCGCTCCGAAGATCCTCTGCAATAAAGTCGACGAAGGCGCGAATCCGGTTGGACATCTGGTGCCGCTGCGAATACACCGCGAAGATATCGGCGTTCGGGCGTGTCATGGTCGGGCAGCACGACGCACAAGCGAACCATCGGCCAGATACTGTTTGATATCCCACTCGGCCCGCATCAGGATGCCGTGTCCTTCCAGCGCCCACTTCACCGCGATTTCGCCATCGTTCGTTGTCAGCGTGCCGTTGATTCGCACAGCTTCCGTTTTGCGTGCCGCGCCCCTGCCCGATGTCAGACGCCACACGCCGTAGGCTTCGTCGCCCTGACGGATGCCGATGCAGTTGTGCCGCGTCAGGTCGTGCGCGGTCGTTGGCATCCCGCGCGACGCAATGTACGAAGGCGCCGCGCACAGCAGCCGACGATTGTCCGCGAGACGCCGCGCGACCACCCGCGTATCGGGCGGCTCGCCGAAGCGGATGCAGACATCGAAGGTGTCGTCCGTCAGCGGCGGCGGCGTGACCGACAACTGAAGCTGCACCGACACCTGCGGATATTTCGCGCACGAAGCGCGAAATCGCGGGCGCGACATGACTGCGCCCAAAGCCGAGCGTTGCATTGACGCGCAGCAGTCCCTTCGGACTTTTCTTCGCTGTGCCGAGCAATTCCGCCAGCTCGTCGATCTCATCGAGAATCCGGCGCGCGTGCTCGAGGTACAGCTCGCCCTCGGGCGTGAGCATCATCCGGCGCGTCGTGCGGTTGACCAGCGCGACGCCCGCGCGGCTCTCCATCTGCGTCAGGTGCTTGCTGACGGCTGCCGCCGTCAGGCCCAGTTCGCGCGCCGCCGCGCTCAGGCTGCCGGACGCGGCAAGGGTCGAGAAAAAGCTCAGATCGGACGGCTGGACGGTGTCGCGCATCGCTTTCACTTGTGAATTAAAGTTAAAGATGCTTTGAGTTTAGCACCGGTTTTTGCGTCCAGATAGCGATAAAGTTCACTCACACCCTCAACACGAGAAGGACGGAGACATGAAAACCTATCGCATCGCAACCATCCCCGGCGACGGCATTGGCAAGGAAGTCGTACCCGCCGGCGCGCAGGTCCTCGAAGCACTCGCCAAGACCACGAAGTCGTTCGCATTCGAGTTCGAAAACTTCGACTGGGGCGGCGACTACTACCGCAAGCACGGCGTCATGATGCCGGCGGACGGGCTCGACGCGATCCGCAACAAGGACGCGATCCTGTTCGGCTCGGCCGGCGACCCGGACATTCCCGATCACATCACGCTGTGGGGCCTGCGCCTGAAGATCTGCCAGGGCTTCGATCAATACGCGAACGTTCGTCCGACCCGCATCCTGCCGGGCATCGATGGCCCGCTCAAGCGCTGCGAGCCGGAAGACCTGAACTGGGTGATCGTCCGCGAAAACTCGGAAGGCGAATATTCCGGCGTGGGCGGCCGCGTGCATCAGGGCCATCCGATCGAAGCCGCGACCGACGTGTCGATCATGACGCGCGCCGGCGTCGAGCGCATCATGCGTTTCGCGTTCCGCCTCGCGCAATCGCGTCCGCGCAAGCTGCTGACCGTGATCACGAAGAGCAACGCGCAGCGCCACGCAATGGTGATGTGGGACGAGATCGCGCTTGAAATCTCGAAGGAATTCCCGGACGTCAAATGGGACAAGGAACTGGTGGATGCGTCGACGGCGCGCATGATCAACCGCCCCGCGACGCTCGACACGATCGTCGCCACCAACCTGCACGCCGACATCCTCAGCGACCTCGCCGCCGCGCTCGCCGGCAGCCTCGGCATCGCGCCGACCGGCAACATCGATCCGGAACGCCGCTATCCGTCGATGTTCGAGCCGATCCACGGTTCCGCATTCGACATCATGGGCAAGGGCCTCGCCAATCCGGTCGGCACGTTCTGGTCGGTCGTCATGCTGCTCGAACATCTTGGCGAATTCGACGCCGCGAAACGCGTGATGCAGGCAGTCGAAGCGGTGACCGCGGACAAGTCCCTGCATACAGGCGACCTCGGCGGCACGGCAACGACCGCGCAGGTGACCGCTGCGGTTTGCGCGCTCATCGAGAGAGCTGCCGTCCCCGCAACGAGCGCGGCCTAAGCGCCGTCAGCATCCCCCGCTAAAGCTTGGTATTCACGGTCCGCCATCCGGCGGCCGTGGGCCCGGCTCGTCCCATCGCAACGAAACCTTCATTGCCGCTGTTGCCGCTCAGCACGGCGATCTTTCAAGGAGCCTAAAGATGCGCCGCAACCGCAATGCAAAAATCGTCGCAACGCTAGGGCCGGCCAGCACCCGCCGCGAGACCATCGAATCGCTGTTCAACGCGGGCGCCGATGTCTTCCGGCTGAACTTCAGTCACGGCACGCACGACGATCATCAACGACGCCTCGAACTCATCCGCTCGATAGAAAAGGAGGCAGGCAGGCCCATCGGCGTGCTGCTCGACCTGCAAGGTCCAAAGCTTCGGATCGGCACATTTGCGAACGGTCCGGTCACGCTTGCGGCCGGCGCCCCCTTCCGTCTCGATCTCGATACGCAAACGCCTGGCGACGGCACGCGTGTCTCGCTGCCGCATCCGGAAATTTTTGCGGCGCTCAAGCCGCAGACCAACCTCCTGCTCGACGACGGCCGCGTCCAGCTCCGCGTCGAGCGTTGCGGTCCCGGCTTCGCGGAAACCTCCGTTGTTGTCGGCGGTCCGCTCTCCGAGCGCAAAGGCGTCAATGTTCCCGACGTCGTGCTGCCGCTTTCCGCGATGACGGACAAGGATCGTCGCGATCTGGAGTTCGGCATGACGCTTGGCATCGACTGGCTTGCGCTGTCGTTCGTGCAGCGCGTCGAGGACATCATCGAGGTCCGCAAGATTGTTGGCGATCGTGTCGGCATCGTGGCGAAGCTCGAAAAGCCGGCGGCGATCGGCAGCCTCGACGCCATTGTCGAAGAAGCGGATGCCGTGATGGTCGCGCGTGGCGATCTCGGCGTGGAGATGCCGGCCGAACAGGTGCCCGCAATCCAGAAGCGCATTGTTCGCGCATGCCGCAAGGCCGGCAAGCCGGTGATCGTCGCAACCCAGATGCTTGAATCGATGGTCCTGGCGCCAGTGCCGACGCGCGCGGAAGCATCGGATGTGGCAACCGCCATCTATGACGGCGCTGACGCGGTGATGTTATCGGCGGAATCGGCGAGCGGCAAATACCCCGTGGAAGCGGTGCGGATGATGGACCTAATCATTTCGCAAACCGAACTTGACCCGTACTACCGCGAAGTTATCACGGCATCGCACGCGGCGCCGCGCGCCAACACTTCCGACGCGATTGGTTACGCGATGCGGCATGTCACCGGGCTGCTGAACGCAGTCGCGACCGTTGCATACACGAGCTCCGGTTATTCGGCGCTGCGCATGGCGCGCGAACGGCCATGCGCGCCGATCGTCGGCATGACGCCCCAACAAGCCACCGCGCGTCGCCTGGCGCTGGTCTGGGGCGTGCACCCGGTGCTATGCAAGGAAGTCGTCGATGTACTCGAAGTGAGCGAGCTTGCCTGCGAGACAGTACGCGCCGAAGGGTTCGGCAAACCGGGGCAGACCATCGTCATCTCGGCCGGGATGCCCTTCGGCACGCCCGGCACCACCAACCTGTTGCGCATCGCGCAGATACAGTGAGGCACAGCATGTCTTCCACCTGCCGCGTTTAAACGATAGCCGCGCCCCGACGACAAGAGCCGCATCCGACGGCCACGGCGCATACCGCACCCCTGTTCCATTTCTGAATAGTGCATGGCTCAGTGCACTGCTTAAGCCTCCAAGGAGGAGACAATGATTTCCGAACTCGAAAGCCGGGTTTCCCGCAAGCTCATGTTGCGGATCATTCCGTTTGTGATGCTGCTGTATTTCGTGAGTTTTCTCGACCGCGTCAACGTAGGCTTTGCCGCACTATCAATGAACAAGGCCATCGGTCTTTCGCCGACAGCCTTCGGTCTCGGCGGCGGGCTGTTCTTCATCGGCTACTTCCTTTTCGAAGTGCCGTCGAACCTGATTCTTCACAAGGTCGGTGCGCGCCGCTGGATTGCGCGTGTGATGGTGTCGTGGGGGATCGTCTCGTTCGCGTCGGCGTTCGTCATCGGCCCGAACAGCTTCTATGCGCTGCGCTTTATTTTGGGCGTCGCCGAAGCGGGCTTTTTTCCCGGCATCATCCTTTACCTCAGCTTGTGGTTCCCGTCGCGACAGCGCGCAGTCGCCGCTGCGTGGTTCATGGCTGCCGCGCCCATTTCCACTGCAATCGGCTCGCCGCTGTCCGGCGCGATCATGAAGCTTCCTCCGATAGCCGGATTTGCCGACTGGCAGATGCTTTACATCCTCGAAGCGGTGCCGGCGATCATCCTGGGGTTTGTCGTCCTGAAGTACATGACCGACACGCCTTCGAAGGCGCACTGGCTTCAGCCGGAAGAGCGCGAATGGCTGATTGCGAAGATGAAGATGGAAGCCGACGCGAGGCAGTCTCATGCGGGGCACACGGCGGGCGCGCTTAGCGCCTTGCGCGACCCGCGCGTGCTTGCGCTCGCACTGATTTACTTCGGCACGTCGGCGGGGCTGTACACGCTTGGGCTGTGGGCGCCGTTGATCATTCGTCAGTACGGGTTCGGCTCGTTCGAAACTGGTCTTCTTGCAGGCATACCGAGCATCCTCGCCGTGGTTGCGATGATTTGGTGGGCGAAGCATTCGGACCGTACTGAAGAGCGCACGTGGCACGTGGTCATTCCTTGCGTGGTGGCGTGTGTGGGATTCATCCTTGCGGGTAACGCCACCACAGCGTTGATGATTATTGTGGCGCTGGTGGTGGTGAACATTGGGATCAGCGCGGCCAAGGCGCCATTGTGGGCGATGCCGAGCATGTTCTTGTCGGGGGCTGGCGCGGCGGCGGGAATTGCGATGATCAATTCGGTTGGTAATTTGGGTGGGTTCGTCGGACCGTTTGCGATCGGCTGGCTCAAGAATGTGACGGGCGGTTATTCGGCGGGGTTATATGCAGTTGGTGCCACATTGGCGGTATCCGCTGTGGTGACGGTGATGCTCAGCCGGCAATCGAAGGGGGCCCCGGTCGGGGCTGGGGAGCGACATGGGCATTAGGGGGTGCCCAGGTTCCGACTGGGCCGGGGGCCGGTTGGGCGGGCTACTGGCGCAGGTCGGGGGTCGAAGCTGGGTTGCTGCTGGGTTGCTGCTGCGTACGTTAGCGCGGGTTGTATGTGAGCTATATTTTTCTTTCGCACTCGGGGTTCTTAGAGGGGCGTGCTACCGGTCGTGGTCGGGGTCATTGCCGGGTTGCTGCTGCTTACGTTAGCGCGGGTTCAATGTTGGCTAAATTTTTTATCACTATTAGCCAGGGTATTTTCGTTCGCACTCGGTCAGGGTTTTGAGCGCGGGGCTATGGTCGGTGGTCGGGGTTGGTGCTGGGTTGCTGCTGCGTACGTTAGCGCGGGTTGTATGTGAGCTATATTTTTTATCACTATTAGCCACTGTGCGTGGCGGCACTTCATTTCTTTGTCCAACGGCGACAAAGAAACGAAGCAAAGAAAACGCCTTCCCACAATCTGCTTTAAGTGTCCCCAGCGTGCAGACCACTGCTTTTGGTTCCCGCGTAGCACGGTGCTCGCAAAACCACGGACACTTGAAACCCTCCTTCTCGCGAATCCCTACATCCCCACGCTTCGCCACCAGTGCTCTCGGGCAAGAACGGTGGCCCACGGACAATACGGTCTCACCCGTCTCTACGGGTTGGTGGACTGCGTGATCCACGCGGCCATTTATGTGCGGCGCGAGTAGCGCGCAACACATTCGGGTCACCAGCACAGCTTAAAGATCGCAGAACGCATCGCGCCGGGGCGAACAAGCGCGTCTGAAATTACTACGCACCGAATAGCTCCAGTCAACCTCGAACAGGGGTGAGGCCGTACCGGTCTGTGGGCGTATCGATCTTGCCCGAGAGCACTGGTGGCGAAGCGTGGGGATGTAAGAATTCGTGAGAAGGAGGGGTTCAACGAAGCGTGGTTCTAGCGAGCACCGTGCTACGCGGGAACCAAAAGCAGTGGTCTGCACGCTGGGGACACTTAATACAGATTGTGGGGAGGCGTTTTCTTTGCTTCGTTTCTTTGTCGCCGAAGGACAAAGAAATGAAGTCCCGCCACGGACAGTGGCTAATAGTGATAAAAAATATAGCTCACATGCAACCCGCGCTAACGTCAGCAGCAGCAACCCGGCACTGACCCCAGACCACCACCGGTAGCGCGCCCCTCTAAGAACCCCGAGTGCGAACGCAAAATACTGCCAACACTAAACCCGCGCTAACGTACGCAGCACCAACCCGGCACCGACCCCCGACCAACCCATCCCCCGACCACCCGCCCTACCCCCAAAAAACAGCGCCTGCGGCGCGCCCCTCAGGCTATGCGTTCAACCCATTGACTCCGCCACTCCGGCGCTTCAAAAGGACCCGAAAAGTACTGAGTCTCATGCACGACCTTCCCGTCGCAGAACTCCATAATGCTCACCACGTATGACGCCACGCTCGTATAAGTGATCGAGTATTCCGTAACCCAAAGACTACCCTCTCCCTGAATTCGCCTGACATCGAAACCCGATGGCCTATCCGGATGATGACCCCGCAATGCCTGCAAATTGGCTCGTCCGACAATCCGTTCACCCGACTGCGGATAATCACAGACGGCATCGTCATCGTAAATATCATGTTCCGCAGTAAGATCCCCGACTGCCGACGCGTGCCAGTGCGCATTCAAGGCTTCACGCATTTTCTCCTCATCCATGGTCCGCCTCCGGATATGGTTCACGTTTCAATAGAGTTGCTTAGCTATTGTTTAACTCGTGGAATAAAACCAGGGCTGCCGGTATTCACGACTTCGTTGAACCTCTGCCTGGTCTGAATCCGATTGATCTCGTCGAACGCGTCCTGCGGAAGGGCGAAGATGTCGAAATTCTCCCGCGCGCGGGCCGCAGTCTTGGGCGTTGTAAGCAAAGCCGTGCCACGTTGCACCGCCCAGGCGAGCAGCACCTGGGCCGGCGTCTTTCCAATTCGCTCGGCAATCTGCAAGACGACAGGGTCCTCAAGCGGCCCCGGCCTTATTCCGTGACCCAATGGCGCAAAGGCCAAAAACACTATCTCCTTCTCTCTGCAGAATTCCAGAAGCTCCGTCTCCGGAAGATAAGGATGTGCTTCAACCTGCACCGCGGCCGGCTTGATCCTTGCCGACTCGTAAAGAGGCAGCAATTCTTTCAAGGTGATATCAGACAGTCCGATGGCGCCGCATCTTCCACCGTCGACGAGATCTTCCATCGCCCTCCATGTGTCGAGCAAGGTCACACCTTCATCGTAGAGGACATTGCCGTCTCCGTCGCGCGGGTCCTGCTCATCCCCCGCTTGAAATGCAAACGGCGTATGAATGAGATAAAGATCCAGATAGTCAAGCCTAAGCCTTTCTAGACTTGCCTCAAAAGCGGGTCCGACACGCTCGGGCCTATGATTCGAATTCCATACCTTGGTGGTCACGAAGATGTCTTCGCGCGCGATCCCCCCAGCGGCAAGTCCTGCCTGCAGCGCCTCACCCACCTCACGCTCGTTTCGATATCGCTCGGCACAATCGAAATGTCGATACCCGGTTTCCAACGCGTCTCTGGTAGCACTGGTTGTCGTGGCAGCATCGGGAATCAGCGTGCCGAATCCGAGCGCGGGCATACGGCCGCCTCCGTGATTAAGCTCTATCGTTCTGCTGCGAAAATCAGAAGACTCGATCATGACGACACCTCCGCGCTATCTCGCGCCAAGCGACGCAGGGCCGACTCTGGAGCGCGCGCTCGCGGTGCCCGGTCCATGAACAGAAAACACGTCAACATCGTTGAGTCGATAGGTGAGTCAATTAACCGCTTCATAGCGAGTCCTTGGCTAAAGAGTTCGTGAACTGCCTACTGAGTCTTGTTGTTTGAATAATGTAAAGTGCGGCTTCATCGGCAGGAGCGACTTGAGAGTCATGGAAGAAGTAAGAGTCGTTGCGATACTCCAATGCGAGCAGCATGGTAGCCGTAAAGCCCTTCTCTCTAAGGCCGAGCTTGTATCTATGTGCGGGAGTTGAGCCTTCGAATGAAAGCATGTTAATTCGCAACTCGGTCGCCGGTATCAGCATCAAACCAGGCGCCAAACAGGTCTGCTGTCCGATTCAGTGTAGCAGACGAATGACAGGATGGCGGGAGGGGCTTTTCGGAAATTGAGTGCAATGGGCGATCGTTAAGTTGCTGGTAGCCTGATCGTGGAAAATGCGTGTTTAGACCTTGATCGGTGACCGTTCTTGCTTTTGCCTACCGGCGATCGTCCGCGTGCGGCGCAAAGGTCGTCGATCATCCTCGATCAATCACGGTCCTGAAAATTAAGCGGTCACTCGGGCGATGCCTACCCTTTAATTTGCATTCCGAAATGGCGAAATGCTCAACTCAACGCAGTTTCTTTTCGAACCAGTGGTGGGCGTATGGCTCGCTGTTGAACGCATCGACTTCAACGTATCCGGATTGCCGGTAGAGCGCGATCGCCTCGCGTAACGTCCGATTTGTCTCCAGGCGAATTGCACGCACTCCGGCCTGCCGGGCATGTTTCTCCACCTCGTCAATCAACCGCCGTCCTACGCGCAAACCACGGGCGGACGGGCTCACCCACATCCGCTTGAGCTCGGCCGGCGAGTTCTTGTGAAACTTGAGCGCGACGCACCCTATCGGGTTGTCATGGAGTCTCGCTATGATCAACGCTCCCTCCGGTGCTGTCAGTTCGCGGGCATCCGCTGACAAGCTTAGCGACGGATCGAAGCCCGATTCAAAACGCTCGTTAAGCTCGGTGAAATACTGCTCAAAGCACCATCGCGCGCTGTCGCTATTCGGATCTTCAATGGCGAAGCGCACCAGCGATGGCTGCAACAAGCGCTCTACCTCGGACATTGCAGTGACAAGCCTTTGGCGCTGCTCATCGCTTAACGGTTCGAGTACCCGGGTAGCGACCGCGTCCGAAAGCCGTTCAAGTTCGGCTCGCTCAGCGAGACCTGCCTCGGTCAGGCAAGCCCGGCGCACTCTGTGGTCATCTGGATGCGTCTCTATGACAACTAGTCCCTGTCGTTCAAGCGATACAAGCGTACGGCTGAGATATCCTGAATCGAGGCCAAGACGAGCGCGAAGAGTACGGAGATCAGCGCCGTCGACCCCAACCTCCCATAGAAGACGGGACTCGCCCATTGGGCGCCCGCGCCCGAGGAAGCGGTCATCGATAGCGCCGATGCCCTCGGCGACTATGCGGTTAAAGCTGCGAATCTGGCGAATGTCGGATGCGTTCATATCTCTGACATTAGTCAGAGATTGTGATTTCGTCAACCTCGAATACAAAGCAACGATCCACCTTTCTTCAGGCACGATCACCGAATCTTCAGACGTCTCGCAGAAGCATCGCACAATGCGTGCTGCTTACAGAACACAAACGTACTCTTGCCTCCGCGACAGTCGTAGGCCAATTCCGGCTCAGTTCAACGCACCCGATCGCCGCCGCCTTTTGTCACACGCCTTCGACGAGAACAGCGCGATAGCGCGCGCCCTTGAACCGGTGCTGCGCGACCTCCTGATACGCCGGGCTGTCGTACCACGCACGTGCGGTCGCGGTCGACGGGAACTCCACGATCACGACGCCCTCCGGCCCCTCACCCTCAAGAACCTGCTGAGGGCCGTAAGCCGCAAGAATCTTGACAGGATGTCCTTTGAAGCTCTCGCTCACTTTGCTTTGGTAAGTGTCGAGTTCACCCTGATCCAGCGTGCTTTCCTTTGTGAAGACAATATAAGTCGCCATGACGTACGCTCCTGTGGTGGGTTGAAAGTGCCCCCGATGATCCCATAAATTCGTAATGGACCTCAGGTACTGAACCTCCGGATTGCACCTCAGTAAGACCTCAGTAAGCGGCGTCGGACCCTCGTCAAAAACAGACTTTCGCAAGGCAATCGTAGGCGGGCGCTCTTGAATGCGCATCGCCACGCGAGTATTGCCGGTGCAAAAATTCACCCATCAAGGCGTAACCACATGTTTAGTCATGCAGGGAAAAGTCCATGCGTCACACCGTTCCTAATGAAGTCCATCCGCCAAGTTACGGGCGCCACAGTTACCCGGCTGTCGTAGCATGAATCGCCATTACAACCTCATCGGTGAACCTGGCGTCGCCCACTTCCATGTCTCCGGACAAGCGCGCGGTGATCTCCTGCAACAGCCAAGTGTTGCCATCCGGATCGCTGAACGAAGCATACGAGGCGTAACTTTTTCGTTGCGGATTGAAACCGCTAACCTGGCACTTTGCGTCAGCATGATGGAACACGCCGCCTGTGTCGTGGAATGGCTCGCTGATCTCGATGCCACGACGAAGCAGTTCGTTGCGGGCAGCCTCGAGGTCGGTGACGATGAGGTAAAGCCCCTGCGCTGAGCCAGGTTCCGCCGCGGTAATGTTCTTGCCGAACATGACCGAGCATCCGGAACCTGGCGGCGTGTACTGAATCACGCGGTAGCCGTCCCCTGCCTTGTAGTCGAGATCCAGCCGCCAGCCCAACTCGCGATAGAAGCGCTTGGCGCGATCGACGTCCGTGACAGGGATGACGACGATCTCGAGTTTCATGTCGAACGTGGCGCCGCCCGAGGTCTCGACTGCGCGTTCGCTTCGCGTCGAAGTGTTGCTCATGCCTGACTCCTTAGAAGTGTTGACTATCGGTTCCCCGTTCACTGCTTCGGGCATGTACAAATATGCATGTGGAAACACAATACGTGAAAACACAACGGGAAAACACGACACGCGAAGACACAATATTTTCTATTGATGCGAGTACGTATACAGCGCCGTGGTCCGCATTGCGCCACGGTCTCGCGCGCCTGAACGGCGAAGCTCCGCTCATACCATGGCATGGTCCAGGCGATACCATCGTGTGATGACGCAGCCCCGGAGCCGGAGCAAAATACACGCGTTCATCGCATGTTTCGGCGATAGGAGGCATCTATGAAACTGTCCTCTTCATCGTTACCGAGGCCCATCGTCCTCCAAGCGCGCGCGGACCCATTTCACGGCATCGCGAGGACCACAAACATCTGATCTGAGCATCGACTTAAACTTCGCGAATTTCCCACGGCAATGCCGCGCAATAGCGTGTACTACCGCACGAGAGCACGCGATACCGCGTTAGGCATTTGCTTCAATGAACCGGAGACTGGCAATGAAAATCCTGTTGGTTTTGACTTCGCACAACGTGCTTGGAGATACCGGCAAGCCGACCGGCTTCTGGCTTGAAGAGTTCACTGCGCCCTACTATGCGTTCACGGACGCCGGCGCAGAGGTCACCGTGACCTCGCCCAAGGGCGGCCAGCCGCCCATCGATCCCAAAAGCGACGATCCGGACAATCAGACCGACACGATGCAGCGCTTCAAGAAGGACGCCGAGACCCAGAAGGTGCTGGCCAATAGCGTCAAGCTCGCCGACGTCAAGGCGGCCGACTACGACACGATCTTCTATGCCGGTGGCCATGGCCCGATGTGGGACCTGACCAACGACGAGAACTCGATCGCCCTGATCGAGGAGTTCTACAACGCCGGCAAGCCGGTCGCCGCGGTCTGTCATGGCCCCTGTGTTTTGCATAAAGGCTACCTACGAGGGACAACCTATCGTCAAGGGAAAACGCGTCACCTGCTTTACCAATGATGAGGAAGAGGCCGTAGGCCTGACGAAGGTCGTGCCCTATCCTCGTCGAGGACGAACTCAAGCGTCTGGGCGGCCGCTTTGAGAAGGTAGCAAATTGGGAGGTGTTCACCGTCGTCGACGGGCAACTGATTACCGGCCAGAACCCGGCCTCGTCGGGTCCGACTGCCAGGGAACTGCTTAAGGTCCTGCAAGCCTAGTTCTACTCCGGCGCGGGCCACGAGGCCCGCGCGCATGTGTCCGCGAGAGGAGCCTCTCATGAGCGCGACGACAACCCCCCTTCAGATTAAAGTTGCCCGGCGTTCCCCGGCCTATTGGCGTGTCACGATCGACCATCCGCCGATCAACGTCATGGGCCCGCCAATGGTCGGGCAGTTCCACGCGCTGATCAACGCGCTCGAAGCCGACGAGCATGTCAGGGTCGTGGTCTTCGACAGCGCGGTGGACGGCTACTTCCTGAATCACTCCGATTTCGACGCCGGGCTCGAAGACCTGACCGCCATGCCGCCCGGCCCCACAGGCTTGCCGCAATGGCCGGACTTCCTCGTGCGCCTGACACGCGCGCCCGTCGTCTCCATCGCCCTCATTCGCGGGCGGGCGACGGGCAATGGCAGCGAGATCACGCTCGCCTGCGACATGAGCTTCGCCAGCCGGGAAAAGGCCATCATCTCGCAATGGGAGGTGGGCGTGGGAATGGTCGCCGGCGGCGGCCCCATGGCCCGGCTGCCGCAGCTCATCGGCCGTAACCGTGCGCTGGAGGTGCTCCTGAGCTCAGATGACATCAGGGGCGATCAGGCAGAGGCCTATGGCTACGTGAACCGCACACTGCCCGATGCCGAACTCGACGCATTCGTGGATACGCTGGCGACCCGGATTGCCGGGTTCGACAAGTGGGCCATTGCCAATACCAAGCGCCTCGTCAACACCGGCTTGCCGCCGGACGTCGAACTCGGCGCCGGGTGGGATGCGTGCATCGCGTCGCTAGGAAGGCCTGCTGCGCAGGGAAACATCAAGGCTCTGCTCGCGCGCGGGTTCCACAAGCCGGGTGATGTCGAAGATCGGCTCGGATACTACATTGGCCAGCTCGCGAACCAGGCGGGCGCGCAACGCGATTCTCTTTAAGCGTTGTACGCAATATCAAACTATTGAAGAGTCCATGAGACAAGAATGTTGGTTGAAACGCGGAACCGGACTGAAGGCGGAGAGCCGGTTCTCGCGCAGGCGTAGATAATGAAGATTCCGATGGCGACGACTATTCAGCAACCGTTGCGTTGCTTCTTCGACGTGACGGGGAATTCGGCTGCCGCCGGTGGCGGCGCTGACGAGCCGCTGAAGGAGGATCTTCAATGAGCAACGAGTCAAACCTGGGAGACGATCCGCCTCCCCCTCAGTCTCCCTCTCAGCCGGTTGAGAACGCGAGCCGTATCGACGATGGCGGGATCGTCGAAGACCAGACCGTGCTCGATCATCCGCGTTACCAGCAGATGTTTCCGGTCCTCATCGGAGGCCGAAGTCGAAAGGCTGCGGCGCTTTGGCAGCATGACGCGCCACGCCAAAGGGGAATTGCTCTATCAGGCGGGAAAAATCTCGCCGGGCATGTTCGTCCTGCTGTCGGGCAAAGTCCGCATAGATGGCCGCGATGGCCTGGGCCACGAGCGCACCGTCCACACCTACACCAAGCGCGGCGAGTTCACCTCTGACGTCACCCAGCTCTCGAAAAAGCCGGCAGTTGTAGACGCGCATGTGATCGAAGATGTCGAAGCGCTGCTGTTGCGACCCGACCAGCTCAGCGCCATGATGGTCAGTGAAGCCGATCTCGGCGAAAAGATCATGCGCGCACTGATTCTGCGGCGCGGTCTTGTGATCGAACGCGGACACGGTGCTCGTTCTTGTCGGCGATTCCGGTAACGCGCGACTCCTCGCGTTGCAGAATTTCCTGCGCCGCAACTCTTTCCCGAATACGGTGCTCGATGCAGAGCGCGACGCCGAAGCCGTCGCGCTGCTCGAACGCCTGACGCCGCAGACCCGACGATTTCCCGCTCGTCTTCTGTCCGAACGGCACGGTGCTGCGAAACCCCGATGACGGGACAGCTCGCCTCCTGCCTGGGACTGATTCCCGAGTTCGATCCGACGCACGTCTACGATGTAGCAATCGTCGGCGCCGGCCCGGCGGGACTTGCAGCGGCCGTCTATGCGGCATCGGAAGGATTGTCGGTCGCGGTGCTCGACTGTCGCGCACCTGGTGGCCAGGCCGGTACGAGTGCGCGCATCGAAAACTATCTGGGCTTTCCCACCGGCATCACGGGTCAAGCGCTTGCGGGCCGCGCCTTTATCCAGGCGCAGAAGTTCGGCGCGCATATCGGCATTCCGTGCGAGGTCAAGGCGCTGTATTGCGACAGGCAACCGCCTGTCGTGGAGCTAGCAGATGGCCGGCGCATCACCGCGCGCACGGTGGTCATCGCAAGCGGCGCGGAGTATCGGCGACCGGTCGTTGAGGACCTCGCGCGTTTCGAGCGCTTCGAACGTTGCGGCGTCTATTACTGGGCTACGCCGCTCGAGGCGAGGCTGTGCCGCAAGGAGCCGGTGTTGCTGATCGGCGGCGGCAATTCGGCGGGGCAGGCGGCGGTGTTTCTCGCGTCGCATGCCGAGCACGTGCATATGTTCATTCGAGGCACGAGCCTTGAGAACAGCATGTCGCACTACCTGATCGAACGTGTCACGTCGCTACCGAACGTGACGGTTCATACGCGCATCGAAGTGACCTCGCTTGAAGGGAGTACGCGTCTCGAACGGGTGCATTATCGCGGCGCCGGTGGCATTGAAGGCAGCATGACGGCACATCATCTGTTCGTATTCGTCGGCGCCGAGCCGAATACCAGCTGGCTCAAGACATGCGGCGTATCACTCGATAGCAAAGGGTTCGTGTTGACGGACGTCGACATTGCCGAAGCTCGCACACGGCCGCTGCCGTTTCATACGAGCGTCGAGGGTGTCTTTGCGATCGGCGACGTTCGCTCAGGATCCACCAAGCGTGTCGCGTCGGCGGTAGGTGAAGGAGCAGGTGTGGTGGCGCAGATTCAGCGTTTCCTGGCCGGGGCTCGGTGACTGCATTAGTCGACCTACACTTGAGATAGAGGCACGCTCAGTCTTTGCCCCACCGCCAACGAGGTGGCTCGCCTTTAAGCCAGCATATGGCCACAAGAGCAACGCTCGACAGCGTGACTAACGCGGCGAAAGTGAAAGCTCCACGGGCCGGTGGAAAAAGCCAACCATCCAAACCGATCAGCGCAAAGTACGTGATCAATACGGCCCATCCCTGCCAGCGTGTCGGCAGACCCCAACCCCAGCCATAGCGTTTCGCGGGGAACCAGTATTCTTGTTTATTTGATTTCATTTGATATCGGGCAATCTCGTAACGCGGACCTTGGAGTGCGATTTTGCCATGCGGCTGGCAGCGCCACGTTTCCGCTTCATTGCTGCGTCACACCGCCCCTTTCCACTGACTCTTTCCGCTACCCGCGCTCGGCTTCCAGCACTGCATCGGCGCATGCGATAAAGCCTCTGATCAGGCGTCCGCGCGGGGACGCCCGATGCCACAGCACGCCGAATCGACGGGGCTCGGTCTGCACCGGCAGCACAAGCTTCGCGACGTTCAGATGCGTGGTCAGCGGCGACACAATATCCGGCACGAGCGACACGCCAAGTCCACGATCGACCATCATCGCGATCGCCATGAGCGAGTTCAATTCAAACAGTTCGTGCGGCACGATCTTCGCCGCGCGAAGATATTGATCCGCCTGCCTCCCACCGCCAAGCGAGCGGTCATAACGGATGAACGGCTCGCTTGCCAGCAGGTCGTGCGGGTCGCGCGCGGCGAAACGCGATGGCACGAGCACGACGATCGGCTCCTCGCGCAGCAAATGCCAGTCGTACGCCTTCGGCAACGCGAACACGGGGTGCAGGCAGACAGCGATGTCCACATCGCCACGCTGCAGGGCCTCGTAGAGTTCCATTGACGTTGCCGCGCGAATCAGCACGTTCGCGTGCGGAAACGACGTCGCGAAACCCGACAGCACGTCAGGCACGAGGCTCAGCAGCGCGGTCGTGATCGTGCCGATCCGCAACTCCCCCGCCGCTTCGTCTTCAAGCGCGAGCGCCTTCAGCTCCGCGAATTCGCGCACCAGGCCGCGAGCACGTTCGATCACTCGATGACCCGCTTCGGTCGGCATCACCGTCCGCCCCGAGCGCGCCAGCAACTCGACCCCGAGTTCGCGCTCCAGCGCCTGCACCTGCTGCGCGACCGCAGCCGGCGTCACGCCGATCCGGCGCGCGGCTTCCGCCATCGAACCGCTATCGACGACGAGCAACAAATTGGCGAGAAAGGCTATGTCCATAAAAGATAGTTTATGTGTCTTTTGAAGATAGGTCTGGATAGTTTATCTAAATCCAGAGTGGGATTAGACTCGGTTCCAGTAAATCAAAAAACGGAAGTGGAGACATGAGAAGCAAACTGTTCGTGCCGGCCTCGCGTCCCGAGTTGTTCGCGAAGGCATTCGCCAGCGCCGCCGATGCGCTCTCTTTCGACCTCGAAGACGCCGTCGCCGCCGAGCGCAAGCCGCAAGCACGCGCCGAACTGCGCGAACTGCTGCGCTCCGATCTCGTCGCCGACAATTACGCCGACAAACAAAAGGTGCTGATCGTCCGCGTGAATGCGATCAATACGCCGTTTTTCAATGCGGATATCGACGCGGCCGCGCAGCGCGGCATCGACCTGATCAACCTGCCGAAAGCCGAATCCGTCGATGACGTCCGCGCCGCCGTCGTCGCGCTCGAACGCGCCGAAGCGGCCAACGGCGTGAGCACGCCGATCCGCCTTCTGCTGAACATCGAATCGCCGAAAGCGTTGCACCTTGCGGCCGATCTTGCCGGCGCGCATCCGCGCGTCGCGGGATTGCAGCTGGGTCTCGGCGATCTGTTCGAGCCGCTAGGCATAGCACGTCGCGAGCAGGCTGCCATTCAGCAGGCGATGTTCGGACTGCGCATTGCAGCGGGCGTGGCGGGCGTGTTCGCGTACGACTCGGCGTTCGCGAATATCAAGGACGAAGCGGGTTTCCGCGCCGAAGCGCAGCTTGCGAAGTCGATGGGCTTTCTCGGCAAGAGCTGTATCCACCCGAGCCAGATTGCGCTCGCGAACGAAGTCTTTCGCCCCTCCGACGATGAAATCGCGCACGCGCTGCGCGTAGTCGACGCGGCCAGGGAAGCCGATGCAAACGGCGTCGGCGCCTATGTGGTGGACGGCAAGATGATCGATGCGCCCTTCGTCGAACGGGCGCGCGCGCTGGTTCGCGATGCCGCGCGGCTTGGGCTTCTCGGCAACCACTGAGCTGCTCGCACCCCCCAATCCGATACTGATACCGATGGAGTCCATCATCATGGAACCCTTGCCTCACGCAGCCGAAGCCGGTGCAACGGGCCCGCTGGCAGGCATTCGCGTGCTGGACCTGAGCGCGTACATCGCCGGACCGTATGGCTGCACGCTGCTCGCCGACCAAGGCGCCGAAGTCATCAAGATCGAGCCGCCGACGGGCGACAACCTGCGCAAATATCCCTCCACGCTCGAAGCCGAAAGCCGCGCGTTTCTGGGCGTGAACCGTGGCAAGCGCGGTCTCGTGCTGGACCTCAAACTGCCCGAAGCACTCGACGTCCTGATGCAACTCGTCAAGGCCGCCGACGTGCTCGTGCATAACTTTCGCCCCAACGTGCCCGCGCGCCTCGGCATTGCGTACGAGCAGCTTCGCGATGTCAATCCGCGCCTGATCTATTGCGCGGTCACCGGCTACGGCGAAACCGGCCCGAACAAGGACAAGGCCGGTTACGACCAGGTGCTGCAAACGATGAGCGGAATGTGCACGCTGCAAGGCAAACGCGGCGGCCCGCCGGAGATCCTCTACGGCTCGGTGGTCGACTACTACGCGGCGGCACTAGTCGCGGCGGGCGTGTCTTCTGCGCTTTTCGAGCGCGAGCGCAGCGGCGCCGGACAGTACGTGGGCGTATCGCTATTGCGCAGCGCACTGACGATGCAATCTGCACGGATGATCTGGGCCGACAGCGAACCGAAAGATGTCGGCCGCGATATGCGTTCCGGTGGCATTACGGGCATTCATCCGACCCGCGAAGGCTACCTCTACATCTCCGCGAATACACCGCATTTCTGGCAGGCACTGTGCGAGAAAACCGGTCTCGGCGCGCTCGCGAGCGACGAACGTTACGACTCCGTTCGCAAGCGTGCGCTGCATTGCGACGAAATCGTGCCGCGCTTACACGAGGCACTCGCGGCGCGCAGCGCGCTCGAATGGGAAGCGCTGTTCGGCGATGCAGTGCCTTGCGCCGCTGCGCGCAGTATCGAAGATATGTTCGATGATCCGCAGGTGCTCGCCGAAGACATGGTCGCGACCTACGACTATCCGGGCGTCGGACGTTACCGGGGTTTCCGTCAGCCGATCCGCTTTGGCGATACGAGCGGCCCCACGCCGCTTGCCGCGCCCGCATTCGGTCAGCATTCAGATGCCGTGCTGCGCGACGCGGGCTTGAGCGACGACGAGATCGCCGCCCTGCGTGCGAAGCGAGCGGTGCTTTAAAGCTAAGAACGGAGACGACGATGGACACACAGCAACCGCCCGAGAGCCACGCGCCGGCCGATGCGTGCGATTCGCACATGCACATATTTGACCGCCGCTTCCTCGCGGATAGTGCGAATCACGCGAACTTCCCCGAGCACGCGACGGTCACCGACTATCGCGCCGTGCAGCGCAGAATCGGTACACAACGCACGGTCGTCGTGACGCCGCGCAATTACGGCACGGACAATCGCGTCACGCTCGACGCGATCCAGCAACTCGGCCACGACCGGACGCGCGGCGTCGCGGTGCTGACACCCGAGGTCACCGACAAGCAACTCGCCGCCCTTCACGAAGGCGGCATTCGCGGCATCCGCTTCACGCTGTACACACCCGCAAATGCAGCCGTCACATTCGATATGGTCGAGCCGCTCGCGCGACGTATCGCGGAACTCGGCTGGCACGTGCAACTGCACTGGACCGCCGCGCAGATCGTCGAGCATCGGGACATGCTGGCGCGGCTGCCTTCAACGATTGTGTTCGATCATCTCGCGCGTCTGCCGATGCCTGACGGCGCGTCACATCCGGCGTTCGATATCGTGCGCGGTCTCGCCGATTCCGGCCGCGTCTGGGTCAAGCTGTCCGGGCCGTATCTCGACTCGGCGCTCGGCATAACTAAGGACTACGCGGACATCACATCGACCGCGCGCGCGTGGATCGATGCCCTGCCGGAGCGCCTCGTGTGGGGCAGCGACTGGCCGCACACGACGGAGTCGCACAAACCCGACGACGCGCGGCTCTTCGACCTGCTCGGCATGTGGACCGGTAACGACACGATCCGCGACCGCATTCTGGTCGACAACCCAGCGGCCCTGTACGGCTTTCCCGCCGAGGTTGACCCGGCCCAAGCAACCTGAATCCTTTCGACACCTGAGCGCGCATAGAACGCGCAACCTGCACAAGACCTTTGGAGACACTTGATGAAACCCGCAGCCGCTGTCCCGAGCGCACGCAAGACGCGCTTCACCGAAGCAACGATCCAGTTCTTCGAACGAACCATCCCCGACCCGTTCGTGCTCGCGATCCTGATTACCCTCGTGGTCGCGGTGCTGTCAGTGGCTTTCGCGCCGCATGCGTCGGCCTCGCATCTGATTGGCGGCTGGTACAAGGGCTTCTTCGATATCCTGACCTTTGCTTTCCAGATCACGCTGGTGCTCGTAACCGGCCACGCGTTCGCGCATGCACCGCTTGTCCAGCGCATGTTCAAGGCGTTGGTGTCGATTGCGCGCACGCCCGTGCAGGCGGCGGCGCTCACGTTCGTACTCGTCGCCGTTGCGTCGTTCTGCAACTGGGGGCTGGGGCTCGTCGTCAGCGCACTGCTTGCGCGTGAAGTCGCGAAGCGCATGCGCGTGGACTTTGCGTGGATCGTCGCAGCGGGCTTTTCCGGCTGGGTCGTGTGGGCGAGCGGCATTTCGAGTTCGATCGCGCTCGCGCAATCCACGCCCGGCAGCGCGATGAACGTCGTGCAGAAACTGACGGGCCAGGTGCTGCCGCTTGGCAGCACCGTGTTCACCAGCTTCAACCTCGTGCCGACCATCATCATGCTGATCGCGATGCCGTTCGTGTTCGCGTGGCTCAAGCCGTCCGATGCGGACGCCGTCGTGCTCGACACCGAGAAGCATCCCGACGCAGCGCCCCGCGAACGCCCGACTGGCAAACTGAGTTTCGCGCGCTGGATCGAATATTCTTGGCTCGGCAGCGCGTTCATCGGCGCGGGGGGAATTGCATTTCTGGTGCTCGCGCGCATTGAGCACGTGGCGGCGTTCTCGGGCGTGAACGCGGTGATCTTCGTGATGTTCATTGCAGGCGTGATCCTGCATGGCTACCCGCTCGCCTATGCGGACGCCGTGAAGAACGCCGCGAAGCAGACCGGTTCGATGATGCTTCAGTACCCGCTGTACGGCGGGATCATGGGGATGATGGATGCGACTGGATTGCCCGACGTGATCTCGCATTTCTTCATCGCCATTTCGAATGCGCACACGCTGCCGTTCTGGAGCTATGTGTGCTCGCTGATCGTCACCTTCTTCATTCCGAGCGGCGGCGGTCACTGGGCAGTGCAAGGACCGTTCGTCGTGCCTGCCGCGGTGGCGCTGCATGCGTCGGTGCCGGCGACCACGATGGCCGTCGCGATGGGCGAACAGGTGTCGAACATGCTGCAGCCGTTCTGGGCCGCGCCCGTTGTCGCGATGGCAGGCATCGGCGTGCAGCGCGTGCTCGGCTTCACCGTGATGACGTTCGTGGTGGGCGCGCTCGTGTACGGCGCGGCGTTGCTGCTGCTCGTGTGAGGGTTTATGGGGCATCGGCTGACAACAATCATAAGCGGAGACGATTCGATGAAAGCAGTCACGACGCAGCCAACAACTCCCGCGCCGGATACAACGGCTACGTTGAAGGATCGCTGGTGGGCGATCTTCGATGCGCGTATCGGATCGTTGCCGGCGCCGGTCTACTTCGTGCTGCTCGCGGTGCTTGCGGCGATGACCGTGCGCGGCAATCTGGCGTCCGATCTCCCGACCGGTATTTCGCTCGTCGCGGTCGGTGGCTTCACCTGCGCGGAACTCGCGAAGCGCATTCCGTGGATTCGCCACATCGGCGCTACGTCGATCTTCGCGGCGTTCATTCCGTCGATGCTCGTGTACTACAAGCTGATGCCGGCGCCCGTCGTCAAGGCTGTTACTGACTTCACCAAGACGTCGAATTTCCTCTATCTGTTCATCGCCGCGATCATTGTCGGCAGCGTGCTCAGCATGGACCGCCGGACCTTGATCAAAGGCTTCGTGCGCATCTTCATTCCGGTTGCGGCAGGCTCCGTTGCGGCGGCATGTGTCGGCACGAGCGTGGGCGTCGCGCTCGGAATGGATCTCCGGCACGCGCTGTTCCTGGTCGTGGTTCCGATCATGGCCGGCGGAGTGGGCGAAGGCGCGTTGCCGTTGTCGGCGGGCTATGCGCAGATCCTGGGTGTCGATCAGGGACCGCTGTTCGCGCAGGCGCTGTCTGCCGTGATGCTCGGGAATATCGCCGCCATTTGCTGCGCGGGTCTGTTGAGTTATCTCGGCACGCGCAAACCGAGTTGGACCGGGAACGGTCGCCTGACCGTCGCTAACCACGCCGATGACGACGAGATGCGCACCGCGCCGCGGTCGTTCGAATTCGATGTGAGTTCGGTTGCCGCCGCTGGTGCAACCGCGATCGCGCTATATCTGCTTGGCGTGCTCAGTCATCAACTGTTCGACTGGCCGGCGCCGGTGGTCATGCTGGTTTTGGTTGTCGCGGCGCAGTTGTTCCAAGTGGTGTCGCCGCGCGTTCGTGGTGGCGCGCGCTTCATGTATGGCTTCTTTTCGACCGCCGTCACGTATCCGCTGATGTTCGCCATCAGCGTCGCGATGACGCCGTGGGGCGAAATCGTCACGGCGTTTCATTGGGTCAATATCGTTACTGCTGTTTCTACGGTGCTTACGCTTGTAGTGACGGGGTTTGTTGTGGGGAAGCTGGTGGGTATGTATCCGGTCGAGGCGGCGATCGTGAATGCCACGCATAGCGGGTTGGGCGGTACGGGCGATGTCGCGATTCTGACCGCCGCCAATCGGATGGAATTGATGCCGTTTGCGCAGATTGCGACGCGGATTGGGGGTGCCGTCACGGTGATGGTGGCGCTTGCCGCTTTTGCTTGGGTTCGGTGAGGTTGGGGCCGGTCGACATCGGACGTGGGTTTGGACTTTTTTGACCACCGTCGTGTGGTAGGACGGTAGTTCACTGCTACGGATCACAGACAAGCCAACAACTTTCGGCGGCTGGCGGTACGGCATGCGGCGCGCAGGGAACGTTGAATCATAGAGATGCAAGCGCGCGCGACTGACCGTAGATGGCCGACCTTTGGTCTCTAGGGACGATCGGCCGTACCCGACCCTGAGCGGCCGATCGGGATTCCCTCAACCGGACATTCAAGAATGTGAAACCGGTCATTTGCTAAGCAATGACGGTGGCTATGCTGCGTGGGCGATATGATATTGCCGGTTAGCAAGCTTTTGATGGCGCACCTGTGAGATGCCAGCGACTACGAGCCAAGTGCCAAAAGGAAACAGCGGTATGACTGCTCCGTTTACCGGCGCGTGTGCATGCGGATCGATCCGCTATGTATGCGCGCGCGCGCCAATTGCGACGCTAAACTGCCACTGCCTGGACTGCCAGCGCTCAAGTGGCGCTCCCTTTGCTTCCGGCTTCATCGTCAGGGTGTCGGACCTGACGATCACCGGCACGCCGAAGACGTACTCGGTTCGTGCTGGCAGCGGCAGGCTCGCGACTCGCAGCTTTTGTTCGGATTGCGGCTCCCCTTTATTTACATTCGGCGAAGCCGCTCCAGAGGTGATGTCTATCCGTTTCGCAACGCTAGACAACCCGTCGGAGTTTCAGCCAATGCTGGACATCTGGGCGTCCAGTGCGCAACCCTGGGTTTGCCTTAATGAGTAACCGTCCGAGCAATGCCGTGCTTGACACGAATCGCGAGTACGAGAGCGAGCAAGCGAAGTTAGGCGGCGTATGAGGGCAACTGATCAGCAACGGCCCATGGAAGCAGCTCGCTCACGCGATTGACCGGATGGTCGGCAATGCGAGAGAGGATATGGCGCAGATACGCCTCAGGATCAAGGCCATTAAGTTTGGCGGTTGCGACCAACGTGTAGATCGCGGCACCTCGCTCACCACCGCTGTCGGAGCCGAAGTGCAGGAAGTTTTTGCGGCCGAGCGCTAC
Organism: uncultured beta proteobacterium; assembly: GCA_963708695.1. Taxonomy (GTDB): domain Bacteria; phylum Pseudomonadota; class Gammaproteobacteria; order Burkholderiales; family Burkholderiaceae; genus Caballeronia. The sequence continues at coordinate 147,334 of CAVPTS010000003.1, forward strand.
CGCTCGTAACGCGCGTTCAGCGGCGTTATTGTCGATCTCAACTGTGCCATCATCGATAAACAATGTGAGCGCCTGCCATTGATTTAGAGAGTAGTTGATCGCTCTAGCTGTATCACCTTTCTGCGACACCATACTCAACGTCGAGCGCAGCCAGAACTCGAAGTCGTCCATCAGCGGGCGGGTTCTTTCTTGTCGCACGCGCCATCGCTCGTCCGGCGGCTTACCGCGGATCTCAGCTTCTATTGCGTATAACTCGCCAATCCGACGTAGCGCTTCCATGTTCAGACCTGGGCCCGGCATGCCGCGATCAACAGGACGGCTGGGAGCTGCGGCCTGAACGATGCAATCACAGCAGGTGCAAGCCTTCTTGGGACGGCGATGACGAATCACGCGCCAATGGCCGGGCACATACTCAAGTTGCTCGGCAACGTCTTCACCGAGATCGGCCAATGCACCACCGCATTGCGGGCAAGCTTCTTCGACTGGCTGATGAACGATGTCCTGGCGCGGCAGATGATCAGGTAGTGGCTTGCGGCCAGTCGACTTGCCGCCTTCGGCCCGACGTGGTTTCGGTGACGCGATGGCTGCGACGCCATCATCGGTCTGGAGGTCTTCGAGGCGAAGTTCAAGCTGTTCAATCTGGCGATCAATTTTCTCGGATTTGCGACCGAACTGCATCCGCTGCAGCTTGGCAATCCACAGCTTCAGATGCTCGATCTCGAGCGTCCTGTCCGAGAGATTCTTCTGTAACGTCGAGACGGTGCCGCGCAATTGCTCGAGGTCGCCGTCGCGTTCTCGCAGCGCCGCTTCACGATCGAGCACAAGGGCCTTTAGAGCCTCGATGTCGTTTGGGAGGGAAGCATCGCCGGATGTCATGTCCGTAGTTTACGCTCACGGCCAGAATGATTGCCCCGCTGTCACAGACGTTTACAAAGCGCTGCGCGGGCGAGCTGCATCAAGCGGCTGACGCCAGTCGAATCCCTCCAGAAGAAGACCAAGTTGTGCGCTCGTTAGGCAGACGATACCGCCGTCGGTTCGCGGCCAGGCGAAGCGGCCTCGCTCGAGCCGTTTGGAGAGCAGACATAGCCCACCATCTCGCCAGTAAAGACACTTGAGCAGGTCGCCGCGTTTGCCTCGGAAGACGAACACATGCCCCGAGAACGGATCTTTTTGAAGGACCGTTTGGACCTTTGCGGCGAGGCCGTCGAAACCGCATCGCATGTCCGTGAACCCGGCTGCTATCCAGATACGCGTGCTCGTCGACTGCTCGACGACCGAGGCAAGCTCTTGGGACCACATCATCGACTCAGGCATTGCATCACCACGCGCAGCGCATCGGGATCAACGTGGCCCTCAACTCGGACTTCGCTTCGCGCAAACAGCACTCGCAAGACGCCCGCAGATGGGTGCGTCTCCGGTGGCGCCGAAGCCTTCTCCTTCTCGTCAGGTTCGCTCAACACCACCGGTAACATGAGGCCATCTTCCCGCTTCGGATCAAGTCGGCCTTCGAGATACTGCTTGCGCCAGTCGAACACTTGATTCGCATTCACTTCGTGCGCTCGCGCCACTTCCGCCACGGATCGACCAGGTACCAATGTCTCTCTGACGATTTGGCACTTCTCTTCTACCGTTCGGCGCCGATAGCTCCGCGTACCTTGACCGTCGCCGTGCAATTCAGTGACTCTGTCCATGATTTCCCTTTATGGACACAGTGACATTTGTGCCCGGAGAAAGCATGCGGTGCGATGCGACCAGAATCTAGACGGTCACGAGCGGACGCTTACCTTAATGAGGCCATTCCTCACTTTGCTCAGTCACCGTAGCACGTTCGTCGCCGTTCGCGCGACTGTCCGTTTCCGAGAAATCTATACCTGCGTGGTTTAGGGCCGCACTTGGCCGACTGCTGCCTGACGCGTCCGGCTCGAGCCGACCCAAGACAGGCGATTCGACAATCGCGTCTGTACGGCCTGGCATCGAGCGATGCAGCCATTGATCTGGGCAAATCTAAGCACGCCGGATCAGTGACTTGATCCAAATCATGCAGGTAGTAATCTGCACCAAACTCGTTTGCTTTTAGACAAATGGCGGGCGCAACGGTCAACGGCGTCGCTCAGGCTGGGGAAGCGCCGCGTAGTCAAAGTTCACGAAAGGGTCATCCACATTCCTTAATCCCTGCCAGTCGAATTCATATCGGTCATCGGCGGGCCAATCCTCCGGAAATCTGATTCGTAACGAGCCACCAATCGAGGGATCCATGCCGTCGTTTCCCTCATAGTAGTAGTCAGTACCCATCACACCGATGCTCTTGGAACCCGGCCCATAATCCTCGTCCATGAATTGTGCGGACAATAAGACGTTTAGCCCGCAATAGGCGTCAAGCAGCGCGTCAAAGGTTGCCAAATGGAAGTTTTCATGTCGGTTATGCTTAGCCTTGTTGTATGCGCGATACCAACCAAGGTGACCGTCTTCCTCCGCCCACGGAAAAAACGGTCGGCGTGTTCCACCACCTCCCGTCCAGCCCGGAATCCGAACCTCAAATGACGATAGTCTGTGTGACGTATTAATCAGCTTGTAGTCATTGATATTGAACCGTGTGTCGTTATCGCCGAATCCATTGTCCAAAAAGATTGCGGTGAAGTTCGCCTCTACCTCAATGCATGCTCTGATCAGCAACTGCTGGATACGGTGAGAGTAGGTATTTAGGTTCACGTCGCTCGGCTCAACATACGAAAAGAGGTCGAGGATATCCTCCTGAAGCAGCAGGAATGCGCGAACGTAGTGGCGTGGATCCGTCGCATATCTCGGATGCAAGAGATACATCCATCTCCCGCCCTCTGAATAGTTTCCGTCAACGAATTGACGGCACATCCGCCTAAAAGGCCTATTTACGCTCATAGGGAATCCTAGTCCTGAACAACGTCAGCAAATCATGACAACGTCAGCAAATCATGATGTACCCGCGGTGCGGCGGTCCCTGCAAACAAAAAGGTCGCAAACTCAATGGCTTTTCCATCATCTTTCTGATTACATTTTCGGGTCGATGGTAGGCCGACGAATGAGCAATCGTCCTTTACGAATGGATGGCCGCTTACGGAGTGTAGCCTTGAACGTCCGAGCGACGCCGCGTGTGAACGGTGGCTTATGGCCGCTTTCTGCCCTACATGCGCTACTACGCAATGCCACATCCATTCGTCGCGGCGAAAGGAGTACGTGCAGACTATTGCAATCGCCATCGATCAGGCGGGCGATGTCATGCACGTCAAACGCGCGGCCAAACTTGTTTTTAATGCTGTGCCCCATGCATGGACGTCCGTCCCCGGCGCCGCAAGGTTTCCCGCGAAAAGTGTTCGTTCAACACATCGCAATATGCCGAGGCCGAGCAGGCGACCCGGGACGCGAACGCATCGATCTTGGACTTGTCTCGAGAAAGTCAGGAGACCGCGAATGCGCTTTCAGAAAATAAACCGCAGTTGAAGTCGTTGAACTGGAGCCCGCGAGTCGTGGCATATGTTCCGCGAGCTAAGGCTCGCCGTCCGGAGTAGTCCGCTCATTCCTACCGTCTACATCATCGAATGAAAGAGAGCCGTCGCAACGCCCGAGCCGCCCCCCTCCCAGCCACGGGCATCGCGATTCCCCACCCTAACCCACCCGCTCAGGCCACCTCTGCATCACACTCTTATAGTGCGTATAAAACCGTACCGCTTCCTCACCATACGCGTGATGATCGCCGAACAGCGATCGCTTCCAGCCCCCGAACGAATGCCACGCCGGCGGCACCGGACTCGGGATATTGATGCCCACCATGCCGATGTGAATCTGCCGCGAGAACGTCCGCGCCGCGCCGCCATCGGAGGTGAAAAGCGTTACGCAGTTCCCCAGCTCGTGCGCGTTAACAAGCGCTATCGCACTCGCGAGATCGGGCATGCGGACCACCGACAAAACCGGCCCGAAGATCTCTTCCCGATAGATGGTCATATCAGGCTTCACATCGTCAAAGAGCGAGCCGGCGAGAAAGAAGCCCTCTTCGTGTCCCGGAAAAGCTTGGCCACGGCCATCGACGACAAGCTTGGCACCCGCCGCGACCCCGCATCGATATAACCCAACACCTTGGTGCGATGCGCGGCGCTGATGAGCGGCCCCATGTCGAGATCAGGCTCCATGCCGCCGCCGATCCTGAGCGAGCGCACGCGCGGCGCGAGGCGCTCGACCAGTTCATCGCCAATATCCCCGACCGCCACCGCGACCGAGGTCGCCATGCAGCGCTCGCCGGCCGAGCCGTACGACGAGTTGATCAGCGCATCGACGGCTTGATCGAGATTGGCGTCGGGCATGACGACCAGATGGTTCTTCGCACTGCCCAACGCCTGCACGCGCTTGCCGCGCTTGGCGGTCTCGCTGTAGATGTATTCAGCGACCGGCGTCGAGGCGACGACGGACATCGCGACTACATCGGGGTGCTGGATCAGCGCATCGACGACGTCCTTGCTGCCGTGCACGACATTGAAGACGCCCTTGGGGAAGCCCGCCTCGATGAACAGCTCGGCAAGCCGGATCGATGCCGACGGCGTGCGCTCCGAGGGCTTGAGGATGAACGTGTTGCCGCACGCGGCCGCCATCACGAACATCCAGCACGGCACGACCATCGGGAAATTGAAGGGTGTGACGCCCGCGGCCACGCCGAGCGGCTGACGCAGATTCCAGTTGTCGATGCCGCCGCTGACCTGATCGGTGAACTCGGTCTTGAGCAACTGGGGAATGCCGCACGCGAATTCGACGATTTCGATACCGCGCAGCACCTCGCCCTTCGCATCCGAAAACAGCTTGCCGTGGTCGCGCGTAATGAGTTCGGCGAGTTCGTCGGTATGCGCGTCAAGCAGTTCCTTGAACTTGAACATCAGGCGAGCGCGCGTCAACGGCGCGGTCTCGCTCCACTCCAGAAACGCGGCTTGCGCAGCCGCGACGGCGGCGCCGACTTCATCTGTGCTTGCAACGGGCACGCGGGCCGTCACCCGGCCTTGCGCCGGATCGTAGACATCGGCGAACCGCCCGCTGGCGCCAGCGGTACGTTGACCGTTGATGAAATGACTCAGCTCGCGCACGCGCGCGCCTTGATCTGCTTCGCTCATATGTCCTCCCATGGCGCGATGCGGACGCTGCCCGCGCCCCGCCGCCTCACGTCTTCGAACAGAAGTTATTCGGCTTCAGCGCCGATCGAGCCGACGGCTCCAGTAGAAGCAAATGTAGGCGCATTGACCAGGATTTCGAATACCCGCGGCAGACAAACAGTCTTGCGCAGCGGGAACAAATCGTCATGCGATAGAAAGGCTTCGCCGGCCTTAATGAAGGGGATGGTCTATACGTTGGAGAGGCTGAAGGCGTGAAGCCGGATTGATATGCGTATGTTCTCTCAACGAACCTCCGCCAGAAACTCCCATCAACTTCAACGCATTCCTCTGCCCCTGGTCCTCGTAGTTGGTATTAAAAACCACATGCGTCATATCAACCGCTTTTGAAATCTCGATAATCTGACTGGCGAGCGAATCGAGTTCATCGTCGTTGTATTCGTAGTTGAATCTCGACGATGATGCTACCGCGCCTTTGATATTCCACGTCTCGTGATTACGTCCATGCAGACGGATCAACGCCAGCCGCGGATGCGTTGTTTCCCAGATGGCGGGGATGCTGTTGCCCGACCCTTGCGGCTCATCCACCACCACATTCACCAGTCCGCGCTCGCGTTCCATGTGCCAGCGTGGAAGCGCGGCGCTTTTCGTCGAACCAGGTCTGGTTGCGAAATTCGACCGCCATGGTGTAGCCGTCCATGCGCCATGACGTCCGCGCAGTGCTCGACATGCCGGATGCCGTGGGGATTGCAGATCACCCACGGCGCAAACTGGAAATGCACCGCGCCAAGCTTGCCGGCCGCACGAAGCGGCTCGATGGCTTCGAAGATACCGGCACCATAATTCCTGCTGCAATCGCCCGGCAAATCCTTGTAATACAAACTCGTCTTGCCGTTCTGCGGCAAGTGCGGCTGCATGTCCGGCGGAAACATGTCGCGCGCAGTCTGATGCCCGGTGAACAATCGAAACGCCTTGATGTTGAAAACAAACTCCGGGCGGCGTCCGCTCAGCCCACAAGACCGAATTCGCGGCGTTCGGCATGGCGTAGTAACTGGAATCGACCTCGACTAAAGGGAAAATGGACGCGTAATGCCGCAAGCGCGCCTCCGCGCTCGAACAGCCCGGCGGATAAAAGCGTTTGCACTTGATAAGCGTGGGATCCGTCCACGAAGCCGTGCCGACCAGAATGCTCACGGTACATTTTTCCTGCGCTTATTCGGGCGCTTATTCCGATGTTTATTCCAACACTTACTCATCGCAAATTTCCTCTCCACGTTTAAAAAGGGGCAGTTCAGGCGCCACCGAATTCAAGGTAAAGTACTGTACATCCATACAGTTAAATTTACCATGTCAGCCCTGCCCAAACATGTCGAAGACATTCACCCCGCCTTGTGGCGCGGGTCGCAGCTCGCGCGCTCGCAAGGGCAAACGGTCGACACGGGCTACGCCGTGCTCTCGGCTGAACTGCCGGGCGGCGGCTGGCCGCTGGGAACGCTGATCGAACTGCTGGTGCAGCAGCCGGGCGTGGGCGAAGTCAGGCTGTTACGCCCGGCGCTCGCCGCGTTAAGCAAACGCCCTATCGCGCTCGTGCAGCCGCCTCATATTCCGAATTCTCTCGCGTTCGCGTACCTGGGCGTGCCGCTCGACAAGCTGCTCCAGTTGCGGGCATCGAAAACGGCCGACGCGCTCTGGTCGGCCGAGCAAATTCTCAAGACCGGCAGCTGCGGCGCGCTCATTTTCTGGCAGCAATACGTGCGCACCGAATCGCTGCGGCGCCTGCATCTGGCCGCGCAATCGTCTGAAACGCTGTTTCTGATGGTGCGCCCGCTCGCGAGCGCGGCGGATTCGTCGCCGGCCACGTTGAGGCTGGCGGTGCGTCCGGCCGGCAGCGGCATTGTCGTCGATGTCATCAAGCGTAAAGGCCCGATTCGTGCCGAAAGGCTGTCCGTCACCCTGCAACCTTCTCCCATCCTGATGAGCCCCCATGCCCGTGTACGTCGGCATACATCTGCCCCGGTTGTCGCTGGAAGTATTCCGTCCACGCTGGTCGCGTAGGCCCGAGCACGGCTGCGTCGTCCTCGACCACGACAAGGTCTTTATCGCGGACCCGGGCGCTCGCGAGGCCGGCGTGTGCGTGGGCATGAAACGCGGCGGCGTGCTCACGCTGTCGCCCGACACGCTGATGTTCGAGCGCGAGCTGGTCAAGGAAAACGATGTGATGCGCGAGGTGGCTTTTTCGCTGATGAAATTCTCCCCATGGTCGCGCTTATGCGACGAGGAAACCATCGTTATCGACGTCACGGCGAGCTTGCGGCTCTTCGGCGGCATCGTGCGGCTGTGTCAGCAGATGCGGGAAATCGTCGATGCAATCGGCGTGACGGCGCGCCTGAGTACATCGCCTACCGGGCAGGGCGCGTGGCTGCTGGCCAAAAGCGCCGGAAGCGCAGGAAGCGCGGCAAGGCGGCGCGTGCTGAAAATGGCGTCGCTTGAACGCAAGCTCGGGGCGCTGCCGTTCTCACGCCGCGCCGGAAGTGCGTGCTTTCGCGGACTGGTTCACGGGGCTGGGCTGCAAGACGCTGAACGACATCCGCCGCCTGCCGCGCGCGGGGCTGAAAAAGCGCTGCGGCGTCGCGCTGCTGGATTCGCTGGATCGCGCTTACGGGCTCGCGCCCGAGTTGTACGAATGGCTGGCCGTGCCGCCGGCTTTCAGCGCGCGCATCGAGTTGCCGGATCGCATCGAGCATGCTGAAGCCATGCTGTTTTCCGCGCGCCGGCTGATCGTGCAACTGTGCGGCTGGCTGAGCACGCAGCAACTGGCGCTCACGCACGCCACGCTCACGCTGGAACACGAGCGCGGCCGCGATGCTATCGACCCCACGATTATCCAGATCGCGCTCGCCGAACCGACCTGGCACGAAGAACATCTCGTGCGCTTGTTCAAGGAGCGGCTCGGCCGCACGGAACTCGTGGCGGCGGTGATCGCCATGCGTCTGAGCGCCGCAAAAATACAGCCCGCCGAACCGCCTACCGAAACGCTTTTTCCCGAACCCGGCGGCTCGCCTGAAGACCACAACCGCTTGCTGGAATTGCTGGTTGCGCGGCTCGGCGCCGAGAACGTGCTGCGCGCGGCGCCGTCGTCGGATCATCGGCCGGAACAGGCGAACCGATGGATTTCCGTCACCGACACCACCCATCCCGCGAAGCTCGAAGCCGTGCCGTCCGATCTGCCGCGTCCGGCGTGGCTGCTCGAAAAGCCGCTGCAACTGATGATGAAAAATCATCGGCCGTTCTATGGCTCGCCGCTGAAAACGGTGTCGCCGGCTGAGCGCATCGAGGCGGGATGGTTCGACGGCGGTTTGACAAGCCGCGATTATTTCGTCGCGCAAGCCAACGATCAAAGTTGCTACTGGATTTATCGCGAGCGGCCGGGGAGTGCCGACGGCCGAAGATCCGCGCTGGTTTCTCCACGGCCTCTTCGGATGACGCGCCGTGGATACGACCTTCTCCATGCTGCCCGCGTATGCGGAGCTTTTCGCGTTTTCCAACTTCACGTTTCTTCACGGTGCGTCGCGTGGAGAGGAGCTGGTCGCGCGGGCGGCGCAACTGGGTTATGCCGGTCTTGCGATCACCGACGAATGCTCGCTCGCGGGCGTCGTGCGCGCGCATGTGGAGGCGAAAAAACTCGAGTTTCCGCTCGTGATCGGCTCGTATTTCAGGCTCGTCAATGCGGATCGTTCGCCGGCGTTCGGGCTCATCTTGCTGGCGCAGAACCGCGAGGGTTACGGCAACTTGTCGGAGCTCATCACCATCGCCCGCATGCGCTCGAAAAAGGGCGAATACCTGCTCACGCCGAACGATCTCGCGCGCCCCGATAAAGAGTTCGCCCATCTGCGCGGCATGCCGCGATTGCCTCGCGATCCTCGTGCCCGATTTCCCCGCGAAGCAGGCCGCGCTCGACGCCCAGGTCGAATGGCTCGACGCCACGTTTGCGCAACGCGCTTGGGTCGGCTTGACGCTGCATCAGCGCGCACTCGACGACATCCACAGAGGGACGGTCGAGCACGTTGCCGCGTTTCATAAAGTGCCCGTGGTCGCAACCGGCAACGTGGTGATGCACGTGCGTTCGCGCAAGCCGCTGCAGGACACCATGACGGCCATTCGCATCGGCAGGCCGGTGTCGGAATGCGGTTACGATCTCGCGCCGAACGCCGAGCAGCATCTGCGCTCCCGGTTGCGGCTGGCGAATCTCTATCCGGAATACACGCTCAGTGAAACGCTCAACGTGCTCAAGCACTGCACGTTTTCACTCGATGACCTGCGCTACGACTATCCGGACGAAATCGTGCCGCCGGGTTATACCCACGCGGCTTATTTGCGGCAGGAAACTTATGTGGGCGCGCATCGGCGTTTTCCGCACGGCATTCCGCACAAGGTTCAGGCGCAGATCGAACATGAACTCGAGTTGATCGAGCATCTGAAATACGAGGCGTATTTTCTGACGGTCTATGACCTCGTGCGCTTCGCCCGCAGCGAAAACATTCTTGTGCCAAGGGCGCGGGTCCGCTGCGAACTCCGCCGTCTGTTATTGCCTCGGCGTCACCGAAGTCGATCCGGCGCGCGGCAACATGCTGTTCGAGCGCTTCATCAGCAAGGAACGCGGCGAGCCGCCGGATATCGATGTCGACTTCGAGCATCAGCGGCGCGAAGAAGTCATCCAGTACATCTATCGTAAATATGGGCGTGATCGCACGGCGATTGCAGCGGCGGTGTCGACGTATCGGCCGCGTGGCGCATTGCGTGAAACGGGCAAGGCGCTGGGCGTCGATCCGCAGATTGTGGATCGCGTCGCGAAGTCGCATCAGTGGTTCGACAACAGTCAGGACCTGCTGCAGCGCTTCACCGAATCCGGGCTCGATCCGGAGAATCCGCTGATTCAACGCGTGGGCGTCGCTGGCCGCGCAGTTGCTGAATTTTCCACGGCATCTGTCGCAGCATTCGGGTGGCTTCGTGATCAGCCGGGAGAAGCTGACGCGGCTTGTGCCTATCGAAAACGCGGCCATGCCGGATCGCAGCGTGATCCAGTGGGACAAGGACGATCTGGAAGCGCTCGGCCTTTTAAAAGTCGATGTGCTCGCGCTCGGCATGTTGTCAGCCATTCGACGAACACTCGACATTGTCTCGGAGCATCGCGGCGAGCGCTTCACCATGCAGGACATTCCGTCCAAGGATGACGCGACCTACGAGATGATCTCGCGGGCGGACACTATCGGCGTGTTCCAGATCGAATCGCGTGCGCAAATGTCGATGTTGCCGCGACTGCAGCCGCGTACGTTCTATGACCTTGTGATCGAAGTCGCGATCGTGCGGCCGGGTCCGATTCAGGGCGGCGCGGTGCATCCGTATCTGCGGCGGCGCCAGGGTCTGGAAGCGGTGAAATACCCTAGCGAGGGTTTGAAGATCGCACTGGAAAGAACCTTGGGCGTGCCGATCTTTCAGGAACAGGTCATGCAGATCGCGATGATCGCAGCGGGCTTCACTGCCGGTGAAGCCGATGCGTTGCGAAGAGCAATGGCGGCGTGGAAACGCAAAGGCGGCCTGGGAAAATACTATGACCGGATTGTGAACGGCATGGTCGAGCGTGGTTATGAAAAGGCCTTTGCAGAAGCTATATTCGAGCAGATCAAGGGCTTCGGTGAGTACGGTTTTCCGGAAAGCCATGCGGCCAGTTTCGCGCTGCTTGTGTATGTCAGCAGTTGGTTGAAGTGCCATGAACCAGCGGCTTTTCTGGCGGCCATGCTGAACTCGCAGCCGATGGGTTTCTACTCGCCATCGCAACTCGTACAGGATGCGAAGCGCCATGGCGTAGTTGTGCTTCCCGCCGATGTGACCATGAGCGGCTGGGATTCGGTGCTCGAATATCCGGACGAGCGTCGTGGAGGTGACAGCAAGCCTGCTGTGCGGCTGGGTTTATCGCTGCTTCGCGGGATGCGGGACGGTGCGGCGGAGCGCATTGAAACAGCACGCTCGGTGCGTCAGTTCGAGAGCGTGGGCGATCTCGCGCAACGGGCGCAACTCGACCGGCATGATCTGCAGGTGCTTGCTGCCGCCAACGCGCTGACTTCACTGGCAGGTAATCGTCGCGAGGCGCTTTGGCAATCCGTGGCTGCTGTGCCGGACAAGGACATGCTGAACGATGCCCGCATCGAAGATGCAACGCCGTTGCTCGGCGCACCGTCGGAAGCCGACGATATTGTCAGTGACTACAAGGCCATAGGTCTTTCGCTTGGACGTCATCCGCTTGAATTGCTGCGGCCGGCGTTGCTCGAACATCGGTTGATGCCGGCGGCGACGTTGCGGCTTTATAAGAACGGCAGGCTCGCACGCGGATGTGGACTCGTGACCGTGCGTCAGCGGCCTGGAACGGCGAAGGGCGTGATGTTCGTCACGATGGAAGATGAGACCGGTAATGTGAATGTGATTCGTGTGGCCCAGCGTGCTGGAGAGGCAGCGGCGCGAGGCGTTGGGCGCTACGCTGCTTGCGGTTTATGGTACGTGGCAATGCGAAGGGGAAGTTCGGCATTTGGTCGCGCAAAGGCTGGTCGATATGTCGTATATGTTGGGTGGGCTGACTAGTGTCAGCCGGGACTTTCATTGAACGGGGGGCGGTCACGAGGTTCCCTGGGGGCGGGGGCGGGGGCGGGTTGTTGCTGCATAGGCTTGCGCGCGGTTTATGTTTTTTGTATTTTTTTAGCACTTTTAGCCACTTTGCGTGGCCGCACTTCATTTCTTGGTCAGTGGTCGGGGTCGGTGCTGGGTTGTTGCTGCTTACGTTAGCGCGAGTTCAATGTTGGATGTATTTTTTATCACTATTAGCCACTGTGCGTGGCGGCACTTCATTTCTTTGTCTAACGGCGACAAAGAAACGAAGCAAAGAAAACGCCTTTCCACAATCTGTATTAAGTGTCCCCAGCGTGCAGACCCCTGCTTTTGGTTCCCACGTAGCACGGTGCTCGCTAGAGCGACGGACACTTGAAACCCTCCTTCTCGCGAATCCTTACATCCCCACGCTTCGCCACCAGTGCTCTCGGGCAAGATCGATGCATCTCCGGACCCGTACGGCCATACGCGAGCGCCAGGGTCAGGCACGTCCGTCATAAAAGATGACCAATTAATCCTCAGCACTCCATTTAATATGCTCCAGCGCAAACCCAAAGCATCTCGTCCAACGTCTTGCGGGGGTCTTGCGCGAAAGGCACTATATTAGAGTCTGGTTTTAGTCACCTGAAGGAGTACCTGTATGAAAGTCCGCACGTATCGCAACACCATTGCAAACATTGCGATTGCCATGTCGTTACCTTTGTTATCCATTTCCGCCGCTCATGCACAACTGGGCAATCTGCTCAAGGGCGGAAGCTCCGACGGGTCATCAAGCGGACTCAGCAGCCTCGGCAGCATGGCCGGCGGGTTGTCCGGGCAATCACTGACCTCGGGTAGCACCAGCAATGTCGCCGGCGTGCTGCAGTTCTGTATCAAGAACAACTACCTCAGCGGCAATAGCGCGTCGACAGTCAAAGACTCATTGATGAGCAAACTCGGCGGTTCATCAGCAGCATCGTCGGACAGCGGCTATACCGACGGCGCAAACGGCCTCCTGAAAAGCGGCGACGGCAAACAACTCGACCTGAGCGGCAGCGGCCTGAAACAACAAGTCACCAAACAAGTCTGCGACAAGATTCTCGCGCAAGGCAAATCGCTGCTGTGAGCGAATGAGTAAGTAAGCCAATTCCCTGACGGGCGACTCGAGAGTAATGTCACGAGTCGCCCGGATCGTTTCATCCCTTGCATCAATTTCCAGCGGCCAACGTCGCGTTCCTTTCGCCGCGCAATCTCCGCCACCGTCCAGCGGACCAGCACCGGCTCTTGCTCGACAACACCGTTCCGTCCGCGCAGCGACGCTTCAGCCAGATCCAGGCAGACACAAAAAAATTTAGAAATCTCGCGACGGATTTCCCGGCACGCGACGTGTAAGTATTCGACAAACATCTACGTCAAGCGTCTTTGCACGCCAAAGGAATCGTCATGAAAGCACTGAAAGGATCGGCTTCGCGCACGCTTGCGGTAAAGACCGTTCTCGCCTTCGTCACCACACTGGCGGCGCTTACGAGTGCGTCCGTGTCGGCGCAAGCGATCATCGTTGCTCCATCGGCGCCTCCGCCTATGCGCACGGAAGTCATTCCCGTAGCGCGTCCGGGCTACGTGTGGGACGGCGGTCACTGGCGCTGGTCTGGCCGCGGCTATATATGGGTGCCGGGCCACTGGCGGCCGGTACAGGTCGGCGCTCGCTGGATACCAGGCCACTGGGTGCAGCGCGGACCAAACTGGCACTGGATCGAAGGCCACTGGGCTCGCTAGGTTCTGCGCTACACCCTCCACTTTCACCAAGCACGGTGGACGTCATGCTTAAAGTTTTAGCTGTCATTGTGGTGGCCGCCGCGGCACTCACTGCGTGCATCGTCTATCCCGCGCGCCCGGTTTATGTCGGTGCACCGGTCAGTCGTCGTGTACTGAGCACGCCTTACGCCAACGCGCCGGCGCAGGCCGCGTGCTCGATGCAGACTGTTCAACATGTGCTGCGAGAAAAAACACATTGAACGAAGAAGATCCGGACGCGGGGCTGCTGGCCCGTATCGACGGCAAGGAGCCGGGAGCGGTTCGCGAGATGGTCGCGCGCAAACTGCCGCGTCTGCTCGCGCTCGCCACGCGGATGCTGGGAGACCGTGACGAGGCAAGCGACGTGGCACAGGAAGCGTTCATACGGATCTGGAAGCAGGCGTCGCGCTGGCAGCGCGGGCAGGCTCGCTTCGACACCTGGCTGCATCGCGTGGCGCTCAATCTGTGCTACGACCGCTTGCGCCGCCGTCAGGAGGTCCTCTGCGCCGACGACGCTCCCCGAACCCGTCGATCAAGCGCCGCTGCCGGAAGATCAACTCGACGAAACCGCGCGTAGCGCGCGCATTGCCGCCGCGCTCGCCGACGTTGCCCGCGCGCCAGCGCGAAGCCCTGGTGCTGCAGTACTACCAGGAACTAACGAACGTCGAGGCCGCCGCCCTGATGGGCATCAGCGTCGACGCGCTGGAAAGCCTGCTCTCGCGAGCACGCCGCACGCTACGCAGCCGGCTCGCCGGCGAACGCGGCGAGCACGTCTTTGGAAAGGAACGCCGATGACCCCCGAACGTTTTCGCCGTCTCACCGAGGCTTATGGCGCCACGCCCGAACATTGGCCGCTGGCCGAACGCGCCGACGCCCAGGCGCTGCTCGCGCAAGCTGACCCGGACGTGCTGGCCGCGCTTGGCCGAGGCCCGTTCGCTCGATCTCGTGCTCTCTGCGCACACGTATCCCCGCGCCCGAAACTGATCTGGTCCGCCGGATTGTGGCGAGCGCGCCGTCGGTATCGATGAAAGAAAAACCCGCATGGAAACAGCCGCACTGGTGGATCTCGAGCGCGGGTTTCGTAGGCGTTGGCGTGGCGGGAATCGCGGCCGGCGCGCTGGCCATTTCGATGACGGCGTCGTTACCGAACGGCGCTTTCTCCGGCACGGCTGTCACTCCGCCGAGCCTCTTCGATCAGACCGGTGAAAGCACCGTATTCGGCAGCACCACGGCCGACTGGAGCGATCAATGACCATGCCGGCAACCAGGCTCAAGACCCTGCTGATTGTTTCGGTCGTGCTCAACGTATTCCTGCTCGGGGCAATAGCGGGCGGTACGTATCGATGGATGGAGAAGCAGAAGGCCGACGTTATCGCGCAGCAGCGCGGGCTGCGTTTCGCCGCGGCCGAACTGCCCGAAGCGCGCCGGGAACAGTTACGCGATGCGCTCCGGCAAACGCGGCGCGACAGCTTGCCGCTGATCATCGGCGCCCGCTCGGGACGTCTCGATGTCGTGCAGGCGCTCGCCGCGCCGCAGTTCGATCGCGAGCGCGCTCGATGCAGCGCTCGCCCGCACGCGGGAAGCGGATGTGGCGGTGCGTGCACGCGTCGAAGGAACGGTGGCCGAATTCGCAAGCACGCTGACGCCGGATGAACGGCTGAAGCTCGTCGATGCACTGGAGCGCCACGGTCCGCTGCACGTCGGGCCGCCGCCGAAAAAATAAACCAGCCTCGGACCGACGGATTCATGCGCTCCTACCGTTCAAGTCTGCATAGCAAATAGATTCGTGGGGACCAGACTATGACCGATGTTGACACCCGCTGCGATCGCGTTGAATCGCTTCGGGCTCGGGGCGCGCGCCAATGAAGCGCCGCCGTCCGATCCCAAGCGCTGGCTCGCAAACCAGCTCTCCGGCGCAGCCTATCAAGCGATGCCGCCAGCGTTGGCGAGACCAGCCATCAAGCATCGCACTCGCCGCCGAGTTCGCCGAGCGCCAGAGCGCGCATCCGCAATGCCGGCGCCGACGACAAAGCAGGCGGTGCGCAAGTCCTACAACGAGAAGCTGCGCGATATCTATCGCGCAGCCGTCAACGCGCGCTTCACGAGCGCGCTTGCAGACGCCGACACCGTTCGTCGAACGGCTGGTGGTTTTCTGGTCGAACCATTTCGCGGTATCGGTGGAAAAGCCGGCCGTGGCGATGCTTGCCGGCTCGTTCGAAGCCGAAGCAATCCGCCCGCACGTGCTCGGCCGTTTCGAGGACATGCTGGTCGCGGTCGAACGTCATCCGGCCATGCAGATCTTCCTCGATCAGGCGCGCTCGGTCGGCCCCGATAGCCCGGCGGCCGAACGCGCCGCCATGCGTCATCCTGACCGCAAGCCCGGCCTGAACGAGAACCTCGCCCGCGAGATCATGGAGTTGCATACGCTCGGCGTGCGCAGCGGCTACGACCAAAACGACGTGACCGAGTTCGCCCGTGCGCTGACCGGCTGGAGCATCGGCGCGATGGGCGGCATGGGTGCGGGTACCCAGCGCAATGATGCCGCCGCGCCCGGACAGTTCGTGTTTCGCCAGCCGCTGCACGAGCCGGGAACACGGACGATCATGGACCGGCAATACGATCAGCCCGGCGAACAGCAAGCGCTTGCGGTACTGCACGATCTCGCCGCCTCGCCCGCGACCGCGCAGCACATTGCCGGCAAGCTCGCCCGGCATTTTGTCGCCGATACTCCCGCCGCCCGCGCTGGTCGATCGCCTGGCCAGCGTGTTCAGCGCGACGAACGGCGACCTGCCCAGCGTGTACCAGGTGTTGATCGATTCACCGGAAGCGTGGTCGCCGGTCGATGCCAAGTTCAAGACGCCGTGGGACTGGACCGTGTCGTCGCTGCGGGGGCTGGGCTGCAACAATCTCGGCAACATCGCAGATCGCGCCCTTGCTGACGCAGCTCGGCCAGCCCGTGTGGCGGCCGGGATCGCCCGCAGGCTACGACGATATAGCCGCGAGCTGGGCCGCGCCCGATGCGCTCGTGCGCCGGGTGGAAATGGCGCAGCGCTTTGCGTCGCGCGTCGGCGATACGCTCGATGCACGCACACTCGGCAACCAGTTGCTCGCGGGCTCGCTAAGCGATGCTACGGCATCCGAACTATCTCGTGCGGAAAGCGCGCCGACCGCGCTCGCGCTGCTGCTTGTTTCCCCCGATTTCCAACGGAGATAACACCATGACCACGCGTCGGAATTTCTTGTGGTGCGCCGGTGCAGGCGTCGGCGCAATGCTGATCGGGTCGCGCATGGCGTTCGCATCGGTGGAGTCGGACCGGCGCTTTGTCTTCGTGATCCAGCGTGGCGCCGCCGATGGTCTCAACATCGTGGTGCCTTATGCCGATCCCGCTTATGCAAGCCTGCGCGGGGCGCTTGCGATCGATCCGTCGCATCGGCGACGAAGCTTGACGGCACGTTCGCGCTGCATCCGTCGCTGGTCGAGACTGCGAAGATGTACGCCGCCGCAGCAGGCGCTGTTCGTGCACGCGGTGGCATCGCCGTATCGCGACCGTTCGCACTTCGACGGCCAGAACGTGCTCGAAACCGGCGGCACTGCGCCTTACCAGATCAAGGACGGCTGGCTGAACCGGCTGGTGTCGATGCTGCCGGCCTCGAAGGCGAACGCTATCGCGCTTGCGCCCACCGTGCCGCTGGCGTTGCGCGGCCACGCCGAGGTGACGTCGTACGCGCCGTCCGCGCTTCCGCAGGCACCGGACGATCTGCTCGTGCGCGTCTCGCAACTCTATGCCGGCGACGCGCAGCTTCATGCGCTCTGGACGTCCGCAATGAACGCTCGCGGGCTCGCCGCCGATGCCGGCGCGCGTCAGGACCCGGCAAGCCTCGGCAAGCTCGCCGCGAGCTTCCTGGGCCGCAGCGACGGTCCGCGCATCGCGATGATCGAGACCGGCGGATGGGACACGCATAGCGCGCAGAACCAGCGGCTGGGTGCGCAACTGAAGGCGCTCGACACGATGATGGCCGCAATGCGCGATGGGCTCGGCGAGCAGTGGGCGAACACGACCGTCCTGGTCGCGACCGAGTTCGGGCGCATGGCTGCGGCCAATGGAACGGGCGGCACGGATCACGGCACGGCGTCGGCGGCGATGCTGCTGGGCGGCGCCGTGCAAGGCGGGCGGGTTCTTGCGGACTGGCCAGGTCTTAAGGCGTCGGCGCTTTATCAAGGGCGGGATTTGCGGCCTACGCTTGGGCTTGATACGCTGATTGCCGCGGCGGCCGGCGAGACGTTTGGGCTTGATCCTGCGAGGGTTCGGGCTACGCTTTTTGGACAGAAGGCAGCCAGTGCGATGTCGGGGCGGTTGCTTCGGGATTAGGGTTTCGTTCGCACTTGGTCGTCGGGGTCGGGGTTGGTGCTGGGTTGCTGCTGCTTACGTTGTCGCGGTTTTATGTTGGCTATATTTTATTTAGCCAATATTGAACCCGCGCTAGCGTACGCAGCAGCAACCCAGCACCAACCCCGACCACCGACCCCGACCAGCCCCGCGCCCAAAACCCCGCCCGAGTGCGAACGAAGATACCTGGCTAAGAGTGCTAAAAAATAAACCCGTCATATAACTCCAGCTAACGTAAGCAGCACCCACCCAGCCCGTCCCACCCCCGTCCAAAGCGCCAGCACCCCACCCTGTGCATATCAAAACTGATATCACAAACACCAAATAACTGATTGGACCGCCAT
This sequence comes from uncultured beta proteobacterium, assembly GCA_963708695.1. Taxonomy (GTDB): domain Bacteria; phylum Pseudomonadota; class Gammaproteobacteria; order Burkholderiales; family Burkholderiaceae; genus Caballeronia. The sequence continues at coordinate 165,619 of CAVPTS010000003.1, forward strand.
AACCTCAAGCGCTACCCTACATTTCGGTACGTTCCAAAACCAAGTCCAAGACCAAAACCAAACGACCGCGCGCCAAGCGCGGCAACTGGCACTACCGATAAATCAAAACCAATCTGGAGACAGCAATGAGACACACTCGACGCGCAGCCATCGGTGCGCTGCTTGGTTCTGCGCTACTTCTGGCGGCAAGCCTTCCCGCCCACGCCGAAGACAAGAAAATCACCCTCGGTTTCTCCCAGGTAGGCGCCGAAAGTGCATGGCGCACGGCCAATACGGTTTCAGTCAAAAGCGCAGCCAAAGACGCCGGCATCAACCTGAAGTTTTCCGACGCACAGCAAAAGCAGGAAAACCAGATCAAGGCAATCCGCTCCTATATTGCCCAGAAAGTCGATGTGATCGCATTCTCTCCCGTGGTGGAATCCGGCTGGGAACCGGTATTGATCGAAGCGAAAAACGCCAAGATTCCAGTGATTCTCACTGACCGCAATATCGACGTGAAAGACAAGTCGCTATACGTCACGATGATCGGCTCGGACTTCCTCGAAGAAGGCCGACGCGCCGGCAAATGGCTCGAAGATCACTATAAGAACGATCCGGGTCCCATCAACATCGCAGAACTGCAGGGCACGGTCGGCTCCGCACCCGCCAACGACCGGCGCGCCGGACTGCTGGAAGTGATCAAGAACGATCCGAAGTTCAAGGTCATCGCATCGCAGAGCGGCGACTTCACGCTCGCCGGCGGCAAGCAGGTGATGGAAGCGTTCGTCAAGACCTATGGCAAGCAGATCAACGTGGTCTACGCCCATAACGACGACATGGCGCTCGGTGCAATCCAGGCCATGGAAGAAGCCGGCGTGAAGCCAGGCAAGGACGTCATCGTCGTCTCGTTCGACGCGACCAAAGGCGGCTTCGAAGCGATGATCGCGGGCAAGATCAACGTCGACGTGGAATGCAGTCCGCTGCTCGGGCCGCAACTCATGACCGCAGTGAAAGAGGTCGTTGCGGGCAAGCAATTGCCCAAACGCATCGTGACCGATGAAACCGTGTTCCCGATGAGCGTTGCCGCGCAAGTACTGCCACAGCGCAAGTACTAAGCCGGCACTGAGAAAAGACTGAGCACATGCGCTCGTCCGCCGCCGCGCCGCCTCGTTTTGCGGCGCCGGCGGACTTTCAATCTCCCCTTTCGGCCACGCTCATGACCGGCTCGCCCATCCTCGAAACCATCGGCATATCCAAGTCATTCCCGGGCGTCAAGGCGTTGCAGAACGTCGACTTCCGCCTGTTTCCAGGCGAGATCCATACGTTGATGGGCCAGAACGGCGCGGGCAAATCGACGCTCATCAACGTGCTGACCGGCGTGCACGCGCACGACGCCGGCGAGATTCGGCTCGGCGGCGAACCGGTCAATTTCTCGACGCCGCTCCATGCGGAGGCGGCGGGCATCCGGACGCTCTATCAGGAAATCAATCTCTGCCCGAATCTGTCGGTGGCAGAAAACGTGTTTGCCGGGCGGCAGCCGAAACGGCGCGGCGCTATCGACTGGAAGTCGATTCATGCGCGGGCCGAAGCGGCGCTCGCCGATCTGAACGTGTTCCTGGACGTAACCAAATCGCTGGATACGTATCCGATCGCCGTGCAGCAGATGGTGGCAATCGCGCGCGCGGTCTCGGTGGACGCACGCGTGCTGATCCTCGACGAGCCGACTTCGAGCCTCGATGACGGCGAGGTCGCGCGGCTCTTCCACGTGCTGCGCACGCTCAAGCAATCGGGTATCGGCGTTCTCTTCGTCACGCATTTTCTGGAGCAGACCTACGCTATATCCGATCGCATCACGGTCATGCGCAACGGCGAGCGCGAAGGGGAATATCTCGCGCGCGACTTGCCCGTGGAACTGCTGGTGTCGAAGATGGTGGGCCACGAACGCATGACCGAGCGGCTGAAACGCGCAGCCGGCGAGCCGCCGGCGCCCAAGTCTGCCGTGCCGTCGTTCTTCGAAATGCGCGGTACAGGCCGGCGCGGCCTGATGAATCCCATCGATATCGACGTGCAGCCGGGCCAGATTCTCGGTCTCGCGGGCCTGCTCGGTTCTGGACGCACGGAAACCGCCCGGCTTCTGTTCGGCGCGGAGCGGGCGGATGCGGGCGCCATGAAAATCGGCGGCAAGGCGGTCAAGCTTCGTTCTCCTCGCGATGCCGTGCGGCGCGGCATCGGTTATTGCCCGGAGGACCGGAAGAAAGAAGGCATCGTCGCGGACTTGTCGATCCGCGAAAACATTATTCTCGCGCTGCAAGTGCGGCTCGGATGGTGGCGCAATATAGGCCGGGCGAAGCAGCGCCAGATAGCGGACAGCTACATCGAGCAGCTCGGCATCAAGGCGTCCGATGCCGAACAGCCCATCGGGCTTCTGTCGGGCGGCAATCAGCAGAAGGTGCTGCTGGCGCGCTGGCTCGCCACCGAACCGAAGATGCTGATCCTCGACGAACCCACGCGCGGCATCGACGTTGCGGCAAAGTTCGAAATCATGGATCGCGTGCTGGCGCTCTGTGCGAAAGGGCTTGGCATCGTCTTCATTTCATCAGAGGTGAGCGAGGTCGTGCGCGTGAGCCACCGGATCGCCGTGCTGCGCGACCGGCGCAAGGTGGCCGAAGTCGAGGGTCATGCCGCGTCGGAGGATCAGGTTTATAAACTGATTGCGGGAGGCAGCCGATGAACCGGATCAAGGCCGCAATGCAGCATCCGCTCTTATGGCCGTGCCTCACGCTCGTGGCGCTGGTCTTGCTCGACCTGAGCCAGAACGCGCACTTCCTGTCGGTCTCGGTGCTTGACGGTCACTGGTTCGGCGCGCCAATCGATATCCTGAATCGTGCCGCGCCGCTCGTGCTCGTCTCGCTCGGCATGACGCTCGTCATTGCGACACGCGGCATCGACATCTCGGTCGGCGCGGTCGTTGCAATAGCCGGCGCGGCAGCAGCAAGCATTCTCGCGCGACAATCCGGCGCAGGTCGGCGAAGCACTCGCCGCAGCGCTTGTGGTGGGCCTGCTCGCCGGCATGTGGAATGGCGTGCTGGTGGCGTTCGTCGGCATGCAGCCGATCATCGCGACGCTGATCCTGATGGTGGCGGGCCGCGGCGTCGCGCAGTTGCTGACAGGCGGCCAGATCATCCCCATCGGCGCGCCGGGATATCTGGTGGTGGGCGGCGGCTATCTCGCCCGCATGCCGTGTTCGGTATGGGTCGCGGCCGCAGCTATCGGCGCGACCGCGCTGCTCATGAACCGCACGGCGCTCGGGATGTTCATCCGCGCGATCGGCATCAACCCTGTCGCGACCAAACTGGTCGGCTTGCGCGCCAGTGCGATCGTGTTCGGGGTCTATACCTTCTCCGGCCTGACGGCGGCTATAGCAGGCATTTTGATCAGTTCGAATGTGCGCAGCGCCGATGGCAACAACGCCGGACTGCTGCTCGAACTCGATGCAATCCTCGCCGTGACGCTAGGCGGCACCTCTCTGCTCGGCGGCCGCTTCAGCCTGGCGGGCACCGTGCTCGGCGCATTGATCATCCAGACGCTCACGTACACCACGTATTCCATCGGCGTGCCGCCTGAGGCCACGCTGGTCGTGAAGGCGGCGGTCGTGCTGGTGGTCAGCGTGATCCAGTCGGCCAGCGCACGCACGGTGCTCATGCGGCAGCTTAAACGCGCGTTCCCGTTCGCTCTCAGAAAGCCCATCGCAGAGGCTGCAAAATGAGGAATCTTCTCGACCGCCTGGCCGATCCGCGCACGCTGCCGATTGTCGTCACCATCGTTTTGTTCGCCGTGCTGTTCGGCTTCGGCTCGGTGATGTACACCGGCTTCTTCTCGCTGCAGGTGCTGCTCGGCCTGCTCGTCGACAACGCCTTTCTGCTGATCGTCGCGATCGGCATGACGTTCGTGATCGTATCGGGCGGCATCGACCTGTCAGTCGGTTCCGTCGTTGCGTTGACGACCATTCTTTGCGCCGTATTCGCCGAGCATCTGCACTGGTCCGTGTGGGTAATCGTGCCGCTCGTGCTGGCGCTGGGTACGCTGTACGGCGCGGCGATGGGCGCACTGATCCACTTCTTCAAACTGCAGCCGTTCATTGTCACGCTTGGCGGGCATGTTCCTCGCGCGCGGCGCGTGTTTCCTGATCACGACGCAGTCCATCACCATCAACGATCCGAGCTTCCACGCCCTCTCCGGCTTCCATCTGGATGTTCATGGGGCCTCGGTCACAGCGGGCGGCCTGATCGCCGTTGCAACGCTTCTGCTCGCCATCTTCGTCGCGCACTTCACACGCTTCGGGCGCAACGTCTACGCGGTCGGCGGCAACGAGCGCTCCGCGTTGCTGATGGGCTTGCCCGTTGCGCGCACGAAGGTCGGCGTCTATGCGCTCAGCGGCTTTTGCTCGGCGCTCGGCGGCGTGGTGTTCACGCTGTACGTGCTGTCGGGTTACGGTTTGCAAGGCCAGGGCATGGAACTCGATGCCATCGCCGCCACGGTGATAGGCGGGACCTTGCTGACGGGCGGCGTAGGCTATGTGATCGGATCGGTGTTCGGCGTCGGCATTCTCGGCACCATCCAGACGCTCATCACGTTCGACGGCACGCTCAGTTCGTGGTGGACGCGCATTGTGATCGGCGCCCTGTTGTGTGCGTTCTGCCTGTTGCAGCGCCTGATCGAACGGCATGCGGCACGACGCAAATCAAATGGAACGGCGTCGGGTGAACGCGCGCTGGTCAAAGCAAACGCGACAGCCTGCACCGGCAGCCGATCCCGCGAACAAGGCCGACTCCGTCGGCGCTGGTTTCGCGGAGTTGACATCAGCTTCGCAAGAAAAATGATTCAGACGCAAGTGCGTTGAACGTAAGATTGAATAGAATAGCAAACGATCAAGGAAAAATCGATGTCCGACGCAAAACGCCCGCTGCGCTCCGCCCAATGGTTCGGCACCGCCGACAAGAACGGCTTCATGTACCGAAGCTGGATGAAAAACCAGGGCATTCCCGATCACGAATTCCAGGGCAAGCCGATCATCGGCATCTGCAATACGTGGTCCGAACTCACGCCGTGCAATGCGCATTTCCGCAAGCTCGCCGAACACGTGAAGCGCGGCGTGTTCGAAGCGGGCGGGTTCCCGGTCGAGTTCCCCGTGTTCTCCAACGGCGAATCCAACCTTCGCCCGACCGCGATGTTCACGCGCAATCTCGCCAGCATGGACGTGGAGGAATCGATCCGCGGCAATCCCGTCGATGCCGTCGTGCTGCTCGTCGGCTGCGATAAAACCACGCCCGCGCTGTTGATGGGCGCGGCGAGTTGCGACGTGCCGGCCATCGCGGTGAGCGGCGGTCCGATGCTCAACGGCAAGCATCATGGCCGCGATATCGGCTCGGGCACGGTGGTCTGGCAGCTTAGCGAACAGGTGAAGGCCGGCAAGATCACGCTGCACGAATTCATGTCGGCGGAAGCGGGCATGTCGCGTTCGGCGGGCACGTGCAACACCATGGGCACGGCATCCACCATGGCGTGCATGGCCGAAGCGCTCGGCGTCACGCTGCCGCACAACGCCGCGATTCCCGCCGTGGATTCCAGGCGCTACGTGCTCGCGCATATGTCGGGCATGCGCATTGTGGAGATGGCGTTGCAGGACGTCCGGCTCTCGAAGCTCCTGACGAAAGAAGCCTTCGAGAACGCGATTCGCGTGAACGCGGCGATCGGCGGATCGACGAATGCGGCGATTCATTTGAAGGCGATCGCGGGGCGTATCGGCGTGAATCTGGAACTCGATGACTGGACGCGCATCGGCCGCGGCACGCCGACGCTGGTCGATCTGCAGCCATCGGGACGCTTCCTGATGGAAGAGTTTTATTACGCGGGCGGTTTGCCCGGCGTGATCCGGCGCCTGGGCGAAGCAGGCTTGCTGCCGCATCCCGATGCGCTGACGGCCAACGGCCATTCGTTGTGGGAGAACTCGAAGGAAGCGCCCATCTACGACGAAGAAGTCATCCGTCCGCTCGACAAGCCGCTCGTCGCCGATGGCGGCCTGTGCATCGTGCGCGGCAATCTCGCGCCGAACGGCGCGGTGGTCAAAGCCGTCGGCCGCGACGGCGGCATTGCTCAAGCATCGCGGCCGCGCAGTCGTGTTTGAAAACTTCGACGACTACAAGGCGCGCATCGGCGACCCCGAACTCGACGTCACTGCAGACTCCGTTCTCGTGTTGAAGAACTGCGGACCGAAGGGTTATCCGGGCATGGCGGAAGTGGGCAACATGGGCTTGCCGCCGAAGCTGCTGGCGCAAGGCGTGACCGACATGGTGCGGATCTCCGATGCACGCATGAGCGGCACGGCGTATGGCACCGTGGTGCTGCACGTTGCGCCCGAAGCGCGTGCGGGCGGACCGCTCGCGGTGGTGAAGGAAGGCGACTGGATCGAGCTGGACTGCATGGGCGGGACGCTTGCATCTCGACATCAGCGATGCAGAACTCACCACGCGTCTCGCCGATTGGGCCGAAGTGCAGACCGTCGCGCCGGCGGATACGAGCGGGTATCAGAAAGCTGTACGTCGATCATGTCCTGCAAGCCGACCAGGGATGCGATTTCGATTTTCTCGTAGGATGTCGGGGCGCCGATGTGCCGCGGCATTCGCATTAATCCTGGATGCGCGGCGCGCTAAGAAAATTGCCCGCCCCACATCAACGACATCAGTCTTTAAGGTCAAACCATGACAGAGCAAGTTGCGATAGGCATTGCCGGCGTCGGCAAGATCGCTCGCGATCAGCATTTACCCGCTATCGCCGGCAACTCCGGGTACAAGCTCATTGCCGGCGCGAGCCGGAACGCGCGGATCGACGGGGTCAACAATTACCAGAATGTCGAGGACGATGCTGGCGGCGGAACCGTTTACTGCAAGCGGTGTCGCTGTGCGCGCCGCCGCAAGTCCGTTTTTCGCAGGCGACGCGCGGCGCTTGAAGCGGGCAAACATGTGATGCTGGAAAAGCCGCCGGGTGCGAGCGTGACCGAGGTTGGCGTGCTTGCCGGGCTTGCAAGGCAAAATAAATGCAGCCTGTTTGCGTCGTGGCATTCCCGATCATGCGCCTGGCGTTGAAACTGCGCGTGCGTGGCTTGCGGAGCACGAGGTTACGGCGGTGGACGTCTCAGTGGAAAGAGGATGTGCGGCGCTGGCATCCGGGTCAGGAATGGATCTGGCAGCCGGGCGGCTTGGGCGTGTTTGATCCGGGCATTAATGCGTTATCGATCATGACGCGGATCTTGCCGCATGCGTTCTTTTTGAAATCGGCGGAGTTGTTTGTTCCGGAGAATAGACAGAATCCGATTGCTGCGAACCTCGATTTCAGCGATGAGCGCGGCACGCCGATTCGGGCGGCGTTTGATTGGCGGCTTGGTCCGGAGGAGTTGTGGCAGATCGAGGTTACGACACGCGGTGGGGTTTTGCGCCTGGCTCAGGGCGGGAAGGTTTTGAAGATCGATGGGAAGAATGTGGACGTTGGGCCGGAGCGGGAATATCCGGGCCTTTATGAGCGGTTCCTCGAATTGATCTCGAGTGGTGAGAGCGATGTGGATGTCAGTCCGTTGCAGCATGTCGCCGATGCGATGTTGTTGGGGCGGAGGGAGGACGTAGCCAGGTTCGAATAGGGCGGTGGCGGTGGCGGTGGCGGTGGCGGTGGCGGTCGGGGTTGATGCCGGTTGCTGCTGCCGGTCCGTTCGCACTCGGTCGGGGTTGGGCGCGGGCGGTGCAGTGGTCAGGTTCAGTGCCGGGTTGCTGCTGCGTACGTTAGCGCGGGTTTTATGTTGGCTAATTTTTTTTATCACTATTAGCCACTGTCCGTGGCGGCACTTCATTTCCATGTCGGTGGTATTGGGTCGGTGCCGGGTTGCTGCTGCTTACGTTAGCGCGGATTGTATGTGAGCTGAATTTTTTATCACTATTAGCCACTGTCCGTGGCGGGACTTCATTTCTTTGTCCAACGGCGACAAAGAAACGAAGCAAAGAAAACGCCTTTCCACAATCTGTATTAAGTGTCCCCAGCGTGCAGACCACTGCTTTTGGTTCCCGCGTAGAACGGTGCTCGCAAAACCACCAACACTTGAAACCCTCCTTCTCGCGAATCCCTACATCCCCACGCTTCGCCACCAGTGCTCTCGGGCAAGATCGATGCGCCACGGACCTGAGCGCTCACTCCCACCGCAGCACTAATACTAGAAACCTATGAGTGCGCCCGGCGCACTCACGAGCGCCGCCACACCGATCGCGAACTCCGCAATCAAGAAGCGGGAACAAACCGCAGAACCGCAAGAACCGCAGAACCGCAGAACCGCAGAACCGCAGAACCGCAGAACCGCAGAACCGCAGAACCGCAGAACCGCAGAACCGCAGAACCGCAGAACCGCAGAACCGCAAAAAGTGTATGGGATCCTAATCGTCTGGACTTGCCCGAGAGCACTGGTGGCGAAGCGTGGGGATGTAAGAATTCGCGAGAAGGAGGGCTTCAAGTGTCCGTCGTTCTAGCGAGCACCGTTCTACGCGGGAACCAAAAGCAGTGGTCTGCACGCTGGGGACACTTAATACAGTTTGTGGGGAGGCGTTTTCTTTGCTTCGTTTCTTTGTCGCCGAAGGACCAAGAAATGAAGTCCCGCCACGGACAGTGGCTAATAGTGATAAAAAATACTGCCAACATACAACCCGCGCTGATGTACGCAGCAGCAACCCGGCACCGACCCAGCCCCCCGCCGGTAGCCCGCCCCAAAGAACCCCCGAGTGCGAACGAAAATAACGGCGGACAAAGGTCAAACGGCGAAGCTTGCGATTCGTAGAGTTTTCTCCAGGGTGAAATAAACGCTGCATGGTCTAAGTACTTTGCAGCGAAGCGCAGGCTTGCAGCCCGTTCGCCCCCTCTTTCGGTCCAGCTGATAATCTCTAGCCCGCTACATGAGCGGTCCGGGTTCTTGTGAAAAACGGCGCGGCGCCTGGGTCCTTCGCGACATCTGCCGGCCAATGCTGCTCGGCTGCCGTGGTCGGCAAGTTCACCGTCACCGCGTCGCTCAGGCTATTGCGCCTGAAATGCCGCGCATGTTTCAGCGACGTCGTGCAGAGTCCCGTGCATACGCCGGATAGCGTGTCATTGGCCACATCCAGCGCGTGAGCGTAGTCATCGGCGGGAACGACTACTGCAATCGGCCCGAAAATCTCTTCGCGTGCTATACCCATGCCCGGTGTGCCCGCGAACAACGCCGGCTCCAGGAAATGCCCTCGTGTTGCGCGTTCGAGCGGCCCTCCTCCGTGCAGGAGTTCGGCGCCTTCCCGCGTGGCCGTCGCGATGGTTTCAAGATTGCGTTTGAACTGCGTTTCGTCTGCTACGGGTCCCACATCCACGCCTTTCTTTAACGCGTGATCGATGCGTAGCGTGGCTAGCTTCGCGGTCATTGCATCGACGAAACGCGCGTATATGCCCCGCTCGACAATCAAGGTCGACGACGCCATGCAGCTCTGGCCGTTGGACGAATATGAGCCGTGAATGGCGGCATCCACGGCGATGTTCAGGTTCGCGTCGTCCAGAACGATGAGCGCGCTCTTGCCGCCGGTTTCCAGCCGAATTCTTGCTCGCCGCGCGGCGCCGGCTCGTAATACAGCCTGGCCCGTTGCAGCCGACCCGGTAAAGCTCACAGCATGAACTGCTGGATTCGCAACGATGCGCGCGCCCGCCTGACGTCCGCTGCCGAGTACCAGATTGAATACGCCGGCCGGCAAGCCCGAGCGGCTGATCACGTCCGCCAGCGCCCACGAACAACCCGGCACGAGTTCGGCCGGTTTGAACACCACGCAATTTCCCCGGCTGAGCGCCGCGGCAATTTTCGCCGCGGGTATTGAAAGCGGAAAGCTCCATGGCGTGATGATACCGGCCACGCCTACCGGCTCTCTCATCACGTCAATGTCGATGTCGATGTCGGTACCGCTATGAACGTCCTGCAGCGCGCGCCGGTGTTCGCCCGGATCGCGCAGCGCCTCGTTTGCGAAGAACTGGAATATCCGTCCGGCGCGCACTGCTTCATCGATGGCTTCCGGCAGCGTCTTGCCTTGCTCGCGCGCAAGGAGGCGCCCCAGTTCCGTCCGGCGGGAGAGCAGTTCTGTGCCTATCGCATCGAGTGCCTGGGCGCGGCGCTTCGCACTCGACCGCGACCATTCGCGCCATGCGGCGCTCGCGGCGTCGATGGCGGCGTCGACTTGGCGTGCATCGGCGCGCACGTATTCGCCGATGGGTTCATCGAGGTCGGACGGGTTCATGGAGAGACCCGTGGTCGCGCTCGTCACCCAGCCACCGTTTAGGTAGTGCTTGAATACGGTGGGAACGTGCGATTCGCGTTGCATTGAAGCGGCGATGTCTCGGGTTTTGATGTTTGTGAGAATCTTAAGGAAGCGCGCGATTCCTTTCCAATCAGTTTTTTATCAAAACCAATATCAAAATGGATATGACAGGGGTTTACGTTCGCACTTGATCGGGGGGCGGGGTTGGGGTGCTGCTTAGACCGGGGGTGGTGCTGCTCACGTTAGCGCGGGTTATATGTCGGCTAGATTTTTTGTCACTATCAGCCAATGTGCGTGGCGGCAGGTTGTTTGCGTTCGCACTCGGGGGATTTTGCGGGCAGGTTACCGGCAGTGGTCCGGGTTGGTGCTGGGTTGCTGCTGCTTACCTAAGCGCGGGTTGTATGTTAGCTGAATTTTTTATCACTATTAGCCACTGTGCGTGGCGGCACTTCATTTCTTTGTCCACAACGGCGACAAAGAAACGAAGCAAAGAAAACGCCTCTCCACAATCTGTATTGAGTGTCCCCAGCGTGCAGACCACTGCTTTTGGTTCCCCCGTAGAACGGTGCTCGCAAAACCACGGACACTTGAAACCCTCCTTCTCGCGAATCCCTACATCCCCACGCTTCGCCACCAGTGCTCTCGGGCAAGTTCCGTGCGTCCATGGACGAGTACGGCCTCACCCGCCTTTGCGGTGTGAGGTGGAGTTTCGGTGTGAGGTGGAGTTTCGGTGTGGGGTGGAGTTTCGGGGTGGGGTGGAGTTTCCGTACGGAATGATTATTGGCGTCGTTCTTCGCGCTTGGCGCGGGGCGTTCCACTATTCTTCTGGAGGACTGGTGCCCAAACGTATTGCGCGTTGCGCGCATCCCTCGCTTAAATGATCGCGCGATCATGCAGTCCACTAACCCGTAAAGGCGCGTGAGGCCGGATTGGTCTGTGGGCACGCAGATCTTGCCCGAGAGCACTGGTGGCGAAGCGTGGGGATGTAGGGATTCGCGAGAAGGAGGGTTTCAAGTGTTGGTGGTTCTAGCGAGCACCGTTCTACGCGGGAACCAAAAGCAATGGCCTGCACGCTGGGGACACTTAATACAGATTGTGGAAAGGCGTTTTCTTTGCTTCGTTTCTTTGTCGCCGAAGGACCAAGAAATGAAGTCCCGCCACGGACAGTGGCTAATAGTGATAAAAAATAGAGCTCACATACAACCCGCGCTAAGGTAAGCAGCAGCAACCCGGCATTGACCTTCGACCACCGCCGGTAGCACTCAAGAACCCCGAGTGCGAACGAAGATAACCTGGCTAATAGTGCTAAAAAATATTGCCAACATACAACTCGCGCTGACGTAAGCAGCAGCACCCCCGGCACCAACCCCATCCGTCCACCGGCGCGAGCAACCCTCAACTCGCGAATCTGTGAGCGCTCATGGTCACCCGCGCTGCCACCGGCGGAAACACCTGCCACGACCCGTCATCGTGACGAAAAAAGAACAGCTCAAGAACACCCGTCGGCCGAAGCGCTTCCACACGAACATAGCGCGTATGGTTCGCTTCCATGCGGCACAGGCGAATCTCCCGAACCGGCGCGGCGGGTGTCGGCGCCAGCCACTTATCGACTATCCGGCGCAGTGAATCACGATGCGTATTCATGATGTGTCTCCTTGAGGTTAAAGTGATTCGGCTTAGATAAGTCAGTTAAAAAGTGGGCTTAAGCGGCGAGCAGGCCGTGGTGAGCCTTTGCGCCAATCCATCCCTTGAGCATTCCCATCGCCACGCGGCAAGCAATGCTCGGATGAGCGCGGCATGCTTCTACTTGGGAGCTGCGGTTTTCACCGAAAAGCACCCATGTGCAGAGGTGTTCGCAGTTGTTGCTCAGCAAGCGATATTGGTCTTCACCCAACCGTGAGCGCGCGCGTTGCACTGCGTCCTGTCCGGTGAATGCCGGCATGGCGTGCATGCGAACACGGATTTCGCGGCCGGCGCCGAAGCGTTCCATCGTTGTTTCTTCAATCGGGCCGCGATGCAGTGAACCGGCGAAACCGGCGTAGTGCACGACGCGGCCATCGCCTACATAAATGCCGTGGTGTTCATAACCCGAGCGTTGCGTGACAAGATGAGCACCAAGAGCGGGTTCGCAGTCGATAGCAACATCGGAAGCTGAGAGGCCGAGTCGAGCGATGCGCCTGGAAGTTTGATTGCCCGACATGACCGATTCTCCTTTGGGTTGAATGCCGGGGTGTTGCATGTGATCCGGCGGTTGAATAGGTCATTGCATCAACCGGGCCAGTGCGCCAGAAGCCTTGTGGGATAAGGCAAAGCGGGAAAGAAGGAAGCGCGAAGCGGCGCGAAGAAACTGAGAAAACCAACACTTTCGCAAGCGATGTGTTGGGTCTCAGCCGTCACAAGCCGAGGGAGAGAACGAGAGAAGAAACCGAGAGAGGAAACCGCGAGCTACGCGAACGATCCGGTCGTACAAAAACACTGTGCGAGTTCACAAACAACGGCTAGAGAAAAGGAGATGAGAAAGTGTTGGTCTGCGCCCCTCGAACGCACCCGCAGTGTTGGGCCGGAGCCGACCAGTTGAAGCATCCTGTGATCGACCTCCGGTCCACGGCGCACCGGAACCCCTCAGGGCAAAAGGCCTATGCGGAAAACGAGGCAACTTCGATGCACCCGGCATGCACTTTGCATAGGGAAGCCCATACCGCATTTATTAATACCCACCCACCGGGAGTCTCGCCATGACCGCCATTACCATTGAAGACCTTCCCCGCGACCAGACGCTCGATCGCGAAGCAATGACCTGCATCCACGGAAGCGGCGGAGCGCCATGGGTCTTTGGCTGGATCACACCGTACATCCCAGCGCAAGCCTCATCATTCGGACCGGTCGTGAATCTGTACGAAACCACCAACAACTTCTATGCTGGTCAGATGATCAACCAGATCCAGAACACCAACGTGCAAAACACCGGCGCGAATTCAGTGATCGTGCTGAGCTCGAACTTGCGCAGCAACAACGCAGCCTGAAGTAAGAAGGCCCGCGGCAAGAAGGCCCGCGCGAAGCACCCGGAAGCAACCGGTTCTGAACAGCCGCTATCACGGCAACCCATCGGCGCCAACCACGCGCCGAGTCAGATCTCGGAGGTCTCGTGAGCAATACCGGTGAGTTTCGATGGACATCGGCAGCACGCACCGACGTCGGTCTCGTTCGCGAGATCAACGAAGACGCGTGCCTCGAAATGCCCGAGCGCGGCCTGTGGGCCGTTGCCGACGGCATGGGCGGTCATGCGGTGGGCGACGTCGCGAGCCAGATGGTGATCGAGCGGCTCGAACACTCACCCGCGCCAGCGACGCCCGGCGCGCTCGACGAGCGCATGCAGGAAGCGCGAGGGCGTCTCCTCGCGGTCAATGCCGACTTGCGCGCGGAGGCAGCGCGGCGGCAAGTGCGCCGGATTGGCAGCACAGTGGTCCTGTTGCTGGCGGGCGAACGGTCTTGCGGTTATCTGTGGGCGGGCGACAGCCGGATCTATCTGTGCCGCCAGGGCCTGCTGCGGCAATTGACGCGCGATCACAGCCAGGTCGAAGAACTGAAGGCGCACGGCAAACTCACCGCGCAAGAGGCGCTGCATCATCCGGGCAAGCACCTGATCACGCGAGCGGTGGGCGCCATGGACACGCTCGAACTCGATGCAGACCGCATCGATCTCCATGACGGCGACATCTTCCTGCTATGCAGCGACGGCCTGAGCAACGAAGTCAGCGACGAAGAGATGGAAGGCGTGCTTGCATCAGGTGATTGCGGGCAAGCGGCAACCCGGCTCGTCGAACTCGCGCTCAAGCGCGGGGGACGCGACAACGTTTCAGTTGTGGTCGCCCAGGCGGAAGATATCTTCTGCCTCGATAAAACACAGATAAACCCGACGCTTTAGCCGTCCTTGTCCTTCTGCGCAGAGGCCGCTTGATTTCGAAAATCCTTCGAATGCAAGCCGTGCTTTTTCAAGAGCATCTGCACATGCGAGCGGTTCATTTCGAAGCGCCGCGCCAGCTCCGCGACCGTCCCGCCCACTTCATGCAGGCCGCGTTCGAGGAACGCGCGCTCCGCTTCATCGCTCGCGGTGCGCTTTGCATCGCTGAGCGAGATCGCGCTCGCGGCAATGCCGCTCATCATCGGCTGCGGACGTTGCCTGGACGGATATCCACGGGAAGATGCTCTATGTCGGCAGTCTCCGGCGCGAGGCAGACGATCCGGTAAATCAGGTTACGCAACTCGCGGATGTTGCCCGGGTAGTCGTAGGTCCGCAGAAACTCCCTTAATCTGCGGGTCATTTTCACCGGCTGCCGTTTGAGCGCCGCAGCGGCTTCGTCGCCGAAGTACGCAAGCAGCAGCGGAATCTCGTCGCGCCGCTCGCGCAACGGCGGCAAGGTCACGTGGATCACGCTCAGCCGATAAAACAGGTCCTCGCGAAAGCGCCCTTCTTCGCTCATGCGCCGCAAGTTGCGATTAGTCGCGGCGACTATGCGCGTATCCACGGCAATCGGCTCGTCCGACCCGACGCGCTGGATCTCATGCGCCTCGAGCACGCGCAGCAGCTTGACCTGTCCGGCAAGCGGCAGTTCGCCGATTTCATCGAGAAAGATCGTGCCGGTATGCGCGCTCTCGAACTTGCCTTTGCGGTCATTCGACGCTCCGGTGAACGCGCCCTTCTTGTGACCGAACAGTTCGGACTCCAGCAGGTTGTCCGGGATCGCACCGCAATTCACCGATATATACGGCCGGTCCGCACGCGCGCCGTTGGCGTGAATGACTTTCGCCATCAGCTCCTTGCCCGTCCCGCTCTCACCGTCCACCAGCACCGGAAGGTCGGTCGGCGCCGCCTTCTCGGCAATTTCCAGTGCTTCCAGCAGCTTGCGGGTTGTCGCCGAAAGTACCTTCGAAATATGAAGCTTCGTGCGAGCAGCGCCTCGCGGCGTTCGCGCGGCGACCGCTCGACACGCCGCGGCTCCGCGACGGCCGCCTGCACGAAACGCTCCTTGTGCGACAACTGCATCACTTCGTCGCGCAGCGACGCTCGCCTGCCTGAGCAGCTTCTCGATTTCGGGCCGCTCCAGCGCGACGACCAGCGCAACGTCGAGCGAAGAATTTCGATCTTCTCGAGCAACGCCGCGTACGAAGTCGCGGGGCTGGCCGGCGTCTCTTCGGGCAGGTCTTCGATATCGTCGAGTATCTTCATGCGGCACTCAGCTGTTTCTGAACGAGTTGGTAATACATGCCTTTGCGCTGCGACGAGTTCGTCGTGCCGGCCCTGTTCGACGATCGCGCCTTCGTACAGCACGAGTATCTTGTCGGCGCGCATGATCGTGCTGAGCCGATGCGCGATGATCACCGCCGTACGTCCCTTCAGGATGTCGTGCATATTGCCGAGAATATTGCTTTCCGATTGCGTATCGAGTGCGGAGGTGGCTTCGTCGAAAACGAGCAGGCGCGGGTCGTGATAAAGCGCGCGCGCAATGCACAGCCGCTGGATCTGTCCGCCCGACAAACCAACGCCGCGCTCGCCGACAATCTGCTCGTAGCCCAGCGGCATCTTGCTGATGAACGCGTGCGCGTCGGCCATCTTCGCGACCTCTTCGATGCGACGGCGGTCAGGCGCGTCGTCGCCGCTTGCGATGTTCTCCGCTATCGTTCCGGAGAACAGCAGGTTGCTCTGCATCACGTAGCCGATCTGCGCGCGGTACACGCTTTTATCGATCACGTTCAGGTCGTAACCGTCGACCATCATCTTGCCCTTCGGTCGGCGTATAGAAGCCGACCAGCAGCTTGGCGAGCGTGGTCTTGCCCGAACCGCTGCGTCCCACGATCGCGATCAGCTCGCCCGGCTTGATATCGAAGCTGATGTTCTCCAGCACGTACTCCGTGTCGCTGCCGCCATAGCGGAAATACACGTTGTTCAGGCTGATCTCGCCCTGCAGGTCGGGCAGCATGACGCGCGAGGGCAGATCCTCCGGTTTTTGTTCCGGCTCGATGTCGAGCACATCGCCCAGCCGTTCCATCGCCACGCCCGCGTCGTTGAGCAGGCTCCACAAACCGACCAGGCCCATCAGCGGCGCCAGCACGCTGCCCATGAACGCATTGAACGCAATCAACTGGCCGATGGTCATCTCATGCGTGAGCACCAGGTTCGCGCCGACCCAGAGAATCGCGATCGTGGTCGCAGCGTTCAGCAACTGGCTGCCGAAGCGACACCGCAATGTTGAACGCCTGCGCGCGGTACTGGACTTCCAGCGCCTTCGCGTATTTCTTTTCCCACTTCAGGCGCACCGGTCGCTCGATGCCCATGCCCTTGATGGTTTCCACGCCGCCAAGCGCTTCCATCAGGAACGACTTCGCTTCGGTCGAGGCGGAGAACACTTCCCGCGCGTAGTTCTTGATCTTCGGCGTGGCGAGTGCGGTCAGCGCCATGATCGGAATCACGAAGCCGATCAGCAGCAGCGTCATCTTCACGTTGTAGAGAAACATGATCGTGAAGTAGATGAAGACCATCAGCAGGTTGAGCGCGGTCGTCACCGTCGATTCGGTGAGGAATGCGCGGATGGTCTGGTTCTCCTGGAAGCGCGCGAAGATATCGCCGGTCTTGCGTTTGGCGAAGAACGAGAACGGCAGCGACATCGTGTGGCGGAAGAACTGCGACATCATCGCGAAGTCCATGTTGCGCACCATGAAGTTCGCCAGATACGCGCGAATAGTCGACATCAGTTGCGAAAACAGATTGGAGATGATCAGGCCGCCAATCAGCAGATGCAGCAGGCCGACGTTCTGGTGAACGATCACGCCATCGAGAATATTCTGGATGATCAGCGGCGGAATCACGCCGAGCACCTGGATCACGAACGTCGCCAGGAAGAGATGCGCGAGGATCTTCTTGTACGGCTTGAGGTATCCGACGAAGCGCACCCACGGCGAGCGTCCCACGGCCGCTTGTGCACGTTCTGGCGCCGCCGTGAACAGCAGGCAGGTGCCGCTCCAGCCGCGCTCGAATTCCTCCACGTCCATCTTGCGAAAGCCGACAGCCGGGTCCGCCACCCACACCTGGTTCGTTCGAAATGCCGTACACCACGACGTAGTGGTATCCCTCCCAGTGGACGATGAACGGCAGGTCGAAACCGCGCAGCGACGTCGAAGGTGCATTGAACGCCGCGCGTGGTGAAGCCGAGCACTTCGCCGGCGCGCGCGAGACTGTCGAGCGTCGCGCCCTGGGTCGTGACGTTGGCAAGTTCGCGCAGCTTGCCGAGCGTCATCGGGATCTCGTAGTGCTTGCAGATCATCGCAAGGCAGGCGGCGCCGCAATCCATCTCCTCGGCCTGCTGCACCCACGCGAAGCGGCGTATCACGTGCTCGCCGAACTCCGGCTTCGAGTGCAGGTCGAGCATCGACTGGCAGCGTGCGCCGCTCTTCCAGCTTTTTCTGGCGCTGCAACTCGCGCTCGGTAAAGCGGATCCGGTCTTCCAGCACTTCGCGCAGCTTCGGGTTGCGCTCAAGCACGAGGTGCACGGTCTTCTCGGGCACGACCAGAAGGCGCGTATCCACGTTCGCGATGGCCGTTGCCTGTTGCTCCTGCCGCATCAGGCAGGCCTTCTCGCCGAAGACCTCGCCCGCTCTCAAGGTCGCGAGCAGATATTCGTTGGCGCCCTCCTTGCGCACGATCCGTACTTCGCCCTGCCGGACCACATAGAGCCGCCGGTCATCGCGTGCGTCCTGATGGAGGATCTCCTTGCCCGCCGCAACCCGCTTCACGCCGACGCTGCGCACCGACGCCTCCAGCTCGGCCTTGTCGATCTTGCCGCGCAGGTCGAAGAGCTTCGCGACAAAACCGCCGGCCGAACTGATCGCGACATAGCTCGTGACGAACGCGAGCGCCGCCGGATTATTCGCCACGATCGGCTCGATCACGCGGCGCGGAATAAACAGCAATTCCGTCTTGCCCGACGAACGCACCGACGATTCATGCCGGTACTCGCGCAACATGGCAATGTCCGCGAACACTTCCCGTTCGCGGCGCACGCCCATGCTGATTTCCTTGCCGTTCTCCTCGGTGAAGATCCGCACCGAGCCGGCCTTGATGACGAACAGTCCCTCGGCCGACGTCGCCCGCGTTGCAGACGGTTTCGCCGAATGCATGAAAACGCGTCTCCGCGTGCTCGGCGAGCTGTTCGATTTCCTCGCGCGAGTAAACGGCGACAGGATCTCCACGGTCGCCAGGAAGCGCGGCCAGGGAATCGAGTTTCTGCGGTACGTCCATGTGCTCGGCTCCTTTCGTTCCGCTACGCCCTAGCGCGCTTCGATGATGTGTTCCTGCGCCCGCGCCACGCAGCCATTGCTCGCGCAACGAGCCGGCGAATTTCCGACGCAACATCGGCGTCGAGCATGGCCGGACGTCTTCGCCGTCACCGCAGAATATTTCGTAGGCCGGTGCCGTCCGGCGTCGGGAACGGTCCGAGCAGATCGCCGGCCGACGGCATTGAATACCTTCGCTTCAATCTCGGCGGCGAGCGAACCGCGCAGACACCTTGCCGAGCACGCCGCCCTGATCGCGGGTATCGGCAATCGAATGTTCGCGCGCCATCTCGGTGAAGCTGTCGGGATCGTCCTGCAGATAGGAGATCATTTCCTTCGCCTGACTCGGCGTTTCGAGCACGATATGACTGATCTCCACGCTGTCGAACCGCGGCGAATTCAGCTTGAAATAGTCCTCCACGTCGGCGTCGTTGCCAATCTGCTCGAGCATCTTTTCCTGATACAGCGTGTCGGTAATGAACGCCTCGAACTCGTCAAGGTTCACGCCAAGCGCGTCGAGATAGCGGTTCATATCGGCGGCGCGATGCAGGCCGCGCACGCGCCTGAACTGATCGGCGCGCACCTGGATCTCGCCGTCGGACACGTCGACGCGCTGCTTCTTCGCGGCGCGCCACGGTGAGCTTGTCGCGCACGAGTTGCTCGACCAGTCCCTCGAATTGCCCGGTCAGTTTCAGCACCCGGATGAACTCATCGGCATCGACGACTTCATCGTCTATTCGCACAATCGCCGTCATTTCTTATGCCCCTTTTAAACATGAAAGCGGTCGATGGCGATCGCGCCACCGTCAGCCCGCCACTTGCCGGAACGGATCAAGACCGAGATCGATCAGGCGCCGCTCGCGCACCACGATCTCCGCGGTCGCCGTCATGCCGTAGCGCAGCGGATAGCGCGTATCCGCCACCTGGTAATAGTCACGGGCGAGCGTCACGCGTCCTTCATAGACCGGCTGCTTGGTTTCCGGCGACGGTTTCGTCGCCGGCGAGATGAACTCGAGCGTGCCGTCGATCAACCCATAGCGCTGATACGGAAACGCATTGAACTTGAGCTTGACCGCCTGCCCTTCCCGCAGGAACGCGCGATCATGTTCGGCTATCTCGATCTTCAGCACCGGCCGCGCGTCTTTGGGTGCGATGCCGCCCAGCGGCGTATTCGCCTGGATCTTGTCGCCGGGTTGCGTCGACGTGACGTCCGTGATGACGCCCGACACCGGCGCCAGGATCAGCAGGAAGTTATCCTTATCGATATTTTCGAAACGGATCCGATCCGCCGCTTCGGCAACGAGTCTCGCGGTTTGCAATTGCAGCCGCAGCTTGTCGCCCGCGCTTGCGATCTCGCGCATCGCCGATTCGTATTGCAGCTTCAGGCTCGTCGCTTCCTGTCCGCTGGTTTCGAGTTGCGCTTTCGCCTGCGAGTATTCGTGGCTGAGGCGGAAATCGAGTTCCGTGAGTTTCGACTGCGCGATCCGGGTCGCGTTATCCGCTTCCATGTATGCGTTGCGCTTGGTCTCAACCTGAATCTCCGATACCCCGCCACCGCCCGGCAGCGCCAGCAGCCGCGCGTAGCGGTCCAGCTCCTGCTTTGCGGCGTCGCGGGTGCGGCGCGCGGTGTCCAGCTCGGTGCGCGCCTCGGCAAGTTGCGCCTTCTGCCCTTCGGCAAGCTTGCTCGTGCCTTCGGCCACGCGCGTCTGGTGCAAGTGCTCTTCCACTTCCATCTGATCTTTCAGCGCGGCCGCCTTGCGCTCCATCAGGAGCTTTCTTTTCGGGAAATTCCTTCCAGTCGCGCTCGGCGTCATCGAGTTTCAACTGCGCCTGCAGCGCGTTGGTCGCCGCCTCGATCGCTCCACGCGCGTTAAGCCGCGCAACCACGTCGTCCTTTGAGACCGGCTGCCCTTCCGCGATATAAACATCGGCAAGCTCGCCGTCGATAGGCGCATAGAACCGCCGGACTTCCGACTCCGGCGCGAGCGTGCCTTGCGCCGTGACGATCACGTCCGCGCGGCCGACGAACGACCACACCAGCGCGGTCACGACCAGCGCGGCCATGGTGTAGATCAGCGCCTGGGTCAGCCGCGACGGCTCGGCGACGAGAATGGAAATACCCTCGACGCTGTGATCCCCGAGCGACTCGGCGAAAGACTTAGGGTGCGCGTCGTTCTTCACCGGCTTGCTCCTTTATCAGATCCTTTATTCGTGGTCTTGTCGCCACTTTTGTCGCCACTTTTATCTGCGCTTTTATCCCCGCTTTTATCACCTGAAATAAGCGCTAATTTCGCGTTTAGCAGCCCGGGTTCAAGCACCGAACTCAACTGGACCAGCGAGCGCCGCTGCAAGTCAGCCTCGGCAGTAATTTCAGCGAGCAGCTTCTCGGCCGGCGCACTGTGCTCGGATTTCAGCTGACGGAAAAGCTGCGCCGCGCGTTGCGCCTCGGACTGCGCGTCGGCCAGCAGCTTTGCCTGCTTCCTGAAGCTATCGGACATGCCGCTTTCAAGCCGCTGCTCGCCGCCAATCGCTCCATTCGTCCGATATTGAGTCCACGCTGCCTGCGCGCGGCTAAGCCAGTCTTCCGCACGCGCCAGCGCCTTCTGTCTCAGCGCAGTCATGTCAGGCTGAATCGCATTCGCGAACCAGACATCGGCAGTGGCGTCGAGAGATTCATAAAACGACAGGACGCGATCGTCGTACCCTTGCGCGCCCCGCGACTTTTGCAGATCGGCAAACTGGCTGGCGACCGCCTGCTTATGCGCGAGCTCCGCATTGACAGCGTCGGCCCATGGTCCGTTCGCCATGGATCGAAGTGCTGAGAGGGCTTGCTCCGTCCGGCCGTTTTTCCACGCATCGGAAACCGCCGCGTAATGCTGCACGACCTCGGGCGAAGGCAGCTTGTCCGCTTGGAGCACACGCTCCTGCGCCTGAAATGGCGGCGTCTTAAAGTGAGCTGTCTGCATCGCGTCGACGAGCGGCCCGAGTTCCCGCGAATGCATTGCGCGATTGAGCGCGAGGTATTGCTTGAGATCATCCTGCAAGCGGTCGAGGCCGACCAGGCGCGGATATTTGTCGGCGTAATCGGCTATCTCGTCGTGCAACGTCCCGGGATTTCCCTGCGCCAGCGCTTTGTCGATACTTGCCTTGAGCCGCTCGATTGCCGCCAGATAGACCGAGTCATCGCTCTCGAGCTTGCGCAGATGACTAAGCGCGACCGCATACAAATCCCTGAACTCCGGCACCGCCGAAGCAATCCGGTCCAGGCGTCTTTGGTGCGCGCTCGGGTCGCTTTCCCACTGCTTCAGCAACTCGCTCATGCGGTCTTCATCGGCATAAATGCGAATGGGAGCGTCCGTGCCTCGCGCGGCCCGTCATGAACATTTCCAGGCGGCCGATCCAGTCGATCTCATCGACGAGAAAACGCGCATCGGCGTTGGTCGCGCTAAGCGTCTTGAGTTGCGAGACAATTGAACTCGAAGCGTCGAACTCGCGGTTCTTTAAATGCACAAGCCACTCCGGCACATACCCTTTAAGCAAGCGCTTCCGTCCCTAGAGCCGTTGTTTGCGGATCGTTCGGATGTTTAACCAGATAAGCATTCGCGACGGTGGCCGCGTCGCGGTAATTGCCATGCGCGACGAGGCTCTTCAGATTTCGCTCCGCGTTACCGTTAAAATAAAGCGCACTGCCGATGGCGGCAATTGCTGCGACGAATGCGAGGCAGTAGAGAAGCACCTGGCGCCTGATCGCCTGACCGCCACCGAATGCCGTCCCAAGTTCAGACATGAAGCGCATGAACCGGCTTCGGGGCCGACGCCTTGCCGGCGCACGAACGCCCGGCAAGGGCTCATGGTTGATCTCGTCGTCAGCCGGCTGGTTTTGATCGACGCAGAAGATATCCAGGAAGGAATGCGCTGATGTGATGAAGGTGGTTTTGTCGGCATCGGCGAGCTCTTCCGGTGTAGCGCCAACCGCCATTCCCGTCACAGTCGCGGTCGTTATCAAAGCCGGCTCCGCTTCGCGCAGCAACTGTACTGTGTAGACAAAATGGTTGCCGCCAAATGCAAGCGATGCACCGTCTTCCAGCTTCACGGCAGCTTCATCCAGACGTTTTCCGTTGATGAACGTACCGTTCGTGCTGCCGAGATCCTCGATAAACGGCACGCCGCTCTTAACGAAAATATGCGCGTGACGCCGCGAAACATAATTGACCTGATGCGGATAACGCTCTTTATATTGCGCGAACGTCTCATCTGCCTTGCTGATAAGGAATGGAAACTGGCTGAGTTCGACGGGATGCAATCCGAGATCGGCGCGCTCGGGTACAAGCGTCATGTGAACGGCGCGCTCAACTTGCGCCCGCGGTGCGGCGCTCGGCTCCATCCGCACCCGGAACGACAACTTGCCGCCAAAGCCTATGACGTCGCCGCTATTGAGCCGCACGGGCTGCTCTCGCAATGCGACGCCGTTCACTGTCGTGCCATTCTTGCTGCCGAGATCGGCCGCATAGGCTGCTCCGTCCTCGATGAAAATCCGCGCATGCCGCCGCGACAATTGCGCGACGATGTCCGCTTCATATGAGGAGAACGGCGCTTCGCCACGGCCGATTGCGAACAGATTTTCATCGATAAGGATTGCACCAAGCGCGGGATGAGACTCGGGCTCGAGCAAGAGATCGAAGGCCTTGTTCACCACCGGCCCCGCCTCAGCAACCGACGCTTCTCCAGGAGCCATCTGTGTACATCTCGAAGATCGTTCATTGATCGCAGGATGCCGGGCGAAGTGCGCGCGCACCCATGTCATTGAACCGTGTTGGACGAAAACCGCAAGGGCTGCGGCGACGCAATGAAGTGTAAGTCACGCAGTGCGGTAGTCAATCTTCAGCAACACATCTGTCTCCTGAAAACTAACACTTTGCATTGCGAACATTGATTTTGGCCGATGCGAACTACTGCCCCAAAATATCCATGCGGCGCGCACGCTTAGTTCGTTGCTCCATTACTTGTGCTTGAGCCCGGTGTGCCCGGTATTGCTTGCGTGCTCGGCATGCCTGATGGCGCATGCGACGTGGTGTCGTCAATCGCTTCCTTCGTATCTTTGACATCGACGGCTTGCCATCCACCACCTAGTGACTTGTAGAGCGTGACCGTATCTGAAAGCAGTTGCTGATGGTTTTGAAGCAACTCAAGTTGAGCCGCGAGCAACGTGCGCTCGGTCTCGAAGACTTGCAGTTGCGAGATCACGCCTTCCTTCAATTGCGCGTCGATTTGCGCCGACACGATCTGCAGATGATCGACCTCTTCCTGCAGTTCCTTGCGCTGTTTCGTATGCGCATCGAGATTGACCAGCGCGTTCTCTACTTCTTCGAA
This sequence comes from uncultured beta proteobacterium, assembly GCA_963708695.1. Classification (GTDB taxonomy): domain Bacteria; phylum Pseudomonadota; class Gammaproteobacteria; order Burkholderiales; family Burkholderiaceae; genus Caballeronia. The sequence goes on from CAVPTS010000003.1 coordinate 189,654, forward strand.
TGCGCCCATTACAGTGCGTCGATACTGTTGCTCGACCACGACCGTCTGCGCTTCCGTTGTCTTGACGTGCGCCCGCACGCTCGGGTCCAGCAGCGGAATGTTGATGCTCGGCAGAAAACTGAACGTGAAGGACTTCAATAAATCGGTCAGGGCGAAACTCGCGGTGCCGCCCCGACCCGTGAGGCTGATGGTCGGGAGTTGCGCAAGCTTGGCCTGCCCCACTATGTCGTACGCTTCGAGCACCCGATATTCCGCTGCGACCACATCGGGCCGGCGCGCCATCAATTGCGCCGGCAACCCGGCTGGCACGACAGGAACCTGCACACGCGTTTCCAGTTGTCCGACCGGCACGGTGAACTCGCCCGCCGGCACGCCGATCAATGTCGAGAGTGCATTGTTCGCCAAGTCGCGTGAACGATGCAGTTCCAGCAATTCTTTCGTCAGCCGATTAATTTCCGCGCGCTGCGTCAAGACCTGGGTATGCGGCACGAGTCCATTTTTCTCCATGCCTTCAAAGATCGTCAGAATCTGCTGGTTGGCGCGCACGGTCTTCTGCTGCTGCACGATCTGGTCGTCGAACTGCAGGATCTGGAAGTAGGTCGTCGAGACATCCGACACCAGCGTGAGGTATCCCGCGCGCCAGTCCGCTTCCGACGCATGGTATTCGGCCTTCTGCGCCTGCACGCCTTTCTCGACCGCACCCCAGATATCGATGTCCCAGTTCACCTGCGCCGCGACGTTAAATTGCTTAGAGAAATTTTGCCCCGTCGTCTTGTCGAACTGCGCCCCCGCGCCGAGATCGGCGGTAGGCAGCGCACCCGCGTGCGCCTCGCTAATCTGTGCGCCGGCGACCGAGACACGTGCCGCGAGAATCTTGATGTCGAAGTTGCCGGAAATTGCCTTGCTCACCAGTGAGTCGAGATACGGGTCGTGGAATTGCTTCCACCAGTCGAGCGTGATGGTGTCGGCGGGTGAGACGAGTGATTTCGCCGTCTTTGACCATTCCGTCTTGGCTGGCGTATCCGGACGTTTGTAGTCGGGCACGTTCACATCGATACATCCGCTCAGAAGCGTGCCTACAAGCGTCGCGCAGGCCAGCATCGGGAGCACCGACCGTCCGAACAGAAAGTTTGCAGCACCGGGCGCGAAAAGCGTGCGGGCGTGGACCGGCAACCCGCCTGATAGCGATACGACTTTCACGTTCTGACTCCCGGGTAAGTGGAAACCGAGTGGAAACCGAGTTGCTCCTGACTTGCTCACTGCTCAGTGCGGCAGCGAAGGCGATGCCTTCGCTGCCTTCGCCTGTCGATCAAGGAATGATCTTGTTGAAGTCGGGGCATCATGTCTGCTCGATGAACACTAATGCATGGCCCATGCCAGGCGCGATCGGCAGATGCGCCCAAGGGAGCCAGGAGCTTTGCTGAGAAAGGGTGTGCGCGGGTGTGCGCAATGACGGCGATGGCGCGGAAGGTGACTGCCAAAGTGTCGTGCGGCGCTTGCATGATGGTCTGCAACCAACGGTTACCGGAGAAACTGTTGGTTCACGCGCGACACTGTCTTCGCGTGAACCGGAGCAATCATTTGACGTAGATGGTGATCTTCTTGGAATAGACGGGCGGGTTGTGCGGCACGTGGTTTTCATCGCCCATGAGTAACTGCAGCGTATGTTTTCCTGGTGGCAACTCAAGCGTGGTCTCGGTCTCGCCGGCGCCGAAATGCAGATGCTGGCGGTCTGACGGAATGGCTTCGTCCATTGACGTAGGCAGATCCGTATCGATCAACAGGTGGTGGTGGCCTGTGTTTGGAAACTTCACGCCGCGCGGAGCAACGCCCATGTAACGCAGTCCGAACCACACCCGGAACGGCTTGCCGGCGGGCAGGGTCTGGCCGTTGTTCGGGTAGCCGATATACGCATACGCATTGGCCGGCGCGGGCGTGGGGCCGGCCATTACGGCCCCGGACAACAGGGAAACCGCAATCGCCGCAGCAGCGCAAAATTTCTTCATGGCCTACGTCCTCCCCATAGTCGACAGCCCGCTTGAGCATCCATCGCGCGATGCGTCATCGCACGACGATCGTGATCTTCTTCGAATAGATTGGAGGATCGTGCGGCACGTGGTTGAAGTCCCCCATGAGCAACTGCAGCGTGTGCTTGCCCGGTGGCAACTCGAGTCGCGCGTCGGTTTCTCCAGCGCCGAAATGCAGGTGTTGGCGGTCGGAGGGAATGGCTTCATCCATCGACGTGGGCAGGTCGGTATCGACCAGCAGGTGATGGTGTCCGACATTGGGCATGTTGATGCCCTTGGGGCACACGCCCATGTTGCGCAGGCCCATGCGGACCCAGAGCTTGCCGCCCGTGATGACTGCGCCGTCGGGCGGCCAGATGATGAACGCTTCCGCGCCGGGCGGCGAAGGTGTGCGCGCCGCCGAGAACGAACGCGACGGCAGAAGCACCGCGATCGAAGCGAACACGCCGAGCACCGTTCTTCTTAGCATTTTCGTATTCTCCGGGTCCGTGGCTTACGCGGGGGTGCAGGCGAGCGCGCCAAAGCGGTTTTCTCTTTGTTCCTTTGTTCTATTTGTTTAGCTTAGGACGGAATTTGTTAAAAAGACATATCTTGTAGGGGGTGCTCGCGACAGGATATTTTCGTTCGCACTCGGGCGGGGTTTTGGGCGCGGGGCTGGTGCAGTGGTCAGGGTCGATGCCGGGTTGTTGCTGCGTACGTTAGCGCGGGTTGTATGTTGGCTGTATTTTTTATCACTATTAGCCAGTTATTTTCGTTCGCACTCGGGATTTTTTGGGGGGGCGTACCGGCGGTGGTCAAGGGTCAGTGCTGGGTTGTTGCTGCTTACGTTAGCTCGGGTTTTATATTGGCTGTATTTTTTATCACTATTAGCCACTGTCCGTGGCGGGACTTCATTTCCATGTCAGTGGGGCTGGGTCGGCGCCGGGTTGTTGCTGCTTACGTTAGCGCGGGTTTAATGTTGGCTAAATTTTTTATCACTATTAGCCACTGTCCGTGGCGGGACTTCATTTCTTGGTCCTTCGGCGACAAAGAAACGAAGCAAAGAAAACGCCTCCCCACAATCTGTATTAAGTGTCCCCAGCGTGCAGACCGCTGCTTTTGGTTCCCGCGTAGAACGGTGCTCGCAAAACCACGGACACTTGAAACCCTCCTTCTCGCGAATCCTTACATCCCCACGCTTCGCCACCAGTGCTCTCGGGCAAGATCGATGGCCCACGGACTAGTACGGCCCCTGGCGTACTTGCGGCTGGTGGACTGCGTGTTCCGCGCGACTTTTTAGGTGAGGCTCGCATAACGCGCAATATGTTTGGGCACGAGCGCACCGGAAAAATCACAGAGCGCCTCGTGTAAGACGATAAAAAACCACGCCTATATCCATTACGCACGGAATGGCTTCAACCTCAAACAGGGGTAAGGCCATGTTGGTCTATGAGCCACCGATCTTGCCCGAGAGCACTGGTGGCGAAGCGTGGGGATGTAGGGATTCGCGAGAAGGAGGGTTTCAAGTGTCCGTGGTTTTGCGAGCACCGTGCTACGCGGGAACCAAAAGCAGTGGTCTGCACGCTGGGGACACTTAATACAGATTGTGGAAAGGCGTTTTCTTTGCTTCATTTCTTTGTCGCCGTTGGACAAAGAAATGAAGTCCCGCCACGGACAGTGGCTAATAGTGATAAAAAATTTAGCCAACATACAACTCGCGCTAACGCACGCAGCAGCAACACGGCGCCGACCCAGCCCCACAGACATGGAAATGAAGTCCCGCCACGGACAGTGGCTAATAGTGATAAAAAATATAGCTCACATACAACCCGCGCTAACGCACGCAGCAGCAACCCGGCACTGACCCCCAACCACTACCAGTAGCGCGCCCCCTAAGAGCCCCGAGTGCGAACGCGAAATATCGCCAACATTCAACCCACGCTAACGTAAGCAGCAGCAACCCCGACCACTGCCCTAAAACCACCCGCCTCCCCCCAAAACCCCGCCCACCCGCGCAAGCACCCCCGCCCTATATCGTCTGAATAATTAGGCCTCCGACCCTGTCGGCAAAAACGTCGCACGATTCGCCATTAAAGGCCAATTCCCGGGCTAATCACGACACGTTACCCCGTAACACCGCCCCGACCATGTTCGTATGGAGTAGTCACGTGCTATGGTTAATCGAGATGCTCGCCCATCAGACCATGGGATTCTGCGTAAGCGCCAACAACGCTCACGCCGATCATGCAGCTCCGGCACGTTTTCATTAAACGCGCCATCGAATACCGGCGTCAGTCCGGAAGATAAGGTGTGATCATGTGGCGAAAACTATTGCTCGCGGTCCTGCTTGGGGTAGTCGGATTAAGCAGCAGCACCGCACAGGAGAACAGCGCGGTGCACCCGCGCCGACTGGCGCTGGTTATCGGCAATGCGAGTTATGACGACCAACCGCTTGCGAACGCCACCCGCGACGCGGCGGCAACAAGCGAAATGCTGACCCGCTTAGGCTTCGATGTCACGACATACTCGAACCTGAACGGCAGCGCAATGAACGAAGCAATTCACGAATTCGACCGCCGTCTTGCCGATGGCGGCGTCGGCTTGGTGTATTTCTCCGGACACGGGCTGCAAGTGGGCAAGTCGACGCTGCTGCTGCCCATCAATACGCCTACGAAACAGTCCCCCGCAACTATGCTCACGCAGGGCATCGACTTGCAAAGCATCCTTGCGGGCATGTCGGCGACGCGTAAGGACAAGCTCAATCTGGTCATCCTCGATACCTGTCTGAACAATCCGTATAACGCAGACGACGTGAGCATGCTCCGTCCGCCACCGGACCGGACGATCGTCGCCTATGCAACTGCGCCCGGTGCATTCGCCGCCGACGGCGCACAGCACGGCATATTCACCGCCCAGTTACTGGACGCGGTGACCAATCCGGGGCGAAACATAGGAGACACGTTGCGCGACGTCGCGCAATCCGTCAGTCTTGCGACGCGCGGACAACAGGTGCCGTGGGTCGCAACCGGGGCGGGTTCAGCAGCGGACAGCTTCCAGTTCGCCCCTGATGCATTACGCGCGGCCCACGAAGCAAGCCGGTCCGCGATGGCTGAAACCGTCGTCACCCTGCACAGCCGCGGGATTCTTCCCAAAGACAGCAACGAGCAATATGAACTCACCTTTTGGGAGTCGATCAAGGACAGCAACTATCCAAGCGACTACGAGGCGTATCTAAAGGCCTACCCCAACGGCCGCTTCGCAACGCTCGCGCATGCGCGCATCGACCGGCTTCGCGCGGCAGCGTCGAAGGGGCAATCGCCAGCTCCAGCATCAACATCCGCACCCGCCGAGCATCCGCGTGCGGCGACACCTCCGGTATCTGTGCCGTCGACGCCCGCTGCACCATCTACCCCACCGCCGGTGGCAAAATCCACGATTGCGCCCACGCCGCCCCCTGCGACAGCCTCCACCAAGCTGCCGCCCAAGACGAGCGCTTCTTCGACGGGAACCGAGATCAAGGACTGCGCCACGTGTCCGGCGTTGATCGCGCTATCGCCCGGAGCCTTCTCGATGGGCAGCAATTCCGACGATCCCGCCGAACGTCCAGTTCATCATGTGACCATTGGGCAGCCGTTCGCCATCGGCAAGTACGAGGTGACCATCGAGCAGTGGAACGCGTGTGCGGATGCGTCGGTGTGTCCGCGCCTCGAGACGGAGCCCAACGCCGGCAAGTCGGAGCCCGCGCACAATCTCAGTTGGGACGACGCGCAAGTCTACGTCAAGTGGCTCACCAAGACGACGGGCAAGACGTATCGCTTGCCGAGCGAAGCAGAGTGGGAATATGCGGCTCGCGGCGGCACCACCACGACCTATTGGTGGGGCAACGAAATGCGCAAGGGTTACGCCGACTGCAAGGACTGCGGTGACCCATGGCGCAAGGATGGCCCCGTGAACGTAGGCTCATTCGCGGCGAATCCCTTCGGTCTCTTCGACATGAACGGCAGCGTCTGGGAATGGGTCGGCGACTGCTGGCACAGTTCATACAAAGGTGCGCCGGCGGATGGCCGCGTATGGGACGAGCCGGGCTGCCCGGTCCGCGTGATCCGCGGCGGCTCGTGGCCCGACGGCGGCGCTTACATGCAGTCATCGACACGGTTCAAATACAGCGCCAGCGTCCGGCAATCGCAAAACGGCCTGCGTGTAGCACGCGACATGAAATAAGGTGATGAGGCCGCAAGCTTCTATGGCTTGCGCGCATGCGTATCGGTATGGGACGAGCCGGGCTGCCCGGTTCGTGTGATCCGCGGCGGCTCGTGGCCCGACGGCGGCACTTACATGCAGTCATCGACACGGTTCAAATACAGCGCCAGCGTCCGGCAATCGCAAAACGGCCTGCGTGTAGCACGCGATATGAAATAAGGTGATGTGGCCGCAAGCTTCTATTACTTGCGCGCATGCGTGTCGATCTGAACGAGATCGACAGCAATCTTGTCGCGTCCGAATTTATCCGCGATTTCTGCGAGCCGTTTTTCGACGGCACTCAGATAGTCCACCCGCGATTCACTGTCCGGCCTGGGCTTGTCGAACAGTGCTGCCGGCGTCACCACCAGCACGATCATCTCCGTGCCGAACGGCTTCGATACGATCCAGTCGCCCCCACTGCCAATGGTCGCCGAGTAGTTGGGCGGTGCCTGATTATCTTTCGAGCGTGCGTTTGGCAGGAGGTGAACCACGCTGCCATCGAGCTGGTAATAGTCGATATTGACCCACGAATCATAGGGCGGCGTGGTGATCTGGACCACCAGCGGCTGGCCCTCGGTCAGTTGCGTATTGTTGTTCCTCGTATGAATCGTCGCCGGCCGGTTCGTGCTCAGGTAAGGCGCGATGAGCTTGAGCGTGGCGCATTTGTCATCGGCGACTTCCTGGACCTGCACGCCCGGATTCTTCACGCCCGGGATATCGCTTAGTGTGGTGCGCAACTTCTGCGCGCCATAGCTGCGGCCAAGATACCCGCTCACACTAAGCGCCTGGCCCTGAATCGATGCCACCAGTGCGGAACACGGCACGCTTGCGAGCACGGGCGCAACCGTTGCGAGCGAGAGCTTGGGGACGGCGGGGGTGGCCGGCACGACAGGCACGACAGGCACGGCGGAAACGGCGGGAGCGGAGGGAACGACAGGCACCGCAGAGACAGCAGGTGCGGCGGGGACGGCCGGCACGGCGGAGACAGCAGGCGCCGCGGGCACGGCCGGCGCCACCGCGACCCTCGCCGGTTGCGTGGCACGATGCGACGACGTATAGAAATAAGCGGCCGCCGCGACGATGGCAACTACGCCCGCCGAGATCCCGCCTTGACCGCCGTGCCCGACAACCGTTGCGCGTTTGGGTATCGCCGAATTCCTGGAGAAAATGCGTGACAGTCGGCATGCGCGCTTCCCGCTCGAATGCAGCGACATCCTCAGCGCCCGCCATTGCCGCGTGCCCAGACCATCGGGACGCTGCGGCTTCAGGCCCGAGCTGCGCGCCTGGGTTGCCGGTACGCGGTCGAACGGATGCCGGCCGGTCAGCAACTCGTAGGTCGTGCAGCCGAGCGCATAGATGTCGTCGCGCGGATCGGGCTCGCGATGCTCGAGCATCTCCGGGACTCGCATAGGCGGGCGTCAACGCGCCGAGACTGCCGGGGTCGAAGATGGTCGCGTCGGTCTCTTCTTCGGGCCGCTGGAACACGCGGGCGATACCGAAGTCGATGACCTTCACCTCGGCGGTATCGGTCAGGAATACGTTGGCGGGTTTGAAATCGCAATGCACGAAACCACGTTCGTGCGCATAGGCCAGCGCATTCGCCATGCCTTTGAAGATCGGCAGCGCCTGCGCGTACGGCATGCCCTTGAACTCCGGAGCCCGCAGGATCCGGCTCAGCGGCTTGCCGGACAAATATTCCATGGTCAGATAGACCACCGGGCCATCGCGATCGAAGTCGTACACCGTCACGATGTTGCGATGCCCGAGCGCCTGCGCCTTCTTCGCTTCGCGCTGCAGCGCAATGAGCGATTTCGGATTGCCGCGAAACTGCAGATTCAGAACCTTGATCGCAATGTACGGACGGCGATCGGATGCTTCGAGCTTGCGCAGGTCGAGCGCTTTGTAGACCGTTCCCATGCCGCCCACACCCGAGACACTCCTCGAGCACGAAGCGCCCGTTGAGGGTATCGCCGACTTCCTTTACCTGATCCGTGTCCGAGATCACGAAGTCGCGCGCACGGGAAGGCGACGGATTGAGAAGATGACGGTGACGACGATTGCGAGTCGGTCTGTTGCAACGCGCCTGGCGAAGTCTGCAGGCGAGTCTCGTCGGAATTCGCGCCATGACTTGCCAGCGACGCCTGCTCGATCCGCCGATGCACGGCCGCATAGAGATCGGCCGGCAGCGGCGTCCTGGCTTGTTCTTCGCGGAGTATTTCCAGCAGGCGCCCGGTCGAGGTGTCGTCGGCGGACAACGCACTGTCGACGAGTATTAGAAACTCATCACGCGACGCACCACTGCTTTGGAAGGTTCGGATAGCTTGCGCAAGACTGGTCATCTCTACGGCTCGTACGCGGCTCCATAGTGAAGATATTGTCTGTAGTTACCCGCACTCGCAGTGTTTCGATACTAGGTGAGAGCCCTGCCTTTCGCAATATGGTTTCGTTGCGGATGTTCGATCGGGCACATGTCGTGTTCAAGCCGACAGGCGAGGCCCTGAGTGTTGGTCCGAAGCCGTCATTTCTTTGTGGCGCGAGGGTTCTGGAATGGGCGCGTCATGCGGTCATGAGTTCTCCGAGCCTTGTGCAGAAAGCCACTTGATATTTTTTCTTGCGCATCGACATTTCTGGCATGGGCCATGCATGAGTGTCCAGCGTGCTGGACATGACCCTCAACCAATTCGATGATGCGATTGTCGGTCTGTGAAGCACGCGGCGTTTCGAATTGCTTAATTTAACTATACTGAATTTAATTGAAACCCTCACTTATTCTGGATAACACCATGGCCGCTATTCTGATCAAGGATTTACCGGACAGCGTGGAGCTGGACAAGCAAGCGATGAGCGCAATCATCGGAGGCGCGAGGTCGGGGACTCGCCAAGGGCGGCGGTGGTTCGCCACGCCGGCTAGTGGTACGCGGATCGTCAATTTTCCCGCTAGTCAGATTGGGGTTGGGGGGGCGTCCCAACCGACCGCTAAGGGTACTGGGCGGAAGGGGCGTAAATAGTCGGGGGGGTTTTGGGCGGCGCCCGGGGTTTTGTGTTGCTGGTGGTGATCAGGGTTGGCTCAGGGGGGGCTGCTGCTTAGGCCTGCGCGCGGTTTATGGGTTGTGTATTTTTTAGCGCCGTTAGCCAGGTCATTTTCGTTCGCACTCGGGGGTTCTCTGGGGGCGGGCACCGGCGGTGGTCGTGGGTCAGTACTGGGTTGCTGCTGCTTACGTTAGCGCGGGTTTAACGTTGGCTGTATTTTTTATCACTATTAGCCACTGTCCGTGGCGGGACTTCATTTCTTTGTCCAACGGCGACAAAGAAACGAAGCAAAGAAAACGCCTTTCCACAATCTGTATTAAGTGTCCCCAGCGTGCAGACCACTGCTTTTGGTTCCCGCGTAGAACGGTGCTCGCAAAACCACGGACACTTGAAACCCTCCTTCTCGCGAATCCTTACATCCCCACGCTTCGCCACCAGTGCTCTCGGGCAAGTTCGACACGCCGACCTGCTACGGCCTCAGCCGTGCTGCGGTTAGCGGCAAGGCTTGCGGCACTTAGTAATTTCAGGCGCGGTTGTCCGCCCTAGCGCGGGGGTGTCATCATTTCTCTCGTCTGTCAGTACCCAAACGTATTACGCGCTTTGCGCCCTCGCCTAAATGAGCACGCGGATCACGCAGCCCAGCAACCCGTAAGGACGCGTGAGACCGTATTGATTCATGGACCTCTCTTGCCCGAGACTCATCGAACTTGCCCGAGAGCACTGGTGGCGAAGCGTGGGGATGTAGGGATTCGCGAGAAGGAGGGTTTCAAGTGTCCGTGGTTTTGCGAGCACCGTGCTACGCGGGAACCAAAAGCAGTGGCCTGCACGCTGGGGACACTTAATACAGATTGTGGAGAGGCGTTTTCTTTGCTTCGTTTCTTTGTCGCCGTTGGACAAAGAAATGAAGTCCCGCCACGGACAGTGGCTAATAGTGATAAAAAATAGAGCTCACATACAACCCGCGCTAACGTAAGCAGCAACAACCCGGCACCGGCCCCACCCACCGCCCGTAGCACGCCCGCCCCAAAACCCCGAGTGCGAACGAAAATACTCTGGCTAATAGTGATAAAAAATTTAGCCAACATACAACCCGCGCTAACGTAAGCAGCAACAACCCAGCACCAACCCCGACCACCGACCGACCATCAGCCCCGCGCCCAAAACCCCACCCGAGTGCGAACGAAAATAACCAGGCTAATGGTGCTAAAAAACACGACCAACATAAACCGCGCACAGGCCTAAGCAGCACCAACCCTCCACGTCCCTTCCCGCCCAATCCCTCCTCCAAAAACCAGCTATATTAGTTCCGTAAGACTACGGATACTCCTTCTAAGGCTTGGACCAAGCCGCCCCTGGAGAAATGACATGGCAAATTGGACACCGGATCCAACGTTCTATCCTTCCCCGCGGATGGCCATGAAGGCGCCGCACGAAACCATTGCGTACGTCGCGAGTTTCGATCCCACGCGACAGGTTCCGGACGCCATTGCCGTCATAGACGTGGACCCCGCCTCACCAGCTATTCGCAAGCTGATCAGCAACGTTGCCATGCCCAACACGGGCGACGAACTTCATCATTTCGGCTGGAACGCCTGCAGTTCCTGCTTATGCCCGAATGCACCCCATCCGCACGCCGAGCGCCGCTATCTGGTCGTGCCTGGTTTGCGATCGTCGAGAATCCATATTCTCGATACCAAGGCCGACCCGCGCAACCCGACAATCGTGCGCGTGCTGGAGCCCGCGGAAGTCGCCGAAAAAGCAGGTTATACGCGGCCGCATACGGTTCATTGCGGACCGGAGGGAATCTACGTGGCCGCATTGGCGAACGCGCAAGGCGAAGCGCCGGGCGGCATTTTCCTGATGGACCATGAGACCTTCGACATTCGCGGTCAATGGGAAATAGATCGTGGTCCTCAGCAACTATCCTACGACGCCTGGTGGCACCTCGGGCATGACACCCTGGTCACGAGCGAATGGGGCTTGCCGGCTACGTTCGAAAACGGCCTCGTGCCGGAGGTCCTGCTAGGCGGCAAATACGGACACAAGCTGCATTTCTGGGACCTGCATACACGCAAGCATCAACAGGAAATCGATTTCGGCGCGGAGAACCAGCTCGTGTTCGAACTGCGTCCGGCGCACGATCCAACCAAGGCATACGGCTTCGTCAACTCCGTGATCAGCCTGAACGATTTATCCGCGTCGATCTGGACCTGGTATCGCGACGGTGACAAATGGGCTGTCAAGAAGATCATCGAGATTCCGGCCGAGCCTGCCGACCCCGATCTGTTGCCGCCCATGCTGAAGGGTTTCGGCGCGGTGCCTCCGCTTGTCACCGACATCGACCTGTCGATGGACGACCGCTTTCTCTACGTCGCATGCTGGGGGACCGGCGACTTGCGGCAATACGACGTGTCCGATCCCTTCGCGCCGAAGCTCACCGGGACCGTGAGGATCGGCGGCATCGTATCGCGCGAGTCGCATCCGAAAGCGGCGGGCCGCACGCTGAACGGCGGTCCGCAAATGGTCGAGGTCAGCCGCGACGGCCGCCGCGTGTATTTCACCAATTCGCTATACGGCGCTATCGACGAACAGTTTTATCCCGATGGTCTCAATGGCTGGATGGTGAAGCTGGATGCGTCGCCCGATGGCGGTATCGAATTCGATCCGCGCTTCCTGGTCGAGTGGCCTTCCACGCACCGGCCGCATCAGGTGCGGCTCGAGGGCGGCGATTGTTCGTCGGACTCGTATTGTTATCCGTGAGTTCCCGGCCTGCGCTCGCGAGGCGCTCACGCCGGGCACGTCATGAACATGACATGGGCGGGGACGGGCCACGCGTGGGAGTGGTTCGCGATTGCAGGGCTCGGCGGTTTTTCACGGAATCAATCCCGCCATGGGCTGGCTGTTCGCGGTCGCCCTCGGTCTGCATCGGCGCAGCCGGCGGGCGGTCTTGCTTGCGATCCCGCCCATGGCGCTGGGCCACGCGCTATCTATCGGCATAGTCGCCGCGCTCGTGCTCGCCACGGGATGGTCGTGGATAGCCAGCTCATCCGCATCGCATGCGGCGCCTTGCTCGTCGCCTGGGCCGTGTATCAGGTTCGATACGGGCATCGGCACCGCGTGCGTGTTGGCATGACAACAGGGTTTGCCGGCCTCGTCCTCTGGTCGTTCCTGATGGCGACCGCACACGGCGCAGGCCTGATGCTGATTCCCGCGCTGATTCCCTTATGCGGGCCGATGGCGGGCCAATCATCCTCCGAAGCGCTGCTGGTTTCGCTCGCCGCAGTCGGCCTGCATACGTTGGCTACCTTGCTCGTGACCGGCGGCATCGCGCTGCTGGTGTACGATTGGCTGGGCGTAGGCGTGCTCAGGCGCGGCTGGATCAACTTCGACAGGCTCTGGATCTTCGGGCTCGCGGGCACAGGCATATTGTTGATCGCCACGCTCAGCTCCAATGCGGGCTTGTTTGGCCCGCGACACAGGGCACGTGAAAGCTGCACAGCTAGCTAACGACCCGCCTCCAGGCAGACGTATTGCCCCTACTCGCAATGTGCCCGCGTAACGGCTAGCATTAGCGTCCGTGGCAGGCCGGGCATTTCCAAGCTTTCAGATTCCGCGTGGCCCTGTGAAAATCCGCGCGCTGGCCGGAAACCCAACCCCGTTTGTCAATGAAGCGAAAAATGATAATGAAAAATATACGGACATATCAAGAGACTCAAAAGTCAAAGAGTTTCCAGTATCGCTTTAATTCGCGCCTGGCAGACGGAGATGGCTCAAAGCTACTCGAACTGGTTCGTACGCGCGCGCCTCAAGACGCGGCAATTGATGCTGCTCGCGGCAATGGAAGAAGAAGGCAACGTCCGCCGCGCCGCCGATGTCCTCGGCATGACGCAGCCGGCGGCATCGCGTTTGTTGAAGGAGCTGGAAGACGTACTGGAGGTGCGGCTCTTCGACCGCACGCCGCATGGCATGCACGCCACGCTCTACGGCGAAGTGATGATCCGGCACGCGCGCATGGTGCTCTCGAATCTGAGCCAGGCGCACGACGAAATCTCCGCGTTGCGCGCGGGACTGGTCGGCCAGGTGCAGATCGGCGCGATTGCTGCCGCCGCCGCAACCATGGTGCCGATGGCCATCGCACGCGTGAAGGCGCGTTATCCGCAGTTGCAGATCTGGCTGCAGGTGGAGACCTCGGACGTCATGCTGCCGCTCGTTGCGCAAGGTCATCTCGACATCATGATTGGCCGCGTACTCGAACGGCAGGGGCAGTTCAAGGATGCCGTGCGCTACGAGCCCATAGCCGAAGAGCCGCTTTGCGTGGTCGTGCGTCCCGGGCATCCGCTCGAACATGCGACGGATCTGACCATGCGCGACATTGTCAATGCCGGCTGGGTACTGCATCCGCCGGGCAGCGTGCTGCGGCATCGCTTCGACATGGCGTTTTCGCAGATCGGCCTCAATCCGCCGCAAAACGTGGTGAACACCAACAACATCCTCGCGATCTCCGGCATCTTGCTGCAAAGCGACATGCTCGCCGTGATGCCCGCAGAGGTCGCGCGGCAGTACGAGGAGTTCGGGACGCTGAAGCGGCTGGCTATCGAACTGCCGTGCCGGATGGACGCGTTCGGCATCATCACGCGGCAAACGCAGTTGTTGTCTCCCGCTGCAACCGTCGTGCTTCGTGCGTTACACGATGCCGCGCTCGAGGTCTACGGCGCGCGGCTCGATACCATCGCTTCGTGATTGCTGCGACGCCTACTCGCCCTGAAGATTCGCTTTAAAGAAGTCGACGATAGCGGCATCGAATTGCAGATGAAACGCAGCCCGATCAAACCCAGGCTCCGACGTACAAATGTTCGGTACGCGCCGCGCCAGCGCAGCGGAACACGGCGCCAGGAAATCGTAATGTCCTGCATGAGGCACGACAACATAACGCGGCTTGACTGGAAGCGCGTCGTAGACGGCTTGCGCGTAGAAAGGTTGCGGAAGAACCTGGTCGTCGGCCGCGCGCCAAAGCAGGAGCGGCACGCGGACATCGCTTAAGCCCTGCTGTGTAAAGATGAAGCCGAGCGCGGGCGCTGCAATGACGGCCGCCCGGATGCGCGGGTCCGCGCCCTCTGCGCCCGGTGGCAATATGGCCGTCGCCTGTACCGACGCCGCATTGGCCGCCACAAGCTGACAGGTGTACTCGGAACGATGCGTGTCACAGTGCGGCTCGATCAGCCCGAGATCGTATCTGCCGCCGATCAGCACCAGCGTCGTAAATCCGCCGGCCGAAAAACCGAACGCCCCGATTTTCTGCGCCGATAACGCCGCGTGCCCGTCCCACTTATCCAGCATGAAGCTCAATAGCTCGCTGAATTGCCGCGGTCGATCCGTGATGTTGAACGCACGGCTGCTGTCGCGGTAGTTGTCTCCTGGATGCGTCAATGCAGCCACCACGAAACCGGCTTTGGCGAGGGCGAGCGCGGTATCGAAATGGCCCGCGAGCGAACCGCCCGCTCCATGCGAGATGACGACAAGCGGCAGGTCTTTGCCACGCACGGGTCCATTGCGCACGACATCCTGTTCGTACAGCTCTAACGGCTCGCGCGTTTCCTGACCCTCGCTTGGATACCAGATGCCAGCCTCGACCTGGACTCCGCCGGAATCGGTATAGGTCAGCCGCTGGAAACCCACGGCGGCTTCGGCGGGAACTGCAAAGCCTATGAACGCAACCAGCACCAACGCAAAGAAAGCGACGCGCGACGCAATGTGCCACTGCATTTGCCTTACGGTTTTGCTCTCCATGCGATTCTCCCTGGCGCAATTCACGCATATTAAAGGGTTCGCAATAAAGGGCTCGCAATGAACAACTTCATCGAGATCGACGCTTCTGCGGTGGGTTATATTGCAAACGTGCTTTCCATGCCAAATTCGATCCGCCGTGCAGCACCGTCGCACATTGCACGTCGATCCATCACCCAGGGAGTGCCACACATGATTGTCGAAGAAAACAATGAACTGATGCTTCGGCCGCTCGAACGCACCGACCTTCACTTCGTCCACGGCCTGAACAACAACGCGAAGATCATGCGTTACTGGTTCGAAGAACCTTACGAAACGTTCTCGGAGCTTTCACAGCTATACGATCGCCACGTGCACGATCTGCGCGAGCGCCGCTTCGTCGCTGTCGATAAAACCGGCGAGACCGTCGGACTTGCCGAATTGATCGAGCTCGACTACATCCACCGGCGCGGCGAATTCCAGATCATCATTGCGCCCGGCGCTCAGGGCCTCGGCTACGCAACCGGCGCCACGCAGCTTGCAACGGACTACGCGTTTTCGGTACTCAATCTTCGCAAGCTGTATTTGATCGTGGATGTATCGAATAGCTCGGCCATTCACATCTACGAGAAGTGCGGGTTCAAGAGGGAAGCGGAACTGATTGAAGAGTTCTTTGGCAACGGCCGGTATCACAACGTTTATCGCATGTGCATATTCCAGCACGATTTCCTTAAGAAAACGCAGGCGGGCAGATAACGGGGGCTTGTTTACAGCGGTGGAATCACTAAACCGCGCACCACGGCAATGAATTTGTGCACCGCAAAAGTGAATATTAAGCAATCGCTAAAGTAACCGGGCAATACGCCGATATCTCCAGAATTGGCGTGCCATCATCGTCGTCCTGACGCGCTTCTTTCGAACCCGTCGTCGCTTGGCAAATGAGCCTTGAACGTTCCGTACGGTCGCCGCTCTGCCGCAGGTTGCCTGGCCCATGATCCGAAACGGTTGCACACTATGAAGCGGAACCTGTTTTTCCGGTTGCTGGCTCGCCTCCGAGTGGGCAGAAAACTCCTGCTCATCTATCTCCTCGACCTGAGCGCGGTCGTTTTCATCAGCGGCATCCTGATCCACGAGAAGTACATCGCCATCGATTTCTCGGACAAAGAAATTGTCGGCAACACGTATCTCCATACGGTGCGCAACACGCTGGTCGATGTCGCGTTCATCGGCGCGGGCAAGCGCATCTCCGAGTCCGCGCTGCACGAGGACGCAGAGCGCCTCGCCGCTGCAGAGCAGCAGTTTGGCGCCGGGATGCAAAGCGCCGCGCTGAACGAACGCGTGCGCGGCACGCTGGACGTACTTGCGCAGCAATCACAGCGAACGCAGCCGAGCACCGCCTCCGTCACCGACGCGCTCAACGCCTGCCGCGAACTCATCACGCGCGTGGGCAACCAGTCGAACCTCATTCTCGACCCCGACCTCGACAGCTACTACGCAATGTCGCTGTCCATCCTGCGTTATCCCGCGCTGCTCGACGCAATCGACGGCATTGGCAAGCAATTGCGTGACACGCCGCTTTCGACGTCGAAAGCCGAGGAAATGCGCACGCACTATCTCGTACTCGAAGGGCAGCTCGACGCCGTGCTGCAGGGACTGAAGTCCGATTTCGCCGAAGCGACCGCAGCCAACCACCGGTTGACGGTGTCGCTGACCCCTTCGGTCGGGAAGATGCTGGAAGCCATCGAAACGTATCGCGAGGTTGCGCGTCTCACGGTCGATAGCGGCGCGTCCGTCAACCCTTCACTGCTGCTGCGCGTCAACGGCGCGCAGCACGCCGTGGTGGAGCGCGCGCGGGATGCATGGCGCGATACAGGCACGGAACTGAGCGGCCTGCTGCGGGCCCGCGTGCGGGGTCTCTTCTCGCGGATGTGGCTGCATCTGGGCACCGCGTTGTTCCTGCTGTGCGGCATCCTCGTCATGGTGTACTTCGTGGCGCAGCAGATCTCGCGTCCCCTGCGTCAACTGGCGCGCGTCATGGACACCGTGCGCCGCACCGGCGATCATTCATTGCGCGCAATCTGGCCGAGTCAGGACGAGATCGGGCAACTGGTGACCGGCTTCAACGAGATGCTTCAGCAACTCGACCACGAACGCGACGTACAGAAAGAACTTGCGGCGACCGCGCGGGCATCGGAAGCTCAATACGCGCTGGTCGAAGCAACGCCGGTCCCCATGGTCGTGACGGCAATCCCCGGCCACGAAATCCTGCACGCAAACAAACCCGCTCTATTCTGGCTGAATGACTGCGAGTCCGATCCGTGGGCGCGGGGCCTCGACTCCGCCGTGCGAGCGCGTTTTTTCCAGCAGCTATCCGATCGCGAAGCCGTCGATGAATTCGAAGTGCGCTGGCACGCGACGGCGGAGCCGACCTGGGCCATGCTGTCCGCCCGGCGTCTCGTGTTCCAGGGCCGGGACGCCGTGCTCACCGCGTTCACCCCGATCAACCAGATCAAGCTGATGGAGCAGCGCCTGGAACTGTGGGCGAAGGTGTTCGAAGCATCGTCGGAAGCCATCCTGATCCTCGATAACGACTTCCGCTTGCTGACGGCAAACCCCGCGTTCTATCGTGCGACCGGTTACGGCGCAGACGATGTCCTGCGCAAGCAGCCCGACTTCATCTCGGTCGGGCACGCGGGCGCAGGTGCTAGCTCAGGTGCCGGCTCAGGTGCTGGCGCGAGTCCAGGCGCTGGATCAAGCCTGGCCGCAGCGGTCGGGCGCTCCGGCAACTGGCATGGCGAAGCCCAGGTCCGGCGGCCGCACGGCGGTGAATATCCCGCCTGGCTGATCGTCAGCGCGGTGCGCGACAAGCGCGGCAACGTCTCGCATTACATCTGCACGCTGATCGATGTCACCGAGCGCAAGCGCAGCGAGGCACGCATCCAGTTCCTTGCCGAACATGACGTGCTGACCGAGCTTCCGAACCGGGCGCTCTTCTCCAAGCGGCTGGACAACGAACTGCACAAGGCCGAGCGCAGCGGCGAGTGCGTTGCCGTGCTGTTCGTCGATCTGGATCGCTTCAAGAACATCAATGATTCGCTGGGCCATCATGTCGGCGACGGTTTGCTGCGTTCCGTGTCGCGCCGTTTGCTCACGGCGGTTCGCGCAGCCGACACGGTCGGCCGGCTTGGCGGCGATGAGTTCACCGTGGTGCTCAGCGGCTTGAGAGATGCGGCGCATGCGGCGCAGGTCATCGATGAAAGACTTGTTGCGCTCTTGCGCGAACCCCATCAGATTGGCGGGATAACGCTGCAGGTCTCGTGCAGCATGGGCGTTGCCATATATCCCGCCGACGGGCGCGACATCAGCACACTCATGCAGAACGCCGATGCCGCGATGTACCAGGCAAAGGCGGACGGCCGCAATCTCGTCCGCTACTTTTCGCGCGACATGGCGGAACGCGCGCGGCTGCGGCTCTCGGTTGAAACGTGTCTGCGCCTCGGCGTCGAGCGCCACGAATTCAGCCTGGCTTATCAGCCCTGTGTCGATGCCCGCAGCGGCGCGCTCGTCGGCGTCGAAGGCTTGCTTCGCTGGGACAACCCCGAGCTTGGCTCAGTCGCGCCGTCGCAGTTCATTCACATCGCCGAGGAGACGGGCCTGATCATCCCGATCGGCGCGTGGGTCATTGGTGAAGCGTGCCGCCAGATCGCGAAGTGGCGCGACGAGGACCTGATGGACGTGAAGGTGTCGATCAACCTGTCAGCAATCCAGCTACGCGACGCGGACGTGGTGGAAACGCTGCGCCGCAGCCTCGTCGAGCATGGCGTGGAACCCGGCTTGCTGGAACTCGAGATCACGGAAACGGTGCTGATGGACAGTGCCGAGAACTACCTTGAAGTGATTGCCGCGCTGCGGTCTCTCGGCGTCAAGCTCTCGCTCGATGACTTCGGCACGGGCTACTCGAGCCTGAGTTATCTGAACCGCTTTCCGCTCGACCGCCTCAAGATCGATCGCGCGTTCGTTCATGACATGCTCGATGCGCCCGCCGATCTGGCCGTCATCAAATCGATCATCGAACTCGGTCACGAACTCGGGTTGCGGGTGGTGGCGGAAGGCGTCGAAACCGAGCGCGAAGCGCAGATACTGCGAAGCATCGGCTGCGATGAGCTGCAAGGGTTCCTGTTTGCCCGGCCCATGAAACCGTCGCAGCTCTGGATCTGGGCCGATGAGCAGAAGGTCGCTTGAAGCCGCTGATGTACATCGGTGAAGCCATCGATCAAGCGTCCTGAATCGATCGGCGGCCCAAAGCGGGCCAAAGCGATCAGGAGGACATACAATACCGCTTGATATCGGGTCGCCCGACTTGCTTGCCTCGCGCCGCAGCAAAGTTTCGCTCGTGACCTGATTATCTCCAGGGAAGCAGGCTGGCGGTGCTGAGAGGATCTATGTTCGACGACATGTTCCGAATCGTGACTGGACCGGATGGAAGTCATCATCTGTATGTTCATACCGACAGTTACGCGGTGGCAGTCGTCCTCGTGGTCGCATTGCTGCTGGCAATTCTGCTGTCCAGCGCAATCTGCTACGCCATCACCCGTTTCATCCTGCTCAAGATCGTCGGCCGGATCGCACGTGACGAGCGCCACAAATGGCTGCGCGCCGCCGAGCGCCGCAAGGTGTTTGATCGCCTGGCGCCGCTGGTGCCCGCGTACATCATCTATCTGTCCGCGCCGCTCTTGAAGGGGATTACGTTTCCGGCGATTGCCGCGCTGGGCGATCCGGTGGAGACGCTGTCTGCCTGCTACATGGTGATAACAGCGCTACGAGCAGGATTCGCGTTCCTGGACAGCATTGAAGATCGCTACAACCACTTTCCCTTTGCGAGCGAGAGACCGATAAAAAGCTTCCTCCAGGTCGCCACCATTGTCCTGTACCTGCTTGCCGCGATTAGTGCAGTCTCCTTGCTTCTGCATCGCTCACCAACTTATTTTCTCACCGGCGTAAGCGCGATGACGGCCCTGCTGATCATCATATTCCGCGATTCGCTGCTCGGTTTCGTCGCCAGCATTCAACTGGCTGCCTACGACATGCTGCGCGTGGGCGACTGGATAGAAGTGCCCGGATTCGTGGCCGACGGCACGGTGATCGATATATCGCTGAACACCATCAAGGTACAGAACTTCGACAACTCCATTGTCACGCTGCCCAGCTACGTGTTGCTCACGAACGGTGTCAAGAACTGGCGCGGCATGGTCGAATCCGGTGGGCGCCGGGTCAAGCATGCGATTCATCTGGACATCGAGAGCATCAGGTTTTGCGACGACACACTGCTCGCGAACGTGAAGGCAAGCACTGCCCTTCAGGTGCCGTTCATTGCACCGGGCAATGGACATCGCCTGACCAATCTCGGGTTGTTTCGCTTGTATCTGATCGAGTACTTTCGCCAATACCCTGCGATCAGGAGCGACATGCCGCTAGTGGTTCGCCAGTTGCAATCAACGCATCAAGGCCTGCCGCTGGAGATTTTCCTGTTCATCAACGACACGCGCTGGGAATTGTACGAACAAATCCAGTCAGATATGTTTGATCACGTTTATGGCATCCTGCCGTTATTCGAATTGCGCGTCTGGCAGATGCGCTAGCGGCGTTGCTCTCTTTTAGACCTCTGACTTTAGACCTCTGATTGAGTGGAGGGAATCGTGAAAAGAATTGTGGTTCTTGGCACCGGCTTTGCCGGACTGTGGAGCGCGCTTGGCGCGGCAAGAAAACTCGACGAGCTCAACATACCCGGCGATCAGGTCGAAGTGGTCGCAGTCAATACCCGCGCATATCACAGTATCCGCGTACGCAATTACGAGAACGAGAAGAACCTTCATGAAACCCTCGTACCGCTATCCGACGTGCTGAGCCCCGCGGGCGTGCATTGGATTGCAGGCGTCGTCTCCGGCATAGACGTCAAGAACGCGGCCGTGACAATCGAGACCCACGGCGCCACGAAGTCACTGGAATATGACCGCCTTGTGTTTGCACTGGGCAGCAAGCTGGTCCATCCCGCCATACCGGGACTTCCGGAACATTCCTTCGACGTAGACACCTACGAAGGAGCGATAAAACTTCACCAGCACCTCAATGCTTTGCCTTCGGCACCGGTATCGGCGGGGCGCGGCACGGTCGTCGTCATCGGTGCGGGCTTGACCGGCATCGAGATAGCGGCCGAACTCCCGGCGAGGCTTCAGAGTATTTTTGGTGAACGAGAAAGCGATGCCATTCGCGTCGTCCTCGCCGATCGTTCAGCGAAGATCGGGCAAGCGATGGGAGGCGCACAACCTGTGATCGAGCTTGCGATGAACGAACTCGGCGTTGAACTGATGCCGAACGTCGCGCTGAAGTCGGTGGACGGCAGCGGCGTCGCGCTGGACAACGGCGTGCGGATTGACGCGGCCACGGTTATCTGGTGTGGCGGAATGCGGGCTAACGCGCTGACCGAGCAATTTCCGGTGACGCTCGATGGCCTCGGTCGACTTCCAGTCGATACATTCCTGCGCGTCGAGAATGTACCTGGCGTGTTCGCCGCCGGTGATTGCGCGCGCATCCTTATCGACGGCGTTCGGCCATCTGTCATGTCGTGCCAGCACAGCCGGCCGATGGGGCGTTATGCTGGCCATAACGCCGTTTGTGATCTATTGGGAATGGAGATGCTGCCGCTGCACATCGACTGGTACACGACCATTCTCGACCTCGGCCCGTGGGGAGCGGTGTACACGGAGGGTTGGGACAGGCATCTTGCGTCGCAGGGTGAGCCTGCAAAACGCACCAAGCAACTGATCAACTGCGAGCGAATTTATCCGCCGCGCACGCGCGTGCGCGAGGACATTTTTCGCGCAGCCGCGCCGGTCGTGCAGACGCCGCCGCCTAAGAAAACCGATGGTCCTGCAGCGTGACTTAACATCCGAGTCTCTTAGGATTATTAGCAGCGCTCAAGCAAGTTCGAATTGTTGAATTCCACAGTCCCGGTCCGGGTTCTTAGTCACCAGATAATTTATGCCCCCACGTCATCACGCCGCATTCACCGCGCTTCTTGCCGCCGCGCTTTTCGGTGCGACAACACCGCTTGCGAAGATATTGCTTGGCTCTCTCTCCCCTTTCATGGTCGCGGGCCTGTTTTACCTCGGCAGTGGCACTGGTCTCGCTATCGGAATTTTTATTCGACGGCTTCGCAGTACCACCGCAGAGCAGCGTAACGAAAGCCGGATTCAGATGGCGGAGGTGCCGTGGCTTCTCGGCGCCATCGCGGCAGGTGGCGTTGCCGGGCCTGCGCTGTTGATGCTTGGGCTGAGCACCACCGCGGCTGCCAACAGCTCACTGCTGCTCAACCTTGAAGGCGTGTTCACCGCAGTGATTGCGTGGGTCGTGTTCCGCGAAAACGTAGACCTGCCGATCTTTCTCGGAATGGTCGCGATCGTGGCGGGCGGCGTTGCGCTCTCCTGGCAGCCCGGTGCTGTCGGCGTATCGACAGGTTCGTTGCTGGTGATCGCAGCCTGCGTTTCGTGGGCCATCGACAATAACCTGACCCGCAAGGTGTCCACCAATGACGCAATGGTCATTGCCTGTTTGAAAGGACTGGTAGCCGGTTCTGTCAATCTGGGCATCGCACTCTGGCTGGGTGCCCATCTTCCAGGCGCCGGAAAGATCACAGCGGCCATGGCGACCGGATTTGCCGGCTACGGCGTGAGCCTGGTGCTCTTTGTTGTTGCACTGCGCAATCTTGGAACCGCCCGCACCGGAGCGTACTTTTCAGTCGCGCCGATATTCGGGGTGGCGCTGTCGCTCGTCCTTTGGCCAGAACTGCCGCCACTGCTTTTTTGGATCGCGGCAGCATTGATGGCCATCGGGATCTGGCTCCATATCCGTGAGCGGCACGAACACGCCCACACTCATGAGGCGTTGGGCCACAACCACCGGCACGTCCACGACGAACACCATCGGCACGATCACGACTTCGACTATGACGGCGAGGAACCGCATACCCATCCCCATGAGCACTTGCCAATCACTCACACTCACGCGCATTTCCCCGATATCCATCACCGCCACGTGCATTAAAGCCGCACGCTGGTTCGGAATATCGTCACACTAATGTCAATGGAAAAAAGTTTTATCCCACATATTGATAGTTGACCCGCGAGCGCATTAAGATACTCATCCGGTGTGCTGCAACTTACCCAGTCTGCACATGCCCTTCATCGGCGATCCGTCAGATCAATCCGCTCGCGGACTCGCCCATTCCAGCGAATGAAGCGCCTATTACATAGGAGACAACTATGCTGAGTCCACACGAGTTCGCCACCCTGATGCTGCTCAAGGACGCTCCGGATCAGATCGACCCGGATCGCGAGGATCTGGAAGCCCTTCTCGAACGCCAACTCATCACGCTGGAAAAGCTCACGTCCGGGCAACACCGGCCTCTCGTCACCCTCAACGGTCACTCGGTTCTCAAGGCTGCTGCGCGGATCCGGTGAGTGCATGACCATCAGACACGTGCATCAACGCTGTGCCGCCCGATCCAGGCATGATGTTCGATTCGATCGGAGTCCGATCAAATGCCATCTCGAGAGCTTGATGAGGTTTCCGCAATGGAAAGGAGTCTTCCGTGACTGACTTGTGGATGGGGATTATCGTGGGCTCGTTTGGACTGGTCATCGCTGCGCTGCTTGTTGCCGGCCATTACCGCCGTGAATATATGCGGCAGCGGCTGCTCAGGCGAATGGATCATCGGCACTGTTGGGACGTAATGCGAAATCGCCACTAATGACGCTTGGCCGGTGGTCCCAGGCAATCGAGGACCACCTTCCACCACAGCGCTCATGCTGCAAGCCCTCACGTAATATCGATCACCGGGAGCCGTTGACGCGTGTCACCGGCTCGGCATATTCCGGCCCCGCCTTCATTTCCCGCAGATGCTTGTAGACGGTCGCCCGGCCCATGCCCAGCACCTTCGCTACATAGTTCGCCGAACTTTTTCCCTTGAAGGCGCCCTGCGCGTGCAATGCTTCAACCAGTTCCCGCCGATGCTCGCGCGTCAGCGAATTCAGTGCGATCTGCCGCTCCTGCAGCCAGCCGTGCAAGAAAGTATTGATGCGTTCCTGCCAGTCGTCCTTGAACAGTTCGACCGGCTGAGCAACCACACCCGCGCCGCGCAGGAACAGGTCGAGCGTCGAGCGCATCTCCTCGAACGCAGCGATGTTGAAATTGATGCACATCACGCCCGCGGCGTTGCCTTCATCGTCGAAGAGCGCGGTGCTGACGCAGCGCATCCGGCGCCCATCCCAGTTAACTTTCTCGTAAGGTCCGAGCAACTTGTTGGCCGTCGTTTCCTCGACGTCTTCAAGCGCTGACTCGTCGCCGATTTCCCGCTTGGACAGATTGTTCGACAGATAAGCGATCGTCTGATCCGACAGATCGTGGATGACCGCTTCCGCATAGGGGAAGAACAGCGTCGTGATGCTGTCGGCCAGATGAGCGTAACGCGCAAGCAGCATCTCGCGCGCCGCCGCGTTCTTTTTCGAGGGCTTCTTTTTCTGCATCGAGTTGGACCGGAAGGACGATGATCAAGTGGCGATGATACCGCTAGGCTCCCGCACGCAAATGCACATAGAGCGCGTGAGCAAGCGCGACATCTTCCAGGCCGAGGCCGACCGAACGGAAAAGCACATGCCGCTCGAATGACGGCGTCCGGCAGGCGCCATTGGCGAGTTCGGCGAGATCACCGAGAATTGCATCGGGTGACCAGCCGTGCTGCTCTGCCGCAATCACCATTTCGCCGGCGCTGTGCGGCGTGGTTCGCCGATAGTCGCAATAAACGTCGAGCCCCGGCAGCGACGCGGGATCGATTTCATGCGCGCGCGCGACGTTGGTGCTGATCGACGTGATCAGCGCCGGTTTCGTCAGGTCGCCGAGCGACAACACCGGTGTGCCCGACGACGTGCAGAGCATCACGACATCGGCATCGCGCACGCACTCGGCCTTGGACCCGGCGATGCTCACGCGCGTGTCCATCGACCGAATTTCGGCCTGCCGCTCGGCATTGCCGGCGAGACCCGGTGAGTAGATCCGAATGCTGTCCCATGCTCGCAGCGGCGCCACGTGACGCACATGCGCGAGCGCCACCGCGCCTGCGCCGATCACCGCAAGCCGCCGGCTTCCGCGCGTCGCCAGGTAGTCCACCGCGAGCGCAGTCGTGCCGGCCGTGCGCTCGGTCGTCAGCAGCCCCGCGTCGCACCACATCAGCGGCTGGCCGTTTTGCATGGACATGAGCGCGGTCCACGCGGTGATCACCGGCGCACCGGCGCCCGCGATATACGGCGACAACTTCGCGCCGAACACGCCCTCGCCGGCAAGCACGCCGAGATACGTGATGAAATCGCCCGCATGCTGCGGAAAGAGCGTGAGCGTCTGCGGCGGCTGCACAGCCTCGCCACGGCCCAGCGCGGCGAACATGCGGGTGAGCGTCGCGCGGACATCCAGTGAGGGCAGCGCGGCGCGCACCCGCGCTTCATTGACGACCAGCGGCAGCGCGCTCTCGCCTTGCTCCGCGTCAAGACCGAAACCCAGTGAATCCTTCATGCTGAATCTCCTTCATTCGACGTAGACATTTTTGTCCATTCTAGACTTTTATTTGATTTCTATCTATATTTCGATGGCGGTTGCGGCGTTCGCGATGCGCGCTACTCGGACGAATGGCGCTAGGTTCAACACACGACTACGGTGACGACAATGAACTGGAAAATGATTTGCTTCGCGGGCGCGGCAAGCCTCGCATTCACGCTCGGCACGGCGCATGCGCAAACATCGCAGACGCTGCGCTTCGGGGTGGAGGCCTCTTACCCGCCGTTCGAGAGCAAGACGCCGTCCGGTCAACTGGAAGGTTTTGACATCGATATCGGCAATGCGCTTTGTCAGCGCATGAAGGTGAAGTGCGTATGGGTCGAAAACAGTTTCGACGGTTTGATTCCGGCGCTGCAGGCACGCAAGTTCGACGTCATCAACTCGGCGATGAACATTACCGCCAAGCGCCGGCAAGCCATCGATTTCACGCCCGCCGTCTACGTAATGCCGATCCAGATGGTCGCCAAACGCGGCTCGGGCCTGCTGCCGACACCGGCTAGTCTCAAGGGTAAATCGATTGGCGTGTTGCAGGGTTCGACGCAAGAGGATTTCGTGCGCAAGCACTGGGCTGCAGAAGGCGTGACGGTTGTCACCTATCAAAGCCAGGACCAGATTTTCGCGGATCTATCCGCAGGTCGGCTCGATGGCGCGGTGCAGGAAGTGCAGACGTCCATCGACGGATTTCTTTCCAAGCCCGAGGGCAAGGACTTCGATTTCGCCGGCGCTGCGCTGTCGGACCCATCGACGCTCGGCGAAGGCACCGGCCTCGGACTGCGTAAGGACGACTCCGTGCTGAAGGCCAAAATTGTCGCGGCGCTTGCATCGCTGAACCAAGACGGCACGCTCGGCAAGTTGTCGCAGAAGTACTTCAAACGCGACATCATCGCGAAGTGATCCGGGCAAGGTTGCATGGAACCCCATGACTAAAGATGTAATCGTACTTGGCGCAGGTATCGTGGGCGTAAGCGTCGCGCTTCATCTTCAGCAGCGCGGCCGCAACGTCGTGCTGGTGGACCGGCGTGCCCCGGGTGAGGAGACCAGCTTCGGCAATGCGGGATTGATCGAATCGTCGTCGGTCGTGCCGCACGGGTTTCCACGCGACTGGCGCACCGTGCTTCGTCTCGTGCGCAACGATTCGACGGCGCTGCGCTATGACCTTCGCTCGCTGCCCTCTTATGCGAGCTGGCTCGCGCGTTTCTGGTGGGAGTCCGCGCCGCAGCGGCTAGAAGGAGCGGCGCGTGACATGCTTGCGCTCATTCAGCGCAGCGTGGCCGAACACGAGGCCTTGATCGAGCGTGCCGGCTTGCACGATCTGGTGCGGCCGACCGGCTGGCTCGAAGCGTACCGGTCGCCGGCACTGCTCGAACGGGAATCGCTTGAAGCGGCGCGCGTGGCGCAAGCACATGGCTTGCATATCGCACTATTCGATACCGCCGGACTGCGAAACATCGAAACCTCGCTCGGCGCAGGCTATGCGGGCGCGGTCCACTGGACCGATCCGCGAAGTGTCACTGACCCGGGCGCACTGACGAAGGGTTACGCACGGCTCTTCGAACGTGAAGGCGGAACAGTAGTAACGGGCGATGCCGCCACGCTGGAAGCACGGGCCAGCGGGTGGCGCGTGCTGACGGATGGCGGTGCGATTGAAGCCGAATCGGTGGTCGTTGCGCTCGGGCCGTGGTCCGATCTCGTGCTTAAGCCGCTCGGTTACAGAGTGCCGCTTATCGCCAAGCGCGGCTATCACATGCACTACGGAAGCGCCGCCGGCTGGCCGCTGCTGCGACCGGTCGTGGATATCGAAGGCGGCTATGTGGTGGCGCCCATGCGGCGCGGCTTGCGTCTTACCACCGGGGTAGAACTCGCCGGCCGCGCGAGGCCGCCGAACCC
The DNA here is from genome assembly GCA_963708695.1 of uncultured beta proteobacterium. Taxonomy (GTDB): domain Bacteria; phylum Pseudomonadota; class Gammaproteobacteria; order Burkholderiales; family Burkholderiaceae; genus Caballeronia. The sequence goes on from CAVPTS010000003.1 coordinate 217,244, forward strand.
GGCCCAACTGGATCTTGCGGAGCGCGCGGCGCGCCCGCTCTTCGGGCTAGGCAAGCGGCTCGATGACGAGCCCTGGTTAGGCTTGCGGCCGTGCACGCCGGACATGCGGCCGGTGATAGGACCAGCCGCGCGCCACGCGGGCTTGTGGTTCGCCTTCGGTCACAACCATCACGGACTGACGCTCGGTCCGGTGACCGGACGGCTGCTCGCCGAAATGATGACAGGCGAAACACCGTTCACCGATCCGGCGCCCTACCGTCCATCGAGGTTTGGATAACGGCTAGCCGGAGGTCGTGAATGCCGCATCGCTACAGCGGCAGGACATCGTGAAACTTGCCATAGTCGAGATGCGTCTCGCCGTTGTACTCGGTAAGCAGATCGACGTACTGGTGCTGCCAAAAGATCATTTCGGGCGGCCACGCGCATCGTGCTTGCATCGGTTGCATCGTGGTTTCGTCGAGACCTTCCACCATCAACATCAACTCAGCTTTGCATCTTTTCAGGGACTCGAGCGTTTCACCATAGAGCGGGCTTTCTTCATCGACAATATGCATCAGGGTCCACCCCAGCAAGAAGATGGGATGCTGGTCACGGATCAGCGGCAGGTCATAGACCTTGCGAAGATAGAACCCTTCGGGGCTTGTCTCCGAGCGCATCACGCGCATGCGCGCCTTCGCCTCGACAATCACATTCTGACGCGCATTGGCGGCGCGTACCATGAGCGTCATGCGACCGTCGATAGGACGAACCACCACTCGCTTCGCAAAGAGGATGCGGGCATGAGGCCGGGAGAAGCGCGCGAAAATCATCCCGGTCGTCAGCGCAATGCCCGACATGCCGACGAAGATCTCGCAGGTGGCAACAGTGTGGCCGTAGATGGTATCCGGATGCATGTCGCCGTAGCCGACAGTCGCAAGCGTCTCCACGCTAAAGAAGAACGCGCCTAGCAAACCAGCCGGCGACTGGTTCGCAATGGCGTGGTTTCCCATCAGGTACAGCATCGCAAAACCGAAGTTGAGCAGCAGGAAAAGCAGCGCTGCGACTGCGAAGAAGAGCGGCCACCCGACCGTTAGTGCGATGTGGTAGATGTCTTGCCAGAAGTAAGTCTTGACGCCGTGCGAGATCACATGGCGGTGTTCATCCAGCGCTATCCGGCGATGCGGAGGCCCTGACCACTGCGGCTCATCGGACGGCGACTGCGTAGTTTCAGATGACATCGCGGGTTGCTTTCAAAAGTCTTAAAGGGAGGACCGAAGGCGCTCGGGTATCGCAGAGACTCACTGGAGTCGCGTGCATCGGTTATGACCCAATCAGATCAACAGCTCATTAGATCAACAGCTCAACTGACTGCAGCACGTGGCGTGTTTCCGGCAGACTCGAGTCACATCCTTCGCGAATCGTTTCGATCATGCATTCTATAAAGCACTCGGACGCGGCACTCGCGGGATGACCGCTGCGCGAGATGACGCTGACCATAGCGTCATCCAGTTGCTCGCGCAACGGAATGGCGCACAGTCCTTCTTTGGCCGCACTGACCTCGACGAGCGGCCACGGAAATACGCTGACCATGTCGGTCTTTTTGAGCAACGCGATTGCGATGGAAAGCGAATGCGTCAGATGAATCTTTCGCGGCACGGGCACGTTGTATCGGGTGAACATGTTGTCGACAAGCGCATTTTCGTTAACGGATCCCACGTCAACACCCAGTCCAGATCGATGAGATCCGCCAACGAATGGCAATTCGCTCGCGGATGTCCCTCGCGAGCGACGAGCGCGCAAGTCGACGAAAACAATGGCCGATACTGAAATTCAACACCGAATGCCCCAGGCTCCGGCCGGCCGATAAAGAAGTCGAGGCTGCCGTCGCGCAGACGCGGATTGGCGATCGACAACAATCCCTCGAAGAATTCCAGGCGGATATCGGGCATGCGCTCGCAAAAGCGCGTGACCGTGTCCGCGAGGAACGTCATGGCGATCCACGGCGTGACAGCAACCGTGAGCTTGCCCTGCGTGGCGCCCCGCAGCGCGTTCATGGCTTCCTGGGCGCGTGTCATCTGCCCGTAGATCAATCGGGCGTGAACCAGCAGCGCCTGACCGCTCTCCGTGAGCGTGACGCCTGAAGACGTGCGCACCACCAGCGACATCTGCACGCTTTCCTCAAGTTGGCGCAGGCTCTTGGTGATAGCCGCCGGAGAGGCTTTCAAAACGCGCGCCGCGCCGCGCACACCGCCTGCTTCGGCAATGGCGATAAGCGTGCGGAGTTGGTGAAGTTTCATACGCTCTCAATGATAAAGACGGGTTCGCGCGGGGTGTTCACCTCTGGTTGCCACGTTCACGATTCTAGCTCTCCCGCCCCGTTTTCTGTCGCGCTACGGTAGCGTCACCCGATCAAGTTCCAACGCTAATCACGGACCCACGCGAATGACTGCTTCCATCGACATGCTCGCCGGCCGCGGCGAAATGATCCGGTTGCGATCATCAGCATCCGTGTGCGCATCCAGGACGATCTGCACCGCTAACGACATGGCATGAACGCAGGCCGGCTCACCGACCGCTCAAATTGATTCAACACCGACGGGGAACTCCATGAAACACGTAACGCTTTCAGCCCTTTGCGCACTGGCGATGTTGCCCCTTGCTGTTCTTGCGCAGGATAAAGAGGCCATTCGCTTCGGTGTCGATCCCAGCTATCCGCCGTTCGAGTCGAAGGCGCCCGATGGATCGTTCACGGGTTTCGATATCGACCTGGGCAACGCGATCTGCGCGCAGCTCCATCAGAAGTGCGTGTGGGTCGAGCAGAACTTCGACGGCATGATCCCGGCGCTCAAGGCACGCAAGTTCGACGCCATACTTTCCGCGATGTCGGCTACGCCGGCACGGCGTCAGCAGATTGACTTCAGCAACCGTCTTTACAACAGCAGCTCGGCATTGATTGCGCGCACGGGCTCGAACCTTCAGCCCACCGCGCAGGCGTTGCAGGGCAAACGCGTGGGCGTTGTGCAGGGCTCGACACAAGAGAGCTATGCGAACGCGGAGTGGGCGCCGAAGAACGTGACGGTGGTGTCGTATCAGACGCAGGACCAGATTTATCAGGACCTCGTGACGAACCGTCTTGATGCTGCATTTCAGGCCGCCGTGCAAGCCGACTTTGGTTTTCTGAAGACGCCGCAAGGTAAAGGCTTTGCGTTGGTGGGCAAGCCAGTGGGAGATAGTCGCGTGGCGGGCGATGTCGCCATTGGCATACGAAAGGGCGACACGCCGATGGAAACGCAGATCAACCAGGCCATTGCCGCGATACGTCAGGATGGCGTGTATCAACAGGTCGCCGCGAAGTACTTCAATTTCGATATTTATGGCGATTGAGCGTCAGGACTCGGCCCATTTTTTCTCGTAGGGAGTCAGGTATGTTGGAGACCGTCACCGCCCGTCTTGAGCGGGCCGTCACGCCGCAATTGATGGAAGACTTTCACCGCGATGGCGCGGTTTGTATTCGCCAGATATTCACGCAGGAAGAGGTTGCTTTGCTGCGTGCGGGTATCGATAGCAATCTGCAAGCGCCCAGTCCGCGTGCGAAGGTCGCGAGCCGTCCCGACGATCCGGGCTGGTTCTTCGAAGACTTCTGCAATTGGCAGGATAACGAAGCGTATCGCCAGTTTATTTTTCATTCGGCGGCACCCGCGGTTGCCGCAGCGTTGTTGGGGAGCGAGACCATACGGCTTTACCACGATCATCTGCTGGTGAAGGAGCCGAATACCCGGCAGCGCACGCCGTGGCATCAGGACCAGCCTTACTACAACATCACCGGCCGCGATAACGTCAGCATGTGGATTCCGGTCGATCCTGTTTCTCAGGAGTCGAGGCTGGAGTTTGTTGCGGGTTCGCATCTTGGGCCGTGGTTGATGCCGCGTACGTTCATGGACAATCAGGCGAAGTGGTTTCCCGAAGGCAGCCTCGCGGATCTGCCGGATATCGAAGCTGACCGGGCGTGCGTATCCGATCATCGGGTGGGCGCTGGAACCGGGCGATATGGTGTGCTTCAACATGCTGACGCTGCATGCGTCCGGTGGTGTGAGCGGGCAGACACGGCGGCGTGCGTTTTCGATTCGGTTTATTGGCGACGATGTTCGGCATGCGCCGCGACGGTGGCATACATCACCGGAATTTCCAGGGCTTGCGGAGACGCTGGCTGAAGGGCGCACCGATGGAGCATCCGCTTTTTCCTGTTGTCTGGGGTGGGTGATATCGGGGGCGGGTGATGTGTAGGCGCGGGGCGTGGGGCGTGGGGCGTGGGGCGCGATAGTAGAAGCGGAGACTGGTAGCCTGTAGTAGAAACCCCAAAAGTTGGTCCAGCTTTTGCACGATATACGCCAGCCGTTTCTCATTTCAGTGCCACGGTTTTCATCATCTCTGACACACGACACCGGCCCGCTCGTTCTTCTCCCTGTTTCCACTGGTGAAAATGGCGGACGGTGAAGCGCGGCGAACTAAATCTGAGACATCCTCAGAGCTAAAAGCGGGAAAACCCTGCGCTGCAGGCGTTTCCCATATTTAGTTCCGTTTTGTGCCTTGCCAGAACCGTCGCACTTCGAGAAGACACTCAACGTCGTCTTCAGTACCTCGTCATCGAAGCCGACCGACTGACAGAGAACTTTCGCACGCTCCAGCAATGAGCCGTTGCCAAAGGGCTATTACTTCCTTCGCCATTCTTTCCGGCCGCGTAGACCATGGCTTCGCGGGCGCAATGCATGTGCTGTTTCCTCCGCGAGCAAGGCAGCACGACGAGTCGTGCTTTCGCGCGGATATGTTCGAACCAGCCGGTTATAAAAGTCCCGCAATTCCACCGGTGGTGACGTCGGCGCAGTCCGAGGCAATAGACCGTTGGTTCGGCGATGACGTGGAATTCACGAAGCTGCATTGCCAATCCGCGCGCACGACAATTCTTGTCGGCATGCAGAACCCCGTGTTCGTGCGTCACACTAGCTGGTTCTGCGGTCCGCATTCAGGGTTGGTCGAGGTGGCTGACGGAGGGTACGCAATGTTCTACCGGTTTCCTGTACGACTGGGGCAAGAGATCAACGCGTTCTTAAAAGGCTAAGCGTGCTCGCCTAAAATGCCATTTAGCCGGCACGAATCGTATTGAAGATTGTGCGTCACAAAACCCGCCTGATAGGGCGCAGGCCAGTAGCCAGGCTTGACCTGCAACCGCTTACCCAGTCGGGACACCCAGCCGAGCTGCAAGAATTTATTCACTCTCCAAGAGGGCAAGAATGAAACCCACAATCGGTTATGTCGCTTTATGCGTGACGCTCGCCGGATGCAGCACCGGAAACTACACAATCCAGCAGCCATTCAGTCCGTCGAACGGACCCTCGAACGGACCTTCGTTGATTTCAGCGGGCGTTTACGAAGGCGCGTTTTCGACTGGTGGCATGGCAACGTTATTAATGCTTTATGACGGCACTGCCATCCTGTTCCACTCGGCTGCTAAAGGCACCGGCGTTCCTGTGCAAGGTGTGGTGGTGGTCGCGAGCGGATCTCAATCGGCTGCCGGCATTTACGAAAGCGGGCGGGCTCTCGATTTCACGCTAGACCACGTCGGGGTTCTGCCCGTAACCCTGAGGGTCGACTTCTCGCAGGCGCCCGCTATTTCGGGAACCGTTCAGCACGACGCGGACATCACCATCATGTTCAACGCTCAAGCCAATCAGATGCTTGGCCAGACGCCCGCGCTTTCCACGGTCGCAGGACTATACAGCGGACGGGCGTCGTCCCTGGGCGGCAGCGCAAGCGGCCAGATTACGGTGACCGCCAATGGATATCTGACGGGCACGACGCAGGCGGGTTGCGTATTCAAAGGAACTGTCGCGCCGCACGCAGGACTGAATGCGTACGATGTTATCGTCACGTTCGGCCCGTCGCCCTGCCTGTCGCCGATGGATACCGTGTCGGGAAACGCGGTACTCAATGAAGGGCGACTGCTGGCGGCACTGCCGAAGATCGACGGATCGGACGTGTTCGTCTTCGACGGTAAGCACTAGCTGGCCATCGGGCGCCATGCTCCGGGGAGCCTTGCATGGCGCAGGGAATACGGCCCTACAATTAACGCAGCGCGAAGCTTGTCTATTTAGCAGGAGTGCAACTAGGGGTGCCCTCAGGACTCGGACTTTTTCGTACGATATCCGCAGTGCACAGTCCAAGCAGAGGAAACGGCCGAGAACGTGCCGGAGAGGTCACGGGCGAATGACGCTGTCGTCCGTAACGCGCCGCAAGATTCGTCGGATGTCGACCGGCAGCAACGGGTCGAAGAGCCACCCCTTCACCGGCACTTGCCGGCCAGCAGGCGACATCCGCCCGCGCTAACGCTAAGACATTCAGGCGTCGCATCCGCCCAGGAATCGGCCACTCGGCCCACGATGGTGGGCGATCGCCTAATTGACCACTACGGTCGACAAAACCGTTGACCAGTGACCGCTTGCTAAGGCATTTGAGAACTGTAAATTCCATGCTACGGACGCGACGAGCTTTTCGATTCCCTTCATTACGTCCGTGCCGGGAGAGAGATGTGTGCTCATGCGGACGAATTTTGCGCTCTGTCGTTCGCAACGGTAATTCCGCGCTGCTTCTCGTACTCGTCTTTCTCGATTGGCGTCGCGTTTGGCTCGCCCAACAAATCCATCGGAATTCGATAGGTTTCGCGAGCGCTCCAAGCTGCAGTTGCGCAGATGCCCGTGATGGCTAGCGTGAGCCCGCCGATGACAAGGGGAATATTGTCAGACCCGGGAGGCGCGACCGTCGCAAAGAGCGCGGGCAACAGCGCGGTAATCATCGTGCCGATGTTTTGGCCAATTGCCATTGACGATACGCGAGAACGGGTAGGAAACAACTCGGGGAAGAAGCTCGGAAATATCGCGTTATAGCCTTGATACACGACGCCCCACATCAGCACCGACATCAAAAAAGCGAGGGGCACATTGTGTATGCTGATGGCGTATAGATACCCGATGGATAACATCCCCGATCCAAGTGACCCTCCGATCACGGGTAACCTGCGACCAATCTGATCCGACAGGTTGCCAACATACGGGATGAGCAAAACAGCCACGATGTTGCCAACGACGGGTATCCACAAATAGACGCTTTTGTGAATACCGATACCGTAGGAAGCCTGCACTGCATACGCGGCACCGAATATCGTGGCGACAACGGGAATGACATTCATCAGCGCCATGGACATGACGCGGAGCATATCCATCTTGCTATGCTTGAACGCTTCTTTGATCGGCGACACGGGGACACGATCTGACGCGCTCTCTTGCGCAAACGCGGGCGTCTCTTCGACCTTCTTTCGAATGAAATAGCCGGCGACCAGCACGAAGGCGGACAAAAGAAAAGGTATGCGCCAACCCCACGCATTGAACGACTCGTCGTTCATAAAATACGATAGCGGGAGAAAAACCGCAGCGGCCAACAACTGGCCGGCTTGTACGCCCTGCAGTGCGAAGCTCGAATAATAGCCGCGGCGGCCGAATGGGGCGTGCTCGAGGATCATCGAGCTGGCTCCCGAGATTTCACCTGCTACCGCAAAACCTTGTGCCAACCGCACAATGACCAATAAGACCGGTGCCAGCATACCGACCTGGTGATAGGTGGGCAGCAACCCCACGGCCATGGTCGACAAGCCCATGATGAACATGCAAATCAACAACACGTTCTTGCGGCCGTATTTGTCGCCCCAGTGCCCGAGGAAAAATCCACCGATAGGCCGCGCCACGTATCCAACGCCGTACGTTGCCAATGACGCTACGATTGCCGTTTTCGGATCGCCTGACGGAAAGAAAAGTTGGGGGAATACTAAGGCGGCCGCCTGTGCGTAGATGAAAAAATCATAGTACTCGAGCGCTGAACCGATCCATCCGCTTGCCGTAGCACGTTTCGTCTGGATAGAGTCGCGAAGTTCGCTGCCGTCATGATGGCGGGTGCCCTTCGGATCGTTCCCCATACTGCCTCCCAATTGATGTCTTACGCCCTGGCATTCGTCGGCCGTCTTGTTTGCTTATCGGACCACCACACCGGCCGCTTTTCAGTGAATGCGTGGGCAACCGATTGGCGCAGATACTGCCATATCCTGCCTTTCATTCGGAATGGTGTTCCCCCTCGTCTAACGCGATAATCGCACGATGGCAGCGTTAATCGGTGCAAACTCGCGTAAGCCTTATTGTTCGTCTTCGACCATCTGCGCAATGATCGTGTCGTAGCGGTTGCGACCAAAGGAAATGGATCATGGAACGAACTAAGCAAGGCGGGTGGGACGAAGAAGTCGACCTTTTGGTATTCGGTGCCGGTGCCGGCGGCATGAGTGCCGCACTGATCGCTCGTCATGACGGTCTCGACGTCTTGCTGTGTGAGAAGACCGGCGCGGTTGGCGGCATTACCTCCACCTCCGGTGGCACGGCGTGGGTTCCGGGGACGAGTCAAAGCGTGCGGGACGGGGTCCCTGATTCCGTTGATGACGCGCGGAAGTTTCTGGCGTCCGTCGTGGGCGATCGCGGGTTTGATGACGCACGCGAGGCATTTCTGCGAAGCGGGCCGGAGGCCATCGACGAATTGCAACGGATGAGCGAGGTGAAATTCGTGGCTGCCGCTGCGCATCCCGATTACGTAAGCGGCCCCGGCGCGGCATTTGGCGGCAGGGCACTTGCACCCGTCGCATTCGACGGGCGGCTGCTGGGGGACGACTTCAAGCGGGTCCGTCCGCCCCGCAACGAGTTCATGGGGCTAGGCGGCATGATGGTGCCGCGTAACGACCTGGACGCGTTGCTATCGCCATTCGCATCGCAACAGAACTTCGTTCGAACGGTGAAGGTGGTGGGTCGCTATATGCTCGACCGCTTGCGCCACTCGCGCGGTACTCAGCTTGTGATGGGCAATGCGCTGGCCGCGCGCTTGTTTTATAGCCTGCTTCAGCATAAGGTCGACGTCCGCTTTGAAACCCCGTTGATCGAACTGGTGGTCGAGCATGGAACGGTGACGGGCGCCATCGTCGAACAAAAGGGCGTGGGGCGCAAACGCATTGGCGCGCGATATGGCGTGGTGCTTGCCACAGGTGGCATTACCCGCCATGCAGCCCTGCGCAAGCAGCTTTTCCCGAAAGCCGCCAAGTCGTTGTCGCTTTCGCCTGATACGCATACCGGAGACGGCGTCGACAGTGCTCTGAAAGTCAACGCCAAGCTGGACAATGGGCACGACAGCGCCGCGCTCTGGATGCCATGCTCGATCATTGGCAAGCCGGATGGTGAAAAGGGTCTTTGGCCGCATATCATCCTTGATCGCGCGAAGCCCGGGCTTATTGCGGTGAACAGCAGAGGAAGGCGCTTCGTCAATGAGTCGGACTCCTATCACGATTTCGTGATAGGCATGCTGCGCGACGATGGTCAGGGCCCTAGCGTGCCCGCGCATCTGATCGTCGACGCGGCTTTCCTTCGTGATTACGGCTTGGGGCTGGTGATGCGCGGTCGTAGTCGTGCGCGAATCGCTCATTTCAAAAAAGCCGGATATTTAGTCGAAGCAGCCACGCTTGGCGAGCTGGCGAGAAAGCTGGGCGTGGATTCGGTGGGGCTGCAGAGAACCGTGGATGCCTATAATAAAAATGCGGCGGCAGGCGAGGATACTGCCTTCCATCGCGGAAGCAGCATGATGAACCGTTTCAATGGCGACGTTGCCAATAAGCCAAATCCGTGCGTTCGTCCGATTGGCACCGGCCCCTATTTCGCGGTTACCGTGCGCCCCGCCGATCTTGCCTGCAGCGCGGGGCTGGTGGGAAATGCCGACGGTCAGGTGCTTGACGTTGACGACCGTGTCATTAAAGGCCTGTTCGCCTGCGGTAACGACATGGCGTCGATTTTCCGCGGTACCTATCCCGGCCCAGGGACGACCTTAGGCCCGGCAATCGTTTTTGGCTGGCGCATTGCAAAATTCGTGGGCCGAGAGAAGGTAGCGGCTACGACGGATCAGGATTACCTTGGGGATACGGAGCGGCTTTTCGATCAAAGCTTTCTTGAGAACTGAATCGCCTTCATGTGCCAGAAAACCACTGCCGTAAGGCGGTTCATAGCGTGGGGCCAGCGCATTCCGTGTTCACTAAGCGTTTGCAGCCCTGCATAAGCTGGCTAGCCAGCAGTCTGCGAGTACGAAGTGCCAAGGGCGGCTTTATCTCACTGGTTGCAACGACGCTCGTTAATCACGGCCACGCTATCGCTGGGCGCCCGCGCGCGAATGGCGTATGGAACAGTCTTCAAAGCGCCGTCCACTCCAGCACATCCGCCTCAAGGATGGGTTGCAACAGCGCTTGCGCTTCATACAGGACCGGCAGGAAGCGGCTTAACATGTCGGCCTCGCTGATGTGTGAAGTGTGCGTCGTCAGACACAGGGCACCAGCAAATTTGAAGTCGCGGTTTTTCAACGGAACCGCCATCACGCGCAGTCCAATTTCCAATTCCTCGTTAACGATGCAATAGCCTTGCGCGCCGGCGCGGCGCACTTCGAATTTGACCTCAGCGACGGTTGTTTTCGTATAAGGCGTCACCGCTTCCAATGGAACGTCCGCAAAATACCGATCAAGCTTGTCCTGAGGTAATGTCGCGAGCAATAGACGGCCACTGGCCGTGCAATACATCGGAACGCGTGCGCCGACCCGGATCGTCATTGATGACACGTGACTGTTGCGGCTTCGGGCAACAAAAACCATATGATTGCCATCGCGAACGGCCACCGAGGCATGTTCCTGAGTCACCCGGCTCACATGGTCGGCGACAGGCCGAACGACTTTGGGCAGCTTTGCAGAGTCGGCGTAGGCTTGCGCGATGCCCAAAGCCTTTGCGGTCAACCAATAATTTCGACCATCGGTCTCTGCATAGCCGTCATGCACCAAGGTCAGGAAGAAGCGACGCGCGGCGCTTTGGCTCATGTCGGCAAGCAACGCCGCCTGCGGAACCGTCATGCGGGGAACCGAGGCAGAGAACAACTGCATGAGTCCAAGGCCCTTTTGTAGGCCAGAGATCAGATCGCGCTTGTGAATGTGAATCTGCTTGCTCACCTCAGTGTCCCTAAAAGCACCAGTTGCCTCCGATTATCGCATGGTCGATTCGCTTATCGCTGCCGATGTGCCATTTCCCGATACCTCTAATCGGCAATAGCGCCGATCATTTCGTACAGATCGATCTCGTGCAAACCACCGCCAATGTCAGCGACGTCAGCGGGCGAAATTAACGGAGAAACACATGCTAGAAGCGCACACAAGCGAGCATCAGTTGCCAGGCGCATTGAGCGGCGAAACGCGCGTACTGTCCATCGTGGGCGATCCCATAGCGCAGGTCAAATCGCCAGCGGGCATGACGCAATCTTTACGCGATCACGGTCACAACGCGGTGTTAGTACCAATGCACGTCTCGCCGGCCGACCTCGACGCCCACATTCAGGGCTTCAGCACGGCGAAGAATGTTGATGGGATCATCGTCACCGTGCCGCATAAATTCGGTGTGTTCACGCATTGCGCCAGCGTCACTGATCGCGCGCGTTTCCTGGGAGCCGTCAACGTGTTGCGGCGGAATGGCGACGGCTCTTGGCATGGCGACATGCGCGACGGGGAGGGCTTCGTGCAGGGTATTCGCAACATGCGATTCGAGCCGGCCCAAAAACGCGCGTTGTTGATCGGTGCTGGCGGCGCGGGTTCTGCCATTGCATTGGAACTGCTCGAGGCCGGGGTCTCCGCGCTCGCCATCCATGACGGCGACACCGTGCGCCGTGACGGTTTGATCACACGCCTGCACTCGCGTTTCCCAAACAAGACCACTGTGGGTTCGGACGATCCCACTGGCTTTGACCTCGTTGTCAACGCCACACCTGTAGGCATGAAAGCCGACGACCCTTATCCGCTCCAGATCGACAAATTAACATCCGCGATGTTCGTCGGCGACGTGATTACTGCGCCTGCTGTAACGCCGTTGATCGAAGCGGCCCGCGCAAAAGGTTGTGGCACCCAGGTGGGTGGCGGCATGTTCGCGGCAGTTCGGGATTTGATGCTCGCCTTTTTATTGGAAGCCGGCCCGCTTGCGCAGAAAGGTTAACAGGAGCTTATCGGATGGCCGAAATAACGTTTCCGCAGCTCAATCCGGATAAGGCGTCTCGTGCAAAGGCGTTCCTGCCGCCCGACGTTGCGCCGACGACGATGCACTGTGACTTATTGGTCATTGGGTCCGGCGCCGGAGGATTGTCCGCCGCGGTAACGGCTGCCAAATTAGGCCTGAAGGTGATCGTCATCGAAAAGGATCCCCAGTTCGGCGGGACCACTGCGTGGTCCGGCGGTTGGATGTGGGTACCGCGCAATGCGCTGGCCTATGCAGCGGGAATCCGTGAAAGCATTGACATGCCGCTTCAGTATCTCCGCGAGGAACTGGGCGCACGCTTCGACGAAGCGCGTGCGCTCACCTATCTTCGACACGCGCCGGAAATGGTCGACTTCTTCCGCACGCAAACCGCACTTCAGTTCGTCGACGGGAATCTGATGCCGGACATGCACGGCAAGACACCGGGTGCTGCAAGCGGTGGCCGCTCTGTGTGCGCGGCACCATTTGACGGAAGGCGGTTGGGAAAACGCATCAAGCAGCTGAAACCGCCGCTAGATGTCATGACCTTATGGGGCATGAATATCGCCCCGGGTGCGGACATGAAGCATTTCTACAATGGCATGCATTCCTTCGCATCGTTCCGCCATGTGTTCCGCCGTCTGCTTCGGCACACCGTCGATCGAGTTTTGTATGGCCGCGGTATGCACCTGGTCAACGGCAACGCTCTGGTCGCGGCACTCGCGGTGTCTGCGATTGAGGCGGGTGTCGACATCCGTGTATCGTCACCCGCGCTACAGCTATTGACGAGTGACATAAGCGCCGGGGCGATGCGTGACGGGGTATCCAAGCGCAGCGCGATTGACACCCTCGCGATGAATCTATCGGACATGCAGGGTGATGAGGGCGGCAAGTGCAGGGTAGTCGGAGCCATTGTTGGTGACGAAGGAGGCGGGCGCTTTGAGATTCGTGCAGCACGCGGCGTGGTCTTGGCGTGTGGCGGTTTTCCGCATGACACCGATCGCAAGAAATCCCAGTTGCCGCACGCACCCACGGGGCGCGAGCACTGGTCTGCGGGATCACGCGGAAACACGGGAGACGGCTTGCGCCTCGGCGAGAGTGTAGGCGGCGTCGTCCGCAACGATCTGGCGGCGGCTGCCGCTATGGCACCGGTATCTCTCGTGCCGAGGCCCGATGGCGGTGTCAGGCACTTCCCCCATCTGCTGGAGCGTGGCAAACCAGGGTTGATCGCTGTCACTCGCGCTGGTTGCCGGTTCACGAACGAAGCCGATCCTTACTACGATTTCATGGCAGATCTGATCGCCGCCGTTCCTGCGGGTGAAACAATAGAGGCGTGGCTTGTCGTCGATCGGCGCTTTATTCGACGATACGGGTTGGGCGCCGTGAAGCCGATGCCCATGCCGATGCACCCCTTCATTCACAACGGTTATCTGAAGCGTGGCGCGACGGTTGCCGCGTTGGCGCAAGCTTGCGGTATCGATAGTGTTGCACTTGCGCGAACGATCGATGCCTTCAACCGGCAGGCACGGATTGGTAAGGACGAGGCGTTTGGCAAAGGTGAGACACCCTATAACCGGATGCAAGGCGACATAACGCGCCCATTGCCGAATCCATGCATGGCACCGCTCGAGAAAGGTCCCGTTTACGCGGTACGCGTCGTGCCGGGCAGCCTGGGCACCTTCGCCGGCTTACGCACGACAGTCACCGCACAGGTTGTGGATGGCGGTGGTGCTGTGATCGATGGCCTTTACGCCTGCGGTAACGACATGTCCAGCATGATGGAAGGTCTTTATCCCTCCGGCGGAATTACCTTGGGCCCTGCAATGACGTTCGGCTATCTCGCCGCGCACCATGCTGCGCGCGTCGCCGTGTAGCGCCCGCACTCCGATTGGCCCGCTTTTCCCACTTTTCATCTTGAGGACACATCGCCATGTATTACGAATTGCGCACGTACACCCTATCCCCCCTCAAGCTCGCCGACTGGTTGGCGCTCTACAAGCGCGAAGCGTTGAGCGTCCAGCAGGAATATTTGGGTCAGCTCGTTGGGTTCTTTACGACCGAGTTTGGCGCCCTAAATCAGGTTGTGCATATTTGGGCATACACGAGCTTGGACGATCGCGCTGAGCGGAGAGGAAAGATGATGGCCGACCCCAGGTGGCAGGAGTTTTCCCGACTGAACAAAGAGCTCGCGGCCGTTATATCGCTGGAATCTCGGATGATGCGTCCGACCGACTTTTCCCCGTTGAAATAATGCGAGGACTATCCTGCCGTGTTCGCACAATGCTGAGGCTGGCGTCACAATCTGCGTAGGACTCGCCGATTGAGACACTGCTCGAATGGCCGTTCCAGTCGGGAAGCAGCCGGAGCGTCGGGCCCGGTCGAAGGACACCTCCGGGTCGCGTGCTGCCGACCGCAGCCGTGCAGGGCTCAAGCAGGTGTGCCAATCGCATAAGGCAGTACCCGGCCAGGAGCGTGCATCGCCGCGATGACTCCCGACGCAGTGAAGGTGTCTGCGGTAAAAGGAACGCCAACGCCTTCTGAGACAGGCGTCCAAATCCTCATCGCGCCAGATAGAAGTCCAAGGGGATAAGCTCGACGGCCCATCCGCCTTCTTCGCCCAGTGTGGCAGCCGGGTGCATGGACGCGATGCGTAACGCCTCGTCAAGGCTGTCCGCCTCGATGATGAATAGGCCGCCCACGACTTCCTTCGACTCGGTGTAAGGCCCATCGGTGATGCGCGTCTCTCCAGTGCGCGGGCGAAGCGTCCTCCACTTGTCCAGATCGCCAAGGGAGGCGGAAATCAGAACCTTGCCGGTAGCGCGCATCTTCTCGTCCAATGCCGGGCACTGGCTCACCAATTCCTTGATTTCGTCTGGCGCCATCGCGGCGAATTTTTCGGGGGAGAAGTAGGCCAGGCCGAGGTATTTCATGGGAAATCCTTTGAATGGGGTTCACTAACGACGAATATGATGATCGGAAATCGACAATGCCACTGGCTAGTTTGTAGCGGGTCTCACCGGCCTGTCCGCTTCGGGTCCCCTCCTGCCCGACGTAGACGGACGGATGGGGAAGACTTCAAGATTCGAGAGGACGGGGTTCGGCCACGAAGAGACAATCAATTGGGTTTTGCGCACGGCCGAATATTGTTGAGTAAACGGCCGTTCGATAATTCGGCGACGGCTCGGTCGCTCCGATCAACTTCCGCAAACCGCGAATCAAGACGATGCTGGCTCTACCCTGCGGGGCGTCAACGTGATCGAGTTGCGGGTCTCGTCTCTTGGGGCGACGACCACGGGCGTGCACCTTTGACCTGATCAAGCGGTTCCTAATCGGCACGGCAAGCTTGCGTCGGCCCAGCTTCGGAGCAAAGCGGCCAAGGGCTGTGTCATTTGCCTGCCGGCGCGATGCTCGCCGATTTGACGTTGTTACGGGGCGCTACTCGCCAGACAGCGTTGCCCACGTCGTCAGCCACGAGCAAGGCGCCGTGAGCGTCAAGTGCTACGCCAACGGGTCGACCCACGGCGTAGCCGTCGGCCGTCAGAAAGCCGCTCAGGAAATCCTCGGGTGCGCCGGCAGGTTTTCCATCGACAAATGGAACGAACACCACCTTGTAGCCGGTGCGCGGCTTACGGTTCCATGATCCGTGCTGACCAACAAATGCGCCTCCCCGATAATGAGCCGGGAACAGCGTTCGGTTGTAAAAGACAAGGCCCAGCGAAGCCGTATGATTGCCTAGGGCATAGTCGGGCGCGATGGCCTTCGCAACCTTATTGGGTAGCTGAGGTTTGAAGCGGGTGTCTATGTGCCGACCGTAATAGCTGTAGGGGAAGCCATAGAACGTTCCATCTTTCACAGCGGTCATGTAGTCCGGGACAAGGTTGCCGAGATCGTCCCGTTCGTTGACTGCTGTCCATAACGCGCCGCTGTCAGGCTGCCAGGAAAGCCCGTTAGCGTTGCGCAATCCTGTCGCATAGGGCCGCAATCGTCCGCTCGCCACTTCGAACTCAAGGATTCGCGCTCGCCCCTCTTCGGCGTCGACTCCATTTTCCCCTGCATTGCTGTTCGATCCCACCGTAATGTACAGATGTTCGCCGGAGCGGTCGGCCAGTATATTTTTTGTCCAGTGATGGTTGATCGGGCCAGCAGATAAGTCGGCAACCTTGACACCTGAGCTTGTAATCCTGCTAGCGCCAGTCACATAGTCGAAACGCAGAAGAGCGTCCGTATCAGCCACGTAAAGCTCATTGCCAATGAGTGCCATTCCGAACGGCAAGTGGAGGCCAAGGAGAAACACGGTTTGCATCTGGGCGACGCCACTGTCTTTTTCGTCACGTAACAGCATGATGCGATCGGGACTCGTCACTCCCGCGCCGGCGCGCTTCATCACTTGCGGTCTGATCCAGCCGAATATGCCACTTTCTTCATCGTGTTCTTCAGGCGCGTCGCTTTCTGCCACCAGTACGTCACCGTTGGGCGACGTGTAAAGCCAGCGTGGGTGCGCAAGGCCACCGGAAAACTCTGTGACAGCGAATCCTATAGGAGCGGTGGGCAGGAAGCCGGGGGGGCGCGCTTGAACAGGAGCGATGTTAACCATCGGAATCAACGTCGATTTTGGAGCTGGGATGATGGGCGACGCGCCAAAGCCCGTATCGGTTGAGCCTGGTGATCCGAAAGCGCAGGAGGCAAGCGGCAATACCATTGACACAGCGAGACGATTTAACAGGCGCATGTGGGTTCCCAGCGATGAACGTTGGTTGATGATGCTGGAAAAGAACAGCAAGAAATCGGCCTGTGGCATTGCTTGCCCAGGCGGATTTGAGTATCTAAATCACCCCTCCCGGGCATCAGGTTCGCTTAAGTTTAAGTCGCTATGATTGATTGGATTTGTACGGAGCATTTTTCCGGCTGTCGGTTCAAGAGTCACCGGCTGCGCGCTTTATCAATCCAATTAAATCGTGACGCCTTCAGGAGCAGGAATGGCTAAGTTCGACGAATTGAAGCGTCCGGCATATGATGCAGTCGCGCGCACGCTCCACTGGCTAACCGTCCTGTTGATCACTACGCAGTTCGTGATCGGCTGGACGATGCCGGATATCCACAAGGACACGCAGCCCGTTGGCCTGATCGCCTGGCATCTCGGCGTGGGCTCGACACTCATAGCCGTGATCGCTATTAGGGTGGTCTGGCGATTAACCCACTGGCCCACGCCGGACGAGCTGTCGCCGCTACTGAGCATCGTCTCGCGCATTACGCATTTTCTGCTCTACGCCGCCTTAGTGCTAGTGCCGCTGCTCGGCTGGATTAACGCGTCCTCACGCGGCTGGACGGTGCGCTTGCTTGGCGTCTTACCTTATCCGGCACTGAGCGAGCCTGGCTCGGCCTTTGGTCACGAGATGGGTGACGTGCACGGCATCCTCGCATGGGTGCTCCTCGCATTGATTAGCCTGCACGTCGTCGCAGCGCTCTTCCACCGCTTTGTTCTGAGAGATCACGTGTTGCAGCGGATGCTGCCCAGCGCACGGCCGTCGCGCCATCGGGTTCGAGCCCGATGACGTCTGCAGATGCACATGGGACACAACGAACCTCATCGCATCAGGGCGATTGGCTGGCTACGCGCTGCGGTGCTCGGCGCAAACGACGGCATCATTTCGACGGCAAGTCTGTTAATCGGCGTCGCGTCCGCGCACGCTGAACATGGCCATCCGATGCTGACCGGCTTGGCTGTATTGGTAGCCGGTGCGATGTCGATGGCGACCGGCGAGTACGTATCGGTCTGTCACAAGCGGATACAGAAACAGCTGCGCTCGCCGAAGAGCAGGCAGAACTGGATGCGGATGGCGCACGAGAGCATCGAGAGTTGGCGGCGATTTACGTGCGGCGCGGCTCGATATGGCGCTTGCCATCGAGTTTCCCGTCTTCCGACATTCGCAAGGGCACAGATCCGGTATGCGCGACTGTCAGCTTCGGCGGAAGATAAATCGCTAAAGCAACGTCGCTGAACTATCGCTCCGGGGCCGTGTACTGCCTTTTACCCTGAAGGCAACTACGATAAACAAACGGCTCCCCACAACGCCCCCCCTACCCCTCCCCCCATCCACCTTAATCCCCAACTCCGCGGCCATGCTCTCCACCATCCCCCGCAACCTGACCAACTCCTCATTAAGCCGCTTCTGCTCGGCCTTCAGCAATTCAAAGTCGCTATAAGAAACCGAGTCATCGACCGCCCCACCCGCCGACACCTCGCTAAAAGCCACCTCCCCACACAACAAATGCGCCCAGCGGCTCTCCCTCTCGCCCGGCGTGCGCGGCAGTTTCACCACGCGAGGCGGCTCATTCTCCGCAAGTTCATCGAGAAACGCCTCGACCGACGAGACATCGGCGAAACCATGCAGGCGCGCGGCGTTCAAGCGCAACTCCGCGGCCGTCTGCGGCCCGCGCAAGATCAACGTGGTAAGCAACGCCGCTGCCTGGCTCGGAATGCCCAACACGCGGTTCATGTTGTGCTCGAAGCGCGGCACGCGGCTGCTGCTGCCTTCGAACACCAGGCTCAGCCGTTTCAGATCATCGACGGTCGTAAGCACGTCGGCTTCAGTGACATTCATTACCGGCGAGCGCGCGGTTTTCTGGTTGCAGCCGGAGGTCAGCGCATTGACCGACAGCGGATAAGCATCGGGCACCGTGTGCTGTTTCTCGACCAGCACGCCCAGCACGCGCGCCTCCAGAGGGGTCAGGGAACGGATGGGAGGACGCGAGGGGGCATCGGGAGTGGAGTTCATGCGTGACATCGCCAGGTGCAGCTACTTGAGTTCGGACCCGGCGCGAGCCGGGCGGAAGATCGCCATATATTAATTGACGAGCCATATGATATCCGCCCCGCACGGTCCCGAGAATACTGGCCGATGCACCGCTTCACGCCCACCGGCTCACGACCGTTCCGCACGCGTGAGTTCATCGGGGAGAATCATCCTCTCAGGCGCCGTCGTGGCACGCTTCAGGCTCACTGCGTAGTAAAGAACACCGGGAACAATCAACCCCACTATCCACGATATATCCACGCCGCCCAGCCGCTCGACCAGCGCGCCGGTATAAAAACCCGTCGCAAGAAACGGCATCTGGATCAGCACGCCGAACAGATAAACGGCGATGCCCATGAAATTCCAGCGTCCATATCGGCCGGCCGGATCGAAGAGCGCCGGCACGTCGTAGCGTTCCTTCGTCACGAAGTAATAATCGACGAGATTGATCGCGCTCCACGGCGTGAAAAACGCCAGCAGGAATAATAGAAACGCAGAAAAATCCTTCAAGAACTCGCGATGTCCGGCGAGCGCGAGCCCGGTCGACACCGCTACCGTCGAAATGATGAAGCACACTCGCATGCCGCTCGAAATTGTCCGCTTCCCGCTCAAGCCGCTCGCGATGGTGGCCACCGACATCACGCTGCCATAAGCATTAAGCGTAGTAATGGTGAGCTTGCCGAGCGCGATCACGAAATAGAGCACCGCCGCCATCGTCCCGGTTGCGCCCAATCCAACAATGAACGAGACCTCGTGCCCCGCGAACTCCTTGCCCGCGAGCGCGGCGGCGAAGACGCCAAACACCATCGACACCTGCGCGCCAATGACCGAGCCAAGGCCGACCGCAAGGAATGTCTTAACAGCGGACGTCGACTTGGGCAGATAGCGGGAATAGTCCGCTACGTAAGGCCCGTAAGCGATCTGCCACGATGCCGACAACGACACCGCAAGCAGAAACGATCCCATCGTAAAGTGCCGGTTCTGAAGCAGCACGCCAATGTCGTGTCCTTGCAGCAAGCTAGCGAATAAATACACGAACGCTAATACGCCGACGATGCTGGAGACGCGTCCCATCGTGTGAATGGTTCTATAACCGAGCACGGTTAACGCAACGACCAGCGCCGCGAAGATTAGAATCGCAACGGTGTTGTCGACATGCAGCAACTGCCTGATCGCTTGTCCCGCGAGCACCGTCCCGCTCGCGGAAAATCCCACGTACATCACGCAGACAAGCACCAGCGGAATAATCGCGCCATAAACGCCGAACTGGACGCGGCTGGAGATCATCTGCGGCAAGCCGAGTTGCGGACCTTGCGCGCCATGTAGCGCCATGACCGCGCCGCCAATGATCTGACCGGCCAGCAAGCCGATCAGCGACCAGAACACATCGCCGCCGAGCACGACTGCAAGCGCACCCGTGACAACCGCCGTCACCTGCAAGTTCGCGCCGAGCCATAGCGTGAACTGACTGAAGAGCCGGCCATGTCGTTCGGAATCCGGAATATAATCGATCGACCGACGCTCGACGAAAGTACCCTTGCTTTTCATGCGTGCCTCCTGATTGCGACTGTGAAGTTATGACGCAACGCCCAGCTATGCAAGCACGGAACGCGCAATCACCATACGCTGTATTTCCGACGATCCCTCGTAGATCCTGAGGATGCGAGCATCGCGGACCAGGCGTTCAAGCGGCATCTCGCGCGTGAAGCCGTAGCCGCCGTGAATCTGCAGCGCCGCGTCGGTGACGAAGGCTACCATCTCGGATGCATACAGCTTCGCCATCGAGGCTATATCAGTGAAGGGCTCACCCGCGCCGCGCCGGTCGGCGGCTTGCAAGGTCAATAGCCACGCAGCTTCGAGGCGAGTCTTCATATCGGCAAACATCCATTGAAGACCCTGCTTGCGCGCAAGCGCTTCGCCTCCAACCTGCCGCTCTTTCGCCCAATCCACGGCATGCGCCAGCGCTGCTTCTGCAATGCCGATGCTCGTCGCCGCGACGTCCAGCCGGCTGTTGTCCAGGACCTTCATCGCGGTGCGAAAGCCGGTTCCTTCCGGGCCGAGCCGGTTCGTCGCGGGGACCAGACAGTCGAACGAAACTTCATGCGCCGGCGCGCCGCGAATGCCCATCAACTTTTCCGGCGGTGCCACTTCAACACCCGGCGCATGCCGATCGACCACGAACGCACTTATGCCGCGCGTGCCGGCATCGGGATCGGTCTTCGCATACACGACGATGAAATCCGCCGCGCCCGCGTTCGAGATGAAATGCTTGACGCCGCGAAGGCGGTAGCCCTCTGCTACTTTGATCGCGCGGGTGGCCATGTCGGCGGGATTCGATCCTGCGCGCGGCTCGGTCAGCGCGAACGCGCCGAGCTTCGTGCCCGAGGCTGCGTCGTGAAGATAGCGCTCACGCAGCGCATCGTCGCCGCCGATCAGAATGGAATCGGTGGCGAGATAATGCGCGCCGATCATCGACGCCGTCGAGGCACACGCCCGCGCAATCTCCACAAGCGACAGGATCAGCGCGGCAGGCGTCGCGCCAATGCCACCCCAGCGCTCGGGCAAGTTCATGCCCATCACGCCGAGTTCGGCGAGCTGCGGGACATAACGCGTCGTGGAGATTTCCTCACGATCGACAAGCGCCGCATGCGGTGCGATTTCGCTTTGCGCGAAGCGTTGGATTGCATCGGCGATTTCGATATCGTTTTGTTCGACGCCCAGGCGCTTAAGCATGATCAACCTCCTCGGACGTTGTCCCGAATGCACCCAGCATTCGCAGTTCGTCGATACGTTCTTGCCCAAAGCCGAGACACGTCTGCAAGATCATGTCCGTATGCTCGGCAAGCGCCGGTGCGCGCGTCACGCGGTTGCGATCGTAGGCGGAAAACTTCACAGGTTGCGACGGCAGGCGCAGCGGCTTTGCGTGCGCTCTCGGCACCTCGTCAAGCAAGCCACGAAACGTGGCGTGTTCGCTTTCGAGCGCCTGCTGCACGCTTCGAATAGGCGCAACCGGGATACCCGCCGCGCCCAGAATGACGTTCACCTCGGCGACCGAACGCTCGCACGACCACGCTTCAATTGCGCACCGCAGTTCCGCTTCGAAGCGACAACGCGATTCATCGGTGGCATAACGGGGATCGGTGGACAAGGACGGTTGGCCGATAGCTTCGGCGAACGTCTTGAACAAGCGATTGTTCAGCACGGCGACCACGAAGAATCCATCGGCGCCCTTGAAAGCCCCGAACGGCGCCGACGATGGATGCCGGTTACCCACTCGCACAGGCGCAATGCCGGTAGCCGCAAAGCGCGCAACGAGCGTCGCGCTGAGACTGAGCGTGGCGTCGAACATGGAGACATCGACGTGCGTACCCTTGCCGGTTTTCTCCCGCGACAACAGCGCCGCCAGCACGCCCCACGACGCAAACAAACCACTCACGACATCCGACACCGATTCTCCGACCATGGTCGGCGGACCATCCGGCGTGCCGGTGGCATCCATCAGGCCGCACATGGCCTGCAAGATGATGTCGTAAGCAGGACGATGCGACTCCGGCCCCGTTTGCCCGAAGCCCGACACGCTCGCATAGACCACGGCGGGATTCAGCGCGCTCAATTGCGCGTAGCCGATACCCAGCTTCGCAGCCACACCGGGCCGGAAATTCTCCACCACCACGTCGGCGGATGCGCACAGCGACTGCGCAAGTTCGCGCCCGGCCCCGCTCTTGAGGTCGATGACAATGCTCTGTTTATTCCGGTTCATCGCGGCGAAGAGACCGCTCTCGCCATCGGTAAATGGGCCGACCGAACGATAATCGTCGCCGCCGGGCGGCTCGATCTTGATCACCTCGGCGCCCAGGTCGCTTAGCAATGCCGTGCAGAACGGGCCGGCCAGGACCCTCGAAAAATCAACGACGCGGATGCCGGCTAGCGGAAGATTCGGAAGATTCACAGCGGACTCCATGCAGATTCGGGTTTCAACGAAACCATTCTGTGCAGGGAAACCTATCAAGTAAAATATTTGAATAAATTAACAGTTATACGTTTTTCAAATGACCCATTCCATCTCGCTCCGCCTTCTCCGATACTTCTGCGCAGCCGCGGAAACCGGCAGCACAACGCTCGCCGCGAGGCAATTGAATGTGTCGCAACCCTCCATCTCGGTTGCCATTCGCGAGCTTGAAAACCTGTTCGAGGAAGCGTTGTTTGCACGCGAGGCCGGCACGAAAATGACCCTGACGCGCTTCGGCGTTCGCAAGCTCACTGAAGCGCGGCACCTCCTTACCGCAGCCACCGCATTCGAAGCGGACGACGCCGGCGACGGCACCGAAGGCGAGGTGCACATCGGCGTGTTCAGCACTATTTCGCCGGTTTATCTCCCGGTGATTCTGCGCATTGCGCGAGCGCGGTTTCCCAATCTGAAGGTACGGTTTATCGAAGGGGATCTGGGGCAGATTGAAGACTGGTTGCGTGGTAGCCGAATCGAACTCGCTCTCACTTATGAAGTCAGCCTGCCCGACGATATCGAACGTGAATGCCTTGCCGAGTTGCATCCGTATGGCCTCGTGCCGGCGGGTTCCAGGCTTGCCAAATCTCGCGGCGGGATTTCCCTGCACGACTTGGCGAAGGAGCCGTTCATCCTGATCGACTTGCCGCATAGCCGCGACTTCTTGATGGCGCCGTTCTGGCAGTTCGGCTGCACGCCGGAGATTCGCTACCGAACGACTTCCATCGAGCTCGTGAGAGGAATGGTTGCCAACGGCTTGGGAGTGTCGTTGCTGATTACCCAGAACGCGGTGAATGCACAAACCCGCGATGTCGTCGAATTGCCCATACGCGAATCCACGGTGCGGCAACCGCTCGTTATCGCGCGCTCGGCGCGTGCCACGCCGACACGAGCGTCCGAATTGCTGGCGGAGTGCGTGCGTGAAGCGGTCATCGAGGCGATGCACGCGCGGGCTAATCACCCGGCAAAGAGACGCCGCAGGTGACTACTTTGCGCCGACGACCCGTTCTATCCGCCCGATCAATCGCTCGATCCAGCCACGAAGCAACCCATTCGATGGCACCAGCAGCGCTGAACACGCCACGATTCGATATACCGAGCCGCGCCGTATCTTGGAGATCTTCGCCGGGTCCAGCCAATCGTCGTTGTTGACCAGGAGCACGAGTGTCTCCAGCCCGATGATCACCGGCCACAAGCAGGCGAGACGCAATCGAAACGAGAGCGCGGGAATGGCGAATGTATATTCAACTGCTTCGCGGAAGTGATCGAGCGTCAGCCGGACAAGCTCGAGCATGAGCGGTCGTGCGCGCAGCGACGCACTCGGCAACAACAGGTCTTGCGGACTCAGGCTGTAGCGGTCGAGCAGGGTGGCCGGAAGGTAACAGCGGCCGATGCGCAAATCCTTGCTGCAGTCGCGCAGGACATTGGTCATCTGCAGCGCTTTTCCGAAGCGCACGCCGCGAGTAAGCATGGTCTCGGGCGCGTCTTTCAGGGTGCCGGGCATATGCGCATAAGTCATCTTCGTCCAGAATTCGCCTACGCATCCCGCGACCAGGTAAGTGTATTCGTCGAGTTCTGCAATTTCGCGGAGGGCGACGATTCGTCCCGAGGATTCATCGGGGAAAGTGCGCAGGTCGAATTCCATGCCCTTAGTGAGCGTTGTCACTATGTCGCGTACCGCCGCTCGGTCTGATTCGCTCAATTGCGTCAATACCGTTAGCGCGGATCCTAGCGATTCGAGTAAGACCTTCTCATCGGGCAGGCTTTGCTGATTTGCGACTTCTAGGGCCATGCGTTGCGTTAACGTCCCATCGTCGGGGGCTCCGTTGACCAGGCTTCGCAGCGACAAAAGCAGTTCCAGACGTTGCTCTGGCGGGATCAATGATGTGTCGGCGATCGTGTCGGCGGCGCGAGCCAGTAGGTACGCGAGGCCGATCGGATCTCGCATCCCGATAGGCAGCACACGCAAGGTGAGGTAGAAGGAACGTGAAACCCCCTTCAGGAGCGGGCCCAGAAGGTCGGCCCGGGTCGGATTACGCATGATGGGTTTGGTCAGGGATGGACGGGGGTGCGCGGGGGGTGCGCTGCCGAATTGTATCCGCACGGGGAATTTCGTTCGCACTAGGGCGGGGTTTTGGGGCGCGGGGCTGATGGTCGGTGGTCAGGTTCAGTGCCGGGTTGTTGCTGCTTACGTTAGCGCGGGTTGTATGTTGGCAATATTTTTTATCACTATTAGCCACTGTGCGTGGCGGCACTTCATTTCTTTGTCCAACGGCGACAAAGAAACGAAGCAAAGAAAACGCCTTTCAACAATCTATTTTAAGTGTCCCTAGCGTGCAGACCACTGCTTTTGGTTCCCGCGTAGTACGGTGCTCGCTAGAACTACCTGTGTTTGAAACCCTCCTTCTCGCGAATCCCTACATCCCCACGCTTCGCCACCTGTGCTCTCGGGCAAGTTCTGACCGCCACGGACCCGCGCGGCCATGGGTTTGAGCAGGCGGTTTATCTGAACGTAGCGCGCCGAGAACGGCGTGTTCCGCCCGCGTCCCTCGCCCCTGCAATCACGCCAGCGCAGTCACCGTAATCTCAACCAGCAGATCCGGCGCGGCCAGCTTCGACTCCACCGTCGCGCGTGTCGGTGCGCAACCCGGCGCGACCCATGCATCCCACACTTCGTTCATGCCCGCGAAGTCGCGGCCAATATCCGCCAGCCAGACCTGCGCCGACACCAGCCGCGTCTTATCGATGCCCGCCTGCGCCAAGATAGCCGTCGATCTTCGCAAGAACCTGCTGCGTCTGCCCTTTCACATCGAGCGTACGGTCATTCGATGTTTGCCCGCCGACGAACACCAGCCCCGCCGCCTTCACAACGCGGCTCATCCGTTGATTGGTTTCAATCCTGACGATATCGGTCATAAGTATTCCTGTTGAAATAAAATAGCCGCCCATCAAAGCAGCCCGTAGGTGCGCCAAAAAATTTAACTCGTCACGGCAGCACTACCTTGAACCGGTCGATGGCAAACGCATCCAGCGGCAACGACGCCACGCCGTCCAGCACCAGCTCGGACACCAGCTTGCCGCATCCCGGCCCAAGCTGGAACCCGCTGCCGCAATAACCGAACGAATAGGTCAGATTCGACGCACGCCGGCTAGGCGAGATCACGGGCAACGAGTCGTCGGTGAACGCTTCCACGCCGGCCCATGCGCGATTGATGCCGAGATTGCGCAAGTGCGGAAACAGATCGACGACGGTATTCGCGCTCTTCACCAGCCGCGCGAAATCGACTTCGCCATGACGTCCAGGCAGGTCCGCAATCCCGATCAGCTTGCCGCCAATCACCACCGTGCCGTTATCGAATTGCTTGAACGACAGCGGCCGTCCCGTTGCGCCCAGCGTCGCGCGGCAGAACGGCGCGACGCGATGCGTGACCATCAGCATCAGCCCTTCGGGATGAACCGGCACCGGCTCGCCCACTTGCTGCGCGAGTTCGCCCGACCACGCGCCGGCCGTGACCACCAGCTTCGCGGCGGAGAAAATACCCGCTCGGCGTATGCGCGAACCAGCGCTCGCCCTTGCTGTTCGATCCGCGTCACCGGCGTGCCTTCATGGAACACTGCCCCATGCCGCTCTGCCGCAAGCCGGAACGCGGTCGTGGTCCGGAACGGCAGCGCGTAGCCATCGCGTTCGACCCAGATACCACCGGTCACATGCGGCGCGATCGCCGGTTCGAGTTCAAGCAACGTCTCGCGATCGATGATCTTCTCATGCGTGAAATCCATGCGCTTCGAGCAGCGCCACGCGTTCGCGGCATTCATCGAGTTCCGCTTCGGTCTCGGCAATCTTCAACTGTCCCGACGCGACGAACCCCACGTCGTCGCCGATTGTCTCGACGATGTTGTGCCAGATCTCCCGCGACATCAACGCGAGCGGAATCTCGGGCACTGGTCGCCCGAGCGTGCGCACGCCGCCCGCATTGACACCCGACGCATGGCGGCCGACGTAGTCGGCTTCCAGCACGGTCACCTTCACTCCACGACGCGCAAGATGGAATGCGCTGCTCGATCCATGCAGCCCACCGCCAATAATCAACACGTCGGACTCGTTGGCTACGGGCTTATTCACCGGCGAGTTCTCCAAGCGTAAGCGGCTTGATCGGCGGCCGGATGCGGATAGTAGCCGATGGTTTCCGGGAGCACGCTGCGGGCATCGGCGATAACTTCAGTCACCGTCAACCCGCACAAGCGCCCCTGGCATGGACCCATGCCGCATCGGCCAAAGGACTTCGCCTGGTTCGGTCCGAGACAGCCGAGCGTCACGAATTGCCGAAGTTCGCCCGGCAGTCACTTCTTCGCAACGGCACACGATCACTTCGTCTTTCGGCACGCGATTTTCATTGCGCGGACGGTAGAGGCTGTCGAGGAACGGACGAATGCGCATGACCTCGGCCAGCCGGCGAAGACGAGGCGCGGCGCGGCGATCCCGCGTGGTGTTATCGATAACGCCAAGTTGCGCGGCAATCGCCAGCGCGGTCACTTCGCCCTGCACTTCTGCTGCCTGTGCGCCGCCGATACCGCCGCCATCGCCTGCCACGAAGATGCCGGGAACGTCGAGTTCGCCCCACGGATCGGTGTCGGGCGTGAAGCACAATTGCGCGTCATCCCATCTATGCGATGCCCGCAGCGAGAGCGTGAACTGCGTATTCGGCACCACGCCCTGATGCAGCAAGATCACGTTCGCCTCGATCCGATGCGGCACGCCACGCACCGAAAAGTGCAGCGCGTGCGCGCGTTCGGTCCCGTCCTCGCCTATTACGCCTTCCACGCGAAGATCGTCGGCGGCTTCGTGCATCGGTACGCCGGCGTCGCGCAGCGTGCGCATCAATTGCAGGCCCTTGCTCAGATAAGGCCATGCCCGCAATGCGGACACCATGTGCCGCTTCGCGCGCCAACGGTCTTCGTGGCGGGTGGTATCGACGAGCGCTCGAATCGGTACGCCAGCCCGTACGTATTGCCAGCCAAGCAGGTAAAGCAGCGGTCCGCAGCCCACCAGAACGGGCGGCTCGGCCGGTACTTCGCCCGCGCTCTTCAACAGGATCTGCGCAGCGCCGGCGGTCAATACGCCGGGCAAGGTCCAGCCGGGAATCGGGAACGGCCGTTCGAGCGCACCAGTCGCAAGGACCACGCGCTTCGCCTCGAAGCTGCCAACCTTGCCATCCTTGAGGTAATGCACCGAGCGTTCACGCGTGACTTGCCACACCGATGCGTTCGGCACGTATCGCGCGCCGGAGCGTGCGAATGCGCCGGCGAGCGCGGCGCCAGCGACATAGTCGGGACCGAGGATGTCACGGCGTTGCGCGTCGCTGCGCTCTATCGCGCGATAGATCTGGCCGCCGACCGCTTCCTGTTCATCGAGCAGGACCACCGACAACCCCGCTCTTGCAGCCTGCGTCGCGGCGGCGAGGCCCGCAGGTCCGGCGCCGATCACGGCCACATCGATGGATTCAGCGACCATGGGTGTTCTCCTCGATGGACTGCGATGCGTCACGATCCGATAGGGGCGGAAGATCGCGAGCGCCCTCTTGCGAATGAATCCGCATGCCGTCCTGCACCGCGACGAGACAACTCTGCCGGCTCGGCATGCCGTCGATCTCGACGAGGCATTCGAAACACGCGCCCATCATGCAATACGGTGCGCGCGGTGCGCCCGATACCGGCGTGGCGCGAAAGCGCTGAATGCCCGCGGCGAGTAATGCAGCGGCGACCGAGCGCCCGCCCGGCACGCTCAGCGGCTGGTCGTTGAACCAGATCTGGATGGTGGCAGCGGCCTCGGCGGGCACGGCCGCCGGGAGCACTCTGAATAGCGGTTTGGTTGTCATAGTTGGGCCGGTCGAGACGAAGCGGAATGACGGGGTTCGTGACGCATCGCGAGAATGTGCGCGCACGCTCTGATAACCCGATTAATAAGCATGGCTGATGGTTTGTTCATCGACGAGAAAACGGCCGCCCCGGAACGCGGACAGTTCATCGGGAATCGCGCCGCCGGCAACCCAGGGCGCGATCCGCATGGCGTGAGCGGCAGCCAGCGTCACGCCGCTATGACAAGTCACGACGAAGGCGCCCGGATACTGCAGCGACTGCTCATAGATCGGAAAACCGTCGGGGCTGTAGACGCGCAATGCGGCCCATGTGCGCACCAGCCGCACATTCTTCAATAGCGGAAAACTGCGAACACCACGACGCGCGATGGTCGACAGAACATCGGCGCTGGTGAAGTCGTTGTAGCCGACCTCCTCCATCGAGTCGCCGAATTGCACGGAGCCTTCGTCGGTCTGGCGCACGTTCATGGTCGGGTAATGCAGGAATGGCGCCACCCGTTCACTGACCAGGATCTGTCCGCGATTCGGCGCGACCGGCGCATGCAAACCAACCTGCGCGCTGAGCGCACGGTTGCCAAGCCCGGCTGACAGCACGACCCGTGGCGCACGCCACACAGCGTTCTTGCCATGCACCGCGAAGCCACCCGAATCCGGAACGATGCGCCCGATCTCTTCGCCGCTGACGAGCTTCACGCCGCGTTGCTGCATGGCGTCGTGCAGCGCTCGCAGCAGCTTGAGCGGATTCACGTGACCGTCCATGGGTGTGTAACTCGCGCCGATCACTTCAGGCCCGACGGCAGGCAGCCGTTCGCGCAACTCGCGCGCATCGAGCAACTGGTACGGGTAATCGCCGCCGAGTTCGGCCCGCAGCGTCGAAAGACGCATCTCGCGCTCGGCCATATCATCGTCGGAAAAACACAGGTGGAAACCGCCCGGCTGCTTTAGCGATACATCGATACCCGTTTCCTCCAGCAATGATGCCGCCAGCTCCGGCCACCGCGCGGCCGAACTGCGTGACCAGCGCGCGTAGGGCGACAGGCCATAGCCCTTGCCCTGTATCCACACCAGCCCGAAGTTGCCGCGCGACGCCCGGAAGCCGCCATCGCCCTGGTCCAGCACCGTCACCTTCGCGCCTTCGCGCGCCAGCCCGTAGGCGAGCGCGGTGCCCACCAGCCCGCCGCCCACCACCAGCACGTCGGGACTGTCGACTGCATTGCCTCTCATCGCGCTTCTCCAATCAGGACGCGGTCCAGACCCACCATGCGGTCGAGCACCAGCATCAATACGACCGTGCCGACGATGATCACAGTCGACACCGAGGCGACCAATGGATCGATCGTCTGCGCGATCTGGTTGTACATCGCGACGGGCAGCGTGGTCGTGCCCGGAGTCGCGACAAAAATTGTCATAGTGAGTTCGTCGAAGCTCTGGATGAACGACAGCACCCAGCCGCCCGCGACGCCCGTGCGGATCATCGGCAGCACCACGCGGCGAAAGGCGGTGAAGCGGCTCGCGCCACACGAAAGTGCCGCACGTTCGGCGTCGCGGTCGAGTCCTATCGCCGATGACAACGCAAGCCTCAACGCGTACGGCAACACGATGACCACGTGCGTCGCGCAGAGCGCCCAGAACGAACCGCCGAGCCCGAGCAAGCTGAGAAAACGCAGAAACGCAATGCCGAGCACCACGGCGGGAATCATCATCGGCGAGAGGAAGAAGCCGGTGAGCGCGCCGCGTCCGGGGAACCGGTAACGCGCGATGGCCAGCGCCGCCGGCAGCGCAAACGCCACGCCGATGGTCGCAGCCACCAGCGCGAGGCGCACGGACAGCCAGAACGCATCGACAATCTGGTCGTTGTCCAGGATCGCCTTGAACCAGCGCAGCGACGCGCCGTCGAAGGGCAACGAGATGAAGCCCTTGTCAGTGAACGAAACGGCGATAACGACGACCAGCGGCGCAGCAATGAAGCTCAGAAATAGCGCGTTGAACAGCAAGCCCAGGAATCCGTTCTGTTTCATGATCGTCTCCGGGCTAGTCGAAAATGTGCTTGAAACGACGCTCGGCGAGCCGGCTGCAGCCCATCACGATTGCCACGTTCGCAACCAGCAGCAGCACCGCGATAGTCGCCCCCAGCGGCCAGTTCAGCGTGCCGAGAAATTCATCGTAGGCGGCGGTCGCCACCACTTTCAGACGCCGCCCGCCGATCAGCGAGGGCGTCGCGAACGCCGACGCGGACAGCGCGAATACGATGATCGAACCGGACAGCACGCCGGGCAGGATCTGCGGCAGCACGACGCGCCGGAACACACGAAACGGCGAGCCGCCGAGCGACTGGCCCGCCCATTCCACTTGCGGGTCGAGCTTTTGCAGCGTCGCCCAAACCGACATCACCATGAAGGGCACCAGTACGTGGGTGAGCGCGATCACCACGCCGGTCATCGTGAAGACAAGGCGAATGGGTTCGGACGTGATGTGAAGCGCCTGCAGTGAATTGTTCAGGACACCGTTGTTACCAAGCAAGATCTGCCAGCCAAGCGTGCGCACGACGACCGATATCAGCAGCGGACCAAGCACCACCAGCAGGCAGATGGATTGCCACGGCTGCTTCATTCGTGCGAGCACGATAGTCTCGGGCACGCCGAGCAAAATGCACAGCAAGGTCACCGCGAACGCGAGCCCGGCAGTGCGGCCAAAGATGGCGCCGTAGTAAGGATCGCTGACGACTTCGAGATAGTTGCGCAGCGTGTAGGCGGCAAGCGTGCCGTGGCCGTCGCTGAAGACATGGAAGGACAGAACGAGCGTCAACAGCAGCGGCACTAGCAGCAGGCTGCCGAACAACAGCAACGCGGGTGCCGACAAGAGCCACGGCGCGGCGCCGGCGCGATCATTATCAAGCGTGGCCATCGAAGCCCTCCTTCTGAAGCACGCGCAAGTCATCATCCGACCACGCGACGCCAACCTGTTCGCCTTCTTGCGGCGGCGGCGCGCCGAAATTCGGCTGAGCCACGCTGACTTGTCCAAGAGCGGTATCAATGAGCAGCAGCCACTGGTTGCCGGTGAACACACGCGTCGTGATACGGCCGCTGGCACGTGCGTCGATGGAACCGGCATGCGCCAGGTGAACCTTCTCCGGGCGGATATACACATTCACCTTGCCCTGCACGAGCCGGCCTTCATGCGGCACCTTGAGCGTGGCGCCCGCCACATCCACTTCCGCGCATCGTCCGTTGCAGCACAACACGTCGCCCGGCAGCAAGTTGGTCTTGCCGAGAAATGCCGATGCGAACGGCGTCGTCGGTCGCTCGTAGGCTTCGAACGGCGTGCTCAATTGGGCGATCGTGCCGCGATACATCACCGCGATGCGATCGCTCATGGTCATGGCTTCCACCTGATCGTGCGTGACAAGAATGGTCGTGATGCCGAGCCGCCTCTGGATCGCTCTAAGTTCGATGTGCATTTCCTCGCGCAGCTTGGCGTCGAGATTGGACATCGGCTCGTCGAGCAGCAGCAGTTCGGGCCGCATGGCAAGTGCGCGGGCAATCGCGACGCGTTGCCGCTGGCCGCCCGACAACTCCTTCGGATAGCGGCCGCCGAGTCCGCTCAAACGCACGAGCTCGAGCGCCTCGGCAATGCGTTCAGTACGCGCCGCACGCTTCATGTTGCGCATTTCAAGGCCGAAGCCGACGTTGCCGTTCACGGTCATATGCGGAAACAACGCGTAGCTCTGGAACACAACGCCCATGCCGCGTTTTTCCGGCCGTTCGTGCGTGATGTCCCGGCCGTCGAGGAGGATCGTGCCTGTGGTCGGCGTGACAAAGCCCGCGACCATCTGCAAGGTCGTGGTCTTGCCGCAACCGGATGGACCGAGCAGCGACAAGAACTCACCGCGTTCGACTTCAAGGTCGATCTGCTCGATCGCGGTAAAGTCGCCGTAGCGCTTCGAGATGCCTTTGAGTGTCAGAAAGCTCATGGGGGTCCGTGAATAATTGTCGACGGGAGGTCGGTCCGCTTACTGGTTTCTTAGCGTTCGACGCTGCGGTTCCAGCGCTCAGTCCATTCCGTGCGATGCTGGTTGATAGTCGTCCAGTCCATCGCAACAAGCTTCGAGATCTGCTCGGGACCATAAGGCACCCGCGCCGCCACTTCCGGTGCCAGTTGCACCGTCTTGTTGACTGGCCCGAGGCCGATCGCCTGCGCCTGGATCATCTGCACTTCCGGGCTCAACAGATACTGGACGAACTGCTGCGACAGCGCGGGTTGCGCGTTCTCGGCAAGCGCACAAGCGCCGACTTGCAATGCGACGCCGCCTTCTTTCGGGTAGATGAATTTCAGAGGAAAGCCAGTGTTCTGCAGCGCGACCGCACGGCCGCTTCCGTACGGCGCGAGGATCACGTCGCCGCTTTGCATCAGCCCGTCCATCTCGCCTGGCGTAGGTGCCCAGGACAACACATCAGGCGCAACTTGCTTGGTGATTGTGGTGAACCCCGGGTCGATGTTCTTTTCGCCGCCGCCGTTCATGCGCGCCAGCATGACGAGCGTGTGCAGCCCGTAGGTGTTGGTGATCGGCGGCACACCGAGCTTGCCCTTCAGGCGCTTGTCGGTGAGCGCGTTCCACGAATCCGGCGCGGGGATACCCATCTTCTTGAACGCATCGGCGTTATAGCCAATGCCTGTCGCCACCATGCCGACACCTACCGACGTCGGACCGAGACGTGCAAGCGGGTATAGGTCCTTCATTACCGGGGCTTCCTCGACCTTCGCGCACAATCCCATTTGCATCGCCTGATACATCGGGCCGTCGTCCATCACGGCGACGTTGATCTGCTGATGACCCTTTTGCGCCTGCAATTTCGCAAGCGTGTCGCTGGAATTTCCTGCCACGTAGACGATCTTGACGTCGTGCGCTTTCTCGAACGCCGGGATGATTTTCTGCCGGTACATGGTCTCGTTCGAGCCGCCCACATTCGCCACGTATAGCGTGGTTTCAGCTTGCGCGAGCAGCGGACCGCACAACATCCCTGCGAAACCGAGCGCGGCAACGAGCGGCCGCAGATACGAACCAGAGGACGAAGAAGACGACGAGCAACGGGATTGCTGCAGTGGTTTCATGTGCGATTCTCCAGACAGTGCGGGGTCGGACGTTTGAACGAAGGTGGGCAGGCAAATTTATTTTGTCCGCAGTGAGGCATATCGTCCAATACGAATAAAATAACTATCCATACATGGATGATATGGGTTGCTCTCGATGAATCTTAAGCACATAGAGGCGTTCCGCGCGGTGATGCTGGCCGGTTCGATGACCGCGGCTGCTAAGGAGTTATTTACATCGCAGCCGAATATCAGCCGGCTGATCACGCAACTCGAACGCGAAACCGGCTTGCTGCTTTTCTTGCGCAGCGGCGTCAGGCTGATCCCGACGAGCGAGGGCAACGCATTCTTCCGCGAGGTGGAGCGCGCGTATGTGGGTTTGCAGGGATTGACCAATGCAGCGGCTCAAATCAAGAACCTCGGGACCGGCCGATTGCGCATTGCAGCAATGCCGTCAGCCGGAATGACGCTCGTGCCGCATGCGATCCAGCGCTTCCAGGCGCTGTATCCGGAAGTCACCGTGTCGCTTCATGTCAATACATCGGGGACCGTCAATCACTGGACGAGCTCGCAGTTCTGCGATCTGGGCGTCGCGATCTACAGCAGTGAAGCGTCCACTTGCGAGGTCGAGTTGTTTTCGAAAGTCGCGGCGGTGGGCGTGCTGCCGGCGGGTCATCGGTTGGCGAAAAAAGCGTCGCTCAAGCCGAAGGACTTTGAGGGAGAGCGGTTCATATCGCTGTGTCATGGAGACGGCACCCGCGCGCAAATGGATGAGGTCTTCGCGCATGCCGGTGTTGAACGGGTGTTGGCAATTGAAGCGCAGTACGCGGCAATCTGCTGCGAGATGGTTCGCTGCGGCATGGGCGTGACGCTTGCACATCCCATCGTTGCGCAGGATTTTGCCGGCCCTGAAATCGTGATGCGGCCGTTCACGCCCGCGGTAATGTTTCCGACTTATCTGCTGTTTCCACCGCATCAGCCGCGAGCGCGTTTGACGTTGGAGTTCGTCGAGGTGCTGCGAAAAACGCACGACGAGCAGCTTGCCGCGATGGAGAAACCGGGACGGATGAAGCGGGCCTGAGCAAGTGCAGGTGTATCTATCGGCATTCTCGCGGGCCCAATTCGTGGGCCAGCCGATGCTACGCGCCTTTCACCTGCGACGCCGTCTACGTCATCTACAACGCGATGAAACGCGCGGATTCGACCGAGCGGACCAAGGTCCTGGCCGCGATGCCATCGACTCAGTATGACGGCGTGATCGGACGCATCGCCTTTGATCCGCGCAGCGATCTCAAAGACGCAGCCATCACGATCTATCAGTTCAAGGACAAGAAGAAAACAGTGATGGACCTCATCAAAATGGCGCAAGGATCTTAGCATCCAGCCGTAATTGACTTCGCTTGGGCTTACGCCTCAAAGCTCCACTCGCGAGCCGAGCTCAACCACGCGATTAGTCGGCAACTTGAAATACGCCGCGACGTTGCCGACGTTATGCAGCATGACGGAGAACAGCCGTTCTCGCCACAGCGCCATCCCTTTGCCGCGCGTGGGCACGACGGTGGCGCGGCTCAGGAAGTAGGAGGTCTCGGTCGGCTCGAATACGAGGCCAAAGGCCTTGCATGCTTCAAGGGCACGCGGCAAATTGACCTCGTCCTTGAAGCCGTACACGATCGTGACGTGATAGCAATCGCAGCACAAGGGCTGCACGGATACGCGCTCGCGCTCCTCGACCCAGGGAACTTCCTTGTTGGTCACCGTCAGGAACACCACGCGCCGGTGCAGCACCTGGTTATGCATGAGATTGTTCAGCAGCGCATGCGGCACGCCTTCGGGATCGGGCGACAGGAAAATCGCCGTGCCGCCGACCCGCACCGGCGAGCGAGCCAGCAGCGACTCCAGGAACGGCTTGCAGCGGCGTGGTCCCGGCGCGCACCTTCGCTTCCCCAGCATCATTTCCCGGCCGCGTCCCCACGTGGTCATGACGGCGAACATGACCAGTCCGATGGCTAACGGGAACCAGCCGCCCTGCGCGATCTTGAGCAGATTGGCCGAGAAGAACGTAGCGTCGATCACGAAGAAAAATACCGTGGCGCCCACGCACAGAAACCAGTTGTAGTGCCACGCATAACGCATCACGAAGAACGTGAGCACGGTCGTGATGAGCATGGTGCCGGTCACGGCGATGCCGTAGGCCGAGCCCAGGGCAGTCGACGAACCGAACCCGATCACAGCCGCCACCACGGCAACAAGCAAGGTCCAGTTGATGCCCGGAACGTAGATCTGGCCAATCTCCTTCGCCGATGTGTACACCACGTTCATGCGCGGCAGGAAGCCCAGTTGCATCGCCTGCTTGGTCATCGAATAGGTGCCCGAGATCACGGCTTGCGAGGCGATCACCGTGGCGATTGTCGACAGCACGACCATCGGATAAAGCGACCATTGCGGGAACAATCGATAAAACGGGTTCTGCACAGCGGATGGATCAGACAGCAACAGCGCGCCCTGTCCCAGGTAATTCAATGCGAGCGCAGGGAATACCAGACCGAACCACGTGAGGCGGATCGGATGCGCGCCGAAATGCCCCATGTCGGCATAGAGCGCTTCCGCGCCCGTGAGCGAGAGCACCACGGCCCCCAATGCGACGAACGCCAGCCACTGGTGATGCAGGCAAAACGCCAACCCGGCGAACGGATTGAGCGCGACCAGGATATGCGGCGCGCTCACGATCTGGATGAGCCCTGCCCCCGCCAGCACGATGAACCACACCACCATGACCGGCCCGAACACTGCGCCAATGCCGGCCGTCCCATGCTTTTGCATCATGAACAGGGCAATCAGCGCCGCCAGCGTAATGGGGATGACATAGGGTTTGAGGAGCGGTGTCGCGACCTGCAACCCTTCAACCGCGCTCAGCACCGATATGGCGGGCGTAATCACGCCATCGCCGTAGAACAGCGCGGCGCCCATCACGCCGACGCCCAGCAGGACATGGCGAAGCCGGGGACTGTCCGCCACCGATGACGCGGCGAGCGCCAGCAGCGCCATGATTCCGCCCTCGCCGTGATTGTTCGCGCGCAGGATGAGCGTCACGTACTTGAGCGAGACGACCACCATCAGCGACCAGAAGATCAGCGAGACAATGCCGATCACGTTGGCGGCATCCAGCTTCAAGCCGTTGCCGGGATCGAAGACCGTTTGCAGCGTGTACAACGGACTCGTGCCGATGTCGCCATAAACCACGCCAAGCGCGGCCAGCGCCAGGCCGAATACGGCCGGCCGGTGCGGCTGGGGCTCGCCGACGTTCTCAGCGCCGGTTGCAGCGGGTGCATGTAGTCCCATGTCTCCTCCAGATGGCCGCCGCCGGGAGCCCTGTGGCTCCGAGGGTCGGATCGCCCTTGTGCTTGTTCTGAAGCGATCCGCAAGCCCGCTTAATTGTCAGGCAATTGCAGTTCGTTATCTCTGGTTGATCCAAGTATAGGAAAGCGCGAGCGGATCAGCGAATCGATGTCGCGCGTTGATCGTGTTAAGGGTTAACACAGGCTCGTTTGCCCAGTGATGCGCGTGTGACGTGCAAGTGCCCTTCGAAATACTTACGCGGGTGTTTGCAGGTCTCACGTCAGGCCTCTTGATGTCGAGAATACTATTGACGCAGTGGGTCGGCTTATCGAGAATTCCAGGCAGCACCTACTGAAAACAAAAACAGCCAGGACTACGATGCGCGTTTGCTTCTATTCAGTGGTACGCATTCTGATCGTGCTTGGTTTGGCCAGCGGTCCATTCGCCGTCATTGCGCAGGAAACCGGCACGCCTGCGCCCGAGAGTTCCAGCGCGTCCGACATGCAGGAGTCACCCGACGCGCCGGCTTCATCGTCGGCCGAAACAGTCTTACGCTCGGGCGCCGCGAAAGCATTGCCCCAGGCGAGTGCCCGCGCCGCGTCGGATGCAAGCGCCACTCGTCCCGGCAGGCTGGGCACCACAAGAACAGCAGCAAGCAGCGACGCCGCCAGCGCAGCGAAAGCAGACACTGTTATACCGGTCCCGCCGGAAACCTCATCGGTTACGCAGCATTCGATCCGGCTCGACGGCCAGAAGATCAACTACACGGCAACGGCCGGGAATCTGCTTCTGCGCAACAACGCGGGCGAGGCTGAAGCCAGCGTGTTTTATGTCGCCTATACCGCGGATACGAAAGACTCCGCCACGCGTCCTATAACGTTTTTGTTTAACGGCGGCCCGGGTGCGGGCAGCATCTTTCTCTTGATGGGATCGTTTGGACCGAAACGCGCGCAAACATCGAGTCCGGCTATCACCGCACCCGCGCCCTATGTGCTGTCGGACAACGCGGACAGTCTTATCGATACGACCGACCTGGTTTTCATCGATGCACCCGGAGCCGGATTTTCCAGAATCGTCGGTCGCGCAACCGGCAAGCGATTCTGGGGTGTCGATGAAGATCTCGACGCGTTCGAGCGGTTTATCGAGCGTTACCTGAGCGTCAATCAACGCTGGAATTCCCCTAAGTATCTGCTTGGCGAATCGTATGGAACCGCGCGTGCGGCGATGCTTGCGTATCGGCTAAGTCAGAACAACATCGCGCTGAATGGTGTCGTGTTGATGTCGTCGATTCTCAACTCGGCTGCGCATTCGCCGGGGACCGATCTGGAGAGCGAGAGCTATTTGCCGACGTATGCCGCGATAGCCTGGTATCACGACAAGATCGTTCCCAGGCCACCGAGCTTGCCGGCATTCCTGGACGAAGCGCGTGCATTCGCCGCCGGCCCTTATGCGCAGGCGCTCGCCGCGGGTGATTCGCTACTGGAGTCGGAGCGCGACACGATTGCTGCGCGTGTTGCTTACTACACGGGACTCGATGTCGGCTATGTCAAGCAGACGCGGCTCCAGATCTGGCCGTCGCGTTTTCGCAAGGAGTTGTTGAGGAGCGAATCGCGCAGCGTTGGACGATACGACGCGCGCTTTGAAGGGATGGACTACGACGATGCGTCCGAGCGACCTGATTACGATGCATCGGTGACCAGCGTGTCCAGCGCGTTCGATGCCGCGCTTCACCAGCATCTCTCGCAGGACCTTCACTTCGAAGCTTCAGATGCGTATCGCGTATTCAATGACGACGCGTTGAAGCAATGGAACTGGAAACATCGGGAGTGGTGGGGAGAGCAACTTTCGTTGCCGTATGCTGCGGGAGATCTTGCAGAGGCCATGCGGCAGAATCCCCGTCTTCGGGTGCTGTCGCTAAATGGTTATTTCGATTTGGCGACGCCCTTCTTTCAGACTGAATATGATCTGGCCCATATGGGACTGGATCCGTCGTTGCGGTCGAACTTGCAGCTTACGTACTATCCGACGGGTCATATGATCTATCTCGATGATGGCGCGTTGCACGCGCTTAAGGGGGATTTGGTGCGATTTTATAATGTTAGATATCCGTAGGGTTTCGCTCGCGCCGGTGGACGGGAGGGGGTCTGGGGGTGGGCGGGGGTGGTGCTGCTCACGTTAGCGCGGGTTGAATGTTGGCTGCATTTTTTATCACTATTAGCCAGGTTATTTTGGTTCGCACTCGGGCGGGTTTTGGGCACGGGGCTGATGGTCGGTCGTCGGGGTCAATGCTGGGTTGCTGCTTCGTACGTTAGCGCGAGTTGTATGTTGGCTATATTTTTTATCACTATTAGCCACTGTGCGTGGCGGCACTTCATTTCTTTGTCCAACGGCGACAAAGAAACGAAGCAAAGAAAACGCCTCCCCACAATCTGTATTAAGTGTCCCCAGCGTGCAGACCACTGCTTTTGGTTCCCGCGTAGCACGGTGCTCGCTAGAACCACGCTTCGTTGAAACCCTCCTTCTCGCGAATCCTGACATCCCCACGCTTCGCCACCAGTGCTCTCGGGCAAGTTCGATGGTCGGCAGATCAATACGGCCTCACGCGTCTTTACGGGTTGGTGACTGCGTGATCCGCGCGACCATTTAGGCAAGGGGCGCACATACCGCGCAATACGTTTTGGCTTTGGCGGCATCAGCACACCAGCACACCAAAAAATCGTGGAATGTCCTGCGCTACGCGCGAACTTCTGGGTCTGAAATCACTGCGCACCGAATAAATTCGGTCAGCCTCAAACAAGGGTGAAGCCGTACCAGTCCATTGGTATATCGATCTTGCCCGAGAGCACTGGTGGCGAAGCGTGGGGATGTAAGGATTCGCGAGAAGGAGGGTTTCAACTGTTCGTGATTCTAGCGGGCACCGTTCTACGCGGGAACCAAAAGCAGTGGTCTGCACGCTGGGGACACTTAATACAGTTTGTGGAAAGGCGTTTTCTTTGCTTCGTTTCTTTGTCGCCGAAGGACCAAGAAATGAAGTCCCGCCACGGACAGTGGCTAATAGTGATAAAAAATAGAGCTCACATACAACCCGCGCCAGCGTACGCAGCAACAACCCGGCACCGACCCCGCCCACGACCAGTAGCGCGCCCCTCTAAGAACCCCGGGTGCGAACGCAAATAACCCGCGCTAACGTAAGCAGCAGCAACCCAGCACCGACCCCCGACCACGACATTAGCCCCGCGCCCAAAACCCCACACAAGTGCGAACGAAAATAACCCACGCGAGCAAATCAGAGCAACGGGATACCAGTATTGCGCTTGATCTCCCGCAATGAAAGCGTCGACTCGACCCCTGTCACCCCGGGCAATACTCGCAATACGTCGCGTACAAACAAGCCATAGTCTTCGAGATCCCGCGCCACGACTTGCAGCAGATAATCGGCGCTGCCTGACACGTTATGGCACGAAACAATACGAGAGATCGCTTGCACCTCCCGCTCGAAACGGTCGGACAATTTCCGGTCGTGCACGCCAAAACGCACCTGCACAAATGCAACTAGCCCAAGTTCCAAAGCGGACCGCGACAAGATGGCCCGATAACCTTCGATATAACCTTCAGCCTCAAGTCGCTTAAGCCGACGTGCGCAGGGCGTTTCACTCAGGCCAACGGTATCGGCCAGACTAGCGTTCGTGGCGCGGCCATCAGCTTGTAGCGCAACCAGGATTGCGCGATCTATCTTGTCAAGATCCATACGTCATCGATCCTCCAGGGAGGATTTGGATGTTAGTGCATTCCGCCAAAAACTGCGATCTTCGCGCAGCCAGCAGCTAACAATCGGCTAAGCGGCTTAGCTCATTTAAGCGTCGCCTTCGCGGCTTGTTTCGGCCGCCGGCCAAGCTCGCTCACAAGAAACTCGGCAAAGCTGCGTACCCTTAGCGATAAATGGCGCGCGTGCGGATAAAGAAGAATGAACGGCCGCGACCGCCCGCCAAACGGCTTCAGCACTTCAACCAGCGAGCCGTCTTCGATGTCTTTCTCCACGATGTATCGATACGTCTGGAACAAGCCTGCGCCATTGCGGGCAAGCGTGACCCCAGCGAGAAAATCACCGGAACACACAGTCCCGCCGCGCGTCATGAGTTCGCTGTCTTCGCCGTCGACTTTGACGAGCCAAGCGAGGTTGCGACCGCTGCTGGGCATTTCGAACTGGATGCATTCGTGGTGTTCGAGATCGTCGAGGGTCTTGGGTATTCCCACGCGTTTCAGATACCGGGGCGCTGCGATGATGACAATTTCCGCATCTTCCAGCTTTCGCGCAATCAGACTCGAGTCACGCGGTTCGCGTCCCCGAATGGCGAGATCGAAACCTTCATCCGAGAAGTCGATGTTGCGATTGCTCAGATGAACCTCAAGCTGAACTTCCGGATAACGTTCGCGAAACACCGGTAACAGCGGCAGGACACGATAGTGCCCATACGGCGTTGGCATGCTGATCCGCAGCACGCCGGAAGGTGCGGACTGCTGGCCGGTGATCTGGCGTTCGGCATCGACGAGTTGCGCAAGCGCTTGCCGGGATTGATCGAAGTACACCCGCCCGGGATCGGTCAGCCGGATCTGCCGGGTCGTTCGCACGAACAAGCGCACCTTCAGTCGTTCTTCGAGCCGTGCGATCGAACGGCTGACCGCGGCCGGCGTGACGCCCGCTGCATTGGCCGCGGCCGTGAAGCTCCCCAGTTCGGCCGCGAGACAAAACAGTTCGATGCTGCCCAGCAAGAGGTCGTCAAATTGTCGTTGCATGTGGAATAAGCGGCACAGCGCTCATATCGAGAGTAAGAGAACCACCCATATCAGATCAAGCACACAAGCGCACAGATCACCGGCGCGCCGCCCGCGCTTAACAGGGGCTGGTCGAATAAATGAGTATGCACAACCAGTGCATTCGACACCACTGGCCCGGCAATCCGCCCGACGCCATAAGCGGGTCGCTAACCGACGGGTTGAAACCGGAACGTTCACGTTCTTGGCGATTCCGGCCGCCCCGATTTGGTCGACCTGATCCGCGATCTTCTCGCGCGGGGTCACCATCGCCATGACGTTAAATCTATTTGAGCAGCCATGTGTTTGGCCCCCGTCATCGCGATGGTGCCGCCCCCGTGAACGTGCCTCCGACCGAACTATCACTGTCGACGATTGGACTCGCCCGAGAGCACTGGTGGCGAAGCGTGGGGATGTCAGGATTCGCGAGAAGGAGGGGTGCAAACATCCGTGGCTCTTGCGAGCACCGTGCTACGCGGGAACCAAAAGCAGTGGTCTGCACGCTGGGGACACTTAATACAGATTGTGGAGAGGCGTTTTCTTTGCTTCGTTTCTTTGTCGCCGAAGGACCAAGAAATGAAGTGCCGCCACGCACAGTGGCTAATAGTGATAAAAAATTTAGCTCACATACAACGCGCGCTAACGTAAGCAGCAGCAACCCGGAATCAACCCCGACCACAGATCATCGACCCACCAAACCCCGACCGAGTGCGAACGAAAATAACCTGGCTAATAGTGCTAAAAAATTCAGCCAACAAAGAACCCGCGCCATCGTACGCAGCAGCAACCCAGCGCCGCCCCCGCCCACGCCCAAGTGCGAACGCAAATACCACCAATAACCTCACCCCCCGGCCAACCCCGGCGGCAATTCGCCAATTTGTCGAAACACGCCCAGCCAGTCTTCAAGATGCCATGTCTTCGCAATAAGCCCATCGCGGAATTCATGAAAAGAATGAATCGCGAAATCGACAAACTTCGACGTTGCCGGAATACCCATCAGAGGCCCCGACTGTGTACCCGAAACCTTCGCGCGCACAGCGACCATGGCGTCGTGAACAAGCACATCGAGAATGCTGATCTTCATGTCGGGCAACGCGTGCGACAGGCTGGCAAGCATCGGGGCCATCTGCTCCAGGCCCGCCGCCTGTCCTGACGCGCCCGGAATGTACTGCCAGTCCGGCGTGACGGCCGACTCGAGAATTGACATATCCCCAAGCTCGATCGCGCGATAGAACCGAGCGATGACCTCCTTCTCGGCGGCATAGATAACTTCGTCCGATGTGTTCATGTCCGTTCTCTCCGGCGTCTGTCAGACGTCTGTACGCAAGCAACCGATCTCACCGCTCCGCTATCCCGGCAAAGGCTTTTAGCTATGATAAGCCACTCGCATTTGCAGTGAATAAAGGCGCAAAATTGAATCTGCAATCCATCGCCGATTCAATTCGATTGCTTCGCACTGCCGTACGATTTTCGCAAATCCTCTAGATATTGATCTGTCCGCCCAACTCAACTACGCGGTTAGGCGGCAGACTGTAATACTCCGCCGCTTGCGCCGCATTTCGGCCCAGAAACGCGAACAACTTGTCGCGCCACAGCGCCATGGCTTTGCTTTCCCCTGTCGCGCGAATCGTGTCGCGGGCAAGGAAGAACGAGGTATCGGCCGCGTCGTAAGTCCAGCCGGATATCTGCTTCTGAATCAGCA
The DNA here is from genome assembly GCA_963708695.1 of uncultured beta proteobacterium. Classification (GTDB taxonomy): domain Bacteria; phylum Pseudomonadota; class Gammaproteobacteria; order Burkholderiales; family Burkholderiaceae; genus Caballeronia. Next base: position 260,995 of record CAVPTS010000003.1, read on the forward strand.
ACAGCAAGACCGGAACGTCGGGAATCTCCATGAAACCATGACGCACCGTGACGGCATAACAGCCGTCGCCTAGATCTTCCACCACCGCCTTATCGGCGTCCTTCACGTGAGGCACGTTGTCGGTGGTGCCGGCGAGAAAAATGTTCGTCGTGTGCAGCACGCGGTTGTGCTTGAGGTTGTGCATGAAAGCGGTGGGCGTCATGCCGGCGACTCCGCCCGGGAACACGGCGGTACCTTCTACCCGTGACGGCGGGTGACTGCTCCTGCATAGCGAATGAATAATATCCTTGAGCGGCAGGTTCTCCGCTTTCATCCGGTCAATAAGCGTTTCGCGTCCCTTATACCAAGTCGTCATCACGGTGAAGAGCACGCCCCCCGCGAGGAGAGGGAACCAGCCGCCTTCGAGCACCTTGCTGACATTACTCGATACAAACACCGCATCCACCACGGCAAACGGGCCAATGACAAGCGCCGTCGCCAGTGGCTTCCAGTGCCAGAGACAATCTGTGATGAAGTACATCAGCAGGGTCGTGAGCAGCATTGTCGATGCAACCGCTATGCCGTATGCGGACGCGAGGTTATCGGATGATTTAAAGAACACGACCAGGAACACGACAGCCGCAAACAGCGAGAGATTGATGAATGGCACGTAGACCTGACCAATTTCATGTGTCGAGGTATGGACGATGGGAATGCGCGGGAGAAAGCCGAGCTGCACGGCTTGCTTCGTCATGGAGAACGCGCCTGAAATAACTGCCTGCGACGCGATGATGGTCGCCGCCGTCGCCAGCAAGACCAGCGGGTACGAGCGCCCAGCCGGGAGCCGAATTGAAGAACGGTTGCTTTAACGTCGCGGGGTTCATCAGCACGAGCGCGCCCTGGCCGAAATAATTCATCACGAGGCTCGGCCAGACGAGAAACATCCACGCCAGGCGGATCGGCCTTTTCCCGAAGTGCCCCATATCCGCATATAACGCTTCGCCGCCGGTCAGCGCCAGAAACACCGAGCCCAGCACAATAAACGCGGTGCCTGGGCGTGCGCCACGAACGCTATGGCAAAGGTCGGAGAAGCCGCCTCGAGGATGGCCGGTGCTGAACAATGTGCAGCAGGCCGAGCGCCGCCAGCGTCACGAACCATACGATCATGACTGGCCCGAATACTTTGCCGACCGTGCTGGTGCCGTGCTTCTGAATAGTGAACAGGCCGGTGAGAATGACCAGCGAGATCGGGCACGATCCACGCGGTCAGATGTGCATCGACAAGCGTCACGCCTTCTACCGCCGATATGACGGAGATGGCCGGCGTAATCATGGAGTCGCCGTAGAACATGGCTGCGCCGAACACGCCTAGCGTCAGCAGGACTTTGCGCAAGCGCTCGGGTGCGACACCTGACGCCAGTGCCGTAAGGGCGAGAATGCCGCCTTCGCCGTCATTATCCGCTCGCATCACGAAGCTGACGTACTTGAGCGTGACGACCATCAGGATCGACCACAAGATCAGCGATACGATGCCGAACACGTTCGGCTGAGTAACTCCGCCTGCGCCTTTCAAACATTCCCGCAGAGTGTAAAGCGGGCTCGTGCCGATATCTCCGAACACGACGCCGACCGCGCCGAGCATTAAAGCGGGTGCCGCTTGGACAGGTTTAGTCGATGACTCTACGACGGATGCTGACATATTGCTTTCGCTCGATTTGTTAATCAACGCCGCTATCCGGGATCGCCAATAGCCTAACTGGTTTCATCGGGATGGGCCTAGGCAATTTTTTTGGGGGGGGCGGGGTCGGGGTCGATGCCGGATTGGTGCTGCTCACGCGAGCACGGGTTGTATGTTGGCTGTATTCTTAATCACTATTAGCCACTGTGCGTGGCGGCACTTCATTTCTATGTCGGTGGTACTGGGCTGCTGCCGGGTTGTTGCTGCTTACCTTGGCGCGAGTTGCATGTTAGCTAAATTTTTTATCGCTATTAGCCACTGTCCGTGGCGGGACTTCATTTCTTGGTCCTTCGGCGACAAAGAAACGAAGCAAAGAAAACGCCTTTCCACAATCTGCTTTAAGTGTCCCCAGCGTGCAGACCACTGCTTTTGGTTCCCGCGTAGAACGGTGCTCGCTAGAACCAAGAACACTTGAAACCCTCCTTCTCGCGAATCCTGACATCCCCACGCTTCGCCACCAGTGCTCTCGGGCAAGATCGATGGCCCACGGACCATTACGGCCTCACCCGTATTTTCGGTTATTGGACTGCGTGATCCGCGCGACCATTTAGGTGAGCAGGCCCGCGCCGCACGAAATGGCTTTGGCACGAGCGCACCGAAAAAATCGGGGAACGCCTCGTGCCCGGAATGAACAAGCGAGCCTGAAAATTAGTACGCACCGAATAGCTTCAGTCAACTTCACACAGCGGGGTGAGGCCGTGATGGTCTGTCGGCCATCGATCTTGCCCGAGATCACTGGCGGCGAAGCGTGGGGATGTAAGAATTCGCGAGAAGGAGGGTTTCAAGTGTCCGTGGTTTTGCGAGCACCGTGCTACGCGGGAACCAAAAGCAGTGGTCTGCACGCTGGGGACACTTAATACAGATTGTGGAAAGGCGTTTTCTTTGCTTCGTTTCTTTGTCGCCGTTCGGCGTGTGTCAAGGTAGTTGTCGCGTGCACCGCTACGCAGCTTCTTTGTATTGCACCGCCGAGTCGTCCGTTTTTTCAGGGTTTAAATAAACCGCTTCTGCAAGATCCCAGTTGCGGGTCTTGCGACTCCAGCGGGCAGGATTTTGCGCCTTGGCTTGCTCGTACACAGCACGCCGTTTGACCAGCAACTCATCGGCGTGTCCGTTGTGGCGCTGGTTCGGCGTCAGGTATTTCAAGCCGCTGTGACAATGCTCATCGTTGTACCAAGCCACAAACGTCTCCACCCAGACACGCGCCTCCTCGACCGTGTCAAACGGGCGTTCGGGCCACATCGGACAGTACTTGGCCGTGCGGAACAGCGCCTCGGCGTACGCGTTGTCGTTGCTCACCCGCGGCCGGCTGAACGACGAATCGACCTTCAACGTGGTCATGGCTGCGTGCATCAACGCGCCCTTCATCACGCTGCCGTTGTCCGAATGCAGCACGAGCGGATGACCCGCCGTGCCTTCAATCAGACATGCTTTGGTCAGCAACGCGCTCGCGTGCTCACCCGATTCGGCCTCCCACACCTCGTTGGCCACCAGCTTGCGGCTGTAGACATCCTTCATCATGTACCAGTAAAAATAACGCCCACGGATCGTGGTGGGCATCCACGTGATATCCCAGCACCAGAGCTGATTGGGCGCATCGGCACGATGCGTGGTGGGCATACGCCGTCGCGCCACGCTGGCGCGCCCACGTCGCCGGCTAAGGTTCTCAGCCTTTAAGACCCGGTAGAACGTCGACTCCGAACCCAGGTAGATTCCCTCATCGGCCAGCTTCGGTACGATCTGGTGCGGCGTGAGACTGGCAAACTCCGCGCTGCAGGCGGCATCCAGCAGCGCCTGACGTTCAACGCCGCTGAACTTGTTGGGCGGCGGCGGGCGGACACTCAACGCCCGCGCGTCTACAGGCTGGTGCAGCCAGCGCTGCACGCTGCGCACACTCACGCCCGCATGCGCGCTCGCGGTCGCACGGCGAGCGCCGGCTTGGACTGCTTCATCGATCAACTGCATGGTTTCACTGCGATCCGGGGCGCTGATCACTCTTCCTCTTTTTTGGCCCAGATCGCATCGACTTTTTTTAACATCGTGACCAATGCTGCCGCCTCCGCACGCGCCGCTTCGCTGCGCTTGAGCTGACGTTCCAATTCACGGATACGCTTGGCTGCAAGCTTGGCCTGGGCACGCTCGGCCGCACTCAGCTTCGGCACGAGCGGCACGTTGGCCTGCTCGCAGGCGCCGCGCCATTCGCGGATCTGCTCCGGATAAATGCCATTCGCACGGCCGTAATAGGCGATCTCAGTTTCGCTTAACAACGCGGTCTCCAGCACCACCCTGAACTTGTCGGCGCTGGACCACTGGTCGCTCGTCTTGCCATTTCCCGGCATGTACTCCCCTGAATTACGTATGTTTCGCGCCTGGCGCCGCCACGTGTGCAGCGTCACCGTCGTCACGCCCGTGGCGCCTGACATTTCTATCACAGCTCGGTTTAAAGGCGGCATCATTTGACGCATCGCCCACTCTTTGAATTCCGCGGTGTAACGCTTCATCTTCCATTCGCTTGCCGCCCCCCAGTTTTGCATTAAAAGTAAAATCGGGTGACGCGACAACTAGCCTGACATGGGGGGCGTTGGACAAAGAAATGAAGTGCCGCCACGCACAGTGGCTAATAGTGATAAAAAAATTAGCCAACATTCAACCCGCGCTAACGTGCGCAGCAGGAACCGCACGCAGCAGCAACCGGGCACCCAAGCCCCGCAAAAAAAATCCGCGATCAGCGGCCTGGATAATCCAAACCACAAATCACGGATTCTTATGCGGCGCCGCCAAACCACCGGCACCACCGCGCACGCAAAACTTAATGCGCCAGGAACGACCTCAACTTCTCTGACCGGCTCGGATGCACGAGCTTGCGCATCGCCTTGCTTTCAATCTGGCGAATCCGCTCGCGCGTCACATCGAACTGTTTGCCGACTTCTTCCAGAGTGTGGTCGGAAACGGTATCAATGCCGAAGCGCATTCTCAGCACCTTCGCTTCCCGCGGCGACAACGAATCCAGCGCGTCCTTGATAGCCAGACGCATGTCAGCGTGCATGGCTGCGTCCGCCGGCGATTCCGTGTTCGAATCTTCCACCATGTCACCCAGCGTCGTATCGCCGTCTTCGCCCAAAGGCGTTTCGAGCGAAACCGGTTGCCGCGCAATCTTGAGAATGCTGCGAACCTTCTCTTCCGACAAATCCAGACGAACCGCCAGCACCGACGGATGCGCTTCCTGCCCGGTCTGCTGCAGAATTTCCCGCGATACCCGGTTCAACTTGTTGATCGTTTCGATCATGTGTACCGGCACGCGAATGGTTCTGCCCTGATCGGCGAGCGAACGCGTCACGGCCTGACGGACCCACCAAGTGGCGTACGTCGAAAACTTCCAGCCACGCCGATATTCGAATTTGTCGACGGCCTTCATCAAGCCGATATTGCCTTCCTGAATCAGATCCAGAAAGTGCATGCCGCGATTCACGTATTTCTTCGCGATGGAAATAACCAGACGCAGATTCGCCTCCGTCATCTCACGCTTGGCCTGACGCATTTTGAGTTCGGCGGACGTCATCTGCCGGTTCAACGCCTTCAGTTGCAGCAGCGGCAGCATCAGGTTCGCTTCAATCTGGATCAGCTTCTGCTGTTCTGCCTGGATAGCCGGCAGGCTCCGCTCAAGCGCCTTGCCGTACGCGCTCGAGGCCGTCGCATGACGAGTCGTCCACTCGAGGTCCGTCTCGTGGCCAGGGAACACTTCCACAAACGTCTCACGCGGCATGCCCGACAAGTCGACGGCAATCTTCAGGATACGGCGCTCAATGGCACGTACCTGTTCAACCTGCTCATGGACCTCGGCACACAACCGGTCGATGGTACGAGCGGTAAAGCGGATCGACGCCAGCTCGCGCTGGATGTGTTCCTGCACGCTCGGCCAGTCGCCGGTGCGCGAATCGTCCGCGGTATAAGCCGTGTGAAAGGCATCGAAATGCTCGCGCACGTTCGCGAAAATGGGCACGCAATCGCGCAGCAAATGCTTGAGCCGCGTAGCGTTGGCACGTGTTGCTTGCTCGTCTTCGCTCTCGCCGTCTTCATCGTCGCTTTCTGACGCGAGTTCAGCCTCGTCGAGTTCGACGCCGGCGTCGGCATCCGCCGCCGCAGCGTCGTCGTCCAGCGTGCTGTTGTCCTTGAAGCCATCGACCAGTTCGTCGATGCGCAACTCGCCCGCAACGATCTTGTCCACGGTCGTCAGCAGCATGGCGACGGTCGACGGGCACGTGAATGCCGCCTTGATCATCTCGCCAAGGCCGTCTTCGATGCGCTTGGCAATCTCGATCTCGCCGGCACGCGTCAACAGCTCGGTGCTGCCCATTTCGCGCATGTACATACGCACGGGATCGGTCGTGCGTCCGAATTCCGAGTCGACGGTCGCCAGCGTGACTTCCGCTTCTTCATCCGATTGCTCGTCCGATACCGCGGCGGGCGCGGAGTCATTCAGCAACAGCGTTTCGGAGTCAGGCGCCTCTTCGTACACGGCCACGCCCATGTCGCGGAACGTGCTGACGATGGTTTCGATAGCCGACGTCTGAGCAAAGTTACCGGGCAGGTGGTCGTTGATTTCCGCGTGCGTCAGGAAGCCTTGCTGCTTTCCCAGCTGAATCAACGCCCTCATCTGGCGTTGACGTTCATCGGCCTGCTCGGGCGAGCATGCACCTTCGTCCATGGAGGGCCGCGACAGCTTGTCCGCGGACCCACGACGGGCTTTCGATTTTTTTGCAGGAACGCCAGTGACGGCGGTAGATTCGGTTGGATCAAAACTTGTCATACATTTCCTCGACAGCTTGCTCTACGATGGCAAACCAGTGCACAGGCGGTTAGACACGCGCACTACCGTGACGAACAAAGGATCATCACCTCGGGTTCAGCTAATCAGTGCTTGATTCGAGCAAAACTGAATCAGTTTGGAGGCGGGGGCGCGCTAACAAGCGCATGAAACGCGCGGGTCGTACAGTGTATAGCAATTTGGTTGCAACGACTGCGCTAAATACCAAATTAATCCCTTTATCTGGTATCCGCGCGCGGCGAAACTACAACATCTAGCTGGAACAGTGACTCATTTGCGGACGAAACGAGCCGAATCAAGGCCGTGAAGGCGATCTGCGCGGGGCATTTGTGCCCGATGCAGGCCCAAACCGCCATTCGCTTCCGACCCCGAATTAAAACCAACCGACGGCGCAGACCGGGGCCGGTTTCTAGTATGTTGCGCCAAAAACACGCTCTCTGCGCTCTCAATCATCTCATCGGCAATAACGACCGCTTCGATCGCGATCGTTGAAGATTCGCCAAACGCTCAGCGCCCAAAGCTCGCCAACCGTGCCTTCAAAATGGGAGTCGCGGCAAACCGCACTTGTCGCGCAATTTCGGCTTCCACCCGTTCGACGGGCCATCGAAAAGTGGGGACAAGCGACGTGCTCGCGCTGCTGATGCACGAAACTCTGATTGCGATGGGGCAGCCGGGATGTCGAGGAATCGAAGATGTCAGTCCGGCGTTTATCGGGTGCGATAGCGGGAATTGCGGCATCCCGGGAAGGCCGTGCCCGACCCTTATACTCCCCGCTCCCGAAGCGCCCCGTTCGCACGCCGACGTATGTCATGGCATTGCACTACGCGGTCGCGCCTCGCCGATCGTTACGAATATTTGAAGGAACCATGTCCACTATCCCAGCCTGCCCACTCTGCTCGATGGAGAATACCTACTCGGATGCCGAGCGCTACATTTGCGCGGACTGCGCTCACGAGTGGCCGATGGCAGATGCCGCGCCAGCCGATGACGACGCGAGTCCGGTAGTGAAAGATGCCAACGGCAATGTGCTGGCCAACGGCGATTCCGTGGTGTTGATCAAGGACCTGAAAGTGAAAGGCTCGTCGATCACGCTGAAAGTGGGCTCCAAGGTGAAAAGCATCCGGCTGGTAGGCGGCGATCATGAAGTCGACTGCAAGATGGACGTCGGCAGCTTCATGCTTAAAGCCTGCTATTTGAAGAAGGTCTGAGAGGCAACGCCGAGGCTATGGCGGGGCGACGACAACCGTCCTCGGCGCGACCCCGCCCTTCGTTACCTTCGTCAGGTCGCGAATTGCCGTTCAATGTGCGCTTGCCATCAAAACGTCAGCAAAATATGCGTCGCCGCGCTCGCTCTTTGGCGCATTTCAGCTTTGTGTGCGCCTGAAGACACATCGCGAGCACGGGTGAATGTAGTGTCACTAACACGACTCTTTGGTCATGTAGAGTCGCTGTTCGAACACGGTAACCGCCTACCAGGCCTTGCGCCATTCATGAACGCACATTCCCTTTCCGATCACCACGTGAGCGACAGCAGCGACTGCCAGCGGCTAGGCCGCGCGTTCGCTGCAAGGCTCGACATGACCATCAAACGCTCACGGCTATCGTCTTTGCGCGTGGCGAAATCGCTAGGTGTCACCGAAGGCGATGTCGCACTGTGGCGAGCCGGTATTACGCTGCCGCGCACCGCCGACTGCCGCCGTTTGTCGGAGCTTCTGCACGTCGACGCGTCGTGGCTGAGCGGCGGTTCAAACCCGGCCGAAGATGGCGAACGTAAGTCAGCCCGAGTGAATGCCCTCGCGTAATTCCGCAATTCATAAGGGCGTTCGGGCGCGTCTTCGTGCGCCGAACGCCAATCAAGCTCACGGCTAGGCCGACATGCGTGCGGCCGTGTCGAAGAACTCGACCCAGCGCGTCACCAGCCCGTCCTTGACTGTGAAGACGTGAGCCCATTCGCTCTCGAAAGTCTTGCCGGTTGTGCTGAGCGTCACCCGAACGAATCCCAGAACCACGACACGGTCGTCTGCCTCGATAAACTCGCGGGGCTCGAAGACCGTGATCTCCCCGTCCTCCGCCAGCTCCTTGAAGAAACGCGCAACCTCCTGCCGGGTGTTGCACTGCGTCGGGTAAGGCAGCGAAGCGGGAGCGATGACTCGCCAGTCGACCGTCGGGGCAACCAGCTCCAGCACTCCCTCAATGTCATTGCGGCTGAACGCCTCGTAAGCCTGCTTCACTACAGCCATGGCGGAGTCCATGAATGTCTCCTTAGACGAAAAAAAGGGCGTGGGGTGCTCGACCGGGTGAGTCAGCTTTGGCATGAGCCGATGCTTACGACCCTCTCGTTCGCTCGACCCGCGTGCTCCCACGTGAGACGGTCAGCCTTGCATGCGTGGACGCACCGGCAGTACTCAAAACGAAGGTTGAGGGAATGCCGGTGCGTATAGAGGCGTTCAGTTCGGATGACCGGAGTTTCCTCTGCTTCACAGATCATGATGCAGAGAGAATCATCATAAGAAGCGGCATTGTCCCGACATTACTCGCAGCGCCGGGCTTTCAGCGCGATGCTTTTAATAGGCACGATGAACCGTGTTATAGGCCCCGCCGCGACATAAATCCAGATGCGGATTGCTAAGCGAGTGCGATTGCGGCGGAACATGCCGAACGATGGACGAGTGCTTATCAGTCGCTTACTTCGAGTGCCCGATCCGGGCTTGATAGGACGATTTGATTGGCTTGAAGACGCGGGGGAGACCTGGCATTCGGCCGTGGCGAACCGCGCTGAACATCGGCTGCGGCTGCCAGGTCCAATGCACCCTGCCCGAGGAATGCACGCAGATTGGGATATCTGAGTTTGCTGGCTCCGATGCGATAATCTTTCGGAGAAAGTATTCCGGAAGCGGTAATCAAGGAGAGCAATGCGCGGCCCAACGAAGAAACAGTTGTCTTTAGTCGAACTCGTCGACCAGGGGTTGAGCGTCGAAGAAATCGCGACGCGCACGGGAAAACTGGTTGCATCGGTTCACAAGCAGCTGAACCGTGTTCGCCGCAAAGTGCGCGAGGGCCATTTCGCGCCCGCGCCGCTTCCCATTGAACGTGCAGCCGCAACTCCGCGTGTGTACCTTGCCGGTTTCGATGTTTTCCGCAGCGACGCGTTGAGCCATGGCCAGTTTCTAAAAGCCCTGTGTCAGGCGCGCGGATTGATCGGCCTGTACCCGTTGGACGGCGAGGTTCCTGACGAACTCGAACCGCGTGCGAAAGCGCAATGGATCTGTCGCGCGAATATGGATGCTATTCGTTCAGCCGACGTTCTGATGGCCAACCTGAATGATTTTCGCGGTGTCGGAGAGCCGGACAGCGGGACGGCGTTTGAAGTCGGATTTGCCGCCGCGCTTGGCAAGCCGATATGGGCCTACACCGGGGACGATCGCACGCTTCTGGATCGCGTATCGGTGACGAAGGACGATTGCGCTGCGTATTGCGCGAATGGTTTTGTGGTCGAGGATTTTGGGTTGAACGTGAATCTTATGCTTGCGTGCAGTGCCAGGATTGTTGTGGGCGGGCCGGAGGATTGTCTTGATGTCATGGTCGGTCGGGGCGGTATGGGAGTTTAAAGGTTTTCGCTCGCGCCGGTGGACGGGGAGTTGGGGTTTGGCTTAGCGGTCAGGGTCAGTGCTGGGTTGCTGCTGCGTACGTTAGCTCGGGTTCAATCTTGGCTATATTTTTTATCACTATTAGCCACTGTCCGTGGCGGGACTTCATTTCTTGGTCCTTCGGCGACAAAGAAACGAAGCAAAGAAAACGCCTCCCAACAATCTGTATTAAGTGTCCCCAGCGTGCAGGCCACTGCTTTTGGTTCCCGCGTAGCACGGTGCTCGCTAGAACCACCGATGTTTGAAACCCTCCTTCTCGCGAATCCTGACATCCCCACGCTTCGCCACCAGTGCTCTCGGGCAAGTTCCTGCCGCCACGGACTTGAAGTTGACCTGTCTGGGGTTGACCTGTTTCTGTGGAAAGTTAAGCAATTGAGTTTTGCATAGGTGATTTTCCTACGCTCGACATCGCGCTGCGAGTTGTCCAACCTGGACGGCATACGTGTATAGACGAGGGACTTGGCCGTAAGTCGCGTGCTGACTTAGTGCAATTGCGTGGAACGAACTGTGGAGCGCATTCGCCAAGGCCGCAAACACTCCCTTTTTAGACATAGCCTCGACCATCAGCGGGTGCTTGAATAGCTTAGAATTTTAGGGGACGCGTCGGCTAGGCGCCTGCTGGGTAATGCAGCGCGGCTCTGACGCGGAGCCGGCATCGCCGTTGCTTGCGCTGTCCGACTTGTGCACGATGGTAACTCCCGGTGACACCTTTCTGAGTCACGAATTAAGATTCAAAATGTTCGTTGCTGGAAGGGCGTCGCCGCATATCGATTGCTTGAGCTTGTTCAACCTGGACATTACAACCTGTGGGAGTCGAGTCATGGTCGCGGTCAAATACGAAGATCTTTCTGGGGCCTTCGAATTCGTTAGCTATGCACCACTAATGGAACACTAAGGATACGTCTCGCTCGATACCGGCGAAGTCTATTGCACATCCGAAGATGGCGAATCCGAAGAGGAGCTTCCTGATGACCTTGACGAATTAGATCGCTACCTTTTGATACCGCATAAGAACGATCTTGATCTCGGAAGAAGTCTCGCGTTGCGCTTTGTCGAACAAGAGCTCCCTGAATCTTACGACAAGGTCGAAGGCTTTTTTCAGCAACAGGGCGCTTACGCGCGCCTCAAGGATCTACTGGAGCACGAAGGCGTTCTCGACGCCTGGTATAAGTTTGAAGCCGACTCCAAGGAGAGCGCGCTAAGGCAGTGGTGCGCCGAAAACGGCATCGAGATTCTCGAGACCTGACTGGCAGTCTAGTCAGGCGACCAAATGTCGGGCCGCGAGGATTACTGCGAATTTCCGGCGTCGTCGGGATAAAGAATCACCCGACGTATCGCTCCGCGTTGGATCAGAACTTCCCGGTCCAAATGTCGGCAATATCTGAGCAGTTCGCCAGCGCACCAAATACTTCCGTTGCGTGCGAGGTTCCGACCGTGAACATTGACGCGCAACGAAGCGAAGGGCGAGTCGCGGAACCAGGAACATGGGGAGAACTGGATGAGCCTTAAGCGCTTGGACTTGCCCGAGAGCACTGGTGGCGAAGCGTGGGGATGTAAGGATTCGCGAGAAGGAGGGTTTCAAACATCCGCGGTTCTAGCGAGCACCGTTCTACGCGGGAACCAAAAGCAGTGGTCTGCACGCTGGGGACACTTAATACAGATTGTGGAAAGGCGTTTTCTTTGCTTCGTTTCTTTGTCGCCGTTGGACAAAGAAATGAAGTCCCGCCACGGACAGTGGCTAATAGTGATAAAAAATACTGCCAACATAAAACCCGCGCTTACGTCAGCAGCAACCCAGCACTGACCCACGACCACCGCCCGTAGCACGCATCGCTAAAAACTCGAGTGCGAACGCAAACAACCTGCCGCCACGCACAGTGGCTAATAGTGATAAAAAATATAGCTCACATACAACTCGCGCTAACGTAAGCAGCAGCAACCCGGCACCGACCCCGACCACCGCCCGTAGCACGCACCGCTAAAAACTCGAGTGCGAACGCAAACAACCTGCCGCCACGCACAGTGGCTAATAGTGATAAAAAATATAGCTCACATTCAACCCGCGCTAACGTACGCACCACCAACCCAGCACTGACCCTGACCGCCGACCATCAGCCCCGCGCCCAAAACCCTGAGTGCGAACGAAACCCACCACCGCTAAGCCCTCACAACAATAACCCCAGCTTTCTCAAGCGGCCTCGTCAACGAAAGCCCCGTACCCTTCTCCACAATAATCGTTTGCGCGAGCGAAACATCCCCAATCACAAACCGCGAAGCGGCGTTAATCTTATCCGACGATGCAAGCACTATCGTCTCCGCCGCACGAGCTGCAAGAGCCCGCTTCACGAACGCCTCTTCGTAGTCACCGGTGCTCAAACCCGCCGTCGGATGCACTCCAGTAACCCCCATGAAATAAATATCGGCCTGGATATGCGACATCGCTTCAATGGCGGCAGCGCCGACCGTCACAATGGAATGCTTGAACAGTCGCCCGCCAATAACAATCACCTCAATCAACGGATGATCGATCAGCCCCACGGCAACGCTCGGACTATGCGTCACCACCGTCGCCGATAAATCGCGCGGGATCTGCCGTATGAGTTCGGCGGATGTGGTTCCCCCATCGACAATAACCACCTGCCCTGTCTCGATCATGGCTGCCGCAGCGGCGGCTATCGCTTGCTTGGCCGACGACTCGATGCCCCGCCGCTCGGCGAATGGCGCTACCGCCGTGGAAGCGGGCAGCGCGCCGCCGTGAACGCGCTGGAGCAGGCCCTCGCCAGCCAGCTCGCGCAGATCGCGTCGAACGGTATCCTCCGACACGCCGAAAGCCTCGCTAAGTTGTTTGGCAAGCACTTGCCCGTCGCGTGCCAATGTCTTGAGGATCGCCTTCTTGCGTTGAGATGTGAGCATGAGTGAGCACGGTCGATTGCACGATATTTCTTGATATTGCACGAAACTGCACGATACCATAGCCGCTTCTTTTCCGCGATAGGGAGCAGGTGATGGCCGCCACGAAGGATAGAGTTCGCATTCTCGATACCACGGTTTTGTCGAACGACTGGTACGTGCTGAAGAAGACCACGTTCGATTTTCTTCGCAGTGACGGCGTGTGGCAGCGCCAAAGCCGCGAGACTTATGACAGGGGTAACGGGGCCACCATCCTGCTGTTCAACCGTAACCAGCAAACCGTCGTGCTGACCCGGCAATTCAGGTTGCCGGCGTTTGTCAACGGCCATGACGGCATGATGATCGAGGCGGCCGCGGGACTGCTCGATAACGCCTCGCCGGAGGAACGAATCCGCGCGGAAGCGGAAGAGGAAACAGGGTATCGCGTGCAAAACGTGCAGAAGGTTTTTGAAGCTTATATGAGCCCCGGTTCGGTCACGGAGAAGCTGCACTTCTTTGTTGCCGAGTACGACGCATCGACCCGCGTTGGGCGCGGTGGTGGTGTGGAAGCCGAAGGCGAAGATCTTGAAGTGATCGAGTGGACGCTAAGCGAAGCGCTGCAGGCGGTGAGCCGCGGCGATATTGTCGATGCGAAGACCATCATGCTCCTGCAATTCGCGGCGTTGAATCGCGTGCTTGACGGAGGCGCGTCGTGACCGCTCGACTCATACTTGTCGCGGGACCGTATCGCAGCGGTACAAACGGGGACGCCGCCTTGATTGCCGCGAATCTTCAGCGGCTTGAAGAGGCGGCGTTGCGCGTCTATCAGCTCGGCCATATGCCGATGATCGGCGAGTGGGTAGCGCTTCCCCTGGCGGCAGCGGCCGGCTCAAAAGCGGTCGGGGACGCGGTGAGCGAAGCCTTCTTGTATCCCGTCGCAGGTCGCCTCATCAGACAGTGCGATGCGGTGTTTCGCATCGACGGCGCGTCGCAGGGGGCCGACGCCGACGTCCGTCTCGCGCAAGAACTCGGGCTGCCGGTATATACGAGCGCCGATGAAATTCCAGAGGTAACGACCCACGCCGAGCAGTAATGCGATCGATGAAACCACCTCTGCCAAAGCCGCTAAAGCTTAGCGTTTTCCGCTAATCAAGCTGCAAAACAGGCATCACAAAGCCGGAAAACGCTCGTCGATACGCGTCAATATGAAGCCTTCGAAAACGGAGGTTCATCATGGTCTCGCTGCAATTGCTGCTGGTCTTTGTCGGCGCCCTCGCGGTGGTCTACGCGCTTCCCGGCCCGGACATGGCGCTCGTCCTGCAGATGAGTGCATCGCGCGGCCTGAAGCATGGCCTGTCGACCGCGGCCGGTCTCGCGGTTGCCCGCACGCTGCATGTGACATTGTCGGCGCTGGGTGTCGCGGCCTTGCTGCGCAGCGCGCCTTGGCTCTATGACGGCGTGCGTATCGCCGGCGCGTTGTATCTCTCGTACATCGCGATCCAGATTTTTCGTTCGCCGGCGTTCGGTCTCGACGCGAGCAACCAGACGTCGAAGACGCTGCCGACCCTGCGCTCCGCATTTTCAAAGGGCATGTTGAGCAGTCTGCTCAACCCGAAGGCGCTGCTGTTCTGTTCGGTGTTGCTGCCGCAATTCGTGCATCCCGATGCGGGCGCGGTCTGGTCGCAAGTTGTCGAGCTCGGCGTGGTGCTGGTCGTCATCGGCGCGGCTTTCGATACCACGCTCGCGGTCTCCGCCGTGCGTATTTCGGGCTGGTTGCGCAGTCATCCCCGCGCGCAAGTGGTTCAGCGCTGGACGTTCTCGGCGGCGTTACTGGCGTTCGCGTTAAGGCTTTCAATCGAGTGAGGGCGATGTTCGCCTGCGGGTCGTGGCACGGCATCACGCGACCGTTGCCTGCTTAAGCCAAGCGGATCCAAAAGCCTACGCCCTCACATCGCTTAGCAGAATTGCACCCTCGTCCATTAACGCGTGAATGCGTTCATCGGAGAAACCGTATTCCTTCAGCACTTCCGACGTATGTTCGCCCAGCAACGGCGCGGGCAAGGGCGATTGCGGGCGGCCATCGGAGAAATGGATGGGCAGACCCAGGCCGCGCATGCGTCCTGACACCGGATGGGTCGTTTCCACAATCATCCCTCGTGCCAGCGTTTGTTCGTGCGCAACCGCTTCCGGTATGCCGAGCACCGGCCCCGAAGGAAGACCGATTGCATCGAACGTTGCGAGCCACTCGCTTGTGGTGCGCTCGACAAGCCGCGCCGTCAGAATTTCCACTAGCACACCGCGATGCTTGAGCCGCCCCGCATTGGTCCGGAAACGCTCATCATCAGCGAGGCCGGGTATCTCCAAAGCGCCCACCAGGCGCTCGTAGTTACTCTGATTCGCCGCGCCGATATTGACCCAGCCATCGCGCGTGCGGAACGCCTGATACGGTGCGCTGGTCGGATTCGCGGAGCCGGCCTTGGGTAGCACGGTGCCATCGGCGAAGTAGTTGGCGAAGGCCCAGTACATCTGTTGCAGACCCGCTTCGAAGAGCGAGGTATCGACCATCTGACCCAGGCCGGTCTTCTGTTTTCCCGCATACGCCGCGCAAATTCCGAGCGCGGCGAGAATGCCCGCATTGATATCCGTGACGGGCGAACCTGCCTTGATCGGCGCCTGGCCGGGTTCGCCGGTCATGCTCATGAGGCCGCTCATGCCTTGCGCGATGAGATCGAAGCCGCCTTTGTCGGCCATCGGTCCGCTGCGTCCGAAGCCGGAAATCGCGCAATAGATCAAGCCAGGATTCTCGGCCTTGAGCGCTTCATACCCCATGCCGAGTTTTTCCATCGTGCCGCGCCGATAGTTCTCGGTAACGACATCGGCGGTGGCCAGCATCTTGCACAGCACTTCGCGGCCGCCGTCGGTCTTGAGGTTGATCGCAACGCCACGCTTGTTGCGGTTCACGATCATGAACGACGCCGACTCGCCGCCTTCGAGGATGGGGGCGAATCGGCGGCAATCATCGCCGCCTGGAATCTTCTCGACCTTGATGACATCGGCGCCCATGTCGGCGAGCATCATGCCGCAGATGGGGCCGGACATGATGTGCGCAAGTTCGATCACGCGCATGCCGGCTAGCGGTCCCAGAGCGTTGGGGGTTTCGTGGTCGACCATTTCAACGTCCCTTGAATTGCGGTTTGACCTTGTCGAGGAAGGCCTGATAACCGGTGCGAAAATCCTCGGTGCCAAAGCACGCGAAACCTTCATCGCGTTCCTCGGCTGTGAGCGGCGCGGGGTTCATCGCACGCTTCACGAACTGCTTATGCCAGCGCGCCACAAGCGGAGCGCCTTCGGCAATCCGGCGCGCTGTCGCAAGCGTTTCGTCAGTGACTTGATCATCGGCGACAACTCGCGTGACGAGTCCCTTCGCAAGCGCTTCCTGCGCACCGAAGATACGCCCCTCAAGCAGGATTTCGAGCGCGACGGCGGGACCGGCAAGCTGCACGAGCGCATCGAGTTCCGCGTGCGCCATCACGAGGCCCAGGTTCTTGATCGGCACGCCGAAGCGGCTGGATTCTCCGCAGATGCGCAGGTCGCACATCGCGGCAATTTCGAGTCCGCCGCCCACGCAGATCCCGTGAATCATGGCCACAATTGGATGCCGGCAATGATTGAGGGACGAGAGTGTGCGATGCATGATCGCGCCGTACGCCCGGGCTTGCTCGACGTTGGAGCGGTCGGTACGAAACTCGGCTATGTCGTTGCCCGGCGAGAACGCTTTCTCGCCGGCGCCGCGAAGAATGATGCAGCGCACGGAGTCATCGGCGGAAAGCGCGTCGATGTTTTCGCCCAACGACTGCCAGAGCGGTTTCGTCATGGCGTTGAGCTTCGCCGGGCGATCGATGATGACGGTCGCTATGGCGTCATCGCGCTCGATCAAGATGGTGGGTTCAGTCACATCGTCTCCTGGGAAGGCGACCTTCTTAGACAAACTTCCTGGCCGGTTCGGCGCTCTCGGCGCCGGCCGCGACATCATCCAGAACGCGATCCGGCCGCATGGTGAACGAGAGTACGATCCCGATAACCATCAAGATCATGGATACCGTAAAAGGCAAATTCCAGTTCCCGGTCCGATCGATTAAAAATCCGCCGACCACGGGACTGATAATGGCGGCTAAAGCAGAACCCGAATTCATGATCCCGCTGGCAGTACCGGCGTGCTTGGGCGCGATATCCATCGGCACGGCCCACATGGGTCCGATCGTCATCTCGTTGAAGAAGAACCCGCCGCTCAGGCAAACCGCGGCCAACGTAATCGACATGTTGGACACCAGCATGATGGGCGCAAGCGATAGCAACGTCAGGAACATGCAGACTCCGACCATCACGTTACGCGCGAGACGTATGTTTCCACTGCGTCGCAGGATGCGATCCGTCACCGAGCCGCCGAGCCAGTCGCCGAGCACGCCCGCAAAGAAAACGCCGGAGGCGAACAACGCCGACTTCCCCAACTGCATGTGATAGTTGTGGAGAAAGTACTGCGGAATCCAGCCGAGAAAGAGCCACAGCACCCAGCCGTAGCAGAAATACACGGCCGTAACGGGTGCCATGCGCCCGAGCAGCGCGCGCCATGGCACGGGCACTCTTTGCTTGACGCCGGAGAACGATGAAAGCGTCGCGCACTCGGCGTCGGTAATGCCGCGATGCTCGCGCGGGTTGTCGCGGAAATAGAAGATCCAGACAACAGCCCAAAGAAAACTCACGATACCCGTCACGATGAACGCCCCGCGCCAGCTGGTCGCGATCATCAGCCACACGATCAGCGGCGGCGCCACCGCATTGCCGATGCGAGAGGCGGCATGCGTGGTCCCTTGCGCGAAGCCGCGCTTATCGGCGGGCATCCAGTTCGACATGGCGCGGGTCGCGGTCGGAAACGTCGCTCCTTCGCCGAGCCCGAGCAACAAGCGCGCGATGATCAGCGATACAAATCCGCCGGACAGCCCGGTCATGACGGTCGCACCAGCCCAGATCACGGCGCACACTGCGAGCGTGCGGCGCGGTCCGAAACGGTCACCGACCCAGCCGCCGATAATCTGGAATACGAGGTACGGGTAGGCAAATGCCGAGAAGACAAAGCCAATTTGCGTATGCGACAAGTGCAGTTCCGCGCCGAACTGCGAGGCGGCGGTACTGACGTTGACGCGGTCGACATAGGTGATGAAATACATTGCGCACAGCAACAACAGAACGCGCGTCGTAGCTCGACGGAACATCATCGTCTCCTTGATTAGTGCGTGCCTCGTCACGGCGCTTGGCGGCGCGCGAGGCGAACTGCATCTGGAATTTCGAAAGGGTTCTGCTAGTTGTGCATTCCGACGACGCTGCGAATCCTGGCTTTGCGCGGTCGTGCCATGTTGGTCTCCATCCAGTGCGCGGAACTGATTTCGTCCGCTGTTTATAAGAACCCGTGCGCTTCAATAATCCCTTAACGCAGACGCCAGGACCTGGGCGACATGCAGCGCTTTCGCACCGGCGCCATCCGCTATCTGATGACGGCAACTGGTGCCATCGGCGACGATCACGGTGTCTTGCGCGAGTCGTACAGCAGGCAGCAACGACAACTCCGCCATCGCCTGAGACGCTTCGTAATGCTCGGCTTCATAGCCGAAGCTCCCTGCCATTCCGCAACATGACGACTCCACGACCGATACTTCAAGCGATGGGATCCAGCGGAGGACAGTCTGTACAGGACTAAACACGTCGAAGGCTTTTTGATGGCAGTGACCATGAACCAGCGCCTTCGGATGCGCGAGCGGTTTCAACGAAAGCCGCAAGCGCCCTGCCTCTTTTTCCCGGACCAGGAACTCCTCGAAGAGGAACGAGGTTTGCGAAAGTTTGCGGGCCTCGTCGCCATAACCGTAGTCGAGGAATTCATCGCGGAACGACAGCAGGCACGACGGTTCAAGACCGACAATCGGTATGCCGCGCTCAATATAAGGCCGCAGCGTGTCAAGCGTACGGCGAGCTTCGGCCTTGGCTTGATCGACCTTTCCCGCCGAGAGGAACGTGCGCCCGCAACACAGCGGCCGCTCGCCTTCCTTGAGGTTGAAATGGACCGTGTAGCCCGCTGCTTCGAGCACGCGCTTGGCCGCGCGCGCGTTGTCCGGTTCCATATAGTTGTTGAAGGTATCGACGAAAAGCAGCACTTCCTTGTTACCCACGGCCGGTGGCAAAGGCTGCACGGCCGTCGATAGAAAAGATTAACGAAGCGCGGAAACGAGCGCTGCGGAGCGCAAGACCGAGGCGCGTCTTGAGCCACGCCGCAAAGCCCGGCAAGCGCTCGACTGATCCGAACAGCGACGGCACCCGGCTCGCGTACGGCGCATAGCGCGGCAGGAACGCGACGAGACGATCGCGCATGCGCAAGCCATGGCGTGACGTCCACGCGGCGCGCGCTTCGATCTTGATCTTCGCCATATCGACGCCTGTCGGGCAATCGCGCTTGCAGCCCTTGCACGATACGCACAGGTCGAGCACGTCCTTCACGTCCTGGCTCGCAAGACCGTCTTCACCGAGTTGTCCGCTGATCGCGAGCCGCAACGTATTAGCGCGGCCTCGCGTGACATGCTGCTCGTCCTTCGTGATGCGATAACTCGGGCACATCGTGCCCGCGTCGAACTTGCGGCAATGGCCGTTGTTATTGCACATCTCGACGGCCTTCGCGAGACCGCCGGTGCGATCGTCACCAGTGCCCGGCCCGGTTTCAATGCCCGTCAACGGATCGCGCGTCACGTTCCATTGCGACCAGTCGAGTTGCGTCGATAGCTCACGCTCGCGGTAAGCCGGCGGGAAGCGAAAGTTGGACGCATCGTCCATTTTCGGCGGGTTCACGATACGATCCGGACTCATGCGATTCTCGGGATCGAACAGCGTCTTGATCTCGCGGAACGCCGCATTGATGCGCGGTCCGTATTGCCAGGCGACCCATTCACCGCGACACAAACCGTCGCCATGTTCGCCCGAATAAGCGCCTTTATATTCGCGCACCAGCGCCGATGCTTCCTCCGCAATCGCCCGCATTTTCTGCGCGCCGTCGCGCCGCATATCGAGAATAGGCCGCACGTGCAGCGTACCGACGCTTGCATGCGCGTACCACGTGCCTTCGGTATGGTGTTTGTGGAACACCTCGGTGAGGCGCGTGGTGTACTGCGCCAGATGTTCGAGCGGCACGGCGCAATCTTCGATGAACGACACCGGCTTGCCGTCGCCCTTCATGCTCATCATGATGTTGAGCCCGGCCTTGCGCACTTCCCACAAGGCCTTTTGTTGCGCGGCGCCGGGCATCTCGACAACCGAACCGGGCAAGCCGAGATCGC
This sequence comes from uncultured beta proteobacterium, assembly GCA_963708695.1. GTDB lineage: Bacteria > Pseudomonadota > Gammaproteobacteria > Burkholderiales > Burkholderiaceae > Caballeronia. The sequence goes on from CAVPTS010000003.1 coordinate 281,443, forward strand.
CCATCAGTTCCACGAGTTGCGCGAGCTTCGCGAGTTGCACGGCTTTGTCCGCGCCCGCGAATTCGACCAGCAAGCACCGCTTGCGGCTGACCGACCAGCGCCTTTTCGATCACCGGACGAAACGCGGGATTGGACATCGACAGGTCGATCATCGTGCGGTCGACCAGTTCCACCGCGACCGGACCCAGCTTGACGATGTGCTGCGTCATGTCCATTGCGTCGTAGAACGTCGGGAAGTTCACGACGCCAAGCGTCTTGTGTTCAGGCAGCGGCCAGAGCTTCAGCGTAAGTTGCCGGCTGAACGCAAGCGTGCCTTCGGAACCGACCAGCAATTGCGCGAGGTTCGGTTCGCCGTCGGCGCTGAAGGGCAACGGGCTCTGGCAATCGAAGAGATCGATGTTATAGCCCGCCACGCGCCGCAATACCTTCGGCACTTGCTCGCGGATTTCATCGCGTTCACGTTGCGCGATCCGCTGCACGCCTTCGACCAGCGAACGCGTGCGAGGCGTCCGGATGACATCGCGTGCAACGCGGCGAACGTCGCCTGATGACCGTCGGCGAGAACCGCGTCGATGGACGCCGACGTTGTGCACCATGATCCCGTATTCCATCGACCGCGAACCGCACGAATTGTTGCCCGCCATGCCGCCGATCGTGCATTGCGCGCCGGTCGAGACATCGACCGGAAACCACAAGCCATGCGGCTTCAGCCACGCATTCAGATGATCCAGCACCACGCCCGGTTCCACCGTCACCGTGCGTGCTTCGGCGATCGAAGTCAACGATGTTGTTGAGCCACTTGCTGGTATCGATAACCAGCGCCTCGCCGATGGTCTGGCCGCACTGGCTCGTTCCCGCGCCGCGTGCGAGCACCGGGCATTTTTTCGTCGCGCGCAATGTCCAGCGCGAGCAGCAAGTCGGCCTGATCGCGCGGCACGACTACGCCGAGCGGCATGATCTGGTAGATCGACGCATCGGTTGCGTAGCGTCCGCGCGCCGCCCGATCGAACAGCACGTCACCCTTCAGCTCGCGGCGAAGACGCATGGCCAGCGGTGACATCGTGGCGCGCGCCGAGGCCGGCATCAGGTGGATCGGCTGGACGAGTGCATCGGAGGTTTTGGTCAGCATCGGCGTCTGCGCGCGGTTTGTTTATCGAAGGATCGTTCTCTTCACGCTGCCGCCTTCAATGGAGGCGCGGCGACGTGGCTCGTCAGATAATCCATCGCCGCGAGGACACCGCTGCCGGCAAGCTTGACGCCCGCCAGCTTCAGCCCCATTTCGCAGCCGGAAAGTGTTGCCATCAGCGTCAGGTCGTTGCAGTCGCCGAGATGGCCGATGCGGAACATGCGGCCCTTGAGCTTGCCGAGGCCCGTGCCGAGCGACATATCGAATTGCTCGTAAATTGTCTTGCGGATCGCGTCGGCATCCACGCCATCCGGCGTCATCACGCCGGTCAGCACCGGCGAATATACGGCCGGGTCGGCGCACTGAATATCGAGTCCCCATGCATTGACCGCTGCACGGCACGCGGCGGCCAGGCGTTGATGACGAGCGAAGACGTTCTCGAGTCCTTCGTCACCGATCATCTCGAGCGCTTCCGACAAGCCGTACAGCAGATTCGTATTCGGCGTGTACGGCCAGTAACCGCTTTTGTTCATCTCGATGATCTCGTCCCACGCCCAGAACGCACGCGGCAACTTCGCCTCCTTGCTCGCCGCGATCGCCTTTTGCGAGACCGCGTTGAAGCTGATCCCCGGCGGCAGCATCAAGCCTTTTTGCGAGCCGGACACCGTGACATCCACGCCCCATTCATCGTGCCGATAATCCGCAGACGCGAGGCCCGAGATTGTATCGACGAGGAAAAGTGCCGGATGGCCGGCCGCATCGATCGCACGCCGTACCGCCGCGATGTCCGACGTCACGCCCGTCGAAGTCTCGTTATGCACCACGCACACCGCCTTGATCGCGTGCTGCGTGTCTTCACGCAGACGCGCTTCGATCATGTCCGGCTGCACGCCGCGCCGCCATCCTTCAGTACCCGGGAGCCCGAGGAACTCCGGCTTCAGTCCGAGGTTTTCGGCCATCTTTTTCCACAGCGTCGCGAAGTGGCCGGTCTCGAACATCAGCACGGCGTCGCCGGGACTGAGCGTGTTGCAAAGCGCCGCTTCCCACGCGCCCGTGCCGGAGGCGGGATAGATCACCACAGGTTGCGTCGTCTTGAAGATCGACTTGATGCCATCCAGGACTTTCAACCCTAGCGCGCCGAACTCCGGGCCGCGATGGTCGATAGTCGGATAACTCATTGCACGCAGGATGCGGTCGGGCACGGGGCTCGGACCGGGAATCTGCAGAAAATGACGTCCGGCCGGATGGAAATCGAGCTTCAACATGATGCGTCCTTTGAATTTTGCATGCAAAATACTCTAACGCACCGTTGCGATGATCGGAAGCGTTAAATGCTTGTTTGGCTTAGGTGAAAACCCGCTCCTCCTGTTTGGCAGATGTCTGGCAGAAACCGCGCGGTAAAATCGCCCTAATAAATGGTTCGAGGTATTGAATGCAAAATGATCACCTGCCCGATTTACAAACTGGGCTGCTTGCGCAAACAGCGCCCGTGCTTCCGAAAGTCGAGCGGCAGCGGCTGCACGACACGGTGGTTGATCACCTGCGCAACTTCATTGTTGAAGGGTTGCTTGCGCCTGGCGTGAAGCTTAACGAGCGCACGTTATGTGAGACGTTGGGGATATCGCGCACGCCGTTGCGGGAGGCGCTGAAGGTGCTGGCCGCTGAGGGTTTGATCGATATCCTGCCGAACCGTGGTGCTTCGGTGTCGCGGATGAGTGAGGTTGAGATCCGCGAGACCTTCGAATTGATGGGTGGGCTGGAGGCGTTCTCTGGAGAACTCGCGTGTGAGCGGATGACGCCGGCTGAACTTAGCGAAATCAAGGCGCTGCATTACGCGATGCTTGCCTGCCGTGAACAGAATGATCTCTCGGGATACTACAGTCGCAATCAGGCGATTCACGACAAGATCAATGACGCCGCGCGGAATTCGGCTTTGCGGCAGACGTATATAGCGGTGAACCGGCGGCTGCAGGCCTTGCGATTCCGCTCCAACTTCCAGACGGCGAAATGGGACAGCGCGATTCGCGATCACGAAGCGATGATCGAAGCGCTCGATGCACGCGATGGAAAGCGCATGGCGGAGATTATGCGTTCGCACTTGATATCAAAGCGGGATGCGGTGCTGGCTGAGAGGACGATGAATACGGTGCGGCCCAGGGGAGACCAGGGTTAGTGTTAGCGTTCGCACTCGGGCGGGGTTTGGGGCTACCGGCGGTGGTCGGAGTTGAAGCCGGGTTGCTTCTGCTTACGGCAGCGCGGGTTGTATGTTGGCTAAATTTTTTATCACTATTAGCCACTGTCCGTGGCGGGACTTCATTTCTTTGTCCAACGGCGACAAAGAAACGAAGCAAAGAAAACGCCTCTCCACAATCTGCTTTAAGTGTCCCCAGCGTGCAGACCACTGCTTTTGGTTCCCGCGTAGAACGGTGCTCGCAAAACCACGGACACTTGAAACCCTCCTTCTCGCGAATTCCTACATCCCCACGCTTCGCCACCAGTGCTCTCGGGCAAGAACGATGGTTCCCACGGATCAACACGGCCATAGGCTTCCGCACGGTGCGCCAAAATGCGATGGAACACCCTACGCCACGCGTGAACGTCGCGCCTGAAATTTGCACCTGAAATCGCTGCGCACCGAACAGCTTCGAAGCCCACTGCTGCGCAGTTGAGGCCGAGCCAATCCGTAGGCGACCAGATCTTGCCCGAGAGCACTGGTGGCGAAGCGTGGGGATGTAGGGATTCGCGAGAAGGAGGGGTTCAAGTGCCCGTGGTTTTGCGAGCACCGTTCTACGCGGGAACCAAAAGCAGTGGTCTGCACGCTGGGGACACTTAATACAGATTGTGGGGAGGCGTTTTCTTTGCTTCGTTTCTTTGTCGCCGTTGGACAAAGAAATGAAGTCCCGCCACGGACAGTGGCTAATAGTGATAAAAAATTTAGCTCACATACAACCCGCGCTAACGTAAGCAGCAGCAACACGGCGCCGACCCAGCCCTACTGACATGGAAATGAGGTGCCGCCACGCACAGTGGCTAATAGTGATAAAAAATATAGCCAACATGCAACCCGCGCTAACGTAAGCAGCAGCAACCCAGCATCCACCCTGACCACTGCCGGTAGCCCCCAAACCCCGACCGAGTGCGAAC
>CAVPTS010000004.1:0-466650 GCA_963708695.1 uncultured beta proteobacterium
TCAAGGTAGTTGTCGCGTGCACCGCTACGCAGCTTCTTTGTATTGCACCGCCGAGTCGTCCGTTTTTTCAGGGTTTAAATAAACCGCGTCTGCAAGTTCCCAGTTGCGGGTCTTGCGACTCCAGCGGGCAGGATTTTGCGCCTTGGCTTGCTCGTACACAGCACGCCGTTTGACCAGCAACTCATCGGCGTGTCCGTTGTGGCGCTGGTTCGGCGTCAGGTATTTCAAGCCGCTGTGACAATGCTCATCGTTGTACCAAGCCACAAACGTCTCCACCCAGACACGCGCCTCCTCGACCGTGTCAAACGGGCGTTCGGGCCACATCGGGCTGTACTTGGCCGTGCGGAACAGCGCCTCGGCGTACGCGTTGTCGTTGCTCACCCGCGGCCGGCTGAACGACGAATCGACCTTCAACGTGGTCATGGCTGCGTGCATCAACGCGCCCTTCATCACGCTGCCGTTGTCCGAATGCAGCACGAGCGGATGACCCGCCGTGCCTTCAATCAGACATGCTTTGGTCAGCAACGCGCTCGCGTGCTCACCCGATTCGGCCTCCCACACCTCGTTGGCCACCAGCTTGCGGCTGTAGACATCCTTCATCATGTACCAGTAAAAATAACGCCCACGGATCGTGGTGGGCATCCACGTGATATCCCAGCACCAGAGCTGATTGGGCGCATCGGCACGATGCGTGGTGGGCATACGCCGTCGCGCCACGCTGGCGCGCCCACGTCGCCGGCTAAGGTTCTCAGCCTTTAAGACCCGGTAGAACGTCGACTCCGAACCCAGGTAGATTCCCTCATCGGCCAGCTTCGGCACGATCTGGTGCGGCGTGAGACTGGCAAACTCCGCGCTGCAGGCGGCATCCAGCAGCGCCTGACGTTCAACGCCGCTGAACTTGTTGGGCGGCGGCGGGCGGACACTCAGCGCCCGCGCGTCTACAGGCTGGTGCAGCCAGCGCTGCACGCTGCGCACACTCACCCCCGCATGCGCGCTCGCGGTCGCACGGCGAGCGCCGGCTTGGACTGCTTCATCGATCAACTGCATGGTTTCACTGCGATCCGGGGCGCTGATCACTCTTCCTCTTTTTTGGCCCAGATCGCATCGACTTTTTTTAACATCGTGACCAATGCTGCCGCCTCCGCACGCGCCGCTTCGCTGCGCTTGAGCTGACGTTCCAATTCACGAATACGCTTGGCTGCAAGCTTGGCCTGGGCACGCTCAGCCGCACTCAGCTTCGGCACGAGCGGCACGTTGGCCTGCTCGCAGGCGCCGCGCCATTCGCGGATCTGCTCCGGATAAATGCCATTCGCACGGCCGTAATAGGCGATCTCAGTTTCGCTTAGCAACGCGGTCTCCAGCACCACCCTGAACTTATCGGCGCTGGACCACTGGTCGCTCGTCTTGCCATTGCCCGGCATGTACTCCCCTGAATTACGTATGTTTCGCGCCTGGCGCCGCCACGTGTGCAGCGTCACCGTCGTCACGCCCGTGGCGCCTGACATTTCTATCACAGCCCGGTTTAAAGGCGGCATCATTTGACGCATCGCCCACTCTTTGAATTCCGCGGTGTAACGCTTCATCTTCCATTCGCTTGCCGCCCCCCAGTTTTGCATAAAAGTAAAATCGGGTGACGCGACAACTAGCCTGACATGGGGGGAACGGCGACAAAGAAACGAAGCAAAGAAAACGCCTCTCCACAATCTGTATTAAGTGTCCCCAGCGTGCAGACCACTGCTTTTGGTTCCCGCGTAGAACGGTGCTCGCAAAACCACGGACACTTGAAGCCCTCCTTCTCGCGAATTCCTACATCCCCACGCTTCGCCACCAGTGCTCTCGGGCAAGATCGATAGTCCCGCGGACTAGTTCGGCCTCACGCGCCTTCACGGGTTGATGGAATGCGTGATCCACGCGACTGGTTAGGGCGAGAGGCGCGCATAGCGCGCAATACGTCGGGCGCCAGCACCTCTGAAAGATGGTGAAACGCCTCCGCGCTACGCGCGACGAACCGCCCCCCGAAATCACCACGCACTGGATAGCTTTGCAGAAGAGCGAATATGGTGAGGCGACGGGTGAGACCGTAGAAGTTCGTGGGGTCATCGATCTTGCCCGAGATCACTGGTGGCGAAGCGTGGGGATGTAGGGATTCGCGAGAAGGAGGGTTTCAACGCAGCGTGGTTCTAGCGAGCACCGTGCTACGGGGGAACCAAAAGCAGTGGTCTGCACGCTGGGGACACTTAAAACAGATTGTGGGGAGGCGTTTTCTTTGCTTCGTTTCTTTGTCGCCGAAGGACCAAGAAATGAAGTCCCGCCACGGACAGTGGCTAATAGTGATAAAAAATATAGCCAACTTCAAACCCGCGCTAACGTTCGCAGCAGCAACCCAGCACTGACCCGCGACCACCGCCAGTAGCACCCCCCCAAGAAACCCCGAGTGCGAACGCTAATCACTGCCGCCACGCACAGTGGCTAAAAACGAAAAAAATACATCCAACATTGAACTCGCGCTGGCGTAAGCAGCACCAACCCGGCACTCCCCCCCGCCAGACCCAAACCCCGTCCGGCGGGAGCAAAAACCAGAAACCTCGAAATCAGGTCCGCGTGATCGAAGCGCCCCCATCGACTAGGGAAGCTGTCCCCGTAACGAACGAAGAGTCATCGGAGGCAAGATAGAGCACCGACCGCGCGAGTTCCTCCGGCGTCGCCACACGCTTCAACGCGTGCAGGTTCGTGATAAAGCTCTGTGATTCCGGAGTGTTGTTCATGTCGCGATACATCTCGGTATCCACCGCCCCGGGCAACACGGCGTTCACCCGCACGCCTTGCGCACCATACTCGGCGGCCAGTGCTTGCGTCAGCCCGATCAAGCCGGCCTTGCTGGCCGCGTACGCCGCGACGCCGGGAAAAGCGAACGAATAACCAACGAAGGTCGACGTGAATATGATCGAACCGCTGCCATGTTCGAGCATGGCGGGAATCTGATACTTCGCGCCGAGGAACGCACTAGTCAAATTGGTCGCCAGCGCATTGCTGAACCCTTCCTTCGATACCGACGTCGACGGCCCCATTTCGCCCAGCGTGCCGGCGTTGTTAAAAGCGACGTCGAGCCTGCCGAATTTTTCGATGGCCAACGCGACGACCGCCTTCGCATAGTCTTCTGATTGCACATCGCCGGCGAGATACGCGGCTTCACCACCGGCTGCCCTGATTTCGGCTACCAGCGTTTCCAGCTCGGCGGCGCGGCGTGCGGCCACGACCACCTTCGCGCCTTCTGCCGCAAACAACTTCGCCGTGGCGCGGCCGATGCCGGCACTCGCGCCCGTCACGATGGCAACTTTTCCTGAGAGTCGATTCATGATGTTTCTCCGTCCTGTTCAGCTTGCCCGGCGCCCCATGCCCCGGTGCATGTGACGCAATGTAAGCGCAGCGGAAGCTTGCGAACAGGCACGGAAGATGGTCTCATCGTTCAGCTTTTGTGAATCTTGACCGGAGACGTCCATGGACCGCTTGCGCGCTTATGAAGTCTTCGTGGCCGTAGTCAAGCGCGGCAGCTTCACGCGCGCCGCCGATGCGCTCGATACATCGCCCGCGAATGTCACGCGTTATATCGGAGAGCTGGAGGCGCATCTCGGCACGCGGCTGCTGAACCGGACGTCGCGGAGGTTGTCGCTGACCTCGGGCGGCGAAGCGCTGTACGAGCGCTGCGTCGCAATACTCGATGACCTCGCCGAGACCGAAGGCATCGTCTCGTCGTCAACGGCCGAGCCGCGCGGGCGGTTGCGGATGAACGCGCCAGTGAGCTTCGGCGTGTTGCAGCTCGCGCCGCTATGGCCGGAGTTCATGCGCCGCTATCCCGACGTGGAGCTGGATGTGGCGCTGGTCGATCGCGTCGTGGATATCGTCGATGAAGGGTATGACCTCGCCATTCGCATCTCGCGGGCGGGGTCGACGGGCAGTGCGGCGCGCAAGCTTGCCGCATCGCGCAATGTGTTATGCGCCGCGCCTGCGTACCTGGCCGGGCGCCGCTTGCCGGAACGGCCGGCGGACTTGAGCGAGCATCACTGCATTGGGTACACCTATGCGGCAAGCGGCGACGACTGGCAGTTCCTCGATGCCGACGAGAAGCCGCACAGCGTGCGCGTGAATTGCCACATGCATACGAACAACGGCGATACGGCGCGAGCGGCCGCGCTCGCCGGGCTCGGGGTGATCTGGCAGCCGACGTTTATCATCGGCGACGATTTACGCGCGGGGCGGCTGGTGGCGTTGATGCCGGCGTTTCATATGGCGGACATCGATGTGCTCGCGATGTATCCAAGCCGGCGGCACTTGAGTTCTCGCGTGCGCGTGATGATCGATTATCTTGTGGAGGCACTCGGCGGCGTGCCGCCATGGGATCGAGCGTGACAGTGGGCGAACTACGGCCGGGCTTGCATAACCGAGATCGAGCGCAAGGTGATGATCAAGGATGGCGCATCGGCAACAGCGACGCTGCGCGCCACGCGGCCCGTTAGCCGCTGCTTTCACGAGCATCAATGATCCATCGAATAGGCGCTTGATCGTTTTGCCGGCCGGATGATTGACCACATGACGTTGAGACCGGACCCGTCGAAGCGGACGGGCGCCGGGCAAGTCGCCTCGCCCGAGCTGCACACCCGGCGCCCGCTCGCCTTAAAACTTGTGGCGCAAGCCGACCGTTGCCGCGATCTGGGTATCCGACGACGAAGGAGTGAGTCCATACACGGCGGCGACTGCGCTTCCGCCAGTCGAATCCCGGCCGGAGGCGTGCTGTCCGAATACGACGGCGTACACGCCCGTCCTTTTCGAGAGGAAGTATTCGCCCCCCACATTGAGCTGCTGGTAGGTCACCCCGCCTGCATCACCACCCGTCACCTGCGAGCCGCGCGTGTAAGCATATGATGCGCCGACCAATAGCGCCGGTATCGGCAAGATCCTGAAATTGGCTTCGACCGTATTGAACACGGCTGCTCCGCTCAAACCGCGAGGATTCAGGGCAGCATTTGAATCGAGGTTCCTGAATTGAGCATTGGTGTATACAAGCCCCGCAGTCGCATTGCCGAACGTGTAAGCCGCCGCGGCGCCGGTGGTCTGCAGCGTCTGTGCCGACGCATAGCTCGAATAGACCGGAACCGACGCCATGTTCGAACCCGTGACGCTCGATGCCGGGTTGTTCCCGTAGTAGGAGAAATTGGGATTGCGTGCCACGAGGTAAGCGGCGCCAAGCGTGAGCGGCCCCTGTTTGTAACCCACTCCGAATGAATAAATCCGGTTCCGTTGAAATTCCCCCGCAATACCACCAGGACTGAATACACCACCGAATATCACGCCTCGATAGTCCGGGCTCATGTATTTGATCGCGTTGTTGACGCGAAAACTATTCCCCGTGTTGTCCAGGTCTCCCGGGTGACTGGCATAACCGCCCGCCGTATCGCCGCCCGCCTTCATCACACCGATGAAATCGACGATCGAATCGTACTGTCGGCCGAGGGTGACCGTACCGGCCGGACCGCTCAATCCGACGTAAGCCTGCCTGCCAAACTCGGCGCCGCCCTGTCCGAGAGCGCCGTTTGCCGCCGAAAAGCCATTTTCAAGCAGGAACACGGCTTTGTAGCCGGCGCCCAAATCCTCTTTGCCGAGCAACCCCCAACGATTGCCTTTGAGTGAGCCAGCGACCATCGAATATTGTTTCGCGTCACGGGCATTGTTGTTGTACACCAGTCCGACATCGATAATGCCGTACAGTGAAACGGCGCTTTGTGCATGGCTAACGCCGGCATAGGAAGCGAGACAGACACCAGCGGTTATTAGTCTTTTCATACGGATATTCCCGAACAAATTGTTATGATTTATGAACCTTCGCCAATACATAAATAGGCATGCTAACTAAAAAGGGATGGCGTCGCGCCACGGTGAGTCTCGTGCAACTGCTGGCGCACAGCGCTGCCAGTTCTGCGGATAAGCCGTGGCGCTCAGCAAGAGGCACGGCGGACATCGCCGCTTGTCACGAGTGAATCTACGCAATGGCCCGGCGAGCATCCCGGCGAACCGCCGGGATGCTTACAGAACAGACCAGACCAAACGGCCCGGCATTAATTCCGCGTCGCGGCCTGCTTCATGAAACGTGCCTTATTCGACGCGTTCAAACTTGCGATGATCGGCCGGACCTGAAGAAGCGGCTTCAGTGTCTTTCATGCGCTGCTCCGACTTGCGGATAACCGCCTGCATGACAAAAGTCATCAGCGCGCCGAATGCAAGGCAAGCCGAGAGGAACAGCATCGGCGCGATGTCGCTGCCGGTGCGATCCTTGATCATCGGCACTACGTTTTGCGAAATGAATCCGCCAAGGTTACCGATTGAATTAATCGCGGCGAGCCCCGCCGCAGCGGTGGCGCCGGTCAGGAAGCGGCCCGGCAACGACCACAGCACCGGCTGCCCGGCGAATATGCCTGCCGCTGCGAAGCAAAGGCAAATAAACTGCAGCGTATTGCCGGGGACGAAGACGCTCAGCAGCAGGAAAAACGAACCCAGCAGCGCCGGCACGACGATGTGCCATGTCTGCTCGTTTTTGGCGACGGAGTGGCGCGGCACCCACCACAGAGCAAAGCCGACCATTAACCAGGGAATGACATTCAGCAAACCGTTGACGGTGTTACTGACGCCGAATCCCTTGACGACCGTCGGCAGCCAGTAGCTCAGACCATAGGCTGACAGCGGGAAGAACAGGAAATAGAACGACATCAGCAACACGCGCCGGTCGAGCAGCACTGCGAACGGATTGGTACGGCCGCTCGGCGGGATGCGCGCGGCCTCGGCCCGCAAGGTGTTGAGCAGCCAGATTTTCTCGGGTTCGGTGAGAAAACGCGCGGCTTGCGGCGTCTCGGGCAGCACCTTCCAGACCACCGGACTCATTACCACGGCCGCCATGCCGGTGACGATAAACACCCATTGCCAGCCCCGCATGCCGAGCAGGCCGTCGAAGTCCAGCAGGAGGCCGCCGATAGGTGCGGCCACCGCATTGGCGAGCGCGCTGCCGATCATGAAATAGCCGATAAGCCTGGCGCGGTGGCGCACGGGAAACCAGAGCGTCAAGTAGTACAGCACGCCGGGATAAAACCCTGCCTCACAGGCGCCGAGCAAAAAGCGCAGGATGTACAGCATGGCCGTGTTTTGGGTGAAGCCGAGCGCAACGGTAACCGCGCCCCATGACAACATGATCCGCGCGAACCACCTGCGCGCGCCGACTTTGTCGAGCATGATGTTGCTGGGTATCTCGAACAGCAGGTAGCCGATAAAAAACAGCGATGCGCCTAACCCATAGGCTGCTTCGCTGACACCGAGATCGGCCACCATCTGCAATTTTGCGTAACCGATGTTCTGCCGGTCGATATAGGCGATCAGGTAGAGCAGGCCAAGCAACGGCATGAGTTTTAATGTGGCATGCCTAATGATTCGTTCGCCGTCGACGGCCGGTGATTGGACCTGCATCTTGTCTCCCTCTTGTTTTCTTGACGCTGATTCGGCGCGGCGGTCTAGTCATGGCGTGACAACCACGACCTTTGCCGCCAGCGTTGCTATCGGATGACTCTATGGTCGACCTGGAACCCCGTCAACTGACGCAGAGGTATCCCACATATATAGTGGTTTTATGATATTCGTTAAATTAGCTTTGCTAATTATTAACAGTGGTATCGAAAATGATTTGACGGTCGCGATGACGCTTGGCCACCATCGGCCAAGCGCCGGTTTAATTAGCTCGAGAAGTGCCGGCGAGCCCTAACGTTCGGTCTTCGGTATCACAAGCGGCACCGAGGCATGCTCATGCACGGCGAGCCACTCGCCATTCACCCGCCGATGACACACCGTCGCGCGCACCTCATTGACCTCGTCACCCGTACCCACGCGGTTCACGCAAAACGCGAAGGCGACGTCGCCGTCGGCGACAATATCGATGATGTCCATCTCGAAGCGGATCGGCCCCGGCACGGAATCAAACCATTGCTGCCAGTTCTGCCGGTGCTGCTCCGTGCCCTTGTACGAGACGGGCGCTACAACGTCGAACACGACCACGTCGGGCGTGTAAAAGCGCATCAAGGCATCCACGTCCTTCTTGCGAAGGGCCTCTGCCCATTCGCCCATCAGTTCGCGGATGCGCGCTACATCCGCGGTTTGTTTCTCTGTCAGTACCATGGTCATCTCCCGATGCAGACTGTTTGCAATTTGCTTACACTGCCCCTGAAAAATAGACCATGTAAGCTCGAACTTTCAAGGAGATCAATGCATGAACCTCTCGTGGCGCAACATGAATCGCGCGACGCTCGACGCGGCTTATAGCAACGGCGACCCGCCTGCCGATTTTCGCACGCGCAGCGCGGCATTCTACGCGGCGCATCACGGCGAACTGGAACTGAGATACGGACCCGCCCCGCGCGAGCGCTTCGATTTTTTCCCGGCGACCAAGGCGGACCGGCCGGATACGCCAACCTTCGTCTTCGTTCATGGCGGTTACTGGCAAAGCTGCGATAAGGAGCTCTGCGCGTTCGTCGCAGAAGGGCCGCTTGGGCTCGGCATGAACGTGGCCGTTGCGGAATATACGCTGGCGCCGGCTGCATCGATGACGCAAATCGTCGGTGAAATCGGGCGGCTGCTGGATTTTCTCGTCGAGCGCGGCCATCGGTCGCTCGTGCTTGGCGGCCATTCAGCTGGGGGCCATCTCACGGCGATGCATCGCAATCATCCGGCGGTCACGCACGCTCTGCCCGTGAGCGGTCTCTTCGATCTCGAACCCATTAGCCAAGGCAGATTGAACGACAAGCTCAAACTGTCGGTGGAAGAGATTGAACGCTTTAGTCCGATGCGCGACATCGGGCACGGCGCACCGATGGTCGTCACCGTCGGCGATGCCGAACGGCCCGAGTTGATCCGCCATTCGAATGACTACGCGCATGCATGCATTGAGGCTAGCGAGCGCGTGGTCTACGTGCCGCTGCCGGGTGCGGATCATTTTTCGATTCTCTACGACCTCGCGAAACCGGACGGCTTGCAGCTTCAGGCGCTCGCGCAGTTGATGCAAGGCTGAAAGCAAACGCCCGGCACGCAGCGTTCATTCGTCTACGAGGGAACGCTGCGGCTCACACCGTTCAGTGACTGCCAAGCAATCCGAACACGGCCACGCCGGTCGATGTGCCCACATACACTTTCCCGTTCGCGATCATGGGCGTGATGAACTTGTTGCCGGGGCCGAACTGGTCGCGCGAACCGGCTTGATTACTGTTGTACAACTCCCTCGCGAGATTGGTCGCGTCGTACGCGTGCAGCACCGCGGTAACGCCGTTTTCCGCTGCCCATACGATGCCGTTCGACGACCCGTTGGCCGAGACGCTCGGCGTCGCGCCGGGCGTGCCGAAACTGGTGGGTGTCCGGCTGACCGGCGCCGCCGACAAGCGGGCTGCGTTGATCGAAAATGCCTTGATGCTGTCGCCGATCGCGCCGAAGTAGACGGTATTGTTGAAGTACGCCGGCATGCTGAAGACCGGGCCGGAGATTTGCCCGGCCAGTTCCTGATAGATGGCGTCCGCGACCGGGTTGTACTTGCCCATGGAGTCGCGGTTGACGACGTAAATGATCGAATCCTTGCCTGCGCCGAGCGCGAGATGATGCACGGCGCCGCTGGCATCGGTGAGATCGGGCAGCACGAGCGCACCGCCTGAACCGAGGTCTTCGTCGGCGTTCGATTCCGCCACGGTGTTCGACGCTTCGAAATAATCGGCCACCGTCAAGCCCGTCGTCGTGCCGAGTTTCAGGAAAGCATTGCCGTAATCGCCGGACGTTTGCACGCCGGCCGCGTTCATCGTGGCATCGAAGCTGCCGTTGGCATCGAGCAGATAGATCGAGCTTCCATCCGATGCCATGCCCGCGCCGCTCATCCAGATTGCACCGCCGGAACCGTTAGGCGTGAGATTTAGCACGCTGGTCTGCTTGAGCGTGTCGGCGCTGTAGGCAATGACCCAGCCGGTGTAGGGCTGGATGTCGCAATGCGAAGTCCAGCCCGTGTAGATCACGCCGTTGAGCAACAGAAGCGCTTGGCGCTCGGCGTATTGTTTCGGATCGAAGATGACGTTTCCATTCGAACTGTTCGCCCCGGTGCCCGGATACGACGCGGTAATCTCGGTCGGACCGCCGAACAATTCCGCGCCCGTGGTCACGTCCAGCGCATGAATCCTCTGGTGATAAGCGCCCCCTGCGTCCTTCGACATGCCGACTAGATAGATCGCGCCATTCGGACCGCGTGAACGATCGATAACAGGCGTCGCGGTTACGCCGATAGTCGGAGAAATCTGGAAGCAGCCCAGGCTGTCGCTGGGCGTTTCGCCTGCAGCGAGCGTGGAGGTTTTCCAGAGTAATGCGCCGGTGTCGGCATCAAGCGCATAGACGCTCGCGTTTTCAGTCGCCACGTACAGCACGTTGTGCGTGCCGCCTGCAATAGCGACGCTCGCAAGATACAGCGGTTCCGCGTCGACCAGGCCGTCCGCTCCGTAGAAGCCGAGCTTGCCGAACGAGGTCGAGTTCACTGTAGCCGGAGTCAGCGCCGTCTCGTTGAGATGCTGGCCGGTGCGCGCGTTGTCGTTGTGATACGTCGTGACGTCGGCCGCATTAGCGACGGGGGTGACTGGTGTGACCGGCGTGACCGGTGTAACTGGCGTGACGGGGGCCGGTGCTGAAGCGGGGCTGACGCCGGATGCGACGGTCGTGCCCGAGGGCGCAACAGGCGTGCTTGCGGGAGCGGCGGGGCTGGTGCCCGATGCGGTGTTCGTGCCTGAGGCTGCGGTGGCGCCGGACGCCGGGGCGGATCCGCTAGGCGGATTGCCCGTGCCGGAAGCCGTGGTGCCACTCGAATTCGAATCACCGCCGCCGCCACTGCACGCAGCAAGAACAACGACTAGCAGAACTGCGAGCCGTACGACGAAGAAGCGATCTGGAAGACGCAAGTGTTCCATGTGCATTCTCCTCTCTCAAGCGTGTCGGGCCGGCGACAAGGATGCGCTTCGGCGAGTATGGTCCGATGAGAGCAATAAAAATGCCGCAAGGTCCGCCGATGCTAACTCTTGGCGTAAATGGCAGGGCTATCGAAGGGGAGAATTCTGCTGAGGAAAACAACGGTCTTTCACGCTACTTTCGGAAACGGCTTGCTCAAGAATTTCGATCCCGCAAGCCCAAAGCGCCAGGGTATGTCCATCGCTTTCGTGATCCCGATTCGCGGTCCCGTCACGACCAGATATTCATCGTCCGGCATCTCGATAGAAAATGGCGCCTTGAGCAGCGACATGCCATTGTTCCCATGCGTAATGCCCAATGCTTGCGCGACGCGCCCCGGCCCGGAGCACAGCAGTTTCGGCGGTTCCAGACCGCGCCGCTGCCGCATTGCATCGAGTCCGGTCATCGGTTCGATCGCGCGGATCAGCACTCCGGCGCCATGCCCTTCTTCGCGGCAGACGAAGTTCAGGCACCAGTGAATTCCGTATGACCGGTACACGTACGCATGCGCGGGCGGACCGAACATCACGGCGTTGCGCGGGGTCGGTCCGGAAAAGCTGTGCGACGCGGGTTCTTCGGGATCGTAGGCTTCCGTTTCCACGATCATGCCGCCGACGCCATCCACGGTAACCACCGCGCCGATCAACCGGCGCGCGACCAGTTCGGATGGTGCATTGAAATCGTCGGATGTCGCCGCGCGAAGTGAGTTCGATGTCATGGGCGATCAGGTTTTCCAGGTCAGGATTCGTGTCGCCACATTATCAACAATCACGGCTCGGAGACGCGAAAACAACCGCGCCGCCGACTCATGCCTCGCTGCGCGCGATCTCACCCACGCGCACCTTTCTCCCCGATGCAAACCACCACACCAGCGCGGCCAACAGGGATACCGACGCTGCCACTGACAACGCCGCGCGCATGCCGGCTTCGAACGGATAGAGCCCGGCAATCATCGCGCCGAAGACGGCGACACCCAGCGCCGCGCCGGTTTGCCGGGCCGAATTCAGCACGCCCGCCGCGACTCCCGAGCGGTTTTTATCGACGGTATTCATCAAGGCGGTGGTTGCCAGCGGCGTGATGAGGCCGGCGAAGAATCCTATCGCCGGCATGGGAAGCGCGATGAGCCAGTACGGCGAATTTTCCGTCGATACCAGCATGCAGAGAAAGCCCAGCGTGTAGATGCCGAGCGCGGCGCATATCGGCCGGCGCGGACCAAAGGCGCGCACGACACGCGCCGCCGACATGCTTCCCGCCGTCACGAGCGCGGTCAGCGGCAAAAAAGCGAGACCGGTCACGAGCGGCGAATAAGCCCGCACTTGCTGGAAATACAAACTGAGCGTGAAGATCAGGCCGTAGAAGGTCAACGCGGACACCATCGAAACGAGGGCGGCGCCCGAAAATATCCGGTTCCTGAACAAGGACAACGGCAGCATGGGCTGCGCACGTTTCGATTCGATCGCAACGAAGCTTCCGCCTGCCAGCACGCTAACAGCGATCCCGCCCACAATCCACGGCGAGCACCATCCGAACGACGCGCCTTCTATCAGCACCGCGATCAACATCCCCAACGCGGCGATTGCGCACGCCTGACCGGCAAGATCGAGATGCCGCGTCGCCTGCGTTTTTTCATCGGCAGCAATACGCGATGTCAGCCACAAGCCGATCACTCCGATAGGAACATTCGCGAGAAAAATGCTGCGCCAGCCGAACGCATGAATCAGGATGCCGCCGATCAACGGACCGCCTGCCATCGCAGCGCCGCCACAGCCGGCCCATAAGCCAATCGCGCGGCCGCGTTCGGCGGGATCGGCGTAGGCGTGGTTGATGAGCATCAGGGAGCACGGCACGAGCATCGACGCCCCCACGCCCTGCAAGATGCGCGCGGCGCTCAGCGCAGCGAGGCTCGGCGCCGCGCCGCAGAACGCCGAGGCCAGCGTGAAGACGGCGAGGCCGGCGAAATAGACGTTGCGCGCGCCGAGCCGGTCGCCAAGCGCGCCGCCGCTCAGGAGCAGGCTCGCGAACGTGAGTGTGTAAGCGTTGACGACCCATTGAAGGCCTGCCGTACCGGTTGAAAAAGCATCGGCGATGCTTCCCAGCGCGACGTTGACAATGGACGTATCGAGAATCACGACGATATAACTGATGCTCGTCGCGGCGAGGACGCGGCGCTGAAACGCCCGGGTGTCATTCACGATGATGGTTTCCGCAGGAAGACTGGGAGGCCAGTGTAGGGTCGTCGTCGCCCGGCATGCTTCGATGCGTGTCGAAGCATGCGGACGCACGGCGGGGCTATCATGGCGACGTCTTTTCGGAGAGTCCGCATGTCCCGTTATCCCGCAGTCTCATCGGCCGCTTTTCTGATCGCCGATCCCACTCGCGCCGCCATGCTCATGTCCCTCGCCGATGGCCGTGCGCAGCCGGCCGGCGAACTGGCCTACGCAGCCGGCGTGACGGCGCAGACAGCCAGTTCGCATCTCGCCAAGCTCCTGGCGGGCGGGTTGTTATCGGTGGAAACGCAGGGACGGCACCGCTATTACCGGCTGGCCGGGGAGCATGTTGCGCTGGCGCTTGAAAATCTTGCATCGATTGCATCGAATGGGGCGGGTGCAGCCGTGCGCCAGATGCCGCGCAGCCGGGAAGCCAAGGAACTGCAGTTCGCACGCTGCTGCTATGACCATCTCGCGGGCAGTCTCGGCGTGGCGGTAACCGAGGCGCTGCAGGAACGCGCGTTGATTGTTGCCGCAGCGGACAAGCAGTTCGACGTGACGCAGGCCGGCGTTGAATGGTTCGGCGCGATGGGCCTAGACGTGGCAGCGTTGAAACCGACCCGGCGCGGACTCGCGCGGCAATGCCTCGACTGGACCGAGCGGCGGCATCATCTGGCGGGGCCGCTTGGGGTTGAATTGATGAGCAGGCTTTGTGCTATCGGATGGGTCCGGCGGACGAAGTCGTCGCGTGCCGTCCAGGTCACACCGAAGGGATGGGCCGGGTTGAAAGAGCAACTCGGCGTGGATGCGCGAGCGGTGCAGGCGGGTGTGTAATTTGCGCTGCGCCAGCGCGAGCCGGGCAGCGGTTTTATTGTTTATTAGTAAGGGCAGAAGACAGGCTTAGTGCTTCAATTCATTCTTTGTCAGCGCGCCGGAATGCGGGTCGACATGGATGTCATAGAACAAGCCTTGTTTAGTGGCTTCGCCTTCCCAGCGCCCGTCGTCGGCTTCGAGGCGTACCGCGTCATAACCCTGCGCCTTGACCTTCAGGATTGCCGCATCCTTCGATATCCATCCCGCGCCCGGCTGGTCATGCGCGAACGCCGCGCTGCCGGCGGCGAGTGCGAGGGCGGTTCCTGCTGCGATACACGTTTTCTTCAACATTGACTCTCCTTGACGATCCGAATGAGCCAGCGCGACGGCTGGGCAAGACAACCCGGCAAGCTAACATAGTGCTTACAAAAAATGCGCGACAGATTCGCGCAGCGGGATAGCCGGAGGTTGGCATAGGCTTTGCTGCCACGTTAATCGCCAGAACAGACGATGTTCTCTCAAAGGAGCTTGATCATGCCGGAGAAGAAAACCATCGAACGGGCGCATGCTGCAAAACGCGCTGGGAAGTCGTCCAGCACGCAGGCCGGCGCATTCGTGAAGGAGCAGATCGACCACATTCGCGAGGGCAAGCACGGTGCGAAATCCGCGAAACAGGCAATCGCGATCGGGTTGTCGGAGGCGCGCCGCTCGGGTGTCGGTGTGAAGGCGCCGAAGAAAGGCGCGGCATCCGCGGCCACGCGCAAGAAAGCGGCAAAGGACATACAGGCGGGCGAGCACGAGACCAAGCGTAACGCGAGCTCGGAATCGAAAGCGAAACGCTCGGCGACCTCCACGCGGGTTCTCAAGCGTGAGAGCACCAAGGCCGCTTCGCACACGGCGTTGTCGAAGCAGACGCATGCAAGCGCGAGCCGGCGCTCGGCGTCCGCCAAGAAGGGCTGGCAGACGCGCCGGAAGGCCGCGCCGTCAAAGACGAGCGCTGCACGGCATGCGCGTTGATTAGCCGGACAACGCGGTGCTCATGCTGGTTAAAAACGAGCCGGTTAAAAACGTGCTGTTCGAAAACGCAAAAGGCCGTTCCGGGGGAAACCGGAACGGCCTTTCTGCTCGTACTGCGCTTACCGCATTACTTCACGGTTTCCAGCACCTTCCTGACCGTGCTGAAAATCTCGTCGATCTGGTCGTCTTCAATAATCAGCGGCGGCGAGAACGCGAGAATATCGCTTGTGTAGCGCACCAGAACGCCCGCTTCAAAGCATTTCACGAACGCTTCATACGCACGCGCACCCGGCGCACCATCGCGCGATTCCAGTTCGATCCCGGCCACCATGCCGAGGTTGCGGATGTCCTTCACATGAGGCGCATCGCGCAACGCGTGAGCGGCCGCTTCGAACTTCGCTGACTTCGATGCCGCCCGTTCGAACAACTGGTCGCGCGCATACAGGTCGAGCGTGGCGATTGCGGCGGCGGCGGCCATCGGATGCGCCGAATACGTGTAGCCGTGGAACAACTCAATACCGTTCACCGCGCCTGCATTGATGATGGTGTCATGCACATTGCGATGCGCAGCCACCGCGCCCATCGGAATGCTGGCGTTGTTGATGGCCTTGGCCAGCGTCATCAAGTCCGGCGTCACGCCGAAGTATTCCGCTGCCGTCGCTTTACCCAGGCGGCCGAAGCCCGTGATGACTTCATCGAAGATCAGCAGGATGCCGTGCTTCGTGCAGATCTCGCGCAGCTTTTTCAGATACCCCTGCGGCGGCACGAGCACGCCCGTCGATCCCGCCAGCGGCTCGACAATCACAGCCGCGATGGTCGACGGATCGTGCAGCGTGACGAGGCGTTCGAGTTCATCGGCGAGATGCGCGCCCCATGCCGGCTGACCCTTCGAAAACGCGTTGTGCTCAGGCGCGTGCGTATGCGACAGATGATCCACGCCCGGTAGCAGCGCGCCTGAGAACGTCTTGCGGTTCGGCGCAATGCCGCCCACCGAAATGCCGCCGAAACCCACGCCGTGATAACCGCGCTCGCGCCCGATCAGCCGCGTGCGCTGGCCTTCGCCGCGAGCACGGTGATAGGCGAGGGCGATTTTCAAGGCGGTATCGACGGCTTCGGAACCCGAATTCGTGAAGAAGATGCGGTCGAGGCCTTCGGGCATGATTGCCGCGACTTTCGATGCCGCTTCGAACGCGAGCGGGTGGCCCATCTGGAACGTGGGCGCGAAGTCGAGGGTGGTGGCCTGCTGCTGGATCGCGGCGACGATTTCATCGCGGCAATGGCCCGCATTCACGCACCAGAGACCGGCGCAGCCGTCGAGAATTTCGCGGCCATCGGTCGCGCGGTAGTACATGCCCTTGGCGCTCTCGATCATGCGTGGCGCAGCTTTGAATTGCCGATTGGCAGTGAAGGGCATCCAGAACGACGAGAGGTCGTCGATGACGGGGCGCGAAGTCATGGGAAATCTCCTGTTAGAACACACAATGTAGTCTTCGATAAAAACTCGCGGCATAGACAGTTGTCCTGTCGCGGAGAGAACTGTGCTGGCAAAATGGCGCAAACTGTATTGGTCGTCCTCAAAACTGTCTTTAACTCATCCACCGGCTCATGATCGAACTTCAACTGGACCGTGACCGCGCGCAGGCGACGCTCGTCGAACAGCTTGTACGGGCGTTTTCCGGGGCTATCGAGCAGCAGACGCTGCGTGCAGGCGCGTTGCTGCCTTCTGTGCGCCATCTCGCGCAGGCCGAGCAGCTCAGCACCTTCACGGTAACGGAAGCCTATGGCCGCCTCGTGTCGATGGGGCTGGTGGTCGCGCGGCGCGGCTCGGGGTATCGGGTGGCCGCTCGCCCCCAGGCCACGCTGAAGCGCGCCGTCTCCTGGCAGCCGCCGAGCCTCACCGCGACGTGGCTCCTGTCCGATGTATTCGCCGATCACTCGGTGCCGATCAAGGCCGGCTGCGGCTGGCTGCCTAACGAGTGGGTCAACGAAAGCGGTTTGCATCATGCGCTGCGCTCGGTGAGCCGCGTTCCGGCCGCTCGCATGGCCGACTACGGGCATCCGTACGGGTTTGCACCGCTGCGTGAGCGGATTGCCGAGCAACTGGACCGCCACGGTTTGCCGGCCGATCCCGCCACGAACGTGTTGCTGACCGCCGGTGCCACGCAGGCGCTCGATCTGATCGTACGCACATTGTTGCGTCCCGGCGATACGGTCATTGTCGAGGATCCGGGTTATTGCAACTTGCTGCAAATTCTTCGGCTTGGCGGCCTGACCGTGCTGGGCGTGCCGCGAACGCCTGCGGGTATCGACAATGACGTGCTTGAGCGGCTGGTCGTGGATCACAAGCCCAAGGCGATCTTCCTGAATACGACGCTGCAGAATCCGACCGGCGCGACCTTCGGCATGGCGGCGGCGTTTCGCCTGCTGCAAATTGCCGAACGCCACGGCTTGTGGGTCGTGGAAGACGATGTGAGCCGCGAACTTGCGCCGGCGGGTGCGCCGCTCCTGGCCGCGATGGAAGGGCTGAATCGCGTGTTGTACGTCGGTGGTTTTTCAAAGACGATCACGCCGGGGTTGCGCAGCGGATATGTGGTCGCGGAGCGCGACGTGCTGCGCGAACTGGCGCGTACGAAGATGGCGGTGGGACTGACGTCGTCGGCGGCGACGGAGCGCATTGTCGAAAAAGTGCTGACCGAAGGACGTTATGCCCGTCATGTGGAAGCGGTGACCGAGAAGTTGAAGGACGCGCACGCGCTGGTTGAGGAGCGCATGGATGCGCTCGGGCTTGAGATGTTTCATCGGCCGCGGGCTGGCTTGTTCGTTTGGGCGAGGTTGCCGGTTGAGCCCGCCCGCGCGGGTGAGTTGGCGACCGAGGCGCTTGAAGATGGAATCTGGCTCGCGCCCGGGTCGTATTTTCGTCCAGACGATGCGGCTAGTGACTGGTTTCGGTTTAACGTGCCGTATTCCACCGACGATGCGTTGTGGGGGTTCGTTGAGAGGTGGATTGGGCGGTAGGGGTGATGACGCAGCCAGTTTTGATTCGTTGCGGAAGCTGTCACGAAAAACTCGCTTCGTATCCTCTCCAGGTCGGTCCTCGGTCGGCTGGAGTATGGTCGCCGTTCAATTATTGACATTAAACACATAACTGATGATAATGTCAGTTATGCTGTCGAGAGCATGTAGGGCCCAGGCTGGCCACGGGGCTGAAAGAGTCTAGCTACCGCGACCATCTCAATGGTTCCGATCATGGATGGAAGATAGTGACAGGTCGGGCGACCAGCACGAAGTGTCCCGGTCCTCCGTCAATCCCGGGCGTGGAAGGCGAACGTTTATTGGAAAGGCTTTGCGGCTTCGGCAAGTTTTTTCCCGCGGGTGAGAGGGGCGGCCGATGCGGTGCCTGGAATTCGATGGTTCGCATTCCCTCTAGCGAACCGGACCGAAATACATCGGTTAGTTCGGATCCTTCTACATCCTTGTTCGACAGCACTCGATTTTTTCTCCACATCTTGCTCTTATGACTTTGTACAATCGCCAAGCCCTGTCATGGGGCGCTGTCGCGTTGACGGTCGGCGTCTTGCTATGGATCTTGCGCCCCGTCCTCGCGCCATTCCTGCTTGGTGGGCTGATCGCATATGTTTTGCAGCCGGGGGTCGAGTGGCTGGTTCGTCATCGCACACCACGCGGGCTCGCGGCACTCGCGATGATGCTGATGTTCGGATTGATGGCTGCGCTGTTCGTTCTGCTCGTGTTCGCCGTGATCCAGAAGGAGGGACCTCAACTCATCGGGCAGCTTCCCTACCTGGTAGTAAAGCTCAACACGTGGTTGCGTCCCAAACTGGCTTTCCTTGGCCTGAGCTACTCGCTCGATTTGGGTAATGTTCGCGACATGATGGCGGTGAATCTCAAAGCGAGTGAACAGACAGTCGCGTTGGCTGTGTGGAACTACGTGCGCGCGAGCAGCAACGCGATGATCTCTGTCGTCGGCAACGTCGTGCTGGTGCCGCTCGTCCTGTTCTATCTGCTCAATGACAGGCACGAGGCGTTTGCTCGCCTGGAAAGCTTCGTTCCGCGGCGCTTGCTGGGGAAAACGCGGGAGTTCATGACAGACATAGACCAGATGCTGTCGCAATACCTGCGTGGTCAGCTACTCGTGATGGGCGTGCTCGCCGCGTTCTATCCGATAGCACTGACGATCGCGGGCTTCGAAATCGCGCTACCCGTCGGTCTTTTTACCGGGCTTGCGGTGTTCATTCCGTATATCGGATTTGCGACCGGGCTGGTGTTTGCCCTTCTCGCCGCGCTGTTGCAGTTCGGTGGTTGGTATGGCGTCGGCGCGGTGGTCGTCGTGTACACCGTCGGCCAGATTCTCGAAAGCTTCATTCTCACGCCGCGCCTCGTTGGCGAACGCATCGGGCTGCACCCGCTCGCGGTGATTTTCGCCTTGCTGGCGTTCGGCCAGCTCTTCGGATTCATTGGCGTGCTGCTCGCGCTGCCGGCCAGCGCGATCCTGGCGACGGGTCTGCGCGAACTGCGTCGCCGTTATCTCGCGAGTGCGCTTTACGGTAGCTAACCGATGTTCACAGCGCCGTAGTATCGGGCGAAGAGGCCAGGGCGACCGGCGATACGGGAGCCGTCTCCGCACGCCTTCGTTGTCAGCACCGTTTCTCGCGATCGCAGTTGCCTCACTTCTGGTCTCACCGCCCCACTGGCCGTGCCCTGATGCTGGAGATTGTCCAACCGATCAGCGGACGCGCGATCTTGCTCGACAGACCTCGTTTTCCGGCTTGCCCGTGGGCAACGGCAGCTGCGCAATCTTCTCCGCCTCCGCGCGCTTGAGTCCAAGTGCCTGTAGCACGACCGCCGCAGCGCGCTCCGCAAAGTTCTGTTCGCTGAGTACAGACGTCTTCTGCCGCTGGAGCGCCGGTGTGACGGAGGCAGAAAAGTGCAGCTCCGCGGCGATCGCCGCGAACATGATGCCCGTCACGGAAATGAGGCACAGGAAGTGGTCCGGGACGACAAAGCGTTTCGCGAAAATGCCACTTTGACTATCGCGCAGCAGTCGCTGACCGAGACCCCAGTTCAGTGCATGCACCGAAAAACCCTCGCGGACCAGCAGTTGTGCCCAAACCGGCTCGCGGCGGGCACGCATCAGCGTATGGCGCACACAGACAGCGACCACTTCGGCCGGGTCGGACAGTCCGCTCGCCAGACGATCAAGCGTGTCAGCGAACTCCTCAAACGCCCATTCGACAAGCGCGGCGAAGATCTCTTCCTTCGACTCAAAGTGGTTATAGAAGGAACCAGATCCGACGTCTGCGGCCTCGGTAATGTCATTGATCGCCACTGATTTTATTCCTTTCTCGGCTGAGAGCCTGAGCGCAGCGTTGAGCAGGCGGGTACGAGTTTCTCGCTTGCGGCGGGCGCCACGCGGCTCGCGCTCTTCGCTCGCCAGCGCCGGACCTTTCAGCTTTTGCTTGCGCTGCCGGTTTGCATGGGAGTTCGGGGTATCGGGCATTGAGGCTCCAAATTCCAGTCTCGTCATATTTTAGATTTTTACGTCATAGTTGACAATATAATCAGTTATGGATTTAATGTCACTGTCGCGAGCGGATCGGCGACCGCATGGACAGGTAAATTGAGTTGCGACGGTGCCCGGAACAGGGTGTCGCAGCGCTGAAGATGAGCCGTCCACTGCCGTCCGGATCCATCAGCGCCGGGCTCGGGGCGAGGATCTGTTTTACCCCCGGTCTTTGGCTGTTTCGTGGGAGTGGCCGCGTGCGATGACGAAGTACGAAGCGTTGCAAGCGGTTTGTATCAGACGCGGCGAGTAGGAATACTAAGTTATAGGCATGCCGAGTCGAGCGCTGGCGCGCTTTGCAAAGCATGTCTGCCAGACACCGTGTATTCGGATGCCTCGCCCATTTTCTTGCTGGACCATCACCTGCCTTGTGAACATCGTGAAATTTTCCGGTCTTAACGCGCAGACGCTTGCGCGCCCCTTCCTGTCTTCTGTCGTCCGCCCACCGCTGCGAGTACGTCTTCTCATCGCGGCTTGCGGCGCAATGCTGCTAGCGGCCTGCCACCAGCGCGAAACCGTCGCTCCCGAGCTCAAGCCCGTCGTCGCTGTCGCGGTTCATCCGGATGGACGCACGGCGAGCGCCTCGTTGCCGGGTCAGGTTCAGGCGCGGTACTCCACGCCTCTTTCGTTCAGGGTTGGAGGCAAGCTCACCGAACGGCGCGTGCGCATAGGCGATACCGTCAAGGCGGGACAGACCGTTGCGCTGCTCGACCCTACCGATCTGCGCAATAACCTGGTCAACGCACGAGCGCAGCTCGACGCCGCCGAACATCGCCTCGTGTACGCCCGGCAGCAGGTCGATCGCGACCGCGCTCAGACGCAGGCAAACCTGATCGCAACGGCGCAGATGGAGCAGACCCAGGACGCCTACGCTACGGCGCTCGCGCAGCGCGATTCGGCGCTCGCCCAAATGGCGCTCGCCGCGGATCACCTGCGCTACGCGACGCTTACGGTAGACCACAACGGAGTCATCACGTCGGAGGACGCCGACACCGGCCAGAACGTTCAGGCAGATCAAGCGGTCTATCACCTCGACTGGACGGGAGACGTGGATGTTATTTGCGACGCGTCCGAGCGCACGCTTGGTTCAATGACCGTCGGTAGCAATGCGCGCGTGAGCCTGTCTGCGCTGCCCGGTAAGACCTTCGAGGCGCGCGTGCGAGAGGTGTCGCCCGCCGCCGACCCGCAAAGCCGCACCTGGCGCGTGAAGCTCACGCTGGCCACGCCGAGCCCCGAAGTTCGCCTCGGCATGACGGCGAATGTCACGTTCGATGCCATCGGCGACGCGCCAACGGCACGTCCGTTCGCGCTGCCTGTGACGGCACTTTTTCACAAAGGCGAGGACCCCGCTGTGTGGGTGGTGCGCGCCGGCAGCGACAGCCTTGAGCTGCGCCCTGTCAGCATCGCGCGCTATGACGAGCACACGGTCTCCGTCATCAGCGGCCTGCACGACGGCGAGCGCGTCGTGATGCAAGGTGTGCACGCAGTGAGCGCAAACCAGCACGTGCAAGTGGTGGCCCCGCTGCACCCCGAGGATTTTTCGTCATGAACGCCCGCGACCATAAAACCGCGCCCGTCACCCCGTCCGACGCCGAAGCACATGGGGAGGGCAGCTTCAATCTTTCCGCGTGGGCGTTGCGCCATCAGCAGCTCGTGATCTTTCTGATCGGGCTTGCGACCTTGTTTGGCGTGATCGGCTATACGCAGCTTGCGCAGTCGGAGGATCCGCCATTCACGTTCCGGACCATGGTGATCAAAACTTACTGGCCGGGCGCGTCTGCCCGCGAGGTACAGGAACAGATCACGGACCGAATCGGCCGTCAGTTGCAGGCGGCGCCGTACGTCGACAATATCAAGAGCTACTCGCGGCCCGGCGAGTCGATGATCTTCTTCGCCATGAAGGACTCGGCCCCGGTCAAGGAGGTGCCCGAGACCTGGTACCAGGTGCGCAAGAAAGTGGGCGACATCGCCGCGACGCTGCCTAAGGGAGCGGTCGGACCGTTTTTCAACGACGAGTTCGGCGATGTCTACACGAACCTCTATGCGCTAGAAGGCGACGGCTTTACGCCGGCGCAACTGCACGACTACGCGGACCAGTTGCGCACGGTCCTGCTGCGCGTGCCCGGCGTGGCCAAGGTCGACTACTTCGGCGACCCCGACCAGCACATCTTCGTCGAGATATCGAATGCGGAACTGACGCAGCTCTCTATCACACCGCAGCAACTCGCCCAGGCAATCGACGCACAAAATACCGTTGCGCCCGTCGGCACCATTACGACGACGGACGACCGGGTGTTCGTGCGACCGAGCGGCGCGTTCAAGGACGTGCAGGCGCTCGCCGACACGCTCATCACCGTGAACAAACGCACGTTCCGGCTCGGCGACATCGCGAAGATCACGCGTGGCTACGACGATCCGCCCGTCACCCAGATGCGCGTCGGGGGGCAGGCGGTGCTCGGCATCGGCGTGACGATGCAAAAGGGCGGCGACGTGATCAGCCTCGGCAAGGCGCTCGACGCGAAGGCCGCCGGACTGCAGGCGAGCCTGCCGGCGGGCCTCAAGCTGGCTCCTGTCTCGAGCATGCCTCACGCGGTCAAACACTCGGTGGACGAGTTCGTCAGGTCGGTCGGCGAGGCGGTAGCCATCGTGCTGGTCGTTAGCCTCGTTTCGCTCGGCCTGCGCACCGGCATGGTCGTCGTGATCTCGATTCCGATCGTGCTCGCCGTGACGGCGCTGTGCATGCATGTGTTCAATATCGGACTGGACCAGGTTTCCCTTGGCACGCTCGTGCTCGCGCTGGGACTGCTCGTCGACGACGCGATCATCGCGGTCGAAACGATGGCCGTGAAGCTTGAGCAGGGGTGGAGCCGCATGCGCGCGGCGGCCTTCGCGTACACAAGCACGGCATTCCCGATGCTGACGGGCACGCTCGTGACGGTCGCCGGGTTCCTGCCGATCGCGCTGGCGAAATCGAGCACAGGCGAATATACGCGCTCGATCTTCGAAGTGTCGGCCATCGCGCTGATCGTTTCATGGTTCGCGGCCGTCGTGCTGGTTCCCCTGCTGGGCTATCACATGCTGCCCGAGCGCAAGAGCCAAGAGAGTGGCGGGCACCATCATGAGCACGATGTTTATAACACCGGCTTCTATCAACGCCTTTCGGGATTGGTCACGTGGTGTATCGAGCGTCGCTGGGCCGTACTTGGCGTGACTGCCATACTCTTCGCCGTCGCGATGGCGGCCTTCACGCGCGTGCCGCAACAGTTCTTCCCCAACTCTGAACGGCCAGAGTTGCTCGTGGACCTGCGGCTGCCGGAAGGTGCATCGTTCGAGGCGACGCTGCGTGAAGCGAAGCGCCTGGAACAGGCGCTCGACGGCAAGCCGGAGATCGAGCACTTCGTGGACTTTGTGGGCACCGGTGCGCCGCGCTTTTACCTGCCGCTCGACCAGCAGCTTCAGCAGCCTAACTTCGCGCAGTTCGTGATCACCACCAGGAGCGTTGAAAACCGCGACGAATTAATGCGCTGGCTCGACGCCAAACTTGGCAGAGAATTCTCCGGCGTGCGCACGCGTGTGGCGCGGCTCGAGAATGGTCCGCCCGTGGGTTTCCCGATCAAGTTCCGGGTGAGCGGCAGCGATATTGCGACCGTGCGCTCGATTGCCGAGAAGGTCGCCGACAAGGCCCGCGCCGATTCCCGCACGCGCGATGTGCAATTCGACTGGGACGAGCCGGCGGAACGGTCGATCTCGTTCGAGATCGATCAGAACAGGGCGCGCCAGCTTGGCGTGTCGTCAGAGGACGTATCGAACTTTTTGGCCATGACGCTTTCTGGCTACACGGTCACGCAGTTCCGTGAGCGGGACAAGCTGATCAACGTCGATCTGCGCGCTCCGAAGAGCGAGCGTGTCGATCCCGCGCAGCTCACGAGCCTCGCGATTCCGACGCCGAACGGCCCGGTGCCGCTCGGTTCCCTCGGACAGGTCCGGAACACGCTCGAGTATGGGGTGATCTGGCAGCGCGACCGGCAGCCGACAATCACCGTGCAGGCCGACATTCGGGGCAACGCGCAGGGCATCGACGTGACCCGCGATATTGAGCACGCGCTTGCCGGAGAACAAGCCACGCTGCCGGTCGGCTATCGCATCGAGGTGGGCGGTTCCGTCGAAGAAAGCGTGAAAGGCCAGAGTTCGATCAACGCCGAGATGCCGCTCATGATCATCGCCGTGCTGACGCTGCTCATGATCCAGCTGAAGAGCTTCTTGCGGACGTTTATCGTCGTGCTGACAGCGCCGCTCGGGCTGATCGGCGTGGTGGCGGCGCTCCTCCTGTTCGGCAAGCCCTTTGGTTTCGTCGCGTTGCTCGGCGTGATTGCCATGTTCGGCATCATCATGCGCAACTCCGTGATCCTGGTCGACCAGATCGACCAGAACATCGCGGCGGGGCAAGGGCGCCTCAACGCGATTGTCGGTGCAACCGTAAGGCGCTTCAGGCCGATCATGCTGACGGCCGCCGCCGCCGTGCTCGCCTTGATTCCGCTCTTGCGCTCGGCGTTCTTCGGGCCTATGGCGACCGCGCTGATGGGTGGTATCACGATCGCCACGGTCCTGACCATTTTCTTCCTGCCGGCGCTCTATGCGACGTGCTTCAGGATTCGCCGCGATGAGCGCGGGATGCAACCGGTTGTCGTCGAGCATACGGAGATTCGATCATGAAACTTGCCTATAAGACATCCGTTCTCGCCGTGGCTGCGGCGCTCGCACTGGCAGCCTGCTCGTTAGGTCCCAGTGGCGAGCCTCCGGTGATGCCTTCGCCCGCGCATTACGGCGCGCAGACGCAGCCGTCGAAGACGCTCGTGGCCAATGGCGTTGCGCAGCAGTTCGATATCGGCTCGATGGCCGTTGCGCAATGGTGGCGGCTTTATCGATCCGACGCGCT
Organism: uncultured beta proteobacterium; assembly: GCA_963708695.1. GTDB lineage: Bacteria > Pseudomonadota > Gammaproteobacteria > Burkholderiales > Burkholderiaceae > Caballeronia. The sequence goes on from CAVPTS010000004.1 coordinate 25,604, forward strand.
CGATGCGCTCGTCGAGGAAGGCCTGCGCAACAGCCCGACGCTTGCCGCTACGCAGCGCACGCTCTCGGCCGCGCAAGAGGAATTGCGCGCGCAGGTGGGTTCGTCCACGCTGCCTTCGGTCGACGCCGCCGCCCAGGTCGAGCGTGCGCGTTCACCAGTCGTGCCGGGGCTTGGCCCTGAACAGGTGCAATACAACTTTTTCGCCGGGCAGATTCAAACGCACTACACGTTCGATCTCTTTGGCGCGACGCGCTACGCGAACGCGGCGGCGGCCGCTCGCTTGAACGTGCAGGGGTATGAGCTGGAAGCGGCCCGGCGCGCGCTTGCCGCCAACATCGTCGGCACGGCAATCAATGTGGCGGCGCTCGATCGCCAGATCGCACTCACCGAACGGCTCGTCGCCGTGGCGGGCGAAACCGCAAACGAGGATCAGCAACGGTACGCGTTCGGGTCCATTTCACACGTGCAGGCGCTCAACTCGGCGCAGGATGCAGCTGCAATCGCGGCGAGTCTTCCGTCCTTGCACCAGCAGCGCGCCTCGGCAGTGCACGCGTTAGCGGTACTGATAGGGCGAACGCCCGATAACGCACCGGCCGTTCCCGAACTCGACAGTCTGGCGTTGCCCGACCATGTACCCGTCGTCGTACCGTCGGATCTCTTGCGCTCGCGTCCGGACATTCAGGCAGCCGACGCCGCCGTGAAGGCTGCTGCGGCCGACGTTGGCGCTGCGACTGCGCAACTCTTTCCGAGCCTGTCGTTGACGGCCTCGATGGGCCGCGGCGGCTTCAGTTGGCCCGCGATGCTCTCAGGCGCGGGCGGGCTCTGGGCGATCGGTGCGGGCCTGTCGCAGCCGCTTTTTCATGGTGGGGCGTTGTTCGCGCAACGCAGGGCCTCGATCGATACCTACGATGCGGCGGTTCTGCACTACAAATCGACAGTCCTGTCAGCATTCCAGGATGTCGCGGATTCGCTGGCCGCACTGGACAACGACGCGCAGACGCTGGCGTCCACCGAAAGCGCGGCGCAAACAGCCCGTACGGCATTCGACGAAACGGCGTCGCGCGCCCGGCTGGGTTCCCTGCCGTCAACGGCACAGCACGCCAGCGAGCAGCGGTTTCTCAATGCACAGCTCGGCGCCGTACGCGCCGGGAGCCAGCGCATGAGCGATACCGCAGCACTCTTCCAGGCGATGGGCGAATTGCCGGCCGATACGCAGCAAACATCGTCAAGAGAGTGACCTCGCGACATGAGCCAGTTTCCGGCGCGGGGCAATGAGAGGTTCCTTCAGTCACCTCTAGAGTCTGGGGAACGCTTTTAAAACCCGGAAGCGAACGGTTCAAAAGAAGCGGACGCTTATCGAAGCCATCATCGGGTTAATGGAATGGAACAAACTTGTAATCGCGAATTTTTGACCACGTTCGCGTGCGGTCCTGAAGAAAACAGCAATGGCAGTGCGCACGACGATCATCGCTTGCGAAAACAGGTTGATGACTTATGTATCGCGCTCTTCGATCGATGGTGCGAGCGCCGCGAGATCACGCCCCTCATTTATCTGCTGCACGCGTGGCCCTTATTCTCGTTTAACGCTCATCCGGTCAAGAGGCTGGGAGCAGCGCTGCGCGATCTCTCAACGTTTCATACGGAAGCGCTTGACGATATGGACCGCGAACTAATCGAAAACGTTCATGCCTTAACTGGCTACGACATATGAAACGCGACGGCGGACCGGGCCTCACTCGAATGGCGTGTGTCAGACCAAGGCGAGCAAACCCAATGAACGGCGCATTGCCGCCGAGTTCCATCGTCAGTTTCTTCAACGTGTTGGCGCTTTGCCGCGCAAGCAGTCGCCCGATGTTTGTGGAGCCCGTGAACGAAATCTTATGGATGCGCGGGTCGCTCGTCATCAAGCCGCCTATGACGGCGGGGTCGCCCGTCACCATCTCGAACACGCCTTCGGGAATGCCGGCGCGTCTTGCGTATTCGAGCAGCTTATAGGCGGTTAGCGGCGTCTCTTCGGCGGGTTTGATGATGATCGTGCAGCCGGCCGCAAGGGCGGTCGCGACCTTGCGGGCGATCATCATGAACGGGAAATTCCACGGCGTGATCGCGGCCACCGGGCCGACCGGTTCCTTGACGACAAGCACGGCAGCGTCAGGCGCGTGCGACGGAATCGTATCGCCATATACGCGCTTCGCCTCTTCCGCATACCACTCGATAAAGCCAAGGCCGTAGTCGATTTCGCAGAGCGCTTCAGTGACGCATTTGCCATTTTCGCGTGCGATCAGTTCTGCAAATGTCTGCCGGTCGTCCCTGACGAGTTCGTACCACTTACGCAGCAGGTCGCTGCGCTGCTTTGCCAGCGTGCGGGACCATTGAGGAAGCGCGGTGCAGGTTCGATCAATCGCATCGTGGACTTCTTGTTCGGTGTAGTGCTTGACGTGGCCAACGACGCTGCCGTCGGCAGGATTCTTCACTTCGATCATGGTCTGTCCTTGAGTGGTTCGTGAGGTCGTGATTGCCGCGAGCAAGTGGAAACGCATTGAGCCCGTGAAGCGTATCGGTCGATGACACGATGTCCGCAGTAACGCGCCGCGACAACCTGAAGCCGATGTTATGAGCGTGGTGCCGCGCTGCGAACGCGCATTCGTCTGTCATCCTTGCCTGATCCTATGAGTCACTGGTGCTTCGTACTGCCGCGTGCGAGACTGCGCTGTCCACCGCTACGTTCAATCTTCGTGCCGCCATGGAATCCGAAAGAAATTGCAGGCGCGCTTGCGCCAACAGATGATCGAGTTGTTGCTCGAACTCGCGCCCAATGAGGCTGATGGCGCGACAAGGCATGACCGCGGCGGCGGCGAGTGCACAGGTCGGATACGAAAGCCCGTCCCAATTCAGCCGCGAATTCAAGCGGCTCTTCGGCGGCAGCCCATTGCAGGAAATCGCGCGGATGAAGCGTAATTTCGCGTTGCCGGACGAAGGGCCGCCATCGATCTTCGTGTCGTCGCACTGAACTTCATCTTCATTTTCCAAGGAGACTTCCAGCATGGCTCGCCGCGATCCGCTGCCTCCGCTTAATCCCACGCGCGCTTTCGAGGCGACCGGGCGTCTGCTCAGCATGTCGAAGGCCGCCGAGGAACTGTCCGTCACGCCGGCGGCTATCAGCCGCCAGGTCAGGGCGCTGGAAGACTTTCTGCAGACCGCTTTGTTCGAGCGGGTACACGGCGCTCTCGCGCTGACTCCGGCGGGCGCACGGTACCTGTCGGATCTCATGCCGCTTTTCGCCACACTGCGCGCGGCCACGCAAACCGTCATGTCCGGCAGCCAGAGCGGCAACGTGCTGCGTATCCGCTCGCCGGCCACGTTTGCGGTGCGCTGGCTGATCCCGCGTCTCGCGGGATTTCATCGAACCAATCAAGGTATCGACGTGCAACTGACCACGTCATCAGCACCGCTGAATTTCGAGAGCGAAGATATCGATGCGGGTATCCAGCTCGGTAGCGGAGACTGGCCCGGGATGAACACGCAGCGCCTGATTCCCAACGAACTGGTGCCGGTGGTCGCACCCACGCACGCGTTGAAAAAACCGCAGCAGCTCAAACGGCAAACCTTGCTGCATTCGCTCGCCCGCGCCGACGACTGGGACCTTTGGCTGAAGGCTGCAGGACTGTCGGGCATCAACGCGCAGCGCGGCATGCGCTATGAGACGTCACTGCTCGCGTACCAGGCAGCAATAGAGGGGCACGGCGTGGCGATCGCGCAGAGAGCGCTGGTGGAGAAGGATCTCGCCGACGGCACGCTGCTGGTTCCTTTTGGACCGACGCTCGATCGCGGCGCCCACACCTACTATTTCGCGTGGCCATCGGGGAAACGGCAGACCGCGGCGCTGCGCGCGTTTTGCGATTGGCTCACCACGGTTGTCCACGATTGATATTTTCTGCCGGAAGCCATGCCTTTACAAAAAGTCAAAAGGTCCCGTCGATAAAGTCGTTTGTCCGGACGCCCTGTGCTCCCTATCCTGTTCTCAGCAACTGCAAACCGGCAATGCCGACGTTGTTTGCCATGCTGGACAGGATAGGAAAACATGATAAGAGACAGTCTACGAGACATACGTGTGCTGGATTTCTCACACGTGCTGGCCGGGCCCGTTTGCTCGATGATGCTTGCGGATCTCGGCGCGGATGTCGTCAAGATAGAGCCGCTGTCGGGAGAGCTCGGACGACAGATCGGGCCGCCGTGGATCAACGGCGAAAGCGTGGCGAATCTGAGCGTCAACCGCAACAAGCGCAGCCTCGCGATCGATCTGAAAACCAACGCAGGCCGGCAAGCGATAAGAAGGATGGCGCGGCACGCCGATGTGATCATCGAGAACTTCCGGCCTGGCGTCATGCGCACATTAGGGCTCGACTACACATCGCTTCAAGATGACAACCGCAAGCTCGTCTACTGCTCGATATCCGCGTTTGGACAGACCGGTGCGTCGCGCGGCCGTCCAGGCGTCGACGGAATCATTCAGGCGGTCAGCGGGCTCATGAGCACGCTGGGCGAACCCGGCTCGGAACCGCTGAAGGTGCCGGTTCCGGTCGCGGACATGGTGGGCGGCTATATGGCCAGCATTGCGGTGCTCGCGGCGCTGCAGGAGGTTCGTTGCGGCGGCCCCGGTCAGCATCTGGACGTGAGCCTGTTCAATACGGCGATCATGCTGCAACAGGTCGGGTTCACATCTTTTCTCGCCTCTGGAATAGAACCGGAAAAAGTCGGCAGCGCCGCGCCTTACGCGTCTCCCAACGAAGCCTTCCCGACCCGCGACGGCTGGCTGATGATTGCAGCCTATCACCCGGGCAGATGGGCCGCGCTTTGCGATGTGCTAGGCATGCCGGATCTCGCATCCGACCCGCGATTTGCGGCGAACGCAGAGCGCGTCCGCAACCGGGCAGCGTTGCGCCGGACGCTAAGCGAATGTTTTCGGACTCGCAGCACCAACGAATGGCTTGGCCTGCTATCCGGCCGCGACATTCTGTGCGCGCCGGTTTCGACTTACAGCGAAGTGGTGAATTCTCCCGAGTATCGCGAAAGCGGTATCGATACGAGCGTCGATCATCCGGTGGCAGGCAAGGTGCGAATGCCCGGCTTCGCGCTTGCCAAGGCGGACGGCAATCGTGCGGAGGACATTGCCGCGCCGCTGGTCGGACAGCATTCAATCGAAGTCCTTAGCGAATACGGCATCGCCGATGACGAAATCGCCGGCCTGCTCGACCGCGGGGTGATCCGCACCGCCGCCGCACAGCGAGTGCCGGAAATTCTCAACAAATGACGTATCTGGACGACTATCAAACGATGAATATCCCAATGAATGACACCGCAGACCTTGTCTTGAGCCGCATCGAGAATGGCGTGCTGACCCTTACGTTGAATGCGCCGAAAACCGGCAACGCGCTCGACGTCGCGATGACCGAAGCGCTGGCGGACGCGCTCGAAAGCGCGAACGCGTTGCCTGATGTGCACTGTGTTCTGCTTCGTTCGTCAGGCAAGCATTTCTGCACGGGCGGCAATGTGAAGGATATGGATGCGGGCACCGATCTGATGCAGGGCTCGGTCGAGGCGGTTCGTGAACGACTCACGGGCAGCTTGCATCGCATCACCCGAGCGCTGCATTCGCTGCAGGTTCCGTCTGTTGCTGCCGTCAACGGCGCAGCGGTGGGTGCAGGTTTCGATGTCGCATTGATGTGCGATCTGCGCATCGCTTCGGAGAATGCGCGCTTTGCCGAGAGCTTTCTGCGCCTCGGCCTGGTATCGGGCATTGGTGGCGCCTGGTTCCTTGCGAGGATTGTCGGAGCGGCCAAAGCGATGGAGCTGACGTTGACCAGCGAATTTATCGACGCACGTACTGCCTTCGATCTGCGGATCGTTTCGCACGTGGTGCCTGATGACGTGTTGCATACGCAAGCGCAAGCGCTTGCCGAGAAGATTGCAGCCAGCCCGCCGCGTGCGTTGCGGATGGCCAAGCAGCTCGTACGCCAATCGGCGGAAGCGCCGCTGTCGACAGCACTGGAGATTGCAGCGTCAATGCAGGCCATTTTGCTTTGTGGCGACGAACACAAGTTGGCGGTACGCCGGTTTCTTGGGTGACTCGCCGGAAGACGGCACGCTCGAAGCCACCGTCATATCTATAAAGAAGTATTGGAAGGAGACAAGCATGAGTACGCATCCACATCAGCCTGCGACCCTGCGCCAGATGCTGAAGATCATCACCACCTCGAGCCTCGGCACCATGCTCGAGTACTACGATTTCTTTGTCTATGTCGCGCTGACCGGCACGCTCACGCAACTGTTCCTGCCGTCGCAGAACCAGACAGTCGCGTCGCTTGCGGGCGTCGCGACCTTCGGCATCGCGTTTCTCGCGCGACCGCTCGGTACGATCATCTTTGGCCCCATGTCCGACCGGATCGGACGCAAGCGGACCTTCGTCGTCACGCTGGCGATGATGGGCATTGCGACGGTCGGTATCGGCTGCTTGCCGACCTATGCAACGGCAGGCGTGTTCGCGCCAATCGCGCTGTTGATTCTGCGCATTGCGCAAGGCGTGGCGCTCGGTGGCGAGTATGGTTCGGCAGTCGTCTATGTAGTCGAGAGCGCGCCGGCCGGCAAGCGGGGTATGTTCACGAGCGTATTGCAGAGCACCGCGAGCATTGGCTTGCTGCTGGCATTGATGATCGTGTCGATCCTCAAGCTCACGCTCGACCCTCACGCGTTTGCGAGCTGGGGTTGGCGCGTGCCGTTCCTGATCTCGGCACCGATCGTAGCTGTCGCGACACTGATCCGCCTGGGAATGAAAGAGACGCCTGTATTCGTTGAGATGAAAGAGTCCGGACGACTTTCGAAGTCGCCTCTGGCTGAAACGCTTGGGAGTACGACGTCATGGAAGTCGATTTTGGTGGCGATGTTCGGTGCGCAAGGCGGGACGTCTGTTTCGCTCTATACGTCGATCGTCTACATGCTGTACTTCCTGCAGAACGTGCTGAAGATTGAGCCGACGCGTGCCAGTTTGTGTCTTGCAGTTGGCATCGTCGTAGCCGCGCCGATGTACCCCGTGTTCGGCAGCCTGTCCGATCGTTTCGGACGTGCGCGCGTCATGTTCATCGGCATGCTCTTGTGGATGGCTTCTGCCTATCCGGTATTCGCGGGAATCCGCGCAAGCGCGCTCGATGCGTCGTGGGCGATGGTCTCGTTGCTGATTGCCGTGCTCGCGGTGTTGACCGCGCTGATCATGGCGCCTTTGCCCGCCTTTATCGCAGAGTGCTTTCCGCCGCAAAGCCGGACCACCGGATTCGGGCTTGCGCAGCAACTAGGCAATATCTTGTTTGGCGGGTTTTTGCCGTTGATCAGTTTGTCGTTGGTCGCGTTGACCGGCAACCCGTTGGCGGGGGTTGCCTATTCGATCGCGTCGCTCTTGCCTTGTCTCGCCGTGACGTTCTTCTGGGGATTCAAACGGGATCGTGCGAGCCGCCGGCCGGTGTTGATGAATGCGCCTGCGTCCGCAGGGAAGTGAAGCGCGCGGACTATCCATGTCCGTCAGTTGCGAGCGGTAAGCGCAGCGACGCCAATCTGCAGCCTGTCGGGACACAGCGCAAGGGCGAACCGATCAAGTTTTTTACCGACGAGTTCGCCACGGCGTGACGGCCGAATCATCAGGAATAGGCGGGACCGCCCGGCTGATCCTGATGCTTCGCAGTGTCGCGCCGTGGGCGGTCGCCGGGTGTCCGAAAAGTTGAGAATACGGACGACGAATGCACCTCGAATGCACCTATCAAATCCATTTTTTTGGCCTATTTTTGAGTCACTTGGGTTTTAAAAAGACAGCGAGGAAGCAATGCAACCGCAGGGAGTGGTTTATTTGGGATCGACGATTTTTCCAGTTGTCGTGCCAGATTCGGCAGGATTTACTTCAATGGCGATCGTCACCGATCTCTGTCAGGAGAAGCAGAGTTGCGGCGTGCTCGGACCATTCGACACCGAGATGGAGGCGTATCAATGCGCTATCGCCTTCGGCAAATCCGAGATTGAGCGCCATCGCTTGTTGACGCTGGATTGTTAGTCGTGCTCGGTCAATGGAACGACACTTGAGCGCTCACGATAAGCCTCGAATGTGTGGCCGATCAGACCGTCATAATCGACTGCATCGGTGGCAACGATCGCCCTCCCGTTGAGCGTGAAATACCGCGATTCGACGGATAAATTCAGCGCCTGGTTGTCATCGTCACGTGCGTCATTGCGGATCGCACGCGCGAGCGGCGATAAGTTTCGTCACACTTACCGTGTCATCTTCGCCGGAGCGGGAGTTCGTCATTCAGGGCGTCTAAAAAACTAAGGAAGCCTTTTGAGCGATGCGCTGGACCATCCTTTTATTATTCGTGTCGTGCGCCACTTCTACCCATTGGCGAGGGCGGGTTCGACACGGCAGTTTTTTTAGACAACTGACCGATCACTCCACCTTTACAGCGCCGCTCAACTGGTTCGCGTACCTGTTCTCCTCGGTGCCCAACACACCGTACATTTCACCGTCGCACTTTCCGGAACTCGCGGTACTTAAGAGCGAATGGCGGGTATTTCGTGAAGAAGCACTTGCGTTGGCTGAAGCAAGCCGCATTCGAGCGGCCGACGCGTATAACGACATAGGATTCAACTCCTTTTTCCGGACCGGCTGGAAGCGCTTTTATTTGAAGTGGTACGACAATCCGCATCCGTCGGCGCAAGTGCTCTGTCCGCGGACGATCGAGATTCTGCAACGCCTTCCGTCTGTCAAGGCGGCAATGTTTGCGATGCTGCCGCCAGGGGGCTCACTCAATCCTCATCGTGATCCTTTTGCCGGCTCGCTGCGGTATCACCTCGGGCTGGTTACACCGAACGACGATCGGTGTGTGATTTTCGTCGACGGCATTCCTTACTCGTGGCGCGACGGGGAGGATGTGGTTTTCGACGAGACCTATCTACACCATGCGGCGAACCGAACCGAGAAGGACCGCATTATTCTCTTCTGCGACGTTGAGAGGCCAATGAAATTTGCCTGGGCGCAGGTAGTCATTCGTGTGTTTGGCTATTTTTTTCTGCGGGCGGCGGCTTCGCCAAATGAATTGGGTGACCGGACGGGTGGGCTTAATCGTGTGTTTCGATATATTTATTCAGTTCGGTTAGCCGGTAAGCGGATTAAGGCTTGGAATCGCACCGCTTATTACGTCGTGAAGTGGTTTCTTTTTGGCGCTATCGCGGCAGCGATTTTCTGGCATTGAACGGGGGCCGGGGGGCGGGGTGCTGCATGCGTTAGCGCGGGTTGTAGTTGAGCTGTGTTTTTTTGCGCTATTAGCGAGGTTGTTTTCGTTCGCACTCGGGCGGGGTTTTGGACGCGGGGCAGGGCCGTGGTCGGGGTCGGTGCTGGGTTGCTGCTGCGTACGTTAGCGCGGGTTGTATGTCGGCTATATTTTTTATCACTATTAGCCACTGTGCGTGGCGGCACTTCATTTCTTTGTCCAACGGCGACAAAGAAACGAAGCAAAGAAAACGCCTCCCAACAATCTGTATTAAGTGTCCCCAGCGTGCAGGCCACTGCTTTTGGTTCCCCCGTAGGACGGTGCTCGCTAGAGCAACGGACACTTGAAACCCTCCTTCTCGCGAATCCCTACATCCCCACGCTTCGCCACCAGTGTTCTCGGGCAAGTTCAAATCGCCTCGAACCTCCTCGGTCATATACTTTGGAAAAATGCACCGCAAAAATAGCGCATTACTCCGCGCTACGCGAACGCGTGATTTTTCGATTGCCCTGCGGGCTCGTCCTTCAATGTATCCTCACGTCAGACCACGCAAACGCAGAACGTGTGACCACTCTGGTCCTTGACTATTTTCTTGGCCCATTTACGCAGGGGGTAAATGAAATTCTAAAGGACTACGATGAACATTCTACGTTTCGCACATCATGCCCGCGTATAGCATCATGCGCCGCATGCTGTTACGGGAACGTCCGCTCCAGCGGAGCGAAAATGAGATTGTCCAAGGTGCCTTATGGAATATCTTGAGAGTTTGAGAGTTTTTCGCTCCGTCGTCGAAGCGAAAAGCTTTACGCGCGCCGCGGACATGCTAGGCGTTACCGCGCCGGTCGTGTCTCGCGCCATCGCAGGACTCGAGCAACGCCTGGGCAGCCGCCTGTTTCATCGCACCACGCGGCAGGTCTCTATGACGGAAGCGGGCGAACACTTCTATGAAGGCTGCGCCCGGATTCTCGACGATCTGGAGACGCTGGAAGCGCAAGCGTCAAAACAGACGCGCGAGGCAAGCGGCGTACTTCGACTCGTCGCCCATACAACGGCGACCGTGAACCGGCTCGTGCCGCTGATCTCAACCTTCAAGCACAAACATCCCAAGGTGAGCCTCGACGTGACGCTAACGGAGCGCCCAATCGATCTGGTGGCGGACGGCTATGACCTCGGGGTCGTGGTGCCCTTCATGCTGAATAGCGACACGACAGTCACGCGGCTGCTGGAACGCATCCCCCTTTGCATCGTCGCGGCGCCGCAGTACCTTCAAACGCATTCACAGCCCAGGCATCCGTCCGAACTGGCCGGACACACCTTCGTCGTGATGTCGCCGTCCTTGCGCAAACCCGTCCTGACTTTCCGCATCGGACAGGAAGATGTCGCCATCCCGATGACGTATGACATCGCCTCGAATAACGCAATCTTCAACCGGGAAATGGTGCTGCAAGGGTTCGGAATTGGCGTGGTGCCGGTCGCGCTGGTGCGCACGGAACTGGCATCCGGCCAACTGGTCTCCCTGCTCAATGACTTCGATATTGTCGATGGAGCTATCGAAATCCGGCTCGCTTACAACACACGAACACTCCTGCCGGCCAAGGTGAAAGCGTTTATCGAGCACGCGGCAGCGTTCTTCGAAGAGGTGTCCGGCACGTCGGCCGCTTCGGAGCAAAATGTCTGAGGATTCATCAGGTCGCGTTTGATTACCCGGGCTACGCGGCTTCATCCCAGAGCGGGAATCCAGAGTCTTCTGTGGCGGTTATAAATTATTGCGCCGGCGAGCATTGATCGTCTCCCGCAGCGCCACTACTCTGTGCGCATGCACACTCAATCACCCGAAAACGACGATTGTTTCGCCGTTCGCCAGGCAGCCAGGCACATTTCGCAGCTCTACGAGCGGCATCTGTCCGAAGCGGACATCACGCCGACGCAGTTCAGCATCCTGAGCGCGCTCGGACGTGGTTCGAGTTTGACGATGGCCGAGTTGGCGCAGGCGATGGTGATGGATCGAACCACACTGGTGCGCGTGCTCGGGCGGTTGCTGCGCAGCGGTTTTGTCGCCGACGAGCCTGACGGGCAGGGCAAGCGGCGTCTCCAACTGGTCCTGACCAGCAGCGGCCACGCGAAGCTCGAAGAGGCCATGCTGCGCTGGCGCGCGGCCCAGGACGAGTTCGAGAGCAAGTTCGGACCTCAGCAGGCGGCCTACCTCAGACGCGAGCTTTTCCGCGTCACACGCGACGTTTCGAAAGCTTGAAGAAAGTTTGGACGGTCGACCACCCGGCACGAGCGGTCGACCGTTTATGTTCATTTAAATTAGTGCATATACACAGGTGAATCATGTCGAGTCCTTCTTTACCCGTTCCCGATAGTCCCGAAACTCCCGATATGCCAGCTGAACGCACTCAGGCCAAGCGCATTCCGTGGATGCGCCTGGCATTGGGGGCGGTGATCCTGGTGCTCGCGGCTGCTGCCGGCTACTGGTTTTTCGTGCTGCGCTTCGAGCAATCCACCGACGACGCCTACGTTGGCGGCAACGTCACCGTGATGGCGCCGAAAGTGAATGGCTTTATCACCGACATCCTGGTGCAGGACAACCAGCGCGTGACGGCGAATCAGGTGTTGATTCGTCTCGATTCGCGCGACTACGACGCGAAGCTCGCCCAGGCGACAGCCGAGGTCGAGAGCGCCCGCGCCGCTGTCACGGAGTTGCAGGCGCGACAGGTGCTTCAGGCCGCGGTCATCAACCAGCATCAGGCGGAAGTGCGCGCATCGTCGGCTGAACTGACGCGCAGCGGCGAAGACCGGGTGCGCTATCGGCAACTCGTCAAGGACGATGCCGTCTCCAACCAGATAGTCGAACGCGCGGATGCGGACTTCTCCAAGGCGCAGGCTGCGGTGCAGAGCAGCAATGCTGCCGTGCTTGCCGCACAACGACAACTCTCGGTGCTGGGCGCGCAGATCAACGACGCGCAAGCACGGGTGGATACGGCACTCGCAGCACAACGAGTCGCTGAACTCAACGTGGAGTACACCACCATCCGCTCGCCGGTCGATGGCTATATCGGCAATCGCACCGGCCGGGTGGGGATGCTCGCCAATACGGGCGTGCCGCTGCTGACCGTCGTGCCCGCAAGCGATCTGTGGGTGGACGCCAATTTCAAGGAAGACCAGTTGAAGAAGATGCATGTCGGCGACAAGGCGGACGTTGAGCTGGATGCGTCGAGCGTACCGTTGCACGGTTATGTGGAGAGTCTTGCGCCCGCGACTGGCGCCACCTTCAGCGTGCTGCCGCCGGAAAACGCGACCGGCAACTTCACCAAGATCGTGCAGCGCGTGCCGGTGCGAATCCACCTGGACGTGCCGCGCGGCACGAAAGGGACCGGCAGCATACTGCGCCCGGGCCTCTCGGCGACAGTCGAAGTTCATCTCGCCGATGGCACGCAGGCATCGAGCGGTCACTGAGCGAACGGGATCTTCATCATGACAACCTCTCATCCGTTCGACCCCGCATTACAGCCCATGAAGCAGCGGGTATTTGCTTTCGCATTGATGTGCCTCGGCTTCTTCATGGCGACCCTGGATATCCAGATTGTTGCGTCCTCGCTCAGGGACATCGGTGGCGGGCTCTCCGCGAGTCAGGACGAACTGTCGTGGGTGCAGACCGCCTATCTGATAGCGGAGATTCTGGTGATCCCCATGTCCGGCTGGCTTTCGAAAGTGTTCTCGACACGCTGGCTCTTCGTCGCATCAGCCGTGGGTTTCACCGTCACCAGCATGCTGTGCGGACATGGCGTGGGACATCAACTCGATGATCCTGTTTCGCGGCCTGCAGGGCGCGCTGGGTGCGGCAATGATCCCGACGGTGTTCACGACCGCGTTCGTACTGTTCCCGGGCAAGCAGCGTCTGGTCGCCTCCACCACGATCGGTGCGCTGGCTTCGCTGGCCCCGGCTATCGGACCGGTGATCGGCGGCTGGATCACGGACCAGTGGTCATGGCACTGGCTGTTTTATCTGAACGTCGTGCCGGGCGTGGCCGTCGCGGTGCTGGTCCCGAAGTATGTGCATATCGACGAGCCCGATCTGTCGCTGCTGAAGAAAGGCGATTACCTCGGCATGCTGCTGATGTCCGGCTTTCTTGGGTTGTCTCGAGTACGTGCTCGAAGAGGGGCCGCGCAAGAACTGGTTCGGAGACCACATCATTGTTGCGTGTACGTGGGTGTCCGCCGTCTGCGGGTTCCTCTTCATCGTGCATGCGCTCACGGCGGAAGATCCGATCGTGGATTTGCGTGCGCTGGCGGTGCGCAATTTCGGCATCGGCAGTCTGCTGTCGTTTGTTACCGGCACCGGGATCTTCGTGGCGGTCTTTCTCACGCCGCTATTCCTGAGCCAGGTGCGCGGTTTCAATTCGCTGCAGATCGGCATTGCGTTGTTGTCCGTAGGGGGATTCCAGTTGCTGGCACTGGCCGCTTATGCAATAGCAGCACGGTTCATCAGCATGCGTGCGCTGCTCATGTTCGGTCTTGTCTGTTTTGGACTCGGCTGTTACCTGTATGTGCCTTTGACTCATGACTGGGGTTGGCAGCAACTGCTGCTGCCGCAGGCGCTGCGCGGCATTGGCCAGCAGTTTGCGGTGCCGCCTATCGTCACGATGGCACTTGGCTCACTGCCGCAATCGCGCCTGAAGTCCGCCAGCGGCCTGTTTAACCTGATGCGTAACCTGGGCGGCGCGATCGGCATTGCCGTCAGCGCGACGATGCTCAACGACCGCTTGAACTTCCACTATCTGCGCCTGAATGAAAGCGTCACGGTCGGGCGCCCGGAAGTGGAAAGTGTGTTGTCGCAGCAGACCTCGCACTGGTCGCTGGTCGCGGGTGATGCGCTGAACGCGACGCAATCGGGGCTCGCCAACCTGCATGCACTCGTGTTGCGCGAGTCTCTTGTGCTGACGTATTCCGACACCTTCTATGTGCTGTCGTTGTGCTTCCTGGTGGCCATCGTCAGTGTCTTTTTCTCCCGGCCTATCTCCAACGCCGCGCCGCCGCCGGACGCGCATTAAGGTCAACGTGGCATTGAGTTCAACGTGGCATTAAGGTCAACGTGGCATTGAAGTCAACATGGCATTGAGGTCAATCATGAAAAAACGCTTCATTGGAATTCTGGCCAGTCTCGCTCTCGCCGCGTGCGCCGTGCAACCGGCGACGCACGCGGATCTGCCGGACACCGTCAAGACAATCGCACCCATCAATTGGAGCGTCGAGGCCCCAAAGGATGCCGTCGATGCAAAGACCTGGTGGTCGCAGTTCGGCGACCCGCTGCTGGACGAACTGGTGGACTCGGTGCTGACCAGCAATCTGGACCTGCAGGCAGCGGTTGAACGCGTCAAGCAGGCTCAAGCGATCACCACGCAAAAACATGCGGTGCTTCTGCCGGAGCTCGATGCGACGGCCTCGGCCGCGGATTCGCGGCAGAACACCCCGCCTCCGCTTGGCTATGTGCGCCAAGGCGGCGTGGGTCTCGCGCTGAACTGGTCACCCGACGTATTCGGTGGCGAGCGGCTCGACCTGCTCGCGGCCCAGGCGAAACTCGTCGGGCAACAACACGTTGTGGATGAAGTCAGGCTTGCGCTGGCGGCCGACACCGCCTCCGCGTACGTCAACCTTCGGTGGGCGCAGGCAGAGTTGCAGATCCTTCAGGACAACCTGAAGATTCGGCAGCGCGCGTTGCAACTCACGCAGGAACGCTTGAAATATGGCCTTTCGACCCAGCTCGATGTGGCACGCGCACAGAATCAACTGGATGAACTGCAGGCCAGAATCCCGCGCGCCCGGTCCACGATTCGAGCACGAACTCAGCCTGATCGCGGTGTATTCAGGACGCAAGCCGGAATCGGTAGACAAGCTGGTGCTGGCGACGCCCGGTCCCATTCCGAACCCTGAAGGCGCCGCGCCGCAGACCTTGCCGTCTGAAGCGCTGCTGCGTCGCCCGGATGTGCTCGTGGCCTACGCCACGGTTGAACAGCGTGCCGCCGAGGTCGGCGTGTCAAGAGCGGAGCGTTATCCGAAATTCACGCTGAACCTGAGCGATGGTTTGCTCGCAGCGTCGTACCTTGGAATGCCCACGCTCACCGACAACCTCTTCAGCGCTGCATTGAATGCCACGAGCCCGATCTTCAACGCGGGCCGGATAACGGCCGATATCCAGCAGAGCGAAAGCAAGATGCGCGAATCGCAGCTCAACCTGCAGCAGACAATGCTTCAGGCGCTCAAGGAGGTGGAGGACACGCGCAGCGACCTCGTCAGCACGACCGAGGCCACGCAAAGGCTGACCGATGCACTGGGTGCTTCGGACCAGTCCTTGAAGCTGGCGAACCAGCTTTACAAAGGCGGTGCGACGGACTTCCTCGACGTACTGTCCGCACAACAGACCTATTTACAGGACTCGGATCAACTCAATCAGGCGAAACAGGAACATGCACTTGCTGCGGTCGCGTTGTATCGATCGCTTGGTGGGGGATGGAGTCAGTCGGCCCCTGTTGTTGCTATCAGCGCGGATCATTGAGGCGGCCCGCGTTGCATTCCACGGTAGCGGGGGTCTGAAGTCACCGCTACTTTTTGCACTGGCGTCAGCTCAATGCCACACGCAAACAAGTCACCGGGGAAGGACCAGCAACGTCGACGTGGCTGACGCGTAGAGACGACCTGACACGTCGGTCAGCCGGGCCTCGGTGAACGCGATGCGTTTGCCGATCGAGATGACCTTCGCTTCTGCGCGCACAGGACCGGTCTCGGTTGTCATCGGGCGATGGTAGGAAACCTTCAGTTCGATAGTCGTATAGCCCTGTTCGGCGCTCAGGCATGAGTGGACCGCGCAGCCGCATGCCGAATCCAGCAACGCGGCTGAATAGCCGCCGTGGACTGTGCCTTGGGGGTTGTTGGTCCCGGCTGCCGGCGAGGCCGCGAAGACCGCGACGCCTTCGTCTATTTCGACGAGCTGAAAATCGAGTGTCTCGCCCATCGGCGCTCGCCGGCCCTCCTGGATTTGACGGCGCAACGTTTCAAGGCCACTCATTGCATGTTCGGGGGTGGGAGTCATTCGAAGGTCGGTCCTGTTAAGTCAAAAGGGAAGTGATCGATGCGGACGGTAATGCTTGGCCGCTCAGTAAGACGCCTGACGTTTCTCGAGAAAGGCAGTAATGCCTTCGCCGCCGTCCTTGTGAAAAAGCGCGTCCAGAAAAGTCGCTTTCTCGTGCTCGAGATATGCGCCTCGATCCTGCAATTCTGCTTGCCTGATGAGTTGCTTCATCGAAGCCAGCGCGTGGGGCGAACGCTGTCCCAAGGATCGGGCGAGTTCGGTCGCAGCGACGAGTGCGGACCCTGGCGAGACGGTCCGGTTCACGACTCCGTAAGCAGCAAGTTGCCCGGCCTCCAGGGCCGCTCCGTTTAAGAGCGCGTCGCTCACCACCGCTTTGGGCAGGCTTCGCACCAGCTCCCACGCGCCGCCGCCATCGGGTGTCAGCGCGACCCTGATGTACGACATGACGAATTTTGCGTTTGTGGCTGCAATGATGAAGTCGCATGCCAAGGCAATGGAGAATCCCGCGCCGGCTGCGAAACCTTCCACGGCGGCGATCACCGGCTTCGGACAAGCGAGAATGGCGGCCGTGCACTGGTTGAGCCCTTCGATGCTCTCTGCCTGAACCGACCGCGGACGCGACCGGTTGCCGAGGAGCCGCACAAGGTTCCCACCGGCGCTGAATACCCCATCGGCGCCGCTCAGGATCACACAGTGGACGGCCTCGTCGTGAGTCGCCTCTGACAATGCTTTCGTGAGCGCGTCGTACAGCGCGGGGCTCAGCGCATTTTTGGCTTCGGGGTTCGATAGAGTCAGATACAGCGTGTTGTCGCGGTGTTCGGATAGAAGGCGTTCTTTCATCGTGCGGATTCTTTTAGAAGAAAGTCATGCCGTGCCGGCGTCCTCGGCCGGACGTTTTTTTGCACGCGGCTTTGCGACTTTTTTGGCCGGCTGGTCCGGCTTGTCAGTGGTGGTGTCGTCGAAGGCGATCAACCCCGTCAGGATAAACTTGAGCAATCCCTGGCGCCATTTTTCGAACGACACTTTGCGCTTGAGGCTGGGTCCGACGGGGCGGTCGCTGTAAAACATGCTGAGGCCATGAACGGCCGACCACGCGCATCGCACCTTCAGCTCATCGAAGCGCTCGCTGGCGCCTTGCTCGGCGAAGTAGTCCTCCACCGCACCGCGCAGTAACTCATACGATGCGTTGCCCGCGGCGAGCAGGTCGGGATAGTGCTCCTTGCCGACAATCTGCGGCCCGAACATCAGGAAGAACAACGCAGGCTGGGTAATGGCGAACTCGATGTAGCCGTCCATCACCACGAGCAAGCGCGCCTCTGCTGTCATCTCGGGCGACAAGCGCGCGCGCCGAACGGCGATCAGTTCCGTGAAACCTTCGGTGGCAATCGCGGCCAGCAGTCCTTCCTTGTCCGCGAACTGGTTGCGCGGCGCGCCGTGAGACACGCCGGCGAGCCGCGCGGCGGAGCGCAACGTCAGTCCGTGGATGCCCTCGCTGGCGAGAATCTCCCTACCGCAACGGATCATCTCTTCGCGCAGATTGCCGTGGTGATACGGGCGTCGAACAGGAGCAGGCAAGGCTTTTGTCATGGTGAGCCGGGCTCGGTAAGGGAATGGCGGGAGATCCAGTTTAACGCGGACGCGGCGTGGCAAAAAGGCGTAGAAGCGTCTCCCGGCCCGGCCGAACGAAGCGACTCACCGTGACATGCCGGCGTCATTCGAACAAGAACTCGTACTTGACGACCATCGTGGCGAAGACGCCACGAACCGTGGCGATCGCCTCATCTCTCTCGTCGGCGGTCAGCGTGGCAGGCATCACCAGCGTCGACATCACGCCACGGTCCCCCCGGTCATCGACACGAATGTCCACCACGGGCACCGGCGAGTGCCCCTGCACGTCGGCGAGCATCTGCCATTGAACGCGGCGAATAGCGTCGTTGCGCAAGCTGTTCTTCTGGATCTTGCCGACCGATGTCTTCGGAATTGCATCGACAATAAAGAATTGCTTCGGCACTGCAGCGCGCTCAGGAATGACTTCGTACGCGTAGTGCTTAAGACGTCCGAGCGGATAAGTCGAGCCCGCGTTCAACGCCACATAGACCACCGGCAACTCGCCCGCGTGTGCATCGGGAATGCCGACCGCTGCCGCGTCGAACACTTCCGGATGCCGGTACAAGGCTTCCTCGATCATGCGGGGATCGATATTGTTGCCACCGCGAATGATCAGGTCTTTCGCGCGCCCGGTGAGCCAGAAGTAACCTTCTTCATCGGCATATCCGAGGTCGCCGGTGTTGAACCAGGTGTCGTCCAGCCATATGCCCTCATTGTGAACGCTGCCGAGATAGCCCGGAAAAATGTTGGGTCCGCGCACTACGACGACGCCCGGTTCGAGCGGAGCGCAGTCGCGCAGGATACGGCCGTTCGCCACTTTCACGGCCTTCAGTTCTTCATAGGCGAAGCGAAAGCCGATCGAACCCACGCGCGCTTCCCCATAGCGCGGATTGGTCGCGCTCAGTGCGGTACCTTCGGTCAGGCCATAGCCTTCGATCAGCGTCGCGCCGGTCTTCCGGGTGAACGCTTCGGCGACCGCAGCCGAGAGGGGTGCGGTTCCACAACTTGCCGACTTGAGCGAACTGATATCGGCTCCGTCCAACGGAATGTTCAGCAGCAAATTGACGACCGTCGGCACCATGCTGAGCGTAGTGACGCGAAAGCGCTCAACGATTTGCCACATGTTGCGGATCACGGAGGGATCGCGCCAGCCGCTGGCCGACAACAGCACCACCGACGCGCCGACCGCGAGCGGCATGAGGCAACTGGTCAGGACGCCTGTGACATGGAACATGGGTACGCCGCACACGCGGACATCGGAGGGGCGCACGTCATATTGCAAACCGCTGATCCACGCCATGAAGACTTCATTCGCGTGCGTGTGCAACGCAAGCTTGGGCGTGCCGGTCGTGCCGCCGGTGTGGAACATGGAGGCGATGTCGGACGGCGCGATAATCCGGCCGCTGTCAAGACTGCCACCGTTGAATTCAGGCAGGCGCGCGAGCAGATCAACGATGCTGTCGTCGCGAACCGCCGTGCCGCCCGCCTTGATCCAGTGCTTGACCGCAGGGAGATCCTGACGGATCTGCATGACCTTGTGCCATGCCTCGATATCGCCGTCCGGTCCATAGGCAATCACCGCCTTCGCGCCCGCTTGCCGCAGTAATGCCGCGATGATCTCCGGTTCGAGCATCCAGCTTACCGGGCAGACGATACCCGCTGCTTCCGCGCCCCAAAGTGCATATTGCGACTCCGGTGTGATCGGCATGATCACGCCCACCACGTCGGTAGGACCGATGCCGAGCGAGTGAAGCAGATTGGCTGTCTGAGTAATCCTTTCAAACAATTGCCCGTGCGTGATGGTGCTCGCGCGGTCCAGTTCGTCGCCGGATTCGAAGTAGTGCAGCGCGGCCGCGTCGGGTTGCCGCATGCTCCTCTCGCGCAGCATCGCGTAAGTGCTGTCCGGCAGATGCCGCTCGGCCAGCGGTGTTCGTTCGAACGCCTCGACATCCGCCATGGTGCGGACCATCAGGCGAAGATCATCGCCGGATGGGGCATCGACACAGGATTCAATCACCGTTGTGGACATGTTCAGGAACCCTTATAGACTGGCCGGCGCTTGTTGAGGAATGCATTTCCGCCTTCGTGCATGTCGTCGGTGCTAAAGAGCGCCGAGAATGCAAGCGACTCCATCATCAGCGCGACATCGAGATTGGCGTCCTGGCCGGCATGGATCAGGAGCTTCGCCAGCGCAATGGAGTGAGGCGATTTCTCGGCGATCTTGCGTACGTAGTTCTTCGCCTCGTCGAGCAATTCTGCGGGGCGCACCACCTTGTTGACGAGACCGATCCTGTACGCTTCGTCCGGCGTGATGACTTCGCCGGTGAAAATCATTTCCTTCGCCTTGGTGGCGCCTACCAGCCGGACAAGCCGCTGCGTGCCTCCGCGCCCCGGGATCAGCCCGACGTTCGTCTCTGTCTGGCCGATCTGCGCATTGTCCGCGACTACCCGCAGATCGCACGCCATTGCCAGTTCCAGGCCGCCGCCGAAGCAGGGTCCCGCAATAGCCGCGACGATCGGCACGATACTGTTGTGGATCAGCGCCCACAAATCGGGCGTGCCGCTCGTCGGCGTGAACGCGTCCATGGGACGGCGCACCAGCATCTCGTTCAGATCTCCGCCCGCAACGAATGCCTTCGTGCCGCCCCAAAGCACGATGCCTCGTACCGACCGGTCCGCGATCAGCGCGGACAGTGCTTCGTAAAGGTCGCTGCGCAACGCGTTGTTGATGGCGTTGTATTTTTCGAGCCGGTTCATTGTGACGATCGCACAACTTCCGTCCCGGTCGACGAACACCGTGCCGTATTCGGTCTTTGGTGCTTTATCTGCTGCTTTGTCCGCTGCTTTGTCCATTAAGTCCGACATGACTGAAATGCCTCCCAGGTTCAATGGATGAATTCGAACAGGCCGGCGGCGCCCATTCCGCCAGCCGCGCACATGGTGACCACGCCGTATTTCGCTTTGCGCCGGCGTCCTTCCATCAAGATGTGGCCGACTTGACGCGCCCCCGTCATGCCGTACGGATGACCGATCGCGATTGCACCGCCGTTCACGTTGAGACGCTCTTCGGGCAGGCCGAGAACATCGATGCAATAGGTCGCCTGGCAACCAAAGGCTTCGTTGAGCTCCCAGAGATCGATGTCGTCGATGCCGAGGTTGTTGCGCTCGAGCAGGCGCGGCACGGCCTTGATCGGTCCCACGCCCATCTCATCGGGCTCCACGCCCGCCGTGGCGAGACTGATGAAGTATCCAAGCGGCGTCAGGCCGCGCCGTTCTGCTTCCTGCTCGGACATGATGACGAGCGCCGCGGCGCCGTCAGAGAACTGGCTCGCATTGCCGGCAGTGACCTGGAAGCCTTCGCCTTTGACAGGCGGCAGCCCCGCGAGCGTCTCAAGCGTCGTCTCCGGGCGGTTGCCTTCGTCCTGCTTCAGCAGACATTCCACCGTGCTGGTTTCGCCGGTCGCTTTGTCGACGACTCCTTTCAGCGATGCCAAGGGCACGATTTCATCGTCGAAAATGCTGGCTGCCTGGGCGCGCGCCGTACGTTGCTGGCTTTGCAGGGCGAACGCGTCTGAGCGCTCACGAGAGACGTTGTAACGGCTTGCCAGTGTTTCGGCCGTTTCGATCATGTGGGTATAAACATCCGGGCGATGCTCGGCGAGCCACGCTTCGCGCTGCGCTGTCTTGAGCGTGACCGGCTGCGACAGGCTGATCGACTCTACGCCGCCTGCCACCATGACGGGAACCTTGTCCACCAGTACGCGCTGCGCTGCAAAGGCGACAGCCTGTAATCCCGACGCGCAGAAACGAGTCAATGTTGTACCGCTCACCGACACCGGCAAGCCGGCGCGAATGCCGGAAGCGCGCGCAATGTTGCCGCCTGTTGCCGCGATTGGCTGGCCGCACCCGAACACGATGTCTTCCACTTCGGCGCCATCGAGATTGGCACGCGCGACGGCGTGTTTGATGACATGGCCGGCCATGGTGGCGCCGTGGGTTTGATTGAACGCGCCGCGCGTTGCTCGGCCGATTGGGGTACGTGCGTAAGACACGATAACTGCTCGGGTCATGGATATCTCCAGGTTACGTTTATGCGGGCACGCCAGTCACGCGTGCAATATGGACAATGGATACATTGATGGTATATATCGCTGAACTGCGTTCATGTATCCAGTGTCTATATCGTAATAACGCACCAACTCGCAGTCAACAAAAAGCTCGATTCATTCGGGTATACATGGACTGCACGACGACCGGAAAGAGCGTCAGGGGTGGCCTCAAACCCTTATGGCATAAGCGTTCTGGCGTGTTGGAGAAAGTGGTTTCGAGTGATCGGCAGTGCTGGCGCGCCATAGGTGTTAGCCCTGAAGAAAGGTTCATTTGCTTGACGGGCGTAATCCTGATTACTAGCATGTAGACGCTGGATATATTGATCGCGTGGCGGTTGCGGACATCGCAGTGAGGCTGGATAGCAGACTCCTCGAAAGGGCAGCGTTGCCGGACGATCGGCACGCAGAAAATTAGTGGTCTTCCCGGTCATTTTTAAAAAATTTCGCTTTGCGTAGTTATTAGCATGACGAATTAAATGTTGAAGAAATTCAGATAGTTGGACGCTCGCAACTGTGGATCAAACATAAGGCGTTAGAAGATGAGAATGCTAAGGAGGAGACAGTGGATTTCGAACGATGGCGCAGGCCGGACGCGTCGCATTCTTTCCCGATCGCTGGGTGCGCTCGCTGTCCTGATAGGAACCGCGGAGCATGGGGCGCACGCGCAGTCGTCGGTGACGTTATATGGTCTCATTGACGCGGGACTGGTCTATCGCACCAACGCCGGCGTTTCCGACGGTAAGTCGGCTAGCGCGATAACGCTTACCGGCAACAATCATGCAACCAGTCGCTGGGGCTTGATCGGCTTCGAGGACATTGGCGGCGGAACCCAGATCACGTTCAGGCTTGAAAGCGGTTTCAACCCATCCAGCGGCACAGGCGACTTTGGGCTGCCATTTCCGAATGCGACGAACTCGCTGTTCGATCGTGGCGCGATTGTTGGTGTCGTGGCGCCTTGGGGTGCACTTAAGCTCGGGCGAAACTGGACGCCGCTTTACGATGCCTATAACGCGGCGGACATTACCGGCTTCACGCTGACCGGGTCACTGGCCAATGCCGTTTTCCAGAATTCGTCGAACATCAATCCGGCGCTTCCGGCAGCGGCCGCCGCAACGGGTGCGAATAGCGCAGTGAACGGAGGGTTCCTCTATCAGTGGTTAAACAACTCGGTTAAATACGAGCTGCCCGCGAATCGCTTCGGTTTTTCGGGAAGCGCCTTGTACTCCTTCGGAGGAACGGCAGGCGAGTTTCAGAACAAAGAAGCATGGTCCGCGAACCTCAACTGGACCGGCGGTGGACTTGGGCTCATCACCGCTTATTACGACGCGCACGACCCAACCGGCGCCACCAACGAGAACTGGCTGCGCTCGTACACGCTCGGCATCAAATACACCTTCGGTGTAGTGAAAACCGCGTTCGATTTCATCAAGTTCCGCAATCCGACGACGGGCGCGAACCAGAACTACTACTTCACGGCAGTTGCGTGGCAGATCACACCCGCATTGCGTGTCACGGGCAACTGGATGTACCTGCAGGACCTGAAGCAAAGCACCGCGGGCGCCAATCTATACCGGCTAGGCGGGGAATATTTTCTTTCGAAGCGCACGTCGCTCTATACCGACGTGGCGTTCGTGGACAACAAGCCGCGCGGCACGCTGGGAGCCGGCGTGAACAGCAGTCCGGTCAGCTCCAATCCGGCCACCATTGGGCGCAATCAGACCGCGATTACCGTCGGTATGCGCACGACTTTCTGAGTGAGACAGCAGCCATGGAAACAAACATGACTTCACCAATCGATGCAATCAGCCCCGCGCTGGATCGAGACGCCGAGGCAAGCCTGAGGCGGGCGTACGTGTCCGCCGAGTGGCGCATCGTTCCGCTTCTGTTCGGGCTCTGGTTATTAGCGTGGGTCGACCGGGCCAACGTTTCCTTCGCGAAGCTGCAGATGCTTGCCGACCTGCAGTTCAGCGAAGCCGTCTATGGCTTCGGCGCCGGGTTGTTCTTTCTGGGGTACGTGATATTCGGCGTGCCCAGCACCTTGATGCAGCAACGCATGGGCGCGCGCAGAACCATTGCCGCTATCGCAATCGGGTGGGGTGCGACGAGCATCGGCATGATGTTCGTTCACGGACCCATGCTGTTCTACGCCTTGCGTTTCCTTCTCGGGGTGTTCGAGGCAGGGTTTTATCCGGGCGTTATTTTGTACTTCACCTATTGGTTTCCCGCGAAACGTCGAACGCGTAACTTCAGCATTTTTCACTCGGCCGCCATCTGTTCGACCGTCGTGGTCGGGATGACCGGCGCCGTGGTGCTTGAACACATGAGCGGCTTGATGGCCATTGCCGGGTGGCGCTGGATGTTTCTGCTTCAAGCATTGCCCACACTCGTGCTGGGATGCATTGCCGTGTTCCTGCTGCCCGACCGGCCCGCCACGGCAAGCTGGTTGTCTATCGAGCAAAAACAGCTTATAGAACGTGACCTTGCCTTGGACGGCAATGCATTGAAAGGGCGCGAAGAACGGCCTTGGTCGTCGTTGAAGAAGCCGATGTTCTGGAATCTTATCCTCATCTATTTCTGCATTCTGAGCGCCAATGCCGCTTTGTCTTTTTACATCCCGACCATCCTCAAAGAAGCCGGTTTCGGAAGTTACTCGGCGATAGGAAATGCATTAGCGGCCATCTGCGTCCTGGGAGCATTGCTCAATATCGCGTTTTGCTCTCACGCGTCCCGCCGGGACGAAATCCGCTACCACTGCGCAATCGCATCGATCATCAGTGTGGGCAGCCTGATCGTCCTCGTGTTTGTCTGGCACGAAAGCCGCGTCGCAACGTTTGTCTCATTGGTCACGGCACTCGCCGGGACTGGCGCTGGAATTTCGCTTTTTTGGCAGATCCCGGGGCGAATGCTGAAGGGCAGCGCGGCTGCGGTTGGCATTGCGTTCATTAGTTCGGTTGCGAACCTTGCGGGGTTTTTCACGCCATGGCTGACGGGTCTGGTACGTACGCTGACCGGTCACTACACGAGCAGTTTTCTCACCGTCGCCTGCATCCAGGCAGTTGCCGCAATCGCGCTGCTCGCCTGGACGCCAGTCGCGCGCAGCCAACGCTGAGTATCTGAAGCTCAGGTCAATCACATTCTTCATGGAGTATCGCAATGCAAGCTGCAGATGATTCAATTCTTTTAGGGCAGGGTTATTATTGGCAGGACATCCGGGCCGGGCAACGTTTTCGAACGCTTCGGCGCACGATTACGGAAAGCGATTTGATAGGGTTCCTTAATGTAACGGGAATGCTCGAAGCCATTTTTATCGACGCCGATTTCGAACATGGCGCAATGCGTGGACGTCCGGTGCCTGCCGCGTTGACCACCGGGTTGATCGAGGGAATGATTTTTCAGACGATGATCCAGGGAACGGGTCTGGCACTTCTCGAGATGGCGCTCAAGACGCATCTGCCTGTGGAAGTCGGCGACAGAATCCATGCAATCATTGAAGTGGGAGAAGTGAAGCCCACCTCAAAAGGCAATCGTGCGGTTGTCACAAGCCAGGTCGATGTGAACAATCAGCGCGGCGAACTCGTCGTCTCCTACAGCGCCAAGCGATTACTCGCTGGTCGTCCTCAAGTGGACAAATGAAACTGCACGACACGCCCGCATGTTCAAGATGGCAAGCATCTGTGAAGCGAGGCGCGCAGGGTTCTAGAGCTGACCCGCTTCAATGAGAACCAGCATCCGGGCGGCTGCCTCGCCCGCACATTCGGCGATCTCTTTCTCGCCGGCGCTTTTCACGCCGAACAACGCATCGTCGAAAAGCGTGGCCTTAAGCAGTGCCGCGAAGGTCGCTGCAGCGCCGTGCATGTCTCGTACTTTCCAGCCCGTGACAGGCAGCCATCGTTCAAGATAGCTCGCGAATAACGCGTCGCGCGTACCCGTAACCTGTTCGCGATAGCGACGAGCAAGTTCGGGGAAGCGCGGGGCGTCGCGAGTCACGACGCGATACAGGGCCAACTGTTCGTCCGAAAGCGCGTGTCGAAGATATTCGTTGCCGGCGATCGGCAACGCGACGGGCGGTGGCTCGCTGAACCAGTCCGGCACGTCACTCTCCTCAAGCTCAGTCGCGAAAGCGTGCTGCATGCCGGACTGCATGCCCGGTGTGGAGCACGCCGCTTCCATCACCGCACTGAACAGATCGTCCTTGCTCTCGAAGTGACGGTATAGCGTCTTGATCGATACGCCGGCTTCCTCGGCAATGCGGTTAACTGAGCTCTCCGCATAGCCATTCTCAAGAAAGGCCCGCAACGCAGCGTCGACGATCATCGCCCGTTTGCGCGACATCAGTGCGGCCTTCGGATTGTCATCCGACCAGGTCTTGACCATATATGTCCCTCTTTTATCCACTTGACGAATGATACGACAGCGATCACTATCCTTCAAACGACAGCGATTACTGTCGTTTGTGTGCCGAGCCGCTCTCGCCTTGTCAGGGAAGGGGCGTGGGTCTTCATGCAATCTTTTCCCGATGGACATTCAGATGAACAATCTCCTCTCACAGCCGCTGCATTTACCCGGCGGCGCGATCCTGGCGAACCGCCTGGCCAAGGCTGCCATGAGCGAAGGCATGGCCGATGCAAACAACCATTCAACGCCGCGCCTTGAGGCGCTGTATAGACGCTGGGCACGTTCTGGCGCCGGGCTGCTTCTTTCCGGCAATATCCAGGTGGACCGGTGGCATCTCGAGCGCCCGGGCAACATCGTCATCGACGACGACAGCGGGCAGGCGCAACTGGCGCGGCTCGCTGCAGCCGGAACGTCGGACGGCGCTCACTTTTGGGCTCAGCTCAGTCATACCGGACGGCAGGTTCAAAGCGGGATCAACACATCTCCGCTGGCACCGTCTTCTGTGGATATAGAGGTGATGAGGGGTGCGGGGTTCTCGTTTGCCACGCCGCGTGAAATGACTGAAGAGCAGATCCAGCAGGCCATCGGGCAGTTCGCCTTTGCCGCCGGGAAAGTTCGCGAGGCCGGTTTCACCGGAGTATCGCTGCATGGAGCGCATGGCTACCTGATTTCGCAGTTCCTCAGCCCGCTTGCCAACAAGCGCACAGACCGCTGGGGAGGTTCGCTCGAGAACCGCTCCCGCTTCGTGCTCGAGGTGCTGGCTGCGGTTCGGGCGGCCGTTGGTCCCGGCTTTCCCGTTGCGCTCAAGCTCAATTCGTCGGACTTTCAGAAGGGCGGATTTACTAACGCCGAGTGCATCGGACTGGTGAAGACACTTAACCACTCAACACTCGATCTGCTTGAACTGTCGGGCGGTTCCCTTGAGCAGCCGAAGATCGCCGGCCTCACATTAATGGACGAAGGAGAAGACGCGCCGCGCGAGAGTACCGTCAAGCGCGAAGCATTCTTCGTGGACTTCGCGGCAGCGGTTCGTGCGGCGGCTAAGATGCCCGTGATGGTGGTGGGAGGATTTCGCACGACGGCGGCCATGATGGAATCACTGGAGCGCGGGGAACTCGACATCATCGGGCTCGGTCGTCCGATCATTGCCGATCCCGAGGTGCCGAAACGCATGCTCTCCGGCGAAGTCGATCGCGCTCTGAGTCCCGAAGCCGCGCTGCATCCGTTTCATCTTCTTCCGTGGAACAACATGCAACTCGAACGGCTGGCGGACGGCCTGGAGCCGGATCTATTGCTGGACGGCGCCGCTGCCGTGGCGCAGTTCACCGAGCTTGAGACTGGCAATATGAGCGCATGGCTGCAGCATCGGGCGCAAGTTCTGGTCTGATACCGCCGCAGCGGAGAGTAGTGAGACCCGCATCGCGTTTGCCTGCAAAGTTGCGGCATTGCCCCGGACGCCGCCTTGCATCAGGAGGCGTTCGGGGAGACAACCTGGACCGGCTTGATCAAGCGCGCTGCTCTTTGTATTCAACCAGTACCTCGCGGTATGGCTTGCTTCCTTCGTTGCGCGCTTTGTGCGTTGCGGGGACCTTCGCGCCCTTGCCGATTTCGGACAGTACTTCCAGATACCCGTCCTCACATTTGAGCGAGTAAATCGCGCCCGTTGGCACGTCGAAGATGCCGAGGTCCCCGCCGTTTTCATCGAAGATATGCAAGGGCGCACCTTCTATTGCGTACCACATGTACGAATGCGTGTGAGTATGTACCGGTGTTTCCTCGCCTGGAGCGAGCACGAAGTTCCATACGATGACCTTGTCATTCTCAAATACTTTTTCACTGCCAACGCCAGCCATGATCATCTCCTTGAGTTATGAATGATGCGAGAGGCGTCCTGCACCGCGGCAACGTCTCGCGGTGCGTAAGAGCCTGTAAGCAGAGTAGGCGAATGTCCCAGTTGTCGTTGTCCGGGACGTATGCAAACTTGTCACGGACGAGGCCGATTTATCATTCCGGATGATGATTTTTTTGCGCGGCGCGCTTGAGACGTTTGATACGTTCGAAACGCTTGAATTCATCGGGACGGCGGGAGGCTTTTCACAATGTCGGAACCCTTGCGAATCATCCACGGACCGTTTGGAAGGGTGGCGTTGCTGCTGCTCGATAAAAGCATGGTCCTCCATGCGCATCGGGTTTCCCACGTCATCTTCAAGGAAGGCGGTCCGGACATCCAGTTCGGCATCCGCAATCGCGAACATGTTTTGTCGGACAAGAACGTATTGTTGGTGAATGCTTGGGAGCCGCATTTCTATGAGCATCGTCCGCAATCGCAGCCGACCGTGCTGCTCGCACTCTATCTGGAGCCGGATTGGCTGAGAGAGGTCGACCGGCGTTTCGCGTACAGCATTCATCCCCGTTTCTTTCCCAGGTCTTCCGTACCCGTGCAGGGGAGGCTCGGCCGCCTTCATGTTGACCTGCTCGACATCCTGACTGACCGTGAAGGCCAGTCGCTTGAAGCGGTCCAGGGGCTGATCGCCGGCATGACCGGCGAACTGGTCGGTATATCGCCGCGAAGGAATGAACTGTCGGCGGCGGGGACGGTTGGGGGAATAGCGTACGACATCAGGATTCGTCGCGCGATCGAAGCAATGAAACAGGTGAGGGGCATCCCACCCGATTTCGACGATCTCGCACAAACGGTTGGGCTATCGCGCCCGCATTTCTTCCATCTGTTCCACAAGCAGACCGGCATGACCCCGGCGACTTTCAGCAGCATGCTGCGAATGGATCTGTCGATCGAAAGTGTCTCGCAGGACGAGATGGCCCTCCAGGATGTTGCGCTCAACCTGGGCTTCGACTCGCCGGGAAACTTCACGCGCTTCTTTGCTCGCCAGCAAGGCGTGACGCCTAGCCAATATAGACGCAACGTGCAATTTGTCACCGCGCAAGGGCGCTGACGCCAGGCATTTATCGTCACGCAAGACCCTTACGCAAGACCCTTACGGAACCGCCGACCGTGGCCTTCGCGCAATCCCTGCAACGTTTTCTGATCACCATCCAGCGGTGCTACAACCGCTGTGTCATCGGTGCGCGAACGCCCTTAAGCCACGCTGGCGCTCCTTCGGTGATCTCAAACCCTGTAATAGGCAAGCTTCGCCCGGATCACAGCGGATCGGCGGAACATTTCTGTATCACTTTTAAAACCCCCTACGAATGCTTACGCGGTCACGATCCGACGGCCGCAAATCCGGGGTTTCAACTGGCGTTATAAAAATCCGATACCCCTCCAGTAAGGCATTGAGCAGACGAAAGCGTTTGCGCGATTAATCGGACGGATAGATCCAATCCGACTTCGCACTGTTCAAGAGTGAATCAAAAACGTTCTCGTCCCCACTGTGCGCTGCTGCATATCCACGGACGTTCCATGATGGCATTGGGTTTTACGCCTACTGGCACGGTCCTCGCTATATGTGTGGTGCAGCACTAGCCAATGTCGAAATACGAAATCAAGACTAACGACGTTGACGAATCTGCTTACGGGGCTGGTCGCAACACGTCAACGATAGATGCCGACAGATGCATCGCGAGACGTGGGGTTGGCTGGAATATAAAAGTAACGGCGCATAGCGCAAACGAGAGAACAAAAATCATGTTGACCCTTCAATCCGACCTGCACGGCAATCATCTGTTGGGCGCGCTTCCGGCGCACGAATGGCAAGCGCTTACGCCCCACCTTGAACTCGTCCAGCTTCGCACGGGCCAATTGCTTTGCGATTCAGGACAACGCATTCATCACGTCTATTTTCCGACGACGGCCATCATCTCCCTGATTCACTCGATGGAAGATGGCGGCTCGGCCGAAATTGCGGCCATCGGACGAGAAGGCATGACCGGCGTTCCTATCCTGACCGGCGGCGACACGATGCCGACGCGCGTTCAGGTTCAATGCCCGGGCTTTGCGTATCGCATGAGCGCCTCGGCCTTGCGCGAGCAATTCGGCCGCTCGGATTTCCTGCGACGCTTGATGCTTCTCTATATGCAAGCGCTGTTGACGCAAGTTGCGCAGACCGCCGCGTGCAACCGTCACCACTCGTTGAGCAAGCAGTTGTGCCGTTGGTTGTTGATCGAGATTGACCGGACGCCGTCGAACGAGTTCCAGATGACGCAGCAGATGATTGCCGACATGCTGGGCGTGCGTCGCGAAGGGGTGACGGAAGCCGCTGGAAAGCTCCATGACGCCGGCCTGATCCATCACAGCCGCGGTTGTATCAAGGTGCTCGATCGCGCAGGTCTGGAAGCCCGTGCGTGCGAATGCTACGGCATCGTGAAGCGAGAGTTCGACCGGATGCTGCCGCGCGTGCGCCAGACCGAAGAAGTTTGAAGGGGGGAGGGATCCCCTCCCTCGCCGAATGGATCCCGTTTTGCAATGGAAGCGATGTCGTCGATCGAGCCGATGAGGGTGTGAGACCGCTCATCGACGTGCTACCAATAAAAAAGACGCGAAGTTGTTTCCTTCGATTCGCGCATTACCTCAGCTTCTCGCGCGCTACGCGCCGAGTGGCCACACAGCGTCGACTTTACCTGTGCAAGGCCAAAGCACGCATACCAATCGCACGAGCCGGCAACCGTCCGCGAACGGGTCGTCGACGATCGATCTGCCCACTCCCGTTTTCACGCCCATGCTTGACTTGCGGGAACAATTGAATTGCCACGGGCCATGATGATTTCGCGCCGAAACTCGTCCAGAATAGAACGGACCCGCGATCAGGTCCGAAACGTCAGGGGCGCAGTTCATTGATGCGGCATCTGGAGACGCTCGATCCTGCTGACGCGAACCTGGCCTCGGGTGCTCTGTAAGCGGGCGGCCGGTTCGGCCAGACATTGCAAATCCGGCTATGCTGCATGCGGCTGTTGCCCTCGTGTCGAACCGGTGACGCAACAGGTGATCATCATCATCAGGAAAGCAATGAAACAACCTATCAGAATCGATTTTGTCTCCGACGTAGCGTGCCCGTGGTGTGCTGTCGGTCTGGCATCGCTGCAACTTGCAGTGTCACGGCTTGGCGATGCCGTCGACGCCGAATTGGTCATGCATCCCTTCGAACTGAATCCGCACATGGGCGAGGAAGGTGAAGATCTCGTCGAACATATCGGCAAGAAATACGGTCGCACTCCGCAACAGGTAGCCCAGGCGCAAGCCGAGCTCCGCCAGCGCGGCTCGGACGTGGGTTTCACCTTCGGCCCGCGCACGCGCATCTATAACACCTTCGACGCACATCGCTTGATGCACTGGGCCGGTATAAAAGGCAAACAGGTAGAGCTTAAACAAGCGCTGCTGCAGGCCTATCACGGCGAGGGCAAGCCCACGAGCGACCTCGATGTCCTGGTCGAAGCGGCGCAATCCGTGGGACTCGACGGCGCCGAGGCGCGTTCTATTCTGCAAGGCGACGACTATGCCAATGAGGTTCGTGCAGAAGAAGAGAAATACCAGGCCATGGGCATCAATTCAGTCCCGTCGATCATCTTTAATGACCGCTATCTGCTGACCGGCGCACAACCGGTCGAAGCGTTCGAGAAAGCCATTCGACAAATTCTGGCCGAAGCGTAATTCGACTTCGAAGAGTAATGTGACTTAGGCATCGCAATGGCGGTTGTCGTTGATGTCAGCGGTGCATCAAGTTCGAGTATCGAGAACGGCGGCGCGTGGTTGCGTCCTGCAGCGCTAAAGGGCACCGCGTACCTCTCCTGACTCCAGGTCCAGGAACACCACGGGAAACACCGCATGACTGACATTCTCGGATTGAGCGTGCGCGAGCTCGTGCTGCAGGTGGCGCAGCGCACACTAAGCGTGGAAGCGGTAGCCCGTGCATATATCGAACGTATCGACGCGCAGGAGGCCGTGCTGCACGCATGGCAATACTTCGATGCGGCGCAGGTGCTTGCACAGGCGCGCCGGATCGATGCCGCGGGCGGCGCGTCCGGGCCGCTTGCAGGGGTGCCGGTCGGTGTCAAGGACATGATGGACACCGCCGACATGCCGAGTGGCTACGGCTCGCCAATTTACACGGCGCATCGCCCCGTGACCGACGCGGCAGCGGTGGCTGCCGTTCGCGCTGCGGGCGCAATCGTGCTCGGCAAGACCGTGACAACCGAATTTGCAACGTTTAAACCGGGACCGACAGTGAACCCGCATTCGCTCCGTCTGAGCGAACTGCACACGCCGGGCGGCTCGTCGAGCGGCTCGGCCGCCGCGGTGGCGGCCAACATGGTACCCATCGCGTTCGGCACGCAGACCGCAGCGTCGATCGTGCGGCCGGCTTCGTTCTGCGGAATCGTCGGCTACAAGCCGACCTTCGGCACGCTGCCGACCGCCGGCGTCAAGCCGCTGTCACCCAGCCTCGACACGCTCGGCGTGCTGGCCCGCTGCGTCGATGATGCGGCATTCTTTGTGGGGATTCTCACGCATCGCGAGTTCGTTATTGAAAGGGCAGGCTCGCTGCGTGTCGGCATCTGCACGACCCCGCACTGGGACGCCGCGACGCCGGCAAGCCGGCAGGCACTAAGTGACGCCGCGCGTTTGCTCGAAGCAGCCGGCGCGACGGTCTCCGACGCACTGCTGCCGCATGCTTGCGACAATCTCGCCGACGCGCAGACCGGCATCATGAGCTATGAAGCGTCGCTTGCGTATGTGCCCGAGTATCAGACGCGCCTGAACGATTTGAGCGAGCCGTTTCGCGCCGTGCTTGCAGCGGGAGCGTCGCTCGGCGGCGTCCGTTATACGGTTTTGCAGCAGCAGGCCGAAGCGGGCCGCCATGCGCTGGCGGCACTCTTCGAGAGGTTCGATGTGCTGCTCGCACCGAGCGCACCCGGTGAAGCGCCTGCGGGCCTCGCTTCGACCGGCGACCCGATCTTCAGCCGCATGTGGACGCTGCTCGGCAACCCTTGCGTGAATGTGCCGGTCGGCACGGGCCCCTCCGGACTGCCGCTCGGCGTCACGGTGATCGGCCCGCGCTGGCGCGACGATGTGGCGCTGTCGGCGGCCGCGCGGCTCGAACAGGCGGTAGGCGCGCGCTGACACGCGTCGCCTCGGCTAAATACATGTAATCCCCGTTTACGACAAAGCACCACGATAAGCAAATAACGTGGGTAGCCCTCCGCTCATCAGGAACAGGACATTCTTCCCCGCTTTAAAGCTGCCGCTTCTAATCTCTTGAATTAATCCGGCAAAAGCTTTCCCGCTGTATACCGGATCAAGAAGCAAGCCCTCGAGAGACGCCATCAGACCCAGTGCTTCCTTCATTGCTGACGTTGGTAGTCCATAGCCAGTACCGAGTTGTTCTCCGTGCAATGTAATGGCATCGTCGGGGATGACGAGGTTAAGGTTCAGTAGCTCAGCCGTCCTTACTGTCTTTTCGATAGTCGTCGCACGGGCCTTTTCCAATGGCGCCAGGACCGTGTAGCCGACAATGGTGTGCGGGTCCCGGCCCATTGCTATTGTCGCTGCAACGAGGCCGGCCTGCATCCCGCTACTTCCATTCGCGACGACGATATGATCGAAGGGTGTTCCGTGTTCATCAGCCTGGCCAAATATCTCCCCGGCGCACGCGACGTACCCTAGGCAACCTGTGGGACTTGATCCGCCGAGAGGGCATACATAGACATTACGTCCTTGATGCCGAAGCGCGCCAGCCCTGTCTTCCGCAAAATCGAGCGCGCTCACAGTGCCGGGGATATCGTGAATAACCGCGCCGAACAGGCCGTCGAGCAACACGTTTCCGTTGTCGATGTAATCGCTGTCTTCGATAGGTACCAGACGGGAAAGCACCAGCTCGCATTTCATGCCAATGCGCGCGGCTGCGGCAGCGGTAAGGCGGGCATGATTGGACTGTCGACCGCCAACGGTGATGATTGTGTCGGCGCCGGTCGCCTGAGCTTCTCCAAAGAGAAATTCCAGCTTTCTGAGCTTGTTGCCACCGCCGCCCAGACCATCGAGATCCTCACGCTTGACGTAGATATCGGCGCCGCCCAGCTCACGGCTCAGTCTCGGAAGATGCTGGATAGGCGAGGGTCCATCGCGTAATGATGTTTGAGGAAATCGGGAAAGATTCAGCTTCGACTGCTTCATCGGTTTTGTTCCTGGTTCTGGTTTCACACTGCGATATTCGAACGACGCGCATTGATTGATCCAGGCGCGGTTGACCGTATCTACTGAAACTCGCGTCCGTTTGGCGTAAGTCGAATGCCTTGGCGCAAGTTTTTCCACGGCAGGTCTGCCGGGTCGGCGGCCATCGGACCCGGTGCCTTTGCGACCAGGATACGCTCTGCGATCGGGCCGAAATCTGCCCGGAAATGAACTGAGCTTTTGTTGACTAGAATCTTCATCTCTTCAGGGACAACGCCCGCCATCCTGAACAGGTTGCGATCGTTCATTGGCGCCTTCGACGTGCTGACAATAACCCGGACGTCGCCAATTTTCAGGCAAGCGGTCGGCCCGACATCTATTTGCGTTCCCGTCATCATGGGCCCCTCGAGGATGCACCGGCCGTCGGAGAGGTATTCCACTTTGAACGTAGCGTGAAACGGGGAATCTCCGGGCACACCCGACTGCCCGCCAAGCGATACCGTTATCTCATTACCTTGCCCGGATTCGTGAGCGATACGCGCGACTTCGGGGTCCCATATGAGTCCAAGTGCCGCCCCTTCAGCTTCGTTCCTGACGAGCGCGCGCAACATGCCGGTCGTGTTCGAATCGGCCCCGCCGTGAGGATTGTCCTGCGTATCCGCGATCACAACGGGTCGAGTGGCGGACTGTGAGATGCGTTTGGCCTCCAGCACGGCATCGTCCGGTGTCAGGAATTCCACGGCCCAATCGCTTTCCCTGTTGACGATTCGTTCATATAGCGTCGTGACTGCGGACTCTGCAGATTGAGGATTTGCGCCATAGCACCAGACCATTGGGCCGCACTCCGGAAAGTCTGCAGCGGGAAAGCCGGGGGTGAAAGAAATCGAAAAGACATCGTTACTCTCTAGTTCCGACAACTGTTCATAGACGTCTCGCGCGGGTTCCAGGAGCGTGCACATGGCGTTGACTGGAATCAGGAACGGAATGCACCGATATGCAAGGGACACGTTGCCGTCTTTGGCAATCAGCTTTGTCAGCAGCCTGGCTGCGGACCTTCCGGTATCGGCCATATCGACATGCGGATAGGTTCGATAAGCAACGAGGCCACTGGCGTTGCGAAGCATTTTCTCCGTAACGTTCGCGTGCAGATCGAGAGAGGCCACCACCGGAAAATCGGGGCCCACGAGAGCGCGAATACGTGCGAGCAGTTCTCCTTCGCCATCGTCGAGATGTTCAGCAACCATTGCGCCGTGCAGGTCCAGATAGACCGCGTCAAAATCCGCCCGCCGGATACCCTCGAGAATCTCGCCGGCAATTCGCTCGAACGCTGAGCGGGTAACGTGGGCCGATGGACTCGCCGCCGCCCAGATTACCGGAACAAGGCTGTGGCCTTGTGACTCCATTTCGTCGATAAAGCCACCTATAGCAATGTTGACCTGCCGAAGGTTTATTACATCGGCGCCGCGCGCCATCGGCGGGAATCCTTCGCCTCGAACAAAGTTTTCATAGTCCGCTTTTGACGGAGCGAAGGTATTCGTTTCGTGCTGGAAGCCAGCGATCAATATTTTCATGGCCTGAGGCGTTAGGGCTTTTAAGGATTTGTTAGGACTTCGATGGAAACCGGTTCGCAACGAGAGCGAACGCTCCGAGCAGAAGCAAGACGACGGTCGGGATCAACGCGATCTGCATGCTGCCCGTGGCGGTTTTGACCAGACCTATCACGGTCGGACTGATAAATCCGCCGAGCAGCCCGAGGGTGTTGATAAGCGCGATACCGCCTGCCGCGACGTTTCCTTTGAGGTACTGGGACGGCATCGCCCAAAAGACCGTATACGCGGCCCACATCATGGCTGTTGCAAGGGTGATGCTGATCAGGGACGTCCAGAGTTGTCCGATAGTGAATGCCGAAATCGCCAGTGCGCATCCACCGACGGCCGCAGGAATGGCGCTGTGCCATCGGCGTTCCTGCCGAAGGTCGGAGCTTCGGCCCACGATGAACATGGCACCTACCGCAACTACATAAGGGACACTGGAAAGGAGCCCGATTGTCATCAAGTCCGAAACGCCGCCGGATTTCACGATTGTCGGTAGCCAGAAACTCACCGCGTAAATGCCGCAAATGAGACAGAAGTAGGCGAAGGCCATTGCATACACACGAGGGTCGGCGGCAACGTGCCGGAACCCTCGGTGGCTTCCTTCGTGGCCACCCAATTCTGCCGCAAGCATCGACTTTTCATCGTTCGTGAGCCATTGCGCGGTCTCGATGCGATCGTCGAGAAAGAGAAAAACGATCGCGCCAAGCAGTACGCAAGGCAAACCTTCAATCAAGAACATCCATTGCCAGCCGGCGAGTCCGGACGATCCCGCCAACGCGCTCATCACCCACGTCGACAAAGGCGCGCCAATTACGCCGCCTAGCGGGGCGGCGGCCATGACGATTGCCATCACCCGTGCCATACGGGCTTGCGGGTACCAGCAAGTCAGATAAAACACCATCCCGGGGGCAAAGCCCGCCTCGAACACGCCGAGCAGGAAACGCAACGCATAGAAGAGTTTTACGTCGTGCACGAACAGCATCGCCATCGACGTCAAGCCCCACAAAACCATGATGCGGCTAAGTGTTTTTCGAGCACCGAGCTTTGGCAGCAGCAGGTTGCTCGGAATCTCGAACAGCATGTACCCGAGAAAGAAAATGCCGGCACCAAGGCCGAACGCAGCATCGGACAATCCGATATCTGCCTGCATTTGCAGCTTGGCAAAACCGATATTAATCCGGTCCAGATAGGCGAACAGGTAGCAGAGAATCAGCAGCGGCAGAATCCGCCAGCTAACCCTTGTATATATCGCCTGCTTAACGGGCAAGCTTGAGGCCGGGGTTATTGCGGACATACGGGCGCGCTCCATTTGACACAAGGGACTGACTGCTGCGTGTTTCGTCGATAGTTGCCTGAGAAAAATAGTGTTGCAAGCGCAACTGAAGCTCATTAGTGTTGCCCAGTGAGCAACGCTTGGATAATCCGACATGAGAGAAATCAACCAGCGCAGACTTCGTTATTTCCATGAGGTTTTGTCCCATGGATCGATCCGTGGCGCGGCCGACAGCATCAACACTGCGCCTTCAGTCATCACGCGCCAGTTGCGCCTGCTTGAGGATGAGGTAGGAAGCGTCCTGTTCGAGCGCGTCGCAAAAGGTGTGATTCCCACCGAGGCCGCCCATCATTTACTGGATTACTGGCGAGGCTGTCAGGCTCAGCAGGACCATCTTGAGGAAAAGCTCGATGAGCTTCGAGGCTTGCAACGCGGACACGTTCGTGTTGCCGTCAGCGAGGGTTTTGTCGAATGCCTGATGGACGAGGTACTCACCGAGTTCGCCGATCAATATCCAAAACTGAATATTGTGGTCAGTGTCGTGTCAGTCAATGATGTGGTCGCGGAGGTCGAGGAAGATCTCGCTCACATTGGAATTGCCTACAACCCTCCGCCAACATCACGTGTCCGTTATCTGGCGAGCGCCGTACAACCCGTGATATTGCTGACCAGCGCTGATCATCCATTGGCCGCAGGTAAAAAGCCGGTTTCAATCGCCGATGTTCTTTCTTACCCTCTGGGTCTGATGCCCGTGTCGTTCGGTCTTGGTCAGTTGGTGCAAGCGGTGGCGCTCGCCGAGAACTTGCAATTGACCCCGACGTTGGTCGCGAACTCACTAGCGGTACTAAAGAAATTCGTGAAATCAGGCAAGGGCGTTACCTTTGGTGCAGCATTCGCAGCGCAAAACGAGATCGAAGCGGGGGAACTGGTCGCGAGACCCATTGAGCATCCTATGTTTTCATCGGTGCAGGCGCGCGTCCTCATACGCAACGGTCGCCCACGTTCCAAGGCGTCCGATGAGTTGCTGAAACGCATATTGGGCAAGTTGACGGTCTTTCGGGGGAGAGCTCACGCTTCCCGATAAAAAGCCTTCGAACTCAAAATTGCGAGTGCGACCGGATGTCGGCGGCTGACAGCTTTGAATAGGCATCCCCAAACCCTGACCTGGATAAATAGCTTCACGCGCGTCCGCGCGGTCCGCGCGGTCCGGTCTCGCGCATGAACATCGCAAGCACCATCGCGAGCATGATGCCACCTAGCAGCCACGAGCCGGCCGCGCGGAACACCGGCAGGTTCATGGAGCCGCCGTTCGCGAAGTGGGCGAGCAGCTTGCCGTACACGGGTGTGAGCAACGCGCTGAATGTGAACACCAGGAAATTGATCGCGCCGCTGGCGCTGCCCTTCACATTGTCCGGATTGACTTCCTTGATCACCGTGTAGGGCAGCATTGCCGCACCGGAGCCAATGCCGAGCAGCAGACCGAGCACGTAAGGCGGCGCCACACCCGGAGGCAGATAGAAGATGCCCGCACCCGACACAAGCATGAGCAGCGCGCCGCCGATCAATACCGGCTTGCGGCGGCCCAGACGGTCAGACAAGTAGCCTAACAGCGGGCAGCCGATCACCCATCCTAGCGGCACCATGCTCGCGCGATTGACGGCCTCCGCATAGCCGATGTTAAGACCGTTGCGCAGGAACGGAATGCCCCAGATCATGTCGCCGACAGTTGTCGGCAAGAACAGCAGGCCGGCGCAGAAACCGCAAAGGTAAGACTGCGGATTGGTCAGCACTTCCTTGTACGGCGAGAACATCTTCATCCACGAGCCCTGGCTGGCTGGGCTGTCATCACGGACTGCCGGCGTTACGATCAGCACCAGCGCTGCGATCAAAAGGATGACGACGCCGGACAGCCACCAGAACTGCTGCCACGTAATGAGGCCGTGAATGAGCGGGGCAACGGCGAACTGACCCGCGGAGCCGCCCAGCATGCCGAAACACTGAGTGAAACCGACCGCTGTCGCAAGCGAGCGCGGGGGAAAGCCGTGCGTGGCGAGATACACCGCGCCGATGAACCCGCACGCCGAACCCGCGCCTTGCAGCAGGCGGCCGGCCTGCGCGGCCTCCACGCTGCCCAGGCCGAACAGTGCCGCCCCGACGGCCACGAGAACGATACCGGCA
Source organism: uncultured beta proteobacterium (assembly GCA_963708695.1). Lineage (GTDB taxonomy): Bacteria > Pseudomonadota > Gammaproteobacteria > Burkholderiales > Burkholderiaceae > Caballeronia. The sequence goes on from CAVPTS010000004.1 coordinate 65,273, forward strand.
GGGATGACCGCCTTGCCGCCGAGCCGATCGAGCAATGCACCGCAAAGGATCGAGAACAGCGCGTAAGTGTAGTAGTACAGGCCGACGAGCGCGCCCACGCCCAGCGCATCGCGGCCGAACGCGGCACTCAACTCGGGGACCATCACGCCCGGCGCGGAACGCAGCATGTACTGCATGAAGTAGAACGCGGCACAAAAAAGCCAGGCGATGATAAAGCCAACGTGTAAAGACCCGCGCTCCGATGAGAGATTTGCGGTACTTACGACCTTGCTGGACATGGTTTGGCTTCCAATGGGTTTTGCGGATCGCACTACCGGAACAGATTGACCTTTGCGAGATCAATGAGCTGCTGGCCTCGACCATCCATGACGGCACGAAGCATGAACAGCCCAAAGTGGTAGGTCTGGTCGGCGGTGGTCGCGGGAGGCATCACGAGCTCCTGGCGTGCGCTCACTACGTCGACGAGAGCGGGACCCGGATGGGCGAAGGCTTCGCGCAGGGCGCCTTCCAGCTCCGCAGGGTGCTCGACGCGTACGCCTTTAATTCCGATCGCATTAGCCATCGCAGCGAAGTTCGGATTCTTCAGGTCGCATCCCGTATCAACGAATCCACTGGCCTTCATCTCCATTTCCACGAAGCCCAGCGTTCCATTGTTGAGCACGACGACCTTGACCGGAAGACCTGATTGAATCAGCGTCAAAAACTCGCCCATCATCATGGTGAAGCCGCCGTCACCTGACATGGAAATCACCTGCCGCTTCGGGAAGGTGGCTTGCGCGCCAATCGAGTGCAATAGTGAGTTGGCCATCGAGCCGTGATTGAACGAACCCACGAGCCGTCGTTTGCCGTTCATCTTCAGATACCTGGCCACCCATGCGACGGGGGTGCCGACGTCGCAGGAGAAGATGGCATCGTCGTCAGCGAGCTCGCTGACGAGCCGGGTCACGTACTGCGGATGGATGGTGCTGCTGCCGGCTTCCGGCTCCGCCAGCGCATCCAGACTCTTGCGAGCCTTGCGATAGTCGTCGAGCGCACGGTTCAGGAAAGTGTTGTCCGCTTTCTCCTGAATCATTGGCAGAAGTTCGTCGAGCGTATCCTTGACTGTTCCCAATACGCCGAGCTCTATCGGGCATCGGTTGCCGAGCGCTTCCGCCCTTGTATCGACTTGCGCGATGGTCACCTCCTCCGGGTAGAACTGCCGATAAGGGAAGTCGGTACCCAACATCAAGAGCATGTCGCAACTTTTCATGGCGGAATAACCGGAGGCGAACCCGATGAGGCCCGTCATTCCCACATCGAACGGGTTATCGTATTCGATGTACTCCTTTCCTCGCAGCGAGTGCACGATCGGCGCTTTCAGCTTGCGGGCGAGTTCCACGACTTCCGCGTGGGAATCCTTGCAACCCGCTCCGCAAAGCAACGTCACTCGAGACGACCGGTTCAAGAGACGTGCGAGTTCCGCGACGTCATCGTCCGATGGGCGCATCACCGGAGCGGAAGGCGCACTCCAGCTCGGCACAGGTTTCGTGAGAGGCCCGAGTGCCACGTTTCCCGGTACGACGACGACAGCGACGCCTTTCCGCGCAATCGCCGTCCGGATGGCACGGCCAAGAATTTGCGGTAGCTGGTCGGAACTGTGGACGAGCTCGACGTAGTAACTGCATTCCTTGAACAGCACTTCGGGGTGGGTAGCCTGAAAGTAGTCGATACCGATTTCGGTACTTGGGACATGCGCCGCGATAGCGAGAACCGGAACGCCGCTGCGGTGGCAGTCGAACAAGCCGTTGATAAGGTGGAGATTCCCCGGACCGCAGCTCCCACAGCAGACAGCGAGTTGCCCCGTGAGATGAGCCTCGGCGCCGGCGGCGAAAGCCGCGCTTTCCTCATGCCGCATGTGAACCCATTCAATTGAAGCATCCCGGCGCAGGGAGTCCGTGAATCCATTAAGCGAATCCCCCACCACGCCGAACACGCGCTTCACTCCGGCACTTACCAGTGCTCCAACCATGTAGTCGGCAGCTATCGTCGCCATTTCGCCTCTCCTTTGAACGGTCATAGTCCCAGATTACAGATGGTAGTTAGTGGAGCGAAGGACGGCTATTACATGAAACTGGAATCCGCCCGGCGAGGCTTCTAGTACTTAACGCTGATTGAGCAGAGCGGCCCTGGCGCCTGAACGCGACCCGCATTACATAAACATGCAATGTCCCGGCCGGGCACAACGCTATATGTTGCTGCTGTCGACGCCGGACCCCGGTTATGGCGCCCGGGCGGCATGGTCTTATACGCACGTACGGCCGACGCCAAGTCGACTTGATTCATCTACTAACCGGACGCAGGCGCGGTTGCTTTCATGCAACCGTGCGGGTCCCTTGCATTCTCGCGAAATGGAGCTACTCATGGCCTATGAATTGTTGACGCCGGACACATGCGCGCTCGCGCTTATCGACCATCAGCCGCAGATGTTCTTCGGCACGCACTCGCACGAGCGCACGACCATCCTGCATAACGTCCAGATCCTCGCGAAGAGCGCGAAGCTCTTCAAGGTGCCGACCGTCCTGACGACGGTCGCCGCCGACACGTTTAGCGGCCATCTGTTGCCTGAAGTGCAGTCGGTGTTCCCGCAGACCAGACCGATCGATCGCACGTCGATGAACTCGTGGGACGACAAGGGCTTTCGCGACGCAATCAAGGCGACGGGCCGCAAAAAGATCGTTATCGCGGGCCTGTGGACGGAAGTGTGCGTCGCATTCCCGAGCGTGCAGATGCTGGCCGAAGGCTTCGAAATCTACGTGCCGACGGACGCCTGCGGCGACATCACCGAAGAGGCCCATGAGCGCGCCGTGCAACGCGTTGTCCAGGCGGGCGCGGTGCCGATGACGTCAGTGCAGTTCATGTGCGAACTGCAGCGCGACTGGGCGCGCGGCGAAACGTACGACGGTGTCATGGAGATTTTCAAGGCGCACACGTCGTATGGGATCGGCGTGCGCTACGCGAAGCAGATCCTCGGCGGCCACGCGGGCTAGGCGGGCTGATGACCAGACATCACGGAGAGCAACGATGACCGCACCCATTCAGCCTGTCCGCATTGCGGAGCTGGTGATCTACAACGGCAAGATTGCGACGCAGGACGACAAGCGTTCCTTCGTGACTGCGCTTGCCATTGCGCAAGGCGAGATCATCGCGAGCGGCAACGACCACGACATGATGCAGTGGGCGAACGATTCCACGCGGCGCATCGACCTGAAGGGCCGCACAGTCATTCCCGGTCTCAACGATTCGCATCTTCACGTCATTCGCGGCGGCTTGAATTTCAATCTCGAACTGCGCTGGGATGGCGTGCCCTCGCTGCGCGATGCACTTGAGATGCTGCGAGCGCAAGTCGCGCGCACGCCCGCGCCGCAATGGGTGCGCGTCGTCGGCGGATGGAATGAATTCCAGTTCGCGGAGAAGCGCGGGCCTACGCTGGAAGAGGTCAACGCGATAGCGCCGGATACGCCCGTCTTCATCCTGCACCTCTACGACAGCGCACTGCTGAACGCAGCGGCGCTGCGTGCGGTCGGCTACGACTGCAATACGCCGAGTCCCCCCGGCGGCGAAATCCAGCGCGACCGTCGCGGTAATCCGACGGGCATGCTGATCGCGCGTCCGAATGCGGGTCTGCTGTACGCGACGCTTGCGAAAGGGCCGAAGCTCCCGTTCGACGATCAACTGAACTCATCGCGCCAGTTCATGCGCGAGCTGAACCGCCTAGGCGTGACGAGCGCTATTGATGCTGGCGGCGGCTTTCAATCGTATCCCGAGGACTACGCGGTCATCATGGAACTCGCGAAGCGCAATGAACTGACAGTGCGCATTGCCTACAACCTGTTCACTCAGAATGCGAAGAAGGAAATTGAGGACTTCGCAAAATGGGTCAAGATCACCAAGCCCGGCGACGGCGACGATTTTCTGAAAATGAACGGCGCAGGCGAAATGCTCGTGTTCTCCGCCGCGGACTTCGAAGATTTCCTGGAGCCGCGTCCTGATCTGCCGGGCGTGATGGAAAGCGAACTCGAGGCCGTCGTGCGGCTGCTTGTGCAAAACCGCTGGCCGTTCCGTCTCCATGCAACCTACGACGAATCGATCGATCGTTTTCTCAACGTGTTCGAGCGCGTCAACCAAGACACGCCGTTCGACGGCCTGCGCTGGTTCTTCGACCACTGCGAAACCATCTCGGCGCGGAATATCGAGCGCATTGCCGCGCTGGGCGGCGGTATCGCCATCCAGCACCGGATGGCCTATCAGGGCGAATACTTTATCGCGCATCATGGCGCCGAAGCCGCCGCGCGCACGCCTCCCATGCGGCAGATGCTGGCAGCAGGGCTACCCGTGGGCGCGGGAACGGACGCGACGCGTGTCGCGAGCTTTAATCCATTCGTTTCGTTGTACTGGCTTGTATCGGGCCGTACGGTGGGCGGCACGTCCTTGTACGCGGCGCAGGACCGTCTGGATCGCATGGAGGCGCTGCGCCGCTATACGGTCGGCAGCGCATGGTTCTCGAACGACGAGACTAAGAAGGGCGCGCTCGTGCCTGGCCAGCTTGCCGATTTCGCCGTGCTCTCGGACGACTATTTCACAATCGATGAAGACAACATCAAGCATCTGAGCTCGGTGCTGACAGTGGTCAACGGCCGCGTCGTCTATGGCGCGGACGAGTTCGAAAGGTTAAGCCCGCCCGCGCTGCCCGTCAGCCCGACGTGGTCGCCTGTGGCAGAGTACGGCGGCTATGCGCGCTATCGGCCCGCCGTGCCGCTGCAACAGTCGTGCAACGACGCGTGCGTGAACCTGTGCGGTGTGCATCGTCATGCACACGCTTGGGCGTGGCGCAGCAACGTACCCGCCGGCGACGCGAACGCGTTCTGGGGCGCGCTCGGTTGCAGTTGCTTCGCGTTCTAGGCGCACACAGGCAATGAACCGCTTTTCCGCCCCCGACGCCGCGCTGCTGTTCCTGCGCATCACAGCGAGCGTGCTCGTGCTGCTCGTGCATGGATTTCCGAAGGCGATCCACTACGCGAGCCAACTCGATGCAATCGAAGACCCGTTGCATATCGGCAAGACGTTCACGCTGGGCTTTGCGATCTTCGCGGAGGTTGTGTGTCCGCTGTTGATGATCGCGGGCATCGCGACTCGGCTAGCCGCGCTGCCGATCATGCTGGTCAGCGCGATCGCGCTTGGTCTCGTGCATCCCGAATGGACGCTGGACCAAGGGCAATTCGCGTGGATGCTGCTGATCATGTTCGGAGCGGTCGCGATTGGCGGCGCGGGGCGCTATCGGATAACGCTGTGGCCGCGTGCGTCCGGGCGACGGCAGGATCAAACGTATGGCACGTCCGGACCGCCGCTTGATGTGATGCGTGAAGAGTGATGCATGAGGAGTGAACCATGTCATATCTGATTTCGTTGGGCGCGGGCCTTGTGGTCGGCCTGTTGTATTACCTCGTGCGCGTGCAGTCGCCCGCGCCGCCGCTGATCGCGCTCGCGGGGCTGCTCGGCATTGTCATCGGCGAGCATGCGATTCCGTTCGTGCACGCGCAAATGCGTCCCGCAGTTGCGCAAACCCAAAGCGCGCCGCCTGTAGCCGACAGCAAGCCGGCTTCGCTATGCAGCGAGGATCAGTAGGCGTGGACGCGCGGGTCGCAGTGCGGGTGATGACGCTCAAGACGGAGACACCGCAGTAAGCCGGAATTTGACTACGCCGCGCAAGGCGGCATCCATCACCAGCAAGGAGTATTCATGAGTACCGTCAGGATGTATCGATTGTTGCGGGCCGCCGTCGTGGCGGTCGCGGCGCTTGGCGTCACGCTGGCCGGCTCGCCGGCGTTCGCCAAGGCCGACCATCAGGACGTGGGCAAGAGCATTCCCGTCGTGTCCGTCGGCCCGCAGTACGACACGACGCATGTCTACGTCGCGAGCCAGGACATCGACGCCTTCGTCGACAGCTTTGTCGCGACGTTCGGCGGCAAGGCTTCGCCGCGTGCCGTGTTCACGGTCACGCCGACGCCGAGCAAGACGGCTTCGCAATACGTGCAGACGCCGGTCGGCATGCTGTCCGTGTTCGCGTTCCAGACGCCGGTACCGTACCCGTTCGGCAACGAGCGCACGGGTTATCTCGTCACCGACATGGACAATGCCGTTCGCGCGGCGCGCGCAGCGGGGGCGGACGTGATCGTCGAACCATTCGACGACCCGATCGGCAAGGACGCGATCATCCAGTGGCCCGGCGGCCTGAACATGCAACTGTATTGGCATACGAAAGCGCCTTCGTACGGCCCGCTTGAAACGGTGCCTGACAATCGGGTCTATGTGTCCGCGCAATCCGCGGGTAACTTCATCCAGCGCTTTGCGCGCTTCTCGCACGGGAAGGTCGTCTCCGACAACCATCATGCGGACGGCAGCGAGATCGGCCGTCCCGGCGAGACGATTCGGCGCGTGCGTATTACATCCGGCTTCGGCAACATGCTGGTGTTCGTGACAGACGGCAAGCTGCCTTATCCCTTCGGCCGCGAGACCACGGGGTATCAGGTTGCCGATCTCGATGCGACGCTTGCGAGGGCGCAGGGTGTCGGCGTGAAGGTGTTGTCGCCCGCGAATCGCACAGTCGAAGGGCGCACGGCAATGGTCGAGTTTCCTGGCGGCTATGTTGCCGAGATTCACGAGCCGATGAAGTGAAGAGGTGACGAAGTGACGAAGCGTCGATCGATGAAGCGGGCGACGTCGAGAGCGGCCGCCTGCGCTACGCTCGCCGTGTGCGGATTGACGGAGGGCGCAAACGCGTTTGCTGTCGATAACACGGCGGATGCGGGCGCGGCCGCTGCGTCTCAATGCACCGCGAAACGGCCGTCGGCGCTGTCATTCAACCGCTGGCAGGAAGACTGGTCGGCGCTGGCGAATCCGTGCGTGCCGCGCGAGCCGTTCGATGCGCTCAAGTACATCCCGGTCGGCCCTGATCCGTCGACGTATTTGTCGCTCGGCGCGAATCTGCGTGAGCGCTTCGAACTGAACAACACGCCGCTCTTCGGGCTCGGCAGCGCGCCGCCCGACAGCTACGTGATCCAGCGCGCCGAAGTGCATGCCGATGCGCGCATCGGTCAGCATGTGCAGGCTTTCTTTCAGCTTGAAGACGCACGGCCCTTCGGCAAGGATTCGGTGTCGCCAGTCGACAAAAACCCGCTCGACATCGAGCAGGCGTTCGTCGCATTCGTCTATGGGGTGGGCGGTGGCACGTTCAAGACGCGCGTTGGGCGCCAGGAGATGGCGTTCGACTTGCAGCGGTTCGTCTCCGTTCGCGACGGGCCGAACGTGCGGCAGGCATACGACGCGCTGTGGGCCGACTATGAAATCGACAAGTGGCGTCTTATCGGCTATATGACGCAACCCGTGCAGTACCGCGACGTCACGGCCTTCGACGATGTGTCGAACCGGCATCTCACGTTCAGCGGCGTGCGCGTCGAACGCGCGGACTCGGGGCCGGGTGATCTGTCCGCATACTGGTCGCGCTACAACCGCGACAATGCACACTTTCTCGATGCTACCGGCACCGAGCATCGCGATGTATTTGACGTGCACTATGCGGGCAAGATCACGCCATTCGATTGGGATGCCGAAACAATGTGGCAAACGGGGCACGTCGGCAATAGCACGATCGGCGCGTGGGCATTCGGACTGCTGGGCGGCTATACGTTCGCGTCGGTGGTGGGCTCGCCGCGTGTTGGCTTGCAGGTGGATGGCGCATCGGGCGACCGGCATCCGGGCGACGGACGCGTCGAAACGTTCAATCCGCTGTTTCCCAACGGCTACTACTTCACGCTGGCGGGATACACCGGCTACAGCAACCTGGTCCACGTGAAGCCGTCGATCACATTCAAGGTATCGCCGAGGGTCACGCTACTGACGGCGCTCGGTTTCCAGTGGCGCGCGACGACGGCGGACGCGATTTACGCCCAAGGGTCGGCTGTCGTGCCGGGCACGGCGGGGAAGGGGACACGCTGGACCGGAATGTATGCGCAGGTTCGCGCCGACTGGCTCGTCAGCCCGAACGTTGCGCTTGCGCTGGAAGCGGTGCACTTCGAAGTCGGCGACTCGATCCGTGCGTTAGGGGCGCGCAATGCGGATTATGTGGGTATCGAAGCGAAGTTCGGATGGTGACCGGTGACCGGTGACCGTGAGTTCCTCCTCTCGTGTATTTGCACAAGTGCGATATACGAGACCATTATGGGCATGCTTGCAACGAACCCGCTACCGAACCGTCAGCCACTTTCGTCCATAGGGATAGCTTGCATGACCGTAGCCAGGATCATCGCTTCGATGTTCAGCGGTGCAGGTTGAGCAAGCCTGGGTCGATACACGGCGTCGCCTGTTGCAATGGCTTGGCCGCTCAGCGCGCAAACCCCGGCTTTTTTCGCAATGCAGCGCCGCCATAGCTGTTCGCCGTAGCAGCAGGAGGTCGCGTCGCTCCACGCAACCGTTGCTGAGATCTGGCCATTGCGCTCCAGAACCCGGACGGCACATTTCCGAAAGAAGCGTTCGCCGCATGTCGGACGGGCGCGACTGGACACAGTGGCTGGTTGTATTTCGCCTTCGCCCGAGAGGAGCGCCATCATCGACTGCCACGCTCTGTCTGCTTTAAACGGAGCTTGCATGGTGCGGTTCCTCGATTCTCGTTAGACAAACAGGAGTTCGGGCGATTGACCTGAATTGACCTGATATGCAGCAGAAAGCCTCATGACATCGTCAAACGATCGTCGTGCGAGTTCCCGCCAGGTAGCGACTCGTATTCCTGAAAAGATGCCGCGCGCGATCTATTTTTGTTGACGCGACGCCAGTGGATTGCCCACGGCCTTATGTGAGGCCGGGGTTGAGAAAACACCCGGCCTTGACTTGATGATAGTTATCGGAATTGCGGTCCGCCATTACATGAATGTGGAGGTTCTTTTTGCCGGCATCATGCCTGCCTCAGCGGCCAGTCGTTCCACTTATCTCGACGTCCGAATTTGCGGCGCCCCCTCTTAAGACTGGCAGCACGACGCTGAAGGTGGCTCCGTAGCTCTCGTTATTGGAGGCAGTAAGACGACCCTCATGAGCTTCGATAATGGAGCGAGACACCGCAAGCCCGATGCCCATTCCCTTGTTCTTGGTCGTGACGAATGCGTCGAATATACTGTCGCCGCCGACAATGCCCGAACCGTTATCAACGACCTCGAGCAGCACCGACTGATCGTCAAGGGGGCTTGCAGCAATGAGAATCTCAGGTAGGCGACCTGAGTTTTCCGTGGCCTCTATCCCGTTCGTGATCAGGTTAAGAAGGACCTGCTGAATTTGTATCTGGTCGACGAACACCGACGGGAGGCCATCGGGCAAGTCGAAGTCGATGTGGGCGGTACGCCTCGTTTCGTCTTCCCGTAGCAGCCGTACGGCTCCGAGGACCATGTCTTTCACATTGCGTTTGCGCTTCTGGAATGATTGCCGCTTGAACAGCGCGCGGATGCTTTGCATCGTCTCGTCAGCGGAACGAGCGTCTCGAACGACGCTTTCCACAGAAGCCCTGGCTTCGCTCAGATTTGGCGGAGACGCTGCGAGCCATCGTTTGCAAGCCTGCGCATTGGCAATAACAGACGTGAGGGGTTGATTGAGTTCGTGTGCGATGGACGCCGAGAGTTCTGCGACCGTGGCAATCTGGGTTGCGCGGGCGAGTTCAGCCTGAGTCTGTCTGAGCCGGTCCTGTGCACGCTTCGGTTCGTCAATATCAAGACTGAGCCCGTACCACTGGACAATGTTGCCGTCGGCGTCTCTCATTGCTTCTGCGGTGTGCTGGTGCCACCGGTAAACCCCGTCACTTCGGCGAAGCCGGGCGATGTGGCTGTACGGTTCGCCAGTCTCGATCGCGTGTGTCCACGCTTGAGCCAAGCCAGCCAGGTCGTCGGGGTGGATGGCCTGTTGATGACCGCGGTCCGCGAGTTGCGCAATGCTCAGACCAACGAATTCGGAAGTTTTCCGATTAATGTAAGTCAGCTCTCCTTGCGGATTATTGCACCAGAGCATGGCGGGGATGGTCTCGATAAGCGCGTGTAGCTCGTGCTCCCGCTGCTCGAGCGCTGCTTCCGTTTGTTTGAGATCGTCGATGTCGGTACATACGCCGTACCATTGCAGGACCTGCCCGCTTTCGTCGCGAAACGGTTCGCCGCGAGCGAGATACCAATGCAGTTTGCCGTCAGCGCCAGTAATCTGGTACGTGTCCTGATAGGACACGCCTTCCCGGACAGCTTGCCTCCAGCGTGAGCGGACACGAAGACGGTCCGCTTCGGGGATGAGGTGAACCAACATTTCCGCGTCGAATTCGTCCCCGCTCTTTCCCACGAACGTCAGCATTTGCCGATTCCATCGGTCGACGTCGCCTTGCGCGGTGGCCCGCCAGATCATTGCGGGCAATACGTCTACGAGCCTTCGCAAATTAAGCTCGTTCGTGCGAAGGACCTCCTGGGCTAGCTGCCGCTCGTGGATATCCGTCGCAAGGCCATACCAATTCACAATAGTACCGTTGGCATCCCGCATGGGGGTGCCTTTGCACTGAAACCATCGATACGTGTTGTCGGCCGCGCGGAGCCGATAGACCCAGTCATAAGGCTTCCCGCTATTGATGGAATCTTGCCAGGCTTCAATAGTCGCCGCGGAGTCATCCGGGTGCACCAGGTGAAACCAGCCGTTCGCTATCAAATCATCAAGCTGTAGTCCTGTGTAGTCTTCAGTGCGCTTGTTTGCGTATTCCAGACGGCCATGGGAGTCCGTGCGCCATAGCAAGCTGGGTACAGTCTCCGTCAGCCAGTTCAGTTGAACTTCGCGCTCACGTATCACCTCTCTGGACCTGTAAAGATCATCAATGTCGACGGTCACGGAATACCACTTGTAGACACTACCGTCATTGTTAAAGTAAGGAACGGAGCGCGTGTGCCGCCAGCGATAACGACCGTCGCAGTCTGCCCATCGGTAGGTAGCATCGTGCGCGCTCTTTTCCCGAACAGAGCGAAGATGACCTTCTCTGACTCTGTCGCGGTCGCCGGGATGAATGAAGCTCAGATAGCCGAGTTTCTGTATGCCTTCGAGCGTGGTTCCCGTTTCCTCAAGGGTCTCCTGGCTGACGAAATCGAAATTGTCCGCTGTGCGAGTAGCGAAGCGGCCCGGTAATCGGTCGAGGAGCTCTCTGGCTTCTCTCTCACTTGCCGCTAATGCCTGCTGAGCCTTGATGGTCTCTTCGATTTCCATGCCGATGAGGTACCAGTTGATGACCTCTCCGCTTAAGCAGCGTGATGGCTCGGCTAGAAGACGCTGCCAGCGGTATTCGCCGCCATGCTGCAGCATCCTCGCAGCAATGTCGACCGGCTCGCGCGTGGCAATGCAGGCCTTCCATTGTCGCCGTGCGGCCTGAAAGTCATCGGGATGCATATGAGTCATCCATCGGTCACCGAGTAATTCCTCCATCGGTCCTCCAAGCTTGGCAACACCGACTTTATTCACGTAGAGAAGCTCGCCGGTGGGTCCACCGACACATATGCATGCCGGCACGCTATCTACAATCCGCCGATAGGTTTGTTCTTCGGTCCGAAGAAGCGCTTCTGCAGTCTTCCGGTCGTGTATGTCCCAGTTCACACCGACCCATCTCAGTAGCTGCCCGCTGTCGTTTCTTATCGCTTTGACACGGCAGAGGAACCACCGGTAAGTGCCGTCGAACCGCCTGAGTCGAAACTCCAGCTCGCCCTGCTCGTTTCCGGCGCGCAGTGCGTCCCAATATCGGTCAGTTGCCTGGTTGTCATCCGGGTGGATTGCGGCGCGGAAAAAGTCGTAGTTATGTACTTCTTGTATACCTGTGTATTCGCATAGGCCAGGACTCAGATATTCGATGGAGCCATTGGGCAGCGCAGTCCACGCATGGCCGGGAAAGAGCGTGCTGATGCTTTGAAGTGTCTGGTTTCGTTGGCGGAGTTCCTCTTCCTCATTTTTTTGCTTGTTAATGTTCCAGTGCATGCCATACACGCGGAAGACTTTGTTGTTCCGGTCACGTTGTGTGTGAAGTACTGCCGCGAACCACTCGTAAGTTCCAGCCGCCGACCGGTAGCGGCACTGGAATTCCTGGGCTTCTCCCGTTTCTTTAGCTCGATCAAATGCTTGCGCCGGGATACCGACGTCGTCTGGATGCGTAAGCGTATGGGGCCAGCGGAGCTCTCCGAACGTTTGTCCCGAATAGTCGAGGATTGGTTGACTCACATATTCGAGTTCCCCGTCTCCAGTACGAGACCAGATATTGCGGCTGAGCTGGTCAATGGGCAGGTCGAACGGGTCATCCTTCAGCCGGGCCGTGGATCCTGGCTGCCGGGGGCGACGAGAGACCAGCTCGGCACAAAGCCATGCCGCGGCAATAGCGACGGCGCAACGGCTGAGTGAGTCAGAGGGTAGAGGGGGATCGGAAGCCAACATCGCTCCGGCGATTCCAAACGAGGCAAAACCCGCGGCGAGACGCCCGAAGCTGCGGCCGAAAAAGTGCGTGAACAGAACAACCAGAACGAGGCTGAGGCAGCCCGCAATTGGTTCGAGTAATCCTGCCACCCAGGATGCTCCGGCTATGGCGACGCTGAGGGCGACAACCCGAGACGAGCGTGGTATCAACACGGTAAGCATGTCAACCTCGGTGTTCGTCGGTACATTGGGTAGTGGTACTCTGTATTTTCCCCCTAACGGCGGAATTTTCCAGCGCAACGGACCCTTGCCTGCAATTTGAGCGGGGAATGTTGGCGGTTATTTCGCGTGGTACTTCCGAGGTTCGATCGCGCACACCGCGGTGGCACGAATCGAATACGACTGCAACTGAGATATGTCAGACCATTGCTAGTGACTGGGTGAATCGGGGGACTCAAAGCTTTTTCGAAGACGCCATAGGTTGAAGATCGAAGTTGAACCGTCAAGGGCCTGGCTGCCGCTGGACCGACAAGGTCAAAAGATAAACTTACAACTTCATAGCTGGTGGTGCCATTACATATTCATGTAATGCTGCCTGTGCTTCCTGGCGAGCATTCCGACGGCTATAATTTTTTGTCGGCACGACCGCGTGAGAGGGAAATTCAGCGGGGAAATTCAGCGGCGAAAATTCAACGGGACATTCAGCGAGATTATCGTGGACTGGCTATGCCGACGTTGGAAGAGGCTTTCACTTGGCAACGGAGGGGGTCCATGGGATCCACAAGCGAACTGGTTTATGTAGTCGACGACGACAGACGGGTGCGAGAAGCACTCTCTGCGCTACTGCGTGCAAACGGAAGAGATGTCCGCACATTCAACTCCGGCAGGGAGTTTCTGGACACACCGCGTCAACAGGTTATTGCATGTCTGATCCTGGATTTGCGGATGCCCGGCATGAATGGCCTGGAAGTCCAGAAGCTTGTTGGGATGGAGTCTCCGATTCCCGTCATTTTTATTACCGGAAGGGGAGACGTGCCGTCGACGGTCCTGGCCATGAAGGGTGGGGCTGTTGATTTCCTCACCAAACCCCTCAATGAAGATGCATTGCTGCGCGCGGTTGATGCGGCACTCGCCCGCGCGCGCGTTCTTCGCAAGGAGGCGGAAGATACGGCGGCGCTCCGGGCGCTATACCAATCGCTCACGCCTCGCGAGCAGGAGCTTTTGCCCCTGCTCGCAAGCGGCCTGCTCAACAAGCAGGCGGCGGGAGTACTTGGCATCACCGAATACACCGTGCAGGTACATCGGGGCCACATAATGAAAAAAATGCAGGCGGATTCATTTGCCACTCTCGTCAGGCAGGCGAGCAAATTGCAACTCGAAACATCGTCGACAACCACGTTCGATGCCTGACGCCGACGCTATTTCTTTGTTGGACTCGATGACCCGGAGAAAAAAATGCCCAGGCCTGCGGTTCGAACCGTTGCCGTGATTGACGATGATCGACGGGTTCTGACGTCTCTAGCTAACCTGCTGGCCTCGGGCGGATATGAAACACGGGCCTACGAATCCGCTCAGAATTTTTTCTCCGACGGCTACTCGGGTCTGGTATGCGTTATTACCGACCTGGGAATGCGGCCCATAGACGGCATTCAAGTGCTCGATAGAACGGTTCATTCAGAAGCAGCTACGCCGGTCATCATTATCACGGGCAAACCGAGCGAGCATATGGAAGACTATTATCTGCAGAGAGGCGCTTTAGGTTTCTTCAGAAAACCTGTCGACGGGGACGCGTTGCTGGACCTGCTGGATAGTATCGCTTGAATGTGTTGGTGTTTAAAGTAAGCCGTGGGCTGCACACGCCAGTTCGCGTTAATATGCGCGGTGGCAGGGGGCGATGGCGAGATCAGCGCCCTATTTTATAAGGTTGTTTCTGCGTCCGCATTGCATATTCATGTAATGTCAAAACCAATTCTCAGGCGTTATCCTTATTGCTTAGGATATCTACAATTGATGTGGCCCATGCCACTCGCCCGAGGCAGATGTCCAAAGCGTGCGATCGGCATGGCTGCGATTGCAGCGGTTCTCTTGTCGGGTTTCGTGAACGCTCCATCCATTGGCGTGCTCGGCGACTTGCTCAACGCTCAGCTGCTCAGTCAGGAGATTGCGTTGACGAAGGCGGTCGGCGGCGGCTATTGCGCTGATCCGCCCAGTCGAACTGAGGCCGCGTTGACCAGCGTGATGCCCATTGCCTTGTCCAGTTCACGCTGACTGACGATCAAGCAATGCGAACTTTAGAGGTGGAAGAAGGGTGTTCGCATTGCTGCCGACCTTTGCATACCCACTTCCGGCAATGGACATGGCCGCCAGATATCCGAACGTCAACGCGGGCCCGAGTGTAATCCCGGCACCAATGTAACGTCCGCCCACCGGCGAGTTCATATCGTTTCCGCAAGCGTAAAGTCCAGCAATTGGGCGGTCATCGTGATCAAGAACTTCACCGTGACTTCCGGTCACGAGACCGCGGCTTGTACCGAAGTCGCCCGGCATCAGCTTGACAGCGTAAAAGGGCCCGCGCTCAATGGGCCCAAGGCAGGGATTGGGTGAATGCGCAGGGTCGCCCTTGTAAATGTTGTAGGCGGACGATCCCTTCCCGAAATCCGCGTCCACGCCGGTGGCTGCAAACTGGTTGTTGCGCGCGACGCTGCGTTCCAGTCCGCTCGAATCGACGCCGAGCTTGCCGGCAAGTTCAGCCACCGTCCGGCCGCTGAAGAGGTATCCCGCTTTCTCGTAGCGCCGCAACGAGAAACTGCCGGGAAGGATGACGCCAATGCCGTACTTTTTTACTGCTGCCGCATCGGCAATAAGATAGGCCGGGATGGCGCCGGCATCGAACATACCGAGAGTGAACTCGTGGTACGACGCCGCCTCGTTGGTGAAGCGGTTCCCGTCCTTGCCCACTGCAATGAACCCGGGCTTGGGACGGTCAAGCATGAAGTGTCCCCACAACACCTTATCGCCTGTCTCGTTCGACAACACCGACATTGGCACATAGAAACCCGTGTCCTCGGCGTTGTGGTCAAGTCGCCCACCGGCCGATAGGCCCAGACGAATGCCCTCGCCAACGTTGCCGGGCAGTCCAAGTGTCAGGTCGACTGTGGGCTTGCGTGAGTGTTCCTGGCGCATTTCCTTGCTGCCCGGGTACCCCCCGGTCGCAATGACCACGCCCCGGCGAGCGCGAATTCGAATTGTGTGGCCGTCCCGGACCACTTCTGCGCCAACGACGGTACCGTCATTCGACGATCAGCCTGGTGGCGGACGCGCGCAGCCAGATCTCGATTTGCCGATCCAGTATGGTCTTGTACAGGCGAGCAATGAGTGCGTTTCCGCCAACGAGCCGGGTGCCACGGTGATAGCTCAGCCGATCCACGCCATAGCGCAAAAAGCGCTTCAGCACGTGGAAAAACGACCGGGCTGACTTCGTGAAGGAAAGGAAGTGGAGCAAGTCAACAAGGTCAAGCATCATTCCGCCGAACGGCGCAAACGCCGGTAGCGGAGCACGCAAGTTCTTGAAGTGTGGCCCAAGCTTGCGAGCGTCGAATTCTATCGGGGCATGGGCGCGACCGAACATGCCACCCTCCAGCTCGGGGTTGTAGTCGGGGTAGTCGACTGCCACTACCTCCAGCTCGGAATTGCGCAACATATAGTCGAGGGCGGCTCGGCCTTCGAGGATGTAGGCTTCCTGCAATGAACGGTCGACACTTGTCCCGACAGTCTTGGAGAAGTATTTCCGCGCTTTATCAAACGAATCCTTGAAACCGGCGGCCCGCATTGGCGCGCTGTCGACGAACCACATCATTCCCACCGACCACGCGGAGGTTCCGCCGACCTGATCGGTCTTCTCGAGAACGAGCGGTACCAGCCCCTCGTTCTTCGACACGATCGCCGCCGTCATGCCAGCGGCGCCTGCACCCATGATGATGACGTCAACCTCGCGGTCCCAGTTTTCCGTCGTTACGGTGCTCATGGCGTTTGTCCCTGTTTTGAGAGTTTCTGACAGATCAATTCGAGGATCGGTGTGCACGCGCGCTGCTGAAAAGCGGTCACACCACACTAGCGTAGTACGCATACTGGTGAATTCAAATCATTCGATGTAGCATCATCTGTATATTAATCGATTTATGTCGAATGATGCGTCTCGGGTTGAACGATGTCAAGAAATTCTGGATTTCTCCACGCGAGTTCGGTTCGTTCGTCTTGCTGCGAGTGCACAAGTGTCCCGCGCCGGGGCGCCTCCAGAATTTCTTGACATGAAATCATTCCATGAAAGATGATTCGATATAAATCGATATTGCAGATCGAGGATCGACACAGGAGGAACCATGAGCAAGCTTCAGTTGTCCGTCGCCGTAGGCAACTACGACCGGATCAGGCCGTTGGTGGACGGGGAGGTCCAAATCGAGGGCGTGGACCCGGTCTTCATGTTGCAGGATCCCGAGGAGATCTTCTTTCGCGCTTTCAGGCACGCAGACTTTGATATTTGCGAACTCTCGCTGAGCAGCTACTCAGTGAAGACTGCTGCGGGGAGTTCACCCTATATCGCGGTGCCGGTCTTTCCGTCGCAGAGCCTTTCGACACACGTCATGTATGTCCGCGCGGATAGGGGGATTAACAGCCCGGAAGATCTGAAAGGCAAGCGCATCGGGGTGCCGGAGTATCAGCTGACGGCAAACGTCTGGGTACGTCTTTTACTCGAGGAGGAGTACGGCGTAAAGCCTTCAGATGTGACCTGGGTGCGCGGTGGTTACGAAGATCCGACAAGGGTCGAGAAGATCACGCTGAACCTGCCTTCGGATGTCAAGCTGGAGAACGCACCCGAAGGCAGGACGATCTCGAATTTGCTGGCGGACGGGGAAATCGATGCCGTCATTGGACCGCGGGCGCCTTCATGCTTTGATCGTGGGCATCCTCAGGTCAAGTATCTGTTCGATGATCCGCATCAGGCCGCAGCGGACTGGTACGCGCGTACGAAGTTGTTTCCGATCATGCATACGCTTGGCGTAAGGAGGACGCTGGCTGAGAGCCACCCTTGGCTACCGGGCGCGTTGATGAAAGCGTTTGAGAAGTCTAAAGCGCTCGCATTGACACGGCTAAGCGATACGGCGGCGACCAAAGTCACCCTGCCGTTCGTTGAGGACCAGTTGCGTGCCGCTCGCAAACTGATGGGTACGGATTTCTGGGCGTACGGGTTCTCGGACAACGAGCATGCGATTGACCGTTTTCTCGCGCGTCATTTTGCAGAGGGGCTGTCAAGCAGGCGGCTTGAGCCACGTGAGCTGTTCCATCCGGCAAGCCTTGAGAGCTTTGCAATTTGACGGAGCGTGGTGGGGTTGGGGTGAGGCGTTATGGGGCACGAGCAAGCGCTAAAGCGCCAACTCTGGTCGACAGCCTTGCATGGGACCAGAGTAAGGCGCTAAAGCGCCAACTCTGGTCGACAGGAGACAAACGATGAAACGTGGTTCGGTAATCGATGCCCAGAGATTGATCGATGAGCGCCCATTCGGTGGCTTCCAACGACTCATTTTTTTCATGTGCTTCGTGATCGTCATGCTGGATGGCTTCGACACCGCGGCAATCGGTTTCATCGCGCCATCCTTGCTGACCGAATGGCAGCTCTCTAAGCCCGATCTCGCGCCAGTCCTGAGTGCCGCGCTGTTCGGCCTTGCGTTCGGTGCGCTTGTGTCCGGCCCCTTGTCCGACCGTGTTGGACGGCGAGTCCTGATGCTCGGGTCCGTGTTCCTCTTCGGTGTTGCATGTGTCGCGTCCGCGTTCTCGACAAACATTGGTCAACTAACTGTGCTTCGATTTATCACGGGCATAGGTCTCGGCGCAGCGATGCCGGGCGCGGTGACCATGATGGACGAGTTCTGCCCAACCCGGCGCCGCGCGACCGTGACCAGCCTGATGTGCTGCGGATTTCCGCTCGGCGCGGCTTTGGGCGGACTGCTTGCGGCATGGTTGATTCCCCACGCTGGCTGGCGAAGTGTTCTGATGCTGGGCGGTATCACGCCGATACTTCACAGCGTCCTGCTATTGCTCAAGATGCCGGAATCGGTACGTTTCATGGTTGCAAATGGCAAACCCGTGGCGCGCATACGCGCAGTTCTCGTGCGCATCTCCAACGAAGCAATTAATGCGCGCGGCTTCGCGCTGACCGAGAGCGCGCCCGGAACGGGGGACAACGGGCTTGGTCTCGTACTGTCGCGTTCATACATCGTCGGGTCGTTGATGCTATGGCTCGCGGCTTTCATGGGCCTCGTGATTATCTACGCGTTAATCAACTGGATGCCCATTCTGCTGAAGGATGCAGGCCTGAGCCTGAAGAGTGCGATGCTCATCTCTGCACTGTTCCCGCTTGGTGGTGTCGGCGCGGTGTTGTGCGGTGCGTTGATGGATCGCTTCAATGCCAATCTGGTGATTGCCGCGTGCTACGCGCTCGCTGCGATCAGTCTCTTATGTATTGGAGCGACGGCGGGACACGTAGCGCTGCTCGTGCCATTCGTACTCGTGTCCGGCGTGCTGATGAACACCGCGCAAGCCTCAATGAACGCGCTTGCGGCCGCTTTTTATCCGACTGAAGGGCGTGGCACCGGCGTCGCGTGGATGCTCGGCATGGGCCGCTTTGGCGGCATCGCAGGCTCATTTCTTGTAGCCGAACTCGTACGCTGGCATTTTACGTTTGTAGGTGTCTTCGCAACGATCGCCGTTGCCGGAGCGCTTTCGTGTATCGCTCTGCTAGTCAAGCAGCTTGCACCGCAGCACGTCTTCAGAACTGCACCCGACGGAGTCGGATCGCTGAGTCATTGACTGGGCGGTCGTGATGCACTCGCCATAGTAGATGCGGCTTGGTGCTTCAGACGATCTACAACGTCGTGCTCAATCAACATTTGAGAAGGAGACTCCACATGTCCACGGAGGCATCCACAACAGCATTCGACTATGCGTCGGAAGTGTACGAGGCGGTTGATTCGAAGGACGAGCAGCGCTTGGCGCGCTTCCTGACGGAAAACTGCACCTTTGTCTATGCCAATAACGAACCTGTCATCGGTCGAGAAAATGTGGCGGAGTCCTCAAAGAATTTCATGGCATCGATTGCCGGCATCAAGCATCAACTGCTTGACGTCTGGGCATTCGACGACGTCATAGTCTCGCGGATAGAAGTGACCTACACGCGTAAGGACGGCTCGACACTGACTGTCCCGGCCGTGACGATCTGGCGGCTCCGCGACAGGCAAATCGACGACTACCGTATCTACATCGACGTCGCGCCGCTGTTCGCGCAGTGATTGCACAGGGAGCATAAGCGGATGAACCGGACTCTTGAAGGCAAAACGATCATCGTCACCGGTGGTGGCTCCGGTATCGGGCGGGCCGCGGCCATCGCCTGCGCTGCAGCAGGAGCGCGCGTGGTGGTAGCCGACATTGGCGAGGCGCCGGGAGAGAACACCGTATCGGCGATTCGACAACAGGACGGCGAGGCGATTTTCGTGGCAACAGATGTTGCCGATGAAGCGCAGGTCGAAGCGCTCGTGGCGGCAGCAGTAGACAAGTTCGGACGGCTCGACGGCGCGTTCAACAACGCCGGTCTCGCCCAGACAAACGTCTTGCTGCACGACTTGACCGCTACGCAATGGCGCCGTATTCAAAGCGTCAACTACGACGGCGTATTTTTCTGCATGAAACATGAGATCCGCGCGATGTTGCAAACCGGCGGGGGCGCAATTGTCAACACATCGTCCGCGCTCGGGCGGGTTGCGATGCCATGCTCGGCCGACTATTGCGGGTCGAAGAGTGGAGTGTTGGGTCTGACTAGAGGTGCCGCAGTCGATTATGGCCGCGAGCATATCCGCGTCAATGCCATTCTTCCCGGCGCTGTGGATACACCCATGATTCAAGCGCTTACGTCCGACTCACAATTTGCCGGCTTGCTCGAAAAGATACGGACCTCTCACCCTGTTGGGCGCATCGGCGTTCCCGAGGAAATTGCTGCCGCTGCGGTATGGCTCCTGTCGGATAAATCCTCCTTCGTTACGGGCGCCGAGTTGGCCGTGGATGGCGGCTTTCTTGCCACGTAACGAGTCTGGAAGGCGTCCAATGGACACCTGCCGAAATTCAAATCCGGCTCTCTTAGCGGTTACGCCAAGAGAGCCGGATTGAAAGACAGCTCTCAAGACCGATACGCTGGTGCTCCCTGAGGGGCTCGTGACGCGCCGCCATCTATGACCATCTCGGCAGCTTGCATGCTGCTCGAATGGTCCGAAGCGAGAAAGAGCGCGGCCTGTGCTACTTCCTCGGCATCGTTCAGGCGGCCAAGTGGAATGCTTCGGACCAGGCTCTGCTCGAGTTCCTGCAGCTCCGTCTCCGTCCGAACGATTGTCTTCCAGATCGGAGTGCGAGTCGGACCGGGAACGAGCGTATTGACGCGAATGCCTTTCGGCGTCAGTTCGGAGGCGAGTGCGCGCGCCATGCCCGAGATTCCCGCTTTGCTCGCGGCGTAGATTCCGAATCCGGCGATGCCCATCGTCGCTACGACAGAGCCGATGAGAATGACCGACGCGCCCGAGCGCAGATACGGCAGCGCGGCTTGTACGGTGTAGAAGCTTCCGGCAATGTTGATTCTGAGTACGCGTTCAACAAGCTCGCTGGACGTGTCGTCCAAGGGCGTAGGGGACACGACGCCGGCACTCGCAAGCAGGATGTCGATATGGCCAAACTGGCGACCGGCTTCCGCGAAGGCGTCGCCGAGCGCGTGGGCGTCCGTGACATCCGTCTCGATTGCCACGCCCTTCGCGCCAAGCTCGCCAAGAGCGGCGCGAAGCGTATCCGCATTGTTGCTCATGACGACAACGCTCGCTCCTTCCTCGAGAAAGAGTCGCGCGGAAGCCAACCCGATTCCACTGTCCCCGCCAGTAATAACCGCTACCTTGTCCTTAAGCTGCATAGGCGACTCCCAAGTGTGTGAGGTTTAGAAATTGGTTGCCTTCGAATCGGTACGAGCCCGTCAGACGTCCGGCATCAATACAGCAATGTGCCGAGGTTGACGCTTCCAGTGCGCTCTTTCGTGGCGATGGTTTTTTCAGTCCCATCCATTCGTACACGCAGTTCAATTACTGAGGATTCCGCAGTAAGACCGGAGAAACGGAAGTCGCCGAAATGGTCCGTCTTTGTCGTGCGTTCGCCCCCGTCGACGGAATCGAGCAGTACGACTTCCACTTCTTCCAGGTTGCGTAATACCCCGTCACCCGTGTCTTCGCAAACGTTGCCTGCCACCAGATGGCTGAGTGCATCGTCGAGATGGCGGTAGAACACACGCGGCTTCGTGCCGAACTCGGGGTGAATCACCGACAGATGCTCCTTCTTGACCATCTCTTGCAACTCGGCATCCGGCGCCTGCAGCGCGCGAATCGCCTTGGTCGGGCAAGCTTGCGTACAACGGGGCTCTTTCCATCCGGAGTCGAGCAGGTGCGCATCAAAGTTCCAGTTCTGCGGCACTTGCTCCTGATCATTCCACTCGATCATTCCGTACGGGCAGGTCTTGACCAGATCGCGCCGGCCGCGTGACTTGACCGGGTCAATGACAACGACGCCGTCCGGGCGCTTGTAGATGGATCCGTCGGCCGCAGCCTTGACGCAAGGCGCGTTGTCACAATGATTGCAGGTCTTCGGAATATAGGTGACGTCGACTAGCGCGCCTTCTCCCCGAACGTGTCGTTCAATCCGGATCGTTTCGAGGCCAGCCGGAGGATGAGGCGCCGAGTAGCCGGGGAAAGCGTTTCCCGAGTACTCATCCTTGGTGGCCATTACACAATTTCTGCAGTTGATACAGAGCGAAACGTCGATGATCAGTGCCCAGCCGGTCATGCTGCCTTCTCCATTGTTGCGTCCCATTTTTCCACCTCCACCCAGCAGCTATTCGGCATGATCCCGTCCGAGGTCGGACTCATTTTTCGCCCGGGAGTGAGCAGGTTGAGACAACCTCCGCGATCGACTAGACCCACTGAAGTCTGGATCAGGTCGAGCTCGGCACACGATTCGTTGCCGCGTGCGACCCCCGCCTTGACGAGTTGAGAAACGTCCAGCGCGCAGATGACCGATGCCTGAGCGTTGTGAACCCGGACGAGCTGCCCGGAGCTAAGCCCCCGCGCCGCTGCATCTTCGGGATTCATTCTCAGGACCCAGTATCGATACCCTCCGACGTTCATTCGGTGCTCATTGATGGTGCTGATGTGGCTGTTCTTCCCATCCGCCTGGGAATGGAAGCTATAAACAGGATGGTTGGTCACGAGCTGCAAAGGAAACGGGTGACGTTTAGCACTATCGACCGTTCATATACCGATTGACCGCCGGCCGCGCAGGATCGATCTTCTCGATACGGCGCAGGCTTGACGGAACGAACTCGAACTTGCCCGACTGCGTAGACAGGCCCTCTCCAAACTTGGTCGAGTACACGCCGGGAAGCGGGTTCGCCTCCGGTAGATCCTTGGGGCGTCCCTCGGCGAACCAGCGCATGTCGACCGGTGGCCGGTCGTCGTCCTCGGGCGGCGGCACGACGTGATAGCCCTTCTTCAGGAATTTCTTCCAGGTCGTCTGCTTAGGCAGGTCCGTAGAGTTGAATATCCGTTCGCACCAGCGTCAGTTCCGATCCACCGCCTTCCGAGTACATGCCGCCGTAGCCGAGCCGCAACAGGATGTCCAGGAAAATCTGATAGTCCGACTTGGATTCGCCGAGAGGCTCGATGCATTTGTGCTGCATGATCATCATGCGGTGATTGAGCTGGCTCTGCGCATGCTGGATATAGCCGCCGCAGTTTGCCCATTCGGAAATATCGTCACGTTCGAGCGCCGTGCACGCGGGCAGGATGATGTCCGCAAACTGCGCTTCGTTCTCCATCCAGACCGATTGATTGACGACGAACTCGAGGGATGGATGACGATACGCTTCGATGAGTCTGTTCGAACCCGGGACCGTGCCGAACGAAGACGAGCCGTAGCGGTACAGCATGTGAATCCGCGAATAACCCAGCTTGCGGATACGAGTATTGGCCAAATTGTCCTTCGATCGGAGAAGCCTTCCCACAAGTAGCCTTCCGCGGTTCCCTGCGTGATCGCCTCGGCAAACCGTTGGCGAGGGATAGACTGCTTCACCGGATTGATCGTGATGATGTGAGGCATGCGGCAATAGTTGTTGGCCGCGCTCGCCGTGTAGTTCAGGTCGCCCGAGATTCCGCCCTCTGCGTAGCCAGGAAAGTAGAAGTTCAGGTCCTGGGGCGCGCCGATTTGCAGATTGCCAAAGTTGATGCCCGGCTTTCCCCATCCCTGCATCGCCATCATCATGACGAGACTGCGCGTCCATTGGGCACCGGTCTCGGTGCGGCATGCGCCACCAAAGCCTGCGCCAAGGCCGCCTGCAGCGAGGTACGTCTTCTTTGACGCCCACAACTGTCGCGAGACTGCGGACGTCTTTCGCGGGAATGCCGGTTTCAGCTTCCTGCCACTCGGGCGTCTTCGGCGTGCCGTCCTCTTCTCCGAGAACATAAGCGCGCCATTCGTCGAAGCCCGTCGTTTTCGATGTTACGTATTCCTTATCATAGTTGCCACTGATCATCCATTCGTGCATGATGGCGATCGCGAAGCGCGGAGTCGGTGCCGGGGCTTGATCGGTAGCCATTTTCCGCCGAGGAACTGGGCGGATTGCGTCAGGTAGGGGTCGATGTGAACGAACTCGATTCCGAGCTGCTTGGCCCACAAGCGGCGCTCCGTGCCTTCGAAGCCGGCGTAGACGCCGTTGGTCGACTCGGGATCGCTTGACCAGAAGACGATCACCTCGGCGTGTTCGAGGCAATCCTCGGTCGTGCCGTAAAAGCTCGGCGTGCCCAGACGCAGGCTGTTGCCATAATGATGCATGGCGCCCCAGTACCAGCCTTCCCAACTGATCGGGCTCATTTCTACGCGCGTGTAGCCGATCAGGTTGCCGAAGCGCTGCATGGCGCTCAGATAGTAATTGATGTTTCCCCACTGATGATGCGCCCCTGTGGCCATGGCGATGGCTCCGGGTCCATGCTGCTGTTTCATGCGTGTGATTTCGCCCGCGACAATGTCGAGCGCTTCGTCCCAACTGATCCGCTCGTAGCCCGAGATTCCGCGATTCTGGGGATTGCGTTCGCCCTTCGGGTCGAAGTCGACCCGCTTCATCGGATGAAGGATCCGCTTGTCGGAGTACACGAGGGATTTGAGCGAGAGCGCGTGCGGGCTGACCGTTGCGCGCCTCGCAGGCGAGAAGCGGCGTCCCCTTGCCGTAATGGTCCAGCTCGGTCCGTCCTCCTCCTCAAGATCGATCGGGCGTTGTCCGGATGATCTTGCCGTCCTTGACGAAGACAAAGACAGGCCCCCCATTGGTGAGCGTGACATAACGGGTGGTCCCATCCTTCATCTTCATGCCCCGGCGCCAGGAGGCCGTCTTCATGGTGTTGACCAATTGGCCGAACCAGACGAGAGCCTGATCACTTCCGCCCTGTGTGATCTTGAAGTTCTTGAGTGCATCGATCAGGAATGCGTGGTCGGTCGTCGGTGCGAGCATCCGGCGCGCCGTTGGCGCATCCATGAAGACAAGTTCGGCGTCTGGCGCGGGAGCAACTCCCCAGCGCGCAGAGATGCGGCCGCTCCTGAAATGCAGTTGCCTCGCGAGACTGTTGTCCCGCAGTCGCAACTGGATTACCCAGTTCCCTAACCCAAGGTGCGCGCGCATGCTGGGAAACTTGCGTGCGGCGATCCGTAGGGCGGTCGGCATCAGCCAAAGTATGAGTACGAGAAGATACCGTTGCATGTGAGTTTTAATCCGTTAGTTAACGAACTCTGAAGCACGAACTTGAAGCGCATGAATATCGTTTGGTTGAGCCGTCCGCTTGACCCATTAGACGCCGTATTGGCGATCCCGCGCCACACAAACGCTCACGTGTTGTATGATCTTTCTTGCGACGGATCATTTGCACGAAGATGATTCCATCTAATATCGATTTATATCGAATGATGTGTCTCGGGATGAATAAAGTCAAGGGCTCTAGGGAATACCCCCTCTAGTACTTTGCTAGCCGTCTTTTTCGCCATACGGACACAGGTCCGCAGGGCGATCCCAACGTCGAGGAATGAGCGAATGGCCAAATCGAACACTATTGCGGTCAAGGCGACCAAGAACGCGCCTGTACCGCCAGTCCCTGCAGAGAAGCAACCATCTGATGTATTTGATGATCGCGGCAGAACCGTTCCGTGGATGGCGAGAACCGTGCACAGGCTCTACGACGCCCAGGCACAGAAGATTCTGGACAAAGAAAACATCGTCATTGCTTACTGGTACTATTTACGGGTATTGGCGGAACGCGGCGAACTGAACCAGCTTGAACTGAGCAAGCGTGTGGGAATTGCATCCACCACGGCGGTGCCCGCCCTGGACAACCTTGAAAAGCGCGGCCTCGTGCAGAGAACCCGAGACCCGAATGACCGACGAAAGTATTTCGTGAGTCTGAAGGATGAAGGCAAGCGTCTAGTGGATGAGCTTCTGCCTGAAGTGACCGAAATGATCTCCGCCTCGCTCGACGGGATCACTCCGAGAGATATGCGCATTTTCTGGAAGGTCATGCATCAGGTCGAAAAAAACCTGATCCGGATGGCCCAGGACGAGACGGTCGTGGATTGAACGGCACAAGCGTTAGAGAGCGGTGAAAGCCTCGATCAGTTACATGAGACCGGCAAGATGATGCCGAGGAACACCGCAGGCCAACTGATGTTAAATGCGGTGCCTCACTCAGGCGCTCCTCAGTAGATCTTGGACTTGAAGATGCTGTCATGGTACTGCTCATGACCTGTGCGAGGGATCACGTACCGCGCCGAGTTTTGACGACGCACTGGATCTTGACAGGACGCTTCACGCGATCCATGAGTCCGCCGAAACGGGAAGGCGCGTGCGAATCGCTTGATCAGGTGGACGGCTGGTATGACATGAAGCGCCGTCCTTCTTCCGTATCGATCTTCCGCGCCCACTTTGGCCTGCTGGCGCCGTTTTCATCAGACGCCCATGCGTGCAGATAGTTGAGCGAAAACGCTACCGCCTTCTCGCAAAGCTGGTCGGTGCAGCCAAGCCCAATGAGCGTCATGCGCAAACCAGAGTCCATGTATCCATTGGGATCATCAACGCCTTCCATTATGGTTTGAATGCAGTGGGCCAATGCTCCGCGCAGGAAATCGCTTACCGCGTCGATCCGCTCATAATTGAATTGACCAGATGCTTTACCGTTATGGAGGTCGAGGGACATGTGCCTTGCGACCAAGGTATTGTGAGGCCACGCGTCAATTCGCGTGACGTATGCGGCCCATGTTTGATCCAATAGGGCTCGTAGCAAGAAGAGCCGAAATCCTACCGAGACGCGTTGCCACGGCTCTGCCAGTACATGGTAGAGAGGAAGGATGTCCGTGGTCATCTGATTACCTAACTCTTCTCCAATCGCCGCCATCACTTGATCAAGCGAAGTGAAGTGGTTATAGAAGGTTGCGCGCGATACTTTGGCCTCGCGAATGACGTCATCAATCGCGGGTCTCGGCCCTCCGCGTTTTACGCATACACGCATGGCGGCGTCCAGCAGCTTGGTTCGCATCAGGACACGCTTTCGTTCGGATAGATTGGTTCGATCGTCCATCAATATTCCTCGACTTATCGAAAGCGCCTAGGTCCAACTTTGGCCTATTTTGACATTTTGTCATACTGACAAAGGCGAGTATCGAAAACCCGTACCTTCTTTACTTCAACTTGCTGCAGGAACTCGGTACACATATATTTGACCGGTCGACAAATGATACGTGCGTTGCTCAGCTGGCGCCAAGACGGAGCTATTTGCGATAAGAAGAGCAGGGTCAATCTACGCAATTCCTTGTTCTGCTGTTGAGTCAAATCTAACGGATTGATGTTATGGAAGATATCGTGTCACCCGAGCAGCAAAAGACTTTCGATACAAAGCTGCTTCGTGCGTGTATGGGGTTGTTTGCCACCGGCGTAACCATCGTCACTTACTTGGCGGATGGAAAGCCGGCCGGTATGACAGCTAACGCGTTTATGTCCGTGTCGCTTGATCCTCCCCTGGTTCTAATTTCAGTACGAGCCAGCTCCCGTTTTAACGAATGGGTTCGGCCGGGGGTGAGGTATGGGATTAATTTGCTCGCTGAAAGTCAAAGACCGCTAAGCATGCATTTCGGAGGTAGTCCGAACGAAGGGCTGGATGCGCCGTTCATAAACGAGCAACAGACACCGCTCCTCGATGGTTCGCTCGCACAAATCGTTTGCCGGACCGTGGACGTTCATCCTGCCGGGGATCACTACCTGTACATCGGGGAAGTGGAATACGTCCGGTTCGGCGAGCATGAACGTCCGCTCGTTTTTTACGGCGGCAAATACCGGCAGATTTTGACTCACCTTCCGATCATAGCGGCGAACGGAATACCTGAGGGGTGGTAGAAGCCGTTGCAATTGGTCGGGATTGGGCTGGACTCCATTCCAGGCTCAGTCGAGCGCAGCCGCCGAGTGAACCAGAAAGAGTCGCCCTTCATGTGAGTTCATATTGAGTGCCCAAGTGGGCGCACTGGTATTTGTCTCGCTGGTCGCCCATGCTTGAAGATGCGACAGCGAGAACGTGACACCCCGTTCGCGGATATCCTTGTCGCAACCCACGCTCTTAAGCGCCATCCTGACCTGTGCATCCATATAGAGATTCGGCTCATTGACGCCTTGGCGAATAGTCTGAATGCAGTATGCTGACGCGCCCATGAGGAAATCGGTCGCGACGTCGACCCGGTCGAAAGAAAACTGTCCGCGCGCCTTACCCTGCTCTAGATCGGCTGCAATATATCTGGCCACAAGTGTGTTGTGCTGCCATGCGTCTACTCGAGTCACGAAGCCAGCCCATTTTCGATCCAGCATTGCGCGAACCATGAAGAGACGAAATCCCACTGAAATGCGTTGCCATGGCTCTTGCAGAACGTCATAGACAGGAAGAATGTCAGTGGTCATCTGGTCGCTGAGCTCTTGACTGATGACCGCAAGGACCTCGTCTACGGAATCGAAATAGTTATAGAACGTACCACGCGAAACCTGTGCCTCGCGAATGACGTCATCAATGACAGGGGTGGGTCCAATGTGATCGGAAAACACGCGCATTGCAGCGTCCAGCAGCTTGTGGCGCGTTGCTGCACGTTTGCTCTCCGCAACCTTAGTTCTGTGATTCATGACGCTATTCTCCTTTATCTCGCGTATGGCTATGAATGACACTTTGTCAGTATGACGAAACTAACTAGCGATAACCCGAGGGCTGTTGCTATTTCCTTGAGGATGGGCAGGCGTCAATTTATAGTCAAAGCCAAGCTGATTCGGATGAGGTTGCAGGTTTAATACGAAGCAGAGCGAGTAAAGGTTTGAAGATTTTCAGTGGTAAAGATTCGGTATATGAAGTAATTCATTTTTCAACTTGAGACTCGCGAACTAACGATTTGATCGAATGGCAGTCTCGTTTATTTAAAGAAGAGGAATGTGATGGGAAACATTATCGATAATTTTGAGATCTCGAGCGCGAACGAAACGTCATCGCCTCTGAGAGAGCTGGTTCGCCGCGCCCAAGGCTTGCAACCGTTGCTGTCGAAGAACGCGACAGAGTCGGACAGGAACCGGCGGGCAAGTGAAGAAAACATTCAAGCAGCCGCGGAGGCCGGCCTCTTCAAATTGATGGTTCCAAAGCGTTACGGCGGTTACGAGGGCACTATCCGGTCTCATCTTGAGATCTCTGCCGCGTTAGCGGAGGCATGTGGGGGAACATCATGGGTCGTCTCGCTGATCAACGGTTGCGCGTGGTTTACCGGGCTATTCCCGGAACAGGCACAGGACGATGTATTTGGCGCGGACCCTGATGCGCGGGTGTCGGGTGTGTTCACGCCTACCACCCAGGTACGCCGTGTTGAAGGTGGCTTGGTCATGTCGGGCAAGTGGTACTTTTCATCGGGTTCGCTGCACGCTCAATGGGCGATGCTCGGCTGTGTGGAGCATGACGAGAACGGGGCGTTCAAGGCTCAATATCTCGCGCTTGTCCCAATGAGCGAACTGACCATTGAAGACACCTGGTTCACAACGGGCATGCGTGGATCCGGTAGCAACTGTATTGTGGGAAAGGACATATTCGTGCCGGACTATCGGCTGTTGGACATCATGGCCGCCGTTCGTTGCGAGTATCCGACTCCGTTCAAGGAGGAAGTCGCGTATCGCGCCGCATTCGGACCGGTATCGTCCCTCCTCCTCATCGGTCCTCAACTGGGAATCGGCCGCGCTGCGTTGAAGTACGTGATCGAGAAGGCGCCTCAACGAGCGATCGCGTACACCTCGTTCACCAAGCAAACTGATTCCACCGTATTCCAGGTGCAAGTAGCGGAAGCCGCACTGAAGATCGATAGTGCGCATTTGCGCGCATTCCGTGCGGCAGATGAGATCGACGACCTGGCTCGCCGCAATGAATTGCCGGACTACATCACACGGGCGCGGATCCGGGCTGATACCGGTGTCGTAGCGTCTGACATTACCGACGCCTTGAACACGCTGATATTTGCTCACGGCGCGGGAAGCTTCGCTGAAGCGAGTCCGATGCAACGCTGGTGGCGTGATTCGAATACTGCGGCCCGTCATGCGATCGTCCTCCCTGCCATTGGTGCCGAACTCTACGGGAAAGCTTTGTTGGGTGTGGAAAATACGGTTACGCCACTGGTATAGCCACGAGCACCCTGTTAATGAGGTTGTGCCCGCCTTACTCGATGTGGTGCGAGATCGTGTAGGACGGGCAGGCAAGCATCTACGCTTGCGTACTCGCGTTCCGAGAGTGGCTAGCAGCCCGGGACGCGAGCCTCTCCTGGATTGCTGGAAAGGCGGTGTTCCGATCCAGCAGACGTGCTTGTACACGGCAAAGAAAACAATGGCGCACAGGGGGCCGTACGCCATCGAGCCGTGGTTCAGAAGTAATGCATGATGCCGAAGTACCCACCTTGCTGGTTGTGGCCAGGCAGCGGTTGGGAGTCAGCCGTCTCGACCGGGAACGCCGAAGACTTGCCGTTGAACATGGCTCCGACAGTCAGGTAGACAAACGTCCGTTTCGACAGGTTGTAGGTGGTGCCGATGGCGCCGAGATTTCCCGTGCCGCCGCCATGATTCACGTTGCCGTGATACCAGCCGGCCTGGAAGGCGAGGGCAGGGGTTGCCTGATACGAGGCGCCTATCCATTCCTGCTGGCTGCGTGTAGCGCCGTCAGGATTAAACGTATCGGGGACGGTGTCCTTTCCTGATGAGACGAGTTGCTGATAGCCGGTGAAGAATTTGAGTCCGCCCAACGTGTAGGTGGCGCCGGCCATGTATTCTCGCGACGCGGCGTACAGGCTTGAGTATTTTCCGTTGGTGTCGCGGATTTCTTCATACACTCCGTAGGCGGCGAAGCTGGTGAGCGTGTACTGTGCGCTCACACTGAACTGGCGTCCGCCGCGGAAGTTTCCAGCCTCGTTGCCGAATCCGTCCTGCACGCGAAAGGAGAAGCCGGCCCATTTGGGCGAGTTGTAGGTGACGACGTTTGACCGGGGACCCCACGCTCGCCCGAATGCGAAGTTGCCAACCCCTATCCCCACCTGCTCCCCGAGCGGGTCAATGTACCAACCGGTTTCGTCGGTCAGGCTCATGGCCTCTCCGAACCAGATACTTCCATAGTTATCAGCGGACAAACCCACATACGCATCGCGGGTGAAGATGGTGTTGGGTGGCGTCTGCCCCGTTCCGGAAGTAAAAAGGCTTTCGAGTTTAAAGACTGCGTGGAAGCCTCCTCCGAGGTCTTCATTGCCTGTCAGGCCAAACCAGCTGTATCCGTACTGGTCGCTGCCGAACCTGTAGTTATTCTTGGACTGACCGTTTGGCGTTGCGACGTTCGTGACAAAATCAAGACCGGATGAGACGCGTCCGTACAAGGTCACACTGCTCTGCGCGTAGGCGTTGCAGGCGCTGAACGCCATCAACGATGCGCAAAAAATTATCTTTCGCATTTCGGTATCCTCACTATAAAAAAGATTCTCCAGAGATTGCCTGGCGGCCTCTGTCGGGCCGCTGCAATCGGCTTGCAAGTCAGGGCCGCCGTCAGGACTTCGTTGAGCCGGTCGGACAAGTGGCTTTGAGGATCAGCTTCCGTTCGTCTAGCGCCAATCGGAAACAGCTCACGTCATCCGGGTGCGGGTGATGCAGTTCAACGACGCGTCCATCCGGCTCCTCGCCCTCCCGTCCCAGGCCCGAAATGGCCGTCTTTCGAGCCGATACAACGTGTGTCCGGAGGACATTGGCATAGCCCCCGGTTACTACTTTCCGCTACGCGTTCTTGCGAAACGTTCTTACCGCCGTGGGCAGATGGCGAACCGTGGTTGCGAGCAGAATTGCGCACGCCTGCACTAACAACTGAACGGCGGGCCCCGCACCAAGTGCCAGCACAAGTTGGCCGAGCTGCGCCATGAACAGCGCCGCAACCGCGCTCGCGATAACGCTGCCTTTTCCGCCGGTGAATGGCGTGCCACCGACAACGACAGCCGCGATGGCGGGAAGCAGATAGTCGTTGCCCGACGTCTGCGACGCGCTGCCAATGAATCCGGCGAGCAGCATCCCGGCGGCGGAGAAACACACCGCAGACGCAACATAAGCACCTATCCTGTAATGCAGGACCCTCACACCAGCAGCTTCTGCCGCGCGCGGATTGACACCCACAGCGACAAACCGGCGTCCGATCGCGGTTTTCCGGGTGATGAACCATGCGGTAACCACGAACGCGAAGGCGAACAGTACATTGGCGGGCAAGCCAATGAACTGGGCGTGTGAGATCGTCTGCATGATGATCGGGACGTTGACCGGAACAGCACCGGTCAGCGAGCGGACGCCGCCTATGAGAAGCGCGTTGACTGCCAACGTCGCAACCAGTGGTGTAATCGCAAACTGAGAGACCAGTGTTCCGTTGACGATTCCGATAATCGCCCCCACGCATACGGTGAAGATCACTGCAAGGACGATGGAATCGAGACCGAATCCAGTGCGGGCCATCACCACGCCGGCAAGCGAAACCATGCCAATTGCCGACATGTCGAGTCCGCGCTGTTGGATGACCAGAGTCTGTCCCGTTGCGACAATGGCGAGGATGCCCGCAAACGGAAGCATGGCCAGAATTGAACCACGGGTCATGGTGCCGGGAGCTACCACCGCGCTCACGGCGAAGAGAAGTATCAATCCGACCCAGATCCACGAGAACTCGCTGAATGCTGGAACCCGAACTGATTTCGACTTCGAGGTGGACCGCGGCGAAATATCCGATGCCACATCTGCCTGATTGCTCATGACCTTTCTCATTTTGCCACCGCCATTTCGCGGCTCTTGGAATAAAGGGCGACCGATGCCAGAATCATTCCGCCCAACAGATAGGACTGCCATGAATCTCCGATATCCAGAAATGAGGTGACCACATTGACCTGAATAATGAGGAGGGCGCCAAGCAGCGAACCGACAAAGGACCCGCGTCCTCCAAACAAGCTTGCCCCGCCGATAACGACGGCTGCGATGCTGGCCAGCGTATAGTTGATGCCTGCGCTCGGGTCGCCGGACCCAACCTGCGCCATCATCGGGACGGCGGCGACGCCAGCAAGGAGCGAGCAACCCACATACGCTGCAAGCAACGTCCGATGTGAGCGCACGCCCGCCATGCGAGCAGCTTCGATCCGAGAGCCCACGCCACGAAACGTGAGGCCGGCCCTGGTCTTGAACAACGCAAACTCCAGCGCGATGGCGAGAATGACAGCAACAATCGCGATGATCGGTATGAATCCAGCCTGTGCACCAATTGTCTCGACCACCGAATCAGCGATCAGCCCGCCCGGAACAGGACGTAAAAGAAGCGACACCGCCTGCAGAGCCATGTAAGTCGCCAGCGTCGCAACCATGGGATGCAACCGGAAGGGGCCGACCAGTACCCAGTTCACCAGCCCGACCGCTATGGCGACGAGAAACACAATGACCCATCCCGAGAGCTGATGCCCTACAGTGGATCCGTCGTTCAGGAAGAAGGACTGTATAACGACCATCAAGCCCATCAGGGGACCGACAGACAGGTCGATACCGCCAACCAGCATGAGCGCCTGCTGGCCGTAAGCGACGATGGCAAGCGTCGCCACCAATGCCAACATCCCGCTCAGGTTTCGCGCAGACAGATAGGTCTCGTTGACATGCGTCGCATAGATACCCAGTGCGCAGACGGCGAGCGCAAGCATGACAAGAGGAGCCCAGTCTCCGGCAGCCCACTTCCAGAATCCCGGAACGCCAGCCGAACCCCTTTCACGCTCGGTGGTCGCGGTAAGCACCGCAGAGGTGATGTTGTTCTCGCTGACGGCGGCGTCGCGCAGTTCCTTGACGATGTGCCCGCGAGAAAAAATCAACACCCGGTCGCATAAACCCGCTACTTCCATCGCGTCCGAGGAGACGACAATGACCGCGGTGCCGGCTTCAGCGGCCTGACGAAGCACTTTATAAATTTCCATCCGGGCGCCAATGTCGACGCCTTGTGTCGGTTCGTCGACGAGGAGGACTTCAGGTTTGCTTGCGAGGACGCTTGCGAGAACCAACTTTTGCTGATTGCCTCCGGACAGGGAGCGGATTGGCGTCTCGACCGATGGCGTCTTGACTGCGAAATCATCGACTGCCTGTTTGGTTCGCCTGGCTTCACTTTTCTGGCTGACCCAGCCTTTGATGGAGTCGAACGGAAGACTGCGGATCGAGAAATTCTCGCGCACAGACAGGTCACCGAAGATACCTTCTCTGTGCCGGTCGCCAGGCAGGCAGCGAATGCCTGAAGCGGCGGCAGCACGGGAGTTCTGAAGTTTCGCGGGCTTTCCATTCACGTTGACGCTGCCACGGCTTCGGGCCATACCGCCAAGGGCGCGCATGAATTCGCGCTGTCCATTACCGTCTATGCCAGCCAAGCCGACGATTTCGCCCTTGCGGACCTGAAGCGATACATCGGTGAAACCTGCACCGCGCAGCGACACAACATCGAGGACCATGCCAATGCGGTCATTACCCGCTTTGGCGGGGAAATCCCGGTTGAGCGCACCGCCGACGATGAGCTCGACAATCTGCTGCTCACTGAGGCCAGCCGCGTCGTAGGTCCCTTGCCCTTGTCCATCGCGCAGCACGGTAAGACGATTGGCGATCTTTTGTACTTCGCGAATGCGGTGCGAGATATAGACGACCGAACAGCCTGAAGCAGTGACTTTACGAATGCGTTCAAAGAGACGCTCCACGTCCTCTGCCAGCAGATGTTCGGTCGGTTCATCCAAGACCAGAACCTTAGGCTTCGCGGCAAGCGCTTTTACGATCTCGACGATGAAGCGTTGCTCAGGGTTCAAGCTCAAAACGCGCTCGCTCGCATCGATCGCGACGTCGTCACTCCACTGCCGCAGGAGTTGTTGCGCCCATTCGCTTGTTCGCATGAGAGACGGACGTTGCTCTTCCGGTACGCCAAGGTAAAGATTCTCCGCGACGCTCAGATCGGGCATGAGAGCCGGTTCCTGCCGCACGATCGCCAAGCCCAGTCGCCGCGCCTCGTCGGTGTCGCCTCTGGTTTCTACGCCATCGATAACGACGCGCCCCTTTTCGGGGACGAGCGCACCGGACGCAACCGCCATGAGAGTGGACTTGCCCGCACCGTTCTCGCCAACGAGACCGTGTACTTCTCCCGCGAGCACCGAGAACGTGACGTTATCGAGCGCCCGCACACCAGGGAAAATTTTGGTGACGCCGTCAATCTGAAGCAATGTGTTTGGTTCGTTCATGGTTTATCTCGGGCGATTACTGCTCAAACACTGCCTTGAGCTTTTCTGGGGAGAGGGCGGAGGAAAGGTCGGCATCGGGCGGCGCGCTCGGGTCGCACTTGGGATTGAGGCCGCGGGCGCTGTCGGCGTATGCGAAGGGAAGGACTGCGGGCGACTCGTTGTCTGTCGTGCCCTGATAGGCCGCTACCCCATGACGCACCGCAAAGCGAACGTATGTCGTCGTGCCGTCGAGCGTGTAGTAGGGAAAGGCGGTTCCAGACTTGGTGGCGGACAGGTAATGGCAGTTCAGCTCGTTGTCGCTTGCGATCGTTACGATGGCCGGCACCGGAAGATTTGCCTGTTCGAACGCTTTCGCTGCTGCAAGCGCGGTCACTCCATAGTCCGTGACGATGGCGTTAATCTGCGGATACTGCGCAATGAGGCCTGCAGTCGCCTTTTGCGCGTCCACCGGGCTCCAGTTCGTGACTACGAACTGTTCGTTTAACAGCTTCAGGTTCGGGTACTTCTTGAGGCCGCCCTTTAGCCCGTCCATGAAATTCTGCGACCCGGCGGCGCCAGGCGAACCGCCCAGGAACACCACATTTCCTTTCTTGACGGTTGTGCCGAGCCAGTCAGCCCAAAGGACGCCAATCTGCTTCGTATCCCCAACGACGTTGATGACATAGTCGTGTCCGGCTACTCCCGAGATCTGTGCGGAATACGGTACAACCGCTACGCCGGCTTTCATGGCGGACCGCATGGCCGGGAGTTGCACGGCGCCAAAATCCGGCAGCATGATAAGGACGTTGACCCCCTGTGCGACCATGCTGTTGATGTCCGAATTTGCTTTTTGCGGATCACCGTTGGCATTACTGTAGATAATTCGTTTAACGTTCTTGCACCGGCTTAACTCATCCTTGACCTCGGCCAAGCCTGTCTTGCGCCAGGTGTTGCCGCCGTACCCGTCAGACACGCCGACAATCATCGGCTTGGTACCGCAGAGCGGGGTGATGTCGCCTTGGCGGTTCGTGAGGGAGTCTTCTGCCGCATGTGCCGCAGCGCAGATCAGACTCGCAGAAACAAGCAATCCGATTTTGCGAAGAGAATCCCGCACTACTTTTTTGCGGGAGTGGAGCCTCTTAGCCGGCACGACAACCATGTCTTCGGAGCCGCCGCGATTGGTGGGCAACCCGTGTTTCAAAACGAATTGCTTTTGCATTTTTGGCGCTGCAGCTTGCCGGACTTGGAACTTATCGAACATGACGATCCTCGAAATAGGTGATGAGATTGAATTCGAAGTTGGGGAGCTTTTGAACCGTGCTTACTCGGTTGTGCGAACGCGTTGGTAGTTGATGTTTATCGGTAGTGCTATCGACTGCAACGAGCAGACGAGACACCCGTATGTGAGTCGGGAACGGAGAGCTCCGCGTGGCTATAGACAAACGGTTCGCGACGGTTGGAAGCGCTTGCCGTTCTTTCGAATTTCCCGTGGTGCTGGCGGCAATGTCCGTGCTGTACCACGTGACGCGCTGAACACCTTTTCCTGCCGCGCAGGCTCAGTGCGTTGGTCCGGCTGCATGAGCCGTCGATTTGTGCGCCGGGACGGCATCTTCTTGAAGCCGCTGGTTCAAGGTGTATTCGCGAGATACCCGAGCATGGCTGCACTCGAGCTGGACCCGTCCGGACAGTTGTTCGAACGACAAGCGCATGCATGTGCCCGATACGATTCCTAGTCAAGAAGCTATTTCTCATGACGTCGCCTGCCTGTAGTTACGTCGTCAGCTCGCGAATGCGAGGTGACGTATTGGGCCAATGATTGAAACGCCTGACGCGGAGGAGTCGAGTCGAAGGTGGGGTGAATCTGACCGCCGACGCCAGCGCGAAGCACGCTCTCTAGTCCCTCTCTAAACCTTTACCGTTTCGCGACTGCGGGTTTTGCATGCTGTCCTCCTCGCGGTCACGAACTACGTAATCCTTTGTTATCGATGTGGTCTGAACAAATTATTCGGACTGGCCAGGCACGGAAAAGAAATGGCCGCCCTGCCTGTTCTGCACATTCATTTGATGAAAGATCGTGCTGTGTAAAATCGATTTATA
This sequence comes from uncultured beta proteobacterium, assembly GCA_963708695.1. GTDB lineage: Bacteria > Pseudomonadota > Gammaproteobacteria > Burkholderiales > Burkholderiaceae > Caballeronia. Next base: position 102,803 of record CAVPTS010000004.1, read on the forward strand.
TCGAATAATGTGTTTCGGGACGACCAAAGTCAAGATTCCTAGGGAATCTCCCTAGCGATAAGAAATCGCGTGTGATTTCGAGCAGGTCAGGTTTGACTCAAGCGACATTGGCCGCCGGAATTGATAGCGAATGAATTGCATCCCAGGCACCGTGTCAGGCGAAACGGTAGAGTTTGTGGCGGCCGATTATTGATGCTGGCGCAACGGAGAGTTGGGAAAACTGGTATTTACCCTGATGACTATTACGCTTTAGACTGCCTTCAACGTCGCGGAAAAGTTCCTTTGTCGCGCCATTAACAATAATCGTTGAGGTTACGTCGTCATGAAGTCATTCACCAGGATCGTCCTTGTAGCAGCGCTTATTGCAGCACCCGTTGCGTCGTTTGCTCAGTCCAGTGAGTCGATAACTCGTGCGCAGGTACGTGCTGAGTTGGCGCAACTCGAGAAAGCCGGCTACGACCCGCACGACTGGGTTCACTACCCCGAGAACCTCCAGGCCGCTGAAGCAAAAGTCGCGGCGCAGAATGCCGCAGCCCAAGCCGCCTGTTTCGGGATTCGGCGGTGCCGCTGACGGGGAGTCTCGTTCGGGCGCGGCAAGCGGTTTGTAAGATCGGGTGTAACAAGCGCCATTTTCGAAAATGGCGCGAATTGCGGCTGAGCCTTTCTTGCCTTTATCGGTAGGAAGACTCGGCCGCTTTTCTTTATGGGCGTCTGCCAGCCTTATTCTTGATGCGAGGCCTCACGCACCAGTTACTGCTAAGGCGCGCAGCCCGCTAGTCGACGACCGGGTCTTCGCGGGACTTCTCTGAGAGGTTTTGGGCGATCTGACGCATAACCTTCCAGAAGATGAGCATCTCGCCGGAGTCCACTCCATCAAATGAGCTGGAGATCATCTGGATGATCTCCGGCATCAATTCATTGACCAGACGTCTGCCATCCTCAGTGAGGCTGACGTAGTACTTGCGCCGGTCCTTCGGATCGCGCGTTCTCTTCAGCAGGCCGCGCTTTTCCATGCTGTCCAAAGCGGGCACAGCGGTTGTCGAGGCGATTCCAACGCGCTTGCTCAGTTCCAGTTGATTCAGTTCACCGCGTTGAGCCAGCACCCGCAGGTAGTACCAGTGCGCGATGGAGATTTTTTCCCGGTCGAGGATCCTCTGCGCTTCCACGTCGTAGAGCCGGTGCAATGTTCGGGTCATCCAAGGAACGGTTCTGCCTCGATCATCGAGAGACTCGGGCGACGTCTGTTCCCGCTGGGCCGCAAAATGGCTCGATGGCATCCAGGGTCGTATCGATTGCGGTGGAGTAGGGCTTGACCATTCGCTCATTCCTCGACATGTAGATGCGACCCGGCAGTTAGCCGGGTCGCCCAAACAAGGGCTGCAGTCAAAGCGGTTTCCTTAGGGAATTCCCTACAGCACTTGACTTTATTCATTCCAAACAACATCATTCGATATAAATCGATGTTGCACAGAATCATCGTATCACAAATGATTTGGCTTGCGAGAACAGTAGGCCTTTCGCGTGTCATGGCTTTGTTCAGAGGGCTCGGCGGCATCGGTGTCGTTTTAGATTGAAATAGGAATGCTAACAAATAAACGGTGCTGAAAGCAGTATGCAAGCGACCCGCCGCGCATGGCAACGACAGGCAACTGCCTGCCTTGTCTGCGACACGATTCAGGTATGACGGGCACGAATCGGCGTGGTGTCTTTCCACGCGTCGAACCACAAAAACGAATCGTCGGCGACGCACAACTGCTTTGAAAGGTGCCAGCTTTGTCGGGACGCTTATTGCCAGTCTGATTGCCGTTGGTTCGGAGAAATTCGAACCGTTACTTCACTACTATGTAGAGGATCATGATCATGGAAAAACTACCACTTTGGGAAGCCGCCAAGCGCGAAATGGAGGAATACCAGTTCCTCTCCGGACCCGAACTGCAGCCGAAATGGGACGTTCCAGAGAAGATCGCCATCAACGCGGCTGTGTCTGGCCGCTTTGAAACGAGCACTTCATTTGAGGAATATGTGGATGCAGCGTCCAGCGTGATCGAGGCAGGTGCATGTGGCGTTCACATCGACTTTTCATGGATGACCGACGCACAGGGCCGACGCCTTGACCGGGACATTCCACCGGTCGAAGCCTATTCCGCTGTTCTGGAGCCGCTCAAGGCGCGCTTTGGCAACGACTTCGTCCCGAACCTGAACGTGCTCCACGGAACGACGTTCGACATGTGCATGAGTCCCGCACGTGAGGGATTGACTGAGGTCGCGCCGTGCGCGCCAGGTCATCCGGAAGCCTTCATGGTGCCGGCAATCGAGGCGCTCGAGTCTGTTGGTGTCAAGCCGGAACTCGCCGTTCATAGCTCAGGCGAGATTGAGCTCGCGAAGCGAAAGCTCATTGACACCGGCATTCTCAAGAAACCGTATAACTGGCTGCTTCTGTACGGCCTGCCGTTCAACGTGGGTCGCACTCTGGTTTCGGGCACCTGGGTCAGTGATGCTCAGGACATGACCCAACACATGTTCCTGATGGTCGATCAGATTCGCAAGATTGATCCGACCTCGGTCATCAGTGTTTGTGCGGCGGGGCGCGCGACGTCTGTACATGACGACGCTTGCCACGATGATGGGGTTGCACATCCGTATCGGCACGGAAGATACGCCGTGGAAGTACCCGAACAGCGACGTGAATCTCAAGGACAACCTTGAAATGTTCAATATGGCGCGTGACATCGCCGGCTTGCTCGGACGCACTCCGGCAAGTGCGAACGAGTATCGGGCGCTGGTTGGAAAGCCGGCCCGCTAATCACCCTTGCCGGCAGTGGCGCCGCGAAAGCGGCGCCACTTGCACAGGCGGCTTTTCGTCCGGCGTTTGCATAAGATAGATGGCAGGGACAAGAGTTGTTTGCAGGCAGGGTGAGCGGTTCCTCTGGTGCGGCTGACAACGCATGCCTGGACGCTCCGGAGGGCATGCCTGTTGTGTGGGTCTGTGTAGCAACGAAGGAGATTGACAAATGAGTGATCAGACAAATGGCGGAGCGCCTCCTGTGCAACTGTGGACCCGGGATGGGTTCATGGGCGCAATTTCCGTCGTTACCCGCTCGACATACGCGCCGGACTACCTTTCTGTTGAAGGTCCGCATGCGCCGCGACGAGCAGTGCTTGATCGATTGATCCCCGACGATCAGGACGATGCGCAAGCTCTTCCGACAACGGTGGCTACATCCAGGCTGGGCGTCAAGTTGCTTGTGTCCGGCCGGCGCAAGCCGATGCCATATGTAATGCGAAATGTCGAAGCAGACGAAATTCATTTCATTCAGTCTGGCCAAGTCAAATTCGAAACTGATGTTGGCTGTCTTATCGCTGAGGAAGGGGACTTTGTCTGTATCCCACGTTCGATAGCGTATCGATACGCGCCGACTTGGCGACGCCATGCGCAGCATCATTGTCGAAAGCCCGTCGGCTTTGAAACTCTCGCCTCCGGCGCCAACAGGAATGCTCAACGTCGCGCGGGACTTGAAGTATGCCAAGGTTGATCCCGAGATTCCCGTAGGCGGACCGACGAAACTGATATTGAAGGCCTCCGACGGCGAGAACACGGTATTCACCATGCCGCACGACCCGCTCTCTTTAGGTCTGCAACTCTCGGAGTCGGTCCCAGTGTGGAAGCTGAATCTGAACAAGATTCAGGTTCTCACCTATCTGCCGGAAGGCGGGCCTCCGAGTCCGTTTCTGTCGTCCGGCGCGGGAGACGTGCTGATGTTCAACCTCAGTTCGCGCATTTCGAGTCGACCACCCATTCATATCAATGCGGACTTCGATGAGGTGATCTGCTATGTGCGAGGACCTGGTGTCTGGGGAGGGTGCTCGGAGCCCGGTACGTTGACGTGGGTGCCAAAGGGCGTCATTCACCACGGACCTGCCGAGAATGTTCCCGAGACCTATCAGGCGTGGTTGCTTGAAACGCGTGCGACGCTTCGCTGGACGCCCAAGGCGATCGCCGCCTCGCAGTTGATGGAAACAGGCGAATACGGACCGCACCCGAGCGTGAGCAAGTGACTGTGGTGCTTGCGCGCCTCGGACGTGTCGTGCGGTACGGATTCGCAGGAAACATCTTCGCAACCATGTTGCGTGGGGTGCTTTGCATGGGATCAGAGCCACGCACCAACTTCTATCGACAAAGGAGACTAACTTGGAATCGCGACTTCAACAGTTTCTCGACGAGGCAGAGATCAAGCGCGTTCATATCCGCTACTGCCGGGGTATTGACCGGATGGACTGGGATCTCGTGCGCTCGTGTTATCACCCGGATGCGATTGATCGTCACGGGGCTTATAACGGCGGGGTCGAGGGGTTCATTGAATGGGCGGCGGAGTTGTTGCCGGCCTTCGAATGCACTCAACACTTTACCGGCAACCAGTACGTTCAGGTCGATGGCGATGTGGCGTACGCGGAGCATTATGCGCAGGCATTTCACCGGACGAAGCCCGACGGCGGCAAGCTCGCCATGGACTGGGTCGTGAACGTCCGGTACGTCGACCGGATGGAACGGCGCAATGGTGAGTGGCGCATCGCCGACCGGGTTGTGGTGCTTGATTCACAGCGGTCGGATCCGGTCCCTGCTGACTTGGCGCCACTTGAAAACTCCAACGTCGGGCGGCGCGATAAGGATGATCCGTCATACAAGTACGGTTTCATCTGAAGTCCTGAACATCAGCGCGACTTCATTTATCAGAATGAAAGTTACTTAATGGTTTTGAGGAAGCAATGGAAAAACGTTTTCGTGTAGGTATTGTCGGTCTGAGCGCCGAGCGCGGTTGGGCGACTACGGCTCATATCCCGGCACTGCGCGCCCTGTCGGATGTATTTGAAATCGCCGGCGTGGCAAACACCAGTCTGGCGAGTGCGCAAGCCGCCGCCGCTGCTTTTGACATTCCACGCGCCTTCGAGAGCGTGGCGGAACTCGTCGCTTCTCCGGACATTGATGTCGTGGTTGTAACGGTAAAGGTCCCATACCATAGAGGAAGTGGTCGCAGCGGCGCTTGCGGCTGGAAAAAATGTCTATTGTGAATGGCCGCTTGGAAATGGACTTGCCGAAGCCACTGAGCTTGCTCGTCTCGCGAATGAAACGAAGGCGTTAGCCGTTATTGGAACTCAAGCGATTGCGTCACCTGAAGTGCAATTCATTCGCAAGCTCGTGGCCGACGGGTATGTTGGAGACGTGTTGTCGTCGACCTATATCAGTGCCGGGGTCAGTTGGGGCGATCACATACCGCGCGGTGACGCTTATGCCATGGACTCGAAAAACGGCGCAACCTTACTTTCGGTCATTGGTGGACATGCCATTGCGGCGGTGCAAAGTGTACTGGGGCCTATCCGCGAGATTGATGCCGTATTGTCGCAGCGTCGGCAGACAGTGAGCATCTTGAAACGGGGGAGAGTATCCCGATGAAGACACCCGATCATGTGATGCTCAACGCCGTGCTTCAGTCTGGCGCGCCATTGTCTTTGGAGCTTCGCGGTGGTTTGCCGCGAGGAACCGGGTTGCTTTGGGAGATCAATGGAACCGAAGGGGATCTGCGGATTACCGCAGCGGTCGAACAGGCGCCTGTGGTGAACATCTCGCCGCTGCGCGTGGAAGCGGGTCGTAAAGGCCAGGACGGATACGTTGAACTTGAGATACCGAAAACTTACTACTACGGCCTGGAGGATGCTGTAGTTGCTCGAAACGTGGCTGGAATATACCGATTGATGGCTGACGATCTGCGCCTTGGAACCCGCACGGCGCCCACTTTTGATGACGCGCTGATAGTTCACAAGGTACTAGACGCGATTGAGCGGTCTAATCAAACGGGTCGACGGACACGAGTCGACTAATTGGCACGCTGGTCGCTTCCTTCGTCTCATTCAACTCCGGTTGCGCATCAAACGAAGCATGACGTTGAAGCAAAGGCCGGAACTGCAGATGTGTGAAATCTTCTTTCTCCGGCCCCAGATGCCCAATGCTTTGCCACGGCGACTGAGACGGCCGAGAGACATTGCGTCATGCGCTAACAAATTTTGCATCTGAGTGCTCGCGTGGGCCGCGCCGCTCAACAACGCGCAGAACGGATAAGAGCGTGCGGGCCCGTGCTGATCTGTGGGCCATTGATCTTGCCCGAGAGCACTGGTGGCGAAGCGTGGGGATGTCAGGATTCGCGAGAAGGAGGGTTTCAAGTGTCCGTGGTTTTGCGAGCACCGTTCTACGCGGGAACCAAAAGCAGTGGTCTGCACGCTGGGGACACTTAAAACAGATTGTGGGGAGGCGTTTTCTTTGCTTCGTTTCTTTGTCGCCGTTGGACAAAGAAATGAAGTCCCGCCACGGACAGTGGCTAATAGTGATAAAAAATACAGCCAACATACAACTCGCGCTAACGTAAGCAGCAGCAACCGGGCACTGACTCCGACCACTCCCCCCCCGTAGCTCCCCTAAAAACCTAGTGCGAACGCGAAAAACCTGCCGCCACGGACAGTGGCTAATAGTGATAAAAAATTTAGCCAACATACAACCCGCGCTAACGTTAGCAGCAGCAACCGGGCACTGACCCCGACCACCGACCGACCGACCGACCGACCGTCAACCGCGCACCCAAACTCCGGCGAGTGCAAACGCAATTAACACAAATCAGGTATAGAAAACCCCAAATAAAAACGGCATAAAAACCTGACGGTGTTCGCGCATATTCTCCATAAACGCCAAATTTTTACGCCATTTTTTCTTGTTACCCACGCCCAGGGAACCCTAAACTTCCGACAGCTAAAGCCACTGGAGCTTGACATGTCGAAGCAACGCACCACAACGAAAAACCACGCGCGGATTACGTATGTTCATCGTGGCATGGGCAGCGTCGTACTAAGGCGCTTCGACCCGGCGTGCGATTCGTTCGAGGAACTGACTCAGATGCTGCATCGGTCATTCGCGCGGCTTGGGGGGATGGGACTAAATTGCACGTGCGTGGACCAGTCTTCGGAGGTCACCAAGGCGCGTGCAATGCGCGGCGACTGTTACGTCGCGGTGTCCAATGGACGCCTGGTCGGGACCATGACGCTTTACGCGCAGGATGGCGATTCGCCTTGCGCGCTTTATCGGCGGGACGATACAGCAAGCATTCGCCAGTTCGGTGTCGATCCAGCTTATCAGGGCAGGGGAATCGGGAAGTCGCTGCTGGCCTACGCCGATCACTGGGCCGCGATTCGCGGCTATGCGGAACTGGCACTCGACACACCGCAGCCTGCCGCGCACCTGATCGCCTTCTACCGGGGTCAAGGCTTCCGCATTACCGATTTCGTCAGGTTTGCGGGCAAGCGGTACGACAGCGCGATTTTGGGCAAACCGCCGATTGCGTTCCGCCACCTCGGTAACTGGTCGCGCCGTCTCGAGCTGCCGCAAGCACACGTCGCTCGTGCCGCATGAAACGAAACGCCTGAAACGAAAGAACGGATCGGCCAGTTTGGCCGCGCATACAAGATGCGACGGTCCGCTCCCATGCCTGAAGCAGGCATTTGAAGGGCGCAAAAGCGAGTAATCGCCGTTGTAAATCCGGATCGGCTGACGTTGCAGTCCCTCGAACCAGGTATTTTTACGGAACGTTAACATCGAATTGGATAGCCTTAAAGTAGGCAATCGAAAAGGGGGTGGTATGACGCACACACTCGCGGCTTTGCGGGCTCTTTTCACGTCGGTCAAGCCCCCCGCTCACCGCCGTGCACATCCGGAACCCGGCCGCAACGTGATGATGCACGTGACGCTCGACGCACAACACGCTACTCCGCTGCGTCAGGCTCTGATTCGTGATTGCGCGGGTCAATCGTGGACCATTCGCCTTGTGCCTCTGTGCGGAACAGACCGTGTGCGTCTATCGCTATATCTTCCCAAGGAGGCGGTGAGCGGGGCGATCCAGCGAGTCGCGCATCTGGCGCCGACTGCCGAGTTTGGGCAACTATTTGAAATCCCTCACTCCCCCACCGAGGCCTGGCGGGATTTGATGTGTCCTGCTCCTGCACCATGTACCGATCCCGCCGGTCAAGCGGATGAATCCGCGACCTCTATTGCTCAACTGCTTGCCGAGGATCACGTTCTGCTCGATCTTGACGTCGCCAGCCGGGAGGCGCTTTTCGTGGAGCTTGGCCGCATCTGCGAACAATGCTTCGGGCTACCTGCGGCGACTGTGATCGCAGGTCTCGAAACACGCGAATCGTTAGGCTCGACCGCGCTGGGTCAGGGGGTCGCCGTTCCTCATGGTCAAATCAAGGGGCTGCCTCGAGCCATGACGTTGTACGTTCGTCCGGCGACACCCATTGCGTTCGATGCGTCTGACGGAAAACCGGTCAGCGACGTAGTTGTGCTATTGGTCCCGGAATGGGCCAACAGCACGCATCTGCATCTGCTGGCCGATGTGGCCCAACGCTTCTGCGACCACCACTTCCGGGAGCGACTTCATGCCTGTGTCGACGCACAGGCTGTGTGTCAGTTGTTCGCCGGCTACCACGCACCGGATGCCGACCTGACAGGTCGTCCTCATGCAGCGGTCCAATCATCCGGCAAAGGCAGATAGCTTCTTAGCTGGCGGTTGTCTCGTAGACAGCGGAACGACAGGTGGCACTGCATCTGGAGGGAATTCCGCTGGTCGTGCTGCGCATCACGCTGAGGTGATGGGTTATCAGAGAGCGGGTAGGCGCATGGAACCGGCAGCGTAATGCAAACGGGAAGGGGTCATCAAACAAAGTGACCCCTTCCCGCATCAAGCACGCAATCAGGCTTGCGTTGCCGGATAGTCGAGTACGAACTTCGACCGGTTTGCCGCGATGAACTGCTCGACCGTCGTAAGCGGACCGCCGATGATTTCCGTGCCTACGCTGTCGGTTCCTGCCAGCAGTCCTTCCTGCTGGTCGATGGTGACCGCCTCGAAGTGCTTGCGCATGGCGGTGGCATCTTGCAAGCCGAATGTCTCCAGAAATGTCGATACCGTGACGTGTTCGTATTGCATCGGTGTACCTAGCACGCGGCTCACTTCTGCAGCCAGTTCTTCGTGGCTGTACTCCACCGGACCATGCAGCGCGTAGACCTTGCCGGAATGAGCGTCCGCGTTCGCGATGATCCCGGCCACGATTTTGGCAATGTCGCTGCCCGCTATCGGCGCAAAGCGGCTTTCTTTGTTGAACGGCATGATGTAGCGGCCATACTTGATCATCGGCGCGATATACAGCAGCCATTCCGCAAAGAACGTGATCCGCAGGTGGGTGGAGGGCACGCCCGACCAGTTGAAGATCTGCTCGGAGAGCCAGTGATTCTGCGTCGCCTTGCTTCGAGCATAAGGGCGTGATTGCTTGTGCGACATGTTGACGATCAACTCAACGGATTGCTCTTTCGCCGCCTGAGCGAAGATGACCGCCGCTTCGACCAGGCCCTCTGCTAACGGATAGCAGAAATACGCGCGCTGAATGCCTTGCATGGCGGCGCGGATATCGCGCAGGCTCAGCATGTCGCCGAACACCACCTCCGCGCCCAGATCCCGCAGCTTCTGCGCACGATGATCGTCTTTCCTCACGAGCGCTCGCACGCGCAGGCCTTTTTCAAGCAGTCTTTCAACGGTCGGCCTGCCGGTGTCGCCGGATGCGGCGGTAACTAAAACTGATGACATGGTAGTAATCCTTAATAAATGTGATTAAGATATTTTCTTCAAAAAAACCGATCCTGCCGCTTAGTGCCCGATCAACATGCCGAGGGGCGCAAGCGGAACGATCGGATACAACTCGAAGGTCAGCAGATTGTCGACGCCAAGCGGCAGCGCCTTGAGCAGGCGATCCGCTTCTTCGACCGAATCCACGCTCATCAGGAAAATCACACCAACGCCGTTTTCCCGCATCCAGAACTGTTCCATCTTGCCGTCGAGGTACAACTGCAAGGTGGCGGGAACTTCGGTCGGCATGTAGTGCTTGAGCTGTTCCGGGGTAAGCGGAACCAGCGACCCAACGGCCATGACTTTCATGATTTTTCCAGTATTAAAAAAGAGTGGGTGTAGTGCTGCATCGGATTGATGCGGCATGCTATGGCCTGCGTAATTACGCTGCCTTCGGATTCAGCCGGTCTGCATGGGCGCGTGCAAATTCCTTGACGCTCATCGGCTTGCGGCCGGTCAGCTTCTCGACGTTGTCGTTCATGCCTGACATCACGCCGCGCTGATAGTCGTCCATGGCGGCAACGAGATGCTTGACGATGTATTCCGGCACGCCCACCGATTCCATCGAACGGCGGTACTCGTCAATCGAGATATCTTCAAACACGATCTTGCGGCCGAGTGCTTCGCTGAGTTCCGCGGCCATTTGTTCGTGGTCCATCTCGACTGGTCCGAAGAGGGGATAAGTCTGACCAATATGACCCTCGGGGTTTTTCAGCAAGGCAGCGATCACCCGGCCTTGATCTTCCGCGCCTATCGCGGCATGCCGACCCTTGCCGACTGGCAGGCGCAAGACACCCTTGTCGAGGAAGAGCGGCAATTGCCACGGGTAGAAGAGCCATTCCAGAAAGTACGTCGGGCGCAGATGAATGACGTTGAGTCCCGATGCGTTGAGCAGCTGCTCGGCAACATAATGATCCTTCGACGAAGCGCTGTTCGACGTGCGGCTCGCCGAGCGTTGCGAGAGGTTGATGATGGTGGCAACGCCGGCTTCGCGGGCGGCCTGTGCGAAGTAGGCGGTCGCTGTAATCAGGCCAGGTGCAACCGGATACACCAGGTAGGCGGCATCGACACCTTCCATGGCCGCGCGGATCTCGTCGATATTCTGCAGATCGCCCACCACGACTTGTGCGCCCAGCGCTTCGAGTGCCGCCGAGCGTTCATCGATGCGGCGCACCAGCGCACGCACGGTCAAGCCTGCGTCGATCGATTCCTTGACGGCAGCGCGGCCCGTGTCACCCGTGGCGCCGGTAATCAGTACTTTGCGTTTCATGATATTCATCCTTGTGCGTTAGAGAAGGTTGCTTGCATATCGATTCACCTGCTTGATTCATCGCGATCCTTGGCGGTGAATGCGGCCTGAGGTGCTGGTTAAGGTGGAGCACTTCGCTGCCGGTGAGTGAAGAATGGGGCTTGCCGGGGACGGGCGGTAGCCAGTGGTTTGCGCTAATATTTATGCTGAACCAGCATCAATAAAGCGCTCGCGACCGCCAGGATGGGCCGCGCCACGGTCGATGTCGTCGTACTCGCCGCACTTGCCGCACTCTCCGCACGAAAGGAACTGATCCGTGAAAGACATCTTGAGCCTGAAGCTTTATTCACGCGTGGCCCTGCTTGGCAGTTTCTCGGCGGCGGCACGCGAATTCGGGCTTGCCCAATCGCAGGTGTCTCGAATGGTCGCTGATCTCGAAGCGGGGCTGGGCGCCAAGCTGTTGACCCGGAGTACGCGCGCGGTTGTTTTAACGGAAGCCGGTACGGAATTTCTCACTCGGATGGAGCCGATCCTCGCGGCGCTGGAGGACGCGGAGAACAGCGTCCGTGAAAGCGGCGAACTTCGGGGTTTGTTGCGCGTGGGCATGACGACCACCATGGGGCTTCGCGTGGTGATGCCGCGTCTTTCGCCCTTTACAGAACGTCACCCGAATCTCCACGTCGAACTGCTGCTCGACGACCGATGGCAGGACATGGTGCGCGAGGCAGTCGATGTCGGCCTGCGCGTCGGCAATCTGCCGGATGCGTCAGGCACATCGAAATTTATTACAACGATCCCGCGCGTGATTGTTGGGTCTCCTGCTTATTTTGATCGCGCGGGCATGCCGTCGCTGCCGGAAGATCTCCCGCAACATCGGATAGTTGGAGGTCCGGCTGCAACGCGGGCCGCCTCCTGGAAATTCGAGCGCGACGGCCGGGAAGTCAGCGTCGAACTTCATCCGAATATCTCGACTAACTCGATTGCAGGTGCCATCGCGTGCGCGACAGGCGGTCTTGGCATTACATCGGCGCCGTTGTGGGGATGCCAGGACGAACTGGATCGTGGATCGCTCGTGCGCGTTCTCGCTGACTGGAATACGACCGGTCTTCCCGTGCACGCCTATTTCCCGCTGGGACGTTCTGCGCGAAAAGTGGCGCGCGCATTCGTCGAATTCATTACGGAAGAACTTCGAAAGCAGTAGCCGTGTGAATGCGTTCTTGCGGCCCGCGGTCTCGTCGTATTTCGCCCGGCCTTGGAAATCTTCGATCATTCTTTCGCCGGTCTGCCACTCCTATGCCCACGAAATGGCGAAATCACGACGACGGCGCATGCTTATTGCTATGAAGGTACATATCGCGAGGCGATAAGCCTGCCGCATGAAGGCAGCTGCGCGGTCCACTAGCGGGAGGAGCTATGCAAGCAAGCAACGACAGGTTTCGTACAGCAATTCTTGCCGTGGCGATCTCACTGCTTGCCGCATGCGGGGGAGGTGGAGGCGGCGGAAGTGACGGCGGAGGCAGCGCGAGCGGCGCTGTTGCGCCGCCGGGCGGCATTGATCTGCAAGTCGTCTCGTTCGGCGACAGTCTGTCGGACGTCGGCACCTACGCGCCGCTCGCCCGCGCGGTGGGCGGGGGGCGTTTCACGACCAATCCGGGGCAAGTGTGGACTCAGGATGTTGCGCAGTACTACGGCGGGACGCTCACTGCTGCATTTACGATCGACATCACTCATAAGTTGAGCGCGCAAGGCGGGCTCGGCTATGCGGAGGGAGGGGCCACTGTAGCCACGCCCGCGAGCCTCTACAACTTTCTTACCAGCGTGATCGGCAATATCGAAATGCCTGTCAATCAGCAGGTGTCGAGCTATCTGTCCACCCACGGCAGCTTCAACTCCGGTCAACTGGTGCTGGTGTGGGCTGGCGCGAACGATGTGCTTCGCGCCGGACCGCTGCCGGCTGCGGCGACGACCGTGCAGACGGCGGCAAGCACCTTGGCTCAGGTTGTCGGACAGATTGTCCAGAACGGCGCCACGCATGTGGTCGTGGTCAATGTCCCGAATATCGGACTGACACCCGATGGCGTCACTTCCTCCGACGGCGGGGCAAACCTGACCCTGTTATCGCAAATGTTCAACAGTGACCTGAACGCCGCTTTGCAGGCCAATGGACTGCAAGGCAAGGTGATCCAGATCGATTCTTATACCTGGGCGGACCAGATCATTGCGAACTTTCAGGCGAATGGCTTCGCCGTCTCGAACACCAGCACCGCTTGCGACCCGGCGAAAACGCCCGATGACACGGCATTGCTGTGCTCGCCGCTTACCTATGTGAAGTCCAATGCCGATCAAACGTACATGTTCGCCGACGATATTCATCCGACAACGCGATCTCCATTTACTCTTCGCGCAGTTCGTGGAGCAACAGATCGCGGCGACGGGTCTTGGTCATTGAGGCCGGGTAAATGATGACTCAAATGACGAGTCGGTAAGGAAATTGTCGGGTTCGCGCAGGCGCGCTTCGAGCGTGGGGAACGGGGTCACGCTAATTGAAGAAACTAACGAAAAAAGCCTCGCTTTGCGCGAGGCTTTTCGTTTGATGCGATCGGTATTCGCGCTTCACTTTCAAGCGCGAACCCCTGGGCTTTATCGCCGGAATACGCCGAGCAACAACGTCGCCAGAAAGATCACGATAAAGATGAAGAACAGGATCTTCGCAATTTCGGTAGCTCCACTCGCGATACCGCCGAAGCCGAAAAACGCCGCAATGATTGCGATGATGAAAAAGATGACAGCGTATCGAAGCATGAAGCCCTCCAGAGGGTCGATTATTTGATTGGTTTGCGTGATGGTTAACACCCGCGGCTTAACACCCGCGCTTCCCCGCCTGGACAGTGCTGCTAAGCCTGGCGGGCGCCCGATTCTAGAGCAACCCTCGTGCCCAAGGTCGGAGAATCGGTAATAAATGGTCACTGCATGAAAAAGCCGCACTGCGTTGCGCGAGTGCGGCTTAGGTGACGCGCCCGGGGGCGCGAAAAGAGTGCGAGAAATGTTATGGGCGGGGCTTGCCGGTGTCGGGTTCGTCGTCGAGGTCGTCTTCGTCGGCGTGGTTTAGCGCGTCCGGCAGGTTGTTCTCGAGTTCATCGCGTTCAATTTGATCGGCGAGGTCGAGAGACTTGCGTGTTGCGGGACCGGACGGGCGGTTAGCTCCAGACATGGCGTACTCCTTGGGAGGATTCAAAGCTGCGCCAATAAGGCGCGAGTTGATTGGGAAGCAAGCTTGGTACGTGCCTGCCGATTCCCCCAGGGTGTCGGAGTGTGCGCAGTTCTTGCCGTTTTTAACGGTTAAAGTTGCAATGAGGCTGCATATTTTGCGCGACGACAGGCAGATCCAGTATGCACCGCCTTGGCAAAAATAGGCTGAATCCGCAGGCTTCGAGAATCAAATCGTGCCGCCTTCACCGCAACGTTTGGAGCACTGATTACGCAATTGCACGCTCGATGATCGGATACAGGGACAGTACGAGCAGCGCGGCCATTGTCCAGTTGAATGTGCGCAGCCAGCGTGGTTGTGTGAGCAGCTTGCGCATGGATGTGCCGAACGCGGCCCACAAGGTGATACACGGCAATCCGACCACGATGAACACGACTGCCATCAACACTGCGTTCAGCGAAAAGCTCGAATCCAGATGAATGGTGGTGGCTGCGGTGAGCACCATCATCCAGGCCTTTGGGTTGATCCACTGAAACGCGGCGGCTTCTAGAAAGCGCATCGGCCGGCGTTCGCCGTCGCGAACCTGCATGGTCGAGGAGGTTGCGATTTTCCACGCGAGATAGAGCAGATACACGATGCTCGCCGTTTCGAGCACGGTGTAAGCCCACGTGAAGCGCGCGAACGCCTGGGCCACGCCGAGCCCGACCAGTACCATCAGGATTGCCACGCCGATGCTGATGCCAAGCAGGTGAGGCACTGTGCGGCGCAGTCCGAAGTTCACGCCCGACGCGAGCAGCATGGTGTTGTTCGGGCCTGGCGTGATGGTGGTGACGAGCGCGAACAGCAACGCAGCGGGAAGCGCGGTGAGTAAGGTGGCAGCGTCGAGGTGCATGGTGTTTCCTTGGCCGAGCGGCGCGAGCGGGGGTGGACGTGACACGTCGATGGGGGGAGTTTATGAGATGTGATCTGTACAGTACCGGTACAGATGAGCGGTTCGATTTCAGTACGGTTCGTTCGCGATTGGGCGGCGGGGTTTTGGGCGCGGGGCTGGTCGGGGGTTGGGTTGGTGCTGGGTTGCTGCTTACGTAAGCGCGGGTTGTATGGTCGAAATATTTTGCGTTCGCACTCGGTCGGGGTTTTGGGCGCGGAGCGTGTGCAGTGGTCAGGGTCGGTGCCGGGTTGCTGCTGCCTGCGTTAGCTCGGGTTTAATGTTGGCTAAATTTTTTATCACTATTAGCCACTGTGCGTGGCGGCACTTCATTTCTTTGTCCAACGGCGACAAAGAAACGAAGCAAAGAAAACGCCTTTCCACAATCTGTATTAAGTGTCCCCAGCGTGCAGACCATTGCTTTTGGTTCCCGCGTAGCACGGTGCTCGCTAGAGCCACGGACACTTGAAACCCTCCTTCTCACGAATCCTTACATCCCCACGCTTCGCCACCAGTGCTCTCGGGCAAGAACGATGTCCCACAGATCAATACGGCCTCACGCGTCTTTACGGCTTGGAGGACAGCGTGATCTGCGCAACCAACCAGGCTGAGGGGCGCGCATTGCACGCAATACGTTTGGGCACCAGCACACCCGGAAAATAGTCGAACGCCTCGCGTCTGGCGCGAACAACGGCTCCAGAATCACTACGGCCCTGAAAATTCACCTCACACCGCAATGCGGGCGGGGCCAAATTTTCCCTTAGGCATCCCGAACTTGCCCGAGAGCACTGGTGGCGAAGCGTGGGGATGTAGGGATTCGCGAGAAGGAGGGTTTCAAGTGTCCGTCGTTCTAGCGAGCACCGTGCTACGCGGGAACCAAAAGCATGGGTCTGCACGCTGGGGACACTTAATACAGGTTGTGGAGAGGCGTTTTCTTTGCTTCGTTTCTTTGTCGCCGTTGGACAAAGAAATGAAGTCCCGCCACGGACAGTGGCTAATAGTGATAAAAAAATTTAGCCAACATTGAACCCGAGCTAACGCATGCAGCAGCACCCCAGCATCGACCCCGACCACAAACGCCGAAACCACCACCCCAGCACCGACCACCCACCAACCCCAAAACCCCACCCCCTGTCCACCGGCGCGAGCAAAACCCCCCTCGAATACCCACATTGAACCCTCCCAAAATTTAGCTTACCGTGCACCAGAGAGGGGCACCCCGGCGACGCTATCCACCCCCGAACCTTGTCCCACCGCACCCATATGAAGCAAACCCCGGCAAACCCCCTGTCTACCTCGCCAAAACAATGAGTAAAAACAAGTATTAAAAAAAATGGCACGGCTGTTGCTTAATTGAGGATACTGAAACAGCCAAGTGAAAGAACAAGACACAACACGGCAGGACCAAGGCAGGACCAAGGCGTCGGACAAAGGCGTGGCCGGGTGACGAACGTTGAGGGACAGAAACGCGTCGCCACATCCACCCCCAGGCGGCATACGAGCCGCAATCAGAAAAGGACGCACAGATGCAGATCTACGACGAAATGCGTCACGAAGAAACCGTGCGGGCGCATTACGCACGGTTCTCCCGGTGGCTTTCCACGCAAAGCCCCGAAACTATCGCCCGCAAGCGCGCGGAAGCGGATCTCCTGTTCCGGCGCGTAGGCATTACATTTGCCGTGAATGGCGACCTCTCGGGCACCGAGCGCCTGATCCCCTTCGACATGATTCCCCGGATCATCCCCGGCGATGAATGGCGCAAGCTCGAAGCCGGCCTTCGCCAACGCGTGCGCGCGCTGAACATGTTCATCCGCGACATCTATCACGATCACGACATCGTGCGAGCCGGCAAGATTCCCGCCGAACAGGTCTACACGAACGCGCAATACCGCCCGGAAATGCAAGGCGTCGATGTGCCGCTGGATGTCTACGCGCACGTCGCCGGCGTGGACGTGGTCCGCGCGGGCGATGCGGGCGAGTTCTACGTGCTGGAAGACAATTTGCGGGTGCCGTCGGGCGTGTCGTACATGCTCGAAAACCGCAAGATGATGATGCGGCTCTTCCCCGAATTGTTCGTGCAGAACCGCATCGCGCCGGTGGCGCACTATCCGGATTTGCTGCTGGAAACGCTGCGCTCGATCGCCCCAGCCGGCGTGGACGATCCCAACGTGGTCGTGCTGACGCCCGGCATGTACAACTCGGCGTACTTCGAGCACTCGTTCCTCGCGCAGCAAATGGGCGTGGAACTGGTCGAAGGGAAAGATCTTTTCGTCGATGAAAACTACGTGTTCATGCGCACGACGCAGGGACCCAAGCGCGTCGATGTGATCTATCGGCGGCTCGACGACGACTTCATGGACCCGCTCGCTTTCCGCACGGATTCGGCGCTTGGCGTGCCGGGCCTGCTGACGTCGTATCGCGCCGGCCGCGTGGCGCTGGCGAACGCGATGGGCACCGGTATCGCTGACGATAAATCCATCTATCCGTTCGTCCCGGACATGATCGAGTTCTATCTCGGCGAAACACCGATCCTGAACAACGTCCCGACGTTCCAGTGCCGCAAGCCCGACGATCTCGCCTACACGCTGGCGCATCTTCCCGAGCTGGTCGTGAAGGAGGTTCATGGTGCGGGCGGCTACGGCATGCTGGTGGGGCCTGCATCGACGAAAGCGGAAATCGAGGCGTTTCGCGAACGCCTGATCGCGCGGCCCGATGGCTATATCGCCCAGCCCACGCTCGCGCTCTCGGCCTGCCCCACCTTCGTGGAGTCGGGCATTGCGCCGCGCCACATCGACTTGCGGCCGTTCGTGCTGTCGGGCAAGGAAGTGACCATGGCGGCCGGCGGCCTCACGCGCGTGGCATTGAAGGAGGGTTCCCTGGTCGTGAATTCGTCCCAGGGCGGCGGTACCAAAGATACCTGGATGGTGGACTAAGCCGCTTGAGCGGAACCACTCGCACGGCTTCGGCCTCACGCGTTGATGCGCTAAGCGCCACACAAAAACGGAACACCATCATGATGTTAAGCCGCACAGCCGATCACCTTTTCTGGATGGCTCGCTACATGGAGCGGGCCGAAAACACCGCGCGCATGCTCGATATCAACCTGAAGGGCATGCTGCTGCCGCAAACGCCCGAGCAGATCGCGCGGTCGCAACGCTCGGTGCTGCGTATTTCGGAGCTCGAATCACTTTTCGAGGAACGCTGCCCGGGTTCTGATTCGCTCGAGGACATGCTGCACTTCATGGTCGCCGATACCGGCAACCCATCGAGCATCTATTCCTGCCTGCAGGCGGCCCGCGAAAACGCCCGCGCGGTACGCGGCACGCTCACCACGGAGGCGTGGGAAACCATCAACTTCACGTGGCTGGAGTTCGGCGAAAAGATTGCTGCCGGAGAACTCGAAAAAAGCCCCGACACGCTGTTCGAATGGGTCAAGTACCGCTCGAATCTGTGTCGTGGGGTGATGGTCGGCACGGCCTTGAAAGACGACGCTTTCTGGTTCATCCAGCTAGGGATGTTCCTGGAGCGAGCGGACAATACGGCGCGCATCCTGGACGTACGTTTCGCCGATGCCGAACCGAACTCGCGGGAAGCCGCGCGTCAACTGGAAGACTTCTACTACTGGACGTCCATCTTGAGCTCCGTGTCGGCGCTGGAAATCTACCGGAAGGTGTATCGCGATGTCGTGACGCCTTCGCGCGTGGTGGAGTTGCTGATTCTCAACGCGCAGATGCCGCGCTCGCTGCTGGCATCGCTGGATGGCGTTTGCGAAACGCTCGACAAACTGCGGACCGACGGCTCGAACGACTGCGAGCGGTTCGCCGGCAAGCTGCGCGCGGACGTGCTTTACATGGATATCCGCCAGATTCTCGAAACGGGTGTGCACGCGTATCTGACGCAATTCCTGAAACGGGTCGATGAGCTCGGCGTGCGCGTCATGCGCACGTTCCTCATGTTGCCTCTCGCCTGAACGCAACCGTTGCATCGTCCTGGAAAACATCATGCTCCTGAACATCCGTCATCACACGAGCTACCGCTACGCCGTGCCCGTGCAGTATTCCATCCAGCAACTGCGCATGACGCCGGCCAACGGCTCGGCGCAGATGGTGCGGCGCTGGCATATCGATACCGTCGGCAAGCTCGACGTCACGCGCGATGCTTACGCGAACACGCTGCATACGCTGGTGCTGACGAAACCGCATACGGAGATCCATCTGTCCGTGACCGGGCAGGTGGAAACCACGCTGCTCGACGGCGGCCGCCTGAACGACGGTCCCGGCCGGATTCCGCTGCAGCACTACACGTGCTGGACGGCGCTGACCGAACCCGACGCCTCGATTCGCGAACTGGCGAATTCTGTGCCGAAGATCGATTCGCCGTCGGCGCTGATTGCGCTGGCGGAAAATATCGAAGCGAAGGTGCAGTTCAAGGCGGGCGTGACCGAGGTCACGAGCACCGCTGCTCAGGCGCTGAAGCTCGGAAATGGCGTGTGCCAGGATCACGCGCACCTGATGCTGGCGTGCTGCCGTTCGCGCGGCGTGCCGGCGCGTTATGTGAGCGGTTATATCGATCCGGGCGATGTCCCGCATGCCGCGAGCCACGCGTGGGTGGATGTGTGGATCGAGGACGACGTGGGTATCGGTGGACGTAACGCACGCGACGTTCGCGAGCGGCCGGTATTGCCGCCTCGCAGTCGCCCGCGACTATGAAACGGCTGCGCCGGTGCGCGGTTCGCGCGTGGGCGGCAAGGAAGAGCGCATGAGCGTGGACGTTTCCGTGCAGGCGCTGGCCGATCAGTGACGACGTGCGGGCTTGAGCGCCTGATTCCGCTCAAGCCGCGCGCCCTGTCTGCCGATATGTCAGAGGTGAGGCTGGGAACAGGTTTCTCAGCACCTTTTGGCCCGATGCGGCGCCACGCGCCTACAATACGGGTTTGCTTCTTTCAGGAATTCGACGCATGACTTATTGCGTGGCAATGCGCGTTGACGAAGGACTGGTTTTCCTGTCCGACACCCGCACGAATGCCGGGGTCGACCATGTGAGCGCGGCGCGCAAGATGGCGGTCTTCGAACATCCCGGCGACCGCGTTCTGGTGCTGCTCGTCGCCGGCAATCTGGCCCTGACGCAGGCCGTCATGCAACTGCTGTCGGAACCGGCGCCTGATGACAAAACCACGCTGTACAACGTCGCCACCATGGCGGAAGCGGCGCGGCTGGTGGGCGATGCGGTGCGCGAGGTGCATCGGCGCGATGCGGCTACGCTGGCGGAATTCGGCGTCGACTTCAATTGCAGCTTCATTCTCGGCGGCCAGATTCGCGGCGGGAATACGCGCTTGTTCATGATCTATTCGGCCGGCAATTTCGTCGAAGCGTCGCTGGTCAGTCCGTATTTCCAGATCGGCGAGTCGAAATACGGGAAGCCGATCATCGATCGCGTCGTCACGCCCTCCACGCCGCTCGACGAAGTCGGCGAAATGCGCGCTGGTGTCCATGGATTCCACGTTGCGCTCGAATTTGTCGGTGGGATTGCCGCTCGATCTGCTGGTGTATGAAAAGGACGCGTTGCGAGGTCACGCGCTTCTCCACGGTCGATCACGACAACCAGTATTTCGAGATGATTCATCGCACGTGGGGCGAGCGTCTGCGGCAGATTTTCGGCGAGATTCCGAATCCGACCTGGGCCGATCCCGCCAATGTGCCGCTGCAGGCGCGGGAAACGATCTCCAGCGTGCCGCGCGTGACGGGCGGCGATCTGCTCGCCGGAGTGCCGGATACCTCAGCGCCGCCGTTCCAGACGCTGATGCAGCCCGGCAACGTGCGCAAGCAGCACTGATTTTTCCAGCCGATGTTCAAAAGCCCGCTGTCGCAAGACAGCGGGCTTTTTGCTGGGCGGCAAGTTGCCGATTCCCCGTGCGGTTCATGCGGCTGCTGAAAACACCGCGCATAAAAAAACAGCCATCGGCGGAGCCGATGGCTGTTTTTGAACCAGAGACGAAAACGGCGCGTTAAACGATAGGCGATACGCTGCCGCGCGCCGAATCCGGCTTTAGAATACGGCTTAGAAACGGTGACGGATACCGACGATCACGATTTCTTGCGTGCTTGCCGCCGCTGGCGTAACCGAAGCGGCGATCGAAGCTTGCGCTGTGCGCGAAGTCGTCGTGCCGTCAGCGTGTACGTAGCTTGCGTGCCGCTTGCGTGCTGGTAAGCGGTCAGTGCGTAGAAGTCCGTGCGCTTCGACAGCGTTGTAGTCGGCGCCCAGGCTGACCTGATGGTACTTGCCGACGTGTCGCCGCTAGCCTTCATCGTACGTGTAGCCCAGGCCCATCAGCATAGCCGGCGTAAGCTGGTAGTTCACGAACGTGTTGCCGACGTTGTAATGTCTCTTTCGACGTGAACAGCCGAGTGGCCGTCCGTTCTTGTACTGCGCATTGCTGTACGAAGCGCCAAACGTGACCGGGCCGATAGCGTACTGGCCTGCAGCGCGAGCGATAGCGATCGAGTGAGCCGTCTGGTAGCCGATGTTGATCGCGGCTGTCGAACAGCGAATCCGACGACGGGCTGTTCCAGCCGCCGCCAGCTGCAGTCGGACGGCCTGCGCTCGGGTTGTTCGCGTAGAAGTAACTGGCAGCCAAGCCCAACGGACCGTTGTTGTACGTTACTGCGCCCGACCACGTCTGGCCTTGACCCGTCGTGCCGGCGAGGTTGCTGAAGCCATACAAGCCTTCGAACTGC
Organism: uncultured beta proteobacterium; assembly: GCA_963708695.1. Classification (GTDB taxonomy): domain Bacteria; phylum Pseudomonadota; class Gammaproteobacteria; order Burkholderiales; family Burkholderiaceae; genus Caballeronia. The sequence continues at coordinate 124,638 of CAVPTS010000004.1, forward strand.
AGGCCGGCAGAAGTTCGGCGACACGTACTTGACGGCGTTCGAGACACGCAGCTGTTGTCGTAGTTGTCGACGTCGCCCGGCGTTGCCGATGAGCGAGCCCCAGTAGTTGTCACCCGTCATGCCTTGAACCATGTCGACCGAGCGGATCGTATTGGCGACCGAACGTCAACCGTACCGAACTTGTCAGCGGTCAAACCGACGAATGCTTGACGGCCGAATTCGCGGCCACCTTGATTCAAGCTGACCCGTGCCCGGATCAAAGCCGTTTTCCAACTGGAAAATCGCCTTCAGGCCACCGCCCAGGTCTTCCTGACCCTTCAGGCCCCAGCGGTCTGCCCGACAGGGTTGCCGTTCTGCGTGCCAAACTGATGCTGGCTTGCCGTTAGCGTTGCTGACATAAGACAGACCGGCGTCGATCACGCCATACAGCGTCACGCTGTTTTGCGCTTGGGCTGCGCCAGCTGCGCCGAGCAGTGCCAGCGAAAGGGAAGTCAGTGCGAAACGTTTCATCAGAGTTCTCCACGCGAAGATTAAATTCGTTGTTGCCGGCGCAGAGAATAACGCAGCGTTACAAAACTTAAGAAACGAAAAATTAAAACGTGTCTCAAAAATAAGACACTTTATGGATTGCGCAAAGAAAGCTTGGCAGGCAAGCCTATCAAGGGTTCAGCGATTGAATCATCTAGCGAAAGGCACGTGACAAAGGCTGTCGTGGAAAGTTCCTTTTAAAGCCTTTGAATGATTGCGCTATGTAAGCTTTATTAGTTTTTTACTGATTTGGCGTTATAGCGCCGCGTTATGAACCGTAAAGTTCGCGCGTGATTTTTTGCGTGTTCCGGCGAGGCGTTATTGGCTCTGCTGCTTGCGATACGGGCGGTTGGAGGTGCTTGCGTGGCGCAGTATTGTCGTGAAACGGTATATCCGGTCGATTATTCGCAATGCGCCCCGTTCGGCGGCAATTTGTTTTCTATGCCGAATCGCGGCGGGGGAGCGAAGCCGGGAAAAGGCCTTTAGCCCCGCCGTCCAAGGGTCGTTTAGGACAACCCAGTCATCCTTTGCCCGGCTACGGTCATCATTCGAGATTTGGTGGCGGCTGATCTCGCGCCGACAGCAACGCCAACGCCAAGCCCACGCCGCCCGCGAATAACACTGCTCGCCAAGGATGGCGCCTCACCATGTCATTGGCCTGAACCGCTTTCCGGCCGCATCCCAGCATGGCCTGCGCCGTCACTTTGGTGGCAGTCGTTTCCGCGCGCGCCAGCTTGCGGCTCAGGTTCAACGCCGTGCTCAACGCCGACACCTTCTTGCGCGCTTGTTGCGTCAGCTTTTGCGAGCGCTCGGCGCGATGTTCAATCGATGCCCGCGTCCTGTCAGGAATTGCCGCATACGCTTTTGCGGAAACGCGGCTTTTCGTGTCCGATCCTGGTCTAGTCGATCCGGCCAGCATCGATCCGATCTTGGCGCGGCTGCCCGGCGGAACCCGGCCGCTTTGCTGGCCCCACGCGCCGCGTGGATCGTGCAAACGCGCCCGCGCGGCAGAAAACTCCGCGCCAAGCAACAGCACGGCGGCGGAGAAGTACAGCCACATCAACAAAACGGCAAGCGAACCCGCCGCGCCGAACGAATTCGCCGTGCCCGCGTGAGTCAGGTAAAACGCAAACAATTTCTTGCCGACGGAAAACAGGATTGCCGCAACCAACCCGCCTACCAGTGCGTCCCGCCATTGCGACCCGGGCATCGGGCAGGAATTTCAGGAGGGCGCCGAACGCCAGCGAGAGAATGACAAGCCCCACTGCCAGTTGACGATGTCGCCAATGATCACGAACGACGAATCACCCCACAGCCATTTGCCGACAGCCTGGATGGCGGTATCGAGCACCAGCGAGACAATCAGCAGGAACGCCACGCCCAGCACCAGGCCGAACGAGATCAGCCGCACGCGCACCAGGGCGAAAACGCTCGACTTCTGCTCGCCGGTGAGCGGCCAGACGAGGTTCAGCGCGGTATTGAGCGATGAAAATGTCGCCGATGCACCCACCGCCAGCAACACGAACGAGATGATGGCAGCGAGCCCCGTGCCGCCGCTGCGATGCGCATTTTCCACAATGCTCTGGACGCTCGCGGCGGCCTGGTCGCCCAAGCAGGCCATTGACCTGATGAAACAACTGACCGCGCGCGGCGTCGGCCCCGAACACCCAGCCGGCCACTGCGATCACCATGACCAGCGTCGGCGCGAGCGAAAACGCGGAGTAGAACGCGATGCTTGCCGCCATGGCCGCGCAGCGGTCCTCTCCGAATTTCTTGAGCGCGCCCATCACCCAGGATGCATCCTTTTTCACGACGGCCTGAATTTTCTCGGTGGACAACGTGCTCATGGCAGCCTCAACTTCGATGATGGTGAGGATCTTGACGGTTTTGTAATCCCACGAAGCACGATGCGTTCCACGGTTTTAAGCGGTCGATCGTGACATGCCGAACAAGCAAGACTCATGAAGCATCCGCCAGGTGAGCGCGCGTTGGCAATCGAAAGCCGGCTCATAGGCCGTTTGGATGGCTTTGAGCGTGCTTTCGATGTAAATCGTTGCGCTTGATTTGCGTTTGATCGCGCCAAATTTTCAACGAGAGGATTGAATGCTGCCGCTGACGAGAGGCTTTAATTATTCGTCGACGTCGGCCCGGAAAACACCGTGGATGATTGGTGCCTCGGCCAGCAGGATTTGGCCAAAGGCTCAGGCGCGCACGTCGAACCCGTCGAGATAGGCGGCCGGATCTTGTCCGTCCCAAATGCGCCCGTCGAACAGCACATCCGCGCGAATCTCTTCGGGCACGCGGACTCCGTCAATGCAGCGGCCTCGCGATACAGCGCCGTCTGGCTGATCGTCGCTGCAATCGCGGCGTCGTCGTGATCGCCGTTGAGCAGCCCCATCGGCGGATATTGCGTGAGGAACCAAAGGCCATCCGACGGGCGCGGATAGTTGACGGCGCCTTCATCGAAGAAACTGACGAGGGCGGAAGCGGCTGCGCGGCGAAATCGCGCCGTCGTCATAGTCGCCGAGCAGCCGTGGCGCGATCAGCTCCTGCGGCACGCCGACCAGTTCCGGCGCGGCGAGCCACGTCGAGATGTCGGTGCGATGCGCGGGGCCGTCGAGCCATCGGCACGCTTCGAGCATGGTCTGGATCAGCGCGCGCGCCGTGTTCGGATAGCGCGCGACAAAATCGCGCCGGCTCGCCAAGCACCTTTTCCGGGTGGTCCGGCCAGATCTGGCTCGTGAGCGCGACCGTTTTGCCCGCGCCGCGCGCTTCGGCCACCGCGTTCCAGGGTTCGCCGACGCACAAGCCGTCGAGCTGGCCGTCGGCCAGCGCATCGACCATTTGCGGCGGCGGGATCACGACGCTGCGGATGTCGCGCAGCGGATGCACGCCTTGAGCTGCGAGCCAGTAGTACAGCCACATCGCATGCGTGCCGGTCGGGAAGGTCTGGGCGAAGACCGGAGGACGGCCGAGCGACGCAAGCGCCTCCTTCAGATTGCCGCTTTCGTTCAGCGCTTCGGTAAGCGGGTTCGACAGCGTGATCGCCTGGCCATTGCGGTTCAGCACCATCAGCACGGCCATGTCGCCCTGCGGTCCGCCGATGCCCAGTTGCACGCCGTACACGAGCCCATAAAGCGCGTGCGCGGCATCGATTTCGCCTGACAGCAGCTTGTCGCGCACCGCCGCCCACGAAGGCTTGCCGGCACAGCTCGAGCGTCAGGCCGTGGCGATGACCGAACTCGAGGATCTTGGCGGCGACGAGCGGCGCGGCGTCGCTCAGCGCCACGAAACCGAGGCGTATGTGCGTTTTTTCGGGCTTGCCGTGGGCTTGCGGGAACGGTTGATCTGAGTTCATGGTTGTACGGGCTACCCTAATAAATCCGCCATCGATACCAACTGGCGGGCGACTTCGGCAAGCTTCATCCCCTGGTCCATCGCGCGCTTGCGCAGCATGGCGTAAGCGTCCTGCTCGGACATCTTGCGCCGGTCCATCAGCAGGCGCTTGGCTCGGTCGATCAGCTTGCGGTCCGCGAGTTCCGTTTCGGCTTCGGCGAGGCCGCTTGCGCAATTGTACTTCGCGGGCGAAACGCGCGAGCGCGACTTCAAGGATCGGCGCGAGGCGCGTCGGCTGCCAGCCCTTCTACGAGATAGGCGCTCACGCCCGCGCCGACCGCGTCGCGGATGAGTTGCTGGTCGCGCGTCGTTGCTGAACATCAGGACCGGACGCGGCGCGGTCTCGTTCATCACGGCGAGTTGTTCGAGCGTGTCGCGCGAAGGCGATTCTGTATCGATGATGACGACATCCGGGCGCTGTTCTTCCACTACCCTCGGCAGTGCTGCCGGGGTCGCCACCTCGGCGAGCATGTCGTAGCCCAGGCGTGCAAGTGCCTGACGAAGATCGCCGATGGGTTTGTCGGTGTCGGTGACGAGCAGCACGCGAAGCATGAGGGGGGGTGTCGTTTGCACTCGGTCAGGGGTTTGGGCGCGGGGCTGGTCGGTGGTCGGGGTTGGTGCCGGGTTGGTGCTGCTTACGTTAGCGCGGGTTTTATGTTGGCTAAATTTTTTATCACTATTAGCCACTGTGCGTGGCGGCACTTCATTTCTTTGTCCAACGGCGACAAAGAAACGAAGCAAAGAAAACGCCTCTCCACAATCTGTATTAAGTGTCCCTAGCGTGCAGACCACTGCTTTTGGTTCCCGCGTAGAACGGTGCTCGCTAGAACCACGCTGCGTTGAAACCCTCCTTCTCGCGAATTCCTACATCCCCACGCTTCGCCACCAGTGCTCTCGGGCAAGTTCCGACCGCCGTGTACCTTCGCGCTCGCATGCCCGGGTTTTCGCATTCGAAAATGGTCGTTGGAATGAGGCGTCCGCGAGCACGCAAGTAATCGTATTGCGTTCAATGGAATTTCAAATCTTCACTTACGCTGCACGCGCGACGGTGGCGCATTCTTCTGTGATCGCAGCCCATCCGGCAGCCTCGCTTATCGCGTTGCCAACCAGAATTACCGCGGGGCTACTCAAGCCCGCCTGCACCGCGTCAATTGCCATATTGTCAAGGCGTCCAAGCCATCTCCGCTCTGACGGCGTGCCCGCCCACTGAACAACTGCCGCAGGCGTGGAGCCCGGCAACGCCGACATCAGTGCACTGCAAAGGCTCTCTATGCGCGTCATCCCCATATAGATTGCTAGTGTGGTTCCGGTTGCCGCGAGCGCGGCCCAGTTGGGTTCGCCATGATCTTGCTTGTGCGCCGTGACGAAGGTCACGCCCTGACAATGCTCGCGATGCGTAAGCGATATGCCAAGACTCGCAGCGGCCGCAAAACCCGACGATATACCGTTAACGATCTCAACCGGAATCTGCGCGCGTTGCAGCGCGGCGAGCTCTTCGCCTGCGCGGCCGAACAACAAGGCATCGCCGCCCTTCACACGGACTACATGCAAGCCCTTGAGCGCGTAGCGCTGCATCAGTCGCTGGATGAACGCCTGCGGCGTCGACTTGCATCCGCCGCGCTTGCCAACACGGATCACACGCGCCCCCGGCGCAAGCGACACGATCTCCGGATTGGCGAGATCGTCAAGCAACACAATATCGGCAAGCGCCAGCGCTTTAGCCGCCCTGATCGTAAGCAGATCCAGATCGCCCGGACCGGCGCTAAGTAAAGTGACCTTGCCAGTTGATCGTGCGAGTGCTCGTGCGGGTGATCGTGATGGATCTTGGTGGTCCGTCATGATGATGTCCTTAGGCAGCGTACTAAAACAAAAACGGCATCCGCCCGTGCTCTCGCACGAAGGGGACGCCGTTGTCCTGGGTGCCGATATCCACGTCTATTCAATAAGCACTAGACGCACACAAGTAACTCAAGCGTTCGACATCGTTGCCGGGCGCTCTAGAGGATATAGGCAATATCCAGGCCAGAATAATCATCCCGATGCGTTCGCTCGTGCGATGTCATGTTCCTCGCGCTAGCTTGCCCTGAGCCATGCCTCGGCTGTTAAAGAAGGTCGCGCAACCAGTCGATGCACCAATCCATGCGCACGCGGACAGTGCTGCGCCGCACTATGACTGTGCTTCGCTGCATCAAAATGCATCCGTGCAAACCCGCAGAATGCGCGACGAAATGACGTGCATGCCCGCGAAGGCCCGTCAGGCAAAGCGCCGATTCGCATGGCACGGCACTTGCCTTTAGAAAGTCGAAAGGACCAACGACGGTCCTATATCTTTGGCAACACCAGGCAACACAAGCGGACGCCCTTTACGGGCTTCCTGGACAACGGCGTCCCCTGAATTCAGTCATCCGACTGGACTCACGGGACGCCTTTTTGTTTTGTGGAAAGACAATGGCAGATAAAGCAACCCGGATCGATCTCTTCAGCCTTCGCACCGTGCCGATGCGCGCTTTTCACCTCACGTGGATGGCGTTCTTCGTCTGCTTCTTCGCGTGGTTCGCATGCGCGCCGCTGATGCCGTTGATCAAGCGCGAGTTCGGACTCACCATCGATCAGGTCGCGAATATCAACATCGCCGCCGTCGCCGCGACCATCCTCGTACGGCTCGTCGTCGGCCCGATGTGCGACCGCTACGGCCCGCGCAAGGTCTATACGGCGCTGCTTGTCTTCGGCGCGTTTCCCGTGCTCGGCGCGGCGCTCTCGGGCGGATATACGAAGCTTCTTGCTGTGCCGCCTGGGGATCGGCGCGGTCGGCGCGAGCTTCGTCATCACGCAGTACCACACGTCGGTGATGTTCGCGCCGAACGTGGTCGGCACCGCCAACGCGACCAGCGCCGGATGGGGCAATGCCGGGGCGGCGCCGCGCAGGCGCTGGTGCCCTCTGCTGCTCGCCGCCATGCTCGCGCTCGGCGCCGTCGAGTGCGTCGGCATGGCGCCTGGCGCTGGTGGTTCCGGCGCTCGCCATGCCGCTCATGGCCGCGTTCTACTGGCGCTTCACGCAGGACTGCCCGCAAGGCAACTTCACGCAATTGCGCGCGCAAGGCATCACCATCGACGGCGGCAAGAAGGGCGGCTGGGCGAGCTTTCGCGCGGCCTGCGCGAACTACCGCGTATGGATGCTGTTCGTCACCTATGCCGCGTGCTTCGGCGTCGAGGTGTTCATCCACAACATCGCCGCGATCTATTACGTCGATCACTTTCATCTGTCGCTGAAAGCCGCCGGACTCGCTGCCGGCAGCTTCGGATTGCTGGCGCTGTTCGCCCGCGCGCTCGGCGGCTGGCTGTCGGACAAAGTCGCTGCACGCCGCGGCCTCGACGTGCGCTCGACCTTGCTGTTCGTGCTGATCGCAGGCGAGGGCCTCGGCTTGTACTGGTTCTCGCATGCGGACAGCGTCGCGCTCGCCGTCGTCGCCATGCTCGGCTTCGGCCTGTTCACGCACATGGCGTGCGGCGCGACCTATGCGCTGGTGCCGTTCATCGATCGCAAGGCGCTTGGCGGCGTGGCCGGGATCATCGGCGCGGGCGGCAATGTGGGCGCAGTCGCGGCAGGCTTCCTGATGAAGGGCTTTGGCAACGTCCAGCAGACGCTGGCCATGCTCGGCTTGCTCGTCACGTTGTCCGCGTTGTGCGCGCTGGCGGTGCGCTTTAGCTCCGAACACAAGGCACAGGAAGCAGCGTTGCGCGAGCACGCGCTCGGCGCCAACAACAGCATTGCAAATTGAGGAACGTCCTGATCATGAAAATCGTCGTCATCGGCCACGGGATGGTCGGCCACAAGCTCCTCGAATGCCTCGCTGAGAATGCAGCGCATGGACTCGACATCACCGTGCTGTGCGAAGAGCCGCGGCCGGCCTACGACCGCGTGCATCTGTCCGAATTCTTCTCCGGCAAGTCGGCGCAGGACCTGTCGCTGGTCGAGCCGGGATTCTTCGAGCGCGAGAACGTGCGGCTCGAACTCAATGCGAAGGCGGTGTCGATCGATCGCGCGGCGCGCACCGTGACGGTGTCGACCGGCGAGGTGCTGGCCTACGACAAACTGGTGCTCGCCACCGGCTCCTATCCGTTCGTGCCGCCAGTCGCGGGCAGCGAACGGCGCGACTGCTTCGTGTACCGCACCATCGAAGATCTCGAAGCGATGCAGGAATGCGGCGCGCGCTCGAAGACGGGCACGGTGGTGGGCGGCGGCCTGCTGGGGCTCGAATGCGCGAAGGCGCTGCGCGACATGGGGCTGCAGACGCACGTGGTCGAGTTCGCGCCGCGCCTGATGGCCGTGCAGGTCGACGACGGCGGCGCGCGCGTGCTGCGCAGCAAGATCGAAGAGCTCGGCGTGACGGTTCACACGCAGAAGAACACGGTCGCGATCGTCGATGGCGAAGCCGGCACGCACCGCATGCAGTTCGCCGACGGCAACGCATCTCGACACCGACATGATCGTGTTCTCCGCCGGCATTCGTCCGCGCGACGAGATCGCGCGTATCAGCGGCCTCGAAGTCGGCGCGCGCGGCGGCATCGTGATCGACGACAACTGCCGCACCAGCGACGCCGACATCTACGCGATCGGCGAATGCGCGCTCTGGAACGGACAGGTCTTCGGTCTCGTCGCGCCGGGCTACGACATGGCGCGCGTCGTCGCAAAGCAGTTGCTCGGCGAGCATGGCCGAATTCGCCGGCGCCGACATGAGCACCAAGCTCAAGCTGATGGGCGTGGACGTGGCGAGCATCGGCGATGCGCACGGCAAGACGCCGGGCAGCCGCGCGTACCAGTTCAGCGACGAGCGCAAGCAGGTCTACAAGAAGCTGGTGGTGTCCGAGTGCGGCAAGTATCTGCTCGGCGGCGTGATGGTCGGCGACGCAGACGAATACGGCACGCTGCTGCAGATGATGCTGAACCGCATCGAGTTGCCTGAGGCGCCGGAATTCCTGATCCTGCCGTCACTCCGACGGCAAGGCAAAAGCCCGGGCTCGGCGTCGACGCGCTGCCCGCCGCCGCGCAGATCTGCTCGTGCAACAACGTCTCGAAAGGCGCAGATCTGCGCAGCGGTCTGCGCGGGCGCGACCAGCATCGGCGCGTTGAAGTGCGCGACCAAGGCCGGCACCTCGTGCGGCGGCTGCGTGCCGCTCGTCACGCAGGTGATGAAGGCCGAGATGAAGAAGCAGGGGCTCGCGGTCAACAACCACTTGTGCGAGCACTTCCCGTACTCGCGCCAGGAGCTGTATCACATGGTGCGCGTCGAGCGGCATCAAGACGCTTCGGCGCGCTGCTCGCGAAGCATGGCCACGGCCTTGGCTGCGATATCTGCAAGCCGGCCGTCGCCGCGATTCTGGCCTCGTGCTGGAACGAGTTCGTGCTGAAGAAGGAGCACGCGAGCCTGCAGGACACGAACGACTACTACCTCGCCAACATCCAGCGCGACGGCACCTACTCGGTCGTGCCGCGCATGCCGGGCGGCGAGGTCACGCCCGATGGCCTGATCGCCGTCGGACAGGTCGCGAAGAAGTACGGCCTCTACACCAAGATCACCGGCGGCGCAGCGCGTCGACCTGTTCGGCGCGCGGGTCGAACAGCTGCCGCTGATCTGGGAAGAACTGATCGCCGCCGGCTTCGAATCCGGCCACGCCTACGGCAAGTCGGTGCGCACCGTGAAGTCCTGCGTCGGCTCGACGTGGTGCCGCTATGGCGTGGGCGACTCGGTCGGCCTCGCGATCGAGATCGAGAACCGCTACAAGGGCTTGCGCGCGCCGCACAAGATCAAGTTCGGCGTCTCCGGCTGCACCCGCGAATGCGCCGAGGCGCAGGGCAAGGACGTCGGCGTGATCGCCACCGAGAAGGGCTGGAATCTCTACGTATGCGGCAACGGCGGCATGAAACCGCGCCACGCCGAACTGCTCGCAGCCGATCTCGATCCGGTGACGCTGGTGCGCTACATCGACCGCTTCCTGATGTTCTACATCCGCACCGCCGACCGCCTGCAGCGCACCAGCGTGTGGCGCGACAACCTCGAAGGCGGGCTCGAATACCTGATCGATGTCGTCGTGCACGACAAGCTGCAACTTGCCGCGGAACTGGAAGCGGAGATGCAGCACGTGGTCGACACCTACGAATGCGAGTGGAAGAAGGCCGTGAACGATCCGGAAACCCGCAAGCGCTTCCGCCATTTCGTCAACAGCGACGCAGGCCGATGCCAACGTGAGCTTCGTCGAAGAGCGCGGGCAGATCCGTCCCGCGACGCCGGCTGAACGGCAGCAGAACCGTATCGCTATTCCGGTTGCCGTCGAGACCGTTTGAATATCACCACTGCACCGAGGACGTCACCATGAACATCGATCGAATCCCGCTATCCTGGGTGCCCGTGTGCCCGCTCGACGACATCGTGCCGAACACAGGCGTATGCGCGCTCGTGAACGGCGAGCAGGTCGCCGTGTTTCATCTCGCCGATGGCGAAGCCAGCGTGTTCGCCATCGATAACTTCGACCCGGGCTCGCAGGCGGCGGTGCTCTCGCGCGGGCTGATCGGCAGCCTGGGTGAGCGCATCGTGGTGGCGTCGCCGATCTACAAGCATCATTTCGATCTGCGCACCGGCGAATGTCTCGAGATACCGGAGAACTCGGTCAACGCATTTGCCGCGCGCGTGCGAGAACGGTCAGGTATGGGTCGCGGTATGAGAGCGGTAGCGGCCACGGTGCGCACGGCATGATCAACGGCAGCGTAAAGTCCGTCTGCCCATACTGCGGCGTTGGCTGCGGCATGGTCCTGCACGTCGAGGACGGGCAGGTCGTCAAGGTGTCCGGCGACAAGGAGCATCCGGCCAACTTCGGACGGCTCTGCACCAAAGGGTCATCGGCGCATGTGGTCTTGCGCAAGTCGGGCCGTCTTGAGAGCGCCTTCATTCGCCACGAACGTGGTCAGGACCCGGTGCCGCTTCCCATGGCGCGAAGCACATCACCGACACGGCTCAGCGCCTGCGCGACATACTCGACGAACACGGTCCCGACGCGCTCTCGTTCTATGTGTCCGGGCAGATGTCGATAGAGGCGCAGTACCTCGTCAACAAGCTCGCGAAGGGGTTTGTCGGCACCAACAATATCGAGTCCAATTCGCGGCTCTGCATGGCGAGCGCGGGCAGCGGCTACAAGCTTTCGCTGGGCGCGGACGGTCCGCCGGGCTCGTATCGAGGACATCGATAAAGCCAACCTGTTTTTCGTGATCGGCGCGAACATGGCCGACTGCCATCCGATCCTGTTCCTGCGCATGATGGATCGCGTGAAGGCGGGCGCGAAGCTGATCGTGGTGGATCCGCGCCGCAACGCCACCGCGGACAAAGCCAGCCTCTTCATGCAGATCAAGCCGGGCACCGATCTCGCGCTGCTCAACGGCCTGCTGCATCTGCTGCACCAGAACGGGCATACCGATGCCGGTTTCATCGCCGAATCGACCGAAGGCTGGGACGCGATGCCCGCCTTTCTGGAGGACTATTCGCCGGAGAAGGTGGCGGAGATCACCGGCATTCCCGAAGCGGATATCCGCCGCGCGGCGCAATGGATCGGCGAGGCGCCCGAGTGGATGAGCTGCTGGACCATGGGCCTCAACCAGAGCACGCACGGCACCTGGAACACCAACGCCATCTGCAACCTGCATCTCGCCACGGGCAAGATATGCCGGCCCGGCAGCGGGCCGTTCTCGCTCACCGGCCAGCCCAATGCCATGGGCGGCCGCGAGATGGGCTACATGGGGCCTGGGCTTGCCCGGCCAGCGCTCGGTGCTGGTGGAGGAAGACCGGGCGTTTATCGAAGACTTGTGGGGCGTTCCGAAGGGCACGCTCAAGACCTCGCTCGGGCAAGGCACCGTGGACATGTTCTCGCGCATGGCGACGGGCGAGATCAAGGCGTGCTGGATCATCTGCACCAATCCGGTGGCGAGCGTAGCGAACCGGCAGACCGTGATTGCCGGGCTTGCAGGCCGCGGAGCTGGTGATCGCGCAGGATGCCTTCCTCGACACCGAGACCAATCGCTACGCCGACGTCCTGCTTGCCCGGCGCGCTGTGGGCCGAAGCCGAAGGCGTGATGATCAACTCCGAGCGCAACATGACGCTCATGCAGAAGGCCATCGAGCCGCCGGGCGCCGCGTTGCCGGACTGGCAGATCATCGCGCGCGTGGCGTGTGAAATGGGTTTCGCCGATGCGTTCAGCTATGCATCGGCGGAGGAGGTGTTCGCGGAGATCACGCGGGCGTCGAATCCGAAGACCGGCTACGACCTGCGCGGCGCGAGTCATGAGCGCCTGCGCGAAACGCCGTTGCAATGGCCGTGCGCGCCGGACGCCGCGGCCGATCGCAATCCGGTTCGCTATATCAACGACGGCGTGAGCCAGACGCTCAAGCAACTGCCGGACGGCAGCCGCCCGCGGCTCGTCTTTCCCACGCCGAGCGGCAAGGCTGTTTTCTTCGCGCGCCCGCATGTGCAGCCGGCCGAAATGCCCGACAGTGGAATTGCCTATCGTGCTGAACACGGGCCGCCTGCAGCACCAGTGGCACACCATGACCAAGACCGGCAAGGTCGCCGATGCTGAACAAGCTGAACCCGCACCCGTTCGTGGAGATTCATCCCGAAGATGCGGCGGCGCTGGGCATCAAGGCGAAGGACGCGGTCGAGATTCGTTCGCGCCGCGGCCGTGCCGTGCTGCCGGCGGTCGTGACCGATCGCGTTCGCGCCGGCAACTGTTTTGCGCCGATGCATTGGAACGATGTCTTTGGCGAAGATCTGTGCATCAACGCCGTGACGAATGACGCCGTCGACCCGATTTCGCAGCAGCCCGAATTCAAGTTCTGCGCCGTTGCGCTCAGCCGCGTAGCGCCGCAAGCGACGCGGCGAATCCCGATGCGCCTGACGATACCGCCACGCCGGAACGACGTCGAGCCGACTGCCGCCGATCACGCCCGTCCCACCCAGGAACTGGACATGTCCCGTATTGATGCCCTTGCCACGCTGCTCGGCATTCCGGAAACGCCGGCGCCCGCAGCTCAGCGATGCCGAACGCATCGTACGTCGCCGGCTTCATGAGCGGCTTGCGCTCGACGGAAGGCCGCAAGGCCGGCGGCGTGCCGACGCTGCCCGCTGAGCGCGCCGATCGCCCCGGCGACGCGGCTTTGGCTCGATGGTGTGCTTGCCGGGGCTGTTCAGCCGCGCGGAAGCGGCCGCTGCCGACGCTGCCGCGCCTGCGCCGCAGGCAACCCGCTGAGCCCTCTGTGCGGATCGTGCGGGCGACGGCCGAAAGTCGTGTTGCTGTGGGCATCGCAGACGGGAAACATCGAATCGCTGACCGAGCGGTATGCGACCCAGTTGATGGAGTCCGGCTTCGAAATCCGCACCTCGTGCATGGCGGACTATGCGGTATCGGGCCTGGAGAAAGCGCAATACGTGCTGCTGATGACGAGCACGTTCGGCGACGGCGATGCCCCCGACAACGGCGAGAGTTTCTGGACCGCGATCAGAGCCGACAACGCCCCGCGCCTGGATGGCGTGCGCTACGCCGTGCTCGCTTTCGGCGATCGCAACTACGACGCGTTCTGCGGCCACGGCCGCAAGCTCGATACGCGCATGCTCGAACGCGGGGCGGTACGCTTGCTGGAGCGCGTCGATTGCGATGCCGAGTTTCAGCCTGCCGCCGATGCGTGGCTCGAGCGGATCGTCGCGCGTATCAAGGAAGAGGACGCGGCGCTGCATGCCGTCTCCGCCGATGGCATGATCCCGGCCGTGCTGCCCGGCACCGTGGCCTCGAAGACCCATCCGGCGGCGTCGCGGCTGGTGAAGAATCTGCGGCTCAACAAGCAGGGCGCGACGAAGGACACGCGTTATTTCTCGCTGGAGCGCGGTGACTCGGGTCTTGAATACGAAGTCGGCGATGCGCTCGGCGTATGGCCGAGCAACTGCCCGGAACTGGTCGATGAACTCATCGGCCTGAGCGGTCTTTCGCGCCGATGCCGCGGTCAACTGTGGCGGGCGCGGGCGAGATGCGTCTGGCCGATGCGCTCGGCAAGCACTATGAAATTGCGCGTCCGAATCGCGGATGCGCTGGCATTCATTGCCGCGCGCACGTGAGAACGGCGCGCTTAGAGCGATTGCTGCATGAAGACCGCAAAGCGGACCTCAAGAAATGGCTCTGGGGTCAGCAACTGGCCGACGTACTGCATGAGTTTCCGGTGGAGCTATCGGCCACTGAACTGACCGGCATGCTCAAGCGCATGCAGCCGCGGCTGTATTCGATTGCATCGAGCCCCAAGGCACATCCTGACGAGATGCATCTGACCGTATCGGCGGTCCGGTACAACAACGGCCGGCGTCAGCGCAAGGGCGTGTCATCGACTTTTCTCGCCGATCGCGCGGGTGACGCCAACGTGCCGGTGTTCGTCCAGAAGTCGGCGCATTTCCGTCTTCCGCGCAGTGGCGATGCACCCATGATCATGGTCGGCCCCGGCACGGGCGTGGCCCCGTTTCGAGGCTTCCTGCACGAGCGCCTGGCGCGAGGCGACAGCGGCCGCAACTGGCTGTTCTTCGGCGAGCAGCATGCGGCCACCGACTATTACTACGGCGACGAACTCGAGGAGATGCGCCGCAATGGTTTGCTGAACCGCCTCGACCTCGCCTTCTCGCGCGACCAGGCTGAGAAGATCTACGTGCAGGACCGCATGCGCGAGCACGGCGCGGAACTGTGGTCGTGGCTTGAAGCGGGCGCGCATTTCTATGTTTGCGGCGACGCAAGCCGCATGGCGAAGGATGTCGATGCCGCGCTTAGGTCCGTAGTGGTTCGCCAAGGCGGCATGAGCGACGACAAGGCTCAGGAATACGTCAGCCGCATGGTCAAGGACAAGCGTTATGTGCGGGACGTGTATTGAGCGGTCAGGCTTTCGCAAGCTCTTCCTGATGGGCCTTCACCAGTTCCGCCATGCTGGTGAACTTGAAGTCGATGCGCGGTTGTTCACCCGGATTCATGGTCGCGCCAAAGCCCTGCTGCGCATGCCGCCTGTAAATCCAGCATGACGCCAGACCGAACGCATTGGCGGGTTTATGGTCGTGAAACAAGCTCTCTGCCGTGTGCAGGATAGAGTTCTTCTCAATACCCATGCCGCCGAGTTTTTCGAGCATGTACTCGAAATTGCGGGGAGACGGTTTATACGAGCCCACGTCCTCGGCGGTGATGATGGCGTCGAATGTGACCTTGAGCCTGGCGTTGCTAAAGGCAAAGCTTTCGTTGTCGATGTTGGAGAGAATCACCAGCTTGAAATGCTTCTTCAGGTATTGCAGCGCTTCGGCCGAGTCTTCAAATGCAGGCCAGTGTTGAACGGATTGTCCATAAGTCACGCACTCTTCGCGCGTGACGGCGACGTTCCACTCTTCGGCGAGCCGCTTATAAACGATAGGCAACAGGTCGCGATATCGCATGGCCGGTGTATAGGCTTGCTGCGACGATTCGTGGCGCGCGTGCGCTTCGAGAACCGCATCTCGCGTAAGCGGGTGGCCCACGCGTTCAATCAGCGGCCGCAATGCATTCATGATCCCGCTTTCCCAATCGATGAGCGTTCCATAGCAGTCGAAAGTCAGTACTTTATAGTCGGTCAGTTTCATGGCGAACCTGCATGATTGTTTGGGAGGAAGATTGTATTCCTCAGCCGGGGCCGCCCCGCTAACCCCGCAATTGTGCTGCCGCAATGTCCTCGAGCGACCTTCCGCGCGTCGGCACGCCCATCACCACAACTGCCGCCGCGCCGATCAACAGCACGAATGTGGTCGCGCCGAACACACCGGCGAAGCCAAGCAGCGGATAAACATATCCAACAAGAATCGGCGCTGCGATTGCGCCCAGCCGTCCGATGGATGAAGCCATGCCCGCGCCGGTGGCGCGCACATCGGTTGGAAAAACTTCGGGCGTGTAGGCATAGACTCCCGCGTAAGTGCCGTTCATGAAGAACGACAACAACACGCCGGACGCCATGATGCCCGCGTCGCTGCGCGTGAGCGCAAGGCCGAGTGCCGAGACGCCGCCGAGCACCATGTACGACGCAATCGTCGCCTGCCGGCCGATCTTCTCGTTGAGCCAGGCGCCTGAGAAATAGCCCGGAATCTGCGCGATATAAATCACGAGCGAATACGAAAAGCTGCGCGTGATCGTCATGCCGTTCTGCACGAGCAGACTCGGAATCCATGTGAAGAAAGCGTAGTAGCTGAAGGTGATGGAAAGCCACATGAGCCACGTCATCGCGGTAATGCGCGCGAGCTTGCGCGACCATAGCGCCTTCACGTTCGCGAGTGCCGACGCGCGTTCAGCGGCGACAGGAATGGCGGTATCGGCGGCAGCGTCGGTTTCCGGCAAGGGCTCCAGTTTCACGCCGCTTGGCCATCAACTCGGCCTCCGCGCTTGCGACGATAGCCTCGGCTTCCGCATGCCGTCCGCGCGCCACGAGCCAGCGCGGCGATTCGGGCAACGCGCGCCGCCACCAGAGCAACATCACGATCGGCAGTGCGGTAATCACCATCACCGCGCGCCACGCATTGGGCGAAAGCGGAATCACCAGATAGCCAAGCAACGCAGCCGCCACGAAGCCGAACGAGAAGAAGCCGGCAAGACTGCCCGTGAATGCACCGCGATACCGCCGCGCCACGAACTCCGACAGGAACGGTGCGACGATCGCGCTTTCCGCGCCCGTGCCGAGCCCGGCGACAATGCGCGTCGCGAGAAAGAACGGCCAGTCGTGCGCGGTCGCGCTGGCGAGCGACGCAACGCAGTAGATCACGAGCGCATACATCATCACGCGCCGCCGCCCGATCAGGTCGCCGAGAATGCCCGCCAGCATCGCGCCAAGGAAATAGCCGATGAACGTGCCGCTGCCCAGCACGCCCGTTTGCACGCTGCTCAGCGCCCACTCTTGCGCAGCACCGGCAGCAGGAACGCGAGCACGGCGGCGTCCATGGCGTCGAAGGTGTAGCCGAGTCCGCCCATCAATAACAGCCGGCGATGAAACGATGAAAACGGCATGCGCTCGATACGGGCGGAAATCGTCGACATGGGTACGCATGCCTCGCTGGCAGAAAATGCGTTAGGGGCTGACCGCTTTGGCTTTGCTTTAGCTTTAAGCGTGTTCGAGTTCGTCGAAATGAATGTGGCCGCCTTTCATCACGAACGGAATATGCTCGCCCTGACCGAGCAGGCAATCGACGGACTTCAGCGGATTGCCGTCCACCACCAGCACATCGGCGAAGGCGCCCGGCACGAGGCGGCCGAGTTTGTCGGTCATGCCGAGCACCTCGGCGCCCACCAGCGTCGCGCTCGCTATGGCTTCAGCCGGCGATAAAACCTCGGCGCGCAGCCGGAATTCATCGCTTTGCAGACGCTGCGATTCGCCCAGCAGATCCGTGCCGAAGCCCATCCGCACGCCCGCGCGTTTCATGATTTCGAGCGACCTGCAGGCCGGCTTCGTGGACGTCGGCGACCTTCGCAAGGCTGGCTTCGGGCAGGCCGTATTTGCTGCCTTCGCTCGCGAGCGCTTCGTAGGTGACAAGCGTCGGCACCACGAAGGCATCGTGTTCCGCGATCAGCGCGCGCAGTGGCGTCGTCGATAAGATTGCCGTGCTCGATCGTGCGCACGCCGCAGCGCACCGCCCGCGCGATGGCGTCAGGCGTGTAGGCATGGGCCAGCACGTAGGTCTGGCGGCCGCGCGCTTCGGCGACGATCGCGCGAATCTCGTCCTCGGAATAGCCCCATGCACCGACAGGATCCGTCGGCGATGCCACGCCGCCCGACGCCATGATCTTGATCTGGTCCGCGCCCATCTGCAGTTCCTCGCGCACGGCGCGGCGCACTTCGTCTACGCCGTCCGCTACGCGGCAGAGCGCACCGACGCGCACGCAGCATCCGCAAGGCGCATCCGGCGGCATGTAGTCGGTGCGCGCGCGCATGTCGCCATGACCGCCGGTCTGGCTCAGCGCGCGGCCGGAGACGAACATGCGCGGACCTTCGGCCAGTCCCGCTTCCACCGCCTGCTTGAACGGATAACCTGCGCCGCCGGCGTCGCGGATGGTGGTGAAGCCGCGCCGCAGCATGGCGCGCATCAAGGGCACGGCGCGCAGCGTGACGAGCACGTTGGGCAGGGTCGCCACGCGCGGCAGATTGAATTCGATAGCAATGACATGCACATGCAGATCGATCAGACCGGGCATCAGCGTCTTGCCTTTCAAATCGATGACGCGGGCGCTGGCGGCTTTTGATCGGACGGTCGGAGACTTCCTTTATGCGCCCGTCTTCGACCAGCACCTCGTGGCCGGGCAGTAGATCTGGCTGCATCGGATCCAGCAGCGCGCCGTTACGAAACAGCACAGAGGTCATCGCTAATCTCCAGGAACGGTGAAATCGAACGCGTGGATTGCAGGAGCGAACGCGCCAGCTTGCTTGAGTACACGAGCAGCAGTGCACGAGCAGCAGTGCACGAGCAGCAGTGCACGAGCAGCAGTGCACGAGCAGCAAACTATACGCCCGCCGCTTAACAACGCCTTTACGACGCAGCGCAGCAAAGGCCTGCGCGACGCTAAATAACTAAGCGGCTGTTCTCCGATGATCCAGGCATCGCGCGACTCGCTATCATTAGGGCAATGAACGACGGTTCGATCAATTGCAGGAGCGCCGGAGCAGTCGGCTTTGCGCGCATGCCTGCGGTATTAAAAAGGAGACCTTGATGAGCAGCATGGACGTTGTACAGACGGAACGCGCGATCGAGATCGCGAGGCGTGTCGAGGAGTTCGTGCGAACGGTGGTGATTCCTTATGAACGCGATCCGCGTTGCGGCAGCCACGGACCGAGCGAGGAACTGGTGCGCGAATTGCGCGGCAAGGCGCGCGCAGCCGGCGTGCTGACGCCGCATATCCTCGCCGGATGGCGGGCATCTCACGCAGCTCGAAACGGCAACCGTTCTGAAGCGATCGGGCTTGTCGCCGCTTGGCCCGGTGGCCGTGAATACCGCCGCGCCGGATGAAGGCAACATGTATTTGATCGGCAAGATCGGCACGGCGGCGCAGAAGGAACGTTTTCTTGCGCCGCTGGTAGCAGGCGATGCACGTTCCGCGTTCTTCATGACCGAGCCGGCGTCAGAGGGCGGCGCGGGCTCCGATCCTTCCATGCTCCAGACCACGGCCAGACGCGATGGCGATCACTGGGTCATCGACGGGACGAAGGCCTTCATTACCGGCGCGGAAGGTGCATCGGTCGGTATTGTGATGGCGCGCAGCAATGCGGACGAAGAGGGCCGCGGACAAGGTCAAAGCGACCATGTTCCTTGTCGACCTTCCGCATCCCGCGATACGTCTTGAGCGAATCCTCGACACTATCGACAGTTCAATGCCCGGCGGTCACGCGGTGGTACGTATCAACTGGTTTGCGCGTGCCGGACGACCAGGTGCTGGGCGAAGTGGATGAAGGGTTCAAGTACGCGCAGATCCGGCTGTCGCCGGCGCGGCTATCGCATTGCATGCGCTGGCATGGCGCGGCTACGCGTGCCCATGAGATCGCTACGGAATACGCGTGCACGCGCAAGGCGTTCGGCAAGTTGCTGGTCGACCATGAAGGCGTGGGTTTCATGTTCGCGGAGAACGCGATTGATTTGCAGCAGGCGGAATTGATGATCGACTGGTGTGCGGCCGTACTTGATGGCGGTTCGCTTGGCACAACAGAGAGTTCGATGGCGAAGGTCGCGGTGGCAGATGCGTTGTTTCGTGTCGCAGATCGATGTGTGCAGGTGATGGGCGGCACGGGTGTATCGCGGGATACGGTGGTTGAACAGGTGTTCCGCGAGATCCGCGCGTTTCGGATCTACGATGGTCCGACGGAAGTGCACAAGTGGTCATTGGCCAAGAAGATTAAGCGTGACACGCTTGGGGCTAGGGTGTTGGCGCGGGGGTGAATTTCCGTTCGCACTCGGGAGGGGTTTTGGGCGCGGGGCTGGTCGGTGGTCGGGGTTAGGGCTGGGTTGCTGCTGCTTACGTTAGTGCGGGTTGTATGTTGGCAATATTTTGCGTTCGCACTCGGGGTTCTTAGAGGGGCGCGCTACTGGCAGTGGTCAGGGTCGGTGCCGGGTTGCTGCTGCTCGCGTTAGCGCGGGTTCAATGTCGGCTATATTTTTTATCACTATTAGCCACTGTGCGTGGCGGCACTTCATTTCTTTGTCCAACGGCGACAAAGAAACGAAGCAAAGAAAACGCCTTTCCACAATCTGTATTAAGTGTCCCCAGCGTGCAGACCGCTGCTTTTGGTTCCCACGTAGAACGGTGCTCGCAAAACCACGGACACTTGAAACCCTCCTTCTCGCGAATCCTGACATCCCCACGCTTCGCCACCAGTGCTCTCGGGCAAGAACGATGGCCGTACGAATCAATACGGCCTCACGCGTCTATATGGTTAGTGGTCTGCGCGATCCGCGTGAGCACTTAGGGAGGGGCGCGCATAGCGTGCAATGCGTTTGGGCGCCAGAAAAATAGGGGAGCGCACGCGCCAGCGCGAACAACCTAACTCGGAATCACGCTGCACTAGGAACTCCACCTCGCACCGCAAATACGGGTTAGGTCGCCCTAGTCCGTAGGCGTTTGGAACTAGCCCGAGAGCACTGGTGGCGAAGCGTGGGGATGTCAGGATTCGCGAGAAGGAGGGTTTCAAGTGCCCGTGGTTTTGCGAGCACCGTTCTACGCGGGAACCAAAAGCAGTGGTCTGCACGCTGGGGACACTTAATACAGATTGTGGGGAGGCGTTTTCTTTGCTTCGTTTCTTTGTCGCCGAAGGACCAAGAAATGAAGTGCCGCCACGCACAGTGGCTAATAGTGATAAAAAATTTAGCCAACATAGAACTCGCGCTAACGTACGCAGCAGCAACCCAGCACTGACCCCCGACCCCCGACCCCGTCCACCGGCGCGAGCGAAAACCCCTGGGCGCCAGCAAAAACCCTTACCCGTTTTGCGTACTACTCCTGTAACTTCCGCCGTCGGCAAACCCCTTAACGATCAGCATCAGATGAAAATAGAGCCGTTTATTAAGGCCATACCTATACGCATACAAATGCGAAAGCGCAATACCAAGCGCCATCACCGGCCGATGATTCCTCGCATAAACCGACACGACAATCGGCACAATGCGCTTGAGCGCCAACTCCCGTGCTGGTTCAAGGCTCCTGTCGAGCTTAAGCGACTTAAGAAACGTATAGGCCAGTACGGCCGCAGCGGTCGTCGAGCGCGCAGTAGTCTTTGACATTGATACGTCCGTCTTCCGATAAAACGATACGTATTCCTTGAGGTAATAAACCTTCCTCGCAGCAATGCAAATCTGTGCGCCGAACACGAATTCGCAGCCAATGCCGTATTGCTTTCTATAGCTGATTTTCTTGACCAGATCCGCGTTTGCCAGCCACCCATTGTTCGGCATCATCTGAATCAGGCCTGTGCGCCCCGGATCACGTTGCAGGCCGACCACTGCGTCCGTGCGATGGTAGTCCGTGTTGAGCTGTCGGCTCGCTTCCATGTCGACACGCCCGGTGTCATCCATTTGATACTGATCGCCAAATGCGATCTCAAGATCCGGATGTAAATTCCACGCGGACAGCAGGCGTTCGATGCAATCGGGCGCAAGGGCATCGTCGTCGTGGATCAGGAGAATTTTATCGCCGGTGGCGCGATCGAAAAGACTCGCGATGTTATCCGCCTGCCCAAGTGCCGGCGCGTTCTTGACGTAGCGCACGCGCGGTTCGTGCAGATAGGTGGAATCGATCAGCGCTTGCGTGCGGGTATCGGAGGAATCGTCACCGATCAATATTTCGATGTCCTTGTGCGTTTGAGCGAGACAGGACGTGAGCGATTCCATAAGCAGCTCGGGCCGGTTGCACGTTGGCAGGCATATGGAGATTTTCGTCGTTTTCATGATTTTGTCTCCGAAGACTGATGTTGCTGGATTGACCAGGCGCATTGAAGCAAAAGGACAAGCGCGGCGCCGGCTTCTCGCAATAGACCGGGCAAGGAATTGGGTAAGGATGATGTTTTATACGGGCGGGGATTTATTTCGTCAACGCGATTAAATGCCGAAAAAATGAGATCGATTTATTTTTATTTTTTTACCGCAAGGCCCGCATGGGCCATTGGGTTCTTAAGATCGAGAGCGTTTACGGATAGCTTACGCAAAGCCGTGCGGATGGAAACCAGATCCGGAGAAGGCGGCGAGAGGGCCCAAGCTGACCAAAGCTGACCCAAGCCCCGAACATAAAAAAAGCCTGTCTCTTCTATTCCCCCTCCAGGTTGTATCCGCTAAACCCCATCAGCGCCGATAACCGCGAGGTCATCTGTCCGACCATCGCGCACACGTCCTCAAACGCGGGATTAAGCTTTTTGTCGATACGTTCGAGATACGGCACATTGACCGCCGCGATCGCATCGCCGCCACTGCCGATCACCGGAAACGCGACATTAGTCACGCCGCGCATCTGCCGGCTAGGCACAATTTCGTGTCCGTTAGCGCGAATCTCATCGAGTAACGCAAGCAAGACCGCTGGCTCGACATCGTTCTCTCCTTCCACTCGCGTATGCGCGGCAAGCATCCGCTCGCGCTCGGCGACATCGCGAAAAGCCATCAGCACGTGCCCCGACGAAGTATCGGTAAGACCCATCACCGCGCCGACCTTCAGTCCGAACGACCAGCGCTCGGGACTATCGACTTGGGCAATCACCGCTACCCGGCCGCTGTGATAAATCGACAAATGGCACGACTGCCTCGTCACGTTGGCGAGATCGCGCAACAGCGGCAGCGCCATGGCCGTCAGCGAACGAATAGGCTGCTGGCGATGCGCCATTTCAAAGAGCTTGAGCGTCAACGTATAGCGGTCGTTGTGATCGCCCTGAACGTAACCGCGACGCTCGAGCGTCACGACCATGCGGAAGATTTCGCTTACGGTGCGTCCAAGTTTCACCGACAGTTCGTTAAGCGTATAACCGTCGGCGGTATCGACGAGGACATCGAGAATATCGAGTCCTTTTTCGAGTGCGGGCGCGGCGTAACGCGGACTTTCGGCGTTATCGACGCTGGCACTCTTGGAAGGCTTTAGGACTGTATTCATGGCGATGGTTCGATCGAAAAATAACGCGCTGCAATCAAGCTGAATAGTGGATTCAAAGCGCCCGGTCCCGGTTTGCAATGCGTGCCGGCAAGCCGAACAAAATCAACAGCGAGGCGAGGATCAACACTGCTGCGATGGCGTAGAGACCACCCGACGGAACGCCGGTGATATCCACCACTTTGCCCACCAGATACGGACTGATGATGCCGCCGAGATTGCCGATGGAGTTGATCAGCGCAATGCCGCCGGCCGCTGCCGTGCCGCCCAGGAACGCGGGCGGCAAGGTCCAGAAAATCGGCAGGCAACCGATCGCACCGACGGCCGCGATCACGAGCGAGATCATCGCCAGGGTGGTGTCGTGGGCGAAATATGCGCTCAGCAAATAGCCGATGCCACCCACGCCGACCGCCAGTCCGAGATGCCAGCGGCGCTCGCCGTGACGGTCCGAACTCTTGCCCAGCGCTACCATGCCGATGCCCGCTGCCGCATACGGAATCGCGGTCAGCAGGCCGATGGTCATCGGGCTGGTGATGCCGGTATTCTTGATCAGTTGCGGCATCCAGAACGTGAGCCCATACAGACCCATCAGCATGAAGAGGTAGATGAGGGAGAGCAGGAGCGTGCCGGGCTGACGCATGGCGTCGACAAATTTATGGGACGTGCCATGATCTTCACGATCCAGATTCGCTTGCAGCACGGCCTTCTCTTCAGCACTGAGCCACTTGGCGTTCGCAATGCGATCGTCGAGAATGGCCAGCACCAGCAAGCCGAGCAGTGCGGTCGGCAAGCCTTCGAGCAAGAAGAGCCATTGCCATCCCGCGAGGCCGCCGACACCCGCGAAGCGCGTCATGATGAAGCCCGACAAAGGCCCGCCGATCACGCCTGAAATCGATATCGACGTCATGAAGAGCGCATTGATACGGGCGCGCCGCTTGGCCGGAAACCAGTATGTGAAGTACAGGATGATGCCCGGCAGAAACCCCGCTTCAGTCGCGCCGATGATAAAGCGCAACACGTAGAACCATGTCTCCGATGTAACGAACATCATCGCTGCCGAGGCGATGCCCCACGAGATCATGATCCGCGCGATCCAGATCCGCGCGCCCACGCGGCTCAGGATCAGGTTGCTGGGGATCTCGAAGATGAAATAGCCCACGAAGAAGATGCTCGCACCGAAACCGTAAGCGGCATTGGAGAGACCGAGATCTCCCTGCATTTGCAGCTTGGCGAAGCTGATGTTGACGCGGTCGAAGTACGCGAAGATGAAGCAGACGATCAGCAGCGGCACGATCCGCCAGACTGCTTTGCGATACGCGTTTTCTTCGAGCGCGGCCGCTTCGTCCAGGCTCGCCGCTAGTGGAATCGATCCCGGCATGAGCGGTCTCCTGATGTGTGGTTGTTATGTGTTGTATGAAGCGGGAGGAGAGCTAGTTGGACCAGCCGCCGTCGATCATGTGGATTGTGCCGGTGGTGAATGCGGATTCATCGGAGGCGAGATAGGTCACGAGCGCCGCGACTTCTTCCGCGCGTCCGACCCGTCCGATAGGCTGGCGCGCGACGAACGCGGCGCGGACCTGTTCTTCGTCCAGATGCGACGCCGCTGCTTGCGTCGCGATGCGGCCACGCAACGACGGCGACTCGATCGTTCCTGGGCAGATCGCGTTGCAGCGGATGGCCTGGCCCACGAAATCGGCGGCGACGGATTTGGTCAAGCCGATCACAGCCGCCTTCGATGCCCCGTAGACGAAGCGGTTCGGCACGCCTTTCACGCTCGACGCCGCCGATGCCATGTTGATGATCGATGCTCCTTTGCCTGCATCGAGCATGGCTGGGAGGAATGCGCGAATGGTCCGGTACATCGCCTTCACGTTCAGGTCGAAGCTGAAATCCCAGTCCTTGTCCTCGCACTTCAGGATGTTGCCGTCGTGGACGTAGCCGGCGCAGTTGAATAGCACGTCGAGCGGGCCGGTTTGGGCGGCGAACGCGTTGACATCGGCGGTATCCAGCACGTTCAGGCGAGCTGTACGGAGGGTTGAGCCGGCGCGTGCGTCGCGGGCGAGTTCGGCGAGTGCGTCTTCGTCGATGTCTGTTGCCCAGACGTTTGCGCCCTCGGCGGCGAGCATTAGCGCGGAGGCGCGTCCGATGCCTTTGCCGGCGGCTGTCACGACCACGTTTTTGCCTTCGACTCGCTTGACCATTGTTGCTCCTTTCAGGGTGTTAAGTTGTTTTCCCGTGCCGGGTTGGGAGCGATTTTTACATATGAAAATAATTTTTATAAGTGAAGGTAAACGAGGGGGTTACGTTCGCACTGGGGTTTTTTGGGGGGCGGGCTACTGGCGGTGGTTGGGCTTGGTGCTGGGTTGCTGCTGCTTACGTTAGTTCGGGTTCTATGTCGGCTAATTTTTTTATCACTATTAGCCACTGTCCGTGGCGGGACTTCATTTCTTTGTCCAACGGCGACAAAGAAACGAAGCAAAGAAAACGCCTTTCCACAATCTGTATTAAGTGTCCCCAGCGTGCAGACCACTGCTTTTGGTTCCCGCGTAGAACGGTGCTCGCAAAACCAAGGACACTTGAAACCCTCCTTCTCGCGAATCCCTACATCCCCACGCTTCGCCACCAGTGCTCTCGGGCTAGATCGGTGGCCCACGAACTTATACGGCTTCACCGTGTTCGCTTTCCTGTGAAACTATCCAATGAGTAGTAATTTCCGGGCGCGGTTGCTTGCACGTAGCGCGGGGGCGTTCCACTATTTTTCTGGGGTATTGGCGGCCAAACGTATTTGCGCGCTATGTGCGACTCTCGACCTAATCGGTCGCACGGATCATGCAGTCCACCAACCCGTAAAGACGCGTGAAGCCGTATTGATCTGCTGGCCATCGAACTTGCCCGAGAGCACTGGTGGCGAAGCGTGGAGATGTAAGGATTCGCGAGAAGGAGGGTTTCAAACATCCGTCGTTCTGGCGAGGGCGCGGCTTTGCACGCAAACGACTGCGTGAAATCACGACCACCGAATAATTTCGCCGTGAACCGCACTTATGGGTGAGACTGAACTATTCGGTCGGCCATCGAACTTGCCCGAGAGCACTGGTGGCGAAGCGTGGGGATGTAGGGATTCGCGAGAAGGAGGGTTTCAAGTGTCGGTGGCTCTAGCAAGGGCCCGGCTTTGCACGCGAACGACTGCGTGAAATCACGACCACCGAATAATGTCGCCGTGAACCGCATTCATAGGTGAGACCGAACTAATCGGTAGGCCATCGAACTTGCCCGAGAGCACTGGTGGCGAAGCGTGGAGATGTAGGAATTCGCGAGAAGGAGGGTTTCAAACATCCGTCGTTCTGGCGAGGGTCCGGCTTTGAACGCGCACGGCTACCTGAAATCACGATCACCGAATAATTTCGCCGTGAACCGCATTCATGGGTGAGACCGAACTATTCGGTAGGCCATCGAACTTGCCCGAGAGCACTGGTGGCGAAGCGTGGGGATGTAGGGATTCGCGAGAAGGAGGGTTTCAACGCAGCGTGGTTCTAGCGAGCACCGTTCTACGCGGGAACCAAAAGCAGTGGTCTGCACGCTGGGGACACTTAATACAGATTGTGGGAAGGCGTTTTCTTTGCTTCGTTTCTTTGTCGCCGTTGGACAAAGAAATGAAGTGCCGCCACGCACAGTGGCTAATAGCGATAAAAAATATAGCTCACATACAACCCGCGCTAACGTAAGCAGCAACAACCCGGCACCGGCCCAGCCCCACGGACAAAGAAATGAAGTCCCGCCACGGACAGTGGCTAATAGTGATAAAAAATACTGCCAACATTGAACCCGCGATAACGTAGGCAGCAGCAACCCAGCACTAACCCCGACCACCGCCGGTAGCCCGCTCAAAACCCTCAAGTGCGAACGCCAACAACCTGGCGCCACGCCCAGTGGTAAAAGTGCAAAAGCTACACCCGACCTATAACGACCGCCAGCGCCCAGCAACACCCCACCTGCCCCCCAAGCGCCAGCGACCCACCTATGCCGATAACAACGACCCCGTCCGATACGCAGTCGCGCTGGCTATCCGCGCCACCTCCATCCCCGCCGTAGCAAACCGCGCGATCTGCCGCGCATAAAGCACCCCCGACGTGATGCAGTGCAGCGTGGTCACGGTATCCGTAAGCGGATCAACCACATCGGCAATAGCTTCGCCCACCTCCACCATCGCGCCGACCTTCGTGCGAAACACCAGCACACCGCTAACCGGCGCGACAATCGGCTCCGCACCGGCAAGCGGCGTCGCCGGATATGACAACGCCGGCATGGCAGGCGCGGGCGCATCAATCACGCCACGATGCATCAAATAATTGATGATTCCCTGGGCGTCGGCATCGGCGAATTCATACGATACGTCGTGCTGGCTGCGCAATTCCACCGTCACCGAAATGCCGCCGTTCGGAATCGGAAAGCGGTTGCCGAACTTCGCGCGCAAGTCCGACCAGCAAAAGCTGTGAATTTCATCGAAAGGATTGCCCACCGAATTCAGCGCGAGCAACGACGCCTTCGAATCCAGATAACGCGCGAGCGGCTCGACTTCGTCCCAGATGTCCGGGTTGGTGTAAATGTGCAAGGCAGCGTCGAGATCGCAATGCAGGTCGAGCACGACATCGGCGTCGTAGGAAAGCTTTTGCAGCGCAAGACGCTGCGACTCAAGCTCGGTTTGCGGCTTTTGCTCGTCGAGCGCGGCCTGCATCGCGGCGCGCACAGCAAGCTTGTTCGCGTTGATATCACCCGACAACTTCCCTTCAATCCGCGAGGCGATCAGCGCGCCGAGATCGTGGAAATTGCGGTTGAAGTTGTGGCCGCTGTTCAGCTCGAAGCGCCCCATCAAGGTGCCGTGCATATTCTGGTTCAACCCGATAGGGTTCGGCACGGGCACGATCACCACTTCGCCGCGCAGCTTGCCCGCAGCTTCGAATTCAGCCAGTTGCTTGCGCAGCCGCCATGCGACCAGCATGCCGGGGAGCTCATCGGCATGCAGCGACGACTGGATATAGATTTTCTGGCCGCCGCCCGGGCCGTAGTGAAAACTCAGGATATTGCGCGTGGTGCCAAGCGACGGTGAAATCAGGGTGTGCGTTTTGGTTTGCATGATTTTCGGACGCGCGACAAGCCGGAAAGGCGTCGCGCTTGGAATGGTTTCGACATGTTCAGGAGAGCGGGGCGATGCGTTCTCGACGGCCGCCGGATGGTGTTGCGCGCCCGTACTGCCCGCAGTGCCGCCTGCTCCGGACTTTCGATCTTAGCCGAAAACGGCTGCCTTGCCGCGCGCAGCACGCGGCGGCGCCAAAACAAAACGGGCCCCGCGATGTCGCGGAGCCCGTTTTTTCCAGCTGGAAACCAGATGGAGCCTGAACGAACCCTAAAGCAGTCCCGGCTCCCGGCGTAACTTAGCTGACTAACTCAGTTGACTAACTTAGCTGACCAACTCAGCCGCCGTACACATCGAAGTCGAAGTATTTCTTTTCGAGCTTCTTGTACGTGCCGTCCTTGATGATCGCGGCAATTGCCTTGTCGATCTGCGCCTTCAGGTCGGTGTCTTCCTTACGCAAGCCAATACCTGCGCCATTGCCGAGGATCTTTTCGTCGACGAGATCCTTGCCTACGAAGTCGAAACCGGTGCCGCGCGGCGTCTTGAGGAAGCCTACTTCAGCTTGCACTGCATCTTGCAGCGCTGCGTCCAGACGGCCAGCTTGCAAGTCGGCGTAGACGCCGTCCTGGTTCTGGTACGGCGTGACCGTCACGCCCTTCGTCGCCCAGTAGGTCTTGGCGTAGGTTTCCTGGATCGTGCCTTGTTCCACACCAACGGTCTTGCCCTTCAGGCCTTCGGCCGTCGGCAGGATGCCGCTGCCCTTCTTGGCGACGAGGCGCGTCGGCGTGTTGAACAGCTTGCTCGAGAACGCAATTTGTTCGGCACGTTGCGGCGTCATGGACATCGACGAAAGCACGCCGTCGAACTTCTTGGCCTTCAAGGCCGGGATCATGCCGTCGAAATCGTTTTCCACCCAAACGCACTTCGCCTTCAGGCGCGCGCAGATTTCATTGCCGAGATCGATGTCGAAACCGACCAGCTTGCCATCCGGACCTTTCGATTCGAACGGGGCGTAGCTGGCGTCAACGCCGAAACGGATGGTCGAGTAATCCTTCGCATTGGCGGTGACGGAGGTGATCGATGTGACGGCAAGCAAAGAAATCGTCAAAGCCGCGAGCAGTTTTTTCACTGTTTTTACTCCATAGGTGGTCAGTACATCCCGGACAGGTCAGTGCCCAGGTTCGTCCGGCGTGAGGCCCCTCGCCGCCGGACGGCTTACATTCCGCGGATTGTGCCCGCAATAGAATCGCAGCAGATTACCAAGCCAAAATAATAAGGGAGTTGGTGAAAGTCCCGATAGCTAATCTTGTGAGCCTTATGCACCGGGCGCTTTCGGCCTGTGCAGGCAAATGAATGAATATTTGTGCGATGCGATGATACGTCTTGTCACGCCGCAGTCGAGCGCGCGAGGGTTCACAAGTCCTCCAGCGGCATCCCCGACAATGACACGATGAAATCAAAAAACGCCCGCACCTTCGCCGGCAGATGATGACGCGACGGATAGATCGCGTAGAGCGGAAAAATCTCGTCGGGCCAATCGGGGAACAGATCCACCATCCGGCCGCTGGCAAGCAACTGCTCGGCGCCGAGCGCAAGAACCTGGGCAATGCCGTGTCCGGCAAGACATACGCCGTGCATCGTTCCGACGTCATTGACGCTCAGGCGTCCGCGCGGGGAAATGACGACCTTCTTCTTGCCGCGATGAAATTCCCACGGAAAGGGGCGCCCGGTTTCGGGATCGCGGAAATTGATGCAGGTATGCGGCTCGCGTTCGAGATCCGCGGGTGCGAGCGGGCGGCCGTGTTTTTTGATGTATCCCGGCGACGCAACGGTAATGATGCGCGTATCCAGCAATTTTCGAGCAATCAGCGTGGATTCGCGTGGTTTGCCAAAGCGCACGGCAAGATCGAATCCATCCGCCACCATGTCACCGAGTTGATCGCGCGTTGATCAGGTCGAGTTGCAATTCCGGGTACTTTTCCACGAACGCGCCAAGCCGCGGCCCCAGGAACAGACGCGAAAAGAACGGGTCGATATTGACACGCAAGCGCCCGCGAACCGCAGTCGCTCCTTGCGACGCAGACGCAGCCGCCTCTTCAAGCCCGCTTAGCAACGGCACGATCTGCTCGTAGAAACGGCGACCTTCGTCGGTGAGGGTGACCGAGCGCGTCGTGCGGTCGAACAGGCGGATGCCCAGCCGGGCTTCGAGCCTCGCCACGGCGCGGCTCACGCCGGATTGCGACATGTCGAGCGCGTCGCCGGCGGCGGCGAAACTGCCGCTATCGACAATCGCACTCAGTACGCCCATGCCGTTCAACACCCGTTCGTCGAAACTCATGGACATGCGCTCCTGTCATTAATCGAACGGATGCCATGCTAAACGTGAAATGAATTTGGCGGTGAACGGTGAGTGCGCCGGGGTTGCGCAAGAGGCGTGAGCATCCGTGAGAGTAGAGGAGAGCGCAATAGCCCAACGCATGAGCTTCGCGATACAAGCGCAGCGTTGGCAGGATGGATGAACACGTCAAAGCGCAAGCGGTTGGGTCTCGCCAAGTGTTCACGGGCGATGGCAATGTTGCACGCCTGCATAAACAAAATTTGCATCGTCAGATGTACCAGACGTGCGTTCCGATGATCAAACCCTTTCCGTAACGTTGGTCCGCTGCGGTACGGTTGCCGTACTGGACATATCGTTCGAACGGAATCGCTGGCGGTATTCCATCGGGCTGATGTGAAGACGCCTGCTGAATGTCCGCCTGAGCGTGTCGGCGCTTTCAAAGCCGCATCGACGCGCGATGGTCGAGACCGCATGGTCGGTACTTTCCAGATAGCGCCGGGCGGCGTCGATGCGTGCATCGTTGAGAAAGGCCATCAAGCTGACGCCGCACTCTTTGCTGAAGACGCGCGACAGGTTGCGCTCGCTCATGTTCAGTCGCTGAGCAAGCGACGCCATCGTATGCGGCAGATGCAGGTTGTCGAGCAAATACTGCTGAACCGGCTGGATCTGCGAATCGGCTGCGGCCTGCGTTTCCAGCAGCGGACTGAACTGCGATTGTCCGCCTGCGCGCCGGACATAAACGATCAGATACTTCGCCACGTCCAGCGCCATCTTCTTGCCGAAGTCCTCCTCGATCATGACAAGAGCGAGGTCGATACCCGCGGTCACGCCCGCGGTCGTATAGAGCCCGTCGTCCTTGACATAGATCTGATCGGGTTCGACCTTCGCCTTTGGGAACATGGCGGTGAGTCGTGCCGCATCCATCCAGTGCGTTGTCACGGTCCGGTCGTCGATCATGCCGGCCGCACCGAAGGCGAACACACCGTTGCAGATGGCGGCAATACGCCGGCTGATGCGACGTTGCCTGACGAGCCATTCGCTAAGCGTGGAGTCTTCAAGGACTTCGAAAATACCGAGGCCACCCGGGATGATCACCGTATCGAATTGCGGGCAAGGGTCGAAGATCGTCCTGTCCGGCACGACGGTCAAGCCGCTGGACGACTGCAGGGGCCCGCGAGTCGTTCCGACCGTCAGCATTTCGTATTCGCACTGCCCCTGGCTCAGGATGCGAACCTCGGCGAATGCATCCTTTGGGCCGGCGATATCGAGCAACTGAAAGCCGGGAAACAGCACCATGGCGACGGTGACCTTGCGCATAGAGAGTTCCGATGAATTCGGGTTCGGGCAGATGGAGGTTACAACGCAGCCGTATCCGTATCCGTTCACACGACGAACGTAGATCGGAAATAAGCCGACGCTAAGAAAATTTATTCTAAGGCGGCAAAAATTCGATGACTAGCAGGACTTGAGATTGTCGCGGCTCCGGCGCACGCCTCTTGCGCCGGGCCGCTGGCGGATTCAACCAGGTGCTTACGCCGCGTGATGAAGCGTCGACAGGCTGCCTGTTCGCGAGCCTTTACGCAGAGTGCGCTCAGCCAGGTTGCCGAATAGCAAGCCGAGCGTGGTCCACATGATCGCCTGCATGCCGATAGCCGCCACGCGGAACTTCCACAGCAGCACTGCAGGAAAGGCGCTGGGCACTTCGTTGATCGTCGGCATGCCAATTAGCACGGCAGCAATGATCGCAATGAATACCGCAGCGCCGATGATCGACGCATTCCATTGCCCGAATCGCGCAACAGCGGCCCGGCGGATCGTGAGCGAAAACACCATGGTGGCCAGCGAGATCACGATCAACAGGAAGAACAGGCCCGTGCGGTAGCGGATCGTCTCAGGATCACCAACCGACGGCGGATTGGCCGGATATTTGAGGCTCGGCACAATCACCAAAGCAATGAATCCCCCGATGGCAAGCCACGCCGACAAGACATTCGCGCTGAGCTTGCCGACCCGGCCATACGTGGCCGCAAAGCGTCAAAGCGAACAGCCCGCCAATCGCCGCGCTGAAAGCCATGACGCCGGTCAGCAAGCCGAGACCCGCTTGCGTATGGCGACTGACGAGTTCCGGTTCGGGCGCTTCGCCTTTTGCCGCGTCCGCCTTCTGCTCGAAAGAGATGGCTTGATCGACTTGCGGCTCGCCGGCTACTTTCGCGAAGCTGAAGGTAAGCAGTCCAGCCACGATTCCGGCAAGCATGCCGCGCACCAATAATTTGCCGACCATGGGATTCTCCGGATCAGTGGCAAGGAAAGCCGAGCAAGTGCCGGCCATCGTGGACAAATTCATGCACGGCCATACCGGGAATCAACGATGTCGCGCCTTCTTCCGCACCCACGAAGTAGATGGCGATCAGCATGAGCAAACCACCGAATATTGCCCACGGCATGATTTCGCGGACGGGAAGAGGTAACGGCATTGCAACCGGATCGAGAACGGCGTCGTTCATCATCAGAATCTCCAGGAGGCGTGAGCCCCGATATATCAAGCTTGAAAATAAGGCCTCAGGCGTCAGCGGTTCCAAATGCCACATCAATCTTGGCTATTTCGGCCGCTGACAATACGCTCGCTTCAACAAGCGTTTTCTTGAGCGCCACGAAAAAACGTTCGTAATAGTCCCAGCGGGGTTGTCCCGCGCAGTAGCCGTCCTCCCATTCGGCGATGGCTTCAATCAGGTTTTGCCGAAAGCATTCCCACTCGAAATAACCCGCCTTCGACAACGACAGCGCAAGGCCGAATACTTCGCGCTCCCACGGTTTATCGAATAGAAATTTGCCTTGCAGGCGTGGCGGCGAATCGGGTTGGCCGAGCATGCTCGACGCGGCGTATTCCTCGAAGCGAGTGAACATGATCAGGCCGCGCGAAGTGGCGAGGGCACGAGTGCGACGCCCATCATCGCCTCCGGCGTGACGAGCGCAGCCAGCTCTTCTTCGCTCATTCCTTCCGTTCCCGCTGGCCGCTCCGGCAAGACGAACCAGCGGATCTGCGCACTGCTGTCCCATACCTTGACCTGCGTTTCCGCCGCCACGGGCACGCCGAATTCACGCAGCACCGCGCGCGGTTCGCGCACGCCTCGTGCGCGAAACACCGGGTCTTTGTACCAGTACGGCGGCAAGCCGAGCACCGGCCACGGATAGCACGAGCACAGCGTGCAGATGATCAGGTTATGCACGCCGTCGCCGTTCGCGACTGCTGCCATGTGCTCGCCTTCGGCGCCGTCCATGCCTTGCGGCAAGTCCATCGACGCGATGGCTTTGGGCGTGTCTTCGATCAGAAGCTGCTTGAACGCCGGATCGACCCACGCACGCGCGACAATGCGCGCACCATTGAACGGTCCGGCAATGGTTTCGAAATGGCCGAGGACGGTATCGACGGAATCGCTGCCAAGCACGCCTTTCTCAATCAGCAGCGCCTCAAGCGCCCGTACTTTTGCGGCGCTGGCCGCTTCCCGTTCATCGTCGTATTTGAATAGTTCGCTCATGTTCGCGAGTTCCTGGATTGAGTTAGTTGGGCGCAAGCAGATAGGCATCGAAGAGATCGGCGTAGATGGTCGTGTTGGGCTCGCTCTTCTCCTCGCCCCAGATGTCGGCGGCATTAAACGCCACGCGATACACAGGCATCGCGTGACCGATGCCATCCGGTCCTGTCGAGACGAAATATGAAAATGCGCCGGGATAAACAAGGTCCACCGTACCTGGCTTATTTCGCAGATACCCGGGCAGGCGCGTATGGTCGACAGCGTCGGGGTCGCCCACGCGCACTTGCGCGCCCTTGGCAAAACGCGGCTTCTCTTCGAATTCGTGAAGGCCTGAATCGCCCTTGACCAGATACGCGTTGATTTGCGATGGCAATCGCCGGATTGGGCTGCTCAGGAAGCGCTGCCTGTGGATTAGCACGGTAATGACGGATCTTTTCATCGAGCTCGTCAGCCGACAGATAACCTTCATCGATAAAAAACTGCGAGATGCCCATCAACCATTTTTCGTAGTAGCGGTACTTGAAATACTCGAACGGCTGCATGCCTTCAGCGCCCGTGCGCAACGACGCCCAGGTCCACGTATTCCTGAACGTGGTGGGCAGGTCGGCCATGGGATAACGCGGCATTGCATCGGCCAGATGCGTGCTCTCGGCCATCATCACCGTATGGATGCCGAAAATGCGCTTTCTCCCACGGCTCGACGAACACTTGCGTGTCGACATTCACCGGACCGAGGTTCTCCAGTCCGCCCAGGTTGTGCTGTAGTTTCATTCGATGTTCCCCTGACGAGATGAAATCAGTTGAGTTAGTTAAGCTGAGGTTCGGGCTTGCGGGTGAGCGCGTCGCCCACGACCTCCGACACAATGCCGAACAGCGCGCCGGTAATCAGCGCGGCCGCGGCGACGAGCGCCGGGTTATGAATGCCGGCCGTCGTGATGGCCTTGCCGGTTGCGACCGTGGTCCCGACCGTCGATGCAAAACCCCACACCACGGCCGGCAGTACGTTCAGCAACTTGAGCTTCGACGCCTGCACCATCGCCGCGCTGCCGATACCCACGCAAATCGCGGCAACGGCCGGCGTCTGTGCCGAACTTGCGATGGCAAGCAGCGACAGCGATGCAATGACAAGGCCCGTGAGGTTCGATGCAACGCTTTGCACGAACCCGGCTGAACCGCCGCCGACCACGAAGAACGATGCCCACGCGATGAACGTCACCCAGACGGGGACGGGAAATACCGTGGCGGTGATGTAGGTATCGACGACGGCCAACACACCGATGCTGACCGTAAAGGCTTCGGACTTTTTCATTGCGGGCTCCTTAATGGTTGAGTGGGGTTGAGTGGGGTTGGTTGAATCAGGGCTGATGCAGGCAATCGAGGAAAGCTTTCCGCAGATGCGGCATATCGAGGTCGCGGCCGATAAAAACAAACCTGCTGTCGCGCGGTTCATCGGTGCGCCACACACGTCCCGGACGCGCTTCGAGCAGCATGTGGACGCTATGAAAATGAAACTGCCGTGGCTCCGACTGAAAATGCAGCACGCCTTTCATGCGCATGAGTTGCTGGCCGTGTTGTTGCACGAGCTGGTTGATCCAGCGATTGAACCGGTCCGGATCCAGCGCCCCGCTTTCGACCAAAGCGCAGGATTGAATCGACGCATCGTGCTCATGGTCGTGAGCGTTTTCATCGAGCAGATCGGGTTCGATTTCAAGCAGCGCGGGCAGCGAAAAGCGCCGCACGCCAAGCAACGAATCGGCAGGAAGCCGGGAATGGTCGGCGGTGGTGATGGCCGCGGTCGGGTTCAGCGCGCGCACCTGTTTTTCAAGCTGCGTAAGCGCGTCGCCATCGACGAGATCGGTCTTGTTGATCAGAATCACGTCCGCGAAAGCTACCTGCTCCCGCACGATCTCGTCGCGGAGTTGTTGCGCGAAATGATGTGCATCGACAACGGTGACAACTGACTCCAGCTCGACGCTCTCGCGCAGGTCCGGATCGGCGAGAAAGGTCTGCAATACGGGTGCGGGATCGGCGAGTCCCGACGTTTCCACGATCAGGCGATCGAGTTTTCCATGCGAGTTGCCCTGGGTTCGCGCCAGCAGTTCCTTGACGCTTGCCACCAGATCGGCGCGCACCGTGCAGCACACGCAGCCGTTGCTGATTTCGATCAGCGCCTCTTCCTCGGCGACGATCAATTGACCATCGATGCCGACTTCACCGAACTCGTTCACGACCACGCCGATGCGTCCGGCCGTGTACTGCTGCATCAGGTGATTGACGAGTGTGGTTTTGCCGGCCCCCAGAAAGCCGGAGATCACGGTCACGGGAATCTTCTGCTGCTTGGCTTGGTGCATGGCTGATATCGGCGAAGGCTTGAGTGAAGTTGGCCTTGCAAGAGCGAGTATCAGGCCCGGTTTCGCTAACCGGCTTTAGCGAAACGTGCTCTGTCTTGATTGCCCCTATCTGATGTCTGTATTTGTCAGGGCGGTAAATTACGGCCAAAATTCGGCCTACGGCGTTTTGCCGAACGGTGCGAGGAGATGGTGCGGTGAGGAGCGCGTATGCCCATGCGGGGTGCGCCATGCGCATAACCAGCCAAGCGACCATTCACGGTGCAAGGGTTATTAATCGCAAGAACAGGCGTCGGCGATAATGCTGAAAACGACGGCGGCTCCCGCGCGCCGAACCAGGAAACCAGAAAAAGAGGGGTGGCGCGTGATCGATTCATCTGCGGTTCTGGCTGTTTTTTCGGTCTACATTGCCGGGGTGGTTATTCCGGGGCCGAACTTTGTCGCCGTTGCGCACAAGGCGGCATCGTCGACTCGATCCGAGGCGCTGGCGGTCGTCGCGGGCATCGTTCTGGTCAGCCTGTTCTGGGCGACATGCGCGATCCTCGGCGTTGGAATCGTGTTCGCAGCATTCCCGTGGATGGCGCTGGTCGTGAAAATCGCCGGCGCGGTGTATCTCATGTGGTTTGGTTACCGCCTGATTGCCAAGGCGCGATCCGGCGAGCTGGGCATGCGCCAAGCGGGCGCAACCGGCGGCTTGCGCAAAGCGTTCGCGCAGGGCTTTGCGACCAACATCACGAACCCGAAGTCGGTGGCGTTCTTCGCCGCCATCTTCGCGTCGGCTACGCCGTCACATGTTTCATCGGTTACGTTTGTGGCGATGCTCGCCATGGTCGCCGTCGTTGCGACGACGTGGTACGGATTCGTCGCCCTCGTCCTGTCGCATGGCGGCATTGCGTCGAGCTATAGAAGGTATAAGGCGTGGGTGGATCGCGTTTGCGGCGGCGCGATTGTGGCGCTGGGCATTCGCCAGCTATTGACGCGCTGAACCTTGCTGCGCCGCAAATTTCAACGATGACACATCAGGGATGCGAATACGCTCCCTTGTCGGCCGATGTCGAGTGCTTCGTCTTTTTGTGCTTGGGATGCTTGGGCGCGGGCGCATGCCGCGACGCACCCGACATCGACGATTGTCCTTCGCCGAAGTTATAGGTTTCAGCGGATGCGCCGGTAGACATGAGGGCGAAGGCGGAAGCGCCGATGGTCGAGATGAGAGCTAGATGCGCAAGTTTCATGAGGTAAATGTTCCAGAATTAAGGTGCGTCAGCTTAAACCAAAGCCGCGCCACCGCACCCAATTCGCGCAATCACTTACGAAACGGCAGATCCTGCATGAACCAGGACAACGCAAATGCGAGCAGCACGACCACGCCGGCCACCAGAAACACCACATGCATCGATCCCGCGAACGCGTTGAGATAGATGTCGCGCAGGGCGGCGGGAAGATGCTGAACCATTGTCGGCCCCATCATTCGCGGTAACTCCGTCCCCGGCGCCATCGCATCTTCCAGACGCGAATGCAGGCCGTTCGTGAAAATCGCGCCGAACGTCGCGACGCCCACCGAGCCGCCAATGGACCGAAACAGCGTCGCCCCTGACGTCGCCACGCCGATATGCTTGAACGGCACCGCGTTCTGCACCGCCAGCACGAGCACCTGCATCACCATGCCGAGCCCGAGTCCGAGCAGCAGCATGTAGAAGTACATGGTGTGGAGCGGGGTGGCGAGTTCGAGCCTGGACAGCAGGAACATGGCGGACGCCACCAGCGCCGTGCCGCAGATCGGAAACCAGCGGTACTTGCCGATCTTGCTGATCACGCGGCCACTGACAATGGAACTTGAGAGCACGCCGGCCATCATCGGAAGGATTTGCAGGCCGGCTTCCGACGGCGTAGAACCCTTCGCCACCTGCAGGTAAAGCGGCAGGAACGTGATCGCGCCGAACAGCGAAAATCCGATAATGAAACCTATCAGTCCGCTCAATACAAAAGTGCGTTCCTTGAAAAGCCCAAGCGGCATGATCGGTTCGTCGGCGAGTCGCTCTTCGTAGATAAAACCGCCAAGCGTGATAAAGCCGAGCGCGAGCGTGAACCAAAGCTGCGGCGAACTCCACGGCAGCAGCGTGCCCCCCTGACTGGTAAAAAGAATGATACAAGTGAGCGAAGAGGCCAAAAACGCAGCGCCCATGTAATCGATTTTATGCCTGACGTGAGCCACGTGCGGCTTGAACACCAGCCCGATCACGATCAATGCGACTATGCCGAGCGGCACGTTGATATAGAAGATCCAGCGCCATGAAAGATGTTCGACAATAAACCCGCCCAGCAAAGGTCCGATCACGGTCGCGAGTCCGTACACGCCGCCGAACAAGCCCTGGTAGCGGCCGCGTTCGGCGGGCGGAATGACGTCGGCAATGGCGGCCATGGTGACGACCATCAGTCCGCCGCCGCCGAGCCCCTGCAAAGCACGCAACACGATCAACTGCGTCATGTCTTGCGCAACGCCGCACAGGATCGACCCGGCGAGGAAGATCAGGATCGACGCCTGAATGACAACCTTGCGGCCGAACAGATCGCCGAATTTGCCGTACAGCGGAACCACGATCGTCGATGTCAGCAAGTAAGACGTCACCACCCACGACAAATTTTCGAGCCCGCCAAGCTCGCCAACAATGGTCGGCAACGCCGTCGAGACAATGGTCTGGTCGAGGGCGCCGAGCAGCATGACAAGCATCAGCGCCGTAAAAAGCAGCCGGATAGGCGGCCGTTCTGCGGCGGGAAGCGCAACGGATGGTTGCAGGGTGTCCATTCGGGTGCCCGGAAATTAATTAATGTTAGAGTTAATATTAAGCGCCGCCTTCCTTGGGGTCAATTGCCGCTATGACTAAAGATGTAACCGATCCTTCCCAACCTGCCGATGCGCCTAAAGCAATTCGGCGGCCCGGGCGTCCGACCGGCGCGCAACATGGCGAGCCGCGTTCGCTCCTGCTCGATGTCGCGTTGTTATTGTTCGCGCGCCAGGGAATCATGGAGACCACGCTCGGCGCGATCGCTCGCGAGGCGGGGGTGACGCCGGCCATGGTCCATTACTACTTCAAGACGCGCGACCAGTTGCTGGACGTGTTGATCGATGAGCGGTTCGTGCCGTTGCGCGCTGAACTCGGGCGTGCCTTCGCCGATTCACAAGCCGAACCTGCCGACGCGTTGCGTGCGTTTGTTGAAGGTCTCGTGGACGTAGCCGAGCAGCATCCGTGGTTCGCCACGCTCTGGATTCGCGAAGTCATCAGCGAAGGCGGCTTGCTGCGCCAGCGCATTGCCGAGCGTTTCGGCGATGCCAACCACAAGGCGTCGATTGAGCGTATTGAGCGGTGGCAGAAGGAGGGCAAGCTGAATCCGCATCTGGAGCCGTCGCTGCTGTTCGTCTCGCTGT
The DNA here is from genome assembly GCA_963708695.1 of uncultured beta proteobacterium. Lineage (GTDB taxonomy): Bacteria > Pseudomonadota > Gammaproteobacteria > Burkholderiales > Burkholderiaceae > Caballeronia. Next base: position 164,519 of record CAVPTS010000004.1, read on the forward strand.
TCGGACTCACGGTGTTGCCGCTCGCAATGACCTACAAGTGGGCTGAGCAGAAAGGACGTGCGCCCAAGCGTGAGCAGATTGCGCGGCACGCGGTGGCGTTGCTGATGCACGGCATCGAGCCGGCGTGAGCGGCTTTTTTTATTCGTTTTATCAGCACTGCGCCTGAAAATCTTCAGGACTTGCAACACATTTACACATACGCCGTTAAAATGCGCGCCGGGAAATTAGTCCTGCCGCGCTAATAAAGAAGAGCGTTGCCGGCACGAAACCGGCCACGCCAAGGAGACATGAATCGATGACAACCCGCCTGGACCTCACGCAATCCGCGACCGGATTCGACGCTTTATCCGCCGGCACCATTTCCGCGCGGCTCGATCGCCTGCCGGCTACACGCTCGATGTGGACGCTAGTCGTTCTGCTCAGCCTCGGCTTCTTTTTCGAACTCTATGATCTGCTGTATTCCGGTTACGTCGCGCCGGGGCTGGTGAAGAGCGGCATTCTCACGTCCACGACCGTCGGGCTGTTCGGCATGACGGGCGTGGCAAGTTTTATCGCGTCGTTGTTTCTGGGGCTGTTCATCGGGACGATCGCGTGCGGCTTTCTCGCGGACCGCTTCGGGCGGCGTGCGATTTTCACGTACTCGTTGCTTTGGTACACGGCCGCGAACGTGATCATGGCGTTCCAGGACACGGCCGGCGGGCTCAACTTCTGGCGCTTCATGGCGGGGTTGGGGATAGGCGTGGAGCTGGTGACTATCGGGACGTATATCTCCGAGCTCGTGCCCAAGCACATTCGCGGCCGCGCGTTCGCGTGCGAGCAGGCGGTTGGTTTCATGGCGGTTCCGGTGGTCGCGTTCCTGTCCTACGTGCTGGTGCCGAACAAACCCTTCGGCTTCGATGGCTGGCGCTGGGTGGTGTTGATCGGCGCGCATGGCGCCTTGTTCGTGTGGTTCATCCGTCGCGCGTTGCCCGAAAGCCCGCGCTGGCTGGCGCAGAAAGGGCGGCTGGCGGAAGCGGACGCGGTGATGTCGGCGCTGGAGGCAAAGGTCGAGCGTGAATATGGCCGGCCGTTGCCGCCGCCCGCAGCACCCGAACCGGTCAGCGCGCGTGGATCGTTCCGCGACATGTGGGTTGCACCCTACGGCAAACGCGCGACCATGATGATCATCTTCAACGTGTTCCAGACCGTGGGTTTCTATGGCTTCGCCAACTGGGTGCCCACTCTTCTGATCCGGCAGGGCATCACCATCACGACCAGCCTGATGTATTCGACGATCATCGCGCTTGCCGCTCCGGTCGGACCGATCATCGGCTTGTTCATGGCCGATAAATTCGAGCGCAAGAGCGTGATTGTCGCCATGGCAGGCGCGATCGTGATCTGCGGACTGGTCTTCAGCCAGGTCTCGGGCGCGGCGCTCCTGGTCACCATGGGCGTGGGCCTGACGCTCGGCAGCAACATCATGTCGTACAGCTTCCACGCGTATCAGACGGAGCTTTTCCCGACCAGCATCCGGGCGCGCGCGGTCGGCTTCGTGTACTCGTGGAGCCGCTTTTCGGCCATCTTCACGTCGTTCTTCATCGCGGGCGTGTTGAAGGCGTTCGGCACGACCGGGGTGTTTATGTTTATCGCCGGAGCGATGGTGATAGTCATGCTCGCGATTGGACTAATGGGGCCGCGTACGAAGGGCCTTGAACTCGAAAAAATCTCCAGATAACAAGGTGGTTGACGCGAGACGGAGGCCCAATACAAAACGTAAGCCGCATCATTAAAATCGATGAGTTCGGTACGGCTCGAACGTAGGTGGACGCAATTCAAAGCTCCGGTCCACCTGCGAACTAATCTGGCATATCGACATCAGCTTGCAAAAGGAGACCTTTCGCGGTGTATGTCCAGCTTGTTCGCCTCATGTTCGTCCAGTAGCTCGCCTCGATCAACGGCATCCATCAACCCAGGCAGCCGTTGTGCATGCGCACTACCCTGGTCCGCAGCAAGACGTAATCATCAAGCCGGCTTCTTGTCGTCCTGTGTTACACCCCAATCGACATCCACTCTAGCGATGGTCCGAAAAGGCGGGATTTTCGGCGACGATTTTCAGCAGGAAGTCCATGACTGCCCGTATTTGCGGCGAACGGCGCAGGTCTCGATGAACAGCCATCCAGATATCTCGCGAAAACGCTTCGCCACCGTACGTGAGGCGCTGCAGGTTCGCATCGGTATCTGCCAGGAAATCAGGAAGACCCGCCACGCCCGCGCCTGCCTGCGCCGCTACCAGATGGCCATTGATATCGCTGATTTCGCAGGCTATTGGCCTTTTCCCCGCAACGCTCATCAACCACTTCTGCTGTGGCACGCCCACGAAGCCGGCGTCATAGGCGATGAACTCCCAGGCGGACGGATCGTGCAGATGAGGATAGTCCTTGCTCGCGTACAGGCCAAACGACACGCGCCCCAGCTTCCGCACGACGCTCGTGAGTTCCTCCGGCCGAGTCAGTCTCAGGACAATATCTGCCTCCCTGCGGCTTAGGGAAACCTGCCGTGCTTCGCACGAAACGGACAGTTGCACGCCTGGATTTGCACGACGAAAGTCTGCCAGATGCTTCACCAGAAAATTCGCCACGAGGACGGGCGGTGCGCTGAGCGTGACTTTGCCGCTCAGCGGCGAACGGCTTGCGTCGAGGAGTCGTTCGACAGCGTACGCGCCTTCTTCCATTTCCTGCGCCACTTCGAACACGCGCTGGCCGATCGGCGTGAGCCTGCAACTCCTGGGCTGGCGCTCGATCAAGCAGGTCTTGATTTCGCTCTCCAGTGCGCTCAAACGCCGACTCACCGTCGCGTGATCAACCTCGAGGCTTCGAGCGGCGCCCGACAGCGTCCCGATGCGAGCGACAGTCATGAAATATCGAATGTTTTCCCAATCGAACATCGGTGCATTAACGCCAGGTAGGGTTGCAGATATGGGGAATATTCGCACAAGTCGGAGATACCTATGATCGGACTATGCCAACCGGTAGGGTTTATTTCTGATGAGCATCTCCATGCGCCGCGACCGACGTGGCACGTTTAGCGACGCATTGATCCTTGGGCCAGTGCTTTCCGTTGTCCTTCTGGCTGTCGTCGCGAAGGCGGCGCTTCTGACCGGCGCGTTCTACGTTCTTTTTCCCGAACTGGCCGCGTTGAGCTATGACGTGTTCACGCGCCCCGCGGGAGCGTGGGCACGCTCGCCGGTCATGCTGGCGATCACGCCCGCTGTGACCGCTGCACTGGGCACTGCGCTCACGCAAGCGATGGTGTACAGCCTATGGTCGGTGGCGATCACGATTGCCGGCGCGATACTGATCATCGGTTTGATGCGTTCGCCCATCATGCCAGCCATTTCCGCAGCCTTTCTGCCTCTCGTGTTCGGTATCACGAGCTGGTGGTATCCAGTCTCTATCGCTGCCGTGATGGCCCTTCTGGCTCTCGTCTCCACGATCTATGGCCGCGTATTGGCTTCGGGCGATGTTCTTCAAGCGCCCGCGCTCGACACCGTGGCCCAAGCCGATGAAATCGAGCGTGCGCCCCGGCTCAGGACGTGGCTACCCATTTTAATTTTCTTCGCGTTCGTTCTCTTGGCGTACGGACTAGCGGGCGTCACCGGTCTCCGGCTGATCCTGTTTCCCCCACTTGTCATGACCGCATTCGAGATTTTCACCAACGCTCACATCCGTCCATGGGCGAAGCGGCCCCTTACTTTGCCGCTTGTCTGCACGATCACCGCCGCTGTGGGGCTCGTCGCGCTTTTGTGGTTAGGCGCCGGCCCGCTGTCCGTCGTCATTTCGTTGCTGGTCGGAATCGTGACGTTGCGCGCGCTGCGACTTCACTTTCCACCCGCCCTGACGGTGGGTCTTCTGCCACAGATCATGCTGCACCCTGATAGGCATTTCGTGCTCGCTGTCGCACTGGGCAGCACTGCGCTTGTCGGCGCATTTCTGCTCGCTCGTCCCCTATTGCTCAATCAAAGCGCACCGCTCACAGCGGATGACTGATCAGGTTCACTAAGCTTCACGCGCCATGCCTCCCGCTAAACGCCTATTTTTTCCCACCTCAAAGGAACACATCATGCCTCGTCTCCATACTATCTCAGTGTCTGAAGCCACCGGCCACACGGCCGAATTGTTTAAGGGTGTCAAAGCGACTGTCGGCAAGGTTCCGAATTCGTACATTGGAATCGGCGGTAATAGCCCGGTCGCGCTGGAGGCAGTACTGAGTCTCGAGGCATCGCTCAAAAAGAGTAGCTTGAGCGCGCGGGATATTGAAGTCGTTAAGCTGGTCGTTAGCCAGACCACCGGCTGCGACTATTGCCTCGCCGCACACACGCTGTTGACTAAGAAGATGGGCCTTGACCGTGAAGCCATTCTGGCGTTGCGTCAGGCCCGGCCGTCTGGCGACGCGCGCAATGATGCGTTGGCCAAGTTTGTGCTGCATATGATCACAACGAGCGGCACAGTTCAAACCGATGTGATAACGGAGGTCAAAGAGGCCGGTGTCACTGACGCACAAATTGTCGATGTCGCAATGGCCGTAGCCAGCATTACATTCACCAATCTTTTTAACCGTATCAACGACACTACGCTCGACTTCCCTGCTGCGGACTAGTGCGAACGTTGGCGCCTGCGGCGGGTCCATGGGCGCTGTATTGCTTTTCAGCTATCGAGAAGATCAGCCGGAAAACGAAGCGGGTTCACCAGGCTCTTCTACTCGATACTGCAGCGGACGCTGCTGCAAGCGTCCGCTGCAGTAGTCGGAGCGGGCATTTGAATCCCGAACAGCAAAGACTCTTACGGGTCGTGAACACTCATTGGCTGACCGTGAACTCAACGGTAGTGAAGGCGAAGTATCCAACCACTGAAGACGGATGTGAAGCCGCCGCACGAAAGGCGACGCGCGCGTACGCCAGCGAACGCAGACGAGGGGGTAGTGGCCTATCTGAGAGCCGATGCTCTCGATATCTCGGCCGTGCTGCACTGAACCTGCCGAACTGACTGAACGGTTACCGAAACAGCGCGCGATCCGCCATCTTCACAGGGTCCGAGTAATACTCCTCCCACCATGCGGGCGCATCGCCTTTTGTCGGTGCGGGCTGCAACTGAAGGGGGCCGGTGGTCTTGTGTTCGGCCAGCGCCACGCGGAAGTGATAGTGATCGAAAATGCGCAGCGCCTCGACCATGTAAGAGACGGCGATTCTCCGGTCGCGCATTAACAGCAGGTTTTCTCCGTTGTGCGCGTCGGCGGAATCCGAAAAATTATATGAGCCGTATACACGCGCGCGCTCGGCAGGTTGTAGTCGATGACCACGAACTTGTGATGCATCCGCGTTCCGCTTCCGCCCACCGGTTCCTTGGAGAATGGCGGCGGTATATGGCCCGAAATCTGTGCCGGATGAACGGATCGCACGATTCCATCGGGTTTGCGCAAGTCGACGCCCGACGTTTCCAGACTCTCCAGACTCTTGACGGCGTGATCGGAAATGCCATAGCAGAAGAGGTGTTTCTCGTTGCTGAGCGATTGGATCGCATCGAGGATCGGCCCGGGTGTCTGATAGAGAAACGCAAGTGAAAAGAACAGGCTCGATGTCGTGTTGTTGCGGATGTCGTCGGCAATCGACTGCAATGCGGCGTTTTGCGTGCTGCGCGGAAAGAAGCCCAGTTGAATGTCGATTCCCGGAATGCGCAGCGTATGCCATGCGGCGATACCGACGCCGCAAATGCCGGCGCGCTGCCATGCTGCCAGTAATCCTCGAACGCGGCGCTGACGATCCTGACAGCCGCTTCGCCCCGGATGATCACGGCGTTGTTGTTCTGCACAAAGAAGCCGCGCCACGAGGCGTTCGTTGAACCGACCAGCACGGCCTTCGTCTTGGGTCCGTTCACCACGACGGTCTTGTTGTGCTGAAGCTTGTCGAGATGCTGGCGCAAGACGCTTGCGCGCCCGCCGTCGCGCTCAGGCGCTCCGCGGCCACGGTCTCGTCGGAGGTCGAAGGCTCATGCGCACCTTCGTTGTCGATGATGATTCTCAGACGCTTGCCGAGTTTCTCCAGCCGTTCGAGTATGCCTGGCTCGTCGAAGTCGTACAGCACGACGCTCACCTGCGCCTGCTTATCCGCAATCGCCTGATCGAGCAGTTCGAGTACGGCACTGCGTGCTTCGAATCCCATCCAGTCGAGCGCCTGTTTCGCTTTCAGATAGGTGGGTCTGAACTCCAGCCCACTGACCTTCGACGAAGGCAGCAAGGTGGGAATGGAGTCGTGCTGAACTTGTCGACGAATGCCTGCGACGAAACGAAGCCCCGTGTGAACGCAAGATTCAACTTTCCCGGAATACGTCTCGCGCCTCAGTTCGATATCGGCCTGCTGCGGCGTGCCGTAACTCAGGCGGGCGTCGGCATCCATGAAGACAGGTGTGACGCGATAAACGAATTTGCCTTGAAGCTCAGCGTTACGGGGAAAATGGACCCATCTGAACTTCTGGATCGGCGCAGTTTTCGTCGGATAGATTTTCGGCTCGATCAGCGCGTCAGGGGTGAGCGCTGTTTCGGTGTGAGCGCGCTTGTCCGGGAAGGTCAAACGGTTTTTGAGATCGTAGAACGTTTTGCCGGCCGGTTCCTTGCTTGCGATCGAGAAACCGACGAAGTTCTTCGGCGGCTTGTCCTTTTTCCAGTCCATCGCGATCAGCGTCATGCCGTCGCCGCGATGCAGCTTGAGCGAGAACAAGGCAGCGTCGTTGCTGCCTAACACTTCAAAATCCTGATTCATCTCCGTGTCTCCCGGATCGATCCCTGTCTCTGCCGGATGAACCACCTTCGTCGATGGAGCGAGCGCGATTGTGATTAGATTGTGATTAGATTGTGATTACTAAAGGAGACGGCGGCTAGCGATGTCCGCCAAAATGGCCTCACGTTCGGCCAAGGCGCATTGCGGCGCTCGCGAATGCTCTATCAATAGACCACACGAGGCGGCCGCGTCATCAAACTGTCGCGCAGCGCTTTCTTACCTTGCCAGAAGACCGCAGGACACAAGGCGCTTGTGGCGCGTTCGGTCGGTCGACGGGGACATCATCATGCGAACGCTGCGCTTGATTCGAAGCTTTCGGGCTTACGCCGTACTGGCGGCCATCTGCATGACGCTGACGGGCTGTACGAGCAGTCAGCTCGTACGCACCGACTGGATATCGACGGATCAGAAAGGCGAGATCGACACGTGCCAGAAGGAAGCTTACAAGCCGCTCGACGACATGGCCAAAGAAGCCTACGCCATGGAGGGTGTCCAGAAGAAACAAAAGCTCGATGATGTCAGCAAGAAAATTCAGGAGCAGCTCGACAAGCCCGACCTCGGGCGATGCTGGCGCTCGGCGTCCCAACAGCACATGGATTTCGAACTCTTCACCACCGAATTCGACGATGTCGGCATGGCCACCGACCAGCGCAAATGCTCGCTTCACGATGGCATGCTGAGTCCCGCCTCGCCATGCATTCAAAACTCGCAACTAGCCCGCCTCTATAAACGTCTGGAAGAGTTCGACTGCGGAGTAACGGACGCCTCCGCCAAACCATGTAAGCTCAAGCAGCCCGTCGATATCGTCATCTTCACGCATGGATGGCACGGGTCGGCGTCGCCTTATCACTGGTACACCATCGGCTTTCGCAACATGCTGAACAGCATAGCGGCCCTCGAAGAACAACGTGCGGCACACGAAAGCAAGGAGGCCGGGGGCGAGACAAAGCAGGTCCGCAAGGTAATCGGCATCGAGATCGCATGGCGAGGCGATTCCATCGAAACGCCTGAAGTGCTGTCGGTCTGGGATAGAAAGCAGGCTGCGGAAACGCTCTCTCTCGGCGCGGTCCAGGGGTTGCTCGCCCACATGCACGCAACTTCAATCAGCGCAACACGTGTCACGTCGACAACCGCGGTCTGATGCCCGGCGATCCGACGCGATGCGGACACGCGAACATGTTGATGCTGGGCCATAGCTACGGCGCGCTGATCGATTTCCGCTCGCTCGTCGGACAACTGGCATCCGGGCTGAGGATCGACTATCCGGAACAATTGGCCTATTCGTTCGGAGATCTCGTCATTCTCGTCAATCCCGCATTCGAAGGCATACGCTATACGCCTACGTTTCTCGAAGCGCAGCGCCGCGTGTCTTATCCCATGCCCGGCGTCGATAACAACGATATCAACCAGAGCCAGTTGCCCGTGCTCGTCACCCTGCAAAGCGAAGGCGACACCGCAACGAAATTCTGGTTCAAGGCGTTTCGCCACGTCACGACCGCGTTTGACAATCCGCAGACTGCGGAAGAAAGCAACGCGAACATCAACGCTGTGGGTTGGGTCGATGACTACGTCACGCACAGGCTCACGCTGAGCGGGAACAAGGACCGGTACGACGATGAGAAGTACGACGGCGAAGCCGCCTATAGTTGCCGCGCACGCGCCTGGTCCCAGACAGGATTCACCGCGCTCGTCGGCAACGAGGTGCTGCTTGGCAAGGGCCTGATGCTCAAACGCGATCTAGGCAACCGCTCGTCGAACGAGCATGCCTCAGACTGTGACGCCAGTCCGAAAACCCCGCTCACGGACATTGCCGGCTTTCCGCTCTGGTCCGTCAGAGTCGATAAAGAGGTCATGGCCGATCACGACGATATTTGGAACAAGTACACGAACGACATCATGCTGCAACTGTATTGGACAGTGGTCCTGCAGAACGAGAAACTCACGGCCGACTTCCTGCGCAAGAAGAGTGGCAAGCTTGCGCAACCTTTGAGTCAATGCGGCTGACCGTGGCTCGCGGCCGTTGGTGACGAAGCACTAGCGCGGCTGCGTGCTGAGATTCGCGTGAAGAAAATCGACGACACTCTGCAACGCCACACGCGTCGAATTCTCCTTGTGCGGATCGACGGGATCGACGTCAATCGCCTCATCGTATTCAATGGTCATCAACGCATGCGGATGCGGGTTCTCGCCCGAGTTCGCATATTGGACGAGTGTGGCCTGCCCGCCGAATGCGGCGGCAATGCGTTCGACGCGCTGTGGCGTGCTCAGGACGTCCTCATTGAAACGCTGCACGAGAATCGGCACGCGCTCACGCGCGCATCGTTGCGTGGCGGCTTCGAGATCGGCGTTGGACACATTCATTTCTTCCATCCAGGGACCTTTGCCGCACTTCCCCTTGCTCGCGGCATAGCGCAGCGAAAGCGGTATGGCGGGCTGAGAGACGACGCCCGCGCGCACGCCCGGCTCGATCACCATCGGAATGACGAACGCGCCCGTGAGGCACAGCCCGATTACACCGATGCGCGCCTCTTCCTGACTTTCACTGAGCGACCGGACGAGGGGGCGCAGCCAGTCGCACACCGGCGCCGAGCGGTTCGCTGCGAGGTAGCCGAACTCCTTGCTGATGCAAAGACGCACGTAATTGAGCGCCTGTATCGGACCATAACAGCGGACCGTACAAATGAGGCGCGTGAACGCGGAAGCCTCGCTCCACGAAGCGGTCGATGAAGTAGAACCGCGGCGTCATCGAAACCGGGAAGTTCATGCATGACGATGACAGCCGGCCCCGCGCCTTTGACATAGACCGCGTGTTCATAATTGCCGTCGCTGAAATCGTAGCGCTCGAAGCCGAGCCTTTGCATCGCCTGATCAGGCATGGCTCGCATGACAGATGCGGGTTGCGCGCCCGGAGCCGCCCGAACCGTGCCCGTGGCAAGAAGCGCCGTGGCCGCGGCGGCCCTGAAGAACTGCCTTCTGCCCCTGTGGCGCATGGACGTCTCCTGTCGATCGAACGCCGAGGGGTCTATTGAAGCGTCGCCGCCTGAGCCTTGAACGTGTTCAGCTTGTCGACGGAGAACACCTTCGTCGCGCTGTCGATATTGGCTGGTGCTTTGGCCTGCGCCGCAGCGTCCTGAAGCTGCTTCATTTGCAAGGGTGAAGAAATGGAGCCTCAGAGGTTGATCTTGACGCTCGAGCCCGCGCCCGCAATGATGTTGCCAATTTTCTTCTGGGACAGTTCTTCCCGAAGATTGGCGATCGTGCTCTGTACGAGGGTTGAACTAGCCAAAGCGAATACTCGGTCACGAATCCAACGGCAGGTGCCTTATTCAACCCCCCGAAAAGTCGGCCGACATAGGCTTTCCTCGTGCTCATTGCCGCCTCTCTCCGGGGAAGTCCTAGCGGTATAGGCGATTCGGCCCTCGGCTTCCAACGCAAAGCGTCCGAGTATGAGCGTTAAACCACATAACCGATGACCGTTCGCCATCACCCACGCCGTTACATCTCCAAGGACTGCTCTATATTTCAGAACATTGCGCAAGTTACCTAGTGCCGCGCCAGACTTCGAACGTATCAAGCATGAAGGTCAGCCCCGGTTCTCGATTAAGCTCACAGTCCTGAAACTCGCCACGCATTCTTAGAGGGCGTTGTTCGTCCGCGTCCGGTGCGCTCAGGACGGCCCGGAAAGCCATCCCGCGAGCAACGCCAAGCGCGGTTAGGGCTTTGCATAGCGATACAAAACGAACTGCGCATCGAACGTCGTACGAGCATTGACACTCTCAGCAACTGGGGGGGGGTTTGCGGCGGAACGCCGCCCTGCGTCGAAACGCGCCGGGACTTCGCTGAGGTACCGGCCATTGAGATACAAGCTCGATCCGGCAAGTTCTGGGCCTTTGCCGCCATTGGCTCATCAACTCGTCAGAACGTCAGAACGTCAGAACGTCAGCGGCCGGTATAGAAACGCTAAGCTGACCAAAGCTGGGCGTTCGCGGCGACCGCTTTGACCGCCGCAGAACGGCAGTACGCGACCCTTAGCTCATTCGAACTACCACGCTCATGTCATTTTTTAATCTGCAAATTCACCCTACCCTTAGTCACAAGTAGATCGCCGCCTCGATCCGGATCACCAAGGGAGAACACGTCATGCTCGAGAAATTCGATGACTGGGGCGCGCGCGGCCCGGAAACGGAGTTGCAGTCCTCGACTGACGAAGACCCCGACGAACCACTCGACAGCGAGGGCTTCGAAGAGGGAGACCTGCTCGCGGAGGAGATGGGAGAGGAGACGGAATCGGCAGCCGTTGAAAGCGACGGCGGCGCCGACGAGCGTCGGACAGAACTGTCGGCCGGCGATACCGATGAGGTCAACGCAACGCCTGCCGATCACTCGCTGACGGAGCTTGATCACGCGCTCGAGGATGTCATCGTGAACGCCATGAGTGCAGCGGATTCACACGGGTTCGTCCGCCGGCTCGCGGCCGGCGTGAGCCGGATCGCAAGGGCCACTGGAAGCGCGCAAGGCGGCACCCGGTGCAACGAGGGCGCACGGCAGTCGCCTGCCGCCGCCGCTCGCAACGCGGCGCCGCGCCGCGCCGCGAGCCGAATCTACGGGCTCGGCGCTTGCAACGGCGCATCTTGCCGCTGTTGCAACAATTTGGGGATGAGCAAACCGATGAGCCGGAAACCATCGCAGATCTTGCCCAACGCCTCGCGGAAGAAGCGGCCGACGAGGCGCTCGACGAAGCACTGCCCCTTCTCGCGGGCATGGCAGCGCATGTGCTCGCGCTGCCACTCGCACGTCGAAAGAATGCACCGCTTGCGCACGCCGAGAAGCGCGAGTTGCTCGATGCGTCGCTGGACGCGGTGCGCATCCTCAATCAGGCGCGTGACGCGAGAGCCCTGAGCGCGCTGCTGCCGCTCGCGCGCAGCGTGGCCCGCGGCGTACCGCGGATGCGTCTTGTCACGGCGGACCTTGCCCGCGCAATTCGCCGGGGTGCAGGACAAGCGGCGTCGCAGCCGCGCTTGCTGCGGCATCTCATGTCACTGGCGGCGCCGGCGAGTTGGCCGTCAAGGCCTCATGGCACGGCAGCAGCCTTGCCGCGCCGTATCCGCCTGGAGGGTCCCGTGGAGATCACCATGCTCAGCCGCTGAGCCGCAGGACCGAAGTTTGTTGAGATGATCCATGACTGAAGGAGATGACCATGAGCGACCGATTTGACAGCGACGCGATGGGAGACCTGTTTTACGAGACTGCCGAAGGTCCGACACAGTTCGAAGGGTTCGAAGAAGAAGGCTTCGAAGACAGCGATGCCGGCGAGGACGACGAATTCACGCGCGTAGTCGGCGGCGCCGGCCACGGCCACGGAGCGGCGCTCGGTGGGGACGAGTTCGACGAGATGGAGGACTGGGGCGACATGGAGGCCGCAGGCGAGTGGGAAGGCGCCGATTCGATCGAGGATGCGGTCGCGGACGCGCTCGAAGCCGAAGATGCCGACGAGTTCTTCCGGCGACTGCGCAGGATTGCAAGAAGCGCGGTCAATGTGGCGCGCACGGTGGGACGCGGCGTCGGTCAGGTGGCGCGGGTCGTCGGGCCGATAGCAAGCGCCATTCCATTGCCGCAGGCCCAGGCAATCGGCCGCGTGGCAAACATCGCCGGACGCTTGCTTGCCGATGGCGCCGACGAATTCGAAGCCCTCGACGAACTGATCGACTGGGCCGAAGAGGAAGACAACATCGATGCGGCGGCTCCAGTGATCGCCGGACTCGCGCTGCGTCGGAACATGCCCTCGGTCTCGCGACTGCCCCAGCCCGCGCGACGGCGTCTGGTGCGCAGCGTCACCCAGGCGACTCGCACGCTCGCCCGCCGGCAGGGGCCGCAAGCCGCCCGCGCGATTCCGCGCATCGTGCAGAATGCTCAGCGTGCCGTTCGGCAGCGCCGCATTCCCGCGCAGGCATTGCCGCAGGCGGTGCGCCAGCCGCCGCGCGCCTGGCAAACAATCCCCAGGCGGCACGGCGCCTTTCAGCTCCGCTTGCAGGGGGTGCAGCCGGGCGGCCGGGACGCGGTGGCGGCTGCCCGCGCTGCGGACGCCGCACCATAGTGATGCGCGGACCTGTGCGCTTGACTATTCACGCACGCTGAGCGGGTGCCGCACGTCACGGCGGGGGCCGAATCATCATGAACACGCACGCTTTTCTGCGGGCCAAGATTCTGGGCATCGCCGCCAGAACTCGACGGCTTGGGAGAGTCGATCACGCGAGCGTCGGCATTCGCCCGCAAGATCTGGCGTATGCGCCATCGCCAAGCCATTTCGCCGCGGCGAACGCCCGGCTCGCGAGAATCGAGAGCGAGATCCAGCGGCGCTTCGGGCAGCTTGCGGGGGGCTGGTCCAACGCGCCGCACGAGCGCGTGCTGGTGGACGTCGCATTGGTCGAGCGCGAACTGGACAGGGCGCGCCGAGCCTTCGGGCTGTTCTTCGAAGTGTTCGCCCAGCGCGGCACGACCTTCGCTCCTGCGCTCGCGGCGCATGACATCATCGCCGCCGACTGCTACACGGCAGTACGAGAGGCGGCGCCAAGGATCTTCCCGGGGCCTCTGCTCAAGCCGCTTTCCTACATGGAACACGGTTATTCGCCCGCCACCATGCGGCGCGGCGTGACGCTGAGCCGTCTGCTCGGCGAGGCCAATCCCTTTCCGATCATTCGCATCCCCTGGGACCGCGAGCATCCGTGGCAGGCAGTGTTCCTGCATGAGGTCGCGCACAATTTGCAGGCGGACCTGGGCATCTGGCAGGAGAACCGCCAGGCGGTGCTTCGTCGCACGCTCTCACTGAGTCGCGATCCGGGACTGGCGCGCATCTACGGGCATTGGCACAAGGAGATTTTCGCCGATCTTGCGGCGCTATTGCTCGGCGGACCCGCAGCCGCGTGGGGCATGGCCGACTTTCTCGCGCATCCGGGGCCGCGCACGCTGACCTTTCGGCCGGGAAGTGCGCACCCGACCGCCTATCTGCGCATGCTCATCGTGGCGGAGATGTTGAGGCGCATGGGCTTCCCCACCGAGGCGGCAAGGTTGACGCAGGTATGGAAGACGCTCTACAACCCCAGCCGCTTTCATCGCCTGCCCCAGCGTCTGCTGACTACGTCGGACCGGCTGATACCGGCGATCGTCGACGAGATTGCTTATCAGACACGGCGCAATCTGGCGCAACGCGCCCTGGCGGACATCCTGCCGTTTCGACCCGCCCAGGAACAGGCCATTCGCAGCGCGGCACGTCAGTTGAGCAAGGGCAACGCGAGCCGCATCGATTTACCGCCGCGCCACCTTGTAAGCGCCGCGAGCTATGCGCTGGCGAGCGGAAAAATCGAGCCGCAACGACTGTCGGTCCTGGTCGTCGGCCGGTTGAATGAATCCTCCTCTTCGGGGCAGCGACGTTTCGCCCCCGTGCGCATCGGCACGGCAACCGGACGGGCACTGGCAACAGCAATGGCAATGTGAACATCCACCATCGCTCAACAGTATCGAGGCAAGACCATGGCTATCTCGTCCAGCATCCCCTTTTCACGTAGTTCCTCCAGCAGCACGGCCCTCGTTGCCCGTGACGGCAGCAATCGGCGCCTGGCGCTGGACAACCTGATCCGTCGCGAACTGAAGGTTGGGGATCCGAATGATCCTGCGCAAGTCGCGCAGGCGCTGCTGACGCGCTATCAGGCCGATCCGCGTGCGCAGGGCATCAATCAGGAGGCGCAGGGGTTGCCGTTTCTGTTGATGCTCGACCGCGCCGCCGCCGGCTCTGCTGGCGCCCACTTCGTCGAACGCGGAGTGGCAGCAAGCCATGTCGGATATCGAGAGCGATCTGGCGGAACTCACCACTAATTCGCTGCTGAAGGACGTCGCACCCGAACTCCTCGGCTGGGCTCAGGCGGTCCGCTCGGCGGTCATGGAGGGCGCCAGCTCGGCGCGGCTCGCCCTGGATCTGCGCCAGCGCGACAAGGCCTTCGGGATTCGCCGCCAGTTGGGCGACTACGCGCGGATGGCACGGCTCGTCGGCGCGTTGACCGGGCCGTCGACGAATGCGAATTACCGCGCTTTCGCGCAGAGTCTCGACGAGGCGGCGGCCGTGCTCCTCGTCATGATGGGGGAAGCGCTCGCCAACGTGGGTTTTGCGGGCGGCAAATATTTGTTGCAGGCGCCGTACAGCGAACTGCAGGTACGGCGTGATGCGGCCATTTATGCGCTGCGCAATCTCGTGGGCGCGACGCAGGAAGCGTACGGACCCAACGACTGGCCGCGCGGGCTGGATGCATACCGCCGGCTTTTCGACACGCTCGAGGCACAAGGCCAGGGTGACCCGCGCGCGCTGCTGCTGGAAACCGAACTCGCGCGCACGATGGACGAACTGATCCAACGCGCGGCGCACGGCAGCGTGGAGGGCTTGCGAGCGTTGGGCGCGACCGCCCAGCTCGACCTCGAACGCCTGCGGCGTCTCGTCATCATAGGACAGCGCGCGGTGCGGCCCGAATCGCCTCCGCTTACCGCGTCCTTGAAGGACCCTCGCTATTCGCCGACGCGTTCGATCCGTCTGGCGGCTTCCGTCTGCTGCGCATTGCGCGGCCGCCGGTATTGTTCTATGGGCTCTATGGCATGACCGCGTTCGAAGATGCGGACAGCCGGCTCATGCGCCTGATGATCGACCGCGGCAGGCTCGCGCAACTTCTGGACTGCTACCTGCAATGCGGCTGTTCGCCGACCCAGGTGAAATGCCAGGTCGTCCTGGACAAGATCCTGTATGACACGGATCGCGCAATCGACCTTTATGCCGTGGGCAAGGATGATTTCGGCGACCCTGAACGGCGCGCCGCGGCATACAGCTTCATCATCGAGGAATTCAAGACGCATGCGCAGGCGCACTGCAACATATATGGCCAGAGCAATGCGATAGGCGTCGTGCTTGACGGGATCATGAACGATCGCCTGCGTCCACCGCTTTCCCTGCTTAGTCCGGACGTGATAACGGTGAAGGACGATTTGCTGCGCTTCAGTGCCAGTGTGCTGAACGAACTGACGATCAAGCACCAGTGTCCGCTTCACCATGGCACGATCGACGTGTGTGTGCAGCTCGACGCAGGCGCTGCCAACAGCCTCGCCTACCGGATCAGGGTCGAGCCCGCAACGCTCAATCTGGGCGAACGTTCACAACTCTTCGCATTCCTTGAGTACGGACGGGACGTCCTGCGACGTTTCGAAGGCAGTCACACACCAGGCCCGAGTGACTTCCTGAGCGACTACCTCAGTATCCTGAGCCAGGAGCTACGCATTCAGATGGACATGGAGGGCACCTGGGCCAACCTCGTCAAGACCATGGCGCCGGATTGCGTCGGCATAACCTCGGTACTCGACGCCCTCAAGACAGTGGTCAAGGGCGCCGTCGACCGGGTGAGTTCCGGAACGAGCCAGTCGTTTGAGGTAACCCTGCCGCCGCACTTCGAAACGACCCTCGACGGTCTCGTCGAGAACGTGCTGCCCGACGGCACCAACCGCTGACTTCGCTCAGCGCGCGTCACGGGAGGTCACGATGTCCTTGCCGGCGCACTACGAAGTCAGTTTGGCAAGACTGTTTCGGCACTCGATTCACGCGATTGGGATATGACCATGACGAACACCGCTCTTTTCGATGCGCTCCAAAGCATGCGTTCGATTGCACCCGAGCAGATCCGCGAAATTACGGACGCGGTGGCTAAGAAGGTGCGAGACGATGCCGTGCCGACGCAACTAAAAGCCCTGATTCTGGAACAGGTGCCGGCAATCGCCCAAGAGGTGCGCCACGAGCTTGCATCGAACCCTGTAGAGGTTGTGCTCGATCCGTCGCAGATCTCCGCCATCGCTGAAGCGATTGCCTGTAGTGAGGACGTCCGGC
This sequence comes from uncultured beta proteobacterium, assembly GCA_963708695.1. Classification (GTDB taxonomy): domain Bacteria; phylum Pseudomonadota; class Gammaproteobacteria; order Burkholderiales; family Burkholderiaceae; genus Caballeronia. The sequence continues at coordinate 181,237 of CAVPTS010000004.1, forward strand.
GCATGGTGGAGGAGGTCCTCAACAAGCGTGACCAGTTCATGGCGACCCCTGGTGACCTGACGCGCGCCGAGTATCGCCAGATCGCAAAGCCGATGCTCGATGCGGCCGCGGTGCTGGCCGACGCCGAAATGATCGTGAAGGACAAGGGCGACCACCTGGTTGCGATGCGTGCGCGTGCCGAGGTGGAAGAGGCCATCGCATTGTTGAAAGGGAAGACCAGACTGGCCGAGGATTTCGAACTGATCTTCACAACGATCGGCAGCCGGGCGGAGCACAAGGAACGCGTTGAACTTCTGCTGCGCGAGTTCTTCCTGATCCACGGAAAGACTGTAGCGCCGCTCGCCAGATACCGGAAACCGGAAACCGCCATTGGAGATGTGATCCGAGGAGCACGGCCATGAGCTTCAACACAACCGAAACCATTCAACGCTTGTGGGAAACCTTCCTGCGCGACCAGTTGGCGGCGATTCCGCCCGACCAGAGACAGCAGTACGAGCAGCAGTTCGAGGACCGCTTCGGCGAACTGCTCAAGGGCGCGGCGAACGGCGGGCCGGACTACTTTCTTGACCTGATCGGCTTTGGCCCGAAAGGGCCGGCCGAGTTCGGGAACATGTCGTATCCGTAGATCCAGCCGGATTTCGACGACTCCGTCGTGCCGAGCCAGTTGCATGCCGCCTCCGAGCTCTACTACATATATCAACACGAACGCATGAAGGTATTCCAGGTCGTCGAGGTGCTGCTGCGGCTCTTTCGCATGGGCAAGATGCGCATTCAGCGCGGACCTGGCGCGCGCGGACTTTACCTGCTCGAAAAGTGGAAGCCGCTGCGCTACACCACGCGTGACCGGATGATCGCCTATCGCCGCGCATTCAACTACGGTGTTGCGGAAGTGCCGGCAGGGGCCATCGTCAACCGGAACTTTCATCGGCTGCTCGTGGGTTTCATGGTGGCGCTGGCACAGTATTTTCGTGACCTGCTGATCGGCGAAGTCATTCGCGGCGGCCCGCTGATCGAGCAGCGGCCTTTCGGCAGCATCGGGACGGTGCAGCGCATCGGGCTCGATCTGCGTTATGCACTCGACCGCGCCACTTACGGCAATATCTCCGCCCTCGCGATGGAGACCGGACATTACCTGAAGTCCGTGCTGCAATTGCTGGACGCACCCGACATCAAGAAGTCGTTCGACGCCAATACCAAAGGGGGACGTTGTCGAGATCGTGTCGAACCGCTACCTGGGCGGTATCGCGGAGCCTTCGCAACGCGCGAAGATGGCGAAGAGCGGGCTGACGATTCTGCAGTTCGTGGCCGACAACGACTTCAAGACGGCGATCGATCCGATCCTGTTCCAGTCGACGGTGCGTCCAATGGGCGCGCATTCGAAGCGTGGGTCGCCGCTTACCGGATGACGCCGGAGGGACGCGGCTTCGCCGGCATTACACCGGCGCTACGCAGCGTGTTGAGCGCCAGTTCGGCCGCCGTCGCATGATCCGCGTGAAGGCTGCGAAACGACATGCTATTTCCCGACTCCTTATCGGTCACGGTCAGCCAGCGCCGTTGTGCGTGCGTGCTCGACCCCGCGCTGATGCTCTCGCCATTCGGCCTGCCGCTCCTGCGGCGGCTCGACGACGTGATGGATCTATGGATCGTGCGGGAACTGTGGCACATCCTGGACAACAGCCGGCTCTATCTCGACGATCCCACCTTGCTATTTCAAGGCAGCGACGACAGCGTGCAGGCGAGTTCGCTGGAACCGGGCACAGATGAGGAGGTCGCCTCGGCGATGCGGGAGTGGGAGCGCTTGCGTATGGAGAGCGACCTGAGCGGACTCAAGTTGTTCTGGCTCGGTGACGGTCTTTCCGAATCGCTGGTGCCCGCCGGCGCCGGCCCCGACCTGCTGTGGCGCTTCGAGGCCCTCAGTTGTACGCTCGATCGCGCACTGCGTCCGGCAAGCCCGATGGAGTGTGCCTGCCGCGACAGCGCCGCGCTCGCGGCCGCGCTCGGCAACGCGTTCATCCTGACGTCGCTTCGCACTGGAAAAGAGCCGGGTCGGGTCGAGCCCGCCCTCTGCTCGCTGCTCGCGAAAGGCGGGGTTCCCTGCATGCCACTGGGTGATGACGAGCCCATGGCGGGAATTGAACGCGATTACCTGTGCCATCTGCTTGTGCATGCGGGCGCTGCAAAGCTGGTATGGGCTGGGCTCGATCTTGCAGTGCTCCATCTCGTCACGCCGGCCGCGCCGTCCCTGCCTGAGGCACAACCGTGCGCAACCGCCGACGGCTTCACCGAAATCAGCCTTGACGCCGTGCTTGAGAACAGTCGGCCCGGCCTCTGGGATAAGGCCCGCGCATTCTGGTATCCGCTTGCCTCGATGGGCCGTGAAACGGCCTTGCCCGGCGACGATGCGCGGCGGGCATCACGCCATCGTAAATACGGATGAAATGCCATGAGTCTCCCGCACAATATTGGCGGCCGCGTGGCCTTGCGAATGAACCTGCCGGACCTGGTCATGGTGTCAGTTCTCGGGCAGATCGCCCATCCGGTGGGCCGCGCCAATCCGTACCGGATCGGCTACGACGGCGTGCCGCGCGTCCTGCCTGCGACGGGCGGTATCGTGCTGAATCATCGCATCGGGGATCGCTGTGTGGGACTGGCCGGCGATCACATCGAACCGGGTGTCTCCTTGCACAACAACGACCGCGAAGTCGTGGGTCCGCGCGACGGCCCTAACACCGCGCTGATGACCTATGCGTGCGTGGGCAATCGCGCGCGCGTGATCACGGGTCCTTGCGTGGGAAAGATGGGTATTGTCACGGGCAAGCACGGCGGCGTGAACCATGTCCTCGTGGATTTTCCATTTCCTGTGCTGCGCGAACTGCGCATCGGCGACCGGGTGCAAATTCAGAGTTGCGGACAGGGACTGAGACTGCTCGACCGGCCGGAGATCACCGTGTTCAACGCCGCGCCCGAGTTGCTCGCCCGCTGGGGATTGCGCCTTCGCGGCGGCGTGCTGCACGCGCCCGTCACCCATCTCGTGCCGGCCTCGATCATGGGCTCGGGCCTCGGCAAGAGCACGGCATGGCGCGGAGATTACGACATTCAGCTTGCCGACCCCGTAATCCGCCGCCGCTTCAGGCTCGGTAGTCTGCGTTTCGGCGACATGGTCGCGATCATCGAAGCGGACAACCGCTTCGGGCCGATTTATCGCCAGGGCCGAATCACCATCGGAGTGATCGTTCATGGTGACAGTACGGTCAGCGGACACGGTCCCGGTGTCACGGCTTTGTTGACTGGGCCAATTGAGCGCCTGCGACCGGTGCGCGATTCGCGGGCGAACCTTGGCTCGATTTTCGGACTGCGCGCTCTCGCGCCTCAACGTCAGTACCTGCCACTCGCCGGCTCCCGCGAACGTTCGGGCACCATCCTTGCAACTGCACGACGCGACCTTGCAGGAAGGTAAACCAAGACCTACTCTTTGTTCTTTGAGGCGTGCGCAAGAATTCGAGGTCACACGTGGTTAGCCGACTCACGATGCAGCGAGCGCGACGAGCAGGCACGTGTGCATTGAAGGGAAGTCATTAATCACGAGGCCCGGCTCAAGCAACAGCCGGAATCAGGCCGTGCGCACGGTATGGCGTCTGCGCGCCGAGACTATGGGAGTGCCTTATGAACAGGAAGGCACGTGGAGGCTGTTCGGGTAACGGTAATGCCGTCCCCGAGATAGTAGGCATGCTTAATGTACAGGACTCCCTCTATCGGATCGTTATTCTGCAAAACAATTCGGAAGAGAGCGATGGTATTGCGTCTCCAGGTTATAACAATACGCGTTGCGCCGAGGTCGTTCGTTTCACGATCGATGGGAGGCTGTGTGGCATCGTTCAGGAGGCTGCTGCTCAGTTCGGTCAGGAAAGCGCGAAATGCTTTACCGACGTGTTGACCAACCGCGAACTGCAGATCACGACGCTTGTTGCGCTGGGCCGGGTGAACAAGCAGATTGCGGCCGATCTGCATATCAGCGAATGGACAGTGTCCAGTCACCTGCGCCGGATCTTTTCCAAGCTGGGAGTGCGCAGTCGGGCCGCGCTGGCATTTCGATGCGCGTCCGTGATCAGAAACCCCTGATCGTTGTGACGTCGTGTTGCGCATGCATATGTTCTATTTCCTGGTTCGGAGCACAACGATGGCGGTTTCGATGCAAGCACGTGAAGCTGTGATGCATGTCGCCGCACAGCGCAAACGATGCTTCAGCCGAACCGCGTCGCTGAGATGCCGTCAGTCTCGTTGAACACCGACCACCACTCGTCGAACTCATCAAGAAAATCGTCGAATTGCGCCTGTCCTACGCCCTGGAGGGATCCACTGATCCGTTTGCCCGTAGGCTGCAGATCGGCGCCTCGCGCATTGCCCCACTTGATTCTGTAATTGACGCGCGTCGCACGGCTGACGAGTTGCCGGATGCGAGCCTCGATTCTCGTGCCGCGCGCGGACGGCTCGGCCGGCAGACCGGCGAGCCCCACTGCGCCGATGTGCATCCACCGGGTAGTCGGGTTCATCGCGGCACTGAAAACCTGCATGAACACGTTGCCGCGGCTGTCGTAGGCGACTAACGCGCGTGAGCCTCGCGAGCCTTCAAGGTTGCGCTGCACCAGTTGACCCAGGCCGCGCACAACTTGCGTGACGGGAACGATCTCGCCTACCGCGATCCGGTCCGCGCCGCGTGCGCGCAGCATTCGCACAATGCTCATGCCGCTCACTGTCCGAGGTGTCGGCAATGGCGGTGTGTATTCATCGGTGTCGAGCGCGGCAAGCGCGTCAAATTCGTCACGATCATAAGCGTCGAAGCAGTCGAGAAACATGGTGTCCCCCACGAGAAGCACGCACTACGGTAGCGCCCGTCGACGTTCGCGCATAGACGTATGATCGAGGTAGTCTGATCAGGTCACGGCGGGCGCGGCCGCGTTGAATGGATGGACAGCGGCTTGAGGTGCGAGCGACTTGCCGCGAAGCCTGGATGGGAGTTCCTGACGACCAAGCCGTGGGTCGAAGAGGCCGGTGTAGCGGTGCTAAACCAGCCGTTCGTGGCCCGACAAAGCGCGGCGACTGCAGGCGGGTGCCTGTCATCGCAGTATCTGGCAAGGAAACTGAGATGTCGAAGAAATATGTAATGCGCGGCCGAAACGCATAAGCGGGTCGGGCACAGACCGTGGACCTTAACCTCATCGCCTTGTTCGTCGAGATAGTCGAATCGCGCAGCCTGAGCGCCGCCGCGCGCAAGCTTGGCATGACGCGCGCGAACATCAGCCAGCGGCTCAAGCTGCTGGAACGCGAAATGGGCGCGCAATTGCTGCGCCGCTCGACGCGAAGTTTCGAGCTGACGCAAGCCGGGCACACGCTTTACGACTGCGGCCAGCGCATGCTGGAAGATCTGAGTACGGCTCGCGCATCCATTGACAGCCTCGGGCAAACCTTGAAGGGCCGTGTTCGCATCAGCGTGCCGACTGGCTTCGGCAGGATGTTCATCGGGTCGAGGCTGCTCGAATTCGCGCGCATGCATCCGGGCATCACGCTCAATGTCACGTTCAACAACCGGATCGAAGATCTGATTGCCGCAGAAGTCGACGTCGCGGTGAAGATCACGGCGACGCCACCGCTGGATTGTGTGGCGCGCAATATCTGCTCGATCGACTGGAACTTTTGTGCGTCGGCCGATTATCTGGAAAAGCATGGTCCGATCGAATGCCCGGCGGACCTCGAAAGGCAGACGCTGATCGCTTCGCCCTATCCGGACAGGCGAGTCACGATGACGCTCACGCACCGGCAGGACGAAGCCGATGTCCACGCCATCACGATGCAACCCACGCTGCAGTCGCCGGACTATCCGTTCCTGGCGGAGGCGGTGTGTCAGGGCATGGGTGTCGGGCTTCTTCCGGCCTATGTGCCGTATGCGCCCATGAGCCGCGGACTGGTGCGGATCCTGCCGCAATACCGTGTCGCCGGCTTGCAGAACACGCTGTATATCGTGACGCTGCCCAATCGCTATCCGTCGCCTGCGACGCAAGCCCTGATCGACTATCTGCGAGCCGAAATCGTGTCGCTCGCGCAAACCTGGGCTTAAGACGCGGGCTGCCATTGCGCCATCCGCGCCACGGCTGTCCCCGGCCGACACTTCGTTGTCAACTTTCAATTAACAGTTCGTCAATTGCCACTTGGATTGTCAATGCCATTGCGGCATTTCACAATCGCCTCACATCAAGAGCATGGAGACAAGGGCAATGATCCCCGAAGCAACTGCCGACGCCGTCAGGCAAGCACTGCACGGCCGCGTTCTCGTCGTGACCATCGACAACCCGCCCGTCAATGCGCTCGGCGTCGAGGTGCGGCGCAAGCTGCATGCCGCCATCGAAGCCGCTGAGCTGGATCCTGCCATCGAGGCCGTATTGCTGGTCGGCGCGGGGCGTAACTTTATCGGCGGCGCGGACATCCGCGAGTTCGGCAAGCCGCCGCTGGCACCGGCGCTGCCCGAGGTATGCGACCGGATCGAAGCCTGCCGCAAGCCCGTCGTCGCGGCAATCCATGGCGCGGCGCTCGGCGGCGGCCTCGAGGTCGCGCTCGCGGCGCACTATCGCATCGCGATGACCGGCGGGCTGACCGGCGGGCTGACCAACGCGAAACTCGGCCTGCCCGAAGTTACGCTGGGCTTGCTGCCGGGTGCGGGCGGCACACAGCGCGCGCCTCGTCTTCTTGGCGCCAAAGCCGCGCTGGATCTGATGTTGAGCGGCCGCCATATTGGCGCTGAGGAAGCTCTCGCGCTAGGTCTTGTCGACCGGATTGGTGAAACCGGCGACGTGCTGGCCGAGGGCCTCGCCTATGCGCAAGCATTGCTGGCGGCGCGTGCTCCGGCACGCCGGACCCGCGACGCCGACGGACTTGCGGATCGTGTGGCCAGCCGCGCGGCCATTGAAGCAGCGCGTGCCGAAACGTCGAAGAAATCGCGCGGCCTCTTCTCGCCGCTCAAGATTGTCGATGCGGTGCAAGCGGCGCTCGAAATGCCTTTCGACGATGGCCTGCGCCACGAGCGGCAACTGTTCCTGCAATGCCTCGACAGCCCGCAACGAGCGGGTTTGATTCACGCCTTCTTTGCGGAACGCGAGGTGCTGAAAGCGCCTGAAACGCGCAAGGCAAAGCCGCGCCCGATCGAGAGCGTGGGCGTGGTCGGCGGCGGCACGATGGGCGCGGGCATCGCGGTGGCAGCACTCGACGCGGGGTTGCCCGTGACGATGATCGAGCGTGACGATGCGTCGCTCGCAGGCGGCCGTGCACACATCGAGAAGGTCTACGACAGGCTGATCGCGAAGGGCCGCATGACACCATCGGCCAAGGCGGCGGTACTCGCGCGCTTGCGCGGCAGCACCTCTTACGACGCACTCGGCGCGGTCGATCTCGTGATCGAAGCAGTATTCGAAGACATGGCTGTCAAGCAGGCCGTGTTCGCCGAACTCGACCGGGTCTGCAAGCCGGGCGCCGTGCTCGCGACCAACACCTCGTATCTCGACATCGATGCGATTGCCGCAAGCGTCTCGCGTCCCGGCGATGTCGTGGGCCTGCACTTCTTTTCCCCAGCCAACATCATGAAGCTGCTGGAAGTCGTGGTGCCTGCGCAGGTCAGCCCCGACGTCGTCGCCACCGCCTTCGATCTGGCGAAGAAGCTGCGCAAGGTGCCGGTGCGAGCCGGCGTGTGCGACGGCTTTATCGGCAACCGGATTCTCGCGATGTATCGCGCGGCTGCCGACTACATGCTGGAAGATGGCGCGTCGCCGTACCAGATCGACCGCGCGGTGCGCGAGTTCGGCTTTCCGATGGGACCGTTCGAGGTGTCGGATCTTGCGGGCGGCGACATCGGCTGGGCCACGCGCAAGCGCCGCGCCACCACGCGCGATTCGAAGCAGCGCTATGTGCAGATTGCGGACCGCATCTGCGAGCGCGGCTGGTTCGGCCAGAAGACAGGGCGCGGCTACTACCTCTATTCCGACGGTGCGCGCAGCGGCACGCCCGATCCGGAAGTCGAGGCCATCATCGATGCCGAGCGCGAGCGTGCCGGCATCATGCCGCGCGCCTTCACGGATGACGAGATCATCCGGCGCTACATGGCGGCCATGATCAACGAGGGCGCCAACGTCGTGCATCAGGGCATTGCGCTGCGTCCGCTCGACGTCGACGTGACCTTCCTCTACGGCTATGGCTTTCCGCGTCATCGCGGAGGGCCGATGAAGTACGCCGACACAGTCGGCCTGGCGAAGGTGCTCGGCCGACATCCGCGAGTTCGCGCAACAGGACCCGGTGTTCTGGCAACCGTCGCCGCTGCATCGTCGATCTCGTCGAGCGCGGCGCCGACGCTGGCGAGCCTCAATCGAGCCGCCTGAGCTGTTCTTCTACGCAACGACCATCCGATTCAGCTAAAGGATTTAAACCATGCGCGAAGCAGTCATTGTTTCCACCGCCCGCACGCCGATGACCAAGGCGCATCGCGGCGAATTCAACATCACTCCCGGTCCCACGCTCGCGTCGTTTGCCGTGCGCGCGGCCGTGGAACGCTCGGGTGTCGACCCGGAACTGATCGAGGACGCGATCCTCGGCTGCGGCTATCCGGAAGGCATCACCGGCCGCAACGTGGCGCGCCAGGCCGTTATCCGCGCGGGGCTGCCGCTGTCGATTGCGGGCACCACCGTGAACCGCTTCTGCGCCTCCGGCCTTCAGGCCATCGCGATGGCGGCCGGGCGCATCGTCGTCGACGGCGCACCGGCGATGATCGCCGGCGGCGTCGAAAGCATCTCCGGCATCCGTACTCGCGAAGACGGTGTGAGCGGGCTCGACCCATGGATCGTGGAACACAAGCCGTCGCTCTACATGACGATGATCGACACCGCCGATATCGTGGCTCAGCGCTACGGGATCAGCCGGGAAGAGCAGGACCTTTTTTCGACGGAAAGCCAGCGGCGCACCGCAGAAGCACAGCTCGCCGGCCGCTACGCCGATGAGATCGTGCCGGTCACGACCACGATGGCCGTGACTGATAAGGAGTCGGGCGCCGTGAGCCAGCGCGAGGTGACGGTCTCGGCCGACACCTGCAATCGCCCCGGCACGACCTATGAGGCGCTCGCGAAGCTTGCGCCTGTCAAGGGTCCGGAAAAGTACATCACTGCAGGCAACTCGTCGCAGAACTCCGATGGCGCGTCCGCCTGCGTGATGATGGAAGCGAAGGCCGCCGAACGCGCGAACCTCGCTCCCCTCGGCGCGTTTCGCGGCCTCGCGGTTGCCGGCTGCGAGCCGGATGAAATGGGCATCGGTCCGGTGCTCGCCGTGCCGAAGCTGCTCGCGCGTCATGGGCTCACGGTGAACGACATCGGCTTGTGGGAGCTCAACGAGGCGTTCGCATCGCAGGCGGTCTATTGCCAACGGCGTCTCGAGATTCCGGCCGAGCGGCTCAACGTGAACGGCGGCGCGATCTCCATCGGGCATCCGTTCGGCATGACCGGCTCGCGTCTCGCGGGACACGTCCTTATCGAAGGACGGCGGCGCGGCGTGAAGTATGCCGTCGTCACGATGTGCATGGCTGGCGGCATGGGTGCCGCAGGGCTCTTCGAAATCTATTGATTAGAGACGACGTCATGGATCTGAATTTCACCTCCGAAGAAGAAGCGTTTCGCGAGCGCGTCGTGCGCTTCCTCAAGGAAAAACTGCCAGCCAGGCTTTCTGACAAAGTCCGCAACGGCTGGCACCTCACACGTGCCGACATGGCCGGATGGCACGCAATCCTGAACGAACAGGGCTGGCTCGCAAACCACTGGCCCGAACAATACGGCGGCCCAGGCTGGAACGCCGTGCAGAAGTTCATCTTCGAGAACGAATGCGCGCTTGCGGGCGCACCGCGCATCGTGCCGTTCGGCGTGAACATGCTGGGGCCCGTGCTCATCAAGTACGGCAGCGAAGCGCAGAAGCGCCACTGGCTGCCGCGCATTCTCGATGGCTCCGACTGGTGGTGCCAGGGCTATTCGGAACCGGGTTCGGGTTCCGACCTCGCGTCCGTGAAGACGAGCGCGGTGCGCGGCATCGATGAAGATGGCGAGCACTACATTGTCAACGGCCAGAAGACGTGGACCACGCTCGGCCAGCACGCGAACATGATCTTCTGCCTCGTGCGCACCGCGTCCGATGTGCACAAGCAGGAGGGCATCAGCTTCCTGCTCGTGGACATGAATACGCCGGGCGTCGAAGTTCGCCCGATCATCACGCTCGAAGGCGAGCACGAAATCAACGAAGTGTTCTTCACCGACGTGCGCGTGCCGGCGGCCAATCTCGTGGGCGAGGAGAACAAGGGCTGGACGGTCGCGAAGTATCTGCTGACCTACGAGCGCACGAACATCGCGGGCGTGGGGTTCTCAGTCGCTGCGCTGGCGCGTTTGCGCCGTGTCGCGGCCAAGCTCACGCGCAACGGCCGTCCGCTTGCCGACGATCCGTTCTTTGCGGCGCGCCTTGCTCGCGTCGAGATCGACCTGGACAACATGAAGACGACCAACCTGCGTGTGATCGCGGCGGTGGCGGGCGGCGGCGTGCCGGGTGCGGAAAGCTCGATGCTCAAGATACGCGGCACCGAGATCCGCCAGGAGATCTCGTCGTTGATGCGCCGCGCGATGGGACCGTATGCGCAGCCGTTCATCGAGGAAGCGCTGCACGAGGGCTACGACGAGGCTTCCGTCGGCCCCGAGGAAGCCGCGAGTGCCGCCGCGATGTATTTCAACTACCGCAAGCTGTCGATCTTCGGCGGCTCCAACGAAATCCAGAAGAACATCATCTCGAAGATGATCCTGGGACTGTAAGGGGATCGCGATGAATTTCCAGCATACCGAAGACCGCCGCATGTTGGCGGATGCGCTGAACCGGTTCGTGAGAGAGCAGTATGGCTTCGCGACGCGCGACACGCTTGCGCGCAGCGACTCGGGTTTCAGCCGCGAACTGTGGGTCCGCTTTGCGGAACTGGGCATGATCGGCGCGCTCTTTGAGGAGGCCAATGGCGGCTTCGGCGGAGAGGGCTTCGATATCGCCGTCGTTTTCGAAAGCCTTGGGCGCGGCCTCGTGGTCGAACCATTCCTGGGCGCGCTGATGGTCGGACACGCGCTTGCCCATGCAGGCAGCGACGCGCAGAAAGCTCTCATTGCGAGCCTGATCGACGGTCATACCGTCGCGGCGCTCGCCCACGACGAACCCGGCTCGCACTACGAATTGACGAGGGTGTCGGCGCGCGCCGTGCGCGGCTCGAACGGCTGGGTGCTGACCGGGGCAAAGGCCGTCGTGCAGCAGGGAGCCGAGGCCGACTTCTTCCTCGTCTCGGCGCGTACGAGCGGCGTGGGCGACGGCGAAGAAGGCATCTCGCTCTTTGTCGTCCCGCGCGAGACGGCAGGCCTCAGTGTGCACAGCTACCGGAAAATTGATGGCGGACGGGTCGCCGAAATCTGTTTGAACGAAATATGCCTCGCCGACGACGCGTTGTTCGGTGAACGGGACGCGGGATTCGCGACGCTCGAATTTTGCATCGGCGCCGGCGTGCTGGCGTTGTGCGCGGAGGCACTCGGCGCCATGGAGGTGGCGAAAGAACACACGCTCGAATATCTGCGCACGCGCAAACAGTTCGGTATCCCAATTGGCAGATTCCAGGCATTGCAGCACCGCATGGCCGACCTGCTGCTGGAGATCGAGCAGGCTCGTTCCGCGGTCATCAATGCCGCTGCCGCGCTCGGCGCCGGCCGGGTTGAACGCGAACGCGCGCTGTCGGCGGCGAAATACACGATCGGGCGCATCGGTACGCGCGTGGCCGAGGAGTGCATCCAGATGCACGGCGGCATCGGCATGACCTGGGAGCTGCCGCTCGCGCACTACGCAAAGCGCCTTGTCATGATTGATCATCAACTAGGCGACGAAGATCACCATCTCGATCGCTACATCACACTGGGCAGGAGCTGACACCATGAACGAACCCATCCTTGCGCATCGCGACGGCGCGGTGCAGGTGCTGTCGCTGAACAACCCGAGCGCGCGCAACGCCCTCACGCCCGAGACTTACACAGCTCTTCCGGCTGCGCTCGCGCAGGCACAGCGCGACCCCGATGTAGGCGCGATCGTGCTGACGGGTGTGGGCGGAGCTTTCTGCGCAGGCGGCGACCTGAAACGGCTTGCGCAGCGACGCGCAATGACGCTGCCCGAGCGGCGCGCCGGCATTGAAGGCCTGCACGACATGATTCGCGCCATTCGCGACTGCAGCAAGCCCGTGATCGCCGCAGTTGAAGGACCGGCGGCCGGCGCGGGCCTTTCGATTGCACTGGCGTGCGACATGCTGGTCGCCGCGCGCAATGCGTCGTTCTCGGTGGCGTACGTGAAGGTCGGTCTTTCCCCCGATGGCGGCGCGACCGCGTTTCTGTCCGGCTTCGTCTCCCGGCAATTGCTGACTGAGTTGTGCCTGACGGGCAGGCCCGTTACAGGCGAACGCATGCATGCGCTAGGGGTTGTGAATCGCCTCGTCGAGCCAGGCAGCGCACTGACGGAGGCGGTCGCCATGGCACTGTCGCTTGCGGCGGGCCCCGAGCGCGCGACCGCCCGGATCAAAAGCCTGTGCCGTCACGCAGGCGAGAACACCCTCGAAGCGCAACTGGACCTTGAAGCCCGGTACATGGCCGAGTCGCTCGGTGACGACGAGGCAGCCGAAGGCATCGACGCCTTCTTCGGTAAACGCCCCGCTGATTATTCGACGTTGCGTCTCGCGTTGGCCACGCATGCGCAGTAGATGCGCCGTCTCGTCACCAACGTTGTCATTCTGGATATGCCATGTCTAACCTTTTTTCCTCCTTGCCGCTCGCCGGCGTTCGCGTTCTCGACTTGTCCCGCGTGCTCGCCGGGCCCTGGTGCGCCATGGTGCTCGGCGATCTCGGCGCGGAAGTCATCAAGGTCGAGCATCCGACGCGCGGTGACGACACGCGGGACTGGGGCATGCGCGTCGGCGCGTCCGAAACGACCTATTTCAACAGCGTCAACCGCAACAAGCGCTCCGTGTGCCTCGATCTGCAGACCGCGGAGGGACAGCAGATCGCGCGGGAGCTGGCGCAACAAAGCGATGTCGTGATCCAGAACTTCAAGTTCGGTGGCGCGGAGAAGCTCGGACTCGGCTATGACCAGCTCAGGGAAGCACGCGAAGATCTCATCTACTGTTCGATCTCCGGCTATGACCGCCACGGACCGGAAGCGGCTCGTCCCGGTTACGACGTGCTCGTTCAGGGCGAAGCGGGGTTGATGGCGATCAACGGAGAAGCCGGTCAGCCGCCGCTCAAATTCGGCGTGGCCGCCGTCGACCTGTTCACCGGGATGTACTCGGCCCAGGCGGTCCTCGCTGCGCTATTCGAGCGCCAGAAGAGCGGCAAGGGACGCCACATCGAGATGGCGCTCTTCGATTGCGGCCTGATGATCACCTCGTACTGCGGGCTGGAGTCGATGATGATGGGCGAGGACCCGCCGCGCTATGGCAATGCGCATCCTTCCATCGTGCCGTACGGCGTATTCGAGGCAGAGGATGGGCCGCTCGTCATCGCGGTCGGCACCAATCGCCAGTACGAGCGCTTCTGTCGCGAAGTGATCGAACGTCCCGATCTGGTCGATGACGACCGGTTCCGCACGAACATCGTCCGGGCCGCCAACCGCGAGGTGCTCGTGCCCGAGCTCAAGCGCGAGATCGGCAAACGAAAACGCCAGGTCCTGCTAGAGCGTCTGACCCAGGCGGGCATTCCCTGTGGCGAAGTGCTCGGTCTTCACGAGGCGCTCACTTCGAAGCGGGCGGCCGAGGCCGGGCTCGTGACGACTTATGAGCATCCCGAGGCCGGCAGCACGCACGTGCTCGCTCCGCCGTATCGCTTCGACGGTGCGCGCCTGCCTGTGCGAAGCGCTCCGCCGCAACTCGGGGAAGGCACGAATGATGTTCTCCATTCGCTGCTCGGGATGTCCCCCGAACGGCTTTCTCGATTGAAGGCCGAAGGTGTCGTCTGACGGCGCAGTGCGCCTTACTGATTAGAGGATCCTTTCATGAGCCGGAGTGTTTTTTCCAATGCCGTCACCGAACTTTTTGGCACGCGTTTGCCGATTGTCGCCGGCGGCCTGATGTGGCTCGCCGATGCGGACTATGTCTCTGCCGCGTCGCGTGGCGGCCTCGCTGGCGATCTCTTCGCGCTCGCGCCTGAACTGGTGAAAGAAGTGGAATAAGTGACATACATCGGACCATGCGCAGACCGGCCACACCGAGATGGCTCGCCTGCGCACCCGTCCTATTACCCTATACCAAGCGCTGTTGAAAACAGCCCGAGAGGCCGTGCATCGAGCCGCCAAGGCTCATTCCATCCGTCGCCAATGCGACGTCAGCAGGTAACACCCAAGTAACAGGCAGGAGACAAATTCATGCAACAGAGTCATATCGATTCAATCAAGGCGAGCCCCGCGTACCGACAGCTCATTACGTCGCGCCGCCGCTTCAGCTTCACGCTGACGGCGCTGATGATCCTCACCTACTACAGTTTTATCCTGTGCGTCGCCCTTGCGCCGCAAGTGCTCGCCCATCCGCTGTATGCGGGAGCCACAACAAGCATTGGCATTCTGGCGGGCGTCGTCATCATCCTGATCGCGGTGGGGTTGACCGGCTGGTACGTAGTGCGTGCGAATCACAAACTCGATCCGTCGATGAGCGCGCTACTTGCCAACATCCGGGAAGGAGTCTAAACGATGAAATTCGTTCGCTTCCTCTCCTGCGCGAGCTTGGGCTTGACTGCGGCTCTCGCTCACGCCTCCGGCATCGAAGGCCCGGTGCCGGCCCATGTCGAGCTGAATCCCGTAGCGATCGGCATGTTTTTGCTGTTCGTGCTCGTCACGCTCGGCATTACCCGCTGGGCATCGCGCAGGACCCGCACGACAAAGGACTTTTATAGCGCAGGCGGTGGTATCACCGGCTTTCAGAACGGGCTCGCCATTGCTGGGGACTACATGTCTGCGGCGTCGTTCCTGGGCCTCTCCGGCATGGTGTTTTTGTTCGGATTCGATGGCCTGATCTATTCCATCGGTTTTCTGGTCGGCTGGCCATTTGTGATGTTCCTGCTCGCCGAACCCTTGCGCAATCTTGGCAAGTTTACGTTCGTCGACGTGGTCGCCTACCGTTTTGAGCAGGCGCCTATTCGCCTCCTGACCGCCAGCACGTCGCTCGTCGTCGTGATCTTCTATCTGGTCGTGCAGATGGTCGGCGCGGGCAAGCTGATCCAGTTGCTGTTCGGATTGCAGTACTGGATTGCAGAAGTCATTGTCGGCGCGCTGATGGTGATCTACGTTTTCTTCGGGGGCATGACGGCGACCACCTGGGTACAGATCATCAAGGCCGTGCTGCTGCTGTGCGGCGCGACGTTCATGGCCGTCACCGCGCTTGCGCAATTTGGCTTTAGTCCCGAGGAGATGTTTCGACGCGCTGTCAATGTCCATCCCGGCGCACTCAGCATCATGGGCCCCGGCAAACTGCTGAAGGATCCGCTCAACGCACTTTCGCTTGGCATTGCGCTGATGTTCGGTACCGCAGGGTTCCCGCACATCCTGATGCGCTTCTTTACGGTGCCCAGCGCGAAGGAGGCGCGCAAGTCCGTGTTCGTCGCCACGGGGTTCATCGGCTATTTTTATCTGCTGACCTTCATCATCGGCTTCTCCGCGATCTCACTGCTTGCCCAGCACCCCGAGTTCTTCCAGGCTGCTGCCGATGGCCATTTCAACCTCACGCGCGACCTGCTCGGCGGCTCGAACATGGTCGCGGTGAAGCTGGCGCAGGCCTTGGGCGGCAACCTGTTCTACGGCTTTATTGCTGCGGTGACCTTCGCCACGATCCTGGCCGTGGTGGCGGGTCTCACGCTCTCCGGGGCGACTACCGTGTCGCATGATCTCTACGCCTGCTGGCTTGCACGCGGCAAAGCCAACGAAGTCCACGAGATGCGCATGTCGCGCGTCGCGACAATGATCCTGAGCATCGTCGCGATCGGACTCGGCATCCTCTTCGAGCACGTCAACGTGGCGTTCCTGGTCGGTCTCGTGGCGGCCATCGCAGCCAGCGCGAACTTTCCGGTGCTGGTATCGTCAATTTTCTGGCGCGGCATGACGACCCGCGGCGCTGTGATGGGCGGTAGCCTCGGGCTGATTTCCGCCGTGCTGCTGACACTGCTTTCGAAATCCGTATGGGTCGACGTGCTGCATCAGGCGCACGCGTCCGTGTCCCTCGACAATCCCGCACTGGTTTCAGTGCCGCTTGCGTTCGCAGGCATCTGGTTCTTCTCCATGCTGGATCGCGGCGCCCGTGCGCAGCGGGAGCGGGAAGCCTTCGCGCTGCAGGAGTTTTATGGGCAGACTGGCATGCTGTCGGTGAAGGCAGTCGATCATTGAGCGAAGCCGGCTGATGATCCATGTATCGGCCTGCTAATTAACGATTGGCATTAACGCTAGACATTAAAGCTAGACACGCCGGAAACGCCTTGAAGTTGAAGACCGAATACCGGGTAAGCAGCCGTCATCTCAGCGTCGTGGTGGCGGCGCGTACCCCGCTCGACCCATCCATTGGGTAAGTTCAAGCCGGGCGCCTCGCCTGAATTCAACCTGGCATCAGGCTGGCCTGCGAGCGATCATTTCCGCCACCTCGTCACACCACGCGATATAGGCCTGTTCCGCCAGCACGCCGCGGCGCGTCACCAACAACGGTCCAAGTTGCTGCTCAGTCAGCATGGCCTGCCTTGCGAGAAATAATTCAAGCTGGGCCTGGTGGTCCGCACGCACCTCACGGATCTGCTGCAACGCCGTCTCCCGCGGCAGCAAATCGAAGCACAGCACGCGCAGTATTTGTTCGTCCTTGATGGCCGGGCGCGGCGAACCATTAGCCACCCAGGCCGTCAGCTTCTCGAGTCCGGCAACGGTCATGCTGTAGATCGAGCGCTCCGGCCCGCGTGTTCCCGGCAAGCGCTCCGATTTGATGAGTTCATCTTTCTCCAGTTCGCGCAAAGCAGGGTACACAGAGCTGTGCTCGACCGACCAGCAATGCTGGCCCGCTATCTGCAGCCATTTGGTCAGTTCATAGCCGGAACGCGGCTGGTTATGTATGCCGGCAAGAAGGACATATTTCAGCGGCTTTTCTTTACTGGCTGCGGCTTCCTTAAGATCGCTCACTCGCATTGCTCCTTGATTGCGTGAACGCACGCCAAAATGACTATGTTTTTTTTGACATAGTTAAAACATGGTGGCACTATGTATTTTTCTACATACTTGATCTTATCAGGAATGTAGCCCGTTCCGCCGGGCAGCGATCGCGCTAGCCGGCGCCCCGATGACCGATGCGGCCAGTGCACCGTGTCGCCTCCTCCTACAAGGGAAAAACGCATGTCCCAAGAAACCATCCTCGTCACCGGCGCCGCCGGTCGTGTCGGCTCGACCGCTCGCGCGGCCATCGCCATCCTGCTGGAACAAGGCCATCGCGTACGCGCCATGGTGCGGAAGCTAGACGCGCGCGCCGACACGCTGCGCGGCCTGGGCGCCGAAGTCGTGGCCGCCGACATGCTCGATATCGTCGCCGTACGCGCGGCCATGCAAGGCTGCTCACGGGTGTATTTCACGATGTCGGTTTCGCCCGAGTACCTGGAAGCGGCCGTCAACGTCGCGGTCACAGCCAAAAGCCTGGGGGTGAAGGCCTTCGTCAATCTGTCGCAGATGACGTTGTCGCAGATGAGCGAGACAGAGAGCACCGGCAGCCCGCAACAGAGGCAGCATTGGCTCGCGGAGCAGATGCTGCGCTGGTCCGGTCTGCCAGTGGTCTACCTGCGTCCGACCGCTTTCTTCGAAGGCTTGTTCATGCCGACGGCCCAGGGCATCCGCGACCACAACGCCATCCGCCTGCCGTTCGCCGACGGCAAGACCTCGCCGATCGCCGCCGCCGACGTGGGGGCTGCCGCCGCTGCTGTGCTGGCCAACCCGGAGCCGCATATTGGCAAGGTCTACGAAATGACCGGCCCCCAGTCGCTGTCGATGGCCGAGATCGCTCAGGAGTTCAGCGGCGCTCTGGGCCGCTCCATTCATTACGTCGACGTGCCGCCGCAGATCTGGGAGGCCAAGCTCCACGAGGCCCAACAGCCGGCGCATCTGATCGCACACCTGGTCGTCATGGCCCAGTTGCATCGCGACAACCGCTACGATCGTATGACGGATACCTTTAAGAAGTTAGTCGGCCGTGAGCCGATCTCAGCCGCCGAATTCGCTCGCCGCCATGCGGCCGCGTTCGCGCCTGCGTGATTTAGGCCTGCCTGATTCATACCTGCCTGATTTACGCTTGCCCGATGCCGGCGAAACTCGAGCTCCATCCGGCTACACGA
Organism: uncultured beta proteobacterium; assembly: GCA_963708695.1. Taxonomy (GTDB): domain Bacteria; phylum Pseudomonadota; class Gammaproteobacteria; order Burkholderiales; family Burkholderiaceae; genus Caballeronia. Next base: position 199,698 of record CAVPTS010000004.1, read on the forward strand.
AAAGCGCGGTTTCGAATGAAAGAGTCGGAATGAAGTTCGGCGGACCATTGCGATTGTTGTGATCAGCCAGCTTGATTTCGGGTTGGTGATGGATGTCGCGAGAGGTCATTCGTCGCAGCACAACATCCAGGCTGTGGTTCGCGCCTGCCTTTGGGAGCCATTAGTCGGAAGCTGGGCAAGGCCCTGATTCTCTGATCTTGCCAAGTTCCTTTAGTCGCTCGTTCGTGGCTGTCGGTACTAATCGATCGAACGTGCGAATCGGCGTTGATATTCGCGCGGTGAGAGTTCGGTCTTGTGTTTAAACAATTGGCGAAACGTGCTGAGGTCGCCGTAACCGACTCGTTGGCCGATGGCGTCCAGCTCGACCTCGCCGGACTCCAGCAATCGCTTGGCGACCTCAACACGCAAGGTTTGAAGATAACCTACAGGCGTATCGCCTACGGCTTGCTTAAACCGCCTGTGGAGCGTGCGTTCGCTGACCGCTAGCAAAGCCGCGAGGTCGGACATCCGGAATCGCTGTTGGAGCATCGCCTCCATCTGACGCTGTGCGCGTGCGACAAGCGCGTCAGTGTGGCCCTGCTCATCAAGCAACGTGGCATAGGAGACCTGCGAAGCTCGATTGACGTCGATCAACAGAGTCTTCGCGACAAGCATCGCCAGTCTGGAGTCGGCAAGCCGTTCGACCAGTCGCACAGCCAGGTTCAGATAGGACGTCACCGCGCCACTGCACAGGATGCCGGACTGCTCAGTCAACACCTCATGCGAACGAAGCTCGACCTTCGGATAACGTCGCGAGAAATCTGCCGCCCTGGACCAATGTGTCGTAGCAATTCGACCGTCCAGCAGTCCCGCTTCCGCGAGCAGATAGCTGCCCGTGCAATAGGACGCAAGTAACGTCCCCGCCTTATGTTGACGCCGCAGCGCAGACGACAAGTCGCGCACCTCATCACGACGAGCGAGAAAAGCGTCCATCTCCGCGACGAATGGGGCAGTTATCAGAATCGCATCGGAACGCCTGCGGGCGTCGATGCGGCCATCCACGGCGATGCTTTGGCCCGACGCGGAGCGCACCGGCCGGCCATCCAGGGATTCCACACGCCATACAAATTTCGGCGATGGCGTGCGCGGGTCTGACATCACTTTGCTCGCCAGGCTGTTGGCAGCATGCAAAACATCAATGGGTCCGGCGACACCCGAGGCCAAAATCCCGTCGTAGACCCAGAAGCGAACAATGGGCATGATGTCTGAATCTCCTTGCAAAATGGCAATCCTGCCACTAGTGGAAGCGTTTGACAACGGTAATGATGTCCACTTTCACAACGACAGTGATAGGACTTCTGCCATGCCGATGATCGACGCCCTGATTCCTGAAAATGCATTGACGGCTGAGGCTGAGGCGCGCTTGCTCAAGGAGATGACCGACATTCTGATTCGGGCCGAAGGGTACGATCCGGATAACGAAATTGCCCAGCGCGTGTCTTTCCTCTTCCTTCACCGGCCTGCTGCAATATTTGTGGGAGGTGCCCCGTCTGCGTCGCCCCGATATCGGATCATTCCATCGGTTCCCGAAGGGCAATACACCGATGCCGCGCGTGAAAGCCTCGTAAGGGAAATTACCGAAGCTATTGCTCGAGCCGAAGGCGTGACGTTCGAACAGGTCGCGCCACGGGTTTGGATTTTCCCGACCGAAATTCCCGATGGCCAATGGGGCGGTGCGGGCACCATTCGCAGGCTTTCGGACATCCATGCCCTGATAGCAGGCGAAGGGGACCGGAAGACGGGAGAGGAGCGGCTGGCGCGGCGACGTAGCGAGAAGGCGCGTGAGGTGCTGGTAGGCGCCGCCGACGCTATCTCCAGGCTTTCCTGACGACAGGTATCTTCCGGGGCGGCAGCGCGTCGCAGTCGTCGCCAGTCCTGACGAGATCAGACCATCGCACCGCGCGCGTCACTCAGTCCAGCGGCGGACATCCATATCGACGTTAACAAGGAATCTGCAACCCCTCATCTCGCAGGAGTGGGTTTCCGAGGGCGTCCCCGGGGAGGATGGCAGCCGCCCCCTTTCGCTCACGGAACAAGGCAAGGAATTGCTCAAAAGCGCGGCTACCGCGTGGTCGGCTGCGCAAACAAAAGCCAGGGCCCTCCTGGGGGAGGCTGACGCTAACGCGCTCATGGACATCGCGGGCGAGCGGCCACGTCGCATGAGCTAAATCTTCACTAACTAATGTTGCATGTGCAACACAACAAGGGTGCTTTGCACCCGTCGCATACTACTAAAGGAATTTGCAATGAAAGTCGTCAAAGCCGCCGCAGTTCAGATCAGCCCGGTTCTCTACAGCCGTGAGGCAACCGTCGAAAAGGTTGTGCAGAAGATTCTCGAGCTCGGTCAGCAGGGCGTGCAGTTCGCCACGTTCCCGGAGACCGTGGTGCCTTACTACCCGTACTTTTCCGCAGTCCAGACGGGTATTCAGCTTCTGTCCGGAACCGAGCATCTGAGATTGCTCGAGCAGTCCGTGACGGTACCATCCCCGGCGACCGACGCGATTGGCGAGGCTGCCCGAAAGGCGGGCATGGTTGTGTCCATCGGCGTCAACGAGCGCGATGGCGGAACCATCTACAACACGCAGTTGCTATTCGACGCCGATGGCACCCTGATCCAGCGCCGCCGCAAGATCACGCCTACGCATTTCGAACGCATGATCTGGGGCCAGGGCGACGGGTCGGGCCTGCGCGCCGTCGACAGCAAGGTCGGTCGCATTGGCCAGCTCGCCTGCTTTGAGCACAATAACCCGCTGGCGCGCTACGCGATGATGGCCGATGGCGAGCAGATCCATTCGGCCATGTATCCGGGTTCTGCCTTCGGCGAGGGGTTTGCCCAAAGAATGGAAATCAATATCCGCCAGCATGCCCTGGAGTCTGGAGCGTTCGTCGTGAACGCGACGGCCTGGCTGGATGCCGACCAGCAGGCGCAAATCATGAAGGACACGGGCTGCGGCATCGGTCCGATCTCGGGCGGTTGCTTCACTGCCATCGTCGCGCCCGACGGCATGCTGCTGGGCGGACCTCTGCGCTCAGGTGAGGGCGAGGTCATTGCCGACCTCGATTTCACGCTGATCGACCGACGCAAGATGTTGATGGACTCGGCCGGCCACTACAACCGGCCTGAACTGCTTAGTCTCCTGATCGACCGTACTCCGAGCGCGCACGTTCACGAGCGGGCTGCGCACTCCATGTCGAGCATTCGACAAGACTCGGATGAGTTGGGCAGCACGGTTGTCTAAGCACGGGCCAACTCTCGCGTGTTCGCCACACTAAAGTATTTGTTCAGTAACCCGATCTATTTATCGAGATGCACTTTGAAATTCACTGCCAGCGCCGAGGTCGTAGTTGGTGACCTTGCCGATCTGCAGTCGGTGCATCTCGCGATCGATGGTTGCAAGCGCATTTACTTCAGTATGTCGGTGTCGGCGGCCTATCTGGAAGCTACTGTGAACTTCGCCGCGGTGGCGCGTCATCACGGTGTAGAAGCCATCGTGAACATGTCGCAGATGAGCGTAAAGGAGATGAGCATCACGGGGAAGAGCATCACCGAAATGGAGCCTTCCTTGCGCGATATGCTGCCGACAGCCTTCGTTGTATCCATGAAGAACTGCGAAGAGGTCATTTATTGTGCGTCTGCTTCACAGGGCTGCGTCTAGCAGCGGGTAGTCGTTGTAGCCGGTTTCGTCGTCCGCGTAGATGGTTTCCGGATTGACCGCATTGAGGGGCGCACCGCGTCGAAAGCGCTCCACCAGATCGGGGTTGGCGATAAAAGGACGCCCAAACGCTGCCGCGTCTGCGTCGCCGCCTTCGATGGCCAGTTCCGCACTTTCCCTCGTCAGTCCCTCGTTGAGGATGTAGGCCCCTTTGAAAATACGCCGCACGTCACGGCCGATGCGATCGTTGCCGCGATCCAGCGCCTCTCGCGCAAAAATGAAAGCGATGTTGCGCGCGTTGAGTTGCTCGGCGACATAAGTGAACAGCGCGCGCGGATCGGAGTCGCGCATCGAGTATGAACTCGACATCAGGTTCAGATGCACGCCGATGCGGTCCGCAGGCCAAACCGTGAGCAACGCATCGACTGCCTCCAGCAGGAAGCGCGCGCGGTTCTCGATCGATCCGCCGTAACGGTCGGTCCGCAGGTTCGATCCGTCGTGCAGAAACTGATCGAACAGGTAACCATTTGCCGCGTGAAGCTCGACACCATCAAAACCCGCGCGTTGCGCATTCGCGGCACCAACCCGGAAATCCTTGACGATGCCGGAAATTTCTTCGGTCTCCAGTGCACGCGGTACGGTGTACGCGCGCAGAGGCCGCACGCGGCTGACATGCCCGTCCGGGGCAATGGCACTGGGAGCGACCGGAAGTTGGCCGTCATGGTAGGCCGGGTCGGAAACCCGCCCGACGTGCCACAGCTGGGAGACAATCAGGCCCCCCGCATCGTGTACCGCTGAAGTCACCTCTTTCCAGCCGGCAATCTGCTTCTCGGTCCAGATGCCAGGCGTGTTGGGATAACCAACGCCCTGAGGCGTGACGGAGGTGGCTTCGGTAATGACGAGCCCTGCGCTCGCACGCAGCGCGTAGTGGTGCGCGTTGAGGACTCCCGGGCTGCGCTCGGCAAACGCACGCATGCGCGTAAGCGGTGCCATGACAATGCGGTTCGACAACTTCAGCGCGCCAATCTGGATAGGATCGAAGAGTGTGGACATCTGCGGGCTTCTCATTTCAGTGTTGAAGGTAGCAAGAACGGCAGCTCCGTTTCCATTGACTATGGAACGTTGCACGCCATACGTTTATCGTCACAAGATATGTGATGTAACAATAGTTGTTACAACATAAACCACCCGAGCGATCAACACAAGTCTCTTGTCGTGAACGGGCTTCGCCGATGAGGCCCGAATGGCGCGGGCGGGGCGGCTTCGCCAGGCCAATGAGACGGTGCGTGTAGACTGAAATTGTCCGTCATTTAAGGCGGAGAATGCGATATGTCGCCGGATTCATGAAGCATGTCAGGATTGATTACCTGTGCTGTAACGAATATAGTTACAACTAAACTGACTAACACGGGCTTTCTATGAGCGCTAACAGCCGCTTGACCGTGGCGACCCACATCCTTGCATGGATGGCGCTCGTCGCACGGCGCAATCCTGACCCGGTCACGTCCGACCGGATCGCTGCAAGCGTCAACACCAACCCGGTGGTGATTCGTCGTACGCTTGGGTTGCTTGCAAATGGCGGCCTTGTCGAGAGTTATCGCGGTGTCAATGCGGGATGGCGTCTGACGAGGAGTGCGGACGCAATCAGTTTGCTGGACGTTTTTGATGCGCTTGAAGAGGGTGCGCACTTCGCGCTGCACCCTTCGAAACCCAGCCAGGCGTGCCCCGTCGGTCGAGGCATCGGGTCGACGCTAAGCCACGTCTATGATGCGATCGACGATGGCGTTCGAAAGACGCTTGCCGCCACGACGATCGAAGCGGTGCTGACAGAAACGCTTGTATCGCAACCATCCAAAAAGCGCGGCTGAATCCGGGGAGGTTATCGGGGCACGATGGCCCAAAAAGTCATCGCTAAAGGGGCAACAATACAAGCTCTCGGTCAATTGCGATGATCGAAAGTCTCAAGTCGTGCCCCTTACGGGTCTTTGCCATGACAGTAGGCAAGTCGCGGGTTCCAAGTGATAACCAGTTCAGGGAATGACCAACAACTGACTGCGCTTCAGCGGCCCCGAATCAATCCCGCGTTCAACCCAAAAAGCCGCCACTCCGAAAGCGCGGACGTTTCGAACACGCCCTCAGCGTGATACGGGTCCTCTAGTACCAGCGCCATCGCTTCGTCTTTCGACTGCGCGCGATAAACGAGCAGCGCGCCCGAGTCGTCTGCAAAAGGACCCGCGATGATCAGCTTGCCGTTTGCCTCGATCGTCCGCGCATACGACCGGTGCGCCGGCCTCACCCGTTCGAGGTGCGCGAGGTCGGAAACGTATTTCGCGTAATTGACATAGGTTCGCGCGGCGGGCGCGTCCACATCGACTGGCGTAGCGCCAGATGCACGCGGTTCTTTGGGCGGAATACGCTGATCCGCCGCGATAAGCGCGGCAGCGAGCAACTTGACGTTGCTGGCGAGCACGGTCCACTCTGCCAGGTGATAGTCCGCAATCGCACCTTTCACGAAGAACGGATCGCTTTGCGCCAAAGTCTCGGCTTCCTGCTTCGACGCAACCTGATAAACGAGCAGGACGCCGCGGGTCCGCCCGTCGTCGTCGAGCAACGGTCCGCCCATTACCAGCCGGTCGTGCTCGCGAAGCGCATCCGCATAGGCCTGATGCTCGGCTCGGGACGCATCTACCCTGTTCCGGTCCTGAACGTACGTCGCGTAGTTCACGATTTTCATTGAGCCTGGACTTCCTGTAAGGACTTTCGAAAGCGTGGGAAGCGCAGACGCCGGCCCCAGCACGGCAGTGTCGTTGGAGGGCGAGGCCGCTGCCATGACCGGGATCATGTCGGCAAGCGCGAGGCTTGCGACGCCTGCAGTTGCGGACACGAGGAAGCGGCGGCGCGACAGACCTTGCGACACGATGTTGTCCTTGAGTTCGAGTACGGCTGATGAGGGTTCGTTAGTGTTCTTCATTGCCAATAATGAGCTCGCTGCTAGGCCTCCGGCAACGATCGCCTGGCGGATTTCGGGGCGATGCGGCGCAGCCAGATGTCTGATGCCGCTTTATCGGGCGATGCTCAGCGCTCTGCGAACGCCAGCAGCGGCTTGGCGTCGTGTGCCGCGCGTTCCGCGGCCGTGAAGGCTTCGTGTGCGCGATCGACGTGGTAGCGGCGCGCTGCCGGCGGCATCAAGCTGCCCGCGGCCATGCGATCGAGCAGACCGCGCAGCGCCGCGCTGCCTTCACTCACCCCTTGGCGTGCAAGCCACGAGAAGAGGAACCAGCCGCGCACCTCGGCACTTGAGTAGACAAGCGCGGGGGCGAAAATCGGCATCTCGAAGGCCGCCGGGTCGGTCTGGCGGTGCGACGACAAGGCTCCGTAGACGAGGAGGCGTCCGTTCGGGGCCAACTGACGCGCAAGCGTGGCGCCGGTGCGGCCAGCCACGCAGTCGATCGCGCTCACGATGCCATTGCCGCCGGTGGCTTTCTGCAACTGCTCGGGCCAGCTTTCGTCCGCAGTGCATAGCACGACGTCGCCGCCAAGATCCTGGATCTCGGCAACCTGTTCTTCACGGCGTACGAGGTTGATGGTGCGGAACCCCTGGGCTTTCGCGATCTGCAGCACGAGGCGACCCACCGTCGAACCTGCCGCGCTCTGGACAAGCCAGTCGCCGCGTCCAAGCTGGTGCTCCGACATCGTCATTGCCCATGCCGTCATCGGGTTGACCAGGGCCTGTGCGGCGTCCTCGTCGGAAATCGCCGCCGGTACCGGTATGGCGCGGGCGGCTGGACTGATGACTTGCTCTCTCCAGGTTCCGGGCACGTCCAGCAAAACGATGCGCTCTCCGATCCGCGTGCGCGGCACGTCGCTGCCCACGGCGTCGATGATTCCGACGCCTTCGGAGCCGGGCGAGGCGGGCAGTTCGGGCTGACGCTGACGGGCGAAACGTCCGCGGATCACGTGCAAGTCGGACGGGTGTACGGGTGCCAGCAGCATCCTCACGCGGACTTCGCCTGGCCCGGGCGTGGGCTCGGGCAAATCACGCCAGTGGACTACCTCTGACGGCTCGCCGTTGTGTTCGATGACCAGAGCCTTCATGTGGTTCTCCTTCGAGTTACGGTGTTAATCGTGCCAGCGTGTGCCCCAGCGCCCGCCTCGATGGGGGCCGCTACCCGTCGTGCTTTGATCCAATGACGTCCAGCACGTCCAGCACGTCCACCGACGAGGCGGGTGTCGCGGTCAGTGCAGCCGTCGACGCGGCTTCATACGAAACCGACCCATTCAACCTTCGCTCGGATCATAGGGCGATGCCCGGTTTTCAAGCTTCCATTTCTTCTCAGCTTCCGTATCAGGCCGAGGTGGTCGAATGCCGTCGATCAACCACAGTTCTCGCGGCGTTTCGCCGACATGCAACTCGTAGTGGTAGCCTCGATCCTGGACAAATGGCGCAATCGCAGCGTTCGCCTTGCGCAGCCAGGACGCTGTCCACTCGACGTCCTTGGCGATGTGTCTGGCGAATTGGTCCAATCGGATTCTGACAAAGTCGCTTCGCGGCTCACCCCCCATGAAGAAGGAGTCTTTCGGCTGTTCATGAAACAGGACGCCTACATAAAAGCGAGGAATGATGTAAATGTCGGCGATTCGCCTGGCCATCTCCTGCTTGTCATCTGCCGTGTAGGCGCCAACCGGATGATAGATATTCCACAAAGGCATTTTTGTCTCCTTGCATCAATAGATGCCGCGTTTCTTATGTCAGAACATCTAAGTCTCTTGCAAGAAAGGATGCACTGGACATGAGCGAGGCGGCGGTATCGGTAGCCCAGGAACAGGCTACCGGTTAAAACCATTGCTTTCGCATCGCAGCGTTCTTAGGGAAGACGATCCGGCTACTGATCCCTGCCCAACAGCTCCGTTTAGAACCAGGCCGGATTCACAATCATCATGCGACTCATCGGACAGAAGCGCGCAGTCACATCGTGGTTCAAAAACCGACGGCCTCGCCCCTGAACTGCACTGATGATCAGCACCGCAGCACGCTATCGACCCGTTCTATTGGCGACGGGGAAGGCCGAGTATGTTTCGAGCCTCGTCAGGCGTTGCCACCTCTGCGCCGATGCTTCTGATGATACTGACCGCACGTTTAACCAGTGCTGCGTTGCCTGGCGCCAGTTCGCCTTTGGCAAGATAAAGATTGTCCTCGAGACCGACGCGTACATGTCCGCCGAGAATCACGCTTTGAGCCACGATCGGAAATTGCGCACGCGAGATACCAAACGCCGACCAATGGGCGTTTTCGGGCAGATAGCGTTTCATCTGAAGAAGGCTCTCGGTGTCGGCGGCCGCTCCCCATGGCACACCGAGACACAACTGGAACAGGGGAGCCTGCAGAATCCCCTGCGTGTCGATCAGATGGCGCGCGAGGCGCACGTGCCCGAGATCGAAAACCTCGATTTCCGGCTTCACGCCTGCCTCCTCGACCAAGGTCGCCATCTTGATCAGATGGTCGGGCACGTTGACGAATGCGCGATTGCCGAAGTTCATGGTCGCTACATCCAGAGTGCAGATTTCCGGACGCAACTCGAGCACATGCTGGACGCGGGCCTCAGGCGTCATCATCGTACTCAATTCACTTCCCCGGTTCGGGTCTTCGTCGCTGGGAACAAAACGTGCACCCGGGCCCGTTGTCAGATTGATCAATATCGGACAACCACTACCGCGGATACGGGAAACGACTTCTCTGTAGAGCGCTAGTTCAGTGCTTGGAACGCCAGTCCTGGGGTCACGTACATGAATGTGAGCGATGCTCGCACCGGCTTCACATGCAGCAATGGCCTCATTGGCGATCTGCTCGGGCGTCACGGGCACTGCAGGGCTCAACCGCGGGGTATCGTCGCTTCCAGTGAGCGCGCAACTGATTATCGTCTTGTTCATCATAGTGTTCGGTCAAAGTGAAAGAGGGGCGAGGCGCCGCAATCGTGCGCAACGACCAAGGGAGCAGCGTCAGGCGCCGCGTTCAAGCGGCCCGTGCCGGGCCGAAGGGTGCCACCCCGGCGGGGGCAACCCTGATCAGCTTCTTGTTGACGAACTCGTCGAAGCCCAGTTGAGAGAGCTCCCGGCCAAAACCTGAACGCTTGACGCCACCGAACGGCAGTTCCGCCGCCGTGCCGAACGGCTGATTGACGAACACCATGCCGCTATCGATCTGCGCGGCGACGCGCTCGCCTCGTTCGGTATCCTCAGTGAACACCGAAGCGCCGAGGCCGAATGGTGTGCCATTGGCGAGTGCAATTGCGGCGGCCTCGTCCTCGACGACGTGGAAAGCGGCGACCGGGCCGAACAGTTCTTCGGCGAATACCGGATTTTGCGGCGTGATGTCGGTCAGAACAGTCGGTTGCATATAGAAGCCCGGGCGCTCGACGCGCTTGCCGCCACATGCAATGCGCGCGCCGTGCGAAGTCGCGCGATCAATCTGCGCAAGCAGCAGATTCAGCGCGCGCTCGGACGCGACCGGGCCGACGGCGGTCGCCGGATCGGCCGGATCGCCGGTCTCGAGCGCTGCCATACGCTTCGCGAAGCCATCGAGGAATGCATCGCCGCGTGCCTTGCCGACCACGATGATGCGCTTGGAACTGACGCATAGTTGACCCGCATTGAACATGCGGCCCGCGACCGCGCTCTGGATCGCCCAGTCGAGCGGCGCATCCTCGAGGACGATGAACGGATCGCTGCCGCCCAGTTCGAGCACGACTTTCTTAAGATTCCGGCCGGCACGCTCGGCGACGGCGGCGCCCGCGCGTTCGCTGCCCGTCAGCGTCACACCCTGGACGCGCGGATCGTCAATGACGCGCCCGGCCTGCTCGATCGAGATGAACAGATTCGTATATACGCCGTCAGGCGCACCCGCTTCCTCGAACAGTCGCGCGAAGGCCAACGCCGATTGCGGCACGTTTTCGGCGTGCTTGAGCAGCAGGACGTTACCCACCATCAGTTGCGGCCCAGCCACTCGCGCGATCTGGTAGTACGGCAAGTTCCACGGCTCGATGCCGAGCAGCACGCCGACCGGTTCGATGTGCACTGCAGCGCCGGGGGCTTCTGCGAGCGGGCGGGGCTGGAGATAGGTTTGTGCATGCTTCGCGTAGTAGTCGAGGATGCTGGCCGCCGATTCGACTTCCCTGAGCGCTTCACCGCCGCGCTTGCCCATTTCCAGCGTCAGATAGCCGGCGTATTCGACAGCCTTTTCTCGCAATAGCGCTGCGGCACGCGAAACAATACGTGCCCGATCACTGACCGGACGGCGGCGCCAGTCGGTTTCAAAAGCGCGCTGCGCGGCAGCGAGCTTCGCGTCGAGCAACTGATCGGATATGTCGTCGTAGGTGGCGAGCAGTTCGCCGGTAGCAGGATTGATAGTCGTGTACGGCATGAGATTCTCCGTGTAGAAGTTGGCGTAGAGGTTGGCTTCGAGTCGGTGCATGAACTTTATGTTAACACCGTTATCTAATCCTTTGCACCCATTTTTGAGGTCAGGAATAACCCTCATGGATCTTAATGTTAACGATGTTACTATGATCGAGTATTTTTTCAATTGAGGAAGCGAAATGGCCAAAGGATATTGGGTGGCAGCGTATCGGGCGATTCATGACGCGAGCAAGCTCGCGGCGTACGGAGCCCTTGCGACAGCGGTGGTAAGAGAGGCGGGCGGAAAGTTCCTGGTGCGAGGCGGTGAGGTCTTTGCGTTCGAATCGGGTCTGAAGGAGCGCACCGTCGTGGTCGAATTCCCAAGTTTCGAGCAGGCCCTTGCCGCCTATCAGAGCGAGGTCTATCAGCAAGCGCTGGCCGTACTGGGAGAGGGTGCCGAAAGGGACGCGCGCGTCGTCGCAGGCGTGGACGACTGAGACGCTCACGCCGCTCACCTCACGATGAAACTCCCTTCAAATGTTATGTTTGTTAACATTTGAATCGCGCAACACTTGAACTTGATGAAATGGAGCAAGAATGGACGAAGCAATTGTTCTGAAAGAACTCAAGGGTCACGTGACGGTTCTTACGATGAATCGTCGCCCGCATAACCTGATGGGTCCAACGCTGTATCGCGCGCTACTCGATGAATTCGACGAGGCGGTGAAACGCGGCTCGCGTGCGATTCTGCTGCGCAGCGGTCTGCGGCACTTCTCGGCTGGTGCTGAAGTGTCGCTTTTTCCAGATCGCATCGCCACGCAAGGCAGGGCGCTGATGGATCCGCTTGAAGTGCTTCGCGGCTTCGAGACACTGCCGATCCCCATCGTCGTCGCGGTGAACGGTACATGCCTCGGCGGTGGCTTCGAGGTGGCGCTCGCCTGCGACTTCAGCGTGGTCGCCGAATCGGCCAAGATCGGATCAGTCGAGGTTGCGCTCGGCTTGCATCCGTTGCTAGGTGGCATCCAGCGTCAGGCGATGCGGGCAGGCCCGGCGCGTGCAAAAGAGCTCGCGATGCTCGGCCGCCGTTACGACGCAGCGACGCTCGAACGCTGGGGCCTGATCAATCTCGTGGTGCCGGACGACAAACTCGATGAAGTCGCGCTGTCGGTTGCGCAGGAACTGGCAGCCGGGCCGACCATCGCGCATGCCGCGACCAAGCAGCTCGTGCGCGTCGCGGTCAACGAGGGCGTCGCTGCCGCCGACGAAGCGATGTTCGAACTGCAAAAGCCGATCTGGGCGTCGCAGGATCTCAAGCGTGGACTGGAGGCCTTCGATACCGCCGGCCCGGGTACCGCCACTTTCGAGGGGAATTGACATGGCCGGACCACTCGAAGGACTCAAGGTCGTCGATTTTTCGCGGGTGCTCGCGGGTCCGTTGTGCGCTCGGACGCTGGCCGATCTCGGCGCCGACGTGATCAAGATCGAGCCGCCGCGGCCCGATGTGTCGCGAGCTGCGTTCCCGAATCGTGACGGCATGTCCGGCTACTACGCGCAGCAGAATAGCGGCAAGCGCAACGTCAGCATCGATCTGAACGCGCCGCACGCGCGCGAGCTTGTGCTACGCCTGTGCGACGAGGCGGATATCATCGTCGAGAATTTTCGGGCCGGCACGCTCAAGGGGTTCGGACTCGACTATGAGACGCTAGCGAGGCGCAATCCAAAGCTGGTCTACGTATCGATCACCGGCTACGGCCAGCGCGGCCCCTGGGCCTCGCGCATGGCCTACGCGCCGACCGTGCAGGCCGAAACGGGATTCACGCACAACACATTGCGCCATTTCGATAGCGCCGGTGACGGCCGCAGGTGGACCGATCCGCTGTCGCACGCGGACGTCTATGCGGGCCTGCAAGCGACAATCGCCGTGCTCGCGGCAGTGCGCAAACGTGAAGTAACCGGACGCGGCCAATACATCGATGTCGCGATGGCGGCCGTGATGCTGTCGATCAACGAACGTGCTCACCTCGATCTCGCAGGCGTCGATACGGGCGCCGAGCCGGGCATCCTCGGCGCCGCCGACGGCCCGCATTTCGTCGGCCCCGGCGGCGAAGAGTTCGTGGCGGCGCAAAGCATTATCGGCAGCAACACATTTCCGAACTACTTGCGTGCCATGCGCCGGATGGACCTGGCGCACGATCCGCGCTTCAGCACCGCTGAGCGCCGCCAGCAGAACTACAGGGCACTGCATGCCGTCATCCAGACGTGGATGCTGTCGTTCCGCGATCTCAAGACGCTCGATGCGCAGCTCGACGAGGCCAAGATTGCGATAGGCCAGATCCGTACGCTGAAGGAATTGGCCGAGACCGATTGGGCGAAGCAGTGGGGTGCAGTGCACGAGATCCCGGACCGCCGCGGCGGCTCGTATCTCATCCATGGCTATCCGTGGCGTTTTTCCGATGACGAGCTTGGAACGCGCAGCGCGCCAGCGTTTCGCGGCGAACACAACGAGCAGGTGTTCCGCGGCGCGGGCTTGTCGGAAGGTGAGGTCCGCAAGGCGATTGACACGGGCATTCTGGTTGGAGGACCGCATCCGTCCGCGAAGGAGATCGACGCCGCTGTTCTTGCGCAAGAAAGTGCCTAGCGGAAGTGACCGGCGACCTTTGATAGCTGCAGTCCGCCTTGTCATACCGGTATCAACACAACACGTCGGAGGAACGAATGGAAGTGGTGAAGCAAGCCTGTGAAGACGGGTTATCGTCAGATGACAGCGCCCTCCTGCGGAAGGCCTACGCGTCGGCGCAATGGAGAATGTTGCCGATACTGTTTGGCTTATGGATGCTGGCGTGGGTCGGTCGTTCGAACGTTGCTTTTGCGAAGTTGCAGATGGTCGTGGATCTGCGATTCAGCGAAACGATATATGGATTGGGCGCCGGGCTCTTTTTCGTCGGCTATGTACTGTTCGGTGTGCCTACTATCAGCTTGCAAAAGAAGTTCGGTGCACGCGCCGTGCTTGCCGGTATCGCCGGCGGCTGGGGCATGACGAGTGTTGCGATGACGTTCGTCAATAGTGCACCGGCGTTCTACGCGCTGAGGTTCCTGCTCGGTGTGTTCGAGGCCGGTTTCTACCCAGGCGTCGTGCTGTACTTCAATGCGTGGTTCCCGGGGAAAAGGCGTACCCGTAATTTCAGCATCTTCCACTCGGGGTCGCTCTTCTCGCCAGTGGCGATTGGCTTGACCGGGGGCTTCGTGCTGGAGCACTTGAACGGGCTGGCCAGCTTTCAGGGCTGGCGATGGATGTTCTTCACTCAGGCTATCCCCACGATCGTGTTGGCGTGCGTCGCGTTCCTGATACTTCCGGATCTGCCCGGCAGCGCGAAGTGGCTTTCGGCGCGACAGCGTGAGCTTATCGTGGACGATCTCAGGAAGAATGCCGAAACCATGGACGACATCGGCGTGGACGAGCGTCCCCTGTTACTCAACCCCGCTGTCTGGATCCTGAGCGCTGCCTACTTCTGCCTCCTTGCAGCTACAGCGGCACTGTTTTTCTTCTCCCCGACGATACTTCGTGAGGCGGGATTCGGCGGGTACAAAGAGATTGGCCGTGCAGTTGCCGGTGCCTGCGTGCTGGGGGCACTGGGCAATGTGCTCATCTGCAGCATCGGGGGCGCCCCGCATCGCCGCCGGCTGTTCTGTGCGCTGGCGTCGGTCTTCACGGCGGCAAGCCTCTCCGCGCTCGTCTTTGTCTGGCACAGCAGTACCACTGCGACTTTCTTTTTGCTTGTGCTTGGCTTTGCCGGAACGGGGGCTGGTATAACGCTCTTCTGGCAGATGTCTGTCGGCCTGCTCAGCGGTAAGTCGCTGGTGATTGGCGTGCCGTTAATCAGTTCGGTCGCCAATGTCGCTGGATTCGTTACGCCCTTTCTGATCGGGTATGTTCGCGACGCAACGGGAACTTATGCGAGTGGATTCATCATGGTGGCCTGTGTCCAGGCACTTGGCGTTGTTGTGCTTCTGTTCGGCGTGCAGCGCATTGTCAGGAGGCGATCGCGCGTTGGCGGTATATCGGTTCAAAGCGCATCGTGATGAGTCGATGCCGACGTGGGCGCGGCAGGTGCTGGTGGCAAGTGCCCGCGTGTGCACCGAAAAGCCGCTTTGGGCACGGCGCGTCTCCGAGTGGCCACGCGTGCGATGTATCCCGGCGCCCAGCCGCGCAACCGAGCCGCTAGAATGCGTGTAGCGACACTCGCTTGTTCAGGCGCGGTCCGCAATATTGCGTGCCTCTCTGCGCAGAATTTATAATCATTTCCTTGTTTTTCTCCTCGAACGAAGGTCACGTGAGTCCCAAGTCATCTATCGCGAAGAATGCGGATTATCACCATGGCAATCTGCGCAACGCACTTATCGAAGCGGGGCGCAGCGCGCTCATGGAGGTATCGGCCCAAGACTTGAGCCTGCGTTACCTCGCGCGCATGGTGGGCGTATCAGAAGCCGCGCCTTCGCGACATTTTGCGGGTATCGACGAGCTGCTGGCCACGATCGCGGCCAGCGGCTATCGTGACCTCGCTGCGCTGCGCGTTGCGATCCGTGACAGCGAGGATACGGCGCTTGCCAAAGCGTACCGGATGATGCGGGCGTATGTTGAGTTCGCGCAGCACCACAATGGGCTGTTCAGTCTGATGGTCGGGCCTCGCATCGTGGCGCATCAAGCGTATCCAGAGCTTGCGGAGGAAAGTAACAGGTCTTTTGGATTGTTTTCCGAGACGATCGAAGCGCTGGCTATCGAGAGTGGCTGGGCCCAGTCCGATCTCAAGCTCGTGACCCATACCGCGTGGAGTATGGAGCACGGTCTCGCCACGCTGATCCTGGCGAACCGCGCGCCGCGCGCGGACACGAAAGTAGCAATACCAAAGTTGATCGACTTCGTCGTGATGATGCTACTTGGCGCCATCACCGCGGGTCCCGATCATCTCCAGAGCGTGATTCAGCAATGCGCGGTTTTGCAGAAGCCAGTGGTGACGCGCACAGCTCGAAAGCGCGCCAAGGCGTAGTCGTCGTTGCTTTCGATAGTGCGGCGTCTGTGACGCGCTCTTGCTCAGCAGATGCCCAGGAGCTCAGGCGCGGTGCTCACGGACCAACCGCGTAGTTACGTAGTCACGCGTAACAACATAGCCGCGTCCATGATCGCTCCTGGAACAAGATAGCTAGCATGTTGATGTGCGCGAGACGGAACTTGGTATTTCAACAGTTTTACAAACGAGGCGGCCGTGAAAACCATCAGGAACGGGAAAAACGACGTACGAGAACGGAACACTAGATGCGTCATTCAACGCGGGCCTTCGCGGCCTTATATGCCTCGCGCCGTCTTTCGCGCTCGTTTGCAAAGCTTGCACTCAAGGTTGCATCGAGATCACCTCGCTCTACATAGTCGCCGCACACCGGGCAGACATAGTCGAGTCCCACTTCGTGGCCGCATTTACGGTGCGTAAACCTTACTGCGACTTCCTCGCCTTTGTTCTTGCACCAGGTTTCACCCCAAGTGCGCAGCGTCTGGATTACCGGATAGAACGCCTTGCCTTTCTCCGTGAGACGGTACTCGTAGCGCAAAGGCCTTTGTTGATAAGGATGGCGCTCGACCATACCGTCCGACTCGAGTGACTTCAGTCGTGTAGCGAGCATCTGGGGTGTCGCCTCCGTCTGAATCTGGATTTCTTCAAACCTGGTCGCACCCATGTACATCTCGCGCAGGACCAGAATGGTCCACTTGTCCCCGACAACTTCGGTCGATCGTCCCACCGGGCACACCGTGGTCACCGACTTTTCTCGGCGCTTCATTTTTTTGGCTCCAAAGTCACTACGTTTTTCATAGTATATCAGGTGCTATTTACGTATGGCGTGTGAGCGGGCGTCCTTAGTCGTCCTCTTATCCAACAGTAAAACCCTGTAGAAGCTAGGGAATTTACGCATAACTTTGAAATATGATTTTCATACATATAACCCATTGACGAGTCATCGACGCGCGAGAGACTGCGCAGACAAAATGCGCAGCCGGGTGCCGGTTGCGTCTCGACCACGGAGTTGTTGGCCGCTATACCGGCGTAAGGAACGACTTACGGGATATTTCGTCGTTAACGCGTTCTCGCATCCGCAAGAGTTATCGTATACATCGATTCACGGTCGCCCGTTCCCCGCGAAGTCCGACAGCCGCTTTATCTCGGTGGGATGAGCAGGACCGAACGTTTATTGCGGCCAGTCTGTTATCAAGGTTTCCCCGACGAACTCCTGCCGGAAGCGCTTTAGAATGGCAATCCGCTGGGAATCTGGCGGCTTATGGGCGGTGCGCCCCCGTCGACAACTTATATAAAGGTACTTCGTATGATCACCATCTGGGGACGCGCCAATTCGGTGAACGTTCAGAAAGTTTTGTGGGTTTGCGAGGAACTCGATCTGCCGTATCACCGTATCGACGCCGGGCTAAGTTTCGGCCGCAACAACGAACCCGACTATCTCGCGATCAATCCGACGGGCAAAATTCCGACGATCGTTGACGGGGACTTTGTGCTGTGGGAATCGAACTCGATATTGCGTTATCTAGTGATGCAATACGGTGGATCCAGCCCGCTTTATCCCCCTGATCCAGCGGCCCGCGCAAGCGTCGACCGATGGCTCGACTGGTCGCTCTCGACGTTGCAACCTGCGGAACGGCCCGTGTTCTGGGGGATTGTGCGCACGCCAGAGGCCGAGCGGGACATGACGAAGATGACATCGGATGTCGAGAAGGTCGCGCAGCTGTGGAAGACGCTCGACATGCAACTACAAGGTCG
Organism: uncultured beta proteobacterium; assembly: GCA_963708695.1. Classification (GTDB taxonomy): domain Bacteria; phylum Pseudomonadota; class Gammaproteobacteria; order Burkholderiales; family Burkholderiaceae; genus Caballeronia. The sequence goes on from CAVPTS010000004.1 coordinate 217,600, forward strand.
CGACTTTATCGAGGGAGAGTGGTTCAGCATTGCGGATATCGTGCTCGGCGCGTTCGCGAAGCGGTGGTTCGGCTTGCCGGGCATCAATCGTCACTCGATGCCGGATCTCGAACGCTGGTATCAGCGGCTCGTCGCGCGCGCGGGCTTCAAAAAATATGTCGATCTCGAACTGACTTGAATGTATGACGAACAAGCCGATCTCGCTTTACGCGTGGAAGACACCGAACGGCCGCGACGGGACGAAATGAAACGGAACCGGTACATCGGCTTGCCACGTTTGCAGCAGCATATGCGTCCGCAATGTTTAGCCACGCGGCGGGTTCCTTCCGAGCCTTGTCGGCGAGTGCTAGCCCGCTTTAAGAACATTCCGGAGTTGCTTGTCTTGCTCGACCTCGTCGCTAAGCAAATAGTTTGACGTTGCCGAAATCAAGCCGTGGCGCAAGTTGTCACGAATAGAACTCAACTGTTTTATCCAAGAGGAAAACTAAGCGTTTTCACTCGGCAAACAGGTCCGGGCCAAAAACTTCATAATGGATGCGGGCCTCATGAATCCCCAAAGCTTTCAGCGCATCATGTTGCAAACGCATAAACGGGATCGGACCACAGATGTAGTAATCGGCATCGGGTAGCAGGATACGGTCTTTGATCGAGTTGACATCCACTTGCCCGAGGGCGTCATAGTCGACGCCTTTGACATCCTGCGCGAGCGGGGCATCGTAGAACACAACCAGGCCGAAATTGCTATGCATCTTCGCGGTCTCGCGCAGGCGGTTACGCATTGCTTGAACGCCGCTGTTGCGTGCGCCATGGATGAATACAACCCGACGTTGAGGATCTTGAATTGCGCGTTTGAGCATGCTGATCATCGGCGTCAATCCTACGCCTCCGCTGATAAGGACGATCGGCGTCTTGGCGTTCACGTCGATGTGAAACGTACCATATGGCGCGGCCAACTTGACCTCGTCACCGACGTTGACGTGATCGTGCAGCACGCATGATACGTAGCCCGGTGGCTGGGTGCCGCCGCCAGCTTCCCGCTTTACCGAGATGCGGTAGCTACGGCCGTTTGGCATGTCAGACAGGCTGTATTGTCGAATTTGCTGTAACCCCAACGCGGGCACCTTGATCGCAATGCTGATGTACTGCCCTGGTTCGAAGTTCTCCACGGGACCGCCGTCCGAAGGTTCCAGGATGAAGGAGGTAATGACGCTGCTTTCGGGCCGTTTCTCGCGCACGACGAAGGTCCGCCATCCTGTCCACCCACCGAGCTTTGCAGCGGATTTCTCGTACAACTCGCTTTCCATGCCCATTAACAGGTCGGCGAGATTCCCATAGGCTTGTGCCCATGCGGAAATGATTTCGTCCGTTGCGGCGTTGCCCAATATTTCCTTGATAGCAGCCAGAAGGTAATGGCCGACGATGGGATAGTGCTCTGGCCGTATGCCAAGGCTCGCGTGCTTGTTAGCGATATTTTTCAGCACGGGAATAAGGCTGCTCGGGTCATCGATGTGTTCGGCATACGCGTAAACCGCACGCGCCAGCGACTGCTGCTGCTGGCCTTGCTCCTGATGCGCCATGTTGAAAATGTTCTTCAGGTCAGGACAATTCTCCAATAGGCGACTGTAGAAGCACTTGACGATTTCGTAGCCGTGGTCGGCCAGAACCGGCACGGTAGCCTTCACAATGTCTTTCGATTTTTGCGTGAGCATCGCTTGCATCCATTAGAGGGTTGGGAACTCTGAAGTACTGGCACAGTAGCCGGTCGGTGTGCGGCATGCGAATCGGGCCATCCGACGCATCCCACGACGGTGGAGCGCCGGCTTGTCACAAATTCCCCAAGCCGTGTGCCCGTCTGGAAAGCTAGGTTGTGATGGTGGACGTATCCATGGCTCCGCGCTAATCGAACCGAAAGTGCTTTCGCTCGATTAGCGCGGGCCGGTCCACCCTGCGCGACGAAAGCCCTATCGTCTGAGAGCGCGAGCCGTCGTCATTTGAAGCGTCCCATGCTTGGCGCGCCAGCGGTGCGGCGTATCGTCGACGTGGTGACGAAACACCGTCGTGAAGTGAGCTTGCGTACGGAATCCGACACTGAAGGCGATTTCAGCTACGGTCGACCTCGTCGTGGCAAGCAGCGTCTGAGCGTGCTCGATCCGCCTCCGCAAGATGAACGCATGGGGCGAGATGCCTGTGGCCGCGCGGAAACGTGCCGCGAAATGCATGGGCGACAGGCCGACGGCTGCCCCCAATTCCGCGAGGCTCAGGCTTCGGTCGATTCTCTGGTCGATAAACTCGATCGCGATCTTCGCCCGCCATGCTTCGAGCGGCGATACCGACGGAACGCGAACGGGCTTTGCCGACACACGAGCCACGATGATCTCGAGCAATCGGGCAAGCATGGACAGCACGATGCCATCCGCATACATCGAACTCGACGATGCCCGACCAAGAAGAGCACGCAGAAGCGTACCGGTGAGTTTGATCACTACCGAGTCGCGAACGTGCAACGGGCCGCCCGCCAGAAGCGAGCTTGGGGTCGACACGTCGTCATCGTTGAGCCATTCCGTCAACCAGCGGGAAGGGACATGGACATGCAGAAAATCGGCGGGCGTGTGAAATGTCCCGCTCAATTCGATCCCGGGCGGGACAACTAAAATCGCGCCGCGATCGATTACGCCATCAAGGAACGGCGCGCCATCCGCCGATAGTGTCAGGGCGGCTTGACGCAAGCATAAGGCGACCAGTATTTCGGGTTGCTGGACGTGGGTGTTCCACGCCCTCGGGACGTCGCAAGTCCATCGCGACATGTCGAACGATTTGGGCGTGGCGGCGCGGGCACCGTCGGGTTGCAGTGTTGCGTCCGGTGAGGGGTTTCCGGGCTCATGGCCAAACCCTGCGGGCGAGTCTTGCGTGAGTGCCGCGGACAAACACGAAGCGACATCTGCGGACCCGGCGATGCGATCAATGACAGGTGAGTCGTGCATGGACCTTTCCTCGGTTTTCGCTCTTGGCCCCTGCGTTAGCGAGGGCATGGAACCTCGCGCGCATGTTCCGCACATGCCGGAAAAACGCGAGAATTGCCCACAAGATATCGTCGGAAAGGTAGCGCTGATAGTCTACTGCGGTATGGAGCAACGCAGCATAACCCCCTGCGTACTAAACCAAGGTATAGCCGAAAGCAGGTAGTCGTGACGCTTATCCAAGGGTTTATGCATGGTTGCACCTGAATGGCACGCACTCCGGCCGAAGGTATGGACGTGCACCAGGGCGGCGAAGACTCAATATCCAGTTTCACCGATTAATTTCCTAAAACGCCGCGCTCCGATGCATCTCGCTGCGCTCCAGTATCATCGTTCGTACCGATCGCGGTTGGACTGCGCGATCCCCTTAAGCTGATCGAGGATGTCCGCGGCCTTGATACGGGAGGGGCGGATGCAGTCATAGCGTCTGGTAGCGTCTGCGTGCGTGGATCCAACGCATCGAAGACATGCTTGGCATTCGAACTGTCTTGGCGGCGGTCTGCACGGCCCGGATGATGCCCGATCATCTTGAGCTTGACCCTGTCTTCCTGACGAGGGTGAATTGCTTTCGAGTGCGTGATAAGCGCATCGAGGCCGGCTTGCAACACACGGGCTCACATCGCGTCATGAACGCGATTCTCAGCTTATCAAGTGAACCACGTAATCAAGTCTCCAGTGTTCCTGGGACATTTGAGTGGAGTCTCTCATGCCTGATCGACGCGAAGTGCCCGGTGTCCGGGTATATGACAGTCCCGCCGGTGGCTGGGGGGCGCTCAAAGCGACATCGCAAGCCATCCGAATGCAAATGGAGAGCATCAATGCTCCCCTTACGTTGCTTCGGACCAATCAGCCCGACGGCTTTGATTGTCCGGGCTGCGCATGGCCCGATAAAGATCACAAGTCCACGTTCCAGTTTTGCGAAAACGGTGCCAAAGCGGTCACATGGGAAGCAACGACCAAGCGGGTACGCCCGGATTTCTTTGCGGCCAACACGGTGTCGTCGCTGCTGCAACGATCGGATTTCGAACTGGAGGGCATGGGCCGGCTCACGCATCCGCTCGTCTATGACCGTACAACCGACACGTTCCGCCCCGTCGAATGGGAGCAGGCGTTCGGTCGGATCGGTGAAATCCTGCGCGCGCTATCGCCCGGCCAGGTGGAGTTCTATACGTCCGGCCGCGCCTCGAATGAGGCCGCCTACCTCTATCAGCTTTTTGCACGCGAATATGGCTCGAATAATTTCCCGGATTGCTCGAACATGTGCCACGAGCCGACCAGCGTCGGCTTGCCGCAATCGATCGGCATCGGCAAGGGAACCGTGTCGCTCGACGACTTCGAGAAGACCGAACTGATCATCTCGATCGGCCATAACCCGGGCACCAACCACCCGCGGATGATGGGCACGCTGTGGGAAGCATCGCGTCGCGGCGTTCCGATCATCGTATTCAATCCGCTTCGCGAACGAGCCCTGGAACGCTTCCAGGATCCGCAGGCGATGCTGCAGATGGCGACGTTCGGCTCAACCCGAATCGCGTCGACGTACCATCAGGTGAGAGCTGGCGGCGACGCGGCCGCACTGAAGGGCATCATCAAGTCGCTACTCGCTCTCGACGCCATGCGCGGCGACGTACTCGACCGCGAATTCATCGACACCTATACGCAAGGGTTCGAAGCGCTCGTCGCGGATATCGAGGCGACTCGCTGGCAAGACATCGAAACAGAAAGCGGCCTGACCCAGCAGGCACTCGCGGACGTCGCCGACGCTTACGCGAAAGCGAAGTCGACGATCATCACTTACGGAATGGGTGTCACGCAGCATAACAAGGGCACCGCGAATGTACGCCTGATCTGCGACCTTCTGCTGATGCGCGGCAACATGGGCCGCGAAGGCGGTGGTATCTGCCCGCTTCGCGGCCACTCCAACGTGCAAGGCAACCGCACGGTCGGCATCACCGAGAAACCGTCGGCGGAATTTCTCTCGAAGATAGAAGCAGTTTTCGGCTTCAAGCCGCCCGTGGAGCACGGCCATGACGCAGTCGGAGCCATGCAGGCAATGATTGCGGGCAAGTCGAAAGCGCTGCTGTGCCTTGGAGGAAACTTCGCGGTCGCGCTGCCGGATTCGAACCAGTGTTTCCCGGCGATGAAGGCGCTCGATCTGAGTGTGCATCTCGGCACCAAGCTCAATCGCTCGCACCTGCTGGTCGCGAAGGAAACGTACATCCTGCCGGTGATCGGCCGCACTGAACTCGACCTGCAGAACGGCATGCACCAGTCGATCACCGTCGAGGATTCGATGTCGATGGTCCATGCGTCGGCAGGCAAACTCACGCCCGCCTCCGAGTTCCTGCGCTCTGAACCTGCAATCGTGGCCGGCATCGCCCGAGCGACGCTCCCGGACAGCAAGGTCAACTGGATGGACCTGATCGCAAATTACGACAAGATCCGCGACCTCATCGAAAAGACAATACCGGGCTTCGATAACTACAACGCGCGCATCCGCGTGCCGGGCGGCTTCCGTATGCCGTTGCCGCCAACCGAGCGAGTCTTCCCGACGCCGACCGGCAAAGCGATGTTCTCCGTGTACCACGGCATAAAGGAAGACGCGGAAGATGCGCACGTGGAGGGCGATTACATACTGCGCCTCGTGACGCTGCGCAGCCACGACCAGTACAACACCACCATCTATGCACTGGACGATCGCTACAGAGGTGTGTTCGGCCGGCGTGACGTGCTGTTCATGAATGAGGCCGATCTTGCCGCATGTGGTCTCGAGCATGGGGATCTGGTCGATATTGAGTCAGCCGTACCAGGCAAGCATCTTCGCCTTGAGAGGATCACAGCGATTGCCTACGATATCGCGCCAGGTTCAGTGGGAGCTTATTACCCGGAAGCAAACGTTCTTGTGCCGCTCGATTATATTGATAAGGAATGCGGAACGCCGTCCTACAAGTCCGCGCCGGTTCGCTTGGTCCGATCTACGGTGGTTTGAATACGGATTCGGCGAACCGTCCCTACAATCGCCAGGCCACTGCGGTTGAAGTGCATCAAACTACATCGGTCCAAAAGTAAAAGAGCCACGTAGTGCGAACAATGCAGTGCACTCCCAGATAGATGGGTGGGTATCCCAACTTTCAGAATGCATTCAACGGCTGCCGAGTCTACGGGGACAGCATATCGTCGGCGTCCGGCTCAATAATCCTGCAGCCCGGAGTCATTGCGGCAGGCGAAAGGAATCCTCCCTCGCAAGTTTGTGTTCTTCATACGTTTCGAGCATCTCCGTCTGGCGGGGCCTGGCGCGACGCAATGCAGGAATGGGCTTTTTTGCAGAATGCATTGCAGGATATTTCCTCGTTGACTATAAATAACCGCAGAGGAGGCGAAACATGCGGCGCATCATGATGATCGTTTCCAGCGCACGAGAGCTTCCACTGAAAGGCGGCGGTTCGCTCCCCACCGGGTACTGGGCCGACGAGGTCTACACCCCGCTGCGGCTATTTCGCGCTGCGGGTGTGGACGTGCGGATCTACACACCGGACGGGCGGCCCGGAATTGCAGACCCGTTCAGCCTGGAGCCGCACTTTCACTACCCTGACACGGACAGGGACTTTCTTGCAGGGATTGTAAGGACCTTTGCAGACGATCCAGAAGGAATTCGCTTCACGCTGCATCACTTTACGGAACTTGACCTGATCGCATCGCGTCGTGTGTATGAGGCGCTGACGTACGCCAACGTGGAGCACGGGGCGGCGCGTGCCAACGTGGAGGCGGCGGCGAAGGAGAGCTGGAAACACGATATCGGATTCCTGGAGGCACTCGCCGCGCGGCCGAAGGTGAGCGCTCGCGTGCCGCCCGCGAGGGCGCAAATATTGGCAGACGCGGTAAAGCGCGATGGTGAAGTCCTCGCGCAAACCTGCGAGCACGCACTGGCAAATGACCGCGCGCTAAATGCGCCTTACGAGTTGGCCAGCCTGTCGGACGACGCGATCCTCTCTTTCGATGCCGTGTTCATACCCGGTGGACACGCCACGCTGGTCGATCTGGCTGACAACCGCGACGTCGAGCGCGTGCTGCGGCTCGCGCACTCGCGGCGCCGCCTGATTGCCCTGCTATGCCACGGGCCGTCTGCTCTGCTGTCCGTGGGGAACGGTCCTGACGGTGGATGGGTATTCGACGGATACCGGGTGGCAGCATTCAGCAATGAGGAGGAAGAGCAGGCGATTGCCGGACAGCAGCGGCCCGCGTGGTTTCTCGAGAGCGAGTTGAAGAATCGCGGCGTCGTCTATGACGAGGCACCGGCCTGGGTGTCCCATGTGGTCGTTGACCGTCATCTCCTGACGGCACAGAATCAGATGTCCGATGAGGCGTGTGCTCAAGCCGTGTTGCGCAAACTCGGTGTCCTGCAAGGGAGCGCGGCATGAACTCCGCCCTCGAAGTCGCTGAGGCCTTTATTACTTGCCTTGCTCGGCATGACGTAGACGGCGCGCTCACAGTTTGCTCGCCGCATTGCCGCATCCACATTGTTCCGCTCGAGCTCGACGGTGCGATCCACGCCGAAGGCCGCAAGTTCTTCGAGAACTGGATTGCTGCGTTTCCGGACCTGAGTCTGTCCACACGGCGGATCTTCGCCACGCGCGAAGATGTCGTGGTCGTGGAGACCACCTTCGACGGCACACAGGCAAGCGGATTTCTTGGTGCGATCAATCAGGAGAAGCACGTCGATCTCGACGAAGCATGGCTGCTGCGCATCCGTGATGACCGCGTAGAGGAAGTGAAGCTTTTCTGGTGCCAGAACCAGCTGTACCGGCGACTTGCCGTGCGCCGTCTGGACCGCGTGACGATCACGATGTAATCCAGGATCATTGCGCGTTGTCGACAGGAGGGTGTGATGCCTGAAATCCTGCAAGGTCGTGCGATTGCAACGGGCGAACGCGCGAGCCGCGCGGTGCTCCATTTCTTCGACGCTTATCGCTGCCAGGACGTGGAAGCAATGGTCGAAGCGTGCGCGGACAATGCAAATTTCCGCTATGTGCCGGCGGAAGTGATGCGCAAGCAGCGCGTGGTACGCGGTGACGGCAAGGTGCGCGGTGTCGGAAAAACGTGGTGGTCGTCGCTGATCGACGCCTTTCCCGATCTGACCAACGACGTGAACTGGATCGGCAGCGACGACGATGGAAACGTTGCTGTCGAAGTCATGATTTCCGGCACACAGGTCAAGGCGTTCGGGACCATTGCGAATAGCGGAAAGCACTACGACCTCGTTCATCTGTTTATTTTTCACGTCAACCGCGAAGGCCTGATTGACGACATCGTGGCCTATTGGGACTCTGCGGAATGGTATCGGCAACTCGGGCGGCTTGAATGCGACTGATGCGCGCCGGCAAGGAAGACGGCGCGGGGAAATGCATAGGAGGGGTAGATGGCTTCACTAAAGCGTGAAGACTGGTACGACCTTTATCGCGACGTCGAATGGACACTATCCTATGTCGACCAGGACGCGGTCTTTCCTGAATGGCTGGCGGGCACTGGAAAAGTGCCGATCGACGCATGGAAGCAGTGGGACGAACCGTACAAGGTCACCTATCCGGAGTACGTTGCGACGCAGCGTGAAAAAGAAGCTTCGGCCTACGCCGTCAAGTCGGCTATACGGCGTTCGTCGATTTTCGATGATCTCGACGAAGGGTGGAAGTCAGTCTCGAAGATTCATTACGGCGTGGTGTCACTGATTGAATATCTTGCCGTACTCGCTGAATTGCGAATGGCGCGCTTTGGTCTGTCCCCTGCATGGCGACAGATGGCGCTGTTTGGTTCGCTCGACGAAATTCGCCACACTCAACTGGATTTGCTATTTGCTCATGAGTTCATCGACCGGGACCAACAATTCGATTGGGCGCTCAAGGCCTATCACACCGACGAATGGGTCGCCGTGGCCGGACGCGCCGCGTTCGACGGCATGATGGTGAATCCAAGCGCGGTTGATATTGCGATTCAACTGCCGTTTACGTTCGAGACCGCATTCACGAATGTTCAATTCATCGGGCTGGCGGCGGACGCGCTCAGCTCCACCGACATCAACTTCGCAAACATGATTTCGTCGGTACAGACAGACGAGGCCCGCCACGCTCAGCAGGGGCATCCGACGATGGAAATCCTGATGCGGCATGATCCGAAGCGAGCTCAATGGCTGATCGACAAGACGTTCTGGATCAGCGCGCGATTGTTCGCGGTGATCAGCGGAATTTGCATGGACTATTACACGCCCCTCAAGCATCGCAAGTTGTCGTACAAAGAGTTTATGGAAGAATGGGTGGTCAATCAGTATCAGCGCACGCTGCAGGAATACGGCTTGAAACAACCCTGGTTTTGGCAAGAATTCATCGATGGGCTCGACATCTGGCACCACTCGCTTCAGATGGGCATCTGGTCCTGGCGTCAGACAGTTTGGTGGAAACCAAACGGAGGGGTGAGCGAGGACGAGCGCGATTGGCTGCGCGAAAAATACCCGCGCTGGGAAAAGGAGTTTGGCCCGGGTTGGGACATGATCATCGAGAACATCAACAGCGGCCGGGAAGAAAAGACGCTGCCAAAGACGCTGCCGTGGTTGTGCAACTGCTGTCATCTGCCGATCGGTACCGCGGGGGCGCCGAATAACGACAGGTATCCCGTACGCAGCTATCCGCTCGAACACAATGGATACACCTATCATTTCTGCTCGAGACCATGCCGGCAGATCTGGTGGGAAGACAAGGACACCATCCATCAGAAGACCATCATAGAACGGCTTCTGGATGGCGAAATTCAGCCGCAGACGCTAGAAGGGGTGTTGGCGTATATGGGGCTCACACCGGAAGTAATGGGTAGGGATGCGAAGAATTGCGAGTGGGCCCGCTCTTATCGAAACGACCGCAACGACAAAGCAGCAAGGCGGGCATGATATGAATCCGACCGGGAGTCTGCGTCAGACACCGTTGCCGATCAACGCGTTATTCCTTGGCGACATCGTCACCCAGCTTGTTTTCATTCTGGACAGCGACACAATCGCGGAAGTCGCCGGGAAGGTCGCCGAACATTCAGTCGGTATCAGAGTCGCGTGGCGAGATGCGCCGATGGTCGTCTATCTCGACGGCGCACCGCTGCCAATGAGCGAGACTGTCGCCGGCGCGGGTATTCAGGCGCTGCAATACCTGACCGTCGGATACGCGAACTGAGGGAGTCACGGTGACAGCCACTGCAAACCTGGTGGGACCGGTGCTGCGCATGGTCGATGAGGTGGATGCAGTGGTGCGCGCCATTGTGGAGGACAACCCCGGCCGCGAAATCGAGCTGATCGATCGCGGCGCTTACGTAAGGGTTCAGGCGGAAGGGTATCTTCGCGTGAGCCGCGAGTCCATCGAGCGTCAAATTGGGCGGCCGTACCAGATGCGAGAACTCGAGCAGATCCTCGCGTCGTTTTCCGGACGCATTAGTACTACCTCGGACGAGGTCGTCTGGCAGTTCAAGAGCTGATGCTATGGCGTCGTACATGGACGCTGGATAAAAGGAGGCCGCCTGGATGGACACTAACGGACCGCGTACGAAAGTGCGACCGTTGCGCACCTGGAGTGCGTTCGGCGAGATTCGCCATGTACCCAGCGAATACGAAATCGTCACACATGAGGTGAACTACACGGTTCGCAAGCGCCGCGCTGCCGCGTTCGAGTTGAATCCCACTACACCAGCCAATATGTGGTATTTGACGTACCGCGACAAATCGCCGGTGCAGGTTTCAGAGTGGAACGAATTTCGCGATCCGGACGAGATGACCTACCGGAAGTACGTGACCTTGCAAGACGAGCAGGAAAGCGTTGTGAAGGGCGTGCTCGACCAATACGACAGCACCGAACACGATCATGACATGACTGCCCATTGGTTGGAGACGCTCGCACATGTGCTTGTACCGAGCCGCTATCCGGTTCACGGCATGCAGATGACGCAGGCTTATCTGGGCACCATCGCGCCTTCATCGTATATCACGAATTGCGCAGCATTCTCGGCAGGCGACCTTTTGCGCCGGGGCTCGTTGACCGCGTACCGCACACGCCAGTTGCAGATCGCGCGTCCTGACGCGCATGCGCTCAGCGAAGCGCGGCGCACCTGGGAGGTAGATCTCGGATGGCAGCCTGCGAGGAAGGCACTGGAGACCGCACTTATTGCCTACGACTGGGCTGAGTGCCTGACAGCGGTGAATCTCGTGCTGCGGCCGGCGCTCGATGAGATTCTTCTAAGTCAGCTTGCGAACGTTGCACGCAAGAACGGTGACGACTTGACCTGGCTGCTCCTGATGAACCTCGTCAAGGACTCTGCGCGGGCCACTCGCTGGAGTTGCTCCCTTGCGCGTTTCGCGATTGAACGGAGTCCTGACAATGCCGGCAGCTTTGTGCGATGGGTGAAAAAGTGGCGCGCCCGGGCCGAGGATGCGGCGGGGGGACTCGCGACATTGCTCACCAGCGTATCGTCACCGGGCCAGGAGGAACTCACTACGCTCGAAGCTGCTCGTAATGCGATCGCCAGGTCTCTTAACGCGGCCGGCATTTCCGAGGACCTGACCAGAACCGTTAATGCGGCGAGAAAGATGACGGAAGCGTCCTCGCCGGCGCATGCGGCACCCGTGCTCAGCGATCCGCTGATCGCGTTGTTCGACAGGTACGCGGTTGCCCCGGGCGCCAACCCGTGCCGGTGGAGCGGACTCACGCTCTATCGCTTCGAAAGCCCGGTCGCGCCGCATTGGGACCTGACGGCATCGTTGGCATTCTGCGTGGTCGTGCAGGGACGCAAACGCATGTCGATTGACGGACGCAAATACTTCTTCGAGCCGGGGAGCTACTTCGTCCTGAACCGTGCGACGCGGTTGCAGGCCGAGATCCTCGAAGCATCTCCGGCGCGCCCCTTTCTTTCAATGATCTTGCAGATTCCGGCGGCGGCGGTCGCCGAAGTCCTGATTGAAAGCCTGCCGACTCTCAAGGCACAGCAGCCGGCTGATGACAATGAAGACGAGGTATACGTGTCGAAATTCGACGGCGACCTGCGCGACGCGGTCATGCGCTTTCTGAAGACGCTGGACGACGATAGCGAGCGGCGCCTGCTCGGACCGCTGTTTCTGCGGGAGATTGTTTTTCGGCTGCTGCGCCACGATCAGGCACCGCGACTGGTATCCGCCGCGCTTTACGGGAAAACGTCACGGAAGGTGTTTGCGGCTATTCGCTATATGCAGGCCGAATACGGCCGGCCGATCACCATCGACGACATCGCCCGTGCGGTCGGTGCGAGCACGTCAACGCTCGCTCACTCGTTCAAGGAAGTGATCGGGGTATCGCCCTACCATTTCCTCAAGCAGTTAAGACTCGAACGCGCGCGGGTATTGATGATTCGCGAGGGTTGGGGTGTTAGCGAAGCTGCTGCGCGCACCGGGTACGCGAGTCCATCGCATTTTGTGAAGGCATTTACCAGTTATTTTGGTGAAGCGCCGAGCCACTACGCAGATCAATTCCGCGGAAGGCCGACACTCAATGTGATGGAGACGACAGAGACGGGCTAATGGCGACGGGTATCGAGGTCAATATGAGTAGCCGCTCATCGCAAGGCCAGGACGAGCCGTCGAGTACGTCGGAGGACGCATCCTGGGTCGACGCCATGGATAAGGAAGACCTGTGGATCGGCGACATGATCGCGGTGGAGTCCGTGGCGTCGGCCGGTTCCGTGCTGTTGATTAATATTGACGGCGTCGTTCACGCCTACGACAACCGTTGTCCGCATCGGGGCGGCCGGCTCAGCGACGGCGAATTCGCGGATGGCATAGTGGTGTGTCCGATCCATCGGTGGGAGTTTTGTGCCCATAGCGGTCGCGGGGTCAATCCAACCGGCGCACAACTGGTCCAGCATTCGGTCCGAATCGAAGGCGACCGCATTTTGATCCTCCTGCGTCGAACGTAAGGTTCCGCACCGCTGCACCCCGGAACGGGCATCCAGCATCCAGGCGGCGAATCCTGCAAGACTTGTGTGCTTTCCTGCAAACCGAAGCCCCGGCCCTGTACGAGGGACCGGTGGGTTACGACAATGAACAGAAGCTGAGGGCGATCGCGATACTTCAAGCGAGCCGGCCTGGCAGCGTTTGTCCATGAAGACCCACTTGGGGAAATATACGATGTCGAGCGGTCCCTTACGGTTTCTTGCGGCGAGCCAGAGCACAGTCGTCTCAACTCGTTCGCAATGCATGCTTGGCGCCTTTTCTTTCGGACCGTTCCGTTTGCTTCCCGGACAACAGCTTCTACTGGAAGAGGGAACGCCTGTTCGAATTGGCAGCCGTGCCCTGATCCTTCTCACGGCGCTCGTCGAGAATGCGGGCGAACTGGTCACCAAGAGCGCGCTCATGGCACGGGCGTGGCCGGAAGTTGTCGTCGACGAGAACAACGTAAAGGTCCACATTGCTGCGCTGCGCCGCGCGCTGCGAGACGGCCAGCAGGGCCATCGGTATTTATCCACGATGAACGGACGCGGATATAGCTTTGTGGCGCCCGTCGAGTACAGCGAGCAGAAGGTGTTGTCGGCACCTGAGAGCGGAGCAGGGCAGCCCGTCTGCAATCTTCCGTCGCCAATAACGCAAACGATCGGCCGCGCCGATGCGATTGAAAGTCTCCGGGAGGAATTGTCCCGGCACCGCCTTGTCAGCGTGGTGGGCCCCGGCGGGATCGGCAAGACGACCGTAGCGCTCCGGGTCGCGGAAGCACTTCTCCTCAACTACGCGCACGGAGTCCGCTTCGTCGACCTCGCGCCTGTGACTGATCCGGGGTATTTCTCCGCCGCCGTTGTCTCCGCGCTCGGACTGACGCTGCACAGCGGGGACCAGATATCCGCCTTGGTGGCGTACTTGCGCGACAGGCAGATGCTGATTGTGCTGGACACTTGTGAACACGTCATTGAGGAGGCTGCTTTATTTGCAGAGCAGGTGATGCGCGGAGCACCGAATGTCGTCTTGCTGGCAACCAGCCGGCAACCACTGCGGGCGAGTGGCGAACGTCTATACCGGCTCCTGCCGCTGCGGAGGCCGCCAGACACTGCGGGGCTGACGGCTGCAGAGGCGCTCGAGTTCCCGGCGGTCCAGTTGTTCGTAGATCGCTGCGCAGCGGGTTCTCAGGGGTTTGAGCTCAGCGATGAGGATGTACCTGTTGTTGCGGATATCTGCCGATGTCTGGACAGCATCCCGTTGGCGATCGAACTGCTCGCAACCCGGTTCGATGCATTCGGTCTCAACGGACTGTCCTTGATTCTCAATAACCGGTGTCGACTTTTGAACCAAAGCCGACGCACGATACTGGCGCGTCATCGGACGCTCGGCACGGCACTCGACTGGAGCTACGAGCGATTGCCGACACTCGAGTCTACGATCCTGCGGCGTCTTTCTGTGTTCGCCGCCTCGTTTACACTCGACGCTGCAAATGACCTTGTGGAAGATGATGAGATCACTGCCGCCGACGTCATCGGCGGTGTCCACGAACTGGTCGAAAAGTCACTTCTTTCCGCCGATGTGAGCGGCACGATCACGCGATACCGGCTACTCCACACCACCCGCGCCTACGCGCTGCAAAAGCTCGCGGAGAGCGGTGAACTTGAAGCGGTTTCCCGCCGCCATGCCGAGCAACGGTCGGTGAGTTTGAGCGGGCGCCGGTTACCGCTCGGAACGTGCCTGGTCAATCGATAGCTCGAAGATACGGATAACTATAGATATCGCTTATTCAGTCCCGGCATTCGCGGACATCTCAAGCCAGGTCGAAGCGGTCGAGATTCATCACCTTCACCCAGGCTGCGACGAAGTCGCGGATGAATTTGTCTTGCGCATCCTCGCTTGCGTATACCTCGCACAGAGCGCGCAGTTGGGCATTTGAGCCGAAGACCAGATCGACGCGGGTCCCCGTCCATTTCAGTTCACCCGATTTTCTGTCACGGCCCTCGAACACGTCCCGGGCCGGCGAGCGCGGTGTCCATTCGGTGTCCATATCGAGCAGGTGGCGGAAGAATTCGTTGGTAAGCGTTTCCGGCCGCATGGTGAACACACCATGCACGTCGTCCCCCGTATGCACGTTCAGCGCGCGCAATCCGCCGATCAGCACGGTCATCTCGGGTGCCGTCAGCGTCAGCAATTGTGCTTTATCGATCAGCATGTGTTCGGCCGGCACGCTGCTTTCGCCCTTGATGAAGTTGCGAAAACCGTCGGCAAATGGCTCGAGCGCGCCAACTGAATGCACATCGGTCTGTTCCTGCGAGGCGTCCATGCGGCCGGGCGCGAAAGGCACCGTCAGGCTATGACCCGCTTTCTCCGCCGCCTGCTCGATGCCAGCGTTGCCGGCCAGCACGATCAGGTCGGCCAGGGAAATCCTTTTGCCGCCTGTTTGCGCGCGGTTGAAGCTGCTGCGGATTTCATCGAGGACGTCCAGCACCTTTGCGAGTTGCTCGGGCTGATTGGCCGCCCAGTCCTTCTGCGGTGCAAGCCGGATGCGCGCGCCGTTGGCGCCGCCTCGCTTGTCCGATCCGCGGAACGTGGATGCCGATGCCCACGCCGTCGACACCAGTTGCGCAATGGACAACCCGGAAGCCGATATCGTGTGTTTGAGCGAGGCAAGGTCTTTTTCATCGACAAGCGCGTGGTCGACCGCAGGAATAGGGTCCTGCCAGAGGAGGTGTTCAGCGGGCACGTCCGCACCGAGGTATCGCGCGCGCGGTCCCATATCGCGGTGCGTCAGCTTGAACCATGCTCGTGCGAAGGCATCCTCGAACGCAGCGGGGTTTCGCATGAAGTGGCGGGAGATCCTCTCGTACTCGGGGTCGACGAGCAGCGAGATGTCGGTGGTGAGCATCGTCGGGAAAAGTTTTTTCGATGGATCGTGGGCGTGAGGAATCGTTGCGCCGGCACTTTTGGCGACCCACTGGTGCGCGCCGGCGGGACTTCTGGTCAATTCCCATTCGTAGCCGAACAGGTTCGCGAAGTAGCCCATGCCCCATTGAGTCGGCGTGCTGGTCCACGTGACCTCCAGACCGCTCGTGATCGTATCGGCGGCGTTGCCGCTGCCGAAACTGCTCTCCCAGCCGAGGCCCTGGCGGTCCAGATCTGCCGCCTCGGGTTCGGGGGCCACGTTGTCGGCAGGACCTGCGCCGTGCGTCTTGCCGAAGGTATGGCCGCCGGCGATCAGCGCGACGGTCTCCTCGTCGTTCATCGCCATCCGCGCGAAGACTTCGCGGATGTCGTGCGCGGCAGCAACCGGATCGGGGTTACCTTCCGGCCCCTCCGGGTTGACATAGATAAGACCCATCTGAACCGCGCCGAGCGGGTACTCGAGGTGGCGCTCGCTGTCTTTGCGGCTGGCTTGGTTGCTACCTTCCTCGTCATGGAGGCCGGCGTCGGCGACGACTACGCCTTGGTCGTTTTCGCAGCGGGGCGCTGTCCCCTTGCCATTTCGGACATCGCCGCCGAGCCACTTTTTCTCACTGCCCCAATAGACGTCCTCGTCCGGTTCCCAGGTGTCCTCGCGACCACCGCCAAAGCCGAAGGTCTTGAGACCCATCGTTTCAAGTGCAACGGTACCGCTGAGGATCAGAAGGTCAGCCCAGGAGATCTTCTGACCGTATTTCTGCTTGATGGGCCAGAGGAGCCGGCGCGCCTTGTCAAGATTGGCGTTGTCAGGCCAGCTGTTGAGAGGGGCGAAGCGCTGCTGTCCGCGCCCGGCGCCGCCGCGTCCGTCAGTGACGCGATACGTGCCGGCACCATGCCACGCCATGCGGATAAAAAACGGACCGTAGTGGCCGAAATCGGCTGGCCACCAGTCCTGCGAACGGGTCATCAGCACGGCAAGATCCTGCTTCAGCGCAGCGAGGTCGAGACTCTGGAACGCTTTAGCGTAGTTGAATCCCTTGTCCAGCGGATTCGACTTGCTGGAATGCTGGCTGAGCAGGTCTAGCTGAAGCTGTTGCGGCCACCAGTCACGATTGGTCGTACCCTCACCGGCAGTGTGGACGAATGGGCATCTTGCGTCGTTTGACATGTGGTTTCTCCTTGTGAGGACCTGTTCACCACGAAGGTCAGGCCGCGCATTTTTCTTGCGATGTTTCGCTACATCTCAGCTTTGCAGGAACGCCGGCTGGCCGGCATTGACGTTTTCTTCTTTTTCTTCAGCCTGCGGGTATCAGGAACCAGTCGCCATGAGTTATGCGAAGTAATCGTACCGGGGACAACTTTCCCAGTCTTTCGGCAATGCACGATGTTTCATAAATCGCCTTGGGATGCGCGCACACCTCATAGTGGTTGGTTTGCGGCTCCGGCACGGCACGGCTCGACGCAGCGGTTCCTACGCGTTGCGAATAGATGTCGGGACCGAGCCGTATCCTCTTCACCTGCTTTTAGGCTTACTGTTGGTTCGCCTTCGCCATGTTTAACCACGCTTAAGAGGTGAGCGATAGCTGCGCGTGCGCGATTGTCGTTCAACCCGTCCCGCGCCCACGGCTGTCCAGCACTCACGCTTGCAATGTTTCTGTCGGCAACGCACGGCCGCGAGACGCGCAACGGCGGTTCGTATAGGGTGCCACTATCAAACGACGATCCACGCTGATTGGTTGAACAGCGATTGTTCAATTGATAGAGGCAAGCAGATGAACCGTGGACGTGTACGCGCCGCATCGGTGATCGATAGGTGGCGGATCGTTCGAACACGCTGTTGCGTGCCGCTGAAACCCGCGATTCCCGTGAAAAGCCGTTCCCTTTTTGAAACGCGACGAATCCCGGACGCGCATCCCAGACGCGACACCGAGACGCAACACACGGAGAGAATCAAATGCCACGAAGCTGTGAAACTCTCACATTGGAAGATGCCAAACGAATGTTGTTAGCCGCAGAGGCAAAAGCCGCGAGCCTGGGTATCGCGTACAACATTGCGGTGGTTGACGCCGGCGGGCATCTCATTGCGTTTTTGCGTCAGGACGGCGCGCTCATTGGCAGCATCGATCTCGCGATCGACAAGGCAGTCACAGCGAGAATCTTCGACAAAGCGACCTCTGACCTTGCGGCGCTCGCGCAATCTGGGAAGCCACTGTTCGGCATTCAGGAAAGCAATGCCGGAAAAGTCGTGATTTTCGGCGGAGGCATTCCGGTCTTCTCCAAGGGAAACATTATTGGTGCAGTGGGAGCCAGTGCGGGAACGGTTGCGCAAGACGTCGAAGTTGCGCAGGCTGCAGCAGCTGCGCTTGTTGGCTGACGACAATTGCCAATTTGCACGTATTTTCCTGCACGCACCGGGACGGACACGATCTGTCGAATTCGGCTAACGTTTGTTAAACAAGCTACACGCGCAAGTTATACGCGGGCGTTGCAAATGGCTCCGGGCATCGGATCACTGACTCATCGTGTACGTTTCGCCGGAAGTCATTTGAACGCTCCGGGCAAGCGGTGATTTGGTCTTTCACATCTGACAGGATGGATTGCCAGCCTGGATAATCCCGATGGCATTGAGCCCATGCTGAAGCTGTTCACGAAGCGCCGCCTTGAGTGGACGTAACATCTTTATGTCCCGCAATTATCCAGTATGCCTACTTAAGTGGATAACTTTTCATCACGAGATAAGTTATGGATAGCGATGGTAATTCCGCAAGTGACTTGCCGCATCAGACGGGGACTCTGCCACCCGACGACGCGATCCCGGTTCGGTCCGATCTCAGGGCCGATGAGATAAGTAATCCTGATGTACATTTTGTCAATTCAATCGAATCCGATGCCGCGTTTTGCGTGCTTTCCAGCCGCCAGGAGCAGATGTTCCCCGTGCTTTCGGAACGGGAAATAGAGAGGACGCGCTTGTTTGGAAAAGAAGTGCAATGGAAAGCGGGCGAGGTGATGTATTCAATGGGCCGTCCCAGTCCGGGTCTGGTCGTCATGTTGAGTGGACATGTTCGAGTGGTCCGGCGAGATGCCGTAGGCACGGTTCATCGCATATTCGAGTATCACGCCAGGCAGTTCTTAGGTGAAATCGCGCAACTATTCGGCCATCCTTCTCTCGGAGACGCCATAGCCGTCGAAGATACGACCGCTATCGTGGTTCAGCCTGAAGATCTTCGCAGGCTGATGATGATGGAAGCAGAAATCGGCGAGAAGGTCATGCGCGCGCTGATCCTGCGGAGAACCGGATTGATCGAGCGCGGCAGCGGCCCCGTACTCATAGGAGACTCAACCGATGCGCGCCTTATCTTGCTGCAGGATTTGCTCCGGCGCAATTCGTATCCGTATTCGGTAGTTGACGCGCGCAAAGATCCTGAAACGGTGGCGCTTCTGCAGCGCATTTCGGCGACCGAGGCCGATTTTCCTATCGTCATATGTCCCGACGGTACGGTCCTGCATGCCCCGGATGTGAATCAGGTCGCGACACGTCTTGGATGGTTGCCCGATCTGGATCCTGCGCACGTGTACGACGTCGTAATCGTCGGCGCCGGTCCGGCTGGTCTCGCCACGGCGGTGTACGCCGCCTCCGAAGGATTGTCCGTCGCGATCTTCGACAGTTGGGGACCGGGCGGTCAGGCAGGCACGAGTGCGCGAATCGAAAATTACCTGGGATTTCCGGCGGGCATCTCCGGACAGGCGCTTACGGGACGAGCGTTAATGCAAGCCCAGAAGTTCGGTACGCACATTTCAATTCCCACTCGAATTACTATGCTTTGTTGCGACAAGACGCCACTAGAAGTCGAACTCGACAATAAAAAACGCGTTGTCTCACATACGGTGGTCATCGCCTCTGGAGCTGCGTACGTGAAGCCGTCTATATCGGGACTTGAGGCGTTGACGGGGCGCGGCATATTCTATGGAACCTCGCCTGTCGAGGCAAAGCTGTGCAGAGGGTTAGAGGTCGCGGTGGTGGGCGGGGGAAATTCGGCCGGCCAAGGTATCGTTTATCTGGCGTCTGAGTCACAGCACGTGCATGTGCTCGTACGTGAGCAAGGCTTGCAGGATCACATGTCACAATATTTAATCGACCGGGTAACAAGTCTTCCCAATGTGACGCTCTACACAGAGACTGAGGTTGACTCGCTGATGGACGACGCTGCGGGATTATGTGAGGTCCGCTGCAAGGGAACGCGTGGTCCCGTCGCCTTGCGTGTCAGGCATCTGTTTTTGTTCACGGGTGCCGAGCCCAACACCCGGTGGCTCAAGGAATGTGGCGTAAAGACCGATGCGAAAGGCTTCGTCTTGACGGGTGCGGACGCACGAATCGGCTACGAAGACGGAAGAAGTCATTCATTCGAAACGAGCGTCAGGGGTGTGTTCGCCATCGGCGACGCGCGCTCTGGATCGGTCAGGCGCGTATCTGCCGCTGTAGGAGAGGGCGCTGCCGTCGTGGGGCAGATACATGCGGTCCTGGGCGAGCGCCAACTACTGTCCAAGAGTGCCCATGCATCAAGACGAGGGTCAGTCGCCTCCGGATAGTCCTATCGCAACTATTGAACTACAGGAGTAAAGCCAAGTGACCTCAACCGTGAAGATCGTTGCCATTCTCTCGGCCAAGACCGGGCGCGAACGGGAACTCGAAACGTTGCTACGGGGCATGACCGCACCCTCGCGCGCCGAGGCCGGCAACCTCCGCTACGACCTATGGCAGGACGTCGACAACGGCGGCCGTTTCGTTCTCGACGAGCTGTACAAAGACACCAGTGCCGTAGCTTCGCATCGCGCAACTCCGCACTTTCAGAACTATCTTTCCCGCATTGGTGACCTTGCGGAGCGCACCGCGGTGGTTGTGCATGCCGTGGATGTAGTCCACAGCCGTGAACCCTAGCCACGGCCGCCGGGCTTCGTGGCCAATCTCGCGGACTGTTGTCCGATAGGCGCGGATGAACTGCGCCTCCTGGATACCACGCCCGGTTGAACAATTGCAATCTACTATGGAGCAGGACACGTGAACTCTCTTCCTCCACCGGTCGGCGCGACCGATCACGTTCAAGGGGCCGTTGATGCTCCAGTGACACTCATCGAATATGGTGATTTCGAGTGTCCCTATTGTGGAGCGATATACGTGGTCATCAAGACGGTGCAGCGCGTCATGGGCCCGCAACTCCGATTCGTCTACCGGCACTTTCCTCTGATAGACGCGCACGCGCATGCGCTTCATGCTGCGGAGTTTTCGGAGGCGGCTGCTATCCACGGAAAATTCTGGGAAGCCCATGACGTTCTGTATGAAAATCAGAACGCTTTAAGCGATCGGGCGCTCACGCAATACTGGGCGCAACTGGACCTTCCCATTCGCGATTTTAAAGCGGCGCTCGAAGGCGTTGATGACCAGAGTATTCAAAACGATTTCACCGGTGGGCTGCGAAGCGGTGTCAACAGTACTCCCAGTCTGTTCATCAATGGTGAGCCGTATACTGGCGCGCACGATGTCGAGAGTTTGCTCACCGCATTGTCCGCGGCCGCGAATCGAAATTAAAATAGAAATTAGAACATTAGCGGCCGCGGCGCATGCCCGCGGCCAGGTCGTTTTCGCGAATCTAGACCACTAGCGCAACATCCCGTAAATAGGTTTAGTAATTATCTGGCTGCAAATAAGGTTCCAGGAGCGTAACGACGAGTTGAGCCATCTCATCGAGCGGGCCTGAGCCCGGCAGAGGTTCCCACCGCCCACTGTGGTTGCGAAAGGCCGCACCGTAAAGATTGCGACCAAGTTCGGTCAGACGAGCCACAACAATCGGATCCTGATTGTTCAGTCGTTTGATCAGCAGGTTAGCTCCGTAGGCTTGCGTAATGATCTGATCATGGCCTAGCAGAGCGCGCAGTTGGCGCTGCAGTTCGCTTGCATAATGTTTCGCGGTTAAGGTAGGCATGGCAAGTTCCAGTTCAAGATGCGCCAGTTTGCAACGCGTAGCCTCAACCAGACGTTGCCACTGAACAGGACTTTGGCCCTTGGCTTTGCCGACCACGGTTGAAATGCCGGCATGACCACTTTACCTCTACCTTGCATGCACGCTCATCTCACGAGGGTGTTTCGGCGCCACGTCGATGAGTCGCCGTACCGCTGGCGTGCAAAGCATGGAGTGACCCGTAGCACCGCAACTGGTCTGAATTGTAGCCCCCTGATTCTCGCGCGTGGCTGGCGTAAGGCCAGAAGCAAGCCGCTCCAGTGATGCATCCATGCAGCAACAACAAGGAAATTAAAATGGGATCGCGATCAGCATTGTTCCTGCAAAACCCACTAGCCAGAGTATGACAAACCAGAACATACGCTTGCCAACCGTCAATTCAAGATCCGGCGATAACTTCGACATGATTGCGCACTCCCTAAGTCATATTGCCCCGTCGGCATTCAAAAGCCTTAACCCGCGGTCGTATAAACATGGATGACCCGAATGCGTGATCACGACGCCCGCTGGATCGAAGCGTAGTCGCTTCCCACAACGTAACGCTGTTTGAGTCACGCTACCGAGAGGACGGGCAATTCCCCTTTGCCGGTGGCAATCACTTCGTCGCAGCGGCAAGCGGACGACGGCCACTGGCGTCCGTCGGGTTTGGAGGCGTAAAGGTAGATGCCCGGTCGTTCGTGAGTCCTGGGCCCGCTTGAATGAGCTTCATGATGTAGTAGACGCCCGTTCCGAATACGAGGAAGTAGACCATGACGAAAACCAGCAGCGAAACTCCCGCGCTTTGCGATGTCAAGGGTGAGACCGCGTCCTTTGTTCGCAGCACGCCATAGACGACCCACGGTTGACGACCAACCTCGGTAGTGATCCAGCCAGCGATCAATGAAACGATGCCCGCTGGCCCCATGATTACCGTAAGCCACTGGTATGGGCGGAGCTCGAACAGTTTGCCGCCGCGCCGCAGGAGCGCGCCTGCGACGGCCGTCAATATCATTGCTATGCCGAGGCCTGCCATGATGCGAAAGGTCCAGAAAATTATCGATGAATTGGGACGGTCTTCTTTGGGAAACTCCTTCAATCCGCGGATTTCACCATTCCAGCTATGCGTGAGAATGAGGCTGCCGAGGTGTGGCACCTTGATCGCATAGCGCGTTTCTTCAGCCTCCATGTCAGGAAATCCGATCAGATTAAGCGAGGTGCCACCTTTTTCCGTTTCCCAAAGTCCCTCGATGGCAGCAATTTTGGCTGGCTGATAGTGTCGCGTGTTCAGTCCGTGCTGGTCACCAACGAACGCCTGGATAGGTGCAAGAAACAGCAGTAGCCAGAGCGCCATCGAGTACATGGTCTTTACTTCGGGATCTCGCCGGCCGCGTAGCAGATGCCATCCTCCGGTCGCGGCCACGATCAGCGCAGCCACGATAAACGCGGCCATCGTCATGTGCGCCAGCCTGTACGGAAACGATGGATTGAATATGACGGCCACCCAGTCGACGGGTACAACATGTCCGTCTTTAACGACGAAACCTTGAGGTGTTTGCATCCAGCTGTTGGAAGCAAGAATCCAGAAGGTCGAGATTAGCGTGCCGGTGGCCACTAGCAGCGTCGCTGCGAAGTGGGCTTTGGGTCCGACCTTTTCCCATCCAAACAGCATTATTCCAAGGAACCCAGCCTCAAGAAAAAAGGCGGTCATCACTTCGTAAGTTAGCAGCGGACCGGTAATCGGTCCGGCGAATCGTGCGAAACCTGACCAGTTCGTACCAAACTGATAGGCCATGACGACGCCTGAAACCACACCCATCCCGAATCCGACGGCAAAGATTTTGGACCAGTAGATACACAGTTCCTTGTAGTGCGGTTTGCCCGTTTTCAGGTAGCACGCTTCAAGGACCGCCAGAAAACTGGCGAGCCCGATACTGAGCGCCGGAAAAATGATGTGAACGGCCACCGTGAAGGCGAATTGAAGCCGTGACAGATCGAGCGCGTTGGCATCCATCATGGTCACCCTATTCAGTCAGGCGCAGACTTCATCTGATCCACGCGCGGTTTTTCAAAGGTACGATGCGAGACTTGCATCAAGGCATTGCGTCGCACCGAATTATCCGGCGCCGGCTTTCGCTGATCGCCGTCACTGATCACCGTCACTGATCGATTTGCCGGCACTAATCTGGCTTCCGGCGCGAGTGATTCTCGAGAGGAAGAGCGGGTATCGAGCCGCTTCGAGTTGACGCGTGTTTTGGTGCTCCCACCAGATGCATACTAGCGGGACCGGGAAGTTGCGGAAATAGTACGGCGGTATCATGGGAACCGAACGGCATGCCACGACGCCATACCAATGTATAGGGTTCCTTTCTATCTGACGTAAATCGGGAATGCCCTCAGGGATGTTTTAGCAGCTGCTGGATAATCGCCGATATAACGTTCGAGTCCACTGGTTTCGGTAAGTAGGCGAGTGCGCCGTTAGTCAGCGCCGTGGCTTCGTCCTGGGCGGACGGGTAGCCTGTGATGAAGATGGTCGGGGGAGCACATCCTTTTGCGAGCAGATGTTTATGCATTTCTATACCGGACATGCCCGGCATGGTAACGTCCGAAATCAGGCAACGCGTTCGACGAACGGTGCCTGAGTCAAGAAACGCTTCAGCGGAATCGAACGAGAGCACTTCCCATCCGATAGACCGGATAAGATTTGCGATTGCCTCCCGAACCAAGTCGTCGTCTTCCACTATGGACACAAGAGCGGCAGGGGTCACACAATCCCTCGAACGAGCTCCCCAGGCGAAACGGCGGCGACCCGGTAGGTTATGAATTATGCTTTCTTCAGGGTAATTCCAAATATGTTCGCCAATAACCATACGTTGGTATAGGTCTATGTTCGGCATCCAACATTGAGTTGGGAGGCTGGACTTAGTGAATCGAAGGTTCTGATGGAGAGCGAGGCCCACGCGGAGAGTTTGAGGCCGACACCAAACGTAGGCTCGGCCGCGATCACCCGCTACAATAAAAGACAGGCACACTCGGGCTGCGTGCCGGTTCGCATTCACCGAGAGCACTCACTAAGGGCCCTCACTGAGAGTACTCACTGAGAGTACTCATTGAGAGCACTCACCGAGCAAACCGCGACCGACGCGGTGGGCTTTGGCAATCGGCAGGTCTGGTCAAGGGGAAGTCGGATGATGAACTTGAAGAAATCGACTTCGGGTGATGACGACGGTTCGCTTCCGCTGTCGGTCGTCTACATCATTGACGACGACGAAGACGTCAGACAATCACTGGGGAGTCTGCTGCGTTCGGTTGGACATCATGTGGAGGTTTTCAGCTCGCCCCTCGAATTCGTCGATGCCAAACGAGAAAATATCCCAAGCTGCCTGATTCTTGACGTGAGGCTGCACGGTCAAAGCGGGCTCGCGTTCCAGCAGTCGATTGCGAAAATTGCGCCGCATATGCCGATTCTTTTCATTACCGGGTATCCGGATGTCGAGATGTCGGTCAAGGCGATGAAAGCAGGAGCGATGGATTTTTTCTCGAAGCCCGTCCGTGAACAGGACATGCTGGATGCGGTTACCCAGGCGCTTAGGCGCGACGCGGAGCGTTTATCGTTTGAGTCGTCTACCGCTGAATTGCGCGGCAGGTACAAATCACTGACGCCAAAGGAGCACGAGGTTCTGGAGTTTGTGCTCGCAGGCCTTCTGAACAAGCAGATCGCGTACGAGATGTATGTCAGCGAGATCACGGTCAAGCTGCATCGAGGCCAGGTGATGCGCAAAATGGGCGCGCATTCGGTGGTGGATCTGGTCGGTCAGGCGCAACTACTCGGCGTGAAAGCGCGCACACCGTCACGTCGCCCATGACCTCGCACCCGCCGAATTTCCCGCTTTTTCCCCATTATTAACCCCTTACCTCCTCAAACCAAAGTATGGGGTCGTGCCTATTTTCTTCACGGATCGCAACCTATCGTAGGGCTGGTTCGTCTCATCACACTGAGATACCGTGGCATGGCCGCTTCCGCTCCAGCACATAGATCTGGAGCCCCAGTCTGAGCCGAATATCAGAGTCTGAACCCTATCCTCGCTTCCAGCGGCGCTCCTGCTGGTCTGGCGCGCGGCACCGCTGTAACGCGCACGAGCGGACCACCCCCTTGAGCTCCGCCGACGCAGAAGACGTAGCCGTCGAAACGAGGCTCGGATGCTGCCAGGTGCAAACGCCGTCAACGTGCATCGCGCACTTTTTATCTGTCGCTATATTTGATAGTCGAGGTGGCCTCGTCGATGGCGCGTGACCTATATTGTAGATAGACGGTATTAGAGGACAGGACAGTGAACGGCTATCTGGCTGAGCGGCTTATCGGCGACGCGCCTACGGTGTTTATCGTGGACGACGACGAAGACATGCGCGATTCGCTGCGGCAACTGCTGAGATCCGTGGGCATGCAGACGAGCGTGTTTGCTCATGGCGAAGCGCTGATCGAAACCCTGAAGAACGGTCCGATCGGCGAAGGACCTGCTTGCATCGTGCTGGACGTTCGACTGAAGGGCCTCAGCGGCCTCCTGGTGCAGCAGGAGCTGTCGCGGCGCGGCGTTCCTCATCCTGTCATTTTCATAACAGGGCATGGCGACATCGTTATGACGGTCAAAGCAATGAAGGCCGGCGCGGTCGATTTTCTCACCAAACCTTTTCGTGATCAGGACCTATTGGAAGCAATCGCGGAAGCGCTCGAGCAGGATCGGGTAAGGCTCGCCAATGCGTCGGTCTTTCAGGACCTCCGGGACCGCTGGCTGGAACTTACGCCCCGGCAAAAGCAGGTGATGCAATGCATTGCGCGCGGTATGTTGATTCAAGAGATTGCTGGTGAGCTCGGCGTGACCGAAATCACGGCGAAGATATATCGGGGCGAGAGCATGAAACGCCTTGGCGTGAAGACGCTTGCTGAATTTCTACAGCAAGCGAAGCTGCATGGACTCGAGGTAGCTGACGCGCTGAAGCCGGTTCAGGTTTAGTGGCCTCACCACGTGCATGAAGCTTTTGGCGACGACCCTTGCCTATAAAGTCTCAGGGGATACGGTCGTCATGCTGGACGCGATCCAGCGTGAACGAAAAGCGTGATCCGAACGGACTCATCTTTTCGAACCACATCGTGCCGCCGTGCGCCTCTACAATCCTCTTGCAGATCGGCAATCCCATACTCATACGCCGCGGTTTTGTACTCTCGAAGGGCCGGAACAGCTTTTCTTCCCAATCGGGTGCGACTCCCGGCCCCGAATCTGCGACAGAGATGACGATTGATTCGCCTTCTGCTTCTGCTGAAGAAATGTGGACTATCCGCGCACGGGTGGTGATTTCGGCCATTGCTTCAAGAGCGTTGACGATCAGGTTTTCGATAACTAACTGGATCTGCACGCGGTTTCCAACCACCTGTTGTGCGGCGGCCGCATCCGCGAAAGCCACGCTGCCGCCAAGCGCATCTATGCGGGGACGTGCTAACAGGACAACTTCGCGAATGGCGGAGCCAATGTCGAATCTGCCATCGGGAATGTCCGAGGGACTGTTCTGTGCACGGAGGGTATCTATGATCTTCCTTGCTCTGATTGCGCAGCTTCGAACCTTCTCGAGACTGATGATTGTCTCCTCGAGGTTCGGCACATCGCGTTGCAACCACCTGAGGCCGGCACTTGACGATGCATCAATGGCGCTCAGAGGCTGGCTCATCTCGTGAGTGATCGACGCGACGAGTTCGGTGATAGCCGCAACTTGGGACGCCCGGGACAGCTCGAACCGCACCTGGCGCAATTTGGCTTCAGCCAGATCTTGTTCCTGCTCTTCGTGTTGAACGTGTTGAACGTGTTGAAGTGCGCGGCGCTCTTTCGACTCTTTGAGGACGATGGCAATTTGCGGAGCCACCAGATCGAGTAGTGAACGCGTGTTGGCAGAAAACGCCTTTTCAATCCGATCATTCTCCAGATACAGCACCGCTACGAGATGGTTTCTCCGATATAGCGGGAGGCAGAGTACCGAGTATGGGAGGCGAGATGGAGCGTCGACCATTGCAAACATCTGAGCGGTATCGGCGGCGGTGTCGAATGCCAGAGCTTGACCTGAGCGTGCAACTGCATGCGCGATCGACCAGACCAATGGGTCAGCATTGATAGAGGCCCCGATTTGAACCACGAATTTCCGCTGCAGCCGGGCTCGTGCGCGTAATTGAAGGCTTCCGTTTTCTAACAGCATCAGTTGACCGCCAGTCGCGCCAGTGACTTTGAGAGTCATGCGCATGATCGTCTCCAGCACACGGTGAAGCACGGCTTCCTCGCACGGCGTGTTCGCAGTTGAGACCAACCCCTTGATGGTTTGCTCCTCACGGTCACTCGACATGTCGCCGCTCTCCCTTGCGTCGTTCACACGGGCAGCGCGATGGTCGAAAAGAAACCTGGGCATCGCGCGCCGCTTCCGCTAAGTGTGCCAGCGGTTCTGTCAATTCCCTTAGTAGAGCGGTGATATATCGTTTTACCTTACAACTATTTTCAAAGGTTTGCGAGCAGTCGTTGGATTGAAACAAATGCACCGAAACGATAGGCTCAAAGAGTCCGCGGACTCGGTCGTATCACTGTTGTGGGACGGTCGGAAGTTCAACCGGTGGTGACACCCTGAACCGGGGTCAGCTGTGGTCGAGAGAGTACGTGTCGTGTGCCGTTACGACACGCATAAAAAGGAGGTGACCTCCGGGCCGGCTATTGAACCGCAAGGGCAACCCACTACTGCTGAAGACGAAAAGGTGGAGTGGAGGAACGGATATGAAGCTATTAGCTATCAGCGTGGCACTAATGGTCGCATGCGGCGCAAGCTCAGCGCCGGCCTCTACCATCAAGACGCATCATGGATTGATCATCCTAGTGATGCATGGTTGCTGCAACCATAAGGTGAAATGGCAGGGCGAGCAGCAGCGTGCCCCCAAACCCCACTAGCCACAGCAAGACGAACCACATC
Source organism: uncultured beta proteobacterium (assembly GCA_963708695.1). Lineage (GTDB taxonomy): Bacteria > Pseudomonadota > Gammaproteobacteria > Burkholderiales > Burkholderiaceae > Caballeronia. The sequence continues at coordinate 246,501 of CAVPTS010000004.1, forward strand.
ATGCGCTTTCTGAACGTGGATTCCGAATCAGAGGATAAGTTCGACATGACGGAGCGTTCCGTTAATGATATTGACTTCCCGGATCGACCTTCCCGCGGAAGACCCAATAACCGGCGGTCGTGTAAACACAAATGATCGGAATGATGATCACCGCGCCTGCGAGCGTGAAGAGCTGACTGGATCGTGGCGAAGCTGCGTCCCACAAGGTGACGCTATTCGGAATGGCATAGGGCCATATACTGACCAGAAGACCGACGTATCCCAGGAAGATAAGGACGAGGCATAGCACGAACGGAGCGGCCTCCCATTCGCGCTTGACCGCGTTGTACATCAGCCAGGCAGTGATCGCGACCAGCACGGGTATGGGATATAACCTGTAGCGAAATGTCGAACTGAACCAGCGCGAGGCGATCTGCGCGTCCGTGAGAGGCGTCCAGATGCTGACAGCAATGACAAAACCGAGCAAGGCAAGCGTGAGTGGCCACACGAGTGTGCGAAGACGGATCTGAAGATCTCCGTCCGTCTTCATCACCAGGTAGGTGGCGCCTTGGAGGGCGTAAGTAAACATCAGGCCCATGCCCGTGAAGAAGCTGAAGGGTGTCACCCAAAAGAACGGATCGCCTGAGAAAACACCGTTGCTTACCGGAATGCCATGAATATAAGCACCCAGGATCACACCCTGGAAGAATGCCGCTCCCGCGGAGCCGCAGATGAACGCGAGGCTCCAAAGGTTTTTTGTACGCGCTGCCTTGCCGCGTAATTCAAACGATACGCCACGAAAGATCAGGCAAACCAGCATGAAAATGATCGGGAGATAGAGGCCCGATAGCGCGACCGAATAAACCAGCGGGAACGCAGCGAATAGCGCGGCGCCACCGAGTACCAGCCAGGTTTCATTGCCGTCCCAAACGGGGGCGATGCTATGCATCATCACGTCCCGCTCGCTATCGGCGGGAAAGAATGGAAAGATCATCCCGACACCCAGGTCGAACCCGTCGAGGGCGATGTACATAAAGAGACCCAGGGCGATGATGGCAGCCCATATCACTGTGACATCCATGCCACCCTCCTTGATGCCTGAATCGGTCTGGTTGGCCCGCGCCCACTTTGTAGCCTTGCGAACTTCATTGCTTTACCCCTCGATTTGGCGGACATACGATGCAGGGCACACATCGGGGCACAGCTAAATTTTATTTCTCAATAGCAGCACACTAACCTGCGGGGGCAGGCGGCGAAATCGTACTGCGGTATGGTGAGAAGGCATGGTGATTGCAGCACCCTATACCGCCGTATAGGGTGGTTGCCGATGCGCCGTATCTGATCGACGGTGAAGGGGTATCCAGCAGCGCCTGCACGATGCGCGGATCGGCGATGCCCTCACGCTACTGCCGTTACTGCAATTTGCGCGCGTGCCGAAACTCGTTGAATGTGTGGCAAGCTATTTTCTCTCGAAACCTCGAACGTCATTCATTGCGGTACAACGCTCAACGCCCCACGCTAAACAAAGGTATGGGGTTACGCAGTATTCCTTGACAGGCCACAACCCATCGTAGGGCTGGTTCGTCGCGTCACGTGGAGATATCTTGGGTACAGTCCTGAGGCTGCTGGAGCACTAGTGGGCAGGCACCAATCTCATTGTCGAATGGAGGCGCAAATGCTGCTAGATGCAACCCTCGTCGATCCGTGGACCCAAACGATAAATCTTCTTTCTGTGCCCGTGGGTCGGAGAATCGCAATTGATGAAGCCTTTGAGTTCATGGCGAGACGTGGACCTTCCGTCGAAAGCAATGGTTCGAAGTGGCAGCCGTCCGTGCGCGTCATCGACCGCCCCAGCGCGTTGACGGTAACACTCGACTGGAGAGACTCGACGAGGTGCTGCTATCGCGAACAGCTGTGGGTATCCGCGCGAGCTCGCGTGTCCGGCCGCTGCGCGATGAGCGGGGCCGCTATCCTGCCTGGCGATGAAATATTTCGTCCACGCCCGGCCCGGCCGACGCCGCGTAACGTTGGAGCAATGGTTCTGGCCTCGGCTGTGAACGCATGCGCGTCAGCCGATATGTCACCGGACGAGCCATGTAACGGCCTGCATATTGAGGATGGAATAACCGCTCGGATTGTAGATGCACTTGTCGACAGTGATTGAAAGCGATAGCTAGAGCTTGACGTCGCATGGGACCTGGATAGCGTGGTTAGATTGCGGTGAGCCGCGCGTCAAATCAACGACGTGCGGTCCACCGCATTGTTGCGTGCCGTTCGGCTTGACGGGCCGCGGCTACAAAAAAACCACCTCGCAAGTTCTGCCTTCGCCCACCGATAAAAACTGTGCGACGCGCATCCTCGCGCGGATGCGCATCGCGCCACGTGAAGAAATAGTCGAGCGAATATCTACGGATGATTCGGCGATGTCGTATCGGTGCCGGACTGAGTCCCGTACGTATCGACTCCGCCCACATCGGTTCTATCTTTCGCTTCGGCTCTCGCGTGCCGGGAAAAGAACGTATGCGTGCCGAACGTATCCGCGCCAGGTCCCCGCTGTGAAGCCGGCGCACCCGTATCGGGACGATAGAACGGCGCCGGACCATATCCGCTCGCAAAAACCGACGATGCAAACAAAGCGGTCGCTGCGGCGAGCAGTCCCGCGACAAGGCTGCGGTGCATGGTGAACCTCCATAAGTCTATACATTCTCGTCATGCCGAACGTCGCTGTCTTTCTGGACGGCACGTGGCGCTTCTTGCTGAAAGAAGGCTGTGTGATTAAGCCGGTCGCTGCCGGTCGTTGCCGGGTCGTCGGATCTGGAATCGGGTTGTGGTGCGGCCCCAGTCCACATCGCGACGAGGTTTGCGCGAAAGCGATACGCGGGAACGCCATGAAAACCATCAGGAGATCTTGCATCTCTACTCAAGGCAGGCGAGCGCCATGTGCAGACAAACTGTCCGTCGTGCTTCCATAGGCACCCTCGGAACCGGCCCTTGATGCTTGATCTCTCCGTGCGAGGTGCGCCTCCGCGGCTTGCACGTCGGCAGGATAGCCGGCATCTTCAGCGCGAGCCGGGTTATAGCCCGCCTGCTCGATCTGTTGCAGATCGGCCTTGACCTGTGAGCGTGTGACAGGAGTGTCGGACTGTGCAAATGACTCGAGGGGACCCGCCAGGGTGACGGCAACCACACATGCAAGCGCCAGTGAATTTGTTTTCATGATCGCAACCTCCAGTACTATTTCGGATCGCCAGATACCAAAAAATACACGGTCAGACAAAATAGCTTAGGATGCCGTGGCATTTCGAATGAAGACGTGGTGTCGCGAAAATAGCGATGCTGCCACGAACGCATCGAATATTAGTTTGTCTTCGAAATTTGCAGTGCGTAGTCGAAAGAGTGTCGTTTCAGGCCGCAGTAATATGCAGGTCAGGATCACTTCGCGAGAACAGGCACGTCATCATCCGCGGAGGCAAGATGCAACGGGCGATTCCTCAGGCAATCGCGGCCAGCCGGGAGCTCACAATGATTCCAACGAACGGCTGATCTATCTGGCCTGGATTGCACATTCTCAAGACGCACGCCGGCCAACTCAGGTGAATGCGATGCCCGTTGAAATCGAGTTGTTCGGATTCTTCGCTCCCATGCTGCTGCTGGTGTTTGTTGCGAGCGTCGTGGTCTTTGTTGCGCTGGACCTGCTGTTGGCAAGCATCGGTGTATATCGGTTTGCGTGGCATCCCGGTCTTTTTCGAGTGGCGCTGTTCGCATCGTTGTTCTGCGGGGCGGCATTGATCATCCAGAACGCGTGACTGCCAGTTACGCACCAGACAGCGAGTCGAGCGAACGGGGCGAAAGATGAACAAGCAGTATCTCATTCGAATCGCCGTGACGCTGCTTGCTTTAGTGATCGCCCTTGTGCTGATACATGCGATCTGGCAGCAATACATGTACGCGCCGTGGACGCGCGACGGGCGCGTTCGCGCTAATGTCATCAACTTGTCGACCGATGTGTCCGGCCTAGTGAAGGAAGTCCGGGTCAAAGACAATGAATGGGTCCGCAAGGGAGAGGTGCTCTACGTGATCGACCCCGATCGCTTCAGATATGCGGTGCAGCAAGCGGATGCTGACACGGAGCGAGCAAAGGCGCAATTGCAACAGGCTGAGTCGCTGGTGAATGCCAGCTTGTTCGAGTCGAAAATGCGTAGAGACCAGGCCTCCCGGCGCGAGAAGCTATCGGGCGACGTCGTGTCCGAAGAAATACGCTCGGACTACGCGCTGCAGTCGCAGCAGTCCCACTCGGCACTCGATGCGGCGCGAGCGGCCTACACGGCCGCGCAAGCCAGCCTGAAGGCAGCGCTTGTGCGGCAGCAGACTGCCAGCCTTGATCTCGTGAGAAGCGAGGTACGCGCTCCTACGGACGGCTATATCACCAACCTCAATCTCTACCCCGGTGACTTCTCGAGCGCGGGTGTAGCCCGCATGGCCATGATCGATTCAAACTCGTTCTGGGTATACGGCTACTTCGAGGAGACCAAGATCCAGGGGGTGCAAGTGGGCGACCGGGCGACCATCCAGTTGCTAGGCGGGAACGTCGCCATAGACGGCCACGTGGATAGCATCGCAAGCGGGATTGTCGACCGCGATAATCCTACGGACTCCGGCGCATTGCTTGCCAACGTGGATCCTATATTCACCTGGGTGCGGCTTGCTCAACGTGTGCCCGTGCGCATTCATCTCGACCGTGTGCCGGCTGGCATTCATATCGCGATGGGCATGACCTGCACCATCACGCTGAAATCAAAGCATACGGCGCGCTGACATGCGTCGTGGAAACCGGACACTCTCAGTTGTTTCTGGAAAGACGCCTGGACGCTCGGGGACTATTCTCGACCCTTGTGTGAGCGGTGTGGCCCTGCCGGCTTGATGCCATTTCGCTAAGGCGTTTCTGAACAAACCGGGGCTTCGTTTCGACGCTATGCGCCGTGGTCAACAGAAGGAGAGCGTGCCATGTTGCAGAAGAATTACCCGTACTACATCGCCAATGAAGCGGTCGCGGCGAATACCGATCTTGAAGTTACCGATAAGTTCAGCGGCGAAGTGGCTACGCGCGTGGCGCTTGCCGACGCGAAGGCCATCGACGAGGCGATCGGCCTCGCCGTCGCGGCTATGCCAGCGATGCGTGCCTTCCCGCCGTTCAAGCGGCAGGCCGTGCTCGAACACTGCGTGAAGCGTTTTGGCGAGCGCTTCGAAGAGATGGCGATGGCGCTGTGCATCGAAGCGGGTAAGCCGATTAAAGACTCGCGCGGCGAAGTGAGCCGCTTGATCGATACGTTCAAGGTGGCGGCGGAAGAATCCGTGCGGATTGGCGGAGAAATCCTGAACCTCGAAATCTCGGCGCGCGCCAAGGGTTACCACGCCTATGTGAAGCGCGTGCCGATCGGGCCGTGCTCGTTTATCTCGCCATTTAATTTTCCGCTGAATCTGGCCGCGCACAAAGTCGCGCCCGCGCTCGCGGCAGGTGTGCCGTTCGTGCTTAAGCCGGCGAGCCGCACACCGATTGGCGCGTTGATTATCGGTGAAGTGCTGGCGGAAACGGATCTGCCCAAGGGGGCGTTCTCGATCTTGCCGGCGCATCGCGACGGTGCCGATCTCTTCACCACCGATGACCGGTTCAAGCTGATGTCATTCACCGGCTCGCCCGCCGTCGGCTGGGATTTGAAGGCGAAAGCGGGCAAGAAGAAAGTGATTCTGGAACTGGGTGGCAACGCGGCCGTGATCGTCGATGGCGACCAGGGCGACAAGCTCGACTATGTGATGGACCGACTCGCCTTCGGTGCGTATTACCAGTCGGGGCAAAGTTGCATTGGCGTGCAGCGGATCATCGTGCATGCGTCTATTTACGATGCGTTGCGCGAGAAGCTGATCAGCAAGACCCGGTCTCTAAAGATGGGCGACCCGAAAAACGAGGAAACGTTCGTTGGGCCGATGATCTCCCTGTCGGAATCTCGGCGTCTCTCTGGCTGGATGGATAGCGCCGTCGCGACGGGAGCCAAGATCATCGCCGGCGGCAAAGTGAATGGCGCGATGTTCGAAGCGACGCTTCTCGAGAACGTGAAGCGCGACACCGACCTGTATCGGAAAGAGGCATTTGGCCCGATCGCCATCCTTGAAAAATTCGATGACTTCAACAAGGCGCTCGAGGTCGTCAACGACAGCGATTTCGGGTTGCAAGCGGGTATCTTCACGGACTCGCTGACTCATGCGCATCAGGCATGGGACGAACTGGACGTGGGCGGTGTGGTCATCAACGACGTGTCGTCATTCCGGGTCGACAACATGCCCTATGGGGGCGTAAAGGATTCGGGAATCGGGCGCGAAGGGGTGCGCTACGCGATCGAGGACATGACGGAATTGCGCTTGATGGTCATGCGCCAGATGTGACGGATTTTCATTTCCGGGAAGCGCCGCGGGCAGTCTCTTGAAACACAGCCGTCAACAAGCGAGCGCGACCGGCCGAGTTGAACGAAACACTGTTGAGGAGGGTGCTCCATGAGCGCGGGCATTGAAGGAAAGGTTGTACTGGTTACGGGCGCAAGCACCGGTATTGGCGCCGAAGTGGCCCGCTTGCTCGCGAGCAAGGGCGCCAGGGTGGCCCTTGCAGCGCGGCGGAAAGAGAAGCTCGATGAGGTGGTGGCCAGTATCAAGGGAACCGGTGGCGAGGCCATCGCCTATACGCTCGATGTGACGAAGAAGCAGCAGGTGGAGGCGGTGGTGAGCGCGGTGGTTGCCGATTTTGGAAAAATCGACGTGCTGATCAACAACGCCGGCCTGATGCCGATCCGCCCGATGTCAGAGGTGAACACTGACGAGTGGGATGCCATGATCGACGTCAACCTCAAGGGCACCCTGTACGGTATTGCCGCCGCCTTACCCCGATTTATTCAGCAGGACAGCGGACATGTCATCAATCTGAGTTCCGTTGCAGGCATCAAGGTATTTGCCCCTGGCGGGACTGTCTATTCGGGAACCAAATTCGCTGTCAGCGCGATTTCCGAAGGGCTTCGGCAAGAAGTTGGCGAGAAGATTCGCGTTACGACCATTGAACCGGGTGCGGTTGACAGTGACCTCAAGCACAGCACCACGGGCACCGCGAAGGACACAGTGATGGACTTTTATCAGGTCGCCATCCCTTCAGCATCAGTGGCGCGCGCGATAGCTTTTGCGATAGAACAGCCTGAGGACGTCGATATCAACGAGATCGTCATTCGTCCGACCAGGCAGGACTTCTAGCGTACGACTGCAGTATGGCCAGGGATATTTTTTTGTGGCGTGCCGGAGCACGGAGCACCGGCACGTTCTAGCGGATATTGGCGCTTTAATTCGGGCTGAACGGAGGCTATATGAGCAAGGGAACGGTATTGATCGCAGGATCGAACGCGGACAAACTCGAGTTGCGAGGGGGACAGGTTGCTTCAATCGGAACCTATCTGAACGAGCTGGTGGTTCCGGCAATGGCGCTTGTCGAGGGTGGGTATGAAATCGTGCTCGCTACCCCTACAGGGGGAAAGCCGATCATCGATGAAGTGTCTCGCAGTGCTTCGCATTTCAACAATAACAATGAGGCGTACGAGGCAGCGCTCGGCTTCTTTAACGCCTATCCGGCCATGACCAAGCCGCGCACGTTGCGTGCCGTGATTGACGAGGGTCTGGATGAGTACGCCGCGATGTTCGTTCCCGGCGGCCACGCACCGATCATCGACATATCCCAGGATCCTGAAATTGCCGTGATCCTGCGGCACTTTCACGACAAGGCCAAGCCGACTGCGTTGCTCTGTCACGGACCCATTACGTTGATCGCAGCGGTGCCGAAAATGAAAGAGTTTCGTGCTGCTTTGGAAAAGGACGACATGGACGCCGCCAAGGCAGTCGGAGGCGGTTGGCCGTATGCGGGTTACAAGATGACGATCTTCTCCGACCAGGAAGAGAAGATCGCCGAAGATCAGTTGCTGAAAGGGAAGATGAAGTTCTACGTGGTCGATGCGCTTCAGGCCGCCGGCGGCATTCTCACGAGCAATACCCAGCCTTTCGAACCCCACGTGACACGTGATCGCGAGCTCATAACGGGCCAAAATCCCCGTTCTGATCATGTCCTGGCTGACGCCTTGCTTAAAGCGCTGGCTGAGTGAATGGCCGATCAAACCCCTTGGCGCTTCAGCACACACCGGCGTAAGCCGGTGTGTGTCGAGTTCAAAACAGGTCTCGGGATCAATACCGCGAGGTGCGGGAACATCTGCCGCCATGGCACGTACAACCGCATTCGCGCTGCAATCAGGCAGGCGGCGGGAAGGGCATGACATGTTCGAACGCAGCCGCTACACACTCGACCAGATCGATCCCCAGCTGAACGCTGCGATCCAGAAGGAAAGTCTGCGTCAGGAAGATCACATTGAATTGATCGCCTCCGAGAACTACACCTCACCGGCCGTCATGGCGGCACAAGGCTCGCAACTCACCAACAAATACGCCGAGGGCTACCCCGGCAAGCGCTATTACGGTGGCTGCGAGTACGTTGATGTGATCGAGCAGCTTGCCATTGATCGCGTCAAGGAACTCTTCCATGCCGAAGCGGCCAATGTTCAACCCAATTCGGGATCGCAGGCCAACGAGGGGGTGTTTTTCGCCGTGCTCAACCCCGGCGACACCATCATGGGCATGAGTCTCGCCGAGGGTGGCCATCTGACTCATGGGATGCCGCTAAACATCAGCGGCAAGTGGTTCAACCCGATCAGCTACGGCCTGAATGCAGAGGAAGATATCGACTACGCGGGGCTCGAAAGACTGGCACGTGAGAAGAAGCCGAAACTTATCATCGCGGGTGCGTCTGCATTCTCGCTGCGTATCGACTTCGAGCGAATTGCGCGCGTGGCCAAGGAGGTCGGTGCCTACTTCCTCGCTGACGTAGCCCATTACGCAGGTCTTATCGTCGCAGGCGAATATCCGAGCCCGTTGCCTCATGCGGACTTCGTGACCACTACAACGCACAAGACGCTGCGTGGCCCGCGCGGTGGCGTCATCCTGATGAAGTCAGAACATGAGAAGGCCATCAATTCGGCGATTTTCCCCGGCATTCAGGGAGGGGCGCTCATGCATGTCGTTGCCGCAAAAGCGGTCGCTTTCAAAGAGGCCGCGTCGCCCTATTTCAAGGCGTATCAGCGACAGGTCATCAAGAACGCGGCCGTGATGGCGGACACGTTGGCGGCGCGGGGTCTGCGCATTGTCTCGGGCCGCACGGAAAGTCACGTAATGCTGGTCGATCTGTGCGCGAAGAACATCTCGGGCAAGGCGGCCGAAAGCCTCCTCGGTAGAGCGAACATTACCGTCAACAAAAACGCGATCCCTAATGATCCGGAGAAGCCGTTCGTTACCTCGGGCATTCGCCTCGGTTCGCCCGCGGTAACCACACGCGGGTTTCGCGAAGAGGAAGTGCGCCTCACGGCGAATTTGATTGCCGATCTGCTGGACAATCCGCACGACGCGACCAGAGCCGCTTCGGTTCGCGAGCAGGTTAATACCTTGACGCGACGCTTTCCTGTTTACGGTTGAACCCTACGGCGCTGATCTTCGCGCCCACCGCGCCGCCGGCGGATTGCAGGTTGGTAATCAGGGACCCTCGACGGTAGTCAGATCGAACTGGAATATTGCCCCGTGCGGTTCGTTCGCGAGTACACGCAGCGCACCGCCGTGCGCGTCGACAATTGAATGGCAGATTGACAGCCCCATTCCCATTCCGGTCGCCTTCGTAGTGTAGAAGGGCTCGAACAGATGCTCGACGTCTGCATCCTCAATCCCGGGCCCCGTATCTTTTACCGCGATGCGTACGCGGTCGTCGACGGGCGTGCAGGTCACAATGGTCAACACGTGCGCACCTGCGCTGTCTCCGTTCATAGCTTCGATAGCGTTGATCATCAGATTCATGATGACCTGCTGCAACTGGACACGATCCCCTTCCACGTACGGCAAATCCGCCGCGAGATCCGCGCTGATGGAAATATGGTGCTTGGAGGCCTCGCCGCGCGCGAGCTCGACCACCTCGCGGATGACATCGTTGATGACCAGGCGCTCGCGCTGCGCGGGTGTCTTTTTGACGAGGGCGCGTATTCGCCGGATCACATCGTTGGCTCGCATGCCGTTTTTGACGACGCCGGCTAGTGCTGCTCTCGCTTCGTCAAAATTCGGCGGCTGAGCATCCAGCCAATGCGTGGCTGCCTGCGCGTTGAATACCGCCGATGCAACGGGCTGCCTGATTTCGTGGCTGATGGATGCGGTCAACTGACCCAGCGTCGCTATCCGGTTCGCATGGGTGAGTTCTATCTCGATCTCATGAATGCGCCGTTCGCTCTCGCGTGCGGTGGCCTCGGCCTGTTTGCGCTCGGAAAGATCGACGACAAACGCCACCACCTGATCCCCCGTACTGCCGAAAGTTGCCGCGCCCAGCAACACCGCGACGCGGCTTCCGTCCGCCCGGATATATTCCTTTTCGAGCGCCTGCAACGTGCCGCTTCTTCGGAGTTCGGCGATCGCAAGAAGGTCCTGATCGTGCCATTCCGGAGGAGTGATCTCCATGCAATTGACTCTTCCCGCTGCCAGATCCTCCCGGCTGTAACCGATCATGCGCAAGAAGGCATCGTTGGCTTCGTAAATCGGTCCTTGCATGTCCCATATGAACACGCCGACGATGTTCGCATCCACGAGCCGCCTGATCCTCGCTTCCCGTTCAGCGAGGTCACGGTAGAGATAAGAATTTTCAAGCGCGATAGCAGCCTGCGACGCCAGTAGTTTGAGCACCGCCACCCGGCTCTCGGTAAAGACGTGAGAAGCCAGGCTATTCTCGAGGTAGAGCAGCGTGATCGGCTTGCCCTGATGCAGGAGGGGCATGCACGCCACCGAAGTCGTTGGAGACCGGCGGAGGTAGTCGTCCGTGACGAATTCGATTTGTCGCGACGCGTCGTTCAGGATGACGTTTTCGCCGGTGCGCAGTGAATAGTGAATGACCGAAAGAGCCAGAGTATCGGGCCGCAACGGCGACCTATCCAGATTGACCGTGATAACGCCGTCCGCCGTGATTGCCTCGGCTTCTATCCGCAAATCGGTTTCTTTCGTGGAAATCAACAGGCCACGCTCCGCGCCGGCATGCTCGATGGCTGTGCGCATGAGCGTGTGGATCAGTTTGTCCAGAACGATTTCGCGCGAAATCGCTTGCGATACTTTAAGCACCGTTGCCAGGTCCAGATGCTCGACAGATGCCTCAATGCCGCTGGACGCAACGTGGTTTGCATTCGGCTGGGACAGTTGCCTGTGCCGGTCGTCCATTTGCCGAAGCTTGCCTTTCGCGCCCCAACGCAGATAGGCATGCCTAGCGTTTCGCAAGTACATGTCCGCAATGTCGGTTAGGTTGCGCGATGCATAGAAACGCGAGGCGGCCTCGCAGGCAATGGCCTCATTGTGCACAAAACCGTTCGCGCGAGCCGAGTGTACGGCTAGCTGATAGAGCCGCTCGGCTTCGACAATGTCTCCTTCAACGCGTGACATCTCGGCACCTGCCAGCGCTGCGCGGTTTTCAAAATTCTCGGGGCAGTGAAACGCCCAGATCTCCAGTTGCGCGCGATGCGCAGCCAATGCACTCGCGTGCAACAGACGGCCCGCTTCATTGGCGTTGTTCCAGCACGCTGCGTGACTGAGCGCTCCATAGAAGTGAAACTCCGCCGTTTCGAATTGGGACGTACCGACCCACAGTACGCGCTCGGCCCGCGCTTTTGCGTCCAGCGCTTCAGCGAACTCCTCCGCCAGATATCTGGCTTGCAACTTACGCACCCAATAGTCGAACTCGGGAAGCGCCAGAGTGGATGAACTGGCCAGGTGCGACTCGAAGGCATGTTCATTGAACTGGTCGTCATCGAATGAGCCAAATCGCGGAGTCAATCCGAGCAGCGTGCGCACCAGGCCGCGATACGTGCCCAGCATGTCGCTGACAAGGCCAAATCCGACCCGGTCTGAAATCGACACGGCCTTGTCGACCTCTATCTGCACGTCGCCGAGTGGGTCCCCCACGGAGAAGAAATTTTGAATCAGGTCGCAACACGTGTACAGCCTGTACGTAAAATCTCCGGATTCATTGGCCATGTCGAAGGCACGCCGAATGGGCTCACGCCCTTCGAGGACGTGCCTCGCCCAAGGAACCACAATATTTCCAAAGGAGGTATAGGTTCGAGCCTTGAAGCGCGTCAACCCGCTATGTTCGACCAGACCATAGCCAAGACGGCCGAACCGGTAGCCCATTTCGTACTGCGCAAAGACGGGACCTGCATAGGTGGCAAACCACACGTACGCGTAGCACGACGCATCGCAGTTCCCGTACTCAAGGCTCAAACTGACCATGCGGCACAACACCAGCGCGCACAGATTCTGATCCGTAAAGAATGCGGGAGTCACGATCTCCGTCAACACGTCAAGCGTATCCAGCACATCTGGATCGGTCATCAAAGGCAGATCGATCAGGTCTTCAATCGGGCGTTTTCCAAGTAACGATTCAATGCGTTCATACTCATTGCGAACCGCCTGCTTGTCCGGGTGGGCCGACCACTCCGTCCCGCTACGCCGCAAATAGCCAAGGAAAATCTCGACACTGCGTTCGCTTCTATCCAGCGTCGTGTAAAGCGTGATGCGCAACCGCGTAATCAGCGCGATGTGATGGTTCGTCCTCGCGCGCTGATCGAGTCGAGAGAGGCGCGACTCTGCCGATTCCATCCGTGCGCTCAGCACTTCGCATTCAGCAAGAAGGTATTCAATCGAAAAGATCAGCTCGTAGTTGCGAGTCCAGTCGTCATCGCTGAGCAGCGAACGGCCTGCGAAAAGATATGCCAGCGCCGACGCATAGGCCGTGGAGGCCTTCGCGCGCTTTGCCGCCAGCAGATTCAATGCTGCCACCTGTTCGCGTTCCGTGCGCGTGATAACTAGGTGGCTGGCACGATTGAACTGGCTGACGATGTCAAAAATCGACTCCTCACGTTGCTCGAGCGGGGTTTTTTCGAGGAGCAATCTGGCCATCTGGAGATGCATAGTGGCACGATCTTGTTCAGCGATGAGCGTATAGGCGGCTTCCTGCACGCGGTCATGAAGGAATCGATAGGTATGCTCAGCACCGATAACGAGGCCAGCCCGAACCGCGTGCGAAAGCGCATCGCGCACGCTCTCGAATGGCTGCTCGCAAATCACTTCCAGGAGAGCCGGCGTGGATGTGTTCCCGATACAAGCGAACCGCTGCAGCACAAGCTGTGTGACAACAGGTAGCCGACTCAGCTTGCCGATCACCAACTCGATCACATTCTCCGTATAGCCTTTGGCCTGGACACGATTGATCTCCCATGACCAACGCCCGGCGGCGTGGTCGAACGACAGCAATCCCTCGTCAGCCAGCGAAGAGAGAAACTGAAGCGCAAAAAACGGATTGCCGGCCGTTCTCTGATGCAGGATGCGTGTCAGCGGTACAGCCCTGGTCGGTGCACATTGAAGCGCGTCGGTAACGAGCCGTTCAAGGTGCTCGCTGGCAAGCGGCTGCAGCACAATCTCCTGCGTTGGAACCCCGGACGCCCGGATGGTCGCAAGCGTGCCGAACAGCGGGTGACTCGCGTCTACCTCGTTGTTGCGGTAAGCGCCGACCACAAGCAGGTGACGCAGGTCGCCGTGAACGAACAGGTCCTTCAGGAAATCGAGCGTCGCTGTGTCGAGCCATTGCAGATCATCGAGAAAAAGCGTCAGGGGGTGCTCTGCTCGCGCAAAGACCGCGATGAATCGCCGGAGAACCAGATGGAACCGGCGTTGCGCATCTTGCGGAGACAATGCCGGGACCGCTGGCTGATCTCCGATCATCATCGCCAGCTCCGGAACGAGGTTGACGATCAGACGAACATTCGGGCCCAAAGCCTCGCGAAATGCCTCGCGCCAAGGCGCCAGGTGGATCTCGCTCCTCGTCAGCAGCAAGCGCACCCCTGACTGAAAGGCACTGGCCAGTGTCGAATAGGGGATATCACGCTTGAATTGATCGAATTTGCCCGCTAGAAAGAGGCCGCCTCGCGGCACCAGCGCCTTTTGCAGTTCGTTGGCGATCGCGGATTTGCCAATCCCCGAATACCCTGCGATGAGGACCAGCCCACCCGGTTCACCTGCCATGACTCGATCGAACGCGGCGAGAAGCACGCCAAGTTCGACCTCGCGGCCATAGAGCTTTTCGGGTATCAACAGGCGGTCGGAAACATCGCTCTGCGCAAGCGGAAATTCGCTGATCAGCCCCTTGGAGTCCCACTGCGCGAGACATCGACGAAGATCATGGGCCACCCCCGCAGCGGTCTGATAACGGTCCTCGGCGGTCTTCGCGAGAAGCTTCATGACGATGGCCGAGATGGCCGGCGCAAGTGCCGGCATCAGTTCCAGCGGGGCGGGCGCCTGCCTCGCGATGTGGCAGTGCACGAGTTCCATCGGATCGGTTGCGCAAAATGGCAAACGACCGGTCAACATACGATAGAAGACGACCCCGAGCGAGTACAGGTCGCTGCGCAAATCGATAGAACGGTTCATGCGGCCGGTCTGCTCGGGTGCCATATAGGCGAGCGTTCCTGCAATGAGTTCCGGCGGTTCGGGCGCCTGTCTTTCGCGCTGAGTCAATGATGCAATGCCGAATCCGGTCAGGTGCGCGACGCCGCTCGTTCCATTCACCAGAATGTGGGTGGGATTGATGTCTCTGTGGATCAGACCGCGCGCGTGAAGTTTGCCGAGCGCAGACGCAATGGTTATCGCGCAGTGCAAAAATACGATGGGATCGAAGGGCATTGAAAATGCTTCGAGCGGCTCGCCGTCGCAATGCTCCAGCACCAGCATGGTCTGCCCGTGCTCCTGCAGCAACGCTATTGGACGTACCGCAGCGGCGCAGTTCAACGTGTCCGCGAGGGCATATTCATGCGCAAGACGATCGACAATTTCAGCCCGCGGGTGGCGTTGAGCAGGCCGTACGATCAATACCGGAACGGAGATGCCAGCTTCGGTTTGCCGTCGTCCCCGGCAAACGAGGTAGGCGCCATCTTCCCACGCGACAACAAGGGATTCGACAGTTGCTGCGTTGGGGGGAGAGGTCAACAGACTCAAAAGAAAACTCCCTTAAGGAAGTCCGCCAGATGACGTCTGGCGTGTTGGCCTCAGAAGTGTTGGCCTCAGAATCCGCCGCCGGCGAAGGCGGTTCTTCGGGCGCGCCGAAGCCCGCGTCAGCCGACGGAGAATCTGTTTGGTATTTGCGTGAGCGGCCCATTACAGCAGTCAATTGCTGCGCATGATCATCAACGCATGGTTACCAAGTTACCCTGCCGCAGCGCGATGCGCAACGGGCGCACCATACGCGGCAAAGAAGCTTAACTCAATGAAAGATCGATGAAAGAAAAAGGCGTTCAAAAAGCCGCGCCAAGTCGACATTGTGCCGGCCCGTGGGGCGCGCGGCATCTCGATGCCGGTGTAGGGACGAACGCTTTTCGTCGTTGATATGCACGGAAGATGCCGTGCTGATGCACGGGCGAAAAAATGACATTGAGCCGGCCAGGATCAATCAGCCAAACACCTGCCGAAACACCCCGACGGTCCGTTGTTTCACACGCTCAGGATCTAGGCCGCTGCACTGTTCTTGTTCATGAAGAATGCCAATCGTTTGTGGTTGAGTGCATCGCCTCCTTCTAGAAACCGCCTGGGACAATCATCGCTGCCGCAAAAACCCTTGCCATTTTCCGCCCCGAGCGAGGGCGGCGTCTCATCTATCTCGTTCAAAAGTCTCTTCGCTGAACGCTGCGCCGGCAACGGAAGAGTCAGCAACTCCTTTACGAGTGAATCGGTCGCACTCTCAAGTTCACTATCCACGACAAATTCTGCTGCAATACCCCAGTCATAGGCTTGCGCTCCACGGACATACTGCGAGCGCATCACAATATCCTTCGCACGTCCGATGCCCACCATGGTCTTCAACAATCGGGCAGGGCCCGCAAGCTGTCCGCCCGTTTGCGCAGGCAGAGCGTATAGCGTCGTTTCCGTTACGATCCGGAAATCGCACGCCAATGAGAGCTCGAAGCCGGCGCCAAAACAGTAGCCGCGATTCGCGCTAATGACTGGCTTGCTACAACGCGATGGCGCGCTCTGCGTCCACGCGAGCCTCGACAAATGTCCGGGCGATATCTCCACCCGTTCTTCGACGACCGCTCCCTTGGAGAAATGCTCGCCCGTCGCGCGGACGACGATCACCTGAATCGTCGAATCTTTGTCCAGCATGTCGAACACCGTGCACAACTGTTCACGCTGGATCATGGAGATCAGGTTGAACGGCGGGCGATCGAGAACGATGTCAGCTCGCGGACCTGTCTCGCTGATTTCGACGTGAAAGCCATCCAGATTGAGAGGCATTTTTGGGGCCGGAAAAATAAGGTTAGCCATCAATATCTCGCCTTTGAGCAGTACGAAGTTGCATGCGATGGCGTGGGACAGCAGGATGGAAGTCCGCTCCGTCCGCCCGTTGTTTTCATCGGCGATCTAACCGGCTGGCGAACTCACGCATGCAGATGCGTCGCCTGGCGAGGTGGATGGTCAAGTCTGGTTCACTACAGAGACCGGGCGCGTATTTCGCGCGCAGCATGGTCCGATTCACCAGTTGATAATGTCCCACGCGCGCGTGGAATCGCCAAGTTAAGCGCGGTAAAGAATGGTAAAGGACGATGCGGGCAGGGTCAGAACCACTGGATAAGGAGGGTGATTCTCAATGGGCTGCATTGCTGCCCTGCGCGCTGACGTTTTCGGGCGCAGCGTTCACCTCGGCCCCGCCTCCGAGGTCTTTCATCAGCAAGACCCAGGCATCGACTCGTTGGGCGCGCGTCACCGCAAGGTCCCGCTCCTGCTGCAGCATGACTTTCTGAGCGACCAGAACGTCGAGGTACTCTGTGATGCCGCCGCGATAGCCAAGATTGGCAAGATCATACGAACGCCTCGACGAATGCAGCGCGGCTTCGTCCGTCCGTTGCTGGGCTTCGAGTGACTCTAACAATGTCGCCTGCTGCGCGACTGCTTGCATGGCCGACAAGACGGTCTCGTTGTACCTCAGCACGGCATCATCGTATTCAGCAGTGGCGACACCATAGTTTCCGCGGCGGCGTTGCGCGTCGAAAATGGGCAGGGAACCCGCCAGGCCGACGCTATGACCGACTGCATCACTATTCAGGAAATTGAAAAAGCCGCCGAACGGCGTGAGTGAATGGAGCGATGCGCTGGCCACGAGATTAATGTTCGGGTAGAAATCCGCGTGGACCGCCTCTACGTTCTTCGCCGCCGCCGCCGCCCGCCAACGTTGCGCGACCACGTCGGCACGATGGCCGATAATTTCGGCAGGCAACGCGCTCGGCAAAGGGACGCCGACGTCGGGCGGCAACGCCGGCCGCTTGAGCGTGTCGCCAAAACCCGGATCGGCGCCGACAAGGTTGGCAAGCTGCAACTGGGCAATCGCGATATTGGACCGGGTACGGAGAATGTCCGTCCTGCCGGCCTCGTACTGCGTCCTCGCCTGGCTTGCATCAATATCGGCGCTGATACCCGCTGCGCGGCGCATTTTCGCAATTTCCGCGTTGCGCCGTTCCTCCTCGTTGATCGACTGGTAGATATCCAGAAGCATGTACTGCAGCGCCATCTCCGAGTATGTCCGGGCCACGGCCACCTGAAGTTCAACCTTTGCGAACTGCGCGTCCGCGACGGCCGCCTGAACGCTATCCAGCGCGCCTTCCTCCGTCGCGCGGTTCTTGCCCCACAGATCCAGATCGTATGAGAGCGTGACCGCTGCGGAATTGTTCCAGACCGTCGTTCCGCCAGGCGGAGAGGGTGTTGCATATCGTGGGAAACGCGTGCGTTCGAGCCCTGCCGCACTATTCACCTCCGGCAGTTCGTCTGCACCAATCGCGCGGGCCTGCCATATGGCCGCCGTGACCCGGGAGCGAACGATCGCGAGTGTAGGGCTGCCCGCTACCGCGCGCGCCATCAACATATCGAGTTGCGGGTCGCGCCACGGCTGCCACCAGTCGCTCGCCGGCCATTTCGCGTCGCTGGCGGCGGCCTGCAATGTTTTTCCCGGGTCCAGCGTCGCGGGATCGATGAATGAAGCTTCTGGCTTGATACCCGCACCATTGATGCAACCGCAGAGCATCGCCAACGCCACCCATGCGATGACCCATTGTCCGTCCCTGCCAGAGCGGCGTTTGCGTGGGGCACTCATGGCGCAACTGCGTTCGTTGTTGATACAGCTACAGCAGGCAACTGGTCCTTCAACGCGGCCAGCGTCGAATAAAGACGTGCGCGCATCTGGAATAAGCTCCGGCGTTCGTTCGGCGGCAGTTGCCCGCCACGCGTCCTGAGAAGGCTCAAGCTCTGCTCGGTCGCCTCGAGCGCCGCCTGGATGTTCACGGTGCCCGTGTGTTGCGCGACCGTCTCCATGGTCTCGAGCCACTTGCGCCGCATATCGCCCCACGCCTGGGGCAACGCGTCTGTTTGCGACGCGCATAGCGAACGCATCTGTATCAGGGTGGTCGCGATCCAGAGTTGGCCGAAGGCCCATTCCGTGGCTTTCTCGCGATACGCTGTCGTCACGTTGGGAACAGTCACAATATGAACGATCAGATCGCGGATTGTCGCGCCCATCTGTTGCGAGCCTTCGGAGTCGATATCGCCGCTGGCCGCGTCTTGAAGAAGTTCACGAATGCGCGCGGTGTATTGTTTCGCCAGCAGCTCGCCTTCATGCGGGATGACCAGAGAGAACGCCACGGCCGACACCGCAATGCCAATGAGCAAGGCAAAGCTGCGATCCAGCAGATAGGGAGGGTTGTACACCGCGACATTCGTCGGGCTCAGAACGTAGCCAAAATACACGTTGAAAATTGCCCCCAAACCCGTGTACTTAGGAAAGCTATTGATATAGGTTCCAAAAAATATAACCATGCCGATGCAAATTGCCAGGAGCGAGATATCACCTAATCCGGGCATCACGAAGAAGTTGAGGCCGAAACCGATGACCATGGCGAAGAAACATCCCGTGACGGCTTGCCAGCTCGATTTGACGGGGGTGGGCGTGATTGAAAAGAAACCGCTCGTAATGCCGGCCGAGACGACTGCGTTGTAACCGTTCGTCCATCCGGAAGCGATCCAGGCAGCGCCGACAATTCCAACGGCCGTCGTGGCGCGCAGGCCGGATAGAATCGCCGCCGTGCCGCTTGCCCGGATAGGCGCACTGCGCATGAACGCAATGGCTTGCACGATCGGCAGGCTGAAATGCACCGTCGGCGGCGCCAGTATGACCATGCAGGCACCGCAGAACTCCCGAAGCGATGCAACGGCCACAAACACTTCGGCCCTCACCATTTCAAGGATGTCGGCGTTCGCAGCGTTGCGCGGCTCCTCGTCGAGTACCTGATGGTCGTCGCCGACCAGCAATGCCTCTTCCAGGATGCGCAGCCGGTAATGCAGGCGTTCGACACCATCCTGTGTTTGCAGAGTGCCTGGATCCACATCGGCGGCAACTGTCACCAGCTTGTCGAAGAGCGCGTCAATCTTCGCGCGTATTTTTATATCGACGCCGGTCGTGTTTTGCCTTGCGCGATAGACGGCATAAATACGCGTGACGACGTCAAGGAACGTTCGATCAAGCGTCAGCAGCGCATCGTTACGCAGACGCATCTCCGGTTCCTCGAACACGGCGGCGGTACGCAGCGCCTCAATTGATACGCTTTCCTGAATGAGCTTTATGCAGCTTTCGACCTGTTGATTCGAGGCCTCGCCGTGGGCCGCCTCCCGGAGCGCCGGCAACAGCGCAGCCAACGCCGAGTCTCGCCATTTCAACAGCGCCGGCACGACTTTTTGCGGGAACACGAGTGCGCTGACCAGACTGCCAGTGGCAACCCCAATAACGACTTCGCTCACTACGTAAATGATGTTGTCAGTGACATCGTAAGGATTTTGCCATTCAGGGACGGTGGTGATACAGGCAACGTATCCCGACAGCACGAACCCGTATGACTGGAAATTCTTGTAGTAAGACGACCCGGCAACGCACAGGCCGACCCATACGGATAACCCGGCCAAAAATAAAGCCGGTTGCTGCGCAAAAATGCTGATGAGCAGGAATCCGGCAATGCTTCCACAGCAGAAGCCCAGCACCCGATAGAAGGCGCGTCCTATCGTCATGCCGCTTTGCTGGGGGATCATCACAATGGCCGCGGAGACCATTGCAGTGCCGGGAGTACGCAATTCAAGCCGCATGCAGACCAGCATGCTGACGATCACCGCCAGGGCGGTTTTGAACGCGTGAAGGACACGCGGAGATTCGTCGTTGCGATAGACAACCCACTCTTTGCGGAGATCCTCCAGGATCGCAATCATGTCCACTCGACCTCGATCAGCAAGCGCTATTCGCTTTCGAACAGTTCCTTGAACCGGCGCGGTTGAGAGCGCAGATAAGGGTTCGGCGCGTGAATCCGTGCCCCAAGTTCCGCGGCGGCGTGCCACGGCCAGCGCGGGTCGTAGAGTATGGTCCGGGCCAGTGCGATGAGGTCGGCTTCACCCGTGCTGATGATCGCCTCGGCCTGCTGGAATTCGGTGATGAGCCCGACCGTCACCACCGGCATCTTGACCACCTGCTTGACGGCGTGCGCGAGCGGCACCTGGTAGTTCGGTCCTACTGGAATTTGTTGCGCCGGATGCAGACCGCCGCTGGTCACATGAATGGCATCGCATCCAAGCGCCTCGATCGCGTGCGCGAAGGCGATGGTCTGTTCCAGGTCCCAGCCGCCATCGACCCAATCGGTGCCCGAGATCCGGACCGTCACCGTCTTGTTGGCTGGAAATACCTCGCGTATCGCGCTGAAGACTTCGAGCGGGTATCGCATGCGGTTTTCCAGCGAACCGCCGTATTCGTCTTCGCGCCGATTGGACAAAGGGGAGATGAACTGGTGCAACAGATAACCGTGACCGACATGCAGCTGGATCGCGTCAATGCCTAGCCGGTGCGCGCGGCGCGCTGCGGCGACAAAGGCTTCACGCACGCGCACCAGCCCGTCACGATCCAGCGCGGCCGGGACGGCCTGACCATCCTGGTAGGGTACGGCCGAGGGAGCCTCCGTTTGCCAGCCTAAGGGGGAGTCCGGGGGAAATTGACCGCCTTTCTTCCACGGCACCTCGGTCGATGCCTTGCGTCCCGCGTGGTTCAACTGGATAGCGACGGGGACGTCGGAGCAGTAGCGGATCGCCTCGAGCGTGCGGCGCATCGCGGCTTCCGTCGCATCGTCGTAGAGTCCGACGTCCGCGTAGGTGATGCGGCCCTCAGGCACGACGGCGGTCGCCTCAATGGTCAGCAACGCGGCGCCGGAGATGGCCAGATGTCCCAGGTGAACGAGATGCCAGTCATTCATGCAGCCATTCCTGGCCGAGTACTGGCACATTGGCGCAATGACGATTCGATTCGCCAGATCAAGTCTGCCTACTTTGATCGGTGTAAAAAGCGCGGGTTTCGACAAGTTAGCCTCCTTACGTTGCGCGCTCATATTGGCTCAATCTGCGTTTTGCCTCTTTCGCAATCCGAGGAAATTTTTCGTTTCACCCGGCCAGGCGTCGAAAATTTTTGAGTGCACGGCCGGGAGAA
Organism: uncultured beta proteobacterium; assembly: GCA_963708695.1. GTDB lineage: Bacteria > Pseudomonadota > Gammaproteobacteria > Burkholderiales > Burkholderiaceae > Caballeronia. The sequence goes on from CAVPTS010000004.1 coordinate 268,228, forward strand.
AATTTACGCGATCACACGGCTTGCCGGTTTGAACCGTTCCATGCACGTTCTGACAAACGCGAATAGGGTAAGCGTGTTTGTGACTGCGAGCAGGGGGAGGGTATGCACGAGAAAGCGTACGAGGCGCAATGTAAATCGGTCACGGTTCACTGCACGAAAGCATCCGAATTCCGTACACGAGGCCTTGCTTTGTTCGCGTTGGCGCTCGGAAGTTTCTGTATCGGCACGTCCGAGTTCGCGAGCATGGGCGTGCTCCAACTCTTCGCGGGCAGCCTGGGTCTGAGCATTCCGCAAGCGACCCATGCAATCACCGCGTACGCCTTCGGCGTGGTGATTGGTGCGCCGCTCGTCACATTGATGGCCGCCGGCCTCAACAGACGAATCTTGTTGTTGTGCCTGATGGCGCTGTTCATTGTTGGAAATCTGTTGTCAGCCGCGGCAATGAACCTTGGCATGTTCATTGCCGCGCGTTTCATTAGTGGCATGCCGCAGGGAGCCTATTTCGGCGCTGGCGCCGTGGTGGCTTCCTATTTCGTCGGCGAAGGCGGCTCAGGAAAGGCATTTGCGACCGTCATGGCAGGGCTTACGATCGCGACCATTGTCGGATCGCCGCTTGCTACATTGCTGGGTCAGAATCTCGGTTGGCGTGAAACTTACGTAGCGGTGGCAGTCATCGGCGCTCTTGCACTCGCTTTCCTGTGGGTAGGGGTGCCGCACAACGAAGCACTCAAAGGCGGCCCGGTGAGCCAGGAACTGAGTGCGTTGAGGAAGCCTCCTGTGTGGACCACCATGATAGTGGCAGCCCTTGGCGTGGCCAGCATCTTCTCCGTATATACCTTCATCGGTCCGTTCGTGACCGACGTTGCGTCGTTGAAGCCCTCGCTCATTCCGCTCGCGCTTGCGCTGTTCGGGGTGGGCATGACGGTCGGCAATCTTGTCGGCGGCCGTCTCGCGGACACGCATGCTTCACTGGGTCTGGTGCTCGGCTTTGGCTGCGCGCTCGCGGTACTCGCCTTGCTGGCCACTTTCGGGGCGCTTGAATGGGTGCTCATGTTCTCGCTGTTTGGTGTCGGCATGACGATGATGACGGCTATCCCGACGATTCAGGTTCGTCTCACGCGGCTCGCTCCAGAAGCGCCGACCCTGATGGGAGCCATGAATCTCGCCTCATTGAATGTCGCCAATGCGATCGGCGCAGCGGCTGGCGGCATGGCGATCGGAGCCGGCTGGGGTCTGCTATCGGCGGTGTGGGCGGGTTTCGCACTGACACTCGCCGGCCTTGTCGTATTTGTCGTCACCTTGCCGAGAGCACGGCAAGCTGTGCCGGTGTGAAAGCCGACGCAACCGGCGGAAGGGGGTTTAACCCGTCTGGCTGGCCGCTTCGACTTGCGCCACGCGGGGTCGTCCCATCAGCACGGGCTGGAACACGACAGCGCCGATCAATGTCGACACTAGTGATAGCGCAAGCAACGCGCCCAGGCTGGAGGTGCCGGGGTGATGCGAAAACCAGAGGCTGCCGAACGCGGCGCCGGTCGTTCCTGCGCTGAACAATACTGCATACGTCAGGCTCGATTCGAGCAAACGCGTTTCGCCGCTGCGCCACGCCATCACGTAGTAGATCTTGAATGCGACGCCCACGCCAAGCATCAACGGCAACGCGATGATGTTTGCGAAGTTCAGCTGCAAACCTAGCGCCACGGAAAGCTCCAGCGTCACCAGCGCGGAAACGAGCAACGGAACTATCGTGCGAAGCATGTCGTCGATCCGGCGCAGTGCAAACCACAGAATGACGATGATCGACACCAATGCATAGACGCTCGCCTGAACAAAGGCTTTGATCACGAGATCCGCTGAATGAAGGATCGAGATGGGACCGCCGAGCGCGTTCGGCTGCGCCGCGCTCACGGCTCTTGCGAAACGCCGGAGCATCGCATCGTCGCCCGGATCGACGCCGGCCGGCACCTTCGGCGAGATCTCGACGATGGCATGGCCGTCGGCGGCAATCCAGTCTTTAGCGATATCGGGCGGCAAATTCGCACGGGTGATCTCCGTGGGCGTAAGCAGCATCGAGAGCTGGCTCAATGCGATCTTCAATGGCACAGTCATCGAATATTCAGCACGGTCACGCGTGGCGCTCGAAGCCTTGGCGAGTTTCGTCAGCGTCTGCGCAAGCCGCTGCGCTTGCGCGGCGCCAGGGCCGGGATAGTCGTCTGCAGCGAGCGACAACTGGTTCGCCGCGCGTCGCAATGCGTCGACGCGTACCGCATCGCTTACTGCTGGCGAGGCGGTTTGCGTGAGGGAAGGTTGCAGGACCTGCGCCGCGCTCGCGATTGCCGCAAGCTTCTGCGGCTGTTCGGCGGGAATGAAGGTGGTGAGCGTAATGGTGCGCCCCACTTCGGGAAGCGTCGACAACCCGGTGGCGATCTTGTCTGCCTCCGCTAATGAATCCGCCATCACCCGAACATTGTCGACGCCGGTTTCCGGCGAGTCTCTTAGCGCGATGAGTGTCGCCATCGACTCCGAATGGGGATCTTTCAGATGCAATGGATTGAAGTCGAAGCGCAGATGCAGGAGCAATGGCGATGCCCCTAGAATAATCACTGCCGCTACCACCAGCATCGCCTTGCGGTTCTGGTCAAGGAAGTCGTCGACGCCGGCGAGTCGCGTGAAATGCGGCGAACTGGTCTCCTTACCTGGATTCATTACCTTGATGAGCGCAGGCAGGAGTGTCACGCTGGTCAGATACGCGACGATCATGCCGACGCCGGCAATTTTTCCGAGTTCGGACACCCCGCGATAGGCGGTCGGAACGAACGAGAAGAAGCTCACCGCAACGGCAATTGCCGCGAGTCGCAAGCGCACGCCCATTTTGCTTGCCGTACCGACCAGTGCCGTCAGGAGCCGCCCGTCGGGGAAGCGCTCGTCCCTGTATTTGACCGTGAACTGGACGCCGAAGTCGACGCCAAGCCCGACGAACAAAACCATGAACGCGACGGAAATCATGTTGAACGAATCGACCATCATGAGCCCGACCGCAGCCGTCACGAGCAGCCCGACAATGAGCGTGATGAACACGCAGGCCACGAGCTTGGCCGATCGCAGCGCGAGCCAAAGAATGCCGAGCACGATGACAAACGTAGCCGCACCATTGACAGCCGCGCCGTTCTGGACGGATGCGAATTCGTCATCGGCAAGCGGCTGTTCGCCCGTCAGGCGCACGCGCGCTCCATATTTCGCATCGAGATTCAACGCGGCGGCGGTTTTGTGGATTGACTCTGTAGCACTGCCGCCCGCTTTCAGCGACGAATAATTCAACACGGGCTGCACAAGGATGAACGACCGTGCCGGGGGCTTCGCGCTGTGATCGGTCAGCGTGCGCCAGGAGAAAGCGGCCGGTTGATTGGCCAGCACGCCATCGAGCACCGTCGCGCTGCGATCGAGGAGCGGCGCCATGTCGCTTAGCTTGACCGTGCCGATCTGGAGCGGCAGAAGCAGGGTCGTTGTCAGCAGGTTGGCGAGACCGGCGAGGCTGGGGTCGTGAGCCAACGAATTGATCAGCGGGCGCGCTTGCGCCAATTGATCGGTAGTGGACCGCACGTCGTGCAATGGAAGAAAGAGCAGCCCGTTATGTGCGAAAAACGCACCAGCGCCCGGTTGTGTCACCGACGTGAACTGACTCGTGTCCTTCTGCAGCGCATTTGTCAGTGCGTTGGCGGCGGTATCGGCGAATTCGGGGATCTGCGCTTCGACAACGACGAGTATCGAACCGCCTCGTTGCGGAAACGCACGAGTTTCCGCTTCCGACAACGCGCTCCACCGCTTGCTTTCGGTGAGAAGCCGGCTGGTATCGGTGTTGATCTTGAAGTGATGCACGACGTAGTAGCCGCTCGTCAATGCCAGCACGAGCGAAAGCGCAATCACGCTAAACCGGTGACGGATGGACCACACGACGATGCGGATGACCGACGACATGAGGGTGCATGCGGACGGAAGAGGGCGGAATCAATAGTGTAGCGAAGAAAGCGAAAACGGGTCGTGTGGGCTTTCTTAATGAACTTCGCATGACATGCCTGCAATCAATGACCCGACAAGCCGCCTGCGAATTGTAGTCACCTTGTTCAAGCCGTGTCTTGCGAGTAAGACCGAAAATCAAGCGACATATACCTCGGTATAGGTTTAAGCAATTTCTCCGCGACGGCACGCGACTTTTGTAGGGCTTGTTCCGGGCATCCTGTCAGGATAATTTAGGTCAATCTGTAGTTCGAACTAATGCAGCCAGCGCAGGGTGTTTCAGCGGATGCGTCCGGTACCGCGGTGGAGGTGTTCTTGCTCCGGCGGTCAGGTTATCTGACTATCGGACGAACGCCGGCATGACCGTGGATAAGTCAGTCAACTGTATTTTTGGGTCATCGTGACCCGGGAGGCAGCTATGAGTATCAGAGGCAGCTTGTTGAATGGGCCATTGGGATTCGGCACCGCGCCGTTGGGCAATATGTTCCGGAATATTCCTCTGGAAGAAGCACTTGAAACTGTGGAGGCCGCCTGGCAACTGGGAGTACGCTATTTCGACACCGCACCGTTCTACGGTGCGGGTCTATCGGAATTGCGACTAGGCGAGGCGTTGTCCAGGCACAAGCGTGACGAGTACATTATCAGCACCAAAGTGGGCCGTATCATTCTGGACGAAGTGGAAACCGGGAAGCGCGACTTTGGCGAGAAAGGTGGCTTGTTCGAATTTGGCCGGCCGAATCGCATCCTCTACGATTACTCTGAGAGCGGAACCCACAAGTCGATTGAAGATAGCCTGAAGCGGTTGCAGGTCGATCGTCTGGACTTCGTCTGGATCCACGACATCGCACAGGACTTTCACGGCGATGGCTGGCTCGCACTATTCGAAACGGCGCGGACCGGTGCATTTCGAGCGTTGACGAAGTTGCAGGAGCAGGGTGTCATCAAAGGCTGGGGGCTGGGCGTGAATCGTGTCGAGCCGATTGAGCTGACATTGGGACTGCATGATGCGCATCCCAATGGCATGCTCCTCGCGGGACGCTATTCGCTGCTAGATCATGAGCTTGCCTTGCAGCGTCTGATGCCGGCGGCTGCGGCGAAGAAGGTCGATATCGTCGTCGGCGGGCCCTATAGCTCGGGAGTGCTGGCGGGGGGAGCGCACTTTGAATATCAGAAAGCGTCGCCGGAGATTAGCGCTAAAGTCGAGCGCATTAAAGCGTTGACGGAGCGTCATAAGATTCCGATCAAAGCCGCGGCGTTGCAATTCTCACTCGCTCATCCCGCGTCGGCGTCCGTTATTCCAGGTGCCAGCCAGCCCAGCCGCATCGCAGAAGATGTTGCGGCATTGAGCGCGAAAATTCCCGACGATTTCTGGCGGGAGATGCGCGCGGAAGGACTTGTGTCGCCGCTCGCACCGTTGCCCATTGACCATCAATGAGGGGTTGTCATGGCTGAAGCATCTGCGAGTATCGATCTCTCGCTGCCCGCCGATCAGGTATGGCAGCTGATTGGCGGATTCGGCTCGTTGCCGGACTGGCTACCTTATATTCCAAAGAGCGAGTTGAGCGAGGGCGGTCGGGTTCGGCACCTGTCGAATCCGGATGCCGATACGATCGTCGAGCGCCTCATCGCATTCGACAATGCAGCTCGAAGCTACAGCTACGCGATCTTGCAGGCGCCGTTTCCCGTAGCGGACTATCAATCAACGCTGAGAGTGGTCGATAAAGGTGGCAACGCGTGCCGGGTCGAATGGTCTGGCCGCTTTACCCCCAAAGGAGCGAGCGACCAGGAGGCGACGAAACTCTTCCAGGGGATCTATGAAGACGGACTGAAGGCGCTAACAGAAGCCTTGGCGAAGTTAAAGAAATGACGCTCGCGAACGCTTTAATTCTCTGAGCCCGCATGGCTGATCACGCTTTCCTTCCAATGGGGCGTCGGAGCGTCATCCATGCGGTTTTAAGCAAGACCCCGTGCGTTGCCGAAACAGAATAAAAGCCCTCGGCGGTAACATTAAAACGGCTAAGAAGTTTTCATCGTTCCGACCTTCGAGATGGTGATCGACGACACGCGAAGAAGCTTGTAATGACGTGGCGACTGCAACGTCAAATCCTGCATTGTCATCGACCCCGCTAATGAACGCCCCCAAAAGCCTGGAGAAAAATATGGTCAACTCGACCGGTATTGCCTCATCTAATCGCCGACAGCTACTCGCTGCGGGGGCGGGGGTCGCCGCCGCCGCCATTGCAGCCCCCGCCATGACGATGGCCGCAACTGCGGGCGGCTCTGCCAATACGCGTAACGCCTCGCACCCACAACATCTAGGGGTACCCACGATGGACTCAGTGACCGCGAAGGACGGAACCCGGATTTTCTTCAAGGACTGGGGGAGCGGGAAACCGGTCGTCCTTTCGCACGGCTGGCCGCTGGACGCGGACGCATGGGATGCCCAGATGCTCTTCCTCGTGCACAAAGGCTATCGCGTGATCGCGCATGATCGTCGCGGTAGCGGCCGCTCCGGCCAATCATCGCGCGGTAACGATGTCGATACCTACGCGGACGATCTGGCGACCGTGATCGATGCGCTGGATCTGAAGCAGGCGACGCTCGTCGGTCACTCGATGGGCGGCGGAGAAGTCGCCCGTTACATTGGTCGGCACGGGACTTCCCGAGTGGCAAAGGTGGTTCTGATCAGCGCTGTGGTGCCTCTCATGGTCAAGACCGAAAGCAATCCGGACGGTCTGCCTCCGGCTGCGTTCGACGGCATTCGTGAGAACCTTACGGGCAACCGGTCGGTGTTCTACAAGAATCTCGCCATGGCCTTCTATGGGTTCAACCGGCCCAACGCGAAAGTCGAGCAAGGAACCATCGACGAGTTCTGGCGCGAAGCGATGGCCGGATCGATCCTGGGGCAATACGATTGTGTCCGGCAGTTCGAGGTCGACTACACGGGGGATCTCAGGAAGATCGACGTTCCCACCCTGGTCCTGCACGGTGACGACGACCAACTGGTTCCTGTCAACGTGGCGGGGCGGATGACGGCAAAGATCGTCAAGGACGCGACACTGAAGGTGTATCCCGGTGCGTCCCACGGCATGTGCACCACACACGCGGATCAGGTCAATGCCGATCTGCTGTCGTTCCTGCAAAGCTGACAGGGGGCGCTCGAGCATGAAACCTTATATCGCGGTCCATATGATGTCATCGCTTGATGGCCGCAGTTTGACCGACGGTTGGCGCCTGCCTTTCGTCTTTGGCCTGTACGAAGAAACGGCCGCTCAATTTAAAGCCGACGGCTGGATCTGCGGGCGCGTGACCATGCAGGAAGTGTCGCACGGCAAGGATTATCCGAAGGGCCTTGCGAAGGCTGCAGTGCCGCGCACTGATCATTTTGTCGAACGCAATGCGAGCCAATACGCAATCTCGATCGACCCGAATGGGCGGGTGGCGTGGAAGAGCAATACGGCGCTCGAGTCACACGTCATCGAGGTAGTGACCGAAGGGGTGGCCGACGACTATCTGGCGTACCTGCAGTCGATCAACGTCTCGTATATGTTTGGTGGCAAGAGCGAGATCGATCTGGGGAAGGTGATCGAAACGCTGGCGGCCGAACTGGGTGTCAAGAAATTGATCGTGGAGGGCGGCTCGCGGGTGAGTGGCGCGTTCGTCAAAGAGGGACTCGTCGACGAAGTGAGCGTGTTGATCATCCCGCTTGTAGACGGCCGTAGCGGACATCCGTCGTCGTTCGAAATTGCCATGGAGGAATGGCAGGCGCCTGCTTATCTGAAGCTCACGTCCGTCGATAAACTGGAGCAGGGAGCGGTTTGGCTACGGTATACCATGACGCAACAGGTGACCTGAGTCGAGTACGGCCAAGTGCGATATGGTAAGGATCACTGATATAACCGAAAAGTAAAACTGCCCGGCGGCTGACGACTCCCTAACAGTGAATAAGCGGGATGCTAAAAAATGTATTGACTCGTCTTGAACGATGAAAATATACACGGGTCAGGACCGGGCAAAACGAACAAAAACCGGGTAGATGGAAACCGGAATGCCAACGTATACGCCAGAATTAAACCGACGCAGATGTTTTCAAATGCAAGCCCTTCTAGAGCAGTAACGAATTGCGAGTGAGAGGGCAGCGTTATTTTTTAACTTTCATCTGCCGCGTTTTTTCAATCCATCCAACTATCGGCTCATTAGCATGCCGAATAAATCTGGAGAAGGCCATGTCTTCATTGTACAGGTCGACGAGAGCTGCAATTTCGAGGAATCCCGCCACCGGTGAATTGATCAAAGAGTATCCCTATCAGAGCGCGGATGAAATAGAAAAGGTTCTCGTCAATAACGCAGCGGCAGCGGCGCAATGGCGAGCGACTTCAATGGAAGACAGAGTCGCGTGTTATCGCCGTCTTGCCTCAACATTCAGGAGCCGATCCGAAGCGCTCGCGCTGATAGCGACCAGCGAGATGGGGAAGACACTCGCCTCGTCACGGGGCGAGGTTGAGAAATGCGCGACGGCACTCGAATGGTGGGCTACTCATGGCCCCGCGATCCTTGCGGACGAGCCCGTCGAGGCCGACAACGGCGATCGCATCTATGTTTCGTTTCTGCCTATTGGGAGCGTGCTGGGTGTGATGCCATGGAATATTCCGTTCTGGCAGGTCTTGCGGGGGGCGGGTCCCATCATGCTTTCAGGCAACGGTTTCATCCTGAAGCATTCGACGAACGTGATGGGATGCGCCTACGCGCTGCAAGAGGCTTACGAAGCAAGCGGGTTTCCAAAACACCTCTTCATCAATCTGAACACCGACAACGATTCGGTCGCCAAAGCGATCGAAGATCCGCGCGTAGCGGCAGTGACGCTGACAGGTAGCACGCGCGCCGGCTCGGCGGTCGGCTCCACGGCCGCGCGGGTCGTGAAGAAGAGCCTGCTCGAACTGGGCGGCGTTGACCCCTTCATCGTGCTCGCCGATGCAAACATCGACAAGGCGGTGGAAGTCGGTATTGAAGCCCGCTTCCAGAATTCCGGGCAGGTTTGCATCGCGGCCAAGCGCTTTATTCTCGAGCGCCCCATTGCGGAAGAGTTCACGCAAAAATTCGTGCGGGCCGCCGCCAAAATCAAAGCGGGCGATCCGCTCGACGAGGCGACGACCATTGGCCCCATTGCGCGCGATGATCTTCGCGACGGCATCCACGACCAGGTCGAACGCTCGATCGCGAGCGGCGCGAAGCTGCTCCTCGGCGGCAAGAAGATCGACGGCCCCGGCTACTTCTACGAGCCTACCGTTCTCGGTGACGTCACGCCCGGCATGGCGGCGTTCGACGAAGAAATTTTTGGACCGGTAGCGGCGATGACGGTTGCTGACGACGTCGAACATGCAATCCAGCTCGCGAACCATAGCGAATATGGTCTCAGCGGAAATCTCTGGACGACGGACCTCGAAAGGGCGGCAAAGATCGCGCGGCGTCTGGAAACGGGCGGTGTCTTCATCAATGGCTTCAGCGCCTCGAATCCCAAGCTTCCGGTGGGTGGCGTCAAGCAGAGTGGGTATGGGAGAGAACTGTCCCACTTTGGCCTTCGCGAGTTCGTCAATGCGCAGGGCGTCTGGGTCAAAAAGGTCTAGTCCGCATCCGGACCGTGCATTCTGGAGAACGAAATGATCAGATGTGTACGCATATGGACCAACGAGAACGAGGGGTCCAGCTTCGAGGAGGGGTACCTGTCCCTCCCGGGCGGGAAGAGCGGCGATGCAATCGGCGCGTTATACGCCGCGACCTCTGTCCACTTTCGCGAGACTCTGCCGAAGGACGCGCTCGATTGGCACGACGCGCCGACTCACCAACTGGTTCTCACACTGGGCGGCACGCTGGAATTCGAGACCCGCAGCGGCGACAAGTTTGTCATCCATCCCGGAGACGTGCTGCTCGCGGAAGACACCAAAGGCAGCGGACACCGGTGGAGAGTGATCGGCTCAGACCCTTGGCGACGCGCCTATGTGGTCCTGCCACCGGATCTCGACGCGGGATTCACACCAAAACAATGACGCTATCCGGAGAGACTGCAATGAGCTTGACTACTGCACCCAGGCCTATCGACGTGGTGTTGATCGGCGCCGGCATCATGGGCGCCACCGTCGGAACGATGCTCAAGGAATTGGACCCATCGCTTTCAATCGCCGTTTTTGAGCGGCTGGACGATTGCGGTCTCGAAAGCTCGAACGGCTGGAACAACGCCGGTACGGGTCATGCGGCCAACTGCGAGTTGAACTACACCCCGCAGCGTGCGGACGGTTCGATAGATATTTCGAAGGCGCTCGAGGTCAATGTCGAGTTCGACCTGTCGCGCCAGCTATGGGCGCATATGGTCCGCACGGGTGCTATTCCCGATCCGTCGGTGTTCGTCCGTGCCTGCCCGCATATGAGCTTTGTCGTGGGGGACGACGATGTTGAATTCTTGCGGAAACGTTATGAAGCAATGTCGGCACATCCTTGCTGGGCGGGAATGGAACATAGCGAGGATCATGACCGAGTCGCCGAATGGGCGCCGATGGTGGTCGAGGGTCGTTCACCCGATCACCCGATTGCCGCCACGCGCATGATCACGGGCGCGGATGTGGACTATGGCACGCTGACCCATCTTCTTTTCAATGCATTAAGAAAGCAGCACGACGTGTCCGTGTCTTATCAGCATGAGGTTCTCGAACTGCAGAAGGAAACTGACGGGCGATGGAGAGTCGAGGCGAAGAACCAAGTGACGGGCGACACCGTTTCAACGGTCAGCCGATTCGTTTTCGTGGGAGCGGGTGGTGCCGCACTGCCGCTGATCCAGAAAGCCGGGATACCCGAAGCCGACGGCTATGGCGGATTTCCAGTCAGTGGCCGATGGCTGCGCTGCGACAATCCCGACGTTGCGCGGCGCCACGGCGTCAAGGTCTACGGCAAGGCTGCCCATGGATCGCCTCCCATGTCGGTTCCTCACCTCGACATGCGCGTGGTGGATGGAAAACGGTCTGTGTTGTTCGGACCTTATGCAGGGTTCTCGACCAAATTCCTGAAGGAGGGATCGTTCTTGGATCTGTTCGATACGATCCGCATCGGGAATCTCGGGCCGCTGCTCGATGTCGCCGCCCACAGCTTCCAACTCGAAGAATATCTCGTGGGGCAGGTGGTGCAGACGCCGTTCGAGCAGTTCGAAACACTCCAGGCTTTCTATCCACTGGCCAAGCGCGAGGACTGGCGAGAAGCCGTTGCCGGGCAGCGCGTTCAGATCATCAGGCCAGATGGAAAAGGCGGCGGCACACTTCAGTTCGGCACCGAAGTACTTGTCGCCGAGGATAAATCCATCGCGGCACTTCTCGGCGCCTCACCAGGGGCGTCGACGGCCGCATTTATCGCGGTCGAACTGCTACAGAAATGCTTCGCCGACAAACTGACTGGCGACGGCTGGCTTCCGAAACTCAAGCAGATCATTCCATCGTTCGGGATTGACCTCAGAACGGATGCCGACACCTGTCGGGCGATCAGAACCAGCACGGCCACCGTTCTCGGCCTGCGCATGATCTAGTCGGCATAAACGAACAGCCCTGGACAACGAGAAGGAGAGTCCATCATGCCCTTTGTTCGCATCGACACCGTTGCGGGAAAGTACGATCAGAAGCAGCGCGCGGTTATCAGCGACGTCATCTACAAGGCTGTGCTAAAAATTGGCGCTCTGCCGAACGACCGGTTCCAGGTGTTTGCACAGCACGCGGCGGAAGATCTCGTGTTCGATCCAGATTATCTCGACATCGCGCGCACCGACGGCTTCATGTCGATTCAGGTAACACTGGTCGAAGGCCGCACCGTCGAACAAAAGAAGCTGTTTATTGCGACGATTGCCGAAGGACTCGGCGCCGGAATAGGTGTGCGTGCCGAAGATATCTTCGTGAGTCTGGTCGAGGTGAAAAAGGAGAACTGGTCATTCGGCAAAGGCATAGTTCAATACGCGGACAAATAGCGGAACACGCGTTCCTGAGGATTGCTACTCTCTTCGAAGCAGCAGGAAATCATGACAGATTACGCCAGAGATCCACGACCCATCACCGATGTGAGTATCGGCATTCATGCCGAAGGTACGCGCAAGGAATTCGACAGCATGGGCGAAGTCGACGTGCCTGCGGACCGTTATTGGGGCGCTCAAACGCAGCGATCGCTAGTGCACTTCTCGATTGGCGGCGATCGAATGCCCAAGCAGATCTATCACGCTTACGGCATCGTTAAAAAAGCTGCGGCGCTCGTCAACGCGGAAGCGGGACGCTTGCCGCAATGGAAAGCCGATGCGATCGTGCGTGCGGCGGACGAGACGATCTCGGGCAAGCTGGACGACCATTTCCCTCTCTTCGTCTGGCAGACGGGATCGGGCACCCAGTCGAACATGAACGTCAACGAAGTGCTGTCGAACCGCGCGATCCAGCTACTCGGCGGAACGTTGGGCAGCCAGCAGCCGGTAGGGCCCAATGATGACGTCAATATGGGCCAGTCGTCCAACGACAGCTTCCCGACGGCGATGCACATTGCCGGGCTGTCGGTCATCGATGAACGCGTGGTCCCCGAATTGACGAAGCTGGCCGACATCATCGAGAAAAAGGCGGCTGGCTGGATGAACGTGGTCAAAGTCGGGCGCACGCACCTCCAGGACGCTACGCCGTTGTCCGTCGGTCAGGAATGGTCGGGTTGGGCTGCTCAATTGCGTGCATGCGTGAAGGAGATCGAGCATTCGCGCACAGGCTTGTACGAGCTGGCAATCGGCGGAACCGCCGTGGGGACAGGATTGAATGCGCCCAAAGGATTTTCCACTAACGTTGCCTTGAAGATCGCCGAACTCACCGGCAAGCCTTTTGTCACCGCGCCAAACAAGTTCATGGCACAAGGTTCGCTCGACCCCATGGTGCGTGCGTCCGCGGGGCTGCGTGGAGCCGCCGTTGCATTGATGAAGATCGCGAACGATATGCGCTGGCTGGCGTCGGGTCCGCGCTGTGGACTGGGCGAGCTCAAGCTGCCTGCGAATGAACCCGGCTCGTCGATCATGCCCGGCAAGGTGAATCCTACGCAATGCGAAGCGATGGTCATGATTTCGATCCAGATCATAGGCAACGACACTGCCGTCGCTTTCGCCGGCAGTCAGGGCAACTTCGAACTGAACGCCATGCGTCCCATCATTATCAATAACTTCCTGCATTCGGCCATTATCCTGGCCGATGGTTGCGAGAAATTCAGGACCTACTCGGTCGAAGGAACTGAAATCGATGAACGGCGTATTGCGACTCACGTTGAAAACACCCTCATGCTCGTCACGGCGCTTTCGCCGGTTATCGGCTACCAGAATGCGGCGCATATTGCAGAGGACGCTGACGCCTCCGGCTCCACGCTCAGAGAGGCTGCACTCAGGTCAGGAAAGGTGAGCGAGGCGCAATACAACGCGATCATCGTGCCGAAAGACATGATTGGCGATGGACTGGCAGGTGCCTGAACAATCGAAGTGGCAGGTCCTGACGATGCTTCATTCGTCGGAGACGCAACATGGCGACAGCAGCGCAATATCTGGTGGAGAGGTGATGCGATGACGAGGACCAGAAAATTTCTTTTTGCGGGCCTGGCAGCGCTGATCTCATCACCGGTCTATGCGCAGACGTCGGTGAGTTTGCCCGGCATTGCTGCATCAGCGGTGGTCTACAACTCCCCGACGGACGACGCTGGCAGCAAAAAAGCTACGCGTGCAGAAAACCGTCGCTTTTCAAGCGTGGTGCAACACGCGATCTATGGCGATCGTACCGTTGGAGACGCCGAAGTTTTAGTTTTCGGTAACGCCGCTAACGGTCGGGTGGTCCTCGTAGGCTATGTCTACGACCCAATACAGGAGCGGGCGGCTGTTAGTGCTGCCCGCCGGGTTGAAGGCGTCACAGACGTCACGAGCAGGTTGATGGTGCAAGAGCACAACCACTAGTTGTAGATGCGATTGCGCCGCTGCAGATTCGACATTGCTTGCGGTGATGTAAACGTACCTGAGCACGATACATAAGTAGGATTACGTATCACCGTGCAGTATATGACAGCATTCTTATTCCGTATCTCAAGGAGATAGCAAAGTGACTTTACCCGTAAAAACCGTTGCTCTGTTCCTGGCGAAAGAAGGGCATCAGAGCGAGCTTGAAAAGCTGCTGCGCGACATGGTCGCACCTTCCCGCGCTGAGCCCGGCAACCTGCGTTACGACTTGTGGCAAGACGTGGACATTCCGCATCGCTTCGTTCTCGACGAGTTGTATCAGGACGCCAAGGCGGTGACTGCGCATCGCGCCACGCCTCACTTCCAAAACTACCTTACGCGCATTAATACTCTCGCGGAGCGGACCGCTACGGTCGTACATGCGGTGGACGTCGCCGGGGTTGTCAACGCGTAAGCAAAAGCCATTTCTGTTTAAACCCACATCAAGGAGCCGTTGTCATGCCAACGACGAAGGAACTCGCCCTGTTCTCTCCCACGGAAATTGGTGCGATCGAGGTGGTCAATCGAGTCGCCATGGCACCGCTGACGCGTTCGCGTGCGGACAAGAACGGCGTGCACTCGCCGCTGGCGATCGAATACTACCGTCAGCGTGCGACGGCCGGGCTGATCATCACCGAAGCCACCAATATCTCGCGGCAAGGACGCGGCTACGCATTTACGCCCGGTATTTATACCGATGCTCATGTACAAGCATGGCGACCCGTGACAGATGCAGTGCACGAGGCGGGCGGCAAGATCGTCTGTCAGCTTTGGCACGTCGGCCGAATGTCCCACGTCGACTTGCAGGAAAACGGTGCAGCTCCGGTGGCGCCGTCCGCTATTCAGGCCGGAGAACTCATCTTCCTGGAAACGGGCAAGCAGGCGCCTCCGTCCATGCCACGCGCGCTTAGGACTGGGGAGATCCCGGGTCTCATCGAAGATTACAAGAATGCCGCGCGACATGCCAAGGATGCCGGCTTCGATGGAGTCGAGGTCCATTCGGCGAACTGCTACCTGCTCGATCAGTTCGTCCGAGACAGCACCAACAAGCGGACTGACGAGTATGGTGGTTCAGTGGAAAATCGTACGCGTTTTCCCGTGGAAGTGATCACGGCGGTATCGGAAATCTGGGGGGCGGACCGGGTGGGTGTTCGGCTCTCACCACTTACGCGATCAGCGGGGGACACCCCCTTGGACAGCAACTCGCAGAGCACGTATGGGTTCTACGCTGAACGTCTGGGCAAGCTGGGTCTGGCGTATTTGCACTGTATCGAAGGGCAAACCCGGGGCGACAATGCTGCGGGCGAATTCGACTTCAAGGCGCTGCATGCCGCCTTCGGAGGCAAATACATTGCCAACAATAGCTACAACCGGGCGATGGCAATCGACGCCATCGCGCGAGGACATGCTGACATGGTCTCTTTCGGAAGGCCGTTTATTGGCAACCCGGATCTCGTAGCGCGGTTGCGCCGCAATACTGCGCTGACCGTCCCCAATCACGCGACCTTCTATGGGGGAGGATCGGAAGGTTACACGGACTATAAGACGCTCGCTGAGACAGTCGCGGGCTGAGTCTCTGCGGCTAGTCGCGACGCCTGGATCGGTCTTGCCGCAACGGCCGCAGTTCGACGCCGGCCGCCTCCAGATGGCGATAGCCCAGATCGTATAGCTCCGGGTTGTTCACGCGATCGCTCCTTTCGTTCGGACGCTACGCTGCGGTTAGGAAGCCCGATTGATGAGGCACAACCTGCCGAAGTCTCCCATCAATGCTTCTGCACGTATATTCGGAAAAACCTGAAACCTAGTTAAGAACACCGTATTAATCCACCACGGTGCCGGTAGTCCCACTCATCCTCGACGCCGGCCGAGCGTTCCAATAACGGACGCGACAAGAGGGCTCTCTCGTCCCGTGCTCCAGGCTACTGCAATCGTTACCACGCTGACGTCTTCCTTCAATGGGCGAAAGACGACATTCTCGGGAGCAAGCGAGCGCAGCGATTCCGGAACCAGCGCAATACCTTGCCCGCACGCAACAAACGCTACCTGGGAAGCAACCGAACGCACATGATGCAGGATGCGCGGCGAAAAACCGTTCCCTCGGCAAGCCGCTATCAGACTGTCGAAATAAACAGGGCTTACCTGCCGCGGGAACATCACAAAACTTTCGTTAGAAAGCGCGCTTAATCGGACGCGGGTGGCGCTAGCCAGGGAATGCTCTGCCGGCATCGCGACCACAAGGCGATCCTGCTTGAGGGGAAATGATTCGATCGACTCGCCAAGGTCGCCTTCAAGTCGCGCGAAGGCCAGATCGACATCGCCGGCGAGCAGTGCCGGAACCGCTTCGACACTGTCGATTTCCCGAACCGATATCGTCAGCCCTGGATACTCAGCCTTGAGACGCGCGACAAGCGGCGGAAGGACATCGAACATGGCCGATGTAATCGCACCGATCGTCAGTAGTCCGCTATGCCCTTCCACCGCCTCTTGTACGGCGAACTCCAGTCTCTCGAGTTGTTCGGCGAACTTCAGCACTGCGGGAAGGATTGCCGCACCGACCGGCGTCAGCCGTGTTCCTTTTCTTGAACGATCGAAGAGCTTCACTTTCAGGGCCTGTTCGAGCACCTGAATCTGCTCTGTGAGCGGCGGCTGCGACATGTTGAGCCGCTTCGCAGCACGCCCGAAATGACCTTCCTGCGCCACAGCCAGGAAGAGCCAAAGATGGCGGATCAGTCTGAAGTTCACCATGTTTCTCATAGCCTCCGCGTATCGATCTATTCCGTAAATCGAAATATACATATCGAACTATAAGGGCGAGACTGACTTCCTCACAACCCTCTTGAGACTTGCCATGGCAGAGCGTTCGTTACTCGACCGCCTCGCGACACTCGATACCAACACGGTATCCGACGCGCTGGATTTTTTGGGTCTGGCCGGAGCGACATTCGGCATCCGCCCACTATGGAACTGCCCGAAAATCGTCGGGCGCGCCAGCACCATCAAGCTAGGACATTAAAGCTGACGGACAGCAAAAGGCCCACATCATCACGCCGGTGATTGCCGGGATCGACACCGATGATCGCGTGCTGGTTATTGCCGGCGGTCCGGAAGGGATCTCGTGCTGGGGCGACATCATCGCTAACGCTGCGCAATTCAAGCGGCGTGCGTGGCACCGTAATCGATGGCGTAAGCCGGGATATAGAAGGCAGCGAATCAATTGGATATCCCGTGTACGGGCGCGGAATCACGATGATCAGCGCGCGCAACCGGTTGGCGCAGCTGTCCGCCGGTGAGCCGATCCATTTTTCTGGCGTGGTGGTGCGACAAGATGATTTCGTTATTGCCGACCGATGCGGAACCGCGTTCATTCCGCAGGATCGCGCCGAAGAAGTCATTGAACTTGGCGGACGTATCGCGCGACGCCAGGATGCAATGGTGCAGGCAGTGCGCGCCGGACGCTCTGTCGCAGATGTCATGCATGACAAGGAATTTGACGCAATCAAGGAGAAGCAAGCCTAATGAACCGCGAAGATCAGGAACTGTGTGCCTTGTTCGAAGGCCTGGATACACCCGGCGTGTCGGACGCGATGGACAAGCTGGGTCTATCGGGTCAATGTCTGGGCATCGCACCGCTCACGAACTACACGTGCGTCGTAGTCGGCCCCGCATTCACCGTGAAGTACGTGCCTGCAAGCACGCCCGCAGGGTCGGTCGGCGATTTCCTCGATGACGTCGCGCCGGGCGACGTCGTTGTCATCGACAACGGTGGCCGTACCGACTGCACCGTCTGGGGCGACATCATGACCCTGTACGCAGGTCAGCGAAAAATCGCCGCGACCGTGATTGACGGCGTGTGCCGCGATGTCAACAAAGCTATTGCGGACGAGTATCCGCTGTTCACGAAGGGCCGCTTCATGCGGACCGGCAAAGATCGGGTTCAGGTCGACGGGATCAATGTGACCGTGTCAATCGGCCAGACGCGCGTCTGCGCGCGGGATATCGTGGTGGCCGACGCAAATGGCGTAGTTGTGGTCCCGAGGGATCGAGCCGGCGACGTGGCCGATGCCGCACAGAAGATCGAGGTGGTCGAAGATCACATCCGACAGGAGCTCGCGCAAGGCAAGACCCTGCAGCAAGCTCGAGCGGCGTTGGGCTATCACACCCTGCAACGGAAATCGTCATGACCCGGCAATCGATCGTCAGCCCATTCCCCAGTGACTTCGCCGAGCGCTGCCGGACACTGGGAACCTCCACCCTGTATGAAGCGTCGGGGCTGCGTTGCGCGGTCGATCCGTTGGTCCGCAGCCTCTGGGACGGTGCTTTCATTGCCGCGCCCGCCTACCCGCTTGAATGTTCGCCGGGCGATAATCTGGCCATTCACATCGCCATGGAGCAGGTACCGCGAGGCGCTGTTCTGGTCGTCAGTACGTCGAACTTTATCGCCGGCTATTGGGGCGAGGTCCTGACCGTTGCGGCCGAGGCGGCTGGACTCGCCGGGCTAGTGATCGACGGCGGCGTACGGGACGTCGCGGCCATGCGATCCCGCAAGTTTCCCGTGTTCTCACGCGGTATTACCGTGAGAGGGACGGTGAAGGTCAGCGCGCCGTCAGTCGGCAAGGCCATGAGCTTTACCGGCGTGCCCGTCGCGCCCGGCGACCTCGTTGTCGCGGACGACGACGGCGTCATCGTGATCCCGGCGGCCGAAGCCGGGCGCACTATCCTGGCCGGGGAAGACCGAGCCGAAAAAGAAGCGGCCATGATGCACAAGCTCGCCAATGGCGCGAAGACCCTCGAATTGCTCGGGTTGACCCATTGGAGGGCGCTCAAATGACCAGCGGGCTTGCGACGCTTAACGTCCATTTGGCGAAGGCTCAGCCTTCATCGACCTATCAGATGATGGATAGGGTCGCCGCTCGGCGCGCATCCGGCGCGGCCGTCATCTCATTGAGTGCGGGTGAGCCGGACTTCGACACGCCGAAGCATATCTGCGAAGCGGCCATTGACGCGATCCGGGCCGGACACACGCGTTACACGCCGGTTTCCGGCATACGCTCGTTGCGCGAAGCAGTGGCCGAAAAATTCCGGACTGAAAACAACCTGGACGTCCAGTGGCAGGACACCATGGTCTGCAGCGGCGGCAAACATGTGATCTACAACGCGCTTGCGGCGACATTGAACGAAGGGGACGAGGTCATCGTTCCCGCGCCGTACTGGGTCAGTTATCCGGAGATGGTTCAAATGGTGGGCGCGCGGCCCGTCATTGTTTCGTGCGGTAGCGAAAGTGACTTCAAGCTGACCCCCGAGGTACTCCGGCGAGCCATTACGGCCCGTACCCGATGGCTGATCCTGAACTCGCCATCGAACCCGACCGGCGCGGTTTATACCCGCGAGGATCTGGCGGCGCTTGCCGAAGTGCTGCTTGAGCATCCGGATATATTGGTTTTATCGGACGACATTTACGAGCACCTGATATTCGACGGCGCGACGTTCCACACAATTGCCTCAGTCGAGCCTCGTTTGCAACCGCGGACCTTGACGATGAACGGGGTGTCGAAAGCCTATGCAATGACAGGCTGGAGAATCGGCTTTGGAACAGGACCACGATGGCTGCTGATGCCATGGAAAAACTCCAGGGACAACAAACGTCCGCGGCGAGTTCGATTTCTCAACATGCGGCACTGGCAGCGCTTAAGGGTCCGAAAGATTTTATTGAACGGCCCGGGCGGTATTCGAGCGCCGCCGGAACATGATGGTAGAAGCGCTGAATACTGCACCGGGGCTCAGTTGTCAGAAACCCGGCGGCGCGTTTTACGCCTTTGCGTCATGTGACTGCATTGATCGGATGCACCACCCCGGCAGGTGTCGTGTTGAAGAGTGATGAGGACGTCGCTATCGCACTGCTCGACGAGTCAGGTGTCGGCGTCGTGCACGGTAGTGCGTTCGGTCTCGGTCCATTTATCCGTATTGCCTACGCACTGGATGACGCCACGCTGGCCAAGGCTTGCTACGCGATTCGTAACTTCTGTTTGTCCGTCAATTAATTATTTACCATGCCAACAGATACTGAATTCACGAAGACATCAATTGAGCTAGACGTCCTGGAGGTCAGGCTAAAGCTTGCGGTCCTGTATCGGCCCGGCAAAAAGCCTCCGATTCTATTTCTGCACGGCTTCGGGTCAACAAAAGAAGACTATGCCGATGTTGCTTTGCATCAGCAGTTCAACGGCCATGCTGTCATTGCGTATGACGCCCCGGGCTGTGGGGAAACCAAATGCGCCGATCTGAGCGTAGTCTCCATTCCTTTCCTGGTCGAGACCGCACGACAACTGCTTGCCCACTTTTCTGTGACCAGGTTCCATCTGATTGGACACTCGATGGGTGGTCTGACGGCATTAATCTTGGCAGATGCAGAACCGGATCGCGTCCTCAGCTTTATCGACATTGAAGGTAACGTCGCCCCCGAAGATTGCTTTCTAAGTCGTCAGATCATAGATTTTCCTGCCGAAAACACCGAAACATTCTTCGAGAACTTCATCGAAAGAACGTGGCATTCAGGTTACTACTCCGCGGCTTTTTATGCAGCGGGGCTTCGGCATAGAGTGCGGGTTGCCGCAGTGAGAGGCATCTTCACGTCGATGGTCGAGTTGTCCGATCACGGAGATTTGATGAGGCGTTTTCTGTCGCTGCGTTGTCCTCGAATGTTCATGTATGGCGAACAAAACGAAGGGCTTTCCTACTTGCCGAAGCTCCGGGAGAACGGCGTGAGTGTAGCGAGGGTTAGCGCCTGTGGACACTTTCCGATGTACTCGAATCCTGTCGAAATGTGGGCTCTGATTTCAGGCTTCTTCAGTAATCTTAATTATTAATTTTTCAATTTTACGAACGAGAGGCTGATGGGAAGAAGTCAGCCATGTTCCAAGCACGCTCAACGCTAGCCGCGCAACGTGATACAGCCATTTCATTCGACTTCACGGGAGCACTTCATGGGAGTACTGCACGGGAGCACTTCAAGCAACCCCTGGTGGACCGCTTCATATATTTTGACTCGTACTGGAACCGGAGAATTGAATGAAAAGGCAATTAAAAATTTTGTCGCCGATCAGCGCTGCAGCCATTCTGCTTGCAATGATTGGAACGACTGCGATGGCGGACGAAATCGTCAAGATCGGTCACGTCGCACCGCTGACGGGTGGTATCGCTCACCTGGGCAAGGACAATGAAAACGGCGCGCGCCTTGCAATCGAAGAAATCAACGCCAAGGGTCTGACGATCGGTAGTCAGAAAATTACGCTGCAGCTAGACGCACAAGACGACGCGAATGATCCGCGAACGGCGACTCAGGTGGCGCAAAGGCTGGTAGACGACAATGTTGTTGCCGTGATCGGCCACCTGACCTCGGGCGCTTCAATACCCGCTTCAAAAATGTACAGCGATGCCGGGGTCGTAGAGATCTCGCCGTCCGCTACGAATCCGGCTTACACGCAACAAGGCTTCAAGACAACGTACCGCGTTGTCGGGACCGACGCACAACTGGGACCGGCGCTTGCAAAGTACGCGGCTAGCGGGCTGAAAGTGAAGAGCATCGCGATCGTCGATGACGCGACCGCTTACGGTCAAGGTCTCGCAAACGTATTCGAACAGACGGCGCAGTCGCTGGGACTGAAAGTAGTGTCACACGACGCGACCAATGACAAGGCCGTCGATTTCCACGCGATCCTGACAAAAATCAAGGGGACAAACCCGGACGCGATCATGTACGGCGGCTCGGACGACACCGGAGGCCCGTTCGCGAAGCAGGCGAAGCAGCTCGGCTTGCGCGCGAAGATCTTGTCGGGGGACGGTATGTGTTCCGACAAGCTGTCGGACCTCGCCGGCGACGCTGCCGACAACGTCGTCTGCTCGCAAGCCGGAATAGCGCTTGAGAAGATGACTGACGGCAAGGCTTTCCAGGCGAAGTATGAAAAGCGCTTTGGTCAACCCATCCAGATCTACGCTCCGTTTGCCTATGACGCGGTGTATATCGTCGTCGACGCGATGAAGCGGGCACAATCGATCGATAAGGCGAAGATTCTGGCAGAGATGCCGAGCACGGATTACACCGGCGTTATCGGCGAAACGACCTTCGACTCGAAGGGCGATTTGCGGCATGGTATGGTCTCTCTCTACTCCTATAAATCAGGCAAAAAGACGTTGCTCGACATGGTGAAGATGTAAATGCCGCGGTGCGATGGAAGACAAATTCTCTTGCCTTCCGTCAGCTCCTGCCGACACCCTCACTTCCACTCAATCGTCAACCGGCGAAGAGGGCCCTTGCGAAATCGACCTTCGCGTCGCAATAGGGCGCTTTATGGAGCAGCCCGGGACCGGTGCATAAAGGCAAAAGCGCGTGCGTTATGCCAGAATCTGCAAAACGCACTTAATTCCATTGTTCCGCTATGTCCGACACGCTCACGCCTGCCGAAGCCGACTATGCAATGCGCCACTGGACGTATCGGTCCGCCGGCCAGATCCAGATCGGATCCACGCACCACAAGCGCATGTTTTGCGAAATGCTGCTTACCACCCACAACCCTTATAAGCCCGCAGTCATCGACTGGCCATTGCTCGCGCCCGCTGTCCTCCGGCGCGTGACCTCGCTGCCTATCTGGGATATCGCGGTACAGACCGAAGGCCGCGCGTCGATTCGCGTGTCGACGTATGCGGCGAGCATCGACGATCCATTGCTGCGCGAAGCCATCACCATGAACGGCGCCGAGGAAGCGCGCCACAAGGTCGTGTTGTCCCGGCTGGTTCAGGCATACGGCATCGAACTCGCGCCCGAGCCGCCGTATCCCGCGCCCGATGACGCGTTGCGCGCCTGGATGCTCACGGGTTACAGCGAATGTATCGATAGTTTCTTCGCCTTCGGCCTGTTCGAAGCCGCGCGCCAGTCGGGTTATTTCCCCGAAGAACTCGTTGAAACGTTCGAGCCAGTGATTCAGGAAGAAGCCCGCCACATTCTGTTTTTTGCCAATTGGGTGGCGTGGTATCGGCGCAGCTTGCCTTGGTATCGGCGGCCCTGGTTCTTGATGAAAACCGCCGGCGTGTGGTTCTCGCTGATTCGCGACCGCATATCGCTGGCGCGGGGAATCGACACCAGCGGCGCCGCGCAAGATATGAATTTCCCGGCGAACGTGGGGGATTCGGTGAGCGGCGGGGTATCGGCCCGGGCGCTGATCGATTTGTGCCTGAGCGAAAACGAACGTCGCATGGGCGGTTACGATGCGCGTCTTTTGCGGCCGATGACCGTGCCGCGCCTGGCGCGAATTGCTCGCCGGTTTATAAAATAGCAACTAACTGTCTGCCGCTATCGCGTCCGCGAGTTGAGTCGGCACTCATTTTTCCCGGCGTGTCGCCTCGAATCGCCGCGACGCTTCCTCCACGTCCTGTCTGAACTGCGCAAGGGCAGTCAGGCTCGCGGCGGGAGGCTGTAACGCAGTCCACAAGACGTCGATGAGTTCATCGGCCGTCGTATCGATCTGAGCCTGACTCAGGTGCCGCTTGGCCAGCGTCGCGTCCCAGAGCACATGTTCCATCGGCCCGAACACGAGCGAGCGCATCAGCCGCAACGGCAGGTCGGCCCGCACCTGCCCGACGCTCTGTCCATGCGCGAGCACGTTCATCAGCGGCGCGGTGTAGCGGCGCTGGAGGTCGGTGAGGGTATCGCTGAGATCATGATGTTTCGTCCTTCCTTCCGACAAAACCAGCGCGCACAAGCCCGTCCCGTTCACCAGCATCAGCCGCAAATGCGTCCTGACGATAAACGCAAACTGCTGGCGCACGCTGCCGTCGCGCGGCAGTCCGGATTCGAAGGCATCGATGATCTCGTCGTACCAATCCGCGATCACGCGCGCGCACAACTCCCGCTTGCCGCTGAAATAGCTGAACACGGTCGCTTCTGAAATCCCCGCGCGCTGGGCGATTTCGGCGCTCGTGGCGGCGTCGTAGCCTTTTTCGGCGAAGACGTCGCGCCCTGCCTGAAGAATGTCCTTCACGCGCTGCTGCGACTTGACGCCGGTGGGCGTGCGGCGATTTCCGGTTACGGGAGTGGCGGACATAAAAGATCGGGCGTATTGGTGAACCAGATGTGAGCGTAGCTCAAATCCCTATTGACGGGAAGTGCCTTTCGGCGTGAAACTCCCGTTCATCATGGAAATTGCCGCGTGTGAGTGTGACTCATAATTTGGGTCGAAAACGTTCACACCGATGACCTCGAGCCAATACACCGAATCTGAAGGAGACCCGCATGAACGACGTACCCGGTCTGAATTTCGCCCTGGGCGAAGACATCGATATGTTGCGTGACTCGCTCGCCAATTTCGCGGCGAAGGAGATTGCGCCGCGCGCGGCCGAAATCGATAAAACCGATCAGTTCCCGATGGATCTCTGGAAGAAATTCGGCGATCTCGGCGTGCTCGGCATGACGGTCTCCGAGGAATACGGCGGCGCGAACATGGGCTACACCGCGCACATGGTCGCGATGGAAGAGATCTCGCGGGCGTCGGCATCGGTGGGTTTGTCGTATGGCGCGCATTCCAACTTGTGCGTGAACCAGATTCATCGCAACGGCACTGAAGCGCAGAAACGCAAATATCTGCCGGGACTGGTGTCGGGCGAACACATCGGCGCGCTGGCCATGAGCGAGCCGAACGCCGGATCGGACGTGGTCAGCATGAAGCTGCGCGCCGATGAAAAGGGCGACCACTACGTGCTCAACGGCACGAAGATGTGGATCACCAACGGGCCGGATTGCGACACCCTCGTGGTGTATGCCAAGACGAATATCGAAGCGGGCGCGAAGGGGATTACGGCGTTTATCGTCGAGAAGGGCATGAAGGGATTTTCCGTCGCGCAGAAGCTCGACAAGCTCGGCATGCGCGGCTCGCACACCGGCGAACTCGTGTTCGAGAACGTGGAAGTGCCGAAGGAAAACGTGCTTGGCGAGTTGAACGGCGGCGTCAAGGTGCTGATGAGCGGCCTCGACTACGAACGCGCGGTGCTGGCGGGCGGCCCGACCGGCATCATGGTCGCCTGCATGGACGCGGTCGTGCCGTACATCCATGACCGTAAGCAGTTCGGTCAGGCGATCGGCGAATTCCAGTTGATTCAAGGCAAGGTCGCAGACCTTTATACGACGCTGCAAGCGTGCCGCGCGTACCTCTACGCGGTGGGACGTCAACTCGATACGCTCGGCGCAGGTCATGGGCGGCAAGTGCGCAAGGATTGTGCGGGCGTGATTCTCTACACGGCCGAAAAAGCGACGTGGATGGCCGGCGAGGCGATCCAGATTCTCGGCGGCAACGGGTACATCAACGAGTATCCGGTCGGCCGTTTGTGGCGCGATGCCAAGCTGTATGAAATCGGCGCGGGCACGAGCGAGATCCGCCGCATGTTGATCGGGCGTGAACTGTTTGCAGAAACGGCTTGAGCGGGAAAATAAAAAATGCCGATCATCGAATCGAAACTGAATCCACGCAGCGACGAATTTCGCGCGAACGCGGCGGCACTTGAAGCGGTCGTCGCCGATCTGAAGGAAAAGGTCGCGAAGATCGCGTTGGGCGGCGGCGATGCTGCTCGCGATAAACACGTGTCGCGCGGCAAGCTGCTGCCACGCGACCGCATCGCGCAATTGCTCGATCCGGGCACGCCGTTTCTCGAATTCTCGCAACTGGCCGCGTACGGCATGTACAACGACGACGCGCCCGGCGCCGGCGTGATTACGGGTATTGGCCGGATTGCGGGGCAGGAGTGCGTGATCGTCTGTAACGACGCAACCGTGAAGGGCGGCACGTACTATCCGATCACGGTGAAGAAGCATCTGCGGGCGCAGGAAATCGCGGAAGAGAACCATTTGCCGTGCGTGTATCTGGTCGATTCGGGCGGCGCGAACCTCCCGAATCAGGACGATGTCTTCCCCGATCGCGATCACTTCGGCCGCATCTTCTACAACCAGGCGAACCTGTCGGCGAAAGGCATTGCGCAGATCGCCGTGGTGATGGGCTCGTGCACCGCGGGCGGCGCCTATGTCCCGGCGATGAGCGATGAATCGATCATCGTGAAGAATCAGGGCACGATTTTTCTGGGCGGCCCGCCGCTGGTCAAAGCTGCAACGGGCGAAGAGGTGAGCGCCGAGGATCTCGGCGGCGGCGATGTCCATACCCGGCTGTCAGGCGTCGTCGATCACCTCGCGCAAAACGATGCGCATGCGCTGGGGATCGCGCGAAGCATTGTGGGCAATCTGAATCGCGTGAAGCCTGCGCCGGTGGTGCTCAAAGAGCCGCTGCCGCCGCGTCACGATCCCCACAGTATCTATGGCGTGATTCCGGTAGACACGCGCAAGCCGTTCGATATTCGCGAAGTGATCGCGCGCGTGGTCGACGACTCCGCCTTCGATGAATTCAAAGCCCGTTACGGCACGACGCTCGTATGCGGCTTTGCGCATATATGGGGGCATCCGGTCGGCATCATCGCTAACAACGGCATTCTCTTTTCCGAGTCGGCGTTGAAGGGCACGCACTTTATCGAGCTGTGCTGCCAGCGCAAGATTCCGCTCGTGTTCCTTCAGAACATCACGGGCTTCATGGTTGGGCGCAAATACGAAAACGAAGGCATCGCGCGCAATGGCGCGAAGATGGTGACGGCGGTCGCGACGGCGAAAGTGCCGAAGTTCACGGTGATTATCGGCGGCTCGTTTGGCGCGGGTAACTATGGCATGTGCGGCCGTGCGTACTCACCGCGTTTCCTCTGGATGTGGCCGAATGCGCGCATCTCCGTGATGGGCGGCGAGCAGGCCGCATCGGTGCTGGCGACCGTGCGCCGCGATGGCATTGAAGGGAAAGGCGGAACGTGGTCGAAGGAAGAGGAGGAGGCGTTCAAGTCGCCGATTCGTGAGCAATACGAAGTACAGGGGCATCCTTATTACGCGAGCGCGCGGCTGTGGGACGACGGTGTGATCGACCCGGCGCAAACTCGGGATGTGCTCGGGCTCGGGCTGGCGGCGTCGATGAATGCGCCTATCGAGGACACGCGTTTTGGCGTGTTCCGCATGTGACCTCTTCCTTCCAGGCTTCGTCATGTTCAATAAAATACTGATTGCGAATCGCGGCGAGATTGCGTGCCGCGTGGCCGCAACCTGCAAACGGCTGGGCGTGGGCAGCGTCGCTGTCTACTCTGATGCCGATGCTAACGCCAAGCACGTCGCCGTCTGCGACGAAGCCGTGCACGTGGGCGGTTCGGCGGCGTCCGAGAGTTATCTGCGGATCGAAAAGATCATCAACGCGGCGCTTTCAACCGGTGCGCAAGCCGTGCATCCGGGGTATGGATTCTTATCGGAGAACGAGGACTTTGCGCGGGCTTGCGAGAAGGTTGGACTCGTGTTTATCGGACCGCCGGTCGAGGCCATCTCCGCGATGGGGTCGAAGGCGGCGGCCAAGGCGCTGATGCAATCGGCGGCCGTTCCGTTAGTGCCCGGCTACCACGGCGACAGTCAGGAACCCGCGTTGCTGCAAAAGGAAGCCGATGGTATCGGCTATCCGGTGTTGCTGAAAGCGAGCGCGGGCGGCGGCGGAAAAGGCATGCGCGTGGTCGAGAAAAGCGCGGATTTCGCGTCGGCGCTTTTGTCGTGCAAGCGCGAGGCCGCGAGCAGTTTCGGCAATGATCGTGTGCTGATCGAAAAGTATTTGCTGCGCCCGCGCCATGTGGAAGTGCAGGTGTTCGCGGATCGACATGGCAACGCCGTTTATCTCTTCGATCGCGATTGCTCCGTGCAACGCCGGCATCAAAAGGTGTTGGAAGAAGCGCCGGCCCCAGGTCTCTCCGATGAAGTCCGCCGAGCGATGGGCGAAGCCGCCGTCGCGGCGGCGCACGCCGTGAATTACGTCGGCGCGGGCACGGTCGAGTTCATCATGACCGGCGACGGCCAGTTCTATTTCATGGAGATGAACACGCGGCTTCAGGTCGAGCATCCGGTGACGGAGATGGTGACCGGTCTCGATCTGGTCGAGTGGCAGTTGCGCGTCGCGAGCGGCGAGCCGTTGCCATTGTTGCAGGACCAGTTGAAGGTGAATGGCCACGCTATCGAAGCGCGTATCTACGCAGAGAATCCATCGCGCGGATTCTTGCCTTCCACCGGAACGCTGAAGCATCTGCGTATGCCGGAAGCAATCGAGTTTCTGTTGAGCGGCAATGTGCGCATTGACAGCGGCGTGCGCGAAGGCGACACCATCACCCCGTTTTACGATCCGATGATCGCAAAGCTGATCGTGCACGGCCGTGATCGAGACGATGCGCTGCTGCGCATGGCGCTTGCATTGAAACAATGCGAGGTGGTCGGTCCATCGACGAACATCGAGTTCCTGCACCGGATTGTTATCAGCGAACCGTTTGCCGCCGGCGATCTCGATACCGGCTTGATCGAACGTCATCACGACACCTTGTTCGCGCCGTCGACGGTGCCGAAGACACAAGCGCTCGCGTTGGCCAGCGCCGCGTTGCTCGCGCGTGAAGGCGGCGAAGCGCATGGCGCGTCGCCATGGGATGCGTTGTCGCACTGGCGCATGAGCGGCGGTTACACGCAGGCGTTGAACTGGCGCCTGGTCGGTTCGGACGATGAAATCCTGGCGGTCTTTACGCGCGATTCAACCTCAGGCCGCGCCGATAACAAACAGCTCGAATTGTTCGGCGAAACGCTCACGTTCGACTGGTCGCATGCGGATGAACCGCACGCGTTCGTCGTGCTGATCGGCGATAAGCGGATCAAGGGCCGCGTGTTTATCGACGGCGATGTGTTCCATGTGTTTTACGAGGGCGCGTCGCTCGCATTCGAGTGGCAGAACCTGCTTGCCCACGCAGCAGATGCCGAGCATGGCGAAGGCCGTCTGACCGCGCCCATGCCGGGCAAGGTGATCGCGGTGCTGGTGGAAGTGGGCGCGGTGGTTGAGAAGGGCGCGCCGCTGCTCGTCATGGAAGCGATGAAGATGGAGCACACCATTGTCGCACCGGCGAGCGGCACGGTGGGTGAGATCCTGTTCAGCGTCGGTGATCAGGTCACCGACGGCGCCCAGCTCCTGGTCATGGAAGTGCAGTCCGCGAAATAACGGCCGGGCGTCATTTCGTTTTGACGCGGCCCAGCAGTGTTTCTTCTGTCTCGGTTTTCACGAGAATCTCCACACGCCGGTTCAACGCACGCCCTTCGGGCGTGTCGTTGGTCGCGATCGGCTCCGCAAATGCAATCCCTTTGGTCTTGATACGCGCAGCGGGAACGCCGCGTGCGACTAGCGCATCGCCCACGGCGTTCGCGCGCGCCGTCGACAGGCTCTGGTTATAGTCGAACGGGCCGACATTGTCCGTGTGTCCTTCGACCATGATCGGCCGTGTGCTGCGCTTGAGCAGCACGGCTGCGCGATTGAGCACGGCGACACTCTCCGGACGCATGGAGGCTTCGTCGAAGTCGAACAGGGCCGCCTCCTGAAGTCGGAGTTCCACGCCGCCCCGCGCGGGATGGACGACGATCCCGACCTTCTGGTTGAGCGCTTCTTCCTTCGACCGGTTCAGGCCGGATGCGCATCCGGCGAGCAGGGCCGTCGTCGCGCACGCGCTGACAATGGTTTGTATGGCTTTCACTGCGTGTCTCTTGAACGGGTGTCGGTGCGAGGAAAATGACTATAGGGAAACGGAAATGGGCAAGTGTGAAATTAGAACAAACACGTGAGGGGCGGGTTAAAAGCGCGGGTTCAAAGCGCACTGTCCTCGATTCTGGCCGAGACCAACTGGACTTACAATGCAGCGCAGGCAGAGGGCCTCAGCCATTGTGCCCCGCGCAGATTACAAGCAGATTTGCGTGCGGGCTTTTAGGGCTTTCACTTAAAGAAAAGAGCAAATAAAGGGCGTTTCATATGATTCCACGCGAGCAAACTTCGGCGGACGAAAAAGATCGCAAGCGGCGTCTGCAACGCACCGCGGCGGGGTTGCTGTATGCGGTGCTGGTTGCCGTTGCGCTCTGGATGATCCGCGACTTCATCCCGGCCGTAGTGTGGGCGGCGGTTATCGCCATTGCGTTATGGCCGTTGCTGACGTGGCTCGAGCAACGGCCCTTGTTCAGGCAGCGCAGCACGTGGCTTGCGGTGGGAATGACCGTGGTGATCGGGCTCGTGTTCGTGGTGCCGTTCATCCTCGTCGTGGCGCAGGCTGGCAGCGAAGCCAGCGACTTGATGGCCTGGTTTCACGAATCGCTGCGCACCGGCATTCCCATGCCCGATATCGTGAATCGTCTGCCGCTGGGATCGAAGGAGATATCCGCGTGGTGGCAGGAAAATCTTGCAACGCCGCTGGGTTCTTCGCCGGCCGCAAAGCATTTGCACAGCGCGACGGTGGTCGCGATGACGCGGCACTTCGGCGGTCGCGTGGCGCATGGTCTGGTCGTGTTCGGCTTCATGCTCGTCACGCTGTTCTTCCTGTTCAAGGCGGGGTCGAAACTCGGTGAGCAGTTGCTTGAAGCATCGAGGCGCGCGTTTGGTTCGGATGGCGCATCGATTGCGCGGCGCATGGCCGAATCGGTTCGCAGCACGGTGACGGGATTGGTGGTGGTGGGTCTTGGCGAGGGTGCGTTGCTTGGGGTGGCGTATGGCGTGACGGGCGTGCCGCACGCCACGTTGCTTGGGATGCTGACTGCCATTGCCGCGATGCTGCCGTTCTGCGCGCCGATTGTGTTTGTCGGCGCGGCATTGTGGCTGCTTGCTCAGGGCTCGATGGTGGCGGCCATCTGCGTCGCGGTGTTCGGGTTCGTTGTGGTGTTCGTGGCCGAGCACGCCGTGCGGCCGGTGCTGATCGGCGGCGCGGCGAGGTTGCCGTTTTTGCTGGTGCTGTTCGGGATTCTGGGCGGGGCGGAAACGTTCGGGCTGGTGGGGTTGTTTATCGGCCCGGCGTTAATGACGATTCTGGTCGTGCTTTGGAATGATTGGGTGCATTGATGCGGGGTGAGCACGTATCTTTCCGCGATGGACTTTTTCTGGCGGCAACAGGACTTATGTGTCGCTGCCGGTCGGTCTGCGCCATGCCAGCAGGGTTCTTCCTTCTGGCTGGTAATGAGTTCCAAAGCGCACGAGACCACGTTTTTTCAGGTGGCAGGTCATCTCGTAGCTGACTACCGCGCCCGGTTGCACCGGCAACACTTCCACATCTATTGAACGGATGCGGGGCTCGTAGACCAGCAGCGTGGCTTCCATCTGTGCCTTGAGCTGATGTGCCGACACCGGCAGATTCCTGTAGACGGTGGTCAGATCGGGGAGCCCATAGTTGGGCAAATGCTTGAGCGTTCCCGCGCGCGTGTTCAGAATGCGCCTGAGGTTCTCCAGCACGCTCAGAATCTCGAGCGTGTTGTCGTCATGGTCATCGAGCGGGTCGCCGTTGATATGGCCGAGCAGCATGTCGTAGAGAGAAGGGCCGGTTCTCACCATGGCTTAAGGCTCGGCAGACTGGACAGTTGAACGTCAAGCGATTTCGCGAAAAGGATCCAGATCAGGGCCGCTCCAACGCACGCGACGCAAGCGCTGGAAAGGAGCGAGAGCCGGCGCAGCCAATCGAGGCGGGTGCCGCCAGTCGTGTCGACAACGAAGCCGCTGCGTCGTGGTCTCGCTGCCAAGATGCGTTCGTTCAGCAAGTTAGCCAATTCAGTGCGCTGCGGTTCATCTTTGCTTGCATAGCGGCCGAGGAACCCAAGGCCAAGGATCGCGGCATAGCACTCCAGGAGGCCGACCTGAGCCGGCGTCTCGAGCACGCGAACCGCAATTCGCTCGTAAATCCGCTGACCGGCGTCATGATTGCCAAAACGTTCCACCTGCAGCGGCTGGGCATCCCATTCCGATCGTTCATCGTCCGGTAGATATGTCAACGCCTTCTCGTCGAGTAGTCCGCATTGCGCATAGACAGCGTCTTCCCGTATGGCATCAGGAACTCCCTTCGCTTGAAGCGCCCGATCGAAATCGGTCACGACTTGCAAGCAGCGTTCGCGCAACTGCAGCGCGGAACGAGGGTCCGCGCCCCGCAAGAGCAGCGAGACTTCAAGCGCGGTATCGCGCAGCAGCGCGCGCATTGACACCATATCGGGTTCGCGTTGGGTCGTCCTCTTCACGATGTCAGCACCGCATATAGCTCGAACGATGCATCAGGCAACGTAGTCGGCAGATACACCTGGCATGCACGTGCTGCGAGCATTCGTGCGTGGGCGGGATCGCTGGCGTCGAGTGCGAAGTACTGGTTCTCGAGGCGCACCGGGATTGCGGCCGGCACACGCAGGACTGCCTTCAACGGAATCCCTGCTAGCGCCGAATTGACAATCCTTTCGATGTCGTCCGGCGCGCCGACTTTGCACAGTTTCGGGATTTGTTCGGCGAGTTGGAACGCCGGCGCGGAAGCATTCACCGATAAATAATAGTCCGCGCCTTCCAGCAGGCGGTCGTCCTTGAACTGGCCCGTCCACGTAGTCGCGCTCTTGCGCGCGAGGCCGATTGGGATCACTCGAGACGGGATGATTGCATCGAGAAGATCACGGATCAAGGATTCGAGCGCTGAAAACACTTCGTCTTGCTTAGCGTGTTCGTACATGGGAATGGACGTCAACGCAGTGCCGGTCGAAAAGGTCATCAAGGCGCCCGTTAGTCCTGCCAGTATTTCGTAGAGGCGCTCGGGTGGTTGATTAGGATGCGTGCCGAGAAACGATAGTTTGGGCCAGTGCGTATGAATGCAGTGAAGAAGCCAGAAAAGCGCTACGTCCGACACACCGAATTCCGCGATTTGATCGACACGCTCGCTGCGCCGGGTGGCAAGCACCGTGCTTTTGGCAAGCAGGATGTCTGACAGGCGCGCGATGCGTTCCTGATGGCGCATATTCGCCGAAAGAGTGAGACAGGGCGGAACGAAAGTGCTGTCGACCTCGAATCTACCGCGCGTACCACGTGTGAGACGAGCGATCGGGCATACGACATCGTCTGCGTGAGGTTCGAAGTCGAACAGGAGATGAACGGCGTGTCGTTCGACTGAGATCTCCTCCACGCCCGTGCCGTTCAGATCAGGCACCTCCACGAATTCGCGGAAATAACGGCGTGGACGCGACAGGACCTCATTGTCGAACCGGCAATTGCTGCCATCGGCGTTGGGTAACGGGAGCGCCGCGACCACGACCACGCTCTGCATATCGGCCGCAATGTCACGGTTGAGATCGCGCGGGCGCGGTAGGACGTCGGTGACCGACGTGTCTACCAGTGTTCCATCGGGCAGCCGCAGCTTTAACCGCGTGAGAGACAGTCGGCCGGCGTCGAGCATTTCCTCATCGATCTCCACATCGATAACACCCCACGGCTCCGCCACGGCGAGCGAGGCAAACTGCCGGTGCGAGAAATTAAGCCACTGCTCTTGCTGTTGAAAATGCTGGGGCGTGAGTATCAGACCTTCATGCCAGAGCGGTTTGAAAGTCCGCATAGCGATTGAGTTTATTGTTGGCTTATTGGGAGTGCATTCTAAACACGAACTACGCAGTGCCGTCTATTAAAGAGATAGATAGCAAAACGGCTTAAATTCCAACGGCATTGGATGTACCGGCCAACGAACTTGTTGAGCGGTAACTGAATTTGCCGGTGTCGAAATTTTACATATCTCTTCACTCGGTTTGATTCTAAAGAGGACCGATAGATATAGCTTCGTCGTTTGCGTCGAATCGGAGACCTAACCGGTTGACGAACATTCGATTGACCTGCTTTAATAAAAAGTACGCGTGTGCCAATTTGTGATTGACTTTCATGAACCCGACCGAACGTTTCGTCACGTCTTCAGGCGTGTCCGCGTTCTCCTTTTGCATCCATCGCGGTTAGCGTTATACGCAGGCCGCA
This sequence comes from uncultured beta proteobacterium, assembly GCA_963708695.1. Taxonomy (GTDB): domain Bacteria; phylum Pseudomonadota; class Gammaproteobacteria; order Burkholderiales; family Burkholderiaceae; genus Caballeronia. The sequence continues at coordinate 302,176 of CAVPTS010000004.1, forward strand.
GTCGTGAATACAGGGCTACGAAGTCATGTCCGATAATTTTGAACGGGAAATTCCCAAGGCCCGAATTTCCATCTCCGTGGACCTGAACACCGGCGGCGCGCTGCAGCGAGTTGAACTGCCACTCAAGCTTCTCGTCATGGGCGACTACAGCGCGGGACAGGCGAGTGATGCACTCGCAGAACGGAAAACGATCGATATTCATAAAAATAACTTTGATGCGGTTCTCGCTGAGTTGAACCCGAAGATCGCGGTCGATCTCGCAAACGTCCTGGAAGGCGACAACCCGGGATCGAGCGTGACGCTGGGCTTTAAGTCGATGAAGGACTTCGAACCGGAAAGCGTGGCTGCCCAGATTCCGCAGTTGCAGCGGCTCATCGCCATGCGCAACCTGCTGCGTGATCTCAAATCGAATCTGCTTGATAACAGCGCATTTCGGATCGAGCTGGAGCGGATCGTAAAGAGTACGTCGCTTTCCGAAAGTTTGCTCGCCGAGCTCGGGCGCCTTGATGCTGCGGAGTTAATTTGACGCACACTGAAAGCCTGCAGGCCGGCGCAGTACCGCCCTCGCGTGTTGCACACGGGAAGCTCAGCGTCTTGGCCAATCTGTTCGATAAGCTCGACCTGACTCCCGTGCATGAAGTGCGGGAACTGGAAGGGTTTCGGAACAACGACGCGCTATCTGCGGCGCCAGTTGATGAACGCTTGTCGCGGGCGCTCGGCGTACTCATGGCAGTGCTGGCGGATTCCGACCGGCCGGTCGGGAATCTCGACAAATCGCTGCTGGATTTTCATATCGACGCGCTTGATCGTCGCGTCAACCAATGCCTTGATGCGGTGTTGCACTCGACGCAGTTTCAGGCGATCGAATCCGTATGGCGTGGGTTGAAGTTTCTGGTTGACCGTACCGACTTTCGTAAAAACGTGAAGATCGAAGTGCTTGACTGCTCGAAAGAGACTCTGCAGCAAGACTTTGACGATACGCCGGAAGTGATCCAGAGCGGGTTGTACCACCACGCGTACATCCAGGAATACGACACGCCAGGTGGCCAGCCGATCAGCGCGGTCATCTCGGACTTCGAGTTCGTCAACTCAGCAAAGGACATTGCGCTGCTGCGCAATATTTCGAAGGTCGCAGCGGCTGCGCACATGCCGTTCATCGGTGCCGTGGGTCCGGCATTTTTCGGTAAGAAGTCGATGGAGGACGTCGCGGCGATCCAGGACGTTGGCAGCTACTTCGACCGTGCCGATTATCAAAAGTGGATGGCTTTTCGCCGCTCTGAAGATGCGCGCTACATCGGCCTTACGATGCCGCGCGTACTCGGTCGACAACCGTACGGTCTCGACAATACGCCCGTGCTCGATCTGAACTACAGGGAGATGGTCAAGGGTACGGATCCAGATCGTTTTCTTTGGGTCAGTGCTTCGTTCGCCTTCGCCGCGAACATGGTGCATAGCTTTGTACGCAACGGCTGGTGTGTTCAGGTGCGGGGTCCGCGAGCGGGCGGGAAGGTCGCGGGCTTGCCCGTGCATCAGTATCAGCTTGGCATCGGATTTCAAAACAAGATTTCTGCCGAAGTGCTGATTCCTGAAACGCGGGAATTTGAATTCGCAAATCTGGGTTTCATTCCGTTGTCGTTCTTCGAGAACCACGAATTCGCTTGTTTTTTCTCCGCGAATTCTGTGCAGAAGCCTGCGCCTTATGCCACCCCGGAAGCCACTGGCAATAGCCGGATCAATGCGCGCCTGCCTTACCTGTTTCTGCTGTCACGCATTGCGCATCACCTGAAACTGATCCAGCGAGAAAACATTGGTACGACTAAGGATAGACGTGTGCTGGAGGTCGAACTCAATAACTGGGTCAGGACGTTGGTCACCGAGATGACCGATCCTACGGATGACCTTCAGGCTGCGCACCCGCTGCGTCAGGCGGAGGTGACGGTAGAAGACATCGAGGACAACCCGGGTTTCTTTCGCGTCAAGCTTTTTGTCGTCCCGCACTTTCAGGTGGAAGGAATGGATGTTGGCCTTTCCATGGTTTCGCAGATGCCGAGGGACAAAAGCGAGTCGATGTAACTGCGGACACCAGACCTCAACAATCAGCCGATGTCTTGCAAAGACATATCGGTCAATAGGAGACGCCCATCAATGGGAACCATGGTTTTACCTACGCAAGCGTATAGCCTGCAGATCTCGAAGCAACCCGCTGCATTCTCCGTGTTGTCCTTGGTCGGTGAGGAGGAGATTAGCAAGCCATATTGGTTCGTGATCGAGTTCACCTGCGCTCGCGCTGGACTTCCCATTTCGGACGTTCTAGGCAAACGAGCGAAGTTTGTCGTTGAACCTGTGGATCCCAACGCGGGACTGCCCGCAGAACTTGCTGCACGCCTGGTGAAGCCGCCCGAGCGGCTGATCAGTGGAATTGTCACCGCCTTCGATGAATTGAGTTCGTCGGCTGAAGAGACCCGGTACAGCGTGAAACTTGAAGCGCGTCTGTCCGATCTTGGCTTCGAGATCGCGAGCCGGTTGTTTCAGAATCAGACAGTGCCGGCGGTTATCGAATCGGTGTTGCGGCACTACGGTCGCACCGCCGTTGACTTCACGTTCCAGCTTAGGGCCGAGTACGAAACTCATGAATACATTACGCAGTATGCCGAATCGGCGCTGGCGTTCATCCAGCGCATTGCTGCTGAAGAGGGCATCTGGTTTCGTTTCGAACAGACGCCCGAGCATGAAGTCATTGTGTTTGGCGACGACCTCGATGCGTACGCGCGGGATCCGAATCTCGCGGCGCCGTATCGCGAGGAAGGCGGGTTTGCAAGCCGAGGTATGGATTCAGTCATGACGCTGATCGAGCGCCGCAAGCGCGTGGTGCAATCGATCACGGTGGATGATTACAACCATCGCACGGCTGGTGTTGCGCTGCTGACGCAGGTGAACACTGCACGCGACGACGAAACTACGGTCGGCAATCAGTATCGCTGGGGCGAGCATTACACGACGCCTGATGCCGGAAAACGCGTGGCGACCTTAAGGCATCAGGCTGAATTGGCACAGCAGGTGATCTTTGAAGGAACCGGCAACGTGATCGGCATGACGCCCGGCGCTGTGTTCCGTTTTACCAACCGCAAGCTTGAGAATGCCGAGCATGGATTGATGCTTACGCGCGTCATCCATAAGGCGTCCCGTAAGGATGCCTATACGAGCGAGTTCACGGCGATTCCGTCGGATCGCATCTATCGGTCGATGGTGGAATCCTGCTGCCAAGCCGCGCATCACCGGAATTTTGCCGGCACGCGTCATGTCGCCCGATAACTACAAGTATGCGTATATGACGCCGCAGAGCGGGTACAGGATCAAGTTGCCGTTCGATCTCGATGAGTGGAGTCCCGGGGGAACCAGCCGCCCTGTTCGGTTGGCGAAACCGTACGCGGGGAGAGACTATGGGCATCACTTTCCGTTGATCGACGGGACAGAGGTGGCGGTGATTTTCACGGACGGGGACCCGAACCGCCCGATCATTATTGGCGCGATGCACGACAGTCAGCATCAGGACCACGTCAATAACGAGAACAACACGCGCAACATCCTTCGTACTGCTGGTGGTAATGAAATGCGGATGGAGGACCGCGAGGGAACCGAACACGTTCATCTGATAACGCCATTTCAGGCTAGTCAGTTGAACCTGGGTCATATGGTGAATGATCAACGGGAGAAGCGGGGGCTTGGTGGCGGGCTGCGCTCGGATGAGCATGTGGCTGTGCGGGGAGGGATGGGAGTGCTCGATTTCTGCGGAGGCGCAGCCGAATGCCGTCGGAAAACAGCTCGATATGCAGAACGCTGGCGACACGCTCACGCAGGCGCTTGAGATTATGCGCTCGCTGAACGACTCCGCTGCGGCGGCCAAAGCGTGGCTTGGTGAGATCGACGCGCAGCGCTTGTTGCTTGAACAAAAGCTGTCGCAGCTTCAGGCGCCGGTTGTGCTGGCGTCCGCGCCGGAGGGTATTGCGCTCGCGAGCGGTCAGCATGTACAGGTGTCGGCGAAGAAACAGGTCTTTGTGACGGCGGGCGACGGTCTTGACATAGGCGTCCTCAAACGCATAACGGCTGCAGCAGGCGAGGCGATCTCGCTATTTGCGGCGAGGCTTGGAATCAAGATTCTTGCTGCAAATGGGAAAGTCCAGATTCAGGCGCAGGGTGACGAGATGGAACTGCAGTCGATGAAGGACCTGACGATGAGTTCGTCGAACGGCGAGATCAAGATCACCGCGTTGAAGGGCATCACGTTGGGAGATGGGTCGGGGGCTTATCTCAGAGTCGCGAACGGGAAGATCGAACTGGTTAGTACGAGCGAAGTGGAGGTTAAGGGCGGGCTGAATGTGGGCGGGCCGGGGGGCGGCAGCTTTGCGTTTCCGAGTTGGGACGGCGTACCTGTGAAGGCCGTAAAGGACCGTATGAAATCTGGTTTTTCTATCTAAAGGCATCTTTATGACAAGCGCTGCGAAATCGCCTCCGAGGAAAGACAGCAGTCCGCCGACCGAACTTCCTTTTTCTTATCCATTCAGGAAGCCTGGCGAGAAGGAGTTTACCGATGAACACGAGTTCCATAAGCTGCTGGCAGACGAGAGCACCGGCTTTTTCCCCATAAGCGACTCTGGGATGTGGCACGGCGGTATCCATGTGTCGGCAGCCGGTGCGGGAAAACAGCTGGATCTGAAGCATGGGGTTCGTTGTATCGCCAAAGGCGAGGTCGTGGCGTACCGGGTCGATAGCGCGTATCCGGTCAGCGAACTGTCGGCACAAGATGGTTTGCCGACCGTCAAAGCACCATATAGCACAGGCTTCGCGCTAGTTCGGCACAGCATGGAATACCCGCGTGGGCAAAAGCTGACGTTCTTCAGTTTGTATGTGCATTTGCAGAGCGTTGACGAGTATGAAAAGGACCATGCGCTGAAAAAGCCTGCGTATTGGGACATGGCATACGAAATTTTAGATGCGGCGGTGGATCGACCGGAAGCTAACGCGAATACCGGAATAGCTGCGCCTGAAGAACACGTCGGTTTGCGAGTTCGAGCAGCTCCGAGGCGTGGCCAAATACTTGCAATTTTGCCGCAAGGGGCGCGGCTTCTGATCGGTGAGAAAAAAGAGAAAGACCTGTGGGGAAAAATCATCGCGATCGAATCTGGCGGCGATATGTACCCGCGACAAGTCGGGGCGTATGTCCCCGACGATGCACAGACCGGATGGATTTTTCTTGGTGAGGAACACGGCAAGCCAGTCGTTAAGCAGGTGATGTCGGACTCGCAGTTGGACCGCGTTGTCATCTTGCCTAAACCATTTCCTATTAACGCTGGCGATCTTATCGGCCATCTGGGTCAGTACGACTTGTTAAGCCCGCCGACTGTGGGAAACAGGATGGTACACATCGAGGTACTTTGCGATGAGCAGATTGAGCCTTATCTAAAGCAGAGCCGAGCGTATGTTGACCAGCACGCGAAAGATGAAGATCACACCATCGTTCGTGTCGACAAGCAGGTAAAGCTTTACAAGGGGATGGGCCAAGAGGGTGCGAGTGCGCCTGAGACGGGCGTGGTGCAAATTTATCCGGTGTCGGTGCTGGCCGCGGGCAAGAAAGAGGATCAGGCACAGGAGACGGTCGCTGGAAGCGATGGAAAGAAAGCGCATTGGTGGATGATCGACAGCGCGGACGTGCGTCATGCTCCCATTAAAGGCTGGGTGCGGGAGACGAACCATGCCGGCGGAAGGGTGACACTGGAGGCGCCGCACCAGTGGGTCGACTTCCGGACGCTCGAAGATGCCCACGATCCCACGCATACGATGTTCGCTAGTGCGCAAGGTTGGATTGACTACGGGTTAGATGCCGAAGTACCCGAGCGGGCGGCGTTGAACAAGTTAAGTCCGGCTGCAAATGCGATCTATCGAGCGGCGTTTCCGACGGGGTCTGGCGCGCAGGCGGCGGATGAAATGCGTAAAGCGTCGAAGGATAAGTGGCGCCAACTTGTGTTGTCGCGACTGATTGTGCGGCATGAGAGTGAGTGGGCTAATCCGGCAAAGTGGGATTCGCTTTATGCACAAGTCGAAGAGCGGGCTGCACACGACCCGGCGCTGGATGAGGAGAAGAAACGGATCGCCAAGCTCGTGTGGTGGAGTGATGTGGCGGGGAAGGTCGAAGGATTTCCGTCGTCGCCGGATGTGTTTCATATTCATCCGGTGGGGTTGTTGGGGAACTTCGTCGGCGACTGCGATTGCAGAGCAAGATTTATGAAGATCTCTGCGACCATTCTTCGGCACGAGGGCGGATATGTGAATGATCCGAGTGATTCTGGCGGCGCGACGAACAAGGGGATCGCGTGGAATACATGGCAAGCTTATGCGAATGAAGATCTTGGTCTGGAACCAACCTTGGATAACCTTAAGGCAATCACGGACGATCAAGCGCGAGTGATCTACTTCAAACGGTATTGGGAGCCGAAAGGTTTTTGCGAAATTAAGAGTGAGCGAGTCGCGCTGATGATCTACGACTGGTCGATAACTTCTGGTGGGGCGATCAGCGAAGTTAAACAGGTTCTCAATACGCTTTATGCAAACAAAATATCGAGCGGAAGCCGAATGTCAAAGGAAATGACAAGTGCCATAAATTCTGTTGATAATCAGGATGATCTTCTTGATAAAATTTCTGATTCACGGAAAAAATACTATACATCTCTCGCCTATACGGCCGACCGAAAACCATCAAAAAATCACAAATTTTTGAAGGGTTGGCTAAACCGTGTTGATGACTGTTTGAAGTGATAATGAAATGAAAAAAATTAATATTGCTTTATTTTTTTACCTTGCTCTTTCTATTTCCGGTGCTACCGCTGCCTCACTTAATGTCAAATCATTCAGCGGAAATTGGGACTGGGCGAATTCGCCGTCGGATTATACGTTTTCACTCTCTCTTACACAGCGGAAGTATAAACTGGTAGGACAATACTGCGCAGTTGCTCACGCCGGTAGAAGAATAGATTGCGACACTGAAAAGAATCCAAACATATCGGGATTTATAGATCCGAGGTCAGGTGTCGCAACCATACAGTTTGTGTCATTTTTTGGGGCTTCGCCAGGAAAAGCAACCATAAAATTAGCGAAGGACCACCTTATTTGGCATGTGACGGAAAAGCCGAAGACAGGTGAAGCCTACGCGCCGATGAACGCCGTCATGGACCGCGATTGACTGATCCATTTTAGGGTGGCTTATCGCACATCAACGCATTTGATTAGAGGCCGCAGCGTCTCATGAACAAAACAGGCTTCGTCATCGAAGCTCCGCGAGAGGATGAATCGTATGCATTTCTTGAGTGCATTTCTGCGAATAAATAAGTTAGGTTTACGATATAAATGTCAAAAACGATGAACGAGACAACGGTCTATCCACGGGAAAAGGGCGGGGCAGCGGGAACGGTTCGGTGCCGATAGATTTCGCGCGAATTCCGCCGAAGGTCACGGTGCCAGAAATACCCCAAGTCTCGCGCGCTGTGTGGTCAGGTCTATTCGTGCTTATCGTAAGCGGGGGAGCTGCGCTTGCGATCTACACGTTGCCACCCGGTACCTCGCCCAATTCCGCCTGGTTCTGGATTCGCGTTGCCGTATTTCCTCTGCTTTTGTGGGCGTTCCCTCTATTTGCTCGACTGTCTTTTTTGCACGCGAAACGTGGTTCGGCAATCGCAAACAATAGGGTTAGCGATCGTGAGCTGGATAAGTGCCACGCACGTGCGAGCGAACCCCTGGCACTAATCGGCCATGCGTGGGTTTTTTCGGGGGGCGATGAGGAAAATGAGGCATCCGGGATTGCTGACGGTTCCGTGCAGTTGAAGCCACGCCGGAGTGGCGCCATGCGCAATATTGATGTCACCGCTCGATGGATCGATATTCCCGGTCAGTCCTTTAACCCTGGCAATGCGCACAGTGAGCGCAACCGCCACTCGGAAATTATCGAATGGTTGCTAGTCCGACTACTCGGTCAGATAACACCACACCTTCGCAGATTGCCGTCATCTACATCTTTGCAGGTGACGTTGAGTCTCGACGCTTATGCGGATGTCGAGCGTTTTGGCCAGCAGTTGGAGACTATGCTCGCGGACCTTCAGTTGGACATTGCCATCAAGGTCGCCGCGACAAACGACAAGGTTTCACTATTTCAAGTCGATTCGTGGCTTGACGAAACGGACGAACGCATCGTGAATTTGATGCTGGCCATCCAGTTGCGTCACGCAATCAGCAAAGTACTGGAAAAGGAACTGGCAGAGGCGGGCGTGGCGTTGCTCTTGGGACACCCATCGCTTGCCGCCGCGTCTGCAGGCGAGCCGTCCGTGAGAGTGCATCGTCCAGCAAAGGCGCAGCATGAAACACCGGACGAAACACTGGCCCACGCGGTGCGCTGGGGACAGTCGTCTACGACGGAAGTTGAGATGGCATGGAAATGCGACTTGACGTTGAATGCGAACTCCGCTGTCCGGTCTTCAAAACGCTTTGATCAAAACGCGCGATCGTGCGACCTCAATTCGACAGTCGGCGATTGCGGTTGCGCCAACCTGTGGCTGACGGTGGCATTGGCCGCTCAACAGGCTGCCGAAAGCGGTCGCTCGCAGCTCGTTCTTGTCCAAGAAAACGAAGAACTCATTGCACTCATCTGTAGAAAGCAACATGAAAGACCATAAGCCGGCCGCGGTCGCGCTCTGCATCGGCGTCGGGATTTTTATCGTATTCTTGGCTGCAGCGCTTTTGGTTTGGTTCCAAGGGCAATCGCATGGTTGGTCGCGAGATTCGCGCATCATGATCGAGTTGTGCCTGCTCTCGGGTCTGCTGCTGTGCCTGATGCTGGTGAAGTACTTCGAAGCCGTAACCCTCTGGGTAGCATCGCTGCACGCGATGCGCTGGCTGCAGCACTACGACAGGCACCATTCCGCAAAATCGGGCGATACCTCCAGCGAAACCGCACCTACAGCTTTCGCCAACCTCCGCGATCGTCTGCGTTCCGTGCACGGCTATCGTTGGCGTTATCGCGACCGTTGGTTGCTGGTGTCCGGTGATGATCTGTTGCTCGACAAACTTGCACCCGGTTTGCGGAAGAGCGGTTATGTAATAGAACGTGGCGCCGTCTTGATATACGGAGGCGGCGACCAAGACAACCAGGAATGGCTGAAACGTATCCGTCGTATGCGTCGCCGCCGTCCAATCGATGCGACGGTCGCGGTTATCTTCGCCGGTGAATCCAGCAAGGCGGCACTCGACACCGACGCACTCGTTAATCGTCTGGCGCAGCAGAACCGAACGCTCGGTTTCTCCGCCCCGGCATATGTCCTGAATGCGGTGGAAGTCGACGGTTCGGCTCCTGCACTGATCCAACCGGTTCTTTGCTCCTGGTCGAGCCGATCCACGGACGCTCATCGAATCGATGTGTCACTTGCTGAGCTTTCGGATCGACTTGCCGATGCTGGCGTGCAACGTCTGGCTGAGCACAATGACGAAGCCTACCTCGCGCAGTTGTCGCAGCACGTAGCTCGACAAGCGCCTGCGCTGTCCGGTCTGGTCGCGAAGGCGTGCAACTCGCGTGCATGGCGCACGACAGTGTTCGGTGTGCTTTTCACACCACTATTCAAACAGCAGCCCTCCGGTGCCGTCGACGCTCCGTCTGCTCTCGCGCAACCAACCTGGAATGCCATCGCTGCCCACAGCCGAACCGTGCACGGCCGCCGCGTCGGCTTTTCACTTTCGCGCGTCGCGGAATGGAGCGCAATCGCACTCGCCGCCATATGGATTGTTGGCACGCTGGTATCCACAGTCGCCAATCGCAGCGCTATCCAAACCGCATCCACCACGATCATAAAACTAGCAGCACCGCACGACGCAACTCAAGCCGCATTAAACCTCGACACCCTGCAAAAGCAGATCGGTACGCTCGAAGCACGCCAGCGCGACGGCGCCCCGCGGTACACCCGCTTCGGATTGAACCGCGACGCCGCGCTGCTGAGCGCAGCGTGGCCCGCCTACGAAACCGCGAGCAGTCGTATCCTGATACAGCCCGTGCGTACCAAGCTCGAAGCCGATCTACAACAACTCGGCTCTCTCACCGATCAAGAGCTGGCAAGTGGTGGCGAAGCGCAGGTCAAAGGCGCCTACAGCACCCTCAAGTCATACCTGATGCTGGCGGAACCGCAGCACGCGGATTCTAACTTCCTGACTCCTCGACTGATGGCTACAGATCAACCAGCGCGTCCCGAACCGTCAACATTAAACCCTGACAACTGGCGCGACCTGACGCAGCGTCTCGTGACCTTCCATGCAAACCATTTACGACAACGCTCATCACTCGCCATCACGCCCGATGCAACGCTGATCAGCACAGCCCGTCAGACGCTCGTGAGCGTGATGGGTCTACAGAACTCCACCGATACGGTCTATCAGCAGATCCTCGACGAAACCCGGGTCAAATACCCGCCCGTGTCATTGCAGACACTTCTGGGCGAGACTAGCAGCCGAGGCGTATTCACAACCAGCGAAGCCGTACCCGGCATTTACACACGTCAAGCGTGGGATGAACGCATTGGCAAGGCTATCGACGACGCCGACGAACAACGCACAGTCACCGGTGACTGGGTGCTCTCCGATACCCCAAGCGCGACCACAAGCGCAACAGCATCGACCGCGTCCCTCAAGGAGCAATTGCGCCAGCGCTACTTTGCCGATTACGGCCGCGCCTGGCAGCAGTTCCTGAACAGCGTGCGCTGGCAAGCGGATACGTCGTTGTCCGGCACCGTCGATCAACTGAGTCTCTACGCTGATCCACAACGCTCGCCGCTATCGGCGTTGTTCAAGGTAATCGTCTATCAGGCCGGCACGGGCGCTGTAGGGCAATCGCTATCGGATACGCTCGTCAACAAAGCCCAATCGCTCGTGACTGGTGGCGAGAAGGATAAAGACCCGTCTAACGCCACCAGTCAGCCCGAAGCACCGCTTGCATCGGCATTCGGTCCGCTTGCTGCGCGTCGCGGGCAGTGATCTGGCAGACGAACAGTCCCGACTAAGACCGCTGCTCCCAACCCGCAAATACATCCGACATCAGTCTCCCTCGCTATCTCGAACGCGTCACGGGAGTGCGCCTCAAGCTCCAGCAGATCATGATGAGCCCCGATCCCGACGCCATGTCGCGCACGGCGGCGCAGGCGATCCTGCAGGGAAAGACATCGGATATCGGTGACAGCCGTGACTACGCAAGCCGAGTCGCCGCAAGCCTCGGCGAACAATGGTCGGGATTCGGCAATGCGGTCTTTCAACGGCCACTCGATCAAACCTGGGACGTGGTTCTTCAACCGGCTACGGCGAGTCTGAACGAAACGTGGCGCACGGCCATAGTCGCCGCCTGGAATAAATCGTTCGGCGGCCGTTACCCGTTTGCCGACTCGGACAGCGATGCGTCATTGCCTGAAATGGCGCGCTTCCTGCGTGCGGACGGTGGCGTGATTTCGCAATTTGTATCGACGCAACTCGGCGGCATCATCGAGCGCCAGGGTGACCAATGGGTGGTCAATGCAAGCCACCGGACGCAATACGCTAAGAGTCGATCCCGAGTTCGTGAGCGCATTAAACCGGCTTACGCGCGTATCGAACGTGTTGTTCCCAACTGGCGACGCCAACCTGCGCTACGAACTACGCGCGATCCCGACACCAGGAATTACGGACGTAAAAATCGCGCTGTCGGGGCGTGATTTGCACTACTTCAACCAACGCGAGGAGTGGACGCCGTTCGTCTGGCCGGGCGAGGCGCTGGAAAACGGCACGCGTATCGAGTGGCAGACCGAGCAGGCGGGGCCGCGCGTGGCATTCGACTTCGCTGGACGTTTTGGGCTGGTTCGATTGCTCGAACGGGCAACGGTGTCGCAGCAAGACGGCGCGCGATACTTGTTGCGTTGGCCGCTGGGCAAGGAGGCGGTGGGCGTCGTGCCCGAAGCGCTATCTCTTGAGAATACTGAAAAAATAACGCCACAGACACACGCAGACGCTGTCGCGACGGTAAGCCCGCCGACCGCGTCAAAACGCCCGGCGCCTCGTGAGAATGATGACTGGGCCGCTCGAACCGCGACAACCGCTGCCGTGCCGGAAGCCGTGTGGAAACCGGTCGAAAACAAGCCAACTAAGCTCGTCTGCACAGCCACTCGGACCCATAAAGCCGCGCTTTTTGCAGGTGCAATTGCGCAGCGAAGTGGGAGCAGGTCCGCTTGATGTCCTGAAGCTTCGCCATTTCACATTGCCATCGCGGATATTTCTTCGCAGCGATGCAAGCGGTCGTCCTATGAGCGCCGGATCGAATCCCCCGCCGTTACCGGCAACGGCAATCGAAGCGGCAAGAAGCGCCGCGATACCGCTGCCTCGCGGCGCTTTGCCGGACTTCGAATGAACACCATTGCCAATGTACGCAGAACGCTGCTAAGCGATCGCTCAGCGCAGTCGTAACTGAACCTAAGGATCCCAAACAAATGGACGACGCCATCCTGCGTTATTACGAAGCCGAGATGCGCTACCTGGGCGAAGCTGCGAAGGAATTTGCCGATGCACATCCTGACCGTGCCCGCATGCTGAATATCGATCGCGTCGGCGATCGCGATCCGTACGTCGAGCGATTGTTCGAGGGCTTTGCGTTTCTCACTGGGCGGTTGCGCCAGAAGCTTGATGACGAACTGCCCGAGCTGACGGAAGGACTGGTCAGCCTGCTATGGCCGCACTATCTGCGCATGATCCCTTCGCTGTCGATCCTCGAGATGACACCCGCACCCGAAACTCTGCAGAAGACCGAAGATGTTCCCGCCGGCCTTGCGGTGCGCTCTGGCAAGGTTGGATCGAGCGGCGTGCAATGCCTGTACCGCACGACGCAATCCGTGACGCTGATGCCGATACGGCTTACCGAAGCGACCTCCGCTGTGCGGCACGATGCCCGTTCGGTAATCCGCTTCAAGTTCGACATCGACAAGTCTGCTCGTCGCGAGGCGCTCGATCTGTCACGCATTCGCCTCTATCTCAATGCCGATCTACCGGTTGCGTTCGCGTTGCACCTCGCGCTAACACGCCAGGTGCAATCGCTTTCGCTGCGAATTCCCGAAGTGCGAGACAGTGCGGCAACACCGCTAAAGGGCGCGTGGATAGAAGCGGCGGGATTCTCGGCAGACGAGCGCTTGTGGCCGAAGGCGGATATCGCATTTTCGGGTTACCAACTGCTGCTGGAATATTTCACGTTCCGCGAGAAGTTTCTTTTTGTCGACTTGTGCGGACTCAGCGTCGACGCATTGCCTGCGGACGCCTGGAACTTCGAGGTCGAGGTGCTGCTGAAGGAAAGTTATCCGGCTGACCTGCGCTTTACGGCCGCTAACGTGCGCTTGTTCTGCACGCCAATCATCAACTTGTTCGAACTCGACGCCGAGCCGGTGCGGATCGACCATCATGAAACCGAGTATCGCGTGAAGCCGATGCATCACCACGGTGGCTTTGTCGAAACCTATTCAGTCGAAGCGGTCGAGGCATTCGATCACGATAGCGCTGAGCGTTTCGAGTACGTGCCGTTTTCGACGTTTCGACATCGTGGCGGCATGCTCCGCCACGAGGCGCCGGAGCGCTACTTTCACACGCGTGTCAGGCAGGGTGTGAAGGGTTTGTTCGACACGTGGATCATCCTCGGTGGACATGCATGGGAATCAATGCCGGATCTGCCGGAGGAGACGCTGTCGCTGCGCGTAACTGGTACCAACGGCATGCTGCCGCGCAAAGGCTTGCGCGAAGCGAGTATCAACGAACTGGTAGTGAGTGCTCCAAACGTCGGGCGCGTGCGCAATCTCACGTCGCCCACTCTGCCGGTTTATCCGCCGGTGAATGATCGCTTCCAATGGCGTGTCTTGTCGCATCTTGCGCCGAACTTCCTGTCGTTGATGGACGCAGAAGTGTTGCGCGGCGCACTGGCGTTGTATGACTGGACGGGCGACGAACTGAACCGCCGTCGTCTCTCGGGCATTCAGCATGTATCGCAGAAACTCCTGCGCAAGGTGATAGGCGGAGGCATCGAGCGGGGAGTGCTGATCGAGGTGACGCTCGATAGCCACGCTTTCGCCGGCGCCGGTGATGTGTACCTTTTCGGTGAGCTATTGCACCGGTTTTTCACGCTGTACGCCGAGATCAACCTGTTCACTCAATTGGCCATCGTCAGCTTGCCATCGGGTAAGCGCATTGAATGGGCGGCAAGTCACGCGGAGCGTTCGTCGCTATGAATGCACTCTCGATGCCCGATGGAATCACGCCGCTCATGCGTGCTCTCCTCGCGCGTGCGCCGCAGATGAACTTCTTCCAGCTATGCCAACTGCTTGATCGTCTGACGCCGCAGGACGTGGGCCTTGGTACGCGTGACACGCCAGTTGGCGAGGCGGTCCGGTTCCGGCCACATCCGAAGGTGGGCTTTCCGGGAACCGAGCTTGCCAGCGTGGAATCAGATCCCGAGCGTCCGGATCGGCCACCCACAATTCGCACGACTTTCCTTGGACTGTACGGCGTGAACGCGGTGATGCCGCCGCATTTAATTGACGACATAGTGTTGAGGCGGGAAGGGCACGAGGAAGTCATGTCGTTTCTCGATCTCTTCAATCATCGGATAGCGACGCTTTTCTATCGAACGTGGCGCAAGTATCGGTATCCGTCGGGATTCGAGCGAGGCGATGACAGCACATCGCGCGCGTTGTTGTGCCTCGCGGGTTTCGGTCTCGGTGACAAGGCGGGCCGCGCAGGTTTGCCCGATGCACGCGTGCTCGGACTGCTGGGTCTGCTGACACAGCGCACGCGAACTGTGGAAGGGTTGGCCGGCGTGGTTGCGCTAGCGCTGCCGGGTGCTGCTGTGCAGGTTGACGAGCGCTTCCCGGCTTGGGTCCGATTGAACGACCAGCCGGGACTGCGGTCGGGCGGAACAGTAGGGAAGCTCCAAACGGCCGGGCACGGTCTTGGCCAAGGACATGTTCTGGGAAGGCGCGTCATGAGTCGCGGTGAGGCGGTTCGGCTCACGTTGAAGCCCTCGACCCTCGACCAGGCGCACGATCTCCTTCCCGGCGCGCCCCTCCATCGCGAATTGATAAGCATGTTGCGCGTGTACGTGGGTAACAAGGCGGACGTCGTTTTGCGTATGGAGGTCTCCGCGTCCGTCGTACCGATACTAAAACTGGGTCCGGCACACGCTCAAGTAGCAAGCGGAGTCCATCAGGGCCGCCTTGCCTGGACCACCTTGTTGAAGCCCGCGAATGACCGCGTCATCACCATCCCGCTGGGCCGATACGAGGCGATCCCGACAGAAGTCGTCGCGCGTCCCGCACCCGTCGGCAAAGCCGCATGAGCCTGGAGTTTACATGCACGTTATTTCCACAGTAACAGCCGTTGCTGCGAGCCTGAGCCTATGTGCTTGCGGCGCATGGCAGAGCGTTTCTGATACATCGTCGAGTGCTTATCAGGCTGTGTTTCACAAGCAGGTGAAGGTACTGAACGTCGATCTGAACGCGCGTGCGTCGCTGAACCCTGATGAAGCGAACCGGCCAGTGTCTGTAGCGGTTCGTGTTTATCAGTTAAAGGATCGCAAGTCGTTTGATCGCGCTTCCTACGACGACCTGTTGAAAAACGAGCGAGCCGTTTTGAGCGCGGATCTGCAAGACGTGGTGGGGGTGGTCGTTAATCCCGGCAGTGCTGCGAGCCTGTCGCAGCCCATACGACCCGATACGGAATACATAGCGATTGTGGGATTCTTCCGTAATCCGAAAGATGATCGGGATTGGCGCCGGGTGGTGCCGAGGAAATTGTTGCCGGTGAGTGGTCCGTTGAGGTTTGATCTGGTCGGGCAGGAGTTGATCGCGGCTAGTGAGACTGCACGATGACACCGTCCGATGATCGGGGGGGCTGGGTCGGCGCCGGGTTGCTGCTTACGTTGGTGCGCGTTATATGTGAGCTATATTTTTTATCGCTATTAACCAGGGTATTTTCGTTCGCACTCGGGCGGGGTTTTGGGCCTGGGGCTGGTCGGTGGTCGGGGTTGGTGCTGGGTTGCTGCTGCGTACGTTAGCGCGGGTTGTATGTTGGCTAAATTTTTTATCACTATTAGCCACTGTGCGTGGCGGCACTTCATTTCTTTGTCCAACGGCGACAAAGAAACGAAGCAAAGAAAACGCCTTTCCACAATCTGTATTAAGTGTCCCCAGCGTGCGGACCACTGCTTTTGGTTCCCGCGTAGAACGGTGCTCGCTAGAACCACGGATGTTTGAAACCCTCCTTCTCGCGAATCCTGACATCCCCACGCTTCGCCACCAGTGCTCTCGGGCAAGTTCAAACGATTAGGATCCCATACACTTCTTGCGGTTCTGCGGTTCTGCGGTTCTGCGGTTCTGCGGTTCTGCGGTTCTGCGGTTCTGCGGTTCTGCGGTTCTGCGGTTCTGCGGTTCTGCGGTTCTGTGATTTGTTCCCGTTTCTTGATTGCGGAGTTCGCGATCAGCGCGGTAGCCATGTTAGTGTGTCGTGCGCACTCGCATGTTTCTAGTGCTGCGGAGGGGGGGGCAACGCTCTCAGGCCGTGGCGGTTAGATCTTGCCCGAGAGCACTGGTGGCGAAGCGTGGGGATGTAGGGATTCGCGAGAAGGAGGGTTTCAAGTGTCCGTGGTTTTGCGAGCACCGTACTACGCGGGAACCAAAAGCAGTGGTCTGCACGCTGGGGACACTTAATACAGATTGTGGGAAGGCGTTTTCTTTGCTTCGTTTCTTTGTCGCCGTTGGACAAAGAAATGAAGTGCCGCCACGCACAGTGGCTAATAGTGATAAAAAATTTAGCCAACATACAACCCGCGCTAACGTACGCAGCAGCAACCCAGCACCGACCCAATACCACGACATAGAAATGAAGTGCCGCCACGCACAGTGGCTAATAGTGATAAAAAATATAGCCAACAGAAAACCCGCGCTAACGTAAGCAGCAGCAACCCAGCACCAACCACCGACCAGCCCCACGCCCCAAACCCCGACCGAGTGCGAACGAAAATACCCTGGCTAATAGCGATAAAAAATACAGCCAACATACAACCCGCGCTAACGTCAGCAGCACCAACCCGGCATCGACCCAGCCCACTGACCAGCCCCGCGCCCCAACCCTTGACCGAGTGCGAACGAAATAAACCCCTCACTCCGTTCATCCCCGCTCCTGCACACAAACCCACGGCGAAACCACCACAGCCCACAATTCAGGATTCCGCGCCGCGAGGTCAGCAGCCGTCTCAGGCTCCACACGCTCGAGCAACCCGGCCGAAAGCCACTCTGCCACCTGCTTAGTATCGTCCCCGGCAACGGCCTCGGCGACACTTACCAGATCAATATCCCGCGCCACTTTCAGCAACACGCCGCGCGCAAAAAATCGTTCCAGTTCAGACCATTCAATCTGAGCGGTTTCGGTAAAAAGTTTAAGGTACAACGGACTAGCGGACTGAGCGTCTTTCATGGCGGAATTACTGGCAGGTTCGAGCGTCCGACATCATAAACCATCATGCCGGACGCTCCGCGCTACCGCCCCAAACATCAAGCCATCAAAGGTCAAAGAAAACAGTTTCCTTCGGCCCTTGCAGATGAATATCGAAGCGATAGATTGTGTTCGACGTGCCAGGCTCACGCTTCGCGATCAGCGTGTCACGCCGCTCCGCGGGAACCATCGCAAGGACATCGTCACGTGCGTTGGCTTCTGCTTCATCGTCGAAATAGATGCGCGTGTAGGTGTGCAGCAGCATGCCGCGCATCAACACGATCACATCGATATGCGGCGCCGAATCACCACCCGTACTGCCCGGCTTGACCGTATCGACTACAAAGCGCAACTCGGGGTCCGTACCGGTGCCTACCCGCGCGAAGCCGCGAAAGCCCGATTTGCGCGCCTCTGCCGCTTCGGTCACATAACGACCGGCGGAGTCGGCCTGGACCATCTCGATCACGGCGTCGCCAATCACTTTTTCCTGGCCATCGAACACCTGGCCAACAATGCTGATGTGCTGTCCCGCCGATTCCCGATCCGCAATCGATGGCGTGAACAAGCTCTTCAAATCAAAGTTGTACTGCTCAGGACACAGGCCATAAGCGAAGTACGGTCCGACCGTTTGCGACGGGGTCTGTTTATACGTGGTCATGTTCAAGCCTCCGTCGGGGTCTGGTTCGCGCCGCGCAGCACGATGTCGAACTCATAACCGAGCGCATAGCCTTCTTCGGTCGTATCGATTGAGAAGCGCGAAATCATCCGGCTACGCGCGTGTTCCGGCGTGCCCTGGAAGATCGGATCGAGGTCGAGCAACGGATCGCCGGGGAAGTACATCTGCGTGACGAGACGCGAGCCGAAATAGTCGCCGAACAGCGAAAAGTGGATGTGATTCGGGCGCCACGCGTTCGGATGATTGCCCCACGGATATGCGCCGGGCTTGATCGTGAGAAACCGATAGCGGCCGTCGCTATCAGTAATGCAGCGGCCGGCGCCGAGGAAGTTGGGATCGAGCGGAGCCGCGTGCTGATCGGCCTTGTGAACATAACGCCCAGCCGCGTTCGCCTGCCAGATCTCAACCAGCGTATTGCGCACGGGACGGCCGCCTTCGTCGAGCACACGCCCCGTCACGATGATGCGCTCGCCCAGCGGCTCGCCATTTTTCGCGGCGTTGCGCGTGAGGTCGTGATCCAGCTTGCCGAGGTCGTCGGCGCCGTAGACGGGCACGCGGCGATCTTTCAGCTTCTCCTTCAGCGGAATCAGCGGCAGCGAGGGGCTGCGCAGCACCGACGACGTATAGCCAGGATGGCGGTAGGGCGGATGCGAATCCCAGTCGCGCGGGGTCAGAATGAGAGAGGAAGAATCCATTTGTCTCTGTCTCCTACTTTTAAAATGTGAATCAACACTTTATCGAAGTGATGAAGTTATGGAAAATGACGTTTTATGCATTCAGACATAACTGATCGTCATGAAAAAAAACGACCCAGCATCGCTCATTGCGCCTGCCGCCAACCTGACCAGCGGCCGGATCAAGTTCCGGCACCTGCAGTGTTTTCTGGCGGTGACGCAGTTCGGCAGCGTTCAGCGCGCCGCCGACAGTCTTTCGATCACGCAACCGGCGGTATCGAAGACAATTGCCGAGCTTGAATCCATATTAGGCGTAAGGCTGTTCGAACGTGGCCGCCGTGGCGCCGCGCCGACGCGCGAGGGGCGCTTGTTCGCGCCGCACGCCGCGGCCTGCGTGGGGGCTTTGCGAGAAGGTGTCGATGAGTTGGTCCGGCAAGGCGTCGAGGAGCCCGGCTCGGTCGCGCTGGGCGTCCTGCCGACCGTCGCGCCCGCGTTGCTGCCGCCCGCGTTCGCCGCGTTCCGGGCGCTCCGGCCAGATGTCTCGGTGCGGGTGTGGACCGGGTCGAACTCGCAATTGCTGGAACGCCTGAAATCCGCCGATGCCGATCTGGTCGTCGGCCGCCTGTCGGAGCCTGAAGGCATGCTCGGGATGACCTTCGAGCAGTTGTACCGCGAGCCGCTGACGGTGGTCGTGCGCAGCGATCACCCGCTCGTGCACGAAAGCAATATCACGGCGTCGGTGCTGGCGCGCTTCCCGGTGGTCGTGCCGCCCTTCGGCACGCTGATCCGCCAGTCCGCCGAAAGCGTGCTGACGGCGTTCGGGGCGCAGGCGTTGAGTTCGCTGATCGAGACGCTGTCGGTGTCGCTTGGGCGCGCGCTTTCCCTGCACAACGACGCGGTGTGGTTCGTCCCGTCGAGCGTGGTGGAGCACGACATCGCGTTGAAGCTGCTTGCGCGCTTGCCGATGCCTTTCGCCGGCGCCGATGAGCCCATCGGACTGATCCTTCGGCACGACCGCGTGCGATCGCCGGCGCTGGATAGCCTTATAGATGCCATACGCGAAGCGGGGCGACAGCGTGAAGCGGTGCGGATCGGCATGAAGCAGGCATGAAGCCGGTATGAAAGACGATCCGCAACCGGTACGAACTAGCCGGTCTGGATGTTTGGCGCAGGCAGTTGTTACCGCGCGGGCGGCATCGGCAAAACCCCATTAGCATACGTGCGATAAAAGCTATATAAGTGGCTGAAAGAGAAATGACATATGCGCTATACGAGGCCGGTGCTCAAGGTTGCAAAACAAGTGTGCAAAACAAGGCAGCAAGCAACCGCACTGTGAGCATGGGCAACCAATCTGCGTGCAACCAAAGTCCGCATGGTGCTGTCTGACTGCGCGAATCTCAGTAATTCTCACCCAACGCGACGCCCCTCAAAGCCGCCAGCAAGATGAAAACTGTATTGCTCGTCGACGACGACCCCGCCACCATCGAAGCGTGGACACTGTGCATGGAGTCCGAGGACTGCAAGGTGCTGACCGCGTTCGACGGCAACGGTGCGCTCGTATTGCTCGGCGAGCATAGCGTGGATATCGTGGTGTCGGACTGGATGATGCCGGGCCTCGGCGGCGCGCTGTTATGCCAGACGATGAAGACCAACTCGGCCTTCGCGCACATTCCCTTCCTGATGATCTCGGGCCATCCGCGGCCGCCGGCTTTCGTGAACTACGACGGCTATTTACAGAAGCCTGTCGAGGCCGAAGCGTTGTTGTCGGCCGTGGACCGGCTGTGCGCCGCGAAGCGCCGCCGGCCTTTCTGACGTCCGGCCGGGTTCAAACTGACGTTGCAACTCAGGCAAGCCGCGCCATTTCCTTCTCCATACGTTCCTGCGCGAGCCGGTTCAGCTCCTGCGGCACGACGCAATCGGCGGGCAACGCGGGTAATACGATCACGCGGATATGGCCCGGCTGATCGGGCCAGCCTTTCGCCGGCCAATATTTCCCGGCGTTGTGCACGACCGGCACCGCCGGCACTTGCGTGGAACACGCGAGCCGCACGCCGCCCGACGCGAGCTTGAGCGGCGCATCGTGCGCGACCCGCGTGCCTTCCGGAAAGATCACCACGACATCGCCCAGCGCGAGCTTTTCCGCGCACTCACGCGTGACGGCCTGATGCGCCTGACGCGGCGAGCCGCGATCCAGGCTTACCATGTCGAGTCCTTTCAGGACCCAGCCGAAAAACGGAATGCGCTTGAGCTCGCTCTTGAACACGAAGCTGATGCGGCGCGGAAACAGCGCCATGAACGCGAGCGTTTCCCACGTCGATTCGTGTCGGCACAGCATGATGAACGGCTCGCTCGGCAGGTTCTCCAGCCCTTCGACAGAGCACGATACGCCTGTGATCACGCGCATCATCCTGACCATTGCGCGGCACCATTGCTTGGCGAGCCAATAGCGCCCGCCACGGCCGACAAACGGAAACAAAGGCAGAATCAGGATCGACCATACCGTGCCGCTGCCAAGCAGGTAGGTCGCGAAAAGCCACTTGACGATGGTTCGATGCATTAAGAAATAGATGGTAAAAATGTGGCCAAAGAGGCACGGCAAGCCAGGAGGCGTCATGCGGTACGGTGACCGGCTTGACGCCTGAGCCCGGCGTTCGAAACCCGAAGGATAGCGTGAGCGGCGGCCGATGTCCCAAGTTCGCGTCCCGGGTCCAGGCCGTGCGGCACTTGGCCGATGACAGACAGGGGGACGCAGGTCGCCCTTTAACGGAGTTCCAATGACGGATGAAGCAGGCAGCGAAGTGAAGAGCGAAGCATCGGGTCAACCAGCCGCTAATAAGGCGCCGGCCTTCGATGAAGGCATGCTGGACGTAGGCGATGGTCACGTCGTTTACTGGCGCGCCCAAGGGCCGAAGGACGCACCTGTCATGCTGATCGTGCACGGCGGACCGGGCGGCGCGATGAATCTCAAATGGGCGGACGTGCTCGATACATCGAAGTGGCGGATGGTCTTCTTCGATCAGCGCGGCTGCGGCAAGTCCACGCCGTTCGGGAAGCTCGAGCACAACGGCACGAAGGATCTTATCGGCGATATGGAGAAGCTGCGGGTCACGCTCGGCATCGAAAAATGGGCGCTGTTCGGCGGCTCGTGGGGTACGACGCTCGCGCTCAGCTATGGCGTGACGCATCCGGAGCGCTGCCTGGGTTTCCTGCTGCGCGGGATATTTCTCGCGCGCAAGGAGGATATCGACTGGTTTCTGTGGGATGTGCAGCGCGTGTTTCCGGACGCGCACCGGAATTTCCTGGATGCCATCGAAAAAGCGAGTGGCCAGCGTCCACGCAGCGCGGCGGAAATCCTGTCGCTGACCGGCGCGCCGCTCGCCCGTTTCGACGACGCCGGTATCAAGCTCGCTCGCGCGTGGGCGGGTTTCGAGGCGACGCTGTCGGTAGTGAATAAACCCGCGCAGAAAAAGGCGGCCGATGCAGAGGCGGGGAAAAGCGAATCGAACGCCGACGCTGCTCAAAGCGCTTCGGATGCGCCCGAAGCAGCCAAGGACGCAGCGGCACCAGCCGACTCCGTCAAAGCCACTCCCGCTGCGCCCGAAGAGTCCCGCGAATCCAACGCCGCGGCAATCTCCATGTCGCTTCTCGAGCACCACTACATGGCGCAGGAGTTGCCGCCCGAGCCTCTGCTTCCGCGTATCGAAAGGATTGCGCATCTGCCGTGCGTGCTCGTGCATGGCCGCTTCGACATGGTGTGTCCCGCCGACCAGGCGCTTGCACTCGCCGATGTCTGGCCGGGCGCGCAGCTTTCCATCGTCGATGCCGCGGGCCACTGGACCTTCGAACCCGGCAATGTGACTGCGCTGAAAGCGGGCGGCGAATTCCTGGCGCGCGCGTTAGGCTGACCCGGACAGCAGGCCGGCGGCTGGCGCGGCAAGTCGTTCCCAGTTGATGTCCATGCCGAACACCAGCGGCTCGCGACGGTAGTCGATGGCAATGGAAAGCGTCACGCACCACCCCGTGCCAGTCGCCGATAAATACGGCGCGCTCACCACGAGCCGCTGCGGCTGCGCGAGGGCATCGACGAAATAGGGGCGGTTGTCCCAGCGGCCGGTCGCCGGATTGCTCAGCGGCGTGAAACGCGCGCCAACGGCGGACGCGCCGGTGCCGGCAATCAAGGGGATGCATTCGCGGCCGCCCTGATCGAGGAAAAAGCAGCTTGTCGTGCAGGGCAGCGCGCACAGGTCCGCGCAGGCCAGTTCCGGCAGCGCTCCCGCCAGCAGCCGTTCGGCGGCTTCAGCAAAGCGCGTCCTGTACGGCATCAGCAGCAGGTCGATGGCAAGCTCATTGGTCTTGCGGGTATGGGCGAGGGTATCGAATACAGTTTCAATTTGCCGGGTCGCGTCGTCTTCGGGCGAGGATCCCGGACACGGCTGGCCAAACAAAAAGCCTTGCACGAAGTCCACGCCGGAGCGCGCGGCCAGCAACAAGTCTTCCTCGGTCTCGATCCCCTCGGCGACCACCAGCATGCCGGCTTCGTGCAACAGGCTCACCAGCTTCGGCATCACCGACTCGCGCAAGTCCGATTGATGCGCATGGATCAGGCTGCGATCCAGCTTCACGATGTCCGGCCGCAAGGTCAGCAAGCGATCAAGATTCGAATGCCCCGCGCCGAAGTCATCGACGGCCACAAGAAAACCGTGCGTCCGGAATCGCCTGCGTGGCGTGGGCGAAAGCGCTGACATCGCTGCCGCCCGATTCGAGCAGCTCGATCACGATTTCTTCCGGCCGTATGCCCGAGTCACGGGCGATGTACGCGAGCTGGGGCGCATAGCCGGGATCGATAAAGTTCTCCGGCGCCAGATTCAGGAACAGCCATTTCCGGGCGGGCAGCCACGCGGCGGCGTTATGCAGATGCGTGACGTGGCTCATGCGGTCGAGCGCGCTCATCGAGCTTTCCACAATCGCCTTGGCGAAGAGGTCGAACGGCGTCAACAAGTCGCCAGCGGGCGCCACGCCTCGCAGAAGTGCTTCATAACCGACCTGGCGCTGATGCGGCACGCTGTAGATAGGCTGAAAATGCGAGCAGAGCACGATCTCGCCGAACGCGGCCTGGGGCGGAGGTTTTTTGAGCGCGCGCGCCATCAGGTGAACGCTGCGCGAAAAGCGGTGCTATCGAGCCGCGGGACCAACGCTGGAAATGCAAAAATGGCAAACATGATAGTGGTCGCGCGCGTAAGTGGAGCGGGGCTCGGCAATGCTTGAGTTCGTCAACGCCGGTCAACTTGGCAGCTGACTTCGGTTGACTCCGGTTAACTTATTAACGGATCAAATCACGGGCGACTTGAGTGCGAAGCAGCAGGCCACGCTGCGCTTGGACGGCTGCCGGGTTGATGGGCGGGCGTTTGCGCGCCGTCTAAAATTTTCTTGAGGGGCCTGGCGGGCGGTAAATTTGGGACAGGAATGGTACGATCGCGCCTTGCAAGCTCGGCGGGCGGTGCTCGTCGAATGGTGAATCAAGTTACGGAGGCGAACCGATGGCCCAACAGAAAACCAACCCGAAGCTGGAGCAGGCGCTGACGCGCGGCGACCTCGCGATTCGCCAGGCCAACTCCGGCCGCGCAACGGCCGTGTTGCGCGCGCTTGGCAAGATGATTGTGGAGGCTTCGGCGACCATCGGCGTGGAAGCGTTTGTCGTGATTCACGACGGCGACAAGATCTACGATCCCGCCGACGGCATGTGGCCGCAACAACTGCTGGTGTCGCTCGACGGCCCGGTGGAAGACGCGGACCCGGACGAGCTGCGCACCGTCACCTTGATGGCCGACACGCCCGCAACGGTGTTTCGATGCGAATGGCAACGCGCCGACGGCAAGATCGGCCGCCAGGAAGGGCGCCCGCTCGCGATGGTCGCGTTCATCACCGACGTGGACATTCCCTGGCTCGACGACGAAGACTGAGGACGCACTCTGCGAATTCGACTATCGGCGGATGCGTCAGTCATCCGCCGGTCCCGAACCTGCACGACAACTTCACTTCCGTTCAAAACCCGTCAAGCGCGCATGATGCCATTCGAATGGAGTGCGCGCCGAAATTTCCGCTCTCTGCGCCGCTTTCTCTGCTCCCGCATTTCCAACGCGTTCAGCCATCTGGACTACATAATAGCGCGTGCGCATGTATATAAAGTCGCGCATAAAAATCCGCTTATATAAACACAAGCACGCTAACGACGCAGCATCCGGCGACAGCGGAGGCGAAAACATGCCTCGACGATTCATCTAAGCGTGATTAACGACCCAGAAAATCGCTTTTCACCATTCGACACAAACTCATCTTCTGCAATTTTTCATAATACGAAATATCAGGAGATGCAAAAGCCGGCGAGACGCGAAAAGCACTGAAAATGCAGACTTTTTTAAAGTTTCTTTATGAAGATTTATTTGGTAGCACGCACCCCATCAATTGCCTTTGGGCGAGACTAAATCCGTCGTGTGATGTCGTTTGCGTGAAGTCAAACGCTCCGCGGCGTCCTCCTTCTCGCCAAAAATGGGGTAGCACAAATGGAACAGCTTAATCAGGCAGGTCAAAGCAGCGTTTTTCGTAATGGACATATTGGACATGGTGAACGTGCACCGAGCGGCTTGAACGGGCGGTTGTACGACGCTCAGGAGAAGCGCGAGTCCATGCCGTTCACTATCCGTATAGTTCGCGAAAACGCCGATCTTGAGAAAGTCGTCGAGATCCGGCGCATGGCCTATGGACGGCATTTGCCGGCTTTTGCCGAGAAACTGGGCATTGAAGAGTGCGATCGGGATCCGGGCGTGGCGGTGCTTCTTGCCGAATCGAAGCTGGATGGCGCGCCGCTTGGCACCATGCGTATTCAAACCAATGAATACGCGCCGCTGGCGGTGGAACAATCGGTGCGTCTGCCTGACTGGCTGGCCGGCAGCCGTCTGGCGGAAGCGACCCGGCTGGGCGTGGCGGGCGGTGGTGTGGGCCGGGTGGTCAAGGTAATGCTGTGCAAGGCTTTGTGGCTTTATTGCGAGCAGCAGCTGGTCGACTACATGGTGATTACCGCGCGTTCGCCGCTGGACCGGGAATATGAAGGCATGTTGTTCGAAGATGTATTCGGCGAAAAGGAATTCCTGCCGATGGCGCATGTTGGCGGATTACCGCACCGGGTACTGGCCAAAGATGTCGATGGCGGCGCGGCGCCGTTGGGAGGAAGCGAAGCATCCGTTATTCCAGTTCATGGTGCATACGCATCATCCGGATCTCGATTTACGGACGTCGGATTTATCTTTCCGGCGGGAACCGGTACGATGCCCGGAAGCACCGCAAATTGCTTACGGCAGGTAATAGAAGAATAGCCAAGACGAAAAGCCCGGTTGCCGGATTGACCGAGGCCACAAAGAAGGCGGTGGCGATTCAACGTCGTTTCGCCATCGCCGGCGCGGCATGCGTCATGCAACACGGGGGAATTCAAGGTATGGCGTCGGTTGCCTTATTTTCGCGGGCGAAGTCCAGATATACCGGGTCGAATATCGATCGGTTTCTGTACGCGTTCGCCGTTTATATTGTCCCGACGCTGATTGCTCTCGGCACCATCGCCACGCTGGTGTGGGGCACGCCGCAATTCGATTCGAAGGGCGGTATCGCGCTGCCCCTGCACGTCCTGAAAGATCCGTCCGGCACGCTGGATCCCGCCAGCCGCGCTGCAGCGCATGCTCCGGCGCGTCCACGTCGAACCGTTTCAACACCCAGCTCGCCGAAACGCCGTTCTGGTTCGAATTCACCGTCCCCAACATGAGCCCGGATCAGGCGACCTACGCGGAATTACCCTCGCGCCATGCGCAAACGCTGGCGTGCTGGATTGCGTCGACCGATGCAGCCGCTCGGCAGCGCCGACCGGCTCAAGCACGACCAACGAATTCACCCAGGTCAAGGCGGGCTTCGCGCTGCATCTCGGCCATCTGGCGCAGCCGGTCAATGTGCTGTGCCGCGGCACCTTCTCCGGGCCGGCGCAAATCACCGCGCTTGCCTGGAGCGGCCCGGCGCTGCGCAAGAGCCGCGCTCGACTTCCAGGAGAGCTCGGGGATGATCGCGGGCGGCCTGCTGACGCTGGCCGTTTTCGTCTTCGTCACGGCGCTGATCAACCGCGAATGGACTTACGTGATCTTCGCGGTCTGGCTTGTCGGCAATCTGCGTCTGTGCGCGAACGCGATGGGCTGGGACATGCAGTGGGTCGGCCGCGTGATCCCGCCGGAATATCTGCAGATCATGCGGCAACTGACATTCGCGGCGTATTACCTGCTGACGGCCGCACTATTCAGCTCGCTGTTCCGGCGCGAACTGAAGGTCATCGGCTATAAATGGCTCCTGAGGATCGTGCAGTACGTCGGGCTCGTGCTGCTCGGCGCGGCCATCGTGCTGCCTTATGCGCGGTTTATTCCGGCGCTGTGGGTGATTGCCGGCTTCGGCATCTTCGTGCTGATCTTCCTGCTCGCGCGGCTCGTCTGGATGACGCGCTCGCGCACCGTGCTGTGGTACGTCGGCTCGCTGGCCATCGTGCTGTTCGCGACATTCTCCGAAGTCATGGGCGCGGCGTTCGGCATCAAGTTGCTGGTCGGCGGCGTGAATACGGTGATGGCGGCGTTGTCGTCGAGCATGATGGCCGCCTTCGCGATCGCCGAGCAGATGCGCGCCGAGCGCGAGCATCGGCGGCAGGCGCAGACGGAATTGCGCAATACCTACGACGTGACGCCCATCGGCCTCTTCACGCTCGATAGCGCCGGGCACTTCGTGCGCGCCAATCCCGCGTTGCGCTCCATGCTGTCGCTGCAGAAAGCCGAGTACAAGGTGCGGCACTGGAACGACTACTTCGAATCGGGCGCATGGGGTGCGTTGCAGGCGCTGGCGTCGAAGGGCAGTGAGGGCGAACTGGAAATGGGCGGCGCGGCGTCGCGCGGCAACGGCGAACGGCGCTTCCTGCTCAAGGCGACGCGCTCGAACGGCTGGATCGAAGGCTCGCTGCAGGACGTGACCGAGCGCTCGAAAGCTATCGAGCGACTGCGCTTTCTGGCCGAACACGATCCGCTCACGGGCTCGCTCAACCGGCGCGGCGTGGAGAAGGCCATCGCCGCGCAAAGCGAGGACGCGGACGTCGTGGGCGCTCGCGTACGTCGATCTGGACCGCTTCAAGCTCGTCAACGATCTGTTCGGCCATCGCGCCGGCGACGAAGTGCTGAAGCAGGTCGCCACCCGCACGCGGGCGCTGTTTGCGGCCGGCTTTCCGTTCGGGCGGATTGGCGGCGACGAGTTCGTCTGCGTGATGGGTGGCATGTCGATAGACGAAGCTATCGACTGCTGTCAGCACCTGATCAGCGCGTTGAGCGACGCGCCGTATCAGGTCGGCAACCGCGCGTTCCAGGTGAAGGCATCGGTTGGACTGGTGGAGTGTTCGCACGGCGTGCGTGTGCAGGACGCGCTCTCGCATGCCGATCGCGCGTGCCGCGAGGCGAAGAAGAGTTCGAACGTGCGAATGGTGACGTATCGGAAGGGGGCGGCGGCGTTCGAAGAGCGTGCCGAGGAATTGAAGCTGGTTGAAACGCTTGGGCGCAACCGGTTGCCGCCGGGATTGTTTCTCGTGATGCAGCCGATCATGTCGTTGCCAGCGCCGACCGAGTCGCTGAACTTCGAAGTGTTGTTGCGCATGCGCGCGCCCGATGGCGCGACATTGCCGGCCGGCAAGGTGATCGTGGCGGCGGAGGAGTCAGGCAATATCGCGGCGATCGATAAATGGGTGATCGCCACGCTGCTCGAGTGGATCGAGAAGAATCAGGCGTCGCTCAGGAATACGCGTTTTATCTGCGTTAATCTCAGCGGCGGGTCGCTGAACGACGAGCAGTTCATGGAGGATGTCTTTGCGTTGTTCGCGCGCTTCCGGCACTACGTGCCTTATCTTTGTCTCGAGATTACCGAGAGCGTCGCGTTGCACGACCTGGCTAATACGCAGCGGTTTATTGCGCGGGTCCATGAGATGGGCGGCAAGATCGCGCTTGATGATTTCGGGGCGGGTTATACGTCGTTCAAATATCTCAAGGATCTTTCCGCCGATGCCCTGAAGATTGACGGCGAGTTTATTCGCACCATGTGTGCGCATCCGGCGGATATCGCCATTGTTGAGGCGATTGTCGCGCTGGCCCGCAATCTTGGGATGCGCAGCGTGGCCGAGTGGGTCGAAGACGTCGATACGCTACGCGCGCTCAAGGAAATCGGCGTGGATTATGTGCAGGGGTATCTTATCGCCAAGCCTCAGGAAAGCAGCGCGATTCTGGCCGCTTCTTCAGCCGCGAGTTTTGTAGTGGATCCGGAGGTGGTGGAATTTATCGAGGGGATTGTCGAGCGCGACAAGGCGCTGGCTTTTGGGTTTGAGGGGGTGGGGGTTAAGGCGGGTTTGCACTAGGGTTTTTGCTCGCGCCGGTGGTCGGGCTTGGCTTTGGGCTTGCTGAGGGTTTTGTTGGGTGTGTTCACACTCGGGGGTTTTGGGGGGCTGGCGCAGTGGTCGGGGGGCAGTGCTGGGTTGCTGCTGCTTACGTTAGCTCGGGTTATTTTTTGGCTATATTTTTGAGCGCTATTAGCCACTGTGCGTGGCGGCACTTCATTTCTATGCCTGTGGTACTGGGTCGGCGCCGGGTTGTTGCTGCGTACGTGAGCGCGGGTTCAATTTTGGCTAAATTTTTTATCACTATTAGCCACTGTCCGTGGCGGGACTTCATTTCTTGGTCCTTCGGCGACAAAGAAACGAAGCAAAGAAAACGCCTCTCCACAATCTGTTTTAAGTGTCCCCAGCGTGCAGACCACTGCTTTGGGTTCCCGCGTAGAACGGTGCTCGCTAGAACCACGGATGGTTGAAACCCTCCTTCTCGCGAATCCTGACATCCCCACGCTTCGCCACCAGTGCTCTCGGGCAAGTTCCTGCCGCCACGAATCTATACCGTTTGACGCTTCAGCTCCTGCGCATGGAAATGCGCTGCCCTCACGTCGCTTTCATCTATCCCGACATCCCCACACTTTGCGACCAATAATCTCGGGCAAGCTTCAGCCGCCACGAATCTATACCGTCATTCGACTCGGTTTCTGAATAGAAGATTTATTCGCCTGCTCTTACGTCACTTTCATCTCATTCAGAATCTTCGTCGCCGCAATCGGAATTCGCGCGTCATCCCATTGTGCAAGCCACTGCACTTCCTTCGTCGTGAAAAAACCAGGCTGGTTGCGCAGCGCAAACTGCAACGAATCCACTATGTGGTCGCGAATGATCTGCGGCGATTCTTCACTCGTGACAATCGCATGAAGGGCTTCAAGTGCACTCATGATTCCAGATACCCAGGTAGTTGGCGAAAATGCTGGTAAACCATAACCCGAGAAAAACCCGGAAAACAATTCGATTCGCTACTTTTTTAAGCGTTTCGCCGGTGTTTTGTGCGTTTAGCAGGTGCAACGCAACAAGCTCGATAAGCTTTAACCAGCATGACAACGCCTCGGATGGTTCGGCTTGGATGCTGCGATGCGTCCCCATGGCTTTTGGTTCCATACGTTGACTGTGAGCGAACCGGGCGTGGCCATGATCGCGGTCGGCCGGTCGCAGGTTGAGTTGACCGGGAGAATCGATTTGTCGCGCGCAGCATGCGAGGCGCTCGGAGCGGTCGTGGTGACGAGGTTCGCCGTCACATGGGCGTTCCACCCCTTTCTTGCCATGAGGCGCGAGTGGGCGCGAGCATTGTTCGGATTGCTGATTGGTGGGCTGATCGCGAAGGTCAAACTGCCAACGCTTACCGTCACGGCGAGGAGGCTAAACATACCCGCGTTGAAGAATCGGATAGCGCGATTTTCTTTACGTTTGATTTGGAAGGTTTATGGCGCCGGGATGGTCGCGCGTTGAGCTGCTGAACTCCGGGTCTAGTCGCGGCTGGCGTCGATTGCTGTCTTTAGTCTCGCGCGCTCTTCCGGAACGCTTTTCGGATGGTCGGGCCAGTCGAGAATTACGCCGCTGTTCATCGCGTCGCGTGTGATCGTGGCGTAGCGCGATTTGCTGATTTTGGCTTGCTTCATCGCCGTGCCTATTTCGTGTTTTATGTTCTGCGGAAGCTGAGGGTAGGCTTCGGTCAACGACGCGTACTGGCGTGCGTCAATCTCAGTCGATTCGGTTGTTATCACCCACGAGGCGACCAGTACGATCGCTAAGAGCGGAACTAAGGTGTATCGCAGAAAGAACTGGATCGGCTTCATTTTTGCGACTTGATTCGAGTCC
Source organism: uncultured beta proteobacterium (assembly GCA_963708695.1). Lineage (GTDB taxonomy): Bacteria > Pseudomonadota > Gammaproteobacteria > Burkholderiales > Burkholderiaceae > Caballeronia. Next base: position 333,407 of record CAVPTS010000004.1, read on the forward strand.
TCCTATCTTACGCGCCGCGGTTTTTCCCATGACGTTTCGTTCTCCCCACTCATCGCAAAAGGCTGTCCCAACCTTCGTTGGAACAGCCCCTTTTTGCGGTGCGCTTCTACCATTTTCGGCGCCGCCAACAGACAGCTATCGAGCAGCTATCAAGCCGCCGTCAAGCAGCCGTCAAGCAGCCGTGAAGCAGCCGAGAAGCGGCCATGACGCGGCATGAAGCAATCGTCAAGCCGCCATCAAGCAGCCATCAAGCAGCCAAAGCAGTCTTCACACGTTTCAAGCGCGGCGGCGCACGACCAGCCCCCAGATCACCAGCAAGATGATTGCGCCGATCACCGAGGCAATCCAGCCCGCTGCCTGCCCCGGCTGATACCAGCCCATCGCACGGCCGACATAACCGGCGATCAGCGAGCCGGCAATGCCGAGCACGATTGTCATGATCCAGCCCATACTGTCGTCGCCCGGTTTGATCGCCCGCGCAATCAACCCGATGACGCCGCCGACGATAATGGTCCCGATTAGTGAAAGCATAGTGATTCCTCATTAATGTTGGCAAATACCCCGGAACTTCCGGGCACGCGGGCGCACCCCAGAGCGCAACGCTGCTGCCTTTGAAAGTGGCAGGGAGCACCCAACGCACCGGTCGGGTAGACCGATCGACCAGCGTGTAGGCATTTTCGACGATGCCGCCGCTTCTTGCAGGTTAAAATTCGTCACCTGAGCACCGTGCATCGCCTCTTTATCCCCGCACTGTTCCAAATCACTCAACCTGCATACGCCCCATGACCGTTTCCGATTCAGATCCCGACCTCCATACCGACGAAGACAACACAATCCACGAAGACCGCCTCTGGCGCGACGACGGCTGGATGGCCCGCGTAATCAAGAATGAGGACGACGACGGCTGGGCAGTCCAGATGATCAAGGACGGTGAAGCCGAACCGGCGCTCACCGGCCCGTGGACCATGGGCCGCGACAAGAAGAATCCCAAGCCGCTCGATCCGAACGCGTTTCGTACGCTGGTCAAGACGGCGTCCGAAGTATTACGCCGGCACGAACAGCAGCGCCACGCAATACTTCACAAGGATGTTACGGTTCGCGCAAACGGCGAGGATGTGATGGTGACGCTCGATATCGTGCCCGACGAGGACGATCCGTATGCGGACCTGCGAGCGCTCGACTCATTCGGGGCGCCGCTCGCACACGTGCGGGTATCGGCGGGATTCAAGCTCAGCAAGACCAGCGCGCAGACTTGGGTGGACAACGACTTCCGCAAACCCGACTGACGCGCTGGGCGTCACGCCGGACACGCTGACGAGCTGGATAAACGGCGTCAAAAAGCGGCCGCAATCGGCGGCCTCAACAATCAGCGGCCCCAAAAAGCGGCCCCAATAAGCGGCCCCAATAAGCGGCCCCAATAAGCGGCCCAACAATAAGCGGCCGCAATCAGCGCCCTCAATAAACAGCCGCTACGCCTTCAGGCCGATGCTTGAAGCGCCGATGCACCCAGTAGTATTGCTCCGGAAAACGCACCACTTGCGATTCGAGAAACTCGTTCATCCGGCGCGCATCGGTCTCGTCGCTTTCGGAGGGGAAGTCGGCGAGCGGCTCGAAGATCGTCATCTTGTAGCCCTTGTAGTCCGGCAGCACTTCGGTGACGAATGGCACTACGCGAGCGCGCCCAAGCCGCGCGAGGCGCGATACGGACGTGAGCGTGCATGCAGGCACGCCGAAGAACGGCACGAACACCGAGTTTTCGATGCCGTGATCCATGTCCGCCGCCAGCATCACCGACCCGCCACCACGCAACAGCTTCAGAATGCGCCGCGCACTGTCGGCACGCATGACCATGTCGGCGCCGAAGCGGCCGCGCTGCTCAACGGCGAGCGTGTTGAGCTTCTTGCTGGACATCGGCGTGTAGAGCGCCGTGATGGGCAGCTTCATGGAATACAGCATGCAGCCCACTTCGATTGCCACGAAGTGAAAGCCCATGAAAATGGTTGGCGGCGCGTTTTCATCGTCGAGGTCGATACGGCTTTCCAACTGCACCAACTTTTCGATGACACGAGCCGAACCGAACCATTGCACGCCGCGCTCTACATAACTGCGCACGACGTGGCGAAAATGTGAACGTCCGAGGAGTTCGTATTCGGCAGCGGTTTTGCCGGGAAAGCACAATTGCAGATTGACTTGCACAATATGCTTGCGACGGCTGGGAATGAAATAAAGCAGTGCGCCGAGTCCACTGCCAAAACGTGCGACCAGGCCATAGGGAAGCCGCGCGAGCGCGCGCAGCAGCGCTACGACGAGCGCAAAACCGATGTTTTTCAAACTTGCCCCTTTGAAACGGGCGGCGAAATGCGTGTGACGAGCGCCGGGTGAATTTGAACTTCGACGATCGGTGTGTGGCCGGATGTCGAAGAGGAGTAACGAAAAGCCCAAGCGCGGCTGGAATCCGACGGGGAGACAGGCAGCGAAAGAGACGCGGGGCGGCCCGATAGAAGGCCGCATTCCGGCTAGCTTCGAACTCGCCGGACCCCACGCCAGACCCCTGCATCGCGTCCGGAAATATCACGAGCGTGCGGGGGAATGTCTCGAAAAGGTCCGCCATGATCGCACACCCGGCGTGCGCCACGCAGTTTCTGACTTGCGCCAGGGAGCATTCACACGGTACGTTAGTTCAATGACAGCGCGCACAGCCGCGCCCACAAACGGAGAACAGGCTTATGCACTTTCTGTTGATGTACGAGTTGAGCGAGAACTATCTGGAGCGCCGGGCGGCGTATCGCGACCGCCATCTGACGGTCGCGTGGCAGTCGGCCGAACGCGGCGAACTATTGCTGGGCGGCGCGCTCGAGGCGCCCGTCGATCGCGCGATGCTTCTGTTCGAAGCGTATTCGCCGGCGGTGGTGGAGGCGTTTGCCCGGGCCGATCCTTACGTGACCGAAGGGCTGGTGACGCACTGGGAGGTGCGCAAATGGAATACGGTGGCGGGTGAAAAAGCGGCGCAGCCGGTCAGGCCGGCAGCATGAACGGACATGAGCGAAGATGAGCGCTTATGAGCGCTCACCAGCCAGCGTCATGACTCGCTGGCCGTTTCCTCATCGTCGTGCGTGTCTTCGTCCCGGGCCAGCCGCGCACCGGGCGCCGGCGCGGCAGTCTTCACCGAAACAGCGGCAGGGCGTCGAGCCGTGCGGAACAGGCGCGTGAGCGTATCGTCCATTTCCTGCGAGCGTTCGAACAATTCCGCGAGCCAGTCCACGAACGCGCTCACACGCGGTGCGGCCTGCCGGCTCTTCACGAACGCCACCGATACATTCATCGGCATCGACTTCCATTGCGGCAACACTTCGCGCAACTGCCCGGAACGCAAGTACGGCAACGCGGCAATGCGGGGCGGCTGGATCAGCCCGAGCCCTTGCAGCCCGCACGCGAGATACGCGTGTTCGTCGGTGACCTGCACGAAGCCCGCCATTTTCACGGCGACCGCTTCGCCATCGACTTCGAAGTCGAAGTCACACGGCCGTCCGGTCCGCTCCGACACACAATTGACGGCGAAGTGATGCGCGAGGTCGTCGAGCGTCTTCGGCGTGCCGTGTGTTTCCAGATACGCCGGTGTCGCGCAGGTGACATGTTCGAAGCTGCCGAGCCGCCGCGCGATCAGCCCGGAATCCGGCAATTCACCGAGTTGCACGCTGCAGTCCACGCCTGCGCCGACCAGATCGACGGCGCGGTTGCTGATCCCGATCGACAACTCGATATGCGGATACCGCGCATGGAAATCGGGCAGCGCGGGCACGACGAGCGCGGTCGCGACGGTGTCTGGCAGTTCAATGCGCAGACGGCCGCGCAAACGGTCCTCGCGGCCGTGAAAGCCGGATTCCAGCTCGTCGATATCCGCAAGAATGCGCACGCAGCGCTCGTAGCACGCGGCGCCTTCGGCCGTGAGATTGAGACGCCGCGTGGTGCGCGCGAGCAGTTGCACGCCGAGCAGCGCCTCGAGTTGTTGAATGGTCGTGGAGACAGTTGCACGCGGCATGCCGAGCGATTCGGCGGCGCGCGAGAAACTGTTGGTATCGACGACACGGATGAAAACACGCATGGCATGAACGCGATCGGTCACGGGAGTTTTCCTGTAGAAGCGATGAATGCGTTGACCGGCGGCCACCTTCAGGTATCGCGGAAGGAATGCCGGCAAGGTTCACACTTTAGGCATCGGGAACGCTCGCGTGAATACATAAAAGTCGCGGATTCTTGCCTGCTTCTCCAGCTAGACCGTCGGCAACTCGCCGCGCAGACGGCCGCTTTCCATGCCTCCGATCATGCCTTGATTGCCCGCGGCCGTGCTCACGGCGCTGCTGGCATGGCCACCAATACGGCCGCTCACCAGGCCGCTCATATCGGCGCCTGAAGGCGCCTGATAAAGCCGCAAGCCCATCTCCGGCAGGATGGAAAGCAAGTGGTCGAACACGTCGCCCTGAATGCGTTCGTACTGCGTCCATGCGGTGACGGCGGTGAAACAATACACCTCGACCGGAATGCCTTCGGACTGGGGTTCCATCATCCGCACCATCATCGCCATGTCCTGCCTGATCTCCGGATGGCGCTGCAAATAAGCGAGCCCGTAGGCGCGAAAGGTGCCGATATTCGTCAGCCGCCGCCGGTTCGCCGGCTCGCTGGCGAGTTCACCGAGATTCTTGTTCGCCTGCTCGACCTCTAGCTGCTTTTCTTCCAGATAGTCGTGCAGCAGGCGAAATTGCATCAGGCGCACGGTTTCTTCATCGGTCAGAAAACGCACGCAGGTTGCATCCAGCCGCAGCGTCCGCTTGATGCGCCGCCCGCCCGATTCGAACATCTGCCGATAATTGCGGTAACTCTCGGAGAAGAGCTTGTAGGTGGGGACGGTTGTCACCGTGTTGTCCCAGTTCTGCACCTTCACGGTATGCAGCGCGATGTCTTTTACGAAACCATCGGCATTGGATTGCGGCATCTCGATCCAGTCGCCTATGCGCAGCATGTCGTTCGATGTGAGCTGCGTGCTCGCCACCAGCGACAACAACGTGTCCTTGAACACGAGCAGCAGCACGGCGGACAGCGCGCCGAGGCCGGACAGCATCCAGAGCGGCGAACGGTCGATCACAATGGAGAGCACGAGCACACCGCATATCAACGCGAGCGCGAGCTTGCCGATCTGGATGTAACCCTTGATGGAGCGTGTCTGCGCCTGCCTGCTCGACGCATACACTTCTTGCCACGCGCTGAGCGCGCCGCCCATGGCGAAGAACACGCAGATCCACGCGCCGGCGTGCGCGAGCCGCTCGATCCCCTCCGCCACGTGACCGATAAACGGCACATCGTCGATACCGATCGCCACCACCGCGAACGGCACGGCATACCAGAGCTGGTGATAGGCGCGATGGCGGGCGAGCGCTTTGTCCCATGCGTCGTGTTCGGTCAGCACGAGCAGCCGATGCGCGAAATACAGCACAATCCGCGCGACTACCCACTGTGCGAACAGCGCGGCCAGCACGAGCGCGAGGAAGCCGAGCGCGAACTGCGCCCAGTGGTGGGTGGGATAGTGCTGCTGGATTGCGTCTAAAACGGTGTCGAAATTCATGCGGGCAAGTTGAGGCGGAAGATACGGCGAAAAGATGCGGACGGGTAGCGTCCCGTATTGTGCATGAACGGCGGCGCTGCGCTTTCTGTATCGGCTTCCTCTATCCGCTTCCTCTATCCGCTTCCTCTATGATTACGCCCTTGCACAACACCGCGCGCACGCGCCAAACCCATGCGAACCGTCAAGTTGGAACACAACGACGACACCGTCCTCGATCCCGCCGACCCCCAGTTGGTCATGCGCGGCTCCGTGCTGCTGGACGGCCACGAATGCGGCACGTGGGAACAATGCCGCGACGGCGCCTGGATCGCCTCGATTTCGGCGTCCGGTAAAAAGCTCATTGCCCGCGACCGCAGCCAGCTTATCGAGCAGCTCGCGCTCGTTTCCCTCTAATCCTTTTCCCTCGCTCATGTACCTGTCGATTCTGGCTGTAGGCATTGGCGGCGCACTCGGCTCCCTGTTTCGATGGATGCTCGGCCTGCGTCTGAACGCGCTGTTCCCCAATCTCCCGCTTGGAACGCTCGCGGCAAATATCATCGCCGGCTATGTAATCGGCGTGGCGGTTGCGTGGTTTGCGCGCTTTCCCGGGGTATCGATGGAATGGCGGCTCTTCGTCATCACCGGCTTGATGGGCGGACTGTCCACTTTTTCCACGTTCTCGGCCGAAGTCGTCGCGCATCTGCAGCAAGGGCGCTATGGCTGGGCCGCGGGTGAGATCGCGATCCATGTGGCGGCATCGGTGGTGATGACCATTCTGGGCATCGCGACGGTTTCTCTCACGCGCTGAATCCGCCATGCAGCCGCTGATCCGACGCTATGAAGCCGCCGATCTGGATGCTGTCCTCGGTGTCTTTTTGCGTTCGATCCGCGAAATCGCGTCGCACGATTACGATGCCGGCCAGATCCACGCATGGGCGCAGGCGGACCGCGCCGAGTGGTCGCGCCGCCGGCTCGACCGGCCGACGTGGGTTGCGATGATCGACGCTACGGTTGTGGGTTTCAGCGACCTTGAGAGCAGCGGGCATATCGACATGTTGTTCGTTCATCCGGAATACCAGCGCAAAGGCGTGGCGGCCGCGCTGCTTGACGAGGTTGAGCGCGCGGCACGACATCAGCGCGTGTCCACCCTCGATACCGACGCCAGTATCACAGCGCGGCCGTTCTTCGAAACGCATGGGTTTCGGGTCGTCAGGCAACAAAGCGTAGCCCTGCGTGGACAGCGGCTGACCAACTTCCGGATGGAGAAACGGTTGATCGCTGTATAGACAACCTCGGCCGAAATCGGAATGCGCCGATGCACAAAGCAGCGATTTAGGTATTTCCCGGCCTTGTTTTGGGGCATTTGTTTGTTTAGACTGGGCTGCAACTTGTATAGACAGGATTCGCCATGATCGAATTGACCCCCGGTAAGCTCTCCCTGGCGCACTTGCGTCAGATCGCACGCGGATCGGACGAATTGAAACTCGATCCGGCCAGCTTTGCCGCCATCGATGCGTCCGCGCAAACCGTCGCCGATATCGCTGCGAAAGGCGAACCGGCCTACGGCATCAACACGGGTTTCGGCCGGCTCGCGAGCACCCACATTCCCGCCGATCAGCTCGAACTGCTGCAGCGTAATCTCGTGTTGTCGCATGCGGTGGGCGTGGGTGAGCCCATGTCGCGGCCCGTTGTGCGCTTGTTGATCGCGTTGAAGGTATCGAGCCTTGGCCGTGGGCATTCCGGCATTCGCCGCGAAGTTATCAACGCGCTGATCACGCTTTTCAACGCCGACGTGTTGCCAATAATTCCGGTCAAGGGATCGGTCGGCGCATCGGGCGATCTCGCGCCGCTCGCGCATATGTCGACGGCGCTGCTGGGTATCGGCGAAGTAACGATTCGCGGTGAACGCGCCAGCGCGCTGGACGGGCTGCGCGTCGCCGGGTTGGAACCGCTGACCTTGCAGGCCAAGGAAGGGCTGGCGTTGCTCAACGGCACGCAGGCATCGACGGCACTGGCGCTGTACAACATGTTCGCCATTGAGGACTTGTTCCGCACGGGTCTGGTGTCAGGCTCGCTTTCCGTCGATGCAGCCATGGGTTCCGTCGTTCCCTTCGATGCCCGCATTCACGCGTTGCGCGGGCATGCCGGGCAGATCGATGCGGCGGCAGCCTATCGCACGTTGCTGGAAGGCTCCGGAATCAATCTCTCACATCAGGATTGCGACAAGGTGCAGGACCCGTACAGCCTGCGTTGCCAGCCGCAAGTGATGGGCGCATGTCTCGACCAGATGCGTCACGCAGCGGATGTCTTGCTGATCGAAGCGAACGCCGTCTCGGACAATCCGCTGATCTTCCCGGATACCGGCGAAGTGCTCTCAGGCGGCAATTTCCACGCGGAGCCCGTCGCGTTCGCCGCCGATAACCTCGCCATCGCTGCCGCTGAAATCGGTGCGCTGGCCGAGCGTCGCATCGCGTTGTTGATCGACGCTACGCTTTCAGGTTTGCCACCGTTTCTCGTACGCGATGGCGGCGTGAATTCGGGCTTCATGATCGCCCACGTAACGGCGGCGGCGCTGGCATCGGAGAACAAGTTGCTTGCGCATCCGGCTTCGGTGGACTCGTTGCCGACATCGGCGAATCAGGAAGATCACGTTTCCATGGCAACGTTCGCCGCCCGCAAGCTGGGCGATATCGCGGAGAACGTGGCGAATATCCTTGCCATCGAATTGCTCGCGGCCGCGCAAGGTGTCGATTTGCGAGCACCGCATCAAACCAGCCCGCGCCTGGCCGAAGTGATGAAGACGATCCGTGCGGACGTCGCGCATTACGATCTCGATCATTACTTCGCGCCGGACATTGCGGCCATCGCGAGGCAAGTAACGGGCGGCGAGATTGCGAAGCATTGCCCGCTATCTTTCGCATCGGAAACTCAACCGGACGCTGCACACCAAGCATGAGCACGCCTGCGTATCAGGAAATCAAGGACCACATACTCACGCGCATTCACGCGGGCGAATGGAAGGAGGGCGATCAGGTGCCTTCCGAAAACGAGCTCGCGCGCGAGTTCAAAGTGGCGCGCATGACCGTCAATCGTGCATTGCGTGAGCTGACCGCCGAACAAATCCTGACGCGCGTGCAAGGCGCCGGCACGTTCGTGGCGCAACCGAAATACGCATCGACGCTCGTCGAAATCCGCAGCATCTCCGACGAAATCATCGGGCGTGGCCATGCGCATCGGGCGGAGGTCATGCATTTGGGCGCGTCCGTGCTCGACGAACGTCTCGCGGTCGAAATGAAGCTGACCGAAGGGAGCCCCGTGTTCCATTCGCGTGTGCTGCACTTCGAAAACGACCTGCCGATTCAACTGGAAGAGCGCTGGGTCAATCCCGCGCTCGCGCCGGAATACGCGCGCCAGGATTTCACGCTGATTACGCCCAATCAATATTTGATGGTCGCAGCACCCTTGCAGCGCGTTGAATATCGGATAGAAGCCGCGCTTCCCGACGAAAAAACAGGCCTCGCACTGTCGATGAAAAGCGGCGAGCCGTGCCTGATGCTGCATCGGCGGACCTGGTCACGGGACGCGGTGGCATCGGTAGCAAATCTTTGGCATCCGGGCGACCGGTATCAGTTCACCGGCCACTTTTAGAACGAGTAGCCGAGCGCCGAATCTAATCGCGGGTTCGGCGTGATTCTTGTAGGATGGCGCCCCCAAGCTCTCTCGGGAGCGCGCCTTTCCCCTCCAAACTCGCTCCCAGCGCGTTGGTCAGTAGCAAGTTCCGAATTTCCGCAGATCCCGCCCTTCGTTGTCTCCTCGCGATTATTGCGAATCTAACAATGATGTTTCACCGAAACAAGGGTTTTCCCTCACGTATCTGAAGCATAGACTTCACACATCCGAAACGAATTCAGAAAACGCTTATATCCCTCTGAACTTGTTTCGAGACGACAAACAAAATACTGGAGGTTTCACCATGTTCAAGTCACTTATTCCCGCAGTTGTTATCGTCTCCGCCCTTGCAGCTCCGGCATTCGCATTTGCTCAAAGCACCGACAATAACGGCCCGTTGACGCGCGCTGAAGTCAAGGCGCAACTGGTTCAACTGGAAAAGGCCGGGTATAACCCGAACTCCGACCAGACTACCTACCCAGCCAACATTCAAGCAGCGGAAGCGCGTGTGAATGCAGAAAACGGCCAGGCAGCAACGGCATATGGCCCGTCGACCAGCGGCACGTCGGCACGGGGCGTTCGCAGCTCGGCAGCACCGTCGCAAAACGGTCCCGGCTCAACGTTCTTCGGTCAGTAATCTGATTGTCAGGCAACATTGAAGTAGGCGCGGCTTGACCGTGTCCGGCGCGACGCCCGGCAACCCGGATTGCGCGCCAAATGAAAAACCCGCCCTCTGCGCGAAAGCAGCCGGCGGGTTTTTTTCGTCCTTTCAGCACCAGGGTGAAATCAGCCCGGCGACCTCGCGCCGCATGCGCGGATCACGAGCTTGACGACTTCGTCGGTGGAAGCATCGAACGCTTTCTGCGATAAAGCCCGCTTGCCCTTTAACGCGTGGATCTGCGCATCGAAATCAGCGTAATGCTGCGTGGTCGCCCAGATCATGAACATCAGCGTCTGGGCATCGACGGGCGCGAGCAAGCCGCGCGCAACCCAGTTGTCGATAACGATCACCCGCGTTTCCAGCCACGGTTTGACGCGCTCGTTCAGGATGTCCTGCATATGCACCGCGCCGTGGATGATCTCGCTCGCCCACACCTTGGAGCCGAGCGGCCGCCGCCGCGACAACTCCATTTTCGTGCGCACATAACCACTGATTGCTTCGACCGGATCGTCACTGCTTTCGAAAGTATCGGCGGCGCGATGCCAGTCTTCGAACAGATCTTCAAGCACCCGCCGATACAGCGCGAGCTTGGTTGGGAAGTAGTAATGCAGGTTTGCTTTCGGTAAGCCTGCACGTTCTGCGATCATCGCCGTGCTCGCGCCTTCGAGTCCGCGCTCGGCGAACACGGCTTCGGCGCACGCTAAAAGATGCGCTTCGTTGGTCTCGCGAATGTGTGCCTTGCGCCGCCGCAATGGAATGGGGGCCGCCTCGTCGTTTTCGCCGGCTCGGATGCCGCTTCGTCGTCTCTCATTGTTTTCCTTGCACGTCGCTCTCGTGCCTTCGCCGTCTGGATCGCGCCTCATTCTATGCGCATTGTGGCCGGCGCTGCTTGGCCTCTTCGCTGCTCGTCTCACGATCATGCTGCATTGCAATGGCACGCTTCTCGCTATGTTTTCTTCACTATCGAAAACCCCGAAAGACGTTGATTTGCAAATATTAATCGGCTACAACCTGTCCAATTGGACAGGATTTGTGAGACAGCGGATTACGATGAACTTGCAGTCTCCAGGAGAAGTTTCAAGCTGCACCTCTGCCGTGCGCCAGTGCCCCACAAGCTGACGCAGATGCACCGGATTCGTATCAGTCAAAACCCTAATGCGAGCAACACCCAAGGAGAACGCGAAATGAATGCGGTAACCGATTCAGCGCTGGACACATCGATCAGAGTCAATGGCAAGCGCCTCTGGGACAGCCTCATGACGATGGCGAAAATTGGCGCGACGCCAAAGGGCGGCGTGTGCCGGCTTGCACTCACCGACCTTGACAAGGACGGACGCGACCTGATCGTCAGTTGGGCGAAAGAAGCGGGATGCACGGTCAAAGTCGACCAGATGGGCAACGTCTTCATGCGGCGTGCCGGGCGCAACCTGGATGCGGCGCCGGTCGTGACCGGTTCGCACGCCGACTCGCAGCCCACCGGCGGCCGCTTCGACGGTATCTACGGCATTCTTGGCGGTCTCGAAGTGATTCGCACGCTCAATGATCGCGGCATCGAGACCGAGCATCCGGTCGAAGTCGTGATCTGGACCAACGAGGAAGGCTCGCGTTTCGCGCCGGCCATGGTTGCATCGGGTGTGTTCGCCGGGGAGTTCACGCTCGAGTACGGGCTGTCGCGCAAGGACGTGGACGGTAAGACGATCGGCGAGGAGTTGAAGCGCATCGGCTATGCAGGCGATGAGCCGTGCGGTGGCCGCCAGCTGCATGCGGCGTTCGAACTGCACATTGAACAGGGGCCGATTCTCGAAGCGGAGAACATGACCATCGGCGTGGTCACGGACGCGCAAGGACAGCGCTGGTACGAGATCACGTTGACCGGGCAGGAAGCGCACGCGGGTCCTACGCCCATGCCGCGCCGTCGCGATGCGCTGCTCGGCGCGTCGCGCGTGGTCGAACTCGTGAACCGCATCGGGCTGGATCATGCGCCGCTTGCATGCGCGACGGTCGGCATGATGCAGGTGCATCCGAACTCACGCAACGTGATTCCCGGGCCGCGTGTTTTTCACCGTCGATTTCCGTCATCCCGATGACGCGGTGCTCGCGCAGATGGACGCTGCATTGCGCGCGGGCGTGGAGAAAATCGCGAGCGGCTCAGGGCTTGAAACGCAGCTCGAACAGATCTTCTATTACGCGCCCATCGCCTTCGACGCCGCTTGCGTCAAGTCCGTGCGCGCGGCTGCGGAACGCTTTGGTTATCCGCATCGCGACATGGTGTCGGGCGCGGGACATGACGCGTGCTACCTCTCGCAAGGTCGCGCCGACGTCGATGGTGTTCGTGCCTTGCGTCGACGGCATCAGTCACAACGAGATCGAGGATGCATCGGAGGAATGGATCGAGGCGGGCGCGAACGTGCTGCTTCACGCCATGCTCGAACGCGCCGGTCAGTGAGCTGTTTATAGAACGCGTTTATAAACCCATTCGCTTCCTCACCTTGACGAAGGAACGTGTATGACCATGAAGCCTATCGGCGATATTGCCCCGCATCGGCTGTCGCAAGAGCAACTGGCGTGTCAGTTCTCGGATATGGCGCCCTTGCTCGATGCCACCGCGGCTGCGGCTGCTGCAAGCCGTTGCCACTATTGCTACGATGCGCCGTGCATCAACGCGTGTCCCACAAAAATCGATATTCCCAGCTTCATTCGCAAGATCGGCAATGGCAACATGAAAGGCGCGGCGGTGGATATTCTGTCGGCCAATCCGCTGGGCGGCATGTGCGCGCGGGTGTGTCCGACCGAGATTCTCTGCGAAGGCGCCTGCGTGAGAAATCATCAGGATGACAAACCAGTTGCAATCGGCGCGTTGCAGCGTCACGCCACCGACTGGGCGATGGCGCGCGGCGAGCCGCTCTTCAAACGCGCCGCCGATACAGGACGTCATGTGGCCGTGGTCGGCGCGGGTCCGGCTGGGCTGGCGTGTGCGCATCGGCTGGCGCTCGCCGGTCACAAGGTGACGGTCTTCGATGCCTTGCCGAAACCCGGCGGCCTGAACGAATACGGCATCGCCGCATACAAGGTGGTCGAGGACTTCGCGCAACGCGAAGTGGAATGGCTGTATTCGGTGGGCGGTATCGAGGTGAAGAACGGCGTGGTGCTCGGGCGCGATATGACATTGGACGCGCTTCGCAAGCAGCACGACGCTGTGTTCCTCGCGATCGGACTGACCGGCGTGCGTGCGCTTGAACTCGAAGGCGAGACGCTTCGGGGTGTATATGACGCGGTCGATTTCATCGAACAGGTTCGTCAGGCCGATGATCTCGCGAGCGTGCCGGTGGGGCGTCGCGTGGTGGTGATCGGCGGCGGCAATACGGCAATCGATGCGGCCGTGCAAAGCCGCAAGCTCGGCGCGGCAACGGTGACGATGGCCTACCGACGAGGCGTGGAGACGATGGGCGCCACCTGGGCCGAACGCGAGTTCGCGCAGACCAACGGCGTGACGATCATCACGCATGCGCGCCCCGTGCGTTTGATCGATGCCGACGGTCAGGTTACGGGCGTCGAGTTCGAAAACCCGCAGGGCGAGCGGTTCGTGATTGAAGCCGACATGGTGCTTAAAGCGATCGGGCAAACGCTGGTATCCGATGGCCTGGAGAGCGACATGCTCACGCTCGACGGCAGCCGCATCGCGGTGGATTCAACCGGCAGAACATCGTTGGCAAACGTCTGGGCGGGTGGCGATTGCGCCGCCAGCGGCGGAATGGACCTGACCGTCCAGGCGGTGCAGGACGGCAAGATCGCGGCCGATGCCATTGATGCGTTCTTCGCGGCAACGGCCATCAAGGCCGCATAAAAACACACCCCACGATAATGGAGCCAGCTCATGGCCGATCTTCGCAGCACGTTTGCCGGTATTACCTCGCCGAATCCTTTCTGGCTCGCGTCCGCGCCGCCCACCGATAAAGCCTACAACGTCAACCGCGCGTTCGAAGCGGGCTGGGGCGGCGTGGTATGGAAAACCCTTGGCCTCGACCCGCATGTGGTGAACGTGAGTTCGCGCTACGGCGCAGTGCAATGGAACGGCCAGCGCATCGCGGGACTGAACAATATCGAACTGATCACCGACCGTCCGCTCGACGTCAATCTGAAAGAGATCACGCAGGTCAAGCGCGACTGGCCGGACCGCGCGCTGATCGTCTCGCTGATGGTGCCGTGCAACGAGCGTGACTGGAAGTGGATCTTGCCGCTGGTGGAAGACACCGGCGCCGATGGCGTCGAACTGAATTTCGGCTGTCCGCACGGCATGAGCGAGCGCGGCATGGGCGCGGCGGTCGGCCAGGTGCCCGAGTACGTGGAGATGGTCACGCGCTGGGTCAAGGAAGGCACGAAGCTGCCGTGTATCGTCAAGCTGACGCCGAATATCAGCGACATCCGCACGGGGTCGCGCGCGGCTTACAAGGGCGGTGCGGACGCGGTGTCGCTGATCAACACGATCAATTCGATTGTCGCGGTCGATCTCGATGTCATGGCGCCCATGCCGACTGTCGACGGCAAGGGCACGCATGGGGGATACTGCGGCCCGGCGGTGAAACCGATCGCGCTGAACATGGTGGCGGAGATTGCGCGCGATGTCGAAACGCCGGATCTGCCGATCTCCGGCATCGGCGGCATTTCGTCCTGGCGCGACGCGGCCGAGTTCATGGTGCTGGGCGCGGGCAATGTGCAGGTTTGCACGGCGGTCATGCACTACGGCTTTCGCATCGTCTCCGATCTTGCGGACGGCCTCTCGAACTGGATGGACGAAAAAGGCTACGCCACGCTCGACGATATCCGCGGCCGCGCGGTGCAGAATGTCACTGACTGGAAGTACCTGAACCTGAAGTACGACATCAAGGCGCGCATCGACCAGGACAAGTGCATTGAGTGCGGCCTGTGCCACATCGCTTGCGAAGACACGGCGCATCAGGCGATCATGCGCGAGAAAGATGGCAAGCGCCATTTCGAAGTGATGGATTCCGAATGCGTCGGGTGCAATTTATGCATGCACGTGTGCCCGGTCGAGCAATGCATCACGATGGAACGGGTGGATGCCGGCGAATATGCGAACTGGACGACGCATCCGAACAATCCAGCGCGCGTGAACGCCGACGTTGAAGAAACCGTCAAGGCCGCATAGAGTTTAGAAGCCGTATAAAAAATAGCGCTTGTCACCAACGTCCCCCGACGGCCGACGCCTGCACTGATCCGCAGGCGCGGACCGCAACGATCTTGAGGAGATCAATCTGATGAAGCAGACAGCGCATTCTGTCGACCCGCAGTTCGCGGCCGGCGCCAGCAGCAGTTTATATAACGACGACCTCGCGCCGACCAACGCCTGCGCAACGAACGTGGAAGTGGTATCACTTCGCCGCGCTGTGGGTCGGCATGGTGATGAACATTGCGTCGTACATGCTCGCGGCCGGGCTGACGGAGGAGGGCATGTCGCCGTGGCAGGCGGTGCTGACCGTGCTGCTCGGCAACATGATCGTGCTCGTGCCCATGCTGCTGGTCGGCCACGCGGGCGCCAAGCACGGCATTCCGTACGCGGTGCTGGTGCGCTCGTCGTTCGGTACGCAAGGGCGCGAGACTGCCGGCGTTGCTGCGCGCCATCGTCGCGTGCGGCTGGTACGGGATCCAGACGTGGCTCGGCGGCAGCGCGATCTATACGCTGCTGAATATTCTTGCCGGGACTACGGGCGCACGGCGCGCCGCTGCCGTTCCTCGACATCTCGCTCGGGCAGCTCGCGTGTTTCCTGTTGTTCTGGCTGATCCAGGTCTACTTCATCTTGCGCGGCACCGACTCCATCCGCTTCCTCGAAAGCTGGTCCGCGCCGATCAAGATGGTGATGTGCCTCGCGCTCGTGTGGTGGGCGACCTCGAAGGCGGGCGGTCTCGGTTCCATGCTCGCGCAGCCTTCGCAGTTCGTGGCCGGCGGCAAGAAAGAGGGCTTGTTCTGGGCCACGTTCTGGCCGGGGCTCACGGCCATGGTCGGCTTCTGGGCCACGCTCGCGCTGAATATTCCCGACTTCACGCGCTTCGCGCGCTCGCAGAAGGATCAGATCATCGGGCAATCGATTGGCCTGCCGGCTCCCATGGCGCTGCTCTCCGTGATCTCGGTGGTCGTCACGTCGGCGACGGTGGTGATCTATGGCAAGGCGATCTGGGACCCGATCGACCTGACCAGCCGCATGACGGGAATCGGCGTTGGCGTGGCGCTGGTGATCCTGACGCTCGACACCATGAGCTGCAATCTCGCCGCCAACCTCGTGGGCCCGGCTTATGACTTTTCGAGCCTGTGGCCGAAGGGCATTTCGTATCGCGTAGGCGGGATGATTACGGCGTTCATCGCTATTGTGATGATGCCGTGGAAGATCCTGGCGACTACGCAAGGCTATATTTTCACGTGGCTCGTGGGCTACTCGGCGCTGCTCGGACCGGTGGCCGGCATCTTGATGGTCGACTACTTCCTGATTCGCGGCACGCGTCTGAATACGCGCGAACTCTTCAACGAGAATGGCGAATACAGCTACACGGGTGGCTGGAACATGGCGGCGGTGGTCGCCTTGCTCGTCGGCGTATTGCCGAACTTGCCGGGCTTCCTGCATACGGCATTTCCGGCGTCGTTCCCTAACGTACCCGCGTTCTTCAATACGCTTTATACCTATGCATGGTTCGTGGGCCTCGCGCTCGCATCGATTGTTTATGGCGCATGGATGAAGATGGGCAAGAGCCCGACGGCGCGAGTTGCCAGCGCCTGATGTTTCAGAGGAATTTCAGAGGAGACAGGCAAGATGACGATCCTGATTCGCGGCGGCACGGTCATTGACGCGGACCGCACATATCGTGCGGACGTGTTGTGCGCAGACCCGAAAGACGGCGGCACGATCCTGCAGATCGGCGCTGGATCTGGATGTGCCGGCGGGTACTGAAACAATCGATGCGTCCGGACAGTATGTGATGCCCGGCGGTATCGATCCGCACACGCACATGGAACTGCCGTTCATGGGCACGACCGCCAGCGACGACTTCTATACGGGCACGGCGGCAGGGTTGTCGGGCGGCACGACGAGCATCATCGACTTCGTGATTCCAAGCCCGAAGCAGCCGCTGATGGAAGCGTTTCAACGAGTGGCGCGGCTGGGCGGAAAAGGCATCGTCCGACTATGGTTTTCACGTGGCCGTGACGTGGTGGGACGAGTCGGTGCATCGCGACATGGGCACGCTCGTGCATGAGCATGGCGTGTCCAGTTTCAAGCACTTCATGGCCTACAAGAACGCCATCATGGCCGACGATGAAGTCCTCGTGAACAGCTTCGCGCGTTCGCTGGAACTCGGCGCGCTGCCGACCGTGCATGCCGAGAATGGCGAGCTGGTATTTCAGCTTCAGAAGCAATTGCTCGCGAAGGGCTTTACCGGGCCGGAAGCGCATCCGCTGTCGCGGCCGCCCGAAGTCGAGGGCGAGGCGGCGAACCGCGCGATCCGGATTGCGCAGGTGCTGGGCGTGCCGATCTACATCGTGCATGTTTCATCGAAAGATGCCGTCGATGTCATCACGCGTGCGCGCAGCGAAGGTCAACGCGTGTTCGCCGAAGTGCTGCCGGGGCATCTGGTGATCGATGAATCGGTGTATAGCGACCCGGACTGGACGCGTGCCGCCGCGCACGTGATGAGCCCGCCGTTTCGTACCAGCGAGCATCGCGAGGCATTGTGGCGCGGTTTGCAATCGGGGCAGCTGCATACCACGGCGACGGACCACTGCGTATTTTGTGCATCGCAGAAAGCCATGGGCCGCGAGGACTTCACGCGAATCCCCAACGGTTGCGGCGGCGTGGAAGATCGCATGTCGGTCCTCTGGCATCACGGCGTGAACAAGGGACGGCTGACGCCGAATGAGTTCGTGCGCGTGACCTCCACCAACGCCGCGCAGATTTTCAACCTGTTCCCGCGCAAGGGTGCGGTCCAGGTGGGCGCGGATGCCGATCTCGTGGTGTGGGACCCGGCCGCGACGCAAGACGATCTCGGTCAAGACCCATCACCAGAAGGTGGACTTCAACGTGTTCGAAGGCATGACCGTGCAGGGCGTGGCGACTCATACGCTCACGCGCGGCGCGCATGCATGGGCGGACGGCGATCTGCGTGCGGTCCGGGGCGCGGGGCAATATCTGAAGCGTCCGCCGAACGGCGCTTACTTCGATGCAACCCGGATCGCCAACCAGTTGAAGGAGCCGCATCCGATCCATCGCGTGGGTGACAAGGTCATGAAGGCGGCTTGAGTTTCACGATAATGTCATCACCAGCCGGCGCTCTACGCGCCGGCTTTTTTTCGCCGATCATTTCACAAAGGCATGCGAACGAAAAGCGCGACACATTGTTGCTTGGCGCGCTTACGTGCCTGTTGATAGACTTGCGGCCCGTGGCAACTATCGCTTTGCTCTCGGCGTTGCAGATATTTAGCATGTCGATACAAGTGCGACGCCCGACCCCCAGAAACCAGAAGGAAGATCAATGGCGAACAATACTTTGACGACCGCGTCCGGCGCGCCCGTCGGCGATAACCAGAACTCCCAGACCGCAGGTCCTCGCGGTCCCATCACGCTGCAGGATTTCTGGCTGATCGAAAAGCTGGCCCACTTCGACCGCGAGGTGATTCCTGAGCGCCGCGTGCATGCAAAGGGATCGGGCGCATTCGGCACACTGAAAATCACGCATGACATCACGAAGTTCAGCAAGGCGAAGGTATTCGGCACAATTGGCAAGGAAACAAAAGCGTTCATGCGTTTCTCGACCGTGGCGGGAGAGCGCGGCGCAGCGGACGCCGAGCGCGACGTGCGCGGCTTTTCGCTCAAGTTCTACACCGAAGAGGGCAACTGGGACATCGTCGGCAACAATACGCCGGTGTTCTTTATTCGCGACCCGCTGAAGTTTCCCGACTTCATCCATACGCAAAAGCGCGATCCGCGGACCAACATGCGCAGCGGCGCGAACATCTGGGACTTCTGGTCGCAAACGCCTGAAACCCTGCATCAGGTCACCATTCTCATGAGCGACCGTGGCATACCGAAGAATTATCGGCAGATGCATGGTTTTGGTTCGCACACGTTCTCGTTCATCAATGCGCAGAATCAGCGCCATTACGTGAAGTTCCACTTCAAGTCGATGCAGGGCATCGAGAACTATACGAATGCCGAAGCGAAGAAGCTCATTGGTGAAGATCGTGAAAGCGCGCAGCGCGATCTCTACGATGAAATCGAAAAGGGCAACTTTCCGAAGTGGCGTTTCTGTATCCAGGTAATGACCGAGGAGCAGGCGCACAAGCATCACGAGAATCCATTCGATGTCACGAAAACGTGGTCGCAGAAGGCGTTTCCGTTGATCGATGTGGGTGTGCTGGAGTTGAACAGGAATCCTGAGAACTACTTCGCGGACGTAGAGCAATCGGCGTTTTCGCCGGCAAACGTGGTGCCGGGGATTGGCTTTTCGCCGGACCGCATGCTTCACGGCCGTCTTTTCTCTTATGGCGACACGCAGCGCTACCGGCTCGGTATCAATCATCATCAGATTCCGGTGAACGCGCCGCTCAACCCGAACCACGCACCGTTTCATCGCGATGGCGCCGTGCGCACCGACGGCAACCTCGGCAGCACCGCGAACTATGAGCCGAACCGCTTCGGCACGTTCCCGCAGGATCCGTCAGTGAACGAGCCGCCGCTGGCTGTGGAAGGCGATATCGAGCGCTACGATCAGCGCCTGGACGATGATTACTACAGCCATGCTCGCGCGCTGTTCAATCTCTTCGATGCGGGTGAGAAGGAGCGCTTGTTCAACAACATAGGCGAGGCGATTGCGGGCGTGCCTGCTGCCATCGTTGAACGTCAGATGGCGTTGTTCGATAAGGTCGATCCTGCCTATGGGGCAGGCGTGCGCAAGGCGCTTGGCAAGCCGGCGCCCACGTCTGAGACCGCGCTGCCGTAAAGCGGCTTTTTTGCTTCTCGGCATGAAGGCCCTGCACTGAATGCAGGGTCTTCTTCTATTCATACGGTCGCTTCTTCGTGCGCTCGCGTGTTCACTTTCTTGTAAGCCTCGATCTTCTCCACCACGTATGCAGCGTCTCGCGCGACGCCCGAGAAGCGTCCCGAGCCCCACGTGTGCAGCCATGGCAAGCCGACGAAATACAGGCCGTCCAGGGGCGTCAGGCCGCGCGTGTGCGCCGGATAACCTCGGCCATTGAATATCGGTGCGTCGAGCCAGCTAAAGTCCGGCGTGAAGCCGATGCACCAGACAATCGACCCGATTCCGCTCGCCTGCAAGTCGAGCGTCGTGCGCTCTTCCGCCGGCGACCATACGGGTTCGTAGCGCGAACCGGGCGGCGCATCGATACCGTTCTTTTCGATGATACGCATCGATTCCCGCATTGATGCCGTTGAAGGTTTTATCGGCGCTGTCGAGATTCCCGATAAGGTTGGGTGCGAAATGAAGCTGGCCGTCTCGCAGGTCCTCAAGCCGCCCGTACAGTTCCATGCCTTCGGCCGCGAACTTGCGCAGATCGATATCGCGGCCGCCGTCACGGCCGGTCACATAGTGATTGGTGTTGTCGCGGACGCCTTCACGCAGCGGATGCTGATCGACGGGCATGTCGTAGTACTTCATGTCGGCGAGCCAGTCGACCACGTCGCGGCCCCGGTAGAAACGCGCGCAACGCGGCGCTTCGCCCACCGCGAGGATCACCTTGCGTCCCGCGAGATGCAGGTCTTCCGCGATCTGCGCGCCGGATTGCCCCGAGCCCACCACGAGCACCGCGCCTTCAGGCAAAGCCTGCGGATTGCGATATTCCGACGACTGTATCTGCACGATCGAACGCGGCAGGCGTTCCGCCATGCGCGGCACGATGGGCGTGTGATAACCGCCCGACGCGACCACGACCTGATCGGCCGTGAACTGCCCCTGGCTGGTGGACACGCTGAAGCCGCCCTCGCTATTGCGCGTGACGCGCTGTACTTCGGCCTGCTCGATCACAGGCGCATCGACGGTCCTGATGAAGCCGTCGAGATACGCAATGATCTCGTCTTTCTTCATGAAGCCATGCGGATCGTCGCCGGTATAAGGGTAGCCGGGCAATGCGCATTGCCAGTTCGGCGTCACGAGGCAGAACGCGTCCCAGCGTTGCGCGCGCCACGTGTGCGTGACGGTGTTCTTCTCCAGCACGAGATGGTCGATTCCCGCCTGCTTCAGGTAATAGCTGGCCGACAATCCCGCCTGGCCGCCGCCCACTACGACCACGCTGTAATGCGTCGTGTTGCCCGATGTCTGCGACATGATGCGTCCTCGTTGAAAGTGTCGGCGCTCAAACGAGCGCGATGACCTTGACCTTGGCGTCCGGTTCGGCCAGGAAACGCTCGGCATCGACTTCGATCTTCGCAAGCTGGTCCATCGCCGCCGAGCATGCGAAGCCGTACTTTTCGCGCACGCGTTCCGATGCAATGTTCAGTGCTTCGCGTGCGCGCGATACGAAGTCATCGACGGGATAGTCCTGGCCCGGCGTAAAGAAATCGCTGACCACTTGCGAAGGCGAATAGCAGTTTTCTTCGCTGTTATCGGGCCACTGGATTCGAAAATGCATGACCGGCATGATGGGATTCCTGAAGAGTTGAAAGAGAGCGGCTCGCAAGCAAGGCGCTATAAATGTCGAGATGCTTTCGCGCTGTTGCCTGCCAGCTCATGCGGGCGAGCAGTGCGGGCACGGCGTTCATAAAATCGGTTTGGTGACGACCATCGATCACCCGTTCGAGCGCATCCGCGATCGACGCTGCATCGGTTGGTGTCGGCCCAGCAGCACAGCGAGTCATCGAGATATTCGGTGAAGGGCGCAATGTTCGACGCCACGACCGGCGTGCCGCATGCAAGCGCTTCGAGTACGACGAGGCCGAAACCTTCGCGCAGTGAGACCATTGCGAGGACATCGGCGCAGCGGAATAGCGCGGGCATGTCGGCGTCGTCGAGCGGGCCGGTGACAATGACTGCTTGCGTGCAGGTTCAGTGCTCGCGACACGATGCATGAAGGCGCGCGTGGTACGCGTCGTGATCGAGCAGGCTTGCACCGCCCGCAATCACCAGGCGCGCGTCGCGGATGACGTTTGATCAGTTCGGCGAAAGCATCGAGCAAAGCCGAGCGTGTTCTTGCGCGCTTCAATGCCACCGACGGCGAGCACGATCGGCGCTGCCTATCGATACCAAGACGCTCGGCCACCGTCTTGTCGTGACGCGTGCGCTGTGTCGAATAGCGCGTCAGGTCGACGCCGTTCGACACGGTCGTCGCTTCTATGCCGTAGGTGTCGCGCATCTCGCGCGTCCACATTTCGCTCACGCACAACACACGATCCGCGTCGCGCCACGCACGCGTTTGCCACGCTGCAAGGCGCGGGTTGTCGAAGTGATCGAGATGATGCACGGTGCGCACAAAGCCTGCTATTTCACCTTCCGCCTTCAGCTCGGCAAGCGCGTTGCCGCTGATGCTGTCCTGCGCGTGCAGCACGTCGAAGCTGCGTGGATCGCAGGCTTTCACGCTGGCCTTGAGCGCGCGAAGCCGCGCATCGACGAGATGCGACGGTGTTCTGTTGTGAGCCTTCGATCGTGGCGAGAATCACGCGGCACGGCGGCTCGCGGAAGAGCGTTTCTCCGGCTGCGGCCGGCGCGAAGAGCGTTACATCGTGGCCTTCATCAACAAGCGCATTCGCAAGTTCGAGCGCATGCACCACGCCGCCGCGCGGATTGACCGAATGCGTGGTGAGGGCGATTCGCATCACGGTCATGCGCTCCGTGACGTTCCCACGATGAACGCGTCATCGTTGAAGTTCCATAGCTCGGCGGAGTCGTCGCCGTCGTGCAGCATGACTTTGCGCGACGCATCCACCGTGCCGATCACCGCGCATGCGAGCTCACGTTCGACAAACATCCGCTCTACCTGCGCCACGTGTTCTTCGCGCACGGACATCACGAAGCCGAAGCTGGGAAACGCGCTGAGCCAGCGCAAACGATCCACGCCGGGCGGCGATGGCAAGCGCGAAAGATCGATGCTTGCGCCCACGCCCGAGCATTCCAGCAGCATCAGCGCGGTGCCGAGCGCGCCGGCCATGCTGATGTCCTTGGCGGCATCGCAGAGACCGCTTTCGGCGAGCTTGGGCAGCAACTCGAGGTCGGCGCGCAGGCGTGCGGCAGGCGCGCCGACCGATGCATTCCAGAACGGATACGGCTCTTCGAACGCGCCGCGCAAATCGACCGCCATCATCAGGCGGTCGCCGGGCCGCGCATTGAAACTGGACAGCAAGCTGTTCGCGCGTCCGACAATCGATACCGCCAGTTGCGCCTGATCGCTGCGCGTATTGCTATGGCCGCCGACAATCGGCACGCCGTACGCCGACGATGCCGCCGCCATGCCCGCCAGCACCTCTTCGGCGCGCTGGCAAGCCGTCGCTCCAGAGCGCGTCGACGACAGCGATCGGGCGGCCGCCCATCGCGTAGATGTCGCTGACGTTGACCATCACGCTGCTGTAGCCCGCGAACCACGGCATGTCGCGCACGAAGTCGCTGACCATGCCTTCGATGGCGAACAGCAGGTAGCCGTCGCCGTCGGCAATGGCCGCGCAGTCGTCGCCAATGGCGACCGCTTGCGCAGGATCGGACGTGCCTCGCGGCAAGTGCCGGGCAAGCGACGACATCACGCCCGCAATGTCCGTCTTGTGGCGAAAGCCGCGCGTTTCCCGCAACGCGGCGACGAGGTCCGCCACGTTCATGACGCACTCCGCGCCGGCGAATACTGCGTCACGAAGCCGCTTTGCGGCGTCACGCAGGGCGGATAGAACGCAAGGTCCGCCTGCATCAGATGATGCGGCCGGCCATGCATGAGTTCTTCGGACAGCGTGGTCCAGTGCAGCGAATGAAAGAGCGCGGCGTTCTGGCTCTGCACATGCGCGAGGAAAGTCGTGCAGCCGAGCGCATGCGCGCTGCTGACCGCGAGCCTGATCAGCGTCGCGCCGATCTTGCCGTGCCGCCGGAACGCCGCATGCACCGCGAGCCGCGAGCCGGCCCAGACGCCCGGCGCGTCCTCGTGAATGCGCACCGTGCCGACCACTTGCTCAGGCATCCCGCCGATACAACTCACCGCCACGAGCAGTTGCGCGCGGTCGTCGATTTCATCGCGGTCATCGCCGATAAAAATCCCCTGCTCGATGCAGAACACCGCGCGCCGCAGCTTGTACGCTTCGTTCGCTTCCCATGGCAGCGTGGTCCACTTGATCGTGTAGCTGGCGGGCGTGTAGAGACGTGCAAGATCGTCGGTATCGGCGAGCATGATCAGACCTCGTAGGATGACAGCGACGAACACGCGCCGCATTTGCCGCAGCCGGCCTTGATGTCGCCCGAACGCATGCCGCCCGCCGACACCATCGCGCCGAGCGGCTGCAGCACCGACTTCATGAACTCGGGCGAGGGCGCGGGATGATCCTCGAGCGGCGTGCCGCTGATCGGCACGAACGGCACCACGAACGGATACACGCCGAGGTCGACCAGTTCGCGCGAGATCGAGAGGATGGCTTCTGCCGTGTCGCCGAGGCCCGCGAGGATGTAGGTGCTCACCTGACCGCGTCCGAACACCGCCACGGCCGCCTTGAACGCTTCCATGTAGCGCGCGATCGGCACGCTCGCCTTGCCCGGCATGATCTGCTCGCGCAGCGCGGGCGTCACCACTTCGAGATGCATGCCGAGCGTATCGATACCGCTTGCGCGCATGCGCTCGAACCATTTGTCGTCGTCGGGCGGTTCGCATTGCGCCTGGATCGGCAGGTCGACGGCGGCCTTGATCGCGAATGCGCTTTCGCACAGGATCTGCGCGCCGCGGTCCTTGGTCGGCGGCGTGCCGGTGGTCAGCACCATATGCTTGACGCCATCGAGCAGCACGGCGGCGCGCGCGACTTCCGCCAGTTGCTCGGGCGTCTTGCGCGCGATCGTGCGGCCCGCCGCAAGCGATTGCCCGATCGCGCAGAACTTGCAGGTCTTCTTGCGGCTCTCGTAGCGAATGCAGGTTTGCAGCACCGTGGTCGCGAGCACGTCCGACGCCGTGCAGCGTGGCGATGTGCGAGTAGGGCACGCCGTCGAAGGTCTGCATCGCGTAGAAGCGCGGCGCCTTCGGGAAGCTGATGTTCGCGATGGGGATCGAGCCGCGCAGCAACGCGCTGCTGCCGCTGCGCATCGGGCGCGGACGCCACGAACGGCGAGTGCCATGCCGTGTTCGTATGCACCGGCACCATGATGGTCACGCCGTCGATGGTGACCGCCTTGTGGTCCGACGGACCCGCGCCGCCGCGACGGCTCGCCACGCTCGCGCCCGCGCCGGGATCGGCGAGACGCAAGCCCGTCGATTGCAGTTCAGTCATCAATTGCCGGCTCACGGCCGACATGGTCTCGCTCGCGTTCGCGTTCAAGGTGCAATCCCTCGGTTGAAGGTGAGAAGGTGCTCATGGGCGCCGACGTGACGGCGGGCCGGTCGTTGATGGCGAGGCTCAGCAATTCGGGCCGCGCGTAATGGCCGACCGAATCCATCATGCGTTTGCGTTTGGTGATCAGCGACATGTCCAGATCGGCGATCACCATGCCTTCGCCTTCGCGCAGCGGCGGCGCGAGATGCTGGCCTTCGGGCGAGATGATCGCGGTGTTGCAGCCGCCGCGAAGCGCCTTCTGCAGAGCCGGGTCCTTCGTGATCGATTCGATCTGCGGCTCGGTCAGCCAGCCCGTGGAATTGACCACGAAGCAGCCGGATTCCAGCGCGTGATGACGGATCGTCACTTCGATCTGCTCGCCGAAAATCGGCCCGACGAGCGAGCCGGGAAACTGGCTGCAATGAATCTCTTCGTGCTGCGTCATCAGCGCATAGCGCGCGAGCGGGTTGTAGTGCTCCCAGCACGCGAGCGCGCCCACTCGGCCGATGCGCGGTCTGCGCCACTTTCAGGCCGGCTGCGTCGCCCATGCCCCAGATCATCCGTTCATGAAACGTCGGCGTGATCTTGCGGCGCTTGAGCAGCAGCTCGCCGTCGGTATCGAAGATCAGTTGCGCGTTGTATAGGCTGCCGTGATCGCGCTCGTTCACGCCCAGCACGACGACCATGCCGTGCCGGCGCGCCCGCTCCGCCACCGCCTGCGTCACCGGGCCGGGCACGACCACCGCTTCGTCGTAGAGCCGCATGTGTTCGGCGCCCGATGCCACCGGCGCCCGCACGAACGAAAAGTACGGGTAGTAGGGCAGGAAGGTCTCCGGGAAGACGATCAGCTGCACGCCTTGGCGGCGCGGCGTCGTCGATCGTCGCGCAGGACCTTCTCGAGCGTGCCGCCGCGGCCGTTCGAGGTCCGGTGCGATCTGGACCGCGGCGGCGCGGACGATTCGTCTTGTCGGGCATGGTCGTTCCGTGGTCAGAGCTGTCGTGCAGCGTCAGACGGTCCAGGTGTGGATGATCAGCGCGTTGTCCTTGCGATGCAGCAGCTGGATGTCGAGCACGTCGAGCGGACTGATCGGCTTGATGCCTTCGATCAGCGACGCTTCGCCCTGCCCATACAGCGCCTGCAGCGCGAAGCGGCACGCGTAGACCTTGCCGCCTTCTTCCATGAACTTCTGGATCTGCTTGTTGAAGTTCAGGTGGCCGGGAAACGCTTCGTCGCCGAGCGTCGGAAAGCCGCGTTGCAGGCCGAGCGTCACGCCCGGGCCATAGAGCAGCACCGAGGTTTCGAAGCCCTTGCGCTGCAGCCGGGTGGCCTGCAGCAGGTTGACGAAGCCGATCGAGCCTTCGAACGCGACCGTGTGAAACGTCACCAGCGCCTTTTCGCCCGGCTCGGCCTTGACGTCTTCGAAGACCTTCTCTTCGTAGTCGACAAGATAATCGCCTTTCTTGTGCATCGGGATATTGACGGCAGGCATTCTAATCTCCAGTAAATATGACGATAAAACAATAATCAGTAGCGTCCGGATTTTTTAATCCGGCAGCAATTCGCTGCTTGCGAACCTGTTAATGCAACGGCCGTGCCATTGAATGAACGCGTTAATGCGATCAATACCCGATCATTCAAACGATCAGTGCGCGCGAAGCATGCAAAATTTTTTGAACGATCCCGAAGGCCTTGTGCGGCCTGGCTTCAGCGCCGCATGGGGCGGCGAGCCTGCACCAGTCGTGGCGTGATCATAATGGTGCAGCCGCGCCGGCGTGGTGCAATAAACACCGAATACGTGCATTGATCGCTCGATTGATTCGATTCTCCATACGATCATTCAATGCGATCATTTATTTTTCTGAGCTGCTTCGGCGTGCTATCGTTTTTTAACCGTCATTTATCCGAGAGCGCTTCATGGCCAGCCTTACTCATCACTGGATCAGAAAACTGACAGAAAGCCGCAAGCCGGCTTATCTGCTGATTCCCGAATTAATCGAAGAAGACCTGGCGAGCGGACGCTTGCGTCCGCGCGATCGGCTGCCCGGTTTGCGCGATCTCGCCGACGAACTGCAGCTCAATTACACGACCGTCGCGCGCGCCTACGCGGAAGCGCGCAAGCGCGGGCTGCTCGACTCGCGTGCCGGCAGCGGCACGTTCGTGCGCGGCCGGACGGCCACGCTGCCGCTGTCGGGTGGCAGCAGTGTCGAGATGACCATGAACATGCCGCCCGAGCCGGCGGAACTCGCCGCACGCTTGCGCGATTCGGCGGCGCGGCTGTTTGCGTCGACGGACCCGTATCGGCTGCTGCGATATCAGGATTTCGGCGGCACTCGCTGACGATCGGGCCGCCGGCACGACATGGCTCAAGCGCCGTTTCGATGATTGCGACGAAGACAAGGTGCTGGTCTGTCCCGGCATTCATAGCGCGCTCGTGGCGCTGGTGTCGCAGCTCGCGCGGCCGGGCGGCACGATCTGTCTCGATACGCTGGCTTATCCGGGCATCAAGGCGATCGCCGCGCAACTCGGCGTGCGTTTGCAGGCGCTGGCGCGCGACGACGAAGGTCCGCTCGCGCACGCTTTCGAAGCGCTCTGCAAGAGCGACAAGCCCAGCGCGTTCTATTGCAATCCGACCATCCAGAATCCGAGCACGGTGACGCTTTCGTCCAAGCGGCGCGAGGCGCTTGCCGATGTCGCGCTAAGGTACAGCGTGCCGATCATCGAAGACGATGCCTACGGCATGTTGCCGGTCGAATGCGCCCGATGCGCTGGCTACGCTTCGCGCCCGATCTGACTTACTACGTCACCGGGTTCTCCAAGAGCTTTGGCGCCGGGCTGCGCGTGGCTTACATTCGTGCGCCTCCGTCGCGGCGCGCGCAGCATCTTGCCGGGGCATTGCGCGCAACCACGGTGATGGCGAGTCCCTTTACTGTGCTGCTGGCGACGCAGTGGGTGGGGGACGGCACCGCCGACCTCATGCTCGACGCAATTCGTACGGAGTCCGCAGCGCGTCAGGAGCTTGCTTCGCGCGTGCTTGTCGAACTGGAAGTTCGATGCCGATCCGGCCGGGTTTCATTTCTGGATGCCCATTACTCGGCAGACTGCGGATGGCAACGCATCCGAGCTTGCGTTGCAATTGCGATCGCAAGGGATTGGGGCGGTTTCGGCGGCGGCTTTCGCTACCGATGGCAATCCGCCCGAAGCCATTCGCAGTCTGCCTTGGCGGTCCTAAGAATCTCGATGAATGTGAAGACGCGCTCAGGCTGATTGCGGACACGGTCGAACATCCGCATCATCTGCATTTGCCGGTGATGTGAGGCGGTTTTCCGAGTTCGCATGCGGTCGTCATGAAGTCTTGTTACGATGCAGGCTTTCGTGTCGACCACTCACCCCATGCGCAATGTCCGGCTCCTCGCTCGCTTCGACTTCGTTCACGTTCGCCGCGCTTTTCCTTTCGACTGCTTGTGCTGGCAAACCCGAACGCGCTTATGGCAGATCGTCCACAACTCATGTGAGCCGGCCGCACGCGGCGCCGATGTCCCGCAGAAATGTGTCGAGGTCGATCCTTCTGGCGGCTTCGCCATCCTCAAGGATATCAACGGCATCGCCCAGTATTTGTTGATTCCGACTGCGCGCATTGGCGGCATTGAAAGCCCCGATCTGCTGATGCCGGACTCGCCGAATTATTGGCGCGCAGCGTGGGAAGCGCGGCGTTTTGTGGAAGCGAAACTCGGCGAGAAATTGCCTCGCGACGAGCTCTCGCTCGCGATCAATTCAACCAGCGGTCGCACGCAGAACCAGTTGCATATTCATATCGATTGCCTTGCGCCCGATGTCGTTCGCGCATTGCGCGAACAAGGCCCGAAGATCGGCACGCAATGGACCGCGTTTCCCATGCTGCTTGCGCGGACATGCGTATCGAATTCGCCGTATAGACGACGCCGACCTCGACTTCCACCGATCCCTTCAAGCTCCTTGCGCCCGACGTGGCAAGAGAAGGCGAAATCATGGCGGACCAGACCTTGCTGCTGACCGGGCACCACCGCGCCCGACGGCAAGCCCGCATTCTTTCTTCTCAACGATCACGTCCAACGCGAGACCGGCGACTTTGCGTCATGCGGAGGAATTGCAGGACCATACCTGCGCCGTTGCACGTACGCAGTAAGCCGGCGACGGCCCGTTCTTGTCTCGAAATTTTGCCCTAGCCGCGCCTCGCGCTTCCCTGCACTATGTCGCTTCGATCAATCTGATTTGCGGGACGGGCACCATGAACAGCATGCGAACCATTGGCATGATCGGCGGGATGAGTTGGGAATCGACTACTGAATATTATCGGCTGATCAACCGGGATGTGCGCACGCGCCTCGGCGGCTTGAACTCCGCGCAAGTCCTGCTGCATAGCGTGAATTTCGCGCCGATAGAACAACTTCAACGCGACGGACAATGGAACATCGCAGGCATCCGGCTGGCCGACGCCGCGCGCCATCTCGAAGCGGGCGGCGCGCATTGCATCGTGCTCTGCACGAACACCATGCATCTCGTCGCGCCGCAAATTGCGGCGGCGGTGTCCGTGCCGTTCCTTCATATCGTCGATCCGACCGGGATCGAGGCGCAAAAGCGCGGCATTCGCAAGGTCGGTTTTATCGGCACTGCGTTTTCGATGCGCGAAAGTTTTTTCCGCGACCGCCTGCAAGAACGGCACGGCATCTCGACGCTCCTGCCCGAGCCCGCCGAGCAAGCGGTGATTCACGACATCATCTATCGCGAGCTGTGTCTCGGGATCGTCAACGATGATTCACGCAAGCTGTATCGCGATGTTCTGCACGGACTCGCTGCGCGTGGCGCGGAAGCGATCGTGCTGGGATGCACGGAGATCATGCTGCTGGTGAGCGAAGCCGACAGCCCCGTGCCGTTGCTCGATACCACCACGCTTCACGCCCGCGCCGCCGTCGATTTCTCGTTGGCGCAGGTGAGCACGCGCGTTGACTCGCTTAATGTTCGCGTCGGTGCGTGAATATACGCGGACGCACGGCTTCGATCACGGCTTCGGGCAGCACCTGGTAGCAGCGTGCGCACTGTGAAGTCGAGGTCTTCCATTGCCACGTCGAAGACCAGTCGGAGGTCGTCATGGTCGCGCGATGCCTGGCTGACGTACACGCCCAGCGGCGAATGGAACAGGCGGCTGATGCGCTCGCGTGCCGCTTCATCCTGCTTGCTGTGCAGGACGGCCGAGAGATGGACGCGCGAAGTGCAGGGCACTGATAAAGTATTCGGCGCGGCGGACTTTTCGTTGTGGCCGAGCCGGCGATTCTTTCGAGGACAAGGTTCATTGCACAAGCTCCGGTGATCGGGATGACTTGAAGCGTACTGTTTTGGGTGTAAACACCGCGTTAATATTGTTCAATGTGGGGTATAAGTTTCGCTCGCGCCGGTAAGTTTCGCTCGCGCCGGTAAGTTTCGCTCGCGCCGGTGGACGGGGGCGGGGTTGGGGGTTGTGGTCGGGGGTTGGTGCTGGGTTGGTGCTGCGTGCGTTAGCGCGGGTTGTATGTGAGATAGATTTTTTATCACTATTAGCCAGATTATTTTCGTTCGCACTCGGGCGGGGTTTTGGGCGCGGAACTGGTGCAGTGGTCAGGGTCGATGCCGGGTTGTTGCTGCTTACGTTAGCGCGAGTTTTATTTTGGCAGTATTTTTTATCACTATTAGCACTGTGCGTGGCGGCACTTCATTTCTTTGTCCAACGGCGACAAAGAAACGAAGCAAAGAAAACGCCTTTCCACAAACTGTATTAAGTGTCCCCAGCGTGCAGGCCCATGCTTTTGGTTCCCGCGTAGAACGGTGCTCGCAAAACCACGAACACTTGAAACCCTCCTTCTCGCGAATCCCTACATCCCCACGCTTCGCCACCAGTGCTCTCGGGCAAGAACGATGGCCCACGGGACCAATACGGTCTCACGTGTCTTTACGGTTGGTGGACTGCGTGATCCGCGCGACCATTTAGGCGTGGGGTGCGCGTAGCGTGCATTACGTTTGGGCGCCAGCACATCACAAAAATCGCGGAACGCCTCGCGCCGGGTGCGAACAAGCGCGTCTGAAAGTACTGCGCACCGAATAACTTCAGTCAACCTTGAATAGGGGTGAGGCCGGACCGGTCCGTGGGCGCGTCGATCTTGCCCGAGAGCACTGGTTAGGCGTGGGGTGCGCGTAGCGTGCATTACGTTTGGGCGCCAGCACATCACAAAAATCGCGGAACGCCTCGCGCCGGGCGCTTACAAGCGCGCCTGAAAGTACTACGCACCGAATAGCTTCAGTCAAGCTTGAACAGGAGTGAGGCCGAGCCGGTCCGTGGGCCACCGATCTATCCCGAGAGCACTGGTGGCGAAGCGTGGGGCTAGAACCAAGGATGTTTGAACCCCTCCTTCTCGCGAATCCTTACATCCCCACGCTTCGCCACCAGTGCTCTCGGGCAGGCGCGATGGCCCACGGGACCAATACGGTCTCACGCGTCTTTACGGTTGGTGGACTGCGTGATCCGCGCGACCATTTAGACGTGGGGTGCGCATAGCGTGCATTACGTTTGGGCGCCAGCGCATCAGAAAAATCGCGGAACGCCTCGCGCTGGGTGCGAACAAGCGCGTCTGAAAGTACTGCGCACCGAATAACTTCAGTCAACCTTGAACAGGGGTGCGGCCGGACCGGTCCGTGGGCGCGTCGATCTTGCCCGAGAGCACTGGTTAGGCGTGGGTGCGCGTAGCGTGCATTACGTTTGGGCGCCAGCACATCACAAAAATCGCGGAACGCCTCGCGCCGGGCGCGAACAAGCGAGTCTGAAAGTACTGCGCACCGGATAACTTCAGTCAACCTAGAACGGGGGTGAGGCCGGACGGGTCCGTGGGCACGTCGAACTTGCCCGAGAGCACTGGTGGCGAAGCGTGGGGATGTAGGAATTCGCGAGAAGGAGGGTTTCAAGTGTCCGTGGTTTTGCGAGCACCGTGCTACGCGGGAACCAAAAGCAGTGGTCTGCACGCTGGGGACACTTAATACAGATTGTGGGGAGGCGTTTTCTTTGCTTCGTTTCTTTGTCGCCGTTGGACAAAGAAATGAAGTGCCGCCACGCACAGTGGCTAATAGTGATAAAAAAATTAGCCAACATAAAACTCGCGCTAACGTACGCAGCAGCAACCCAGCAATAACCCCCGACCACTGCCGGTAGCGCGCGCCGCAAACCACCCCGAGTGCGAACGCTGACAACCCGCACCCCCCAACCCCCCCCGCCCGAGTGCGAACGAAAATACCCTTCCGTTCACCGGCGCGAGCGAAATTAATCGATTCCGTGGAACACCGCATCGTCCGGTCCAATATAAGCCGGAGATTTCCACGCTGCGTCGCGCATGGAATGCTGCACCTGGTGCTCCACCCCTAGCAACACCGCGAAAATTGCCATGCGAACCGGAATGCCGTTATCGGTCTGCCTGAAAATGGCAAGCCTCGGATCATGGTTAAGGTCAATGCTTAGGTCGTTGGCACCCGGGCCTTCCATCGCGCGGTAGCGGATGCATGATCAGCGTGTCAGGTCCGCACACACTGTCCACCAGCGCCTGATTGATCTGGAAATCGGGCGTATAACCTTCTATGGATTCATCGGCAAAACGCTCTTTCTGAATGCGCGTTGCATACACAACATCCGCGCCCTTGAGCCCGGCATGCAAGTCGCTGGTCTGCTCGACAACATGATCGCCGCGCGCGATTTGATCGAGGATGGACAGCGGGCATCTCAAGCGAAGCCGGCGATATCAGCGTGAACTTCAGCCCCCGATACAACGCCAGCAACTTGGCCAGCGAATGGACAGTGCGACCATATTTAAGGTCGCCCACCATCGCTATATGCGAACCGTCGACAATCTTTCCCACACGCGAGAATTCGCGCTGGATGGTGTAGAGGTCGAGCAGCGCCTGGCTCGGATGTTCGCCGGGACCATCGCCGGCATTGATCACCGGAACGTTGGTCGCGCGCACGAATTCGGCGACCGAGCCTTTCTCCGGATGTCGCACGACGAGCGCATCGGCATAACCGCTGATCACGCGGCTGGTGTCGTAGATCGACTCGCCTTTTGCCATCGATGAAAACGTGAAGCCGGTCGTGTCGCACACCGAGCCGCCAAGCCGGCAGAACGCCGCGCCGAAAGCTGACGCGCGTGCGCGTGCTCGCTTCGAAAAACAGATTGGCAAGCACAGCGCCTTCCAGCACGCGCGTGATCTTCTGGCGGCGCGCGATGGGTTGCATGGTGTCCGCGACACGGAACAAGCGCTTCCACCGAATCCCGGGAGAATTGATCGACGGACAGCAGATGCGGCCGGCCTTCATAAAGAATCGATTGTCGACTGTACGCGTTGCGTATAGTCATCGTCTGAAGGCGTCCGCTCCAAAATTTCCATGACGTAACGGCTCGCGATCTCGGGCATGGCCCGCGATTCCGCGGATTCGTCCGGGCAGCAGCCACGTATCCAGCGCTCGCCGCGACACGCCGATGCGGTTCGCGAACGCGTCACGCGTCATGTTCAGGCGACGCATGGCGTCGCGCAAGCAAGGTTTGCTGTTGAAGTTGCACGATCGAACGCTCCCAGTGATTATATACGCGCTGCGTATATTAAATCACTCGCCGAAAAGGTGCAATACGACTTCGCGACGATGCGCTGCGCGCCGGTGCTCGAATACATAAATGCCTTGCCACGTGCCGAGGACCATCCGGCCGGCGCTCGACGGGAATGGATAACTGGACTTGCGTCAGCGCGGTTCGCAGATGCGCGGGCATGTCGTCGGGGCCTTCCGCGTCGTGGACATAGCGCCCGGGCGCTTCCGGCGCGATGGTTTCGAAGAACTGTTCGAGGTCCGTGCGCACGTCGGGATCGGCATTTTCCTGGATCAGTAACGACGCCGAGGTGTGTCGCAGGAACACGGTCAGCAGACCGGTCTGGATGTCTTGCTGAGTCGATCCAGCGTGCGGATATCGCGGGTAATTTCGTGGAGTCCGCGCGTGCGCGTGGCGACGGTCAGATGATGGAGCGCCTGCTTCATGTCGATGTCTCCGGAAGGGAAGTGCGCGACCGGAATGCGGTCGCGCATGCCTCCGAAGTTTATCGGCTGCGAGCGGGCTTCGACAGGCGGCGAGTCGCGCGGAGCGGGTGAGTCGCATCGTGGCGATGACTCGTCGCGCGTTGGGCGCCTTGCCGTGCATGCGGCTCAATGACCGAAGTAGATCGATTGAGGCGGCGTCATTTGGCGCGGTACGCTGACGTGGCATGCCCGATGCCGACATTCCGCTGGTCGACGATCCATACGACGATGACGGCAATCGCCTTGTTGCTCGCTGACGCGTTGTTCGGCGGCTTGCAAGTCTTGCGGATAGTTGACGTCTTCGCCGCCCGGGCTATAGCCGGCTTTTTCGAGTTGGATGAGTTCGGCTTTGACTTGTGCGCGGGTGATGGGCGCGTTATTTTGCGCAAAGGCGAAAGCGGGGGCGGCCAGTGCTGACGAGAGAACCAGAGCGGAAATAAGGAATTTTTTCATGATGACCTCAAATGAAAGTTAGTGATCCGATGTATTTAAGTGACTTATGAAGATGTGTCGAAAGATTTGCTTAGGACCCGAAATAAGGCATGCAGAAGCCGTTTGGCCCGACGCATTCGTTACTGGATGACGGCGGCAGTGAAGCGCACCCGGCGGACATCAATCCAGCGGCGATTGCGGCGAATAGCCAAGGGGTGAATTTGCTTCGCGGCGGCTGAGCGGAATAAACCTTGGCAGGGGCGGTCGACGGTTCGGTGCGGGTCATATCGTGGGCCTTTGGGCTTGGAGGGTCGTGGCGAGTTAGTTCGTTGTGTTAGGAGTTGTTACGGATGTGCCGGCCACTGCGCTGGTCGTTTGTTGTTGCGCCAGGCGCGCTTGTTGTTGTTCGAGTTGATGGGCGAAGACCGGGTTGACGTCGGGGTAGGAGGTATCGGTAACGAAATCGCGACCATCTTTTTGGGCCTGGATCAGTTCCTGATAGACCTCAGCGCGGGTTTTGGTCTGCGCAAAGGTGCTCGCTGAGGCGAGCGCTGCTAGCGCGAGGACGGCTACGGCGAAAGCTTTCATTGCTTGCTCCTGGCGGTTGGGTTTTTTGCGGTTTGCAATGGAGAGAACCCGGCGAGGGGGCGGGATATTCCCGAGGAGCACGATTATTTTTAAGTTGGAATTTTTTGTCTTTCGGGCGGAATAAAAGTTGGCGAAGTGGGTTTACGCGTGGACAGGGATTTGCGTTCGCACTCGGTCGGGGTTTGGGGCGTGGGGCTGGTCGGTGGTCAGGGTCAGCGCTGGGTTGTTGCTGCTGACGTTAGCGCGGGTTTAATGTTGGCTAAATTTTTTATCACTATTAGCCACTGTGCGTGGCGGCACTTCATTTCTATGTCGGTGGTACTGGGTTGATGCCGGGTTGTTGCTGCTCAAGTTAGCGCCGGTTGTATGTGAGCTAAATTTTTTATCACTATTAGCCACTGTCCGTGGCGGGACTTCATTTCTTTGTCCAACGGCGACAAAGAAACGAAGCAAAGAAAACGCCTCTCCACAATCTGTATTAAGAGGTGGTTTCAAAAAGATGTGAAGGGGGCTGTTAACTTTATGGACAAGCTGTTAACCTTGGTCGTCGTGACGACGAGATCAAGGAGATGGACAAGCCAATCATTGACGATGAATTATGGAAACGAATCGAACCCTTACTGCCACAGCCGAAGGCTCGACGCGAGAAGTATCCAGGTCGCAAGCCGGTACCCGATCGCGCAGCATTGAGCGGCATTTTGTTTGTGTTGCGCACAGGGCTGCGTTGGCGCGATCTACCCGCCGAAATGGGTTGCGGCTCTGGCGTGACCTGTTGGCGCCGCTTGCGCGACTGGCAAGAAGCAGGCGTGTGGGATCGATTGCACGAACTGCTGCTTGCCGAGTTACGCGCAGCCGGCCAAATCGACTTCTCACGCGTGGTTGTCGATTCGTCTTCCGTGCGGGCCATCGGGGCGGGCCAAAAACTGGGCCGAACCCCGTAGATCGTGCGCGACCAGGCTCTAAGCACCATGTTGCTACCGACGCAAATGGGGTGCCGCTCTCGATCATCTTGACCGGTGCAAATCGCCATGACGTCACACAATTGTTGCCGCTCATCGACGCGATTCCAGCCATCCGTGGCATCCGCGGGCGCCCTTTGCAAAAGCCTCAAGTCGTCTACGCCGATCGCGGATACGACTCCGAAGCACACCGGCAGAAATTGCGCGATCGGGGCATCAAACCCGTTCTTGCAAAGCGCCGCACTGAGCATGGCAGTGGCCTTGGAAAATATCGATGGGTAGTCGAACGTACTCATGCTTGGTTCCATAATTTCCATCGTCTTCGAGTTCGCTACGAGCGACTTGCCAAGATCCATGAAGCCTTCTTGAAGTTCGCCGCTTGCCTCATCTGCTGGAGCACCCTAAAGCGATCTATTCAGCCTTTTTGAAACCGCCTCTAAGTGTCCCCAGCGTGCAGACCACTGCTTTTGGTTCCCGCGTAGAACGGTGCTCGCAAAACCACGGACACTTGAAACCCTCCTTCTCGCGAATCCCTACATCCCCACGCTTCGCCACCAGTGCTCTCGGGCAAGATCAACGCGCCCACGAAGTTTTACTGCCTCACCGCATCTGTGGTTGATTGCAATATTCGGCGCGTATTGATTTCGGGCGCGGTTGTTCGCGCGTCGCGGGGGCATTCAAATATTCTTCTGGTGTGCTGACGCCCAAACGTATTGAACGCTAGCGCGCTCCTCACCTAAATGGCCGCGCGGATCACGCAGTCCACCAACCCCTAAAGACGCGTGAGGCCATGTTGGTCCGCAGGCCACCGTTCTCGCCCGAGAACACTGGTGGCGAAGCGTGGGGATGTAGGGATTCGCGAGAAGGAGGGCTTCAAGTGCCCGTGGTTTTGCGAGCACCGTTCTACGCGGGAACCAAAAGCAGTGGTCTGCACGCTGGGGACACTTAATACAGATTGTGGGGAGGCGTTTTCTTTGCTTCGTTTCTTTGTCGCCGAAGGACCAAAAAATGAAGTGCCGCCACGCACAGTGGCTAATAGTGATAAAAAATATTGCCAATATCGGACCCGCGCCAACGTAAGCAGCAGCAAACCGGCATCAGCCCCTACCGCCGACCGCCGACCGCCCGACCAATCTCCCGCCCAACGCGAATAATCCGGAATAAACCGCCGCAACCGGTGTTCGCCCCTTACCGACAGTAACCTCCCCGCCCAATCGATCATGCCCAAAGCTCCCCCTCCAACGGAACCCCGACTCTCGGAGTCCGACGTCCAGGCCTTCGCCGACGGCATGCTCGATCCGGCACAAGCGGCAAGGGTGCAGACCTACTTGAAGACCCACCCCGACGAGGCGCATCGCGTGGCGTTTTACGGCCGGCTCAACGCACAAATGCAGAACGCATTTCCCGATCCCGTCGACGAAGCGCCACCACCCAAGCCCGCGCGACGCATATCAAAGCCGAGCCTTCGGAAGCTCCTGATCGCGACAGTTGCAGCGCTGGCACTCGCCACCGCGGCAATCTTCGCGTTCGACATCTCCGATTCGGCGCTCGATAATGCGTCGATGATGGCGCTAGAACAGGCCGTGGCGGCGCAGGACATGGCATCGGGCGCGAGTGGCTATGAAAGCTCGGCGAAGGCTTTGGCAAGCGCGCCCGGATCTATCCGGCGTGGGATTCCACCCGACTGCCCGACGGGAAATGCCCGTGGGCCCATTCGCCTCGGCGACTGAATTCGTCTACCGCAATCGAGGCCGGCGATGCCGCCGTGCTGCTCGTGGCGCCGGGCTTGTTCGCGCATGCGCAGCCGCAGTGGAAGGCTCGCCGCGTGGGCGAAAGCCGCTTTGCTGGCATGGACCGCGGGCGGCAAGCGTTACGTGCTGGCGGGCCGAGCGAATACCCGCGGCCTGATGCGGGCCGCCGACCTGATGACGGGCAATTGATGGCTAACCGAGCACTGACTCGACGGCATAATCACGCTTCAGGAAAAATTCCCAGCCACAGGAATAATTTGCCGCGACCCATGGTGTTAGCCCATCATCACAGCGGCGTTTCCACATAGAACGTCCGCGTAAGCTTACAAAATGAAGGAAGGCCAATGGGCGTCCGTGACGAGTTAATGGAGCATGTGCCGCGATTGCGCCGCTACGCGCGAGCGCTGATCAACAATCGCGATCTCGCCGACGATCTGGTGCAGGACACGCTCGAACGCGCGCTCCGGCATACCGAGAAGTTCCAGTCCGGCACCGACCTGCGCGCGTGGCTGTTCACGATCATGCACAACGTGTTCGCGAATCAGGCGCGCCGCGCAGGGGTGAAGGCAGTGCATGTTTCCGTCGATGACGAGAACATTTCCGAACGCGAATTTGCCGTGCCGGGCACGCAAACGCAGTCGCTCGAAATGCGCGATCTGGACTTCGCGTTGCAGCGCTTGCCGCTCGACCAGCGCCAGGTCGTGCTGCTGGTGGGACTGGAAGAAATGAGCTATGCGGATGTGGCGCAGGCGCTGGAAATTCCGATCGGGACCGTCATGTCGCGGCTCTCGCGCGGACGTGAAAGACTGCGCGCGTTGATGGCCGGCGCGCAACCGGGCGCTAAATTACAGGTGGTGCGATGAGCGACCAACAAACACCCATCACTGAAGACGAAATCCACGCGTACGTGGACGGATCGCTGGCCGAACATCGCCGCGAGGAGATCGATCGTCTGCTGGAACAGCGACGAAGCGCTGGCCACCAAGGTCAGCGACTATTTCTCGCTGAACAGCATGTTCCATGACCGCTATGACCGCGTGCTGAGCGAACCCGTGCCGCAACGTCTGCTGCCGCCCGAACCCAAGCGCTGGCGCGATGCCGCCAACTGGCCGCAATTCGCGGGCATGGCGGCGGCGCTGGTGCTGGGCGTGGGCATCGGCGTGGGCGGCATGACAGGGCAACATGGGCCGCGACGCGCTCATGCCGGGAAGCGGTGAGGCGGTCACGTGCAGCGTGCAAGCTATAGCGTCGGGCGAGTCGTTCGCGCGGCAGTCGGCGATCGCGCACGTGATGTATGCGCCGGAAGTGATGCGGCCGGTGGAAGTGGGCGCGGATCGCGAGCAGGAACTGGTGACGTGGGTATCGAACCGGCTCGGCACGGACGTGCGTCCGCCGATCCTGACCCGCTCGGGCTTCGAGTTGATGGGCGGCCGCCTGTTGCCCGGCGACGACGGTCCGGTCGCGCAGTTCATGTACCACGACGCGAAGGGCGAACGGATCACGCTGTGCATATCGCATCGAAAGATCAGCTCGGACACGACCGCGTTCAAGCTGTATCAGGATGGATCGGTGAACGTGTTTTATTGGATCGACGGCGATTTCGGTTATGCCGTGTCGGGTGCGATCGACCGCAAGGTGCTGCTTGACCTGTCGCACGACGTCTACTCGCAGTTGACCCAGATCGGCGGCGTCAAGCCGTCGACTTCCACGCAATAGGCGGTATCCGCAGCACCGGTGTCACGCGACGCCGGTGCGCGGTGTGCCGTCGAGAAACGTTATCCAGCTTGTTCGACCGGCGTCACTTCCAGTTCCAGCTTCTGCGTGCCGCGCAGCACGGTCACATTCACCGCCCGGTCGATCCGCGATGCATCCAGCGTGCGCTGCAAGCTATCGACGCTATCCACCGCCAGCGTGTCGATAGCGACGATCCTGTCGTCGGTCCGCAGTCCGCCGAGCGCGGCCGGGCTGCCTTTCACGACTTCCATCACATGCACGCCGCTCGCCGACGGCAGCTCGAAATAGCGCTGCACGCGGCGCGAAATGGGCATCGTCGTACCCGGCCACGCCAATATACGCACGCCGCACGCGCCCGTGCGCGAAGAGCTGCATGATGACCCACTTGGCGGTATCGATTGCGGTCGCGAACGAGATCGCCTGAGCACCGGCAATGATCGCCGTATTCACGCCGATCACCTGACCCGCCGAGTTGATCAGCGGGCCGCCCGAGTTGCCGGGATTCAGCGCGGCGTCGGTCTGGATCACGTCGTAGATCATGCGCCCGGAGTTCGATCGCAAGCGAACGTCCGAGCGCCGAGACCACGCCGGTCGTGACCGTCTGCGCGAGGCCGAGCGGATTGCCCACCGCGATCGCGATCTGCCCGACTCGCAGCTTGCCGGATTCGCCCAGTTCGACGTGCGGCAACGCTTCGGCCGAGCCGATGCGCAGCACCGCGAGGTCGCTGTCGGGATCGTCGCCGACGAGATCGGCGTCGAACTTCGCGCCGTCCGCGAGCGTCACGCGGATCTGCGTCGCGCCGTGCACGACGTGGCTATTCGTCAGCAGATAACCGTCGG
Organism: uncultured beta proteobacterium; assembly: GCA_963708695.1. Taxonomy (GTDB): domain Bacteria; phylum Pseudomonadota; class Gammaproteobacteria; order Burkholderiales; family Burkholderiaceae; genus Caballeronia. The sequence continues at coordinate 374,247 of CAVPTS010000004.1, forward strand.
GCGTGAAGATGAAACCCGAGCCGGTGCCGCCGTGCGCGCCGCGGCGCGCGCTTGTCGCCGGGCAAACGCCGTTCGACTGAAATGAACGCGACCGCTTGCTGCACGCGTTCGAGCGCGCCGATCACGGTGCGGGAGTAAGCGTCGAGCAGGGCGTCGTCGCCGAGCGGGCTGGCGAGGGCGGCGCTCGGCGGGGCCGCGCGAGAGATCATCGATGAATTGGGGACGGCTTCCCATGATCGTGCTCCGGATAAATGGATCATGAGATGCGGGATTCTCGCGGGAATTTCAAGTCCGCACGCGCAGCCGAACTCGACAGGGCTCGCGACCGCGCTCAGCATTTCCGCTGCAATCGATATCACGATTGATCGTTTAGTGCTGGACGCGCGCGTTGTTAGCATGGTCGGCTGCCTAATCTGTTCCTGCGATGCCCCCATGAAAATCTTCACCCGTCTGGTCGCGTGTCTTGTGCTGGCCGTGACTGCCCTGAGCGCGGTGAGCGCCGTTGCGCAAACGCCTTCGGGCGACCCGGTCAAGCTGCGGATCGGCTTTCAAAAATCGTCCACGCTGATCGCGATCCTGAAGGCGCGCGGCACGCTGGAACGCGCCGTGGCGCCGCTTAACGTTCGCATTGAATGGGGCGAGTTCGCGAGCGGGCTGCCGCTCACCGAAGCGTTGAACGCGGGCGCGGTGGACTTCAGCGCGGACGTGGCGGATACCGTTCCCGTCTTTGCGCAAGCGGCTAACGCAAACTTCGTCTACGTCGCGCAGGAAACGCCGTCGCCCTCGGCGCAAGCGGTGATCGTGCATCGTGACGCACCCATCCACTCGCTCGCCGACCTGAAGGGCAAGCGCATTGCGGTGACCAAGGCAGCCGGCAGTCATTACCTGCTGCTGGCCGCGCTGGCTCGCGCCAAGCTCTCGCCCGCCGATGTAAAGATCAGCTACCTCGCACCCGCCGATGCGCGCGCGGCGTTCGAGCGCAACGACGTCGACGCGTGGTTCGCATGGGACCCGTACGTGGCTTCCGTCGAGCAGGATCCGGGCGCGCGCATTCTGATTCGTGGCGATGGCCTTGCGTCGTATCAGCGTTATTACCTCGCATCCACGACGTTTGCACAGGCGCACCCGCAGATCGTCGATATCGTGTTCAAGCAACTGGTTGAAGCGGGTGTCTGGACCAAGGCGCATCCGCAAGAAGCGGCGAAGATCCTGGCGCCCGGTGTGGGGTCTCGATCAGGCGACGGTCGAGCGCGCCAACACGCGGCGCACATATGCGGTGCGTGCGGTCGTGGCGAAGAATTTCGGCGAGCAGCAGGCCATAGCCGATACCTTCTATCAGGCGAAGCTGCTGCCCAAGCCCGTCGATACCGCCAGCGCGCTCGTCTGGGACTTCGCGTTCGCGCAAGGCCGTCGCGGCGAACGCAGCGACGGCATCGACTGACTGCCGCGCAGCCTATGACCGATGACCTCCCGTAAGTCCTCACCTTTGCGATAAAAACGACACCGTGCCACCCGACACGCGGCGCGACGCTCAATCTTTACCCAAAGTAAGGATGCCGAATCGTGATGGTTTTGTGCACGATCCGCGACCTGGACGACTTTGATTGCAACAGATCAGCTTGCCTTTCATGAAGATTGCGCGCCTCAACTAATGAAGGAACCACACATGACCGACCACAATCGAATCTCAGCAGACGAAACACAATTGCAGCCAGCGGCTCTGTCGCGTCGGCGTGCGTTGCTCAAATTGGCCGCATTGGGTGCGGGCGCAACCAGCGCGTTGAGTGGTGGCGCGGCGCTACTGGCGAGCCAGGCAGCGCGCGCCGAGGGCGCGGCAAAAACGTTCCGTATCGGTTATCAAAAGTATGGGAATTTTGTGGTGTTGAAGGCGCGCGGCACGCTCGAAAAGCGGCTCGCCGCGCAAGGTGTCACCGTGCAATGGCTCGAATTTCCAGCGGGTCCGCAATTGCTCGAAGGGCTCAACGCAGGCGCAGTCGATGCCGGTACGGTTGGCGAAACTCCGCCGATTTTCGCGCAGGCCGCGGGCGTGGATTTTGTCTATGTCGGCAACGAACCGCCTGCACCGCAAGGCGAAGCGATTGTCGTGCCGCACGATTCGGCTATCCGTAAGGTAGAAGATCTGCGCGGCAAGAAAGTGGCGTTGAACAAGGGCTCGAATGTCCACTACCTGCTGGTCGAAGCGCTGAAGAAAGGCCGGGCTTTCATATGCGGACATTCATCCTGTCTACCTCGCTCCTGCCGATGCGCGTGCTGCGTTCGTGCAGGGCAGCGTGGACGCATGGGTCATCTGGGACCCGTATCTCGCGGCCGTGGAACGTCAGGCGAATGCACGCGTGATCGCGGACGGCACGGAGCTGGTGCGCAACACGCAGTATTACCTCGCGACACGTAAGTTCGCGACCACGCAGCCGCAGCTCGTGCATGCGTTGCTGGAGGAACTGGATCACGTCGATCAATGGGGCCGCAACAACGTGCCGGATGTCGCGAAGCTTCTGTCGCCGCTCGTCGGCCTGGATCAGCCGACGCTCGAACGCGCATTGAAACGGACTGGATACGGCGTGCAGCCGATCACGCCGGAGACGCTTGCGTACCAGCAGCAGATTGCCGATACCTTCACGGAGCTCAAGCTGATTCCGAAGAAGCTGGCGGTCGCCGATGCGCGCTGGAACGTCGCTTGATGGTCATGTAGTGCACTGATGTTAGCGCTCCTGCATCACTAGAGACGCATAAGCAGAATTGGCGAGAACCTTAGCTTAAATAAATCGTTCATGCCCAAAGTGGGCATCGCTAAGATGAATCATCTGAACGGGGACGGGCTGACTCGTTTCGCGCGAACATGCGTCGTACTTTTGTTCGTCGCGCTGCGCTCGATTCCCCACTCGACACTTGCACTTAAATCCGCAAGGCAGGAGCCTCCGATGAATGTTTTCTGGTTCATTCCGACCCACGGCGACAGCCGTTATCTCGGCACGACGCAAGGCGCGCGCGCAGCTGATTACGACTACTTCCGCCAGATCGCGGTAGCCGCCGATACGCTCGGCTACGAAGGCGTGCTGCTGCCGACGGGCCGTTCCTGCGAAGACGCATGGGTGGTCGCATCGAGCCTGATTCCCGCCACCAAGCGCCTCAAGTTTCTCGTCGCGATCCGCCCGGGCCTGACATCGCCGGCGTTGTCCGCGCGCATGGCGTCGACCTTCGACCGCCTCTCGGGCGGCCGTCTGCTGATCAACGTCGTGACGGGCGGCGACCCGGTCGAACTCGCCGGCGACGGCGTGTTCAACGACCACGACACGCGCTACGAAGTCACCGACGAATTCCTGCACATCTGGCGCGGTCTGCTCGAGTCGTCGCATGAAGGCGGCACGATCGATTTCGACGGCAAGCATCTGAGTTCGAAGGGCGGCAAGGTGCTTTATCCGCCGGTGCAGAAGGCGCATCCGCCGCTGTGGTTCGGCGGTTCGTCGCCGGCTGCGCACGAGATCGCGGCCGATCATATCGATACCTATCTGACGTGGGGCGAGCCGCCCGCCGCAGTCGAAAAGAAGCTCGCCGATATCCGTCGCCGCGCAGCCGAGAAAGGCCGCAAGATCAAGTTCGGCATTCGCCTGCACGTGATCGTGCGCGAGACCGAACAGGAAGCGTGGGCCGACGCGGACAAGCTCATCAGCAAGCTCGACGATGAAACCATCCAGCGCGCGCAGGCATCGTTTGCAAAGATGGATTCGGAAGGCCAGCGGCGCATGGCGGCGTTGCACGGCGGCCGGCGCGACAAGCTCGAGGTCTATCCGCATCTTGTGGGCGGGCGTGGGCCTCGTGCGCGGCGGCGCGGGCACGGCGCTGGTCGGCAATCCGGAGCAGGTCGCGGGCTTGATGAAGGAGTACGCGGCACTCGGTATCGACACCTTCATCCTGTCGGGCTATCCGCATCTGGAAGAGTCGTACCGCTTCGCCGAACTCGTGTTTCCGCTGCTGCCGCGTGAACAGAAAGAGCGCACGTCGGGGCCGTTGTCGGGACCGTTCGGCGAGATCGTCGGCACATCGTATTTGCCGCGTGCTTCGCAAAGTTGAACCGGGAGGTCCGTATGAACGTGAGTCCCGTTTCTTCGCCGCGCCGGCGTGCAGGCCGCGCCGTGGCTCGTGCCCATCGTGATCCTGATCGCATGGGAACTTGCCGCGCGCACCGGCGGCTTGTCGTCGCGCGTGTTGCCCGAGCCGCTGGCCGTGGTCAAGGCCGCGTGGGCGCTGATCCAGTCGGGCGACATGTGGGCGAACGTGAAGGTCAGCGCGTGGCGCGCGCTGACGGGCTTTGCGATCGGCGGCGGCATCGGCTTCGTGCTCGGGCTTGGGACGGGCTCTTCAAACCGGCCGAGATCGCGCTCGACTCGACCGTGCAGATGATCCGCAACATCCCCGCGCTGGCGATGATCCCGCTGGTGATCCTGTGGTTCGGCATCGGCGAGGAGGCGAAGTTGTTCCTGGTCGCGCTCGGCGTGTTCTTTCCCGGTCTACACGAACACGTATCACGGCATCCGCTCGGTCGACGCCGACCTGATCGAGATGGCGCGCAGCTACGGCCTCTCGGGCTTCGCGCTGTATCGCGACGTGATCCTGCCGGGCGCGTTGCCGTCCATTCTGGTGGGCGTGCGCTTCGCGTTCGGGCTGATGTGGGTGATGCTGATCGTGGCCGAGACCATCTCGGCGCAATCGGGCATCGGCTACATGACGATGAACGCGCGCGAGTTCCTGCAGACCGATGTGGTGGTGGTCGGCATCCTGCTTTATGCGCTGCTCGGCAAGCTCGCCGACATGCTGGCCAAAGCCGATCGAGCGGGCAACGCTGCGCTGGCATCCTGCGTATCAGAAGGGAGCGAAACCGTGACATCAAGCTACGCATCGTATGCATCGGGCAACGTTGCGCTGGCAGGCGACGAGCCGGAAGTCATCGCGCGCGAACGTGCGCCGGCGGCTGCTGCGCCACGCGTACGCGTCCCGCGGACATGGCCGTCGCACTGCAAGGCGTCGACAAACATTTCGGCGAGCGCAAGGTGTTGTCGAACTTCGATTTCGCTATTGAGCGCGGCAGTTTTGTATCGATAGTCGGGCGCAGCGGCTGCGGCAAGTCCACGTTGCTGCGCCTGATCGCGGGGCTTGAAAAAGCGACCGGCGGTGTCGTGCAGCGTAACGCGGCGGCGGGAACCAGCGTCCTGGAGACGCGCATCATGTTCCAGGATGCGCGCCTGCTGCCGTGGAAAAGCGTGCTGCAAAACGTGATGCTCGGGCTTGCCGCGTTCGTCTCGTGAAGACGCGCGCGCGACGCTGGCTGAAGTGGGCTTGAGCGCGCGCGAAGGCGATTGGCCCGCGCAATTGTCGGGCGGTCAGCGGCAACGGGTGGCGCTTGCACGCGCGCTGGTGCACCGGCCGGACTTGCTGTTGCTGGATGAACCGCTTGGCGCGCTCGATGCGTTGACGCGCATTGAAATGCACGCGCTGATCGAGCGTTTGTGGCGCGAGCATCGCTTCACTGCGCTGCTGGTCACGCACGATGTGCAGGAAGCGGTGGCGCTGGGCGAGCGGATTGTGCTGATCGAGGAGGGGAAGATTTCCTTCGATGCCGCCATCGCTCTGCAGCGGCCGCGTTTGCGCACGGCCGAAGGTTTCGCGGCGCTTGAAGAACAGGTTTTGTCGCGGGTGTTGCGGCATGGCGCACAGGTGATTTAGCAGTTGTGATTTAGCAGTTGTGATTTAGCAGGTGTAAGTCGGCGGGTGTGACCTGGCAGGTCTCGTTGCAGCTTTTAAAACATTGCCGATGTCGACTGGCCCCGGCACTACTTATTCAATCAGGGAGCATCACATGGGCATCACGGCAATCAACGTACGCAACCAGTTCAAAGGCCACATCAAGGAAATCATTCGCGGCTCGGTGGTGTCGGAAGTCGATGTGGAAACGCCTTACGGCATAGTCACGTCGGTGATTACGACGCGCTCCGTCGATGAGCTTGAACTTAAGGTTGGTAGTGAGGTTATTGCTTTCGTGAAGTCTACGGAGGTTTCTATCGCGAGGCTTTAATTGGACGGGGGTACTGCGTAGGCCGGGTTGGTGGTGCTAAGGGCTTCGCGAGGGTTAGTGCGGGGTTGCTGCTTACGTTAGCGCGGGTTGCATGGGGTACTCTTAGCCAGGTTATTTCCGTTCGCACTCGGGACTGTTGGGGGGCGGGCTACGGGCGGTGGTCGGGGTTGATGCTGGGTTGGTGCTGCTGACGTTAGCGCGGGTTGTATGTGAGCTAAATTTTTTATCACTATTAGCCACTGTCCGTGGCGGGACTTCATTTCTTTGTCCAACGGCGACAAAGAAACGAAGCAAAGAAAACGCCTTCCCACAATCTGTATTAAGTGTCCCCAGCGTGCAGACCCCTGCTTTTGGTTCCCGCGTAGCACGGTGCTCGCAAAACCACGGACACTTGAACCCCTCCTTCTCGCGAATCCTGACATCCCCACGCTTCGCCACCAGTGCTCTCGGGCAAGCGCGATGGCCCACGGACCAGGCCTCACGCGTCTTTACGGGTTGGTGGACTGCGTGATCCGCGCGACGATTTAGGCGTGGGGTGCGCGTAGCGTGCATTACGTTTGGGCGCCAGCACATCAGAAAAATAGTGAGACGCCTCGCGCCGGGTGCGAACAAGCGCGTCTGAAAGTACTGCCTACCGAATAACTTCAGTCAGCCTTGAACAGGGGTGAGGCCGGACCGGTCCGTGGGCGCGTCGATCTTGCCCGAGAGAACTGGTGGCGAAGCGTGGGGATGTAGGAATTCGCGAGAAGGAGGGTTTCAAGTGTCCGTGGTTTTGCGAGCACCGTTCTACGGGGGAACCAAAAGCAGTGGTCTGCACGCTGGGGACACTTAATACAGATTGTGGGGAGGCGTTTTCTTTGCTTCGTTTCTTTGTCGCCGTTGGACAAAGAAATGAAGTGCCGCCACGCACAGTGGCTAATAGTGATAAGAAATATAGCCAACATTAAACCCGCGCAAACGTACGCAGCAGCAACCCAGCACTAACCCCCGACCATCCCCCCGCACCCCAACCCCCGAGTGCGAACGAAAACCAACTCAGAATGCGGGAATAATCGATCCCTTGAACTGAGCATCGATAAAGCTCTTCACATCCGGCGATTCATACGCCGCCACCAACTTCTTGACCCACGGCGCATTGCGATCCTGCGCCCGCACGGCAATCAGGTTCGCGTAAGGCCCCTTCAAATCTTCAATAGCGATAGCGTCCTTCCTCGGCGACAAACCAGCCTTCACCGCGTAGTCCGTATTAATCGACGCGGCGGTGAGATCGTCAAGCGAACGCGGCAGCTGGGCAGAGTCGAGCTCGACCAACTTGATGCCCTTCGGATTTTCCACCACATCCAGCGGCGTCGCATTCACACCGTCTTTACCCACGCCTGCCTTCAACTTGATCACACCGTTTTTCTGCAGCAACAACAGCGCGCGGTTGCCATTCGACGGGTCGTTCTGAATACCGACCTTCGCACCTTGCGGCAAGTCCTTCAGCGACTTGATCTTCTTCGAATAGAAACCCATCGGCGCGACGTAGGTCAGCCCCACGTTCACGATCTTGTAGCCGCGCTGCTTGATCTGGCTGTCGAGAAACGGCTGATGCTGGAAGCCGTTTGCGTCGAGGTCGCCGGCATCGAGTGCGGCGTTGGGCTGGATGTAATCGTTGAATTCGATCACTTTGATCTTGAGGCCTTCGCGTGCCGCGACCTTGGATACTTCCGTCCAGATCTGCGCGTCGGGACCACTCATGGTGCCGATCCGCAGCGGGGCATCTTCCGCGTGCGCGATACCGAAAACAGCACCGAATGCGGCGAAAGCGAGACTTGCAATGACAGTTCTGCGATGCATGTTGAAACTCTTTTTGGTTGGCAGGGACGCATCGTCTCATGACTTGCGCGCTGGCCTAACCAATCAGTTTTCATGTGGTTATGCAATTTTGAAAGATTACCAAGGATCGGTGTGTCGTACAGGGGGCTTTGGCGCGCTCGGGCCTTCACGGGCGACATGCGCGGTGAGATGAGGGCCACCTGGTTGCGGGCGAGAATCAAGACACGCGGAAGCTACCACCGAAGCGGTTGTTCAGAATCAAACCGCTGAAATGCCACTGATTTGCAAGCGCCGACAACGTCCCAGGTGCAGTACGCCATCCTTTCCGCGTGACGTGCTTTACATATGCGGATCGATTGGTTGAGCGCATCCTTGGGCGCCCGTAATGTAGGTATCGCGACATAGAAGCTGAGTTCATTTCGTCTCACCCGTATGTCCGACGTCCTGCCGAAAGAGGGTGCCGAAAACCCGTTCCCACCGGTTATCTATCGGCTAAATCCACGGACAAATCCAAAGTAAAACCATCGATCCCCCTCAGGAGATATTCCATGAATGCAGCCGTATCAAGCACTACCGAGTCTGTGCGGATCACGCCGCAGTCGGCGCATATCGGCGCGGAAATAAGCGGCGTCGATCTCTCACGGCCACTCGAACCTCATCAAGTTGCGGAGATTCGCGCGGCTTTGTTGAAGTGGCGCGTGGTCTTCTTTCGCGAGCAATTTCTGACGCATGCTCAGCACGTTGCGTTCTCCGCGCAATTCGGCGAACTCACCTTGGGACATCCTGTGTTCGGGCATGTTGAAGGACATCCGGAGATCTATTCCATCTCCAAGTTTCGCAAAGCGACACGCTTCGAAGGCCAGGCGCTGTTGCGCCCATGGACCGGCTGGCATACGGACGTCACGGCCGCCGTCAATCCGCCGTTCGCATCGATTCTGCGCGGCGTCACCATCCCGCCATACGGTGGCGATACGCAATGGACAAGTCTCGTTGCCGCATACGAAAAACTCTCGGCGCCACTGCGTGATTTTGTCGATGGCTTGCGCGGCGTGCATCGATTCACACCACCTGCCGGCGCGAGCGGCACCGAGTGCGTTTGAGCAAGCCGTGCAGCAACGCGCGCTCGTCAGCGAACATCCACTGGTGCGCGTGCATCCGGAAACCGGTGAGCGGGCGCTGTATGTCAGCCCGAGTTTCCTGAAGCATATTGTCGGCGTGACGCCGCGTGAGAGTCAGGCGATCCTCGAACTGCTGTGGGAACACGTGACGCGTCCTGAGTTCACGGTGCGATTCAAATGGGAACCGGGCAGCATCGCGTTCTGGGACAACCGGTCGACGGCGCATCTCGCGCCATCGGATATCTTCGACCTGGAGTTCGACCGGCAGTTGTATCGGACGACGCTGGTGGGCGACGTGCCGGTGGGACCGGACGGCCGCGCTTCGGTAGCGCTGGAAGGGTCGCCGGTCAACGCGGCGGCGGCCGTGGCGTTGAACTAAGACCGGCTGGAATGCCGCCTCGTGACGAGGAGGCGGCTTCAGGCGCGCGGCAGGCGCCTGATTGTCGATCCACATGCGAGCCCAGCGGGCCGCATAGGCAATGGCGAGATCGGATTCGAAGAAGTAGTCGAGCGCGTCGAATACATAGGCGCGCTTTTGCAGCGACGCTTCGTCCTGAATCACGAGATTCGCGGCGAACAATCCGCTGGGCAGCGCTTGTGCCGCGGGAGCGACTTCATAACCCTTGTAATGCATGCTCGTTTTACCTCCGGTGCACAATGCAGTGGAATGCATGTGACCAGATTAACCAGCCGCGCAAGAACAAGTGAAACAAGCATTTGGCAAAAGCAAACCCGCAGTGCGCCGAGGATTGGAAAGAAGCAAACGTTGCGAAGCATGTGCGCGAAAGAACGTGCACTGCAATCAGGCTGCTGTGGCCGCGTCCTGCGGCACGCTGAAGTCGGCCAGTATTTCATCGCGCAAACTTACGAACGCGGCGTCGCTGCGGCTGCGCGGCCGTTCCAGGTCCACCTTCACCACCTTGCCGATACGTCCCGGCCGCGCCTGCATGACCACGACGCGATCGGCGAGGAACACGGCTTCATCAACGTCGTGGGTCACCAGGATCATCGTGATGCGTTCGTGCTCCCAGATGCGTCGCAATTCATTTTGAAGCCGGCTACGGGTGAGCGCGTCGAGCGCGCCGAATGGTTCGTCGAGCAGCAATAGCCTGGGCCGGTTGACGAGCCCGCGAGCGATCGCCACGCGCTGCGCCATGCCGCCCGACAGCTGATGCGGGTGATGCCTTTCATAGCCCTTCAAGCCGACCAGCTCGATATGCTCGGCCACTGCACGGCGTTTTTCTTCCTTGCTGCGCCCGGAATTCTTCAGCGCCACTGCAATGTTCTGCTCGACATTGAGCCACGGAAACAAGCCGATGATCCTGGAACACGATACCCCGTGCAAGGTCGGTGGTGCGGACGCGCTCGCCACCGAATTCGATGTCGCCGTCGAACTGATCGTCGAGTCCCGCGATCAGGCGCAGTAGCGTGGACTTGCCGCAACCGCTCGCACCCACGATAGCCACGAACTCGCCGCTCTTCACTGCGAGGTCGATGCGATCGAGCACGGGCGCTGCGTGGTCATCGCCGGCAAAGCGCTTGCTGACGTGATGCAGGTGGAGTTCGCTCGTGCGGGTGGTGGGAATGGTCGCCATGATGATCTGGCCTCTCTATGCAGTTGTGGGAACGATGACGGGTCAAGCGCCGGATCGCGGAACCAGCGTTGCTGCACGGCCCGCGCGAACGCATTCAACGCCCACCCCGTGATGCCGATCACGATCACGCCGAACACCACGAGGTCCATGCGGAACTGTTCGCTGCCGTCGACCAGCGTGTTGCCGATGCCGCTGCCCGCGACCAGCAGATATTCGGCGCCGAGCGTCGCGAGCCACGAATAGATCAGCGCGAGATAGATGCCAGTGAAGATGGACGGCAACGCTGCGGGAAGCACGATATGCGTGACTGTCTGCCACTTGCTGTAGCGGAACACGCGGCCCACGTCGAGCAGCTCGGGCGAAACCGCACGAATGCCGTCGCTCGTATGCGCGACCACGGGCACTAGCGCCGCGAGCGAGAGGAACACGACCTTCGCGACATCGCCGAGACCGAACCATACCGAGATCAGCGGAATCCACGCGAACAGCGAGACCTGCTTGAACGTATTGAAGCTCGGCCCGATGAGCCGGTTAGCAAACGGCGAGACGCCGAGCAGCGCGCCGAGCACGAGACCAAGGCTTGCGCCAAGCGTGAAGCCCGTCAGTTCGCGCGCAAGCGATGCCGAAAGCGCGCGCCATAGCGCACCGCTTCGCGCCTGATCGATAGCCGTATGCAACACCTGAGCGGGCGAGGTCATCATGCCGTGCCCGGCGACAACGTGGCGCGAGACGAACCACCACAGTCGCGAGAGCCGCGAGCGGAATGACCCAGCCGCGCCAGCGTCCGGCGTTGCCCGGTCTCGACGCGATGGCCCCGGTGCCGAGTTTCGAGTTCGAGACGATGGCGTGGACATATCGATGCTCCTTCAGGCCAGCCGCGCAGGCGACAACTTGTGTTCGAGCGCGGTAAGCAGGCGGTCCGCCGCATATCCGATCGCGCCGACGATCAGCACCGACGCCAGCACCAGATCGAGCTGGAACAACTGGCGTCCGTACACGATCAGATAACCGAGCCCTTCCGACGATGCCACCAGTTCGACCACGACCAGCGTGAGCCACGCCTTCGTGAATGCAAGGCGGATACCGGTGCCGATCACCGGCACGGCCGAAGGCAGGATCACGTTGAAGATGGTCTGGCGGGGTGAGTATCGAAAGACGCGCGCAACATCGAGATAGGCGGGCGGTGTCTGGCGAAAACCCTGCAGCGTACTCAGGGTGACGGGGACCAGCGCGGCATGTCCGATCAGCAAGTACTTCAACGGCTCGCCGATCCCGACCACGATCATCAGAAACGGCAGCCAGCCCAGCACCGGCACCTGTACGACGGCATTGAAGCTCGGAAGGATGTAACGCCTCGGCTGTGCGCGACAGTCCCAGCACACGCGCCAAGCAACAAGCCGAGCACGACGCCACCCGCAAAGCCGACCGCGATCCGCGACAGGCTCGCGCCAATGTGCATCCACAGTTCGCCGCTGCTGGCGAGGCCGCCGAGGGTATCGAAGACGAGTGTGGGCGACGGCAGGATCTGCGCCGAGATCCAGCCGTAGTGCGAGCCGAGCACCCACAACACGGCGCAGGCCACGGGCACGAGCCAGGGCAGCGCGATCCAGCCGAGCGAGCGCGCTACGCTCGCGGCGTGGCCGTGGGCGCCGTCGAGCGACGTCCGTTGGCCTGCAGATTCGAGTAAAGTGCGAGCGATGCTGTTCGCCATGATCCGGATTCTCCTGAAGAAAGAGGTGCTCAACGCAATAGCGTTCACGACGCGAGCGGGCTTGCCGGACGCATCGAAACGTGGCCAGTAGTTCTCGAGCTTCAGCGTCTTCAAGGCCTGATCGAGATACTTCGGCTCGAACCAGCCATTCACGCTGACGGGCTGGCGGATCAGGTTCAGACGCAGCGCGTCGTCGGCAACGGCCTGATAGCGCGCCACAATAAACGGATCGATCAACGGCGAACTGCGGTCCTTGAGCGTCTGGTTCGCGTACTCGGATTGCCACGATTCCACCGGCACGCCGCTCTTCGCCCACAGCGTGAAAAGCGCGGCTGCGATTGGCTTCGTCCGAAGACCATTGCGCCGCCTGCACAACCGACGTCACGACTTTCTGCACGATATCGGCGTGGTCATGCTCGAAGTCGTCGAGCACCAGCAGATGCGCCTGGCGCGTGTACTGCAGGCCGCCGTCGCGCGATGCGTAGATGATCTTCGCGAGACCCTGCCGCTGAAGCTTGAAGAGCTTGAAGTCGAGAAATACCGCATCCACGCCCTTCGATGCCAGCGCGGCTTGCGAAGCGGCATCGTCGAGATTGATTACGCGCAGATCGCGTTCGGAGAGGCCGTTCGCCTTCAGCACGTTGTCGGCGACGAGCTGCAGGTTGGTGCCGCGAAAGATGGCGACGCGCTTGCCCTTGAGGTCCTTGACGCTCTTGATGTCGGAGTCGGGCGGCACGGCCAGATAGACGCCGGTGCGCACGCTCGATTCGATCAGCAACTTCGTCTTGAGGCCGTTCGCGCGCCCGAGCACGGCGGGCAGGTCGCCCTGATAAGCGAAGTCGATCTGACGGTTCGCAAGCGCTTCGTTGACAGCGGGTCCGGCGCCCTTGAAGAACAGCCATTCCACTTTGACGCCATCTGGTTTGAGCGCGTCTTCCACGCGATGCTGCAACTGTGCGGTCGCGGCGGGCGATCCGCCGAACACGGGCGGATCGCCGTAACCTTGCGTCGCCACGCCGATCCGGACGACAGCCGGCGCGGCGGCCAGGACGCTCGTGGCGGCAATCATGCCAAGCGAGACGATGAGGGAATGCAGAAGGGATCGCGGCGTCATTGAATGGATAGCAAAGGAAGGAAGAGGAAGGCAGCGTTGTCTTGTCAGCGCTGCCGCGTGACGGGATCAGTTCGAGGCGTGCTTCGCAACGCGCGGCTGCGCCGGCCGTCGATACCCACGGGCACGTCACCATGCACCGTCGCGCGCCGGACCACGCGGCGCGCGCTTTCGTCGTAGTCCGCTACCGCATAGTGCTGCGTTGCGCGGTTGTCCCAGATCGCCACGTCGCCCTGAGTCCAGCGCCAGCGCACCGTGTTTTCGAGGCGCGTCACGTGCTCGTGGAAAAGCTCTTTCAGGCGATCCGAATCGCGTTGCGACAAGCCGACGAAGCGCTGCACGAAATGCCCGAGCACAAGACTGCGTTCGCCGGTTTCCGGATGCACGCGCACGACCGGATGCTCGGTTTCATAGACCGTCGAGGTGAATTGTTCGCGATACGCCAGCTCGGCATCGGTGGCGGGCGCGCTGCGGGTCGCCGCGTAGTCGTAGGTGTTCGTGTGAATGGCCCACAGGGAGTCCGCAAGCGCTCGCAGCGGGTCCGGCAGGCGCTCGTAGGCCTCGGCGGTGTTCGCCCAGACCGTATCGCCGCCAGCGGGCGGAATCACGACGCCTCGCAGGATCGAGATCTTCGGATAGGCTTCCACGAAGGTCACGTCCGTATGCCACGAATTGGCGCGCGTGCCGTTCTTCGAGTCGAGTTCGAGCAGACGGTTGCTGCCTGCAACCGACGGCACTGTCGGATGCGCGACAGTCTCGCCGAAGCGGCCGGCGAACGCTTCCTGCGCGGCGTCGTCGAGATGCGACTGGCCGCGAAAGAAGATCACCTTGTGCTTGAGCAGCGCGGCGTTGATGGCGGCGATGGTGGAGTCGTCCAGATCGGGGCCGAGGCGCACGCCGCGGATTTCGGCGCCGATCCTGCCGCCTACTGGGTGGATGTCCAGATCCAGTGCGAGAGAGGGTTCGACAGGCGTAGCGATAAGTGTCATTGGATGCTCCGTGGAAAAACATCGAGAGTGGGGACGCTCGCGCGCTAACGCAGGCGGAAAAGCTAAGCGGCAGTAAATTGAAGCATCTGGGGGCCTGCGCGGCAACGAAGCAATTGGACTTTGCTTTTCGTTCGCACTCTGGACTGTTTAGGGCAGGCTAGTGGCAGTGGTCGAGGGTGAGTGCCGGGGTGGTGCTGCTTACGTTAGCGCGGGTTGTATGTGAGCTAAATTTTTTATCGCTATTAGCAAGGTATTTTCGTTCGCACTCGAGGTTTAGGTTGGTGCGCTACCGGCGGCGGTCGGGGTTAATGCTGGGTTGCTGCTGCATGCGTTAGCGCGAGTTGTATGTGAGCTATATTTTTTATCACTATTAGCCAGGTTATTTTCGTTCGCACTCGGGCGGGGTTTTTTGGGCGCGGGGCTGATGGTCGGGGTCAATGCCGGGTTGCTGCTGCGTACGTTAGCGCGAGTTGTATGTGAGCTAGATTTTTTATCACTATTAGCCACTGTCCGTGGCGGGACTTCATTTCTTTGTCCAACGGCGACAAAGAAACGAAGCAAAGAAAACGCCTTTCCACAAACTGTATTAAGTGTCCCCAGCGTGCAGACCACTGCTTTTGGTTCCCGCGTAGTACGGTGCTCGCTAGAGCCACGGACACTTGAAACCCTCCTTCTCGCGAATCCTGACATCCCCACGCTTCGCCACCAGTGCTCTCGGGCAAGTTCGGTATGCCTAAACAGTGGCACGGCATCACTGCTGTTTAGGGTTGGTTGAGGTTACTCGGCGCGTGGTGATTGCAGGCGCGCATTTTCGCGCCTAAGGCGGAGCGTTTTACTACTTTCTGTTTGCTGGCGCCCGAACGTATTGCGCACGATGCGAGCACCACCTAAATGATTGCCCGGACACGCAGTTCACCAGCACGTAAGAGACTCGTGATGCCGTATTGGTACGAGGACCCTTGTTCTTGCCCGAGAGCACTGGTGGCGAAGCGTGGGGATGTCAGGATTCGCGAGAAGGAGGGTTTCAAACATCCGTGGTTCTAGCGAGCACCGTGCTACGCGGGAACCAAAAGCAGTGGTCTGCACGCTGGGGACACTTAATACAGATTGTGGGGAGGCGTTTTCGTTGCTTCGTTTCTTTGTCGCCGTTGGACAAAGAAATGAAGTCCCGCCACGGACAGTGGCTAATAGTGATAAAAAATATAGCCAACATTGAACCCGAGCTAACGTATGCAGCAGCAACCCGGCGCCGACCCAGTACCCCGGACATAGAAATGAAGTCCCGCCACGGACAGTGGCTAATAGTGATAAAAAATATAGCCAACATTGAACCCGAGCTAACGTATGCAGCAGCAACCCGGCACCGACCCAGTACCCCGGACATAGAAATTAAGTGCCGCCACGCACAGTGGCTAATGGTGATAAAAAATATAGCCAGCATAGAACCCGCGCTAACGTAAGCAGAAGCAACCCAGCACTTACCCACGACCACCGCCGGTAGCCCGCGCCCCAAAAAATCGAGTGCGAACGTAAAAACACCCAAAACCGTCCACCGGCGCGAGCAAACAAAACCCCGTGCTATGCAAACGAGAAAAAGATGTTTCCCCCGCGATTAATTTTCACCTACCTTATGAGAACCGGTAGCCCGTACACAGCGGCAGTCAGCAGCGCCCGGAACGCGTTCAAGGAGAACAGCGATGTCCGAACATAAAGCCATCTTCAGGAACTGGGGCAGCGAGGTTCTGCGTCATTGGCGCGCGCGGCGCACCATTCCAGCCCATCAACCGAGCGAGGGGGCACGCGAACCGTACGATCTCGAACGCGTTGCGATGTGCGCATGCAGCGGCTATTTCCACATGGGCTACGTGGTCGATTCGTTCGTGTTTACGCCCGAGATGCCGTTCAAGGACTAACGCCGGGGCTGGTCGCCATCGGTGCAGATTCCTGAGCATTCCTTAGACATAACCATCGCCCGTGGCCGGTTGCTTGGCCGCTCGCCAAGTCCAATGCAAAACGCCTGGCTATTCACCAGGCGTCCGTGTGTATCGGCTTATATCCGCAGTGCCGCAAATTCCTAACCCGCTGCCGAGTCCAGACCCGCTAGCGCATGGTGCGCGTTGAATGCAAGCGCAAACTGGGTGGCTTGCCGCCCCACAGTGGCTAACTGCTCCGCTACCTTCGGGTCCGAGCAGGAATCCGCCGTTTCGAAACGCGTTTCGAGTGAATTGACGGCAGCGCCATACGGCGTCGGCCAGCCGCGCAACGCATGCACGATAGAGCGCAAAGACGTGAGCACCGCGCCTCCGCCCTGCCAGCCGTAGGCCGTCACTATGCAACCGACTGCGCGGCCGTCGAGGTAGGGACGTGTGTCGTCGCGTAGCTCTTCAAGCGTGTCCAGCGCATTCTTGACAAGCCCGGAGACGCCGCCGTGGTATCCCGGCGTCGCGATGATCACCGCATCCGCTTCACGTACCGCCTCGATCAATTCGAGCTGCGCTTCCGAACGTTCGCCGTGCTCGGGCGCGTAGTGAGGGAGCGTACTCAGGAACGTGCCGCCGAACAGGCGAGTGCGCGCACCTTCGGCTTCAGCGCCGCGCAGCGCGAGGCGAAGCGCGCGTTCAGTCGATGAGGCCGCGCGAGTCGTGCCACCAATGCCGACCACGAGCGGCCGGCGAAATTCGAAGCTCTTCAACGAAATACTCCCAGGATTGCAGTGGAGCCACGCACGCGCGCACTGGTTCGTTCGTATGCGAGACGCGCCGCAGCCAGCCTATCGGATCAGGATCTGGATCATCCCGCCATCTATCTCAGCGAGCCATTTTAACGACCCATTTTGCGCCATGGAACCGAGCTTTGCTTGGATCGATATGCGGTTTGCATATTTCGCCATCAATTCCGCGCACGATCGGCTTCCTTATAACCGTCCCGCGCAGTCCTTCATACGCCGAAGTAATTAGCCACGCGCAATAGATTATTAAGGACGCGGCGCAGGTTACGTTAAACTTTCGGCTCTCGAAAACCAGGGATGAACGGCGGTCGGCTACCCGAGCGAACTCGCTCAACGGGAAGTCCGCCGCTTTTTTTGTTTACATGATCGAAATACGCAATCTGTCGCAACGTTTCGCAGGCCCACGAGGCTGGATCGAAGCGTTGCACAACGTCAACTTGACGATTCCGCCGGGCGAAGTGTTCGGCATCATCGGTCGCAGTGGCGCCGGCAAGAGCACGCTGGTGCGGACCATCAATCTGCTGACGCGGCCGAGCGAGGGCAGCGTGATTGTGGACGGCCGCGACCTGACTACGCTCAACGCCGCGCAATTGCGCACTGCGCGCCGCGATATCGGCATGATCTTCCAGCATTTCAATTTGCTGTCGTCGCGCACTGTGTTCGACAACGTTGCGCTGCCGCTCGAACTCGCCGGCATGAAGCGCGGCGAGATCGAGGCGACCGTATTGGCGCTGCTGGAACTCGTCGGCCTCACTACACAAAAGGATCGCTATCCCTCACAAATCAGCGGAGGGCAGAAGCAGCGCGTGGGTATCGCCCGGGCGCTTGCGAGCAAGCCGAAGGTGCTGCTCTCAGATGAAGCCACCTCCGCGCTCGATCCCGAAACGACCCGGTCCATTCTTGATCTGCTGCGCAAGATCAACAAGGAACTCGGCCTCACGATCGTGCTCATCACGCACCAGATGGACGTGATCAAGCAGGTCTGCGACCGTGTCGCCGTGCTCGACGCAGGGCGCGTGGTGGAGGAAGGCAACGTCGTCGATGTCTTCATGCAGCCGCATCACGAAGTCACGCGCGCGTTGATCGGCGACGTGATCGCGCATGAGTTGCCGCCCGCATTGAAGGTGCGCGTGGCCGAGCGCCTGAGAAGCGGCAGCGGTCATTTATTGCGGCTCGCATTTACGGGATCCGGCGTCGACCAGCCGATTCTTTCGGAAACCATCCGGCGCTTCGAGCTCGATTTCAACATCCTGCACGGACAGATCGACGAGATTCAAGGGCAGGCGTTCGGCTCGCTGGCGGTGCTCGCGGGCGGGCAGCCGGCGAACGTGGCCGAGGCTATTGCGTACTTGCGTGAACAAGGAGTGGTGGTAGAGGAGATGTCCCATGTTGAGTGAAATGTTCGATATGTTCGTCCAGTCGTTCTGGGAAACGCTTGTGATGGTGGGCATTTCCGGACTGGTCGGCGCGGCCTTGGGGCTACCGCTTGGCGTGCTGCTTTATCTCACCGACCGCGACGGCGTGTTGCGCAATCTCGGTGTGAACCGTGTCATGGGCGGCGTTGTGAATGCCGTTCGTTCGACACCGTTTATCATTCTGCTGGTCGCGGTGATTCCGTTCACGCGTCTGGTGGTCGGGTCATCCATCGGCACCATGGCAGCGGTTGTTCCGCTGA
This sequence comes from uncultured beta proteobacterium, assembly GCA_963708695.1. Classification (GTDB taxonomy): domain Bacteria; phylum Pseudomonadota; class Gammaproteobacteria; order Burkholderiales; family Burkholderiaceae; genus Caballeronia. Next base: position 393,080 of record CAVPTS010000004.1, read on the forward strand.
CCATCGCGGCCGCACCATTTGTTGCACGGCTGGTTGAGACGGCGTTACGCGAGGTCGATCGCGGGTTGATCGAAGCGGCGCAGGCAATGGGTGCAACGACTAGCCAGATCGTCTTCAAAGTGCTCTTGCCGGAGTCTTTGCCGGGCGTAGTTGCCGGCTTGACGATCACCTTCGTTTCTCTGGTCGGTTACTCGGCGATGGCCGGCGCAATCGGCGGCGGTGGTCTTGGCGACCTTGGCATTCGTTACGGTTATCAGCGTTTCCTGCCGGAAGTGATGTTGACTGTGGTCGTGATCCTGATCGTGTTCGTGCAACTGGTGCAGTCGTTCGGCGACTGGCTCGTGCGCCGTCTTAGTCATAAATAATTTTCTTCTATCAAGCTCAAAGGTCAGTCAATGCAACGTCGATTCATTCTCAAGCTGGCGGCCGTGTTCGGCGCCACGGCACTTTTCGCCAACGTCGTTCAAGCCGACGAAACCATCAAGGTCGGCGTGACTGGCGGTCCGCATGCGCAGGTCATGGAAGTGGTGAAGCAGGTCGCCGCGAAGAACGGCCTTAACATCAAGATTGTCGAATTCGCGGATTACGTGCAGCCCAACGCGGCGCTCGCGTCCGGCGATCTCGATGCGAACAGCTACCAGCACGCGCCGTATCTCGATGCACAGGTCAAGGACCGCGGCTACAAGCTGATCAAGATCGCCGATACGGTCACATTCCCCATGGGTATCTATTCGAAGAAGATCAAGTCGTTGGCGCAGTTGCCGGTGGGTGCGCGCATCGCGGTGCCGAACGATCCGACCAACGGCGGGCGTGCGCTGTTGTTGTTGCAGAAGAATGGCTTGCTGAAATTGCGCCCGGATGCTGGGTTGAAAGCAACCCCGCTCGATATCGTCGATAACCCGAAGAAGCTGAAGATAGTTGAACTCGATGCCGCGCAAATTCCGCGCTCGCTCGCCGATGTGGATGCGGCTGCGATCAACACGAACTTCGCGATGGAAGCGGGGCTCAAGCCTAAGCAGGACGCTATTGCTATAGAGGATCCGAACGGGCCGTACTCGAACATCATCGTTATTCGCGCGGTCGATAAGGACAAACCGTGGGTGGCCAAGCTCGTGGCCGCGTATCACTCGGCTGAAGTGAAGCAGTTTATTGAAGGGAAGTACGCGGGGGCGGTGATTGCTGCCTGGTGAGGTTGATTTTCGCTCGCGCCGGTGGACGGGGGGGGGTGGGGTGGGGTGGGTGCTGCTCGCGTTAGCGCGGGTTCAATGTTGGCTAGATTTGTTATCGCTATTAGCCAGGTTATTTTCGTTCGCACTCGGGACTGTTGGCGGGCTACGAGCGGTGGTCGGGGTTGGTGCCGGGTTGCTGCTGCTTCCGTTAGCGCGGGTTGTATTTTGGCTATATTTTTTATCACTATTAGCCACTGTGCGTGGCGGCACTTCATTTCTTTGTCCAACGGCGACAAAGAAACGAAGCAAAGAAAACGCCTTTCCACAATCTGCTTTAAGTGTCCCCAGCGTGCAAACCACTGCTTTTGGTTCCCGCGTAGCACGGTGCTCGCAAAACCACGGACACTTGAAACCCTCCTTCTCGCGAATTCCTACATCCCCACGCTTCGCCACCAGTGCTCTCGGGCAAATTCGGTACGCCTAACGAGTGGCACGGCATCACCCCTGTTTAGGCGTGACTCAAGTTACTCGGTGCGTGGTGATTGCAGGCGCGCTTTTTCGCGCCTAGCGCGGAGCGTTTTACTACCTTTCTTTTTGCTGGCGCCCAAACGTTTGCGCTATGCGCGCCCCTTCCTAAGCGCTCACGCGGATCGCGCAGTCCGCTAACCCGTAAAACGCGTGAGGCCCTATAGGTCGCGGGCCATCGAACTTGCCCGAGAGCACTGGTGGCGAAGCGTGGGGATGTAGGGATTCGCGAGAAGGAGGGGTTCAAACATCCGTGGTTCTAGCGAGCACCGTTCTACGCGGGAACCAAAAGCAGTGGTCTGCACGCTGGGGACACTTAAAACAGATTGTGGGAAGGCGTTTTCTTTGCTTCGTTTCTTTGTCGCCGTTGGACAAAGAAATGAAGTGCCGCCACGCACAGTGGCTAATAGTGATAAAAAATTTAGCTCACGTAAAACCCGCGCTAACGTAAGCAGCAGCAACCTGGCACTGACCCCGACCCCGACCCCGACCCCGACCCCGACCCCGACCCCGACCCCGACCCCGACCCCGACCCCGACCCCGACCCCGACCCCGACCCCGACCCCGACCACTGCACCTGCGCCGCGCTCAAAACCCCGACCGAGTGCGAACGAAAACAACCTGGCTAATAGTGATAAAAAATATAGCTCACATACAACCCGCGCTAACGTAAGCAGCAGCAACCCGGCACTGACCCTGACCCCGACCACTGCGCCTGCGCCGCGCCCAAAACCCCGACCGTGTGCGAACGAAAACAACCGACATCTAAAAATCGCTTAAACCTCTGTCGCCAGAACACAACGTCCCCCAACGCGCCAAGCAAGCACTGACCATAAACCCCCTCCCGCAAGGCTTTACGCCACATCATTTATGACAAAACCTTGACCGATTCACTTCAAATTTCGCAACAAACCTTTGCGTACGCAAATCATTGAATTTTCATGCTCATACGTGAAACTCCCGCCTGCAATCGACCCTTTATATTTGTGGAGTTTCCCCTTGAAAATTACGCGTATCGCCTTGGCTCTATCGGTGCTGATCGCTGCATCGACAGCTCACGCGCAAAGTTCGGTGACGCTGTACGGCATTCTCGATGCCGGCCTCATGTACACGAATAACGTCGCAAAGAGCGGCGTCTCAGGCCCGCTGTTTCAAGCAACCAGCGGCAATATCAACGGCAGCCGCTTCGGGTTTCGCGGTGCTGAAGATCTGGGCGGCGGTCTCAAAGCCGTCTTCGTGCTCGAAAACGGCTTCAACATCCAGAACGGCAAGCTAGGACAGGATGGCCGTGAATTCGGGCGGCAGGCGTACGTCGGCTTGTCCAGCAACCAGTACGGCACGGTCACGCTCGGCCGCCAATACGATTCACTGGTCGATTTCGTCGCGCCCTTGTCGGCAACGGCAGGTACATTCGGCGACACAGGTTTTGCACACCCGTTCGACAACGACAACTTGAACCACTCGGTCCGCATGAGCAACGCGGTCAAGTACACGAGCAACAACTACGCGGGCTTGAAGTTCGGCACGTTGTACGCGTTCTCCAACTCCACGAACTTCGCGATGAACCGCGCGTATAGCTTCGGCGCGAGCTATAACTATGGTCCGTTGAACGTGGCTGCGGGCTACTTGCAGACCAACGGCACGAATAGCGCGGCCAATACTGCCGGCGCGGTAGACACAGCGGAATCAACGGCAAACGGCACCGGCGGCTTTCAGGTCGGAGCCAACCGCACGCGTATCTTCGGTGGCGGCGTAGGGTATGTGTTCGGACCCGCACAGGTCGGCTTTGTCTACACGCACAGCCAATACGCGGGCTCGAATTCGTTTGGCCTCAATAATGGCACCATGCGCTTTGACAACTTCGACCTCAACGCGAAATATGCGCTGACGTCGGCGGTCAGTCTCGGCATTGCCGATGTCTACACGTCGGGACACTTGTCCGGCGCAACGACGTTCGGTGAAGATCCCAAGTTCAACCAGGTGGATCTGCAAGCGGTGTATTCGTTCTCGAAGCGTACGGATGTCTATGCCGAAGCTATGTATCAACACGCTATAGGCAACAAGTTCGTCGCTTTCATCAACACGGCAGGTGGTGCTTCGTCGACGGCGAATCAGGTCGTGGGGACGGTCGGAATACGCACGCGCTTCTGATCAAGCTTAGTCGTAGGGGCTTAACTGGTCTCGTGTGAAAGACGAACGCGCGACATGGATTGCCGCGCGTTCGTCTGAGTTCGTCATGCCTGGCGAACGATCAGGCCTCTTCCGCCCACGCCATGTTTTCGCGCGCCATCAGCGCCGACGATGCCGCCGGTCCGAACGTGCCCGCCGTATAAGTGCGCGGACGGTCGTTCGAGTTCCTTCCAGCCATCCAGGATCGGCTCGACCCACGCCCATGCCGCTTCGAGTTCGTCGCGGCGCATGAAGTGCGTGAGGCGCCCGCGCATCACGTCGATCAGCAGCCGCTCGTACGCTTCCGCGCGACGCTCGGTGAAGGCCTGCTGCAAGATCGAGATTCAGGTTCACCGGCAGCATGTGCATGCCGCTGCCGGGTTCCTTGGCGAGCATCTGCAACTGGATCGATTCTTCCGGCTGCAACTGGATGACGAGCCGGTTGCCATAGTTGCGCGGGCCGCTCGGAATGATCGAGAACGGCAGGTCGGCGAATTCGATCACGATCTCCGATTGCTTCTTCTGCAACCGCTTGCCGGTGCGCAGGAAGAACGGCACGTTCGCCCAGCGCCAGTTGTTGATATGCGCGCGCATACGCGACGAAGGTTTCCGCGCGGCTGTCCGGCCGGCACGTTTTCTTCTTCCAGATAACCCTTGACCGGCTCGCCGTCGATCGCGCCCGCGGCTGTACTGGCCACGCACGGTATCGCGGGCGATATCGGCGACCGTCATCTTGCGCAGCGAGCGCAGCACCTTGAGTTTTTCGTCGCGCACGGCGTCCGGGATCGAGCGACACGGGCGGCTCCATGGCCACGATGCACAGCAGTTGCAGCAGGTGGTTCTGCACCATGTCGCGCAACGCGCCGGTCTGGTCGTAGAAGCCCGCGCGGCTGCCCACGCCGACGGTTTCCGCCACCGTGATCTGCACGCTCTTGATGTACGGCGCCTGCCACAGCGGCCCGAAGATCGCGTTGCCGAAGCGCAGCACCATCAGGTTCTGCACCGTTTCCTTGCCGAGGTAGTGGTCGATCCGGTAGATCTGCGCTTCGGCGAAATGGCGTGCCGACAGAAGCATTGATCGCCTGCGCCGATGCCAGATCGTGGCCAAGCGGTTTTTCCAGCACGACGCGCGAATTGCCGTCGACGAGGCCGGCCGCCGCGAGGTTGTCGCAGATGGTCGTGAACAGATCCGGCGAGGTGGCGAGATAAAACACGCGGCAGCACGTCCTTGCGCGCAACTTCCGCGAGGCGCAGATAGTCGTCCGGCTGAATCGATGTTGATGCGCACGTAGTCGAACAGCGCCGAGGAACGTGTCCCAGGCTTGCGGGTCGAGCGCCTTCTGCATCGACGAAGGGTTTCGACTGCTCTTCCACGAACTGCACGTATTGCTCGCGCGACCAGTCGCTTGCGGCCGATCGTGATGATGCGCGTTTGCGCGCGGCAGGTTGCAGTGCAGATGCGCCATGTAGAGCGCAGGCAGGAGCTTGCGTGCGGAGAGGTCGCCGGCGCCGCCGAAGATGATCATGTCGACGGGAAGATCGGGCGCGGAAGAAGGGGTTTGAGTGGTCATGGTGCGTAGGGAATTCGCTGGTTGATGCAGTCAGAATTGCGCTCCGCGGAGCGGGCCTTTTACGACGCTGAGTATGTCGTTATACCAGTTGCGCTTTAAACGGGCTTGTTCAGGGCTTGCTGCCAATCGTCGGTGAGGCGTAGGTCATCAAGGTGACGCATTGCGGTGGTGGGCCGGAGCGCCGGCTGATTTCGCTTTGGACGCGGCGCGACGTTGCCGTTCATTGTTGCAAGAATACTAGAGATAAAATCGTCCGCGCGGTCGGGATAAAACGGCGCATTGGTCTGTATATAACTTTAGACGCTGTTGGGCGATTGATCAAAGGGGACGGAAGGGGTTTTGGCGCGGGATATTGGGGTGTCGGGGGGGCGGGGTTGGTGCTGCTTACGTTAGCTCGGGCTATGTGTTGGCAATTGTGGCCATTAGCCACCGTGCGTGGCGGCAGGTTTTTGCGTTCGCACTCGGTCGGTGTTTGGGACGCGGGGCTGGTCGGGGGTCAGGGTCGGCGCTGGGTTGTTGCTGCTTACGTTAGAGCGGGTTTAATGTGAGCTATATTTTTTATCACCATTAGCCACTGTGCGTGGCGGCACTTCATTTCTTGGTCCTTCGGCGACAAAGAAACGAAGCAAAGAAAACGCCTCTCCACAATCTGTATTAAGTGTCCCCAGCGTGCAGACCACTGCTTTTGGTTCCCACGTAGAACGGTGCTCGCTAGAACCACGGACAGTTGAAGCCCTCCTTCTCGCGAATCCCTACATCCCCACGCTTCGCCACCAGTGCTCTCGGGCAAGATCAACGCGCCCACGAACTTTTACGGCCTCACCGCATCTGTGGTTGATTGCAACTATTCGGCGCGTATTGATTTTAGGCTCGGTCGTTCGCGCGTCGCGCGGGGGCGCTCAAATATTCTTTTGGTGTGCTGACGCCCAAACGTATTGAACGCTAGCGCGCCCCTCACCTAAATGGCCGCGCGGATCACTCAGTCCATTCACCGCAAACACGGGTGAGGCCGTACAAGTCCGTGGGTCCATCGATCTTGCCCGAGAGCACTGGTGGCGAAGCGTGGGGATGTAGGGATTCGCGAGAAGGAGGGTTTCAAGTGTCCGTTGCTCTAGCAAGCACCGTTCTACGCGGGAACCAAAAGCAGTGGTCTGCACGCTGGGGACACTTAAAATAGATTGTTGGAAGGCGTTTTCTTTGCTTCGTTTCTTTGTCGCCGTTCCCCCCATGTCAGGCTAGTTGTCGCGTCATCCGATTTTACTTTTATGCAAAACTGGGGGGCGGCAAGCGAATGGAAGATGAAGCGTTACACCGCGGAATTCAAAGAGTGGGCGATGCGTCAAATGATGCCGCCTTTAAACCGGGCTGTGATAGAAATGTCAGGCGCCACGGGCGTGACGACGGTGACGCTGCACACGTGGCGGCGCCAGGCGCGAAACATACGTAATTCAGGGGAGTACATGCCGGGCAATGGCAAGACGAGCGACCAGTGGTCCAGCGCCGATAAGTTCAGGGTGGTGCTGGAGACCGCGTTGTTAAGCGAAACTGAGATCGCCTATTACGGCCGTGCGAATGGCATTTATCCGGAGCAGATCCGCGAATGGCGCGGCGCCTGCGAGCAGGCCAACGTGCCGCTCGTGCCGAAGCTGAGTGCGGCTGAGCGTGCCCAGGCCAAGCTTGCAGCCAAGCGTATTCGTGAATTGGAACGTCAGCTCAAGCGCAGCGAAGCGGCGCGTGCGGAGGCGGCAGCATTGGTCACGATGTTAAAAAAAGTCGATGCGATCTGGGCCAAAAAAGAGGAAGAGTGATCAGCGCCCCGGATCGCAGTGAAACCATGCAGTTGATCGATGAAGCAGTCCAAGCCGGCGCTCGCCGTGCGACCGCGAGCGCGCATGCGGGGGTGAGTGTGCGCAGCGTGCAGCGCTGGCTGCACCAGCCTGTAGACGCGCGGGCGCTGAGTGTCCGCCCGCCGCCGCCCAACAAGTTCAGCGGCGTTGAACGTCAGGCGCTGCTGGATGCCGCCTGCAGCGCGGAGTTTGCCAGTCTCACGCCGCACCAGATCGTGCCGAAGCTGGCCGATGAGGGAATCTACCTGGGTTCGGAGTCGACGTTCTACCGGGTCTTAAAGGCTGAGAACCTTAGCCGGCGACGTGGGCGCGCCAGCGTGGCGCGACGGCGTATGCCCACCACGCATCGTGCCGATGCGCCCAATCAGCTCTGGTGCTGGGATATCACGTGGATGCCCACCACGATCCGTGGGCGTTATTTTTACTGGTACATGATGAAGGATGTCTACAGCCGCAAGCTGGTGGCCAACGAGGTGTGGGAGGCCGAATCGGGTGAGCACGCGAGCGCGTTGCTGACCAAAGCATGTCTGATTGAAGGCACGGCGGGTCATCCGCTCGTGCTGCATTCGGACAACGGCAGCGTGATGAAGGGCGCGTTGATGCACGCAGCCATGACCACGTTGAAGGTCGATTCGTCGTTCAGCCGGCCGCGGGTGAGCAACGACAACGCGTACGCCGAGGCGCTGTTCCGCACGGCCAAGTACTGCCCGATGTGGCCCGAACGCCCGTTTGACACGGTCGAGGAGGCGCGTGTCTGGGTGGAGACGTTTGTGGCTTGGTACAACGATGAGCATTGTCACAGCGGCTTGAAATACCTGACGCCGAACCAGCGCCACAACGGACACGCCGATGAGTTGCTGGTCAAACGGCGTGCTGTGTACGAGCAAGCCAAGGCGCAAAATCCTGCCCGCTGGAGTCGCAAGACCCGCAACTGGGATCTTGCAGACGCGGTTTATTTAAACCCTGAAAAAACGGACGACTCGGCGGTGCAATACAAAGAAGCTGCGTAGCGGTGCACGCGACAACTACCTTGACACACGCCGCGTTGGACAAAGAAATGAAGTGCCGCCACGCACAGTTGCTAATAGTGATAAAAAATTTAGCCAATACATAACCCGCGCTAACGTAAGCAGCAGCAACCCAGCACCGACCCCGACCATAAGCGCTAAAAGACCTGGCATTGACCTGAGCAGCCAAACCCCGTCGGAACCGAACCCCGTCGGAACCAAACCCCGTCGGAACCAAACCCCGTCCCCCGGCGCGAGCGAAATATTCTTCAAAAATTCAAATCCAGCCACTTTCCTCAAACACCCGCAGTACTGCATCCAGCGAGGCGACTGTCGCATCAGGCACATAATCCGGCATGACGGTCCGGCCCGTTCCCCGATCAACCCAGATGCAGCGGAAGCCAACCTCCCTGGCAGCAGCATGGTCCAGATGCGGGCTCGCGCAAATATGAACCACATCATCCTTGGTCACGCCAAGCGCCGCGTAGGCATATTCAAAGATCGTCGGCGATGGTTTATAAGCCCCGGCCTGCTGCGCAGTAACGACGCGGTCGATGCAACCGCCAAGCTGCGCCACATTGCCGGCGATGATGTCATCGTCGGTATTCGACACAATGCACAAATTGAATCCTGCTTTCTTCAACGCCTGAAGTGTCGGCACGACCTCCGGGAATGGCGGCATCGCCGAGATGCTGCCAGTCAGTATCTCGATGTCGGAGACTTCGGCCGGCAATCCAAGTTCATTCATGGCGAGCATCATTCCTTGTCCAGCGACTTCCCGAAACGAGCGATGCGGCGCAGTCTGTTCCAACCGATGTTCATGCCGGTCATACACTTCGATCAGTTCGTCGACCTCGATTCCGCTTGCACCATGCCGCGCGAGGATTTTGGAGACTGCGGCATGCAGGCCTTCATCCCACTGGATCAGCGTGCCGTAACAGTCGAAGGTCAGCCAGGTTGGCCGGGAAGTTTGCTTCAGGTTCATGATGTTCCTCCAGAAAATTAAGTGCGATCCTGTCTCAGGAGATGGACCTGAAGACCGCGTCGAGTTCCGTAAGCAAGCGGGTCGCGTTGTCCTCGGAAAATACGAGCGGAGGGCGGATCTTCAACGTGTTGGCATGAAACCCCGTAGCCGAAATCAGCACGCGCCGTTCGCGCAATCCGTCCACGAGCGCTGCGGCAGCCGCTGCGTCGGGCGCCTTGGTGCCGCGATCCTTGACCATCTCGACACCAATGTACAAGCCGGCACCACGGACGTCGCCAATGCCTTCGTATTGCCTCGAAAGCTCCTCAAGACCCGCCCGAAGGAACCGGCCGACGCGTTCTGAATTCTCGACAAGTTTCTCGTCGCGCATGACATCGAAGGTCGCTTGTGCAGCGGCTATCGCGACGGAGTTGCCACCGAAGGTATTGAAGTAGCGCATGTCCGAGCCGAAGCGCTCGACCAGCTCCGGCGCAACCGCGATCCCCGCGACCGGAAAACCATTTCCCATCGGCTTGCCCATCGAGACAATGTCGGGCTGTACGCCGTGACGCTGATATCCCCAAAGAGCGTCGCCAGTACGTCCAAAGCCGGATTGAACTTCGTCGGCAATGAACACGCCGCCCGCGCGTCGCACTACCTCGGCAACGGGCTTGAGCAGGTCAGTCGGATGCGAATAGATGCCGTCGGATGAAAAAATGGAGTCGGCAATAAAGGCGGCCAAGCCTTCACCTCTGCGTTCGAGATCTTCAATCTGCGCCGATACCTGATCTGCAAACCAACGACCCATGTTCTCTTTGGGAATTCGGTAGGAGTCCGGTGTGGGAACGCGTCTGACCCAAGTCCCTAACGGTGATGCATCGCCTAGCGACGGCGAGAAACTTGCAGTGAGGTCCGAATTTCCGTGATAAGCCTCGGAGGTAATAACGATGCCTTTCTTACCCGTGAAGTGCTTGGCGATGCGCAGCGACAAATCATTCGCTTCCGAGCCGGTGCAAGTGAACATGGCGTGGCCGGTTTCGGCTAGTCGCCCGCCGAAGGTGCTTAGCAACTGCTCGACATAATCGAGGATTCCGTCCTGGATATAGCGGGTGTGCGTGCAAAGTGTCTGCATTTGCCGATGCACGGCCGCAACCACGCGAGGGTGCGCGTGCCCGACGGACACCACGTTGTTATACGCATCCAGGTACTCGTTGCCGTCTTTGTCGTAGAGCAATACGCCTTGCCCCCTGCTTACCTGTACCGGGTTTTTATAAAAGAGGCGATAGGCGGGACCAAGCAGCCGCATGCGGCGCTGTACGGCTGTGCGCGTTGATTCGTCCAGGTGATCGAGTTGAGCGGGGTTAAAAGCGTTAACCATTTTTCCGCGGCGAGGAGTAGTTGGCAAGTTCATGGATATCTCCTTTAAAGAGTAGTTCCGGCCGAGATTTTTTATCGGGCAGAAGAAAGCAGGGTTTCGGACACGGCATCGACAGATCGTTGCAGGAACCAGTCGAGTTGAGCCCATCCTTGCCCGGTATTTCGCAGGATGTAGGTTTTGTTCTGGGGAAAGAGTCTTGCCCGCCACAGAGTGATAAGAGCGCGAGCAACGATCCGTCCCATGGTGAGGTGCGGGATCATTGAAAGCTCATGCTCCGAAAGATCCGCGACGCAAAGATAGCCCTTTAACACGTCGCGGCCATGGGCAAAAATGTCATCGTCGCGCCGCAGCGAAACGTAGCGCGGCAGTTGATTGAGGAGCGCGGTTGAAACATCGATAGCGACCGCGGTCCGAACCGCATCTCCGAAGTCGATAACGCCCGTGACAAACTCAGTCTGGCCGTGTTCTACGACAATATTCGACTTGCTGAAATCGTTGTGCAGCACCTGGCGACGAAGCGTTTTCATTTGCGGTTCAAGGGACACGAACCGCTTGAGTGCCGCGCCAAGCCGGGTCCTCTGCGCGTTGTCTTCAACATGCGAAAGCAGCGGCGCCAGCGTCGCGAGATGCGTCACGTCCCACGCAAGAACGCGCGAGTCCGCCGGGTGAGAGAAGTCTTCCATCGCGTGCCGCAGACGCCCCAGAATCGTTCCTACGCGCTCGCGCTCGGCTGACGATGAGTCGGTGCTGTCCAGCGGTATTCCATCGAGATACGACATGAGCCGCGTCTGACGCAACTGGCCGGCCGCGTCGCGAATTTGAAACTGAACCTGACCATCGCGGTTAGGTATGAGGCGCGGAACTGGCAAGTCGGGATCGGTCGCTTCTATGTGCAGAAGCAACTCAACCTGCAGCGCAATTTCGGCCGCGTCTTCCGATGGATTCGCAATCTTGAGAATGTATTTGCGTCCGTCGTCGCATTCGGCGCGAAAGGTATCGTCCTTTTCGGTCGCCAATCTAGTCAGGCGCCCATCGAGCGAGAACTGCCGTCGAAGATGCCCTAGCGCTTCGGCGTCTTGCATGCCGATGTAGGTGGCAGCAAGTCCTCCCTCATGGGAAGTTGACCGGACTTCAAGGTTTAGAGATGTCATGTGAATTTGCCTGTCTGCACTGTCCGATGTGTTGGTCGGTCGGGGCTTTGCCGCGTCTGACAAGCATCGAAAAATCCCCTTCCGCATGTTTCCCAATGTATGTTCAAACACCTGTACACATACATGTACACTTTCGATTGGGACGCGCTAACTGTGTAGGCAACGCAGGCACTACAGTTCTGGGCAGGTCTACTTTTTGAATAACAGGCGCACTGATGAAACCTGTTTTGACACTCAATCCAAATGCCGGCGAGTCGCTTGTCCAGCAGATAGTCGCAGGCTTAAGTGAGCTGGTACGAACAAAGCGATGGCGCGCGGGCGGGCGCGCTCCAAGCATCAGGGTTTTCGCAGATGCTCATGGCATCTCCACCTTTACAGTCGTCGAGGCGTATGACCGACTGGTCGCGCAAGGCGTGTTTGTTGCCAAGCGCGGTTCGGGTTTTTACGTTGCCGAGCAAGCGGGGAAGCTGGATGGAAATACTCCGGTCTATCACCTCGATGAGGAATTCACGAACGGGTGGTCGCTACGAAACGTCCTCGAGAAGGCCGAGGGGACAATCCACGCCGGGTCGGGATGGCTTCCTGAAACATGGTTCGATACCGAAGGACTGGGCCGAGCGCTTCGCCAGGCTGCGGCAAATCCCGGCATGTTGCTGGGTTACGGCCATGCCAAGGGCTATGGGCCTCTGCGGGAACAGATCGCCCGACAGTTGGCAGAACGAGAGATCGATGTCAGTGCTGACGGCGTCCTTACCACCTTGGGCGCAAACCAGGCACTTGATCTTGTGATCAGGCAATTAACGCAGGCGGGCGACACGGTGCTCGTGGACGAACCTTGCTACAGCGACCTTCTAGTGGCGCTGCGTTTGCGTGGTGTCAGGGTATCCGGTGTACCGATGACCCCGGCGGGGCCCGACGTCGAGGCACTCGCGCGGGCATTCGAGCAGCATCAACCCAAAGTGTTTTTCACTAATACGAGATTGCATAATCCCACGGGCGCGAGCTATAGCTCCGCGACTGCTTTTAAAGTGCTCAAGCTTGCGGAACTGCATGATTGTATTGTCGTTGAAGATGACGTTTGCGCGGATCTGGTTGCGGGTAATCCGTTGACACTGTCATCAATGGACCAGCTTAAGCGGGTTATCTATATAGGAAGTTTTTCCAAAACAATCGGAGCGGGATTGCGAGTTGGCTTCGTTGCCGCGGAGCCATCTATTCTTGAGGGGCTGCTTTATCACAAGCTTGTCTCGGGGATGTCGACGCCTACCGTTACGGAGCATCTTACGTATACCGTACTGTCTGAAGGGCACTTCAGGAAGCAAGTGGAGCAGCTTCGTGATCGGCTGGCCGTTGCTCAGGAGAGGACGTGCCGTCGGCTGGAAGCGGCTGGGTTTGATATCTTTTGCGAACCGCGTTCGGGCATGTTTGTTTGGGCACGCTTCAAGGGTGGAGATGTCGATACCGTCAAGCTTGCTGAACTTGCTGTTGAGAGCAAGATTCTCTTGGCGCCCGGGCAGATTTTTTATTCGTCCGCTTCGCGGAGTTCGTGGTTGCGCTTTAATGTTGCGCATTGCAATTACGATCGGTTGTTTGATTTTCTCCAAGCGGCGGTTATGGGTTGCTCGCGATAGGCCTTTGGGTTTTGGCCGGGGGCCGGGTGGGGGGTGTTAGGTTGCTGCTGCGTACGTTAGCGCGGATTCTATGTTGGCTATATTTTCTATCACTATTAGCCACTGTGCGTGGCAGCAGGATGTTAGCGTTCGCACTCGAGGTTTCTGAGGGCGAGCTTCCGGCGGCGGTCGGGGTCAGTGCTGGGTTGCTGCTGCGTACGTTAGCGCGGGTTCAATGTTGGCTAAATTTTTTATCACTATTAGCCACTGTCCGTGGCGGGACTTCATTTCTTTGTCCAACGGCGACAAAGAAACGAAGCAAAGAAAACGCCTTCCCACAATCTGTATTAAGTGTCCCCAGCGTGCAAACCACTGCTTTTGGTTCCCGCGTAGCACGGTGCTCGCTAGAACGACGGACACTTGAAACCCTCCTTCTCGCGAATCCTTACATCCCCACGCTTCGCCACCAGTGCTCTCGGGCAAGATCGATGGCCCACAGACCAATACGGTTTCACGCGTCTTTAGGGCTTGGTGGGCTGCATGATCAGGGCGACCATTTATGGAGAGGCGCGCATGGCGCGCAATACATTTGGGCAGCAGCACCAGAAGAATAGGGAACGCCCTTGTGCGACGCGCGAACAACCGCGCCTGAAGTCACTACGCGCCGAATGGTTTTTCAGCTAACCGTAAATAACGGTAAGGCCGGACTGAAGCCGAACAGAGGCCAAACCGGCCCGTGGGCGCATCGATCTTGCCCGAGAGCACTGGTGGCGAAGCGTGGGGATGTAGGGATTCGCGAGAAGGAGGGTTTCAAGTGTCCGTGGTTTTGCGAGCACCGTTCTACGGGGGAACCAAAAGCAGTGGTCTGCACGCTGGGGACACTTAATACAGCTTGTTGGAAGGCGTTTTCTTTGCTTCGTTTCTTTGTCGCCGTTGGACAAAGAAATGAAGTGCCGCCACGCACAGTGGCTAATAGTGATAAAAAATATAGCCAACATTCAACCCGCGCTAACGTACGCAGCAACAACCCAGCATTAACCCCGACCACCGCCGGTAGCCCGCCCCCAAAAGAACCCCCGAGTGCGAACGCAAATAACCTGCCGCCACGCACAGTGGCTAATAGTGATAAAAAAATGAGCTCACATATAACCCGCGCTAACGGAAGCAGCAACAACCCAGCACTGACCCTTGACCACCGCCGGTAGCGCGCCAACCTAAACCCCGAGTGCGAACGAAATACCCTGGCTAATAGCGATAAAAAATATAGCCCACGTATAACCCGCGCTAACGCAAGCAGGACCGACCCAGCATCAAGCCTGTCCAACCGCGACCAGTCGAAGCCCCCAAACCGTCCACCGGCGCGAGCGAGGTCCCCGTCCGCCGGCGCGAGCGAACCCGAACCGGTGCGAACGAAAATCCCCCTCTATTTTCACTTCCGCTCAATCACGATTTCCAAATACTCGCTCGGGAGCACCAGAGTACCATCGCCCGAACGGTTGCGGCTCCCCATAAGCGCCAGCAAGTCTTGCGTAAATGCTGCCTGCTTATCGGCATCGAGCGCGCCGAAGGTCTTGTTCATCGGGCCGTAGTAAGTGCGGAATACCTCAAGCCAATGACCGGGCGATCGATAGCGGAACATGAACTCGCGGCTGCTCACATGGATCTCCCGCGCAGTCCCGGCGAACAACTCGTCGAGCCTTGCCTTCGTGCCCCACAGCGCCGGCGATTTCACGCCAGGCGCAGGCGGAACATACTTGCCGATCGTCTTGAACACTTGTCCGATGAAACTCTCCGGTGTCCAGTTCGCCATGCCGATCTTGCCGCCCGGCTTGCAGACGCGCGCGAGTTCACTCGCGGCCTTGTCCTGGTTCGCAGTGAACATCACGCCAAAGGTGGACAACACCACGTCGAACGATGCATCGGGGAAGGGCAGGTTTTCAGCATCGGCTTCCTGAAACTGGACGGGGTGGTGCTCGGCTTACGCGCGTGCCCGCCCGGACTCGAGCAGCGACGACACATAGTCGGTCGAGGTCACGTCGCACCAGCGGCGCGCGGCGGCAAGCGTGGCATTGCCGTTGCCGGCGGCGACGTCGAGCACGCGGCTGCCTGAACGCAAGTCGAGCGCCTCGCACAGATTTTCGCCAACAATCTGCAGCGTGGTGCCCACGACTGCATAGTCGCCGGTGGACCAGGCGGCTTGCTGGCGCGTCTTGACGGCGGCGAGATCAATGGCCGGGGAGGAAGGGGATGTGTCTGCTGGCATGCCTGTACTCCTAATCATATGAATGTGGATCTGGGTTCGATGCAGCAACGCGATAGCTTTTTCGTGGTTAAGGCCGGCTGATTCCGCCAACTTATTCCGCCAACATGACGCCCGAGCCGCCCAATTCTGCCGGGAAGTCCTGCATCTTCGGCAAGCCGTCCTTTATTCTCAGCCTGGTTTCCTGATAGTTGACGTGAACGCCGGCTTCATACGGGAAGTCTTCAATCACCGCTGCATACACGTCGATGAGACCCATGCCCGGATGCTCGGTGAAGATGTGGCCGCCGCATGTCTTGCACCATTTGCGATAGCTGTTTGTCGTCTTGTTGTAAGTGCCTATGTTGTCGGCGCCGTGCGTGACCTGTACCGCCTCGGGCTTCCATAGCGTGAAGGCGTTGACGGGCCCTGCCGACCAGCGTCGGCAAGACTCGCAATGGCAATAGCCCATGCCGGCCGGCTCGCCGGTAACGCTGAACTGAACCGTGCCGCAAAAGCAGCTTCCCTGATAAGTTTTTTCGCGATTCATGATGCATTTCCTTAGTGATTATTTACTTGGTTGCACTCGTTGGTTTGATCTCATTTCTCTCAGATCACGGCCTTCACATACGCACTCCGCAGCACCCGACGAACGGGGAAGCCCTCTGTTCGCGTGTTGATGCCCGGTTGCGTGGATGCTAGTATTTCCGCATTAGTCGATTTGATGAATGATCAGGCGTCCAGATTTCTTGTGCGAGACGCCGAATTCCACAGGCGCTTTTCATGGATGCCGTTTCTGATGTGCTTCGCGCTGTGCGCTTGAGCGGCGCGGTCTACCTTAATGGAGAGTTCACGGAGCCGTGGTGCGTATTTGGCCAGGGGCAGCAGGCTCTCTATACGGCCTTTCTCCCGCGTTCCGAACGGGTCGTGTCCTACCATCTGATCACCGAGGGGCGCTGCTGCGCACAACTCGCCGGGAACCCCCGCTCTGCCATTTATCTCAATGCGGGCGAACTGCTGGTCGTGCCCCAAGGAGAAGCGCACGTTCTTGGCAGTGATCTCGAGATTTCTCCCGCGTCGGCAGCGCCATTGCTTGCCAGCCAGCTGGAGACAGCGCCCGGCCAGGTAATGAGGCTTGCTTATGGCGGCGGTGGAACGCGCACGCGTCTCATCTGCGGCTTTCTTGCCTGCGACGACACACTGAACAATCCATTGCTTTCCGCACTGCCGCAGATCTTCAAGGTCGACATGCGCAACGACCCGCACTCTGCATGGCTCGAATCGTCACTGAAGTTCGCGGCCGCCGAGGCAGGGGAGTGGCGGGCCGGCAGCGCGATCGTCCTGGCTCGACTTTCCGAACTGCTGTTTGTTGAGGCGGTGCGCCGGTGTATCGATACCTTGCCGGCCGATCGGAAGGGGTGGCTTGCGGGCGTGCGCGACCGGTTCATCGGCCGTGCGTTATCCATGCTCCACGCTCAGCCGGCGCATTCCTGGACCGTCGATGAACTCGCGCGAAAAGTCGGCTTGTCGCGTTCGGCGCTGGCGCAACGATTCACCGATTTGCTCGGACAGCCGCCCATGCAGTATCTGGCGCGGTGGCGACTGCAGATCGCGGCGCAGGAACTCATGAGCGGCAACGAGTCGCTCGCCGCGGTAGCGGAGCACGTCGGCTACGAATCGGAAGCGGCGTTCAACCGGGCGTTCAAGCGGGAATTTGGCACGCCGCCCGCTTACTGGCGAAAAAACCGGGGAACGATGACTGTCGCCGGCATGCCCGCGAACCGGATCGAGGCCGTTGGCGAGTCGGCGGCGGCTTGTGACTTATGAGCTGCACCTGAAATGGCAAATAGGCGATGAATTCGCCGTAGCCAAATAAAAAAGTATTAGAAAGTATTACAGGACACGTCGAGTTTTTGTTATGCCTGTTTAAAGAATCCTTTACCGATAGATTAATTTCGTGGAGCGTAGGGCGTGAGCACTGCATCACTCGCCCAATACTCCACTGAGAGGTATTTATCGGATGAATCAAGCGAGTCATTCACGCGGCCCGTATTATCAGCAATTGGACGCCTTGCGCGGCATTGCCGCCCTGATGGTCGTAATCAACCATTTCGTACTGGTCGGCCCGCTTGGGTGGATACCCAAGTCACCCTTGCGGTTGCTGGCGCTGGGGCACGAAGCGGTTATTCTATTCTTCATACTAAGCGGCTTTGTGCTGACCCTTCAGTTGACGTCGAACCGGAGGATTCCTTACCGGGATTATTTTATTAAGCGGCTTTGCCGGATATATCTTCCATATCTCGTTGTGTTGCTTGCCGCTTTTTCCGTCATTAATATGATGAGTATAGAACCGGTGGATTGGGCCGGATCATGGTTTAACGATATCTGGACGGGTCAATTATCCGTAGCGGATATACGAGACCATATTTTATTCATCGGACAATATCGGGCGAATCGCGTAATTCCGGTTATCTGGTCACTTATCTACGAGATGCGGATATCGCTGATCTTGCCGTTCGTGGCGTATTGGGTAGCCCGCACGACCGCTCGCCTTTGCCTCACGGCGGCACTGCTCATATCCATGGCGTCTTTTGCGCTCGTCCTCGCGGAGGGCCGCGACGCCAGCAGCGCAAACTTCATCGGCGACTGGGCGATGACGGGGCACTACCTGGGCATTTTCATCGTTGGCGCGACGCTGGCGGTGCATCGGGCACGCTGGCGGCGATGGCTTGCTAAGCGCGACCGCGCAGCGGCGGTTCTTGCCGGTTCGGTAGCGCTCTACTTTTTGTCCCGGTCGGTGATGTCGGTCTCGTCGGGCGCTATCGGGCAGTATGTTTTCGACTGGTGCGTCGTTGCGGGCGCGGCAGGCATCGTCTGCACAGCGATAGTATCGAAGCGTTTCGCGCTGGCGTTGGCGGCACGGCCCATCGTGTTCTTGGGCACCATTTCCTATAGCCTGTATCTCACGCATACCGTTGTGCTTCTTGCGGTTGTCCATCTGATGCCGTCTCCGGATTCGCTATGGCGCGCCATCATGACGGCGGCAGTGCTGGTGATTCCGGTCGCGGCGGCGACGCATTTCGTGGTCGAAAGACCCACGATCCTGCTGGGGAAATTCCTGACTGGACGAAGCACAGTCGGGTCCTCGCGGGCCAATCAGACATCCTGAACACGCGCGGATTGGCTTCAGGTTCCGCGAGCTACGTATGTGCAAGGGGCGCGCAGAATCGTCGCGCCCTTCGCTGCCATCGTGTTTGAAATGCCCGTCGCGCGACTATGCGGGGAGCACGGCCACCGATGCCTCGGTGGTCAACAACAGGAACGTCAGCGTTTCCTGCAAATACAAGCGGACCGCGGTGTCCGTGTGGCTCAGATAGCCGATGGACAGGTCCTGCCCGATATGCAGATCGAAGTCGCCCCCACGGGTGGAGAGCACGCTGCCGCCATCGATAGCGGGAGCCCAGATGATCTCACCGTTCACGAGCCGCTTGATGTGCTCGAGCACCGGGTAACCCTGATCGCTCGCCTCGCTCAGGGTGGTGTAGGCGTCGGCGCCGAGCAGCACGGAGTAGGGGCCATCGACGCCGGCAAGACGCAACTGCTCGAGCGCCTTCGCGATCACCTCCGGGTAGTGGTTGATTTCAGCCGGCATTGTCAGCGTGGGGTTCGACGTGCCTTCCCGGATCCCGACGATGTTCGCCGCCTTGTAGCCGTCGAAGATTGCCCGGTCTTCGGCGTAGGCCAACTGTTGGGCCGCATCTTTCGCCGGCTGCCAGTCGGAGTCGTTCGCCCCGCGTTCGACATCGTCAATCGCGTCGCGCTTCAACTCGAAGGGTACGCGCAGTTCGACCAGCGCCTTGACGTCTCGCTGGCGCACGCTGAGGCCTTCCTGAGGCGCTGCGATCGCCGTCTGGTGCCCCGTACCCACGGCGGACAAGTCCGCGCCACCCGGCCCTTTGAGATCGACCACGCGGCGCCCGGCAACGGAGCGCTTGAACGTCCGCGCGACCTCTTCCTCGATCTGCGACCAGGCTGCGGCGGAGATGGGGGCTAACTCGCGATGCAGGTTATTCATATTGGGGTGCTCCTTTGAGAGAGCCGATGTTCAGCGATCCATCGCTGGCGCGCTCGGCAGGCGGTAGGGGTTCGGGTTGATCTGTATTTGTATCTGCAACATTCACGACGCCGGCCGGATGACGATCCGCCAGCGCTTCGAGCAATGCTTCGGAGGGGACAAAAAACAGGCCACCTGTCACCGCGCGGCTGAAGTCGAGCAGACGGTCGTAGTTGCCGGGCGGGCGGCCGACGAACATGTTTTCCATCATCTGTTCGATGGGCGCCGGCGAGCGGGCATAGCCGATGAAATACGTGCCGAACTCGCCGGACCCGGGCCGGCCGAAGGGCATGTTGTCGCGAAGGATTTTGACTTCCTCGCCGTTCTCGTCGAGCGTCGTGAGGGAGCTGTGTGACGACGTCGGTTTCACTGCGTCGTCGAGTTCGATATCCGAGAGTTTCGTACGTCCGATGATGCGTTCCTGCGCTTCGACCGGCAGCGCATTCCAGCCCGTCATGTCGTGCAGATACTTTTGTACGACGACATAGCTTCCGCCGGCGAACTCCGCATCTTCGTCTCCTATCACGGTAAAAGTGACGGCCTCGCTACCGCTTGGATTTTCGGTGCCGTCGACGAAGCCGACCATGCTGCGTTGATCGAAGTAGCGAAAGCCGTGCACTTCATCGACGGTGGTCACTGCGTTGCCGAGCCGGCCCATCAGATGTGTGGCCAGTTCGAAGCACAGGTCCATCTGGTCGGCGCGGATATGCAGGAGGATATCGCCCGGTGTTGCGATGGCGAGCCGTTCGCCTGAGCCGAATTCGCGGAACGGGTGGAGGGCGGCGGGACGTGGATCGCCGAAGAGGGCATCCCAGGCGTTGGAGCCGAAGCCGCATACGCACGACAAGCCGCCGGCGGGATTGCGCATGCCCACGGCGCGGACGAGCGCGGCGACGTCGGCGCACCATGCGCGCACAGTGTCGTGGGTGTTTGCCTCGCCGGCGAGGGTGGCGACGATGAAGATCGCGCTTCTTGATACCGGCACGGATACGGATTGGGGGACGGCTGTTGTGGGTATGGGGTTGTTAATCATCGGCAGGGTTCTTTTTTTGGCTGCTGAGCAGCAGAATATATAACGAGGGATTTGCGTTCGCACGCGGGATTTTTGAGGGGGGCGCGGGCGGCCTGTCGGCGGGGCGGTGCTGGGGCGGTGCTGGGTTGCTGCTGCGTACGTTAGCGCGGCTTGTATGTTGGCTAAATTTTTTATCACTATTAGCCAGGTTATTTTCGTTCGCACTCGGGGTTCTTTCGGGTGTGCTGCCGGTGGTGGTCGGGGTCGGTGCCGGGTTGCTGCTGCTCACGTTAGCGCGGGTTATATGTTGGCTAAATTTTTTATCACTATTAGCCACTGTCCGTGGCGGGACTTCATTTCTTTGTCCAACGGCGACAAAGAAACGAAGCAAAGAAAACGCCTTCCCACAATCTATATTAAGTGTCCCTAGCGTGCAGACCACTGCTTTTGGTTCCCGCGTAGCACGGTGCTCGCAAAACCACGGACACTTGAACCCCTCCTTCTCGCGAATCCTTACATCCCCACGCTTCGCCACCAGTGCTCTCGGGCAAGGACGATGGCCCACAGACCATTACGGCCTCACGCGTCTTTACGGGTTGATGGACTGCGCGATCCGCGTGACCATTTAGGCGAGGGGCGCGCGTAGCGCGCTACACATTTGCGCACCGTATGTCTGAAAAATAGTGGAACCCTCCGGTACCAAGCGCGAAACGCGAACTCCCGAGCCCGAAATCACGGCGCACCGATTAGTCTCAGTGAACCCTAACGAAGGGCGAGTCCGTACCGATCTATTGGCGCATTGATCTTGCCCGAGAGCACTGGTGGCGAAGCGTGGGGATGTAAGGATTCGCGAGAAGGAGGGTTTCAAGTGTCCGTGGTTTTGCGAGCACCGTGCTACGTGGGAACCAAAAGCAGTGGTCTGCACGCTGGGGACACTTAAAACAGATTGTGGGGAGGCGTTTTCTTTGCTTCGTTTCTTTGTCGCCGTTGGACAAAGAAATGAAGTGCCGCCACGCACAGTGGCTAATAGTGATAAAAAATATAGCCAACATTGAACCCGCGGGAACGTCAGCAGCAGCAACCCGGCGCCGACTCCGACCACCACCGGCAGCACGCCCCAAAGAACCCCGAGTGCGAACGAAAAATACTGTACGGGTGTACAGTATCGAATTCATCGACCGTTATCGCCCAACGCGCCCCGAACATCGGCTTGCAAGCAAAACCACACGCTTGCAAAAGCGCCCCCGACGAATCGATCTAACTCATTGAACCGGTTAGGAAAAATTGGCATCCAACAACGCAATCCGCATTCGCGGCGCTCGCCAGCACAATCTCAAGAACATCGACCTGGACCTGCACACCGGCCAGATGACCGTGGTGACCGGTCCCTCGGGCTCAGGGAAATCGAGCCTCGTGTTCGACACGCTCTACGCCGAAGGCCAGCGCCGCTACGTCGAAACTTTCAGCGCCTACGCACGGCAATTCCTGGACCGGATGGACCGCCCGCAAGTGGATCGCGTGGACGGCGTGCCGCCGGCCATCGCCATCGACCAGACGAATCCGGTGCGCAGTTCGCGCTCGACCGTCGGCACGATGACCGAGCTGAACGATCACCTGAAACTGTTCTACGCACGCGCCGCCGAGCTCTTCGATAAAAAAACCTCGCATCAGGTCCGGCACGACACGCCGGAGACCATCTACGTGGAACTGCTCGAACGCACGAAGGCGAACGATCCGCGTATTGCGATCACGTTCCCCGTCGAACTGCCCGACTCCGCCAGCGACGAGGAAGTCGCGCAGTGGCTTTCGGCAAGCGGCTACACGCGCGTGCAAGCAAAGCGCCATGTGAACGGCCGGCAAATGCTCGACGTGGTCGCGGACCGGTTCCGCTTGCAGAACACGGAACGCTCGCGTGCGCTGGAAGCTATCGAAGGCGCATTGCTGCGCGGCACGGGGCGGGTGAATGTCTACGTGCTGCCGGAATCGGGCGCGGACGATGCCGACAAGCCCGCTGACGTGCCGACATGGCGCTTCTCCACCGGCCTGCATAGTCCGGAAAGCGACATCCGCTACGCCGATCCGCAACCCGCATTGTTCTCGTTCAACTCGGCCTATGGCGCGTGCGAAACGTGCCGCGGATTCGGCCGGGTGATCGGCGTGGATCTCGGCCTTGTGATTCCCGACGAACGCAAGACGTTGCGCGGCGGCGCGGTCAAGACGCTGCAAACGCCCGCATGGAAAGAGAATCAGGACGACCTGCTGCGCTACGGCGCGAAAGCGGGCATCCGGCTAGGCGTGCCCTGGAGCGAGCTCACGCAAAAGGAACGCGACTGGGTGATCGGCGGTTCGCCGGACTGGTCCGGGAAGTGGCAAAACCAGTGGTACGGCGTGCAGCGTTTTTTCGATTACCTCGAATCGAAGGCGTACAAGATGCACATCCGCGTGCTGCTGTCGAAATATCGCAGCTACACGAAATGTCCGACGTGCGAGGGCGCGCGCCTCAAGACCGAAGCGCTGCTGTGGCGTCTGGGCACGAAGGAACAAGCGGACGCGGTGTTGAAGCCCGCCGCGCGCTTCCTGCCTGCGGGCGTCGACTGGACGCGTGGGCAACTCGAAGCGCTGCCTGGCCTGACGCTGCACGACCTGATGCTGATGCCGATCGACCGTATCCGCCGCTTCTTCGACTCGCTGACCCTGCCGAGCACGCTGCTCGACGACGCGCTCAAGCTGCTGCACAACGAAGTCCGCACGCGCCTGAAATACCTCTGCGATGTCGGTCTCGGTTACCTCACGCTGGATCGCCAGAGCCGCACGCTTTCCGGCGGCGAAGTGCAGCGGATCAACTTGACGACGGCGCTTGGCACGTCGCTCGTGAACACGCTGTTCGTACTCGATGAACCGAGTATCGGTTTGCATCCGCGCGACCTGAACCGCATTGTGGAAGCCATGCATCGGCTGCGCGACGCGGGCAATACGCTGGTGGTGGTGGAACACGATCCATCGGTGATGCTCGCGGCGGATCGTCTTATCGATATGGGTCCGGGACCCGGCGAACGCGGCGGCCAGATTGTCTATGACGGGCCGCCGAGCGAGATCGAGCATAGCGATACGCTGACCGGCGCGTACCTCGGTGGCCGCAAGCACGTGGCGCATGCATCGAACTGGCAACGCCGCGCGGTCGATGCAAAGACACCTCGGCTCGTGCTCGAAGGCGCGACCGAACACAATCTGCGCGATGTCACGGTCGAGATTCCGCTGCAGCGTCTGGTGTGCGTGACGGGTGTATCGGGATCGGGAAAATCGACGCTGATTCAGGACGTGCTCGCTCCGGCGTTGCAACGTCATTTCGGTAAAGCAACGGAGTCGCCGGGCGCATTCCGCGCGCTGAAGGGCGCGGACGCGTTGAGCGAAGTGATCTTCGTCGATCAATCGCCTATCGGACGCACGGCGCGCTCGAATCCGGCGAGCTACGTGGGCGCGTTCGATGAGATCCGCAAGCTGTTTGCCAAGGCGCCGCTTGCGGCGCAACGCGGTTATAGCGCGGGCATGTTCAGCTTTAATTCCGGCGATGGCCGTTGCCCGACTTGCGGCGGTTCGGGTTTTGAACACGTCGAAATGCAGTTCCTGAGCGACGTCTATTTGCGCTGCCCGGATTGCGATGGACGGCGATATCGGGCGGAAATTCTGGATGTGCAAATTGAGCGTGACGGCAAGTCGCTCAGCGTGGCCGATGTGCTCGATCTGACCGTAAGCGAAGCCGTTGCGTGCTTTGCCAAGGACAAGGAAGTGCTGCGGGTGTTGCAGCCTATCGTTGACGTGGGCTTGGAGTACGTAAAGCTTGGGCAGCCCGTTCCGACACTCTCCGGCGGCGAAGCACAGCGTCTGAAGCTGGCGGGATTCCTGGCGGAAACGGCGCAGGCAAGCGGCAATAAACCAGGCCGCCTGTTCATGTTCGACGAACCCACGACCGGTCTTCATTTCGACGATATCGCCAAGCTGATGCAGGCTTTGCGACGCCTGCTGGAACGCGGCCATTCGCTGATTGTGATCGAGCATAACCTCGACGTGATCCGCGCGGCAGACTGGATCATCGATCTCGGTCCGGAAGGCGGCGACGCAGGCGGACTGGTCGTCTGCGTGGGCACGCCGGATGATGTTTCGGCATGCGAACAGTCGCATACCGGTCGAGCACTGCTCGACTACGAAGAAGCAATGGCGCCCGGCGCGGCGCAGAAGCGTGCAGCAGGCGTACCGTTGCAACTCGCCGCCGAAGTCGCGGCAGCGCGGCGTGCGCTGCAAGGCGAGGACGTGGTGCGTATTGTCAACGCACGCGAGCACAACCTCAAGTCGCTCGACGTCGATATTCCGCACGGCAAGTTCAATGTGATTACGGGCGTATCGGGATCGGGCAAATCGACGCTCGCCTTCGACATACTCTTCCACGAAGGACAGCGGCGCTATCTGGAATCGTTGAATGCGTATGCGCGCTCCATCGTGCAGCCGGCAGGACGCCCTGAAGTGGATGCCGTCTATGGCATTCCGCCGACTGTCGCCATCGAACAGCGGTTGTCGCGTGGCGGACGCAAAAGCACGGTCGCGACAACGTCCGAAGTCTGGCACTTCCTGCGGCTTCTCTATGTGAAGCTCGGCATCCAGCATTGCATCCACGACGGCGCGCCTGTCGCGGCACAGCGACCGGAATCGATCGTCGCGCAGATCATGCGGGATTTCAAAGGCCAGCATATCGGCTTGCTCGCGCCGCTCGTGGTGAACCGAAAGGGCATTTACACGGACCTCGCGAAGTGGGCAAAAACACGCGGCCATACGCATTTGCGCGTGGACGGCGAGTTCCTTTCGGTCGATCCGTGGCCGAAGATCGACCGCTTCAAGGAGCACACCATCGAGTTGCCGGTCGGCGATCTGATTGTCAGCCCGAACGACGAAGCCACGTTGAAAGCGATGCTTCTGGAGACGCTCGAACTCGGCAAGGGCGTGATGCACCTCCTCGCGCCGCTCGACGACCTGCACGGCGCGCTGAACGGCGGCAAGAACGGGACGAAGCACGTCGGCGAGATCCGGGTGTTCTCGACCAAGCGCGCGTGCCCGGTCTGCGGCACGAGCTACCCCGAACTCGATCCGCGCATGTTTTCGTACAACAGTAAACATGGCTGGTGCAATACCTGCGTGGGCACCGGCGTCACGCTGACGCGTGAACAACGCGAAGTCTACGACGACACCGTGATATCCGACGACGGCCGCGGCCGCGAGCAGACGATTCCATCGGCGCAGCAGGAACCGGATGACGTCGGCGATCAGCCATGCCCGGATTGTGAAGGCACACGTTTGAACGAAGTTGCGCGAGCGGTGACGTTCGGCGACCAGCCGATCACCGAAGTCGGCCGCTGGACGGTGAACGCAACGCGCGGCTGGATCAACAAGCTGAAACTCAAGGGCCGCGACGCCGATATCGCCCGCGACGTGGTCAGTGAAATTGAAGGCCGCTTGCTCTTCCTTGAAGAAGTCGGCCTTGGCTACCTGAGTCTGGACCGCGCTGCGCCCACGCTCTCGGGCGGCGAAGCGCAGCGCATTCGCCTTGCCGCGCAACTTGGCAGCAACTTGCAGGGCGTGTGTTACGTGCTGGATGAACCGACTATCGGCTTGCATCCGCGCGACAACAAGATCCTGCTCGACGCGCTAAAGAAACTCGGCGACAAGGGCAACACGCTGGTTGTGGTGGAACACGACGAAGACACGATTCGCCGCGCGGATCACATTATCGATATCGGCCCGGGTGCGGGCAAACGCGGCGGTACGGTGGTGGCGCAAGGCGGCGTGGCTGATCTCGCGGCGCAACCGGATTCGCTAACCGGCCAGTATCTGGCGAACCCGATCCAGCATCCGCTGCAAGCTCGTCGCGACGTCAAAACCGCGACGGCGAAGCGCGCCGCGACGCCCGAAAACTGGCTCACGGTGCATGGCGCGACGCTGCACAACCTGCGCAACGTTACCGCCAGCATGCCGCTGGGACGCCTGATTGCCATTACGGGCGTGAGCGGTTCCGGCAAGTCCACGCTCGCCCGCGACGTGCTGATGACCAATCTGCTCGATGCGGTCGGCCGCTCGGTTTTATCGTCGCCGGCTACGCGCCGCGCACGCAAGACCGCGCAAGCCGATATGCCTGCACGCAACCGTTCGAGCGTGCTGTCACGCGAGGCGCCGCGTGCAAAGTTCGACGTGACGCATCGCTGGCAGGGCTGCACGGAGGTGACCGGGTTCGAGACTATCGACCGCGTGCTGGAAGTCGATCAGACACCGATCGGCAAGACGCCGCGTTCGTGCCCGGCGACGTATATCGGCATGTGGGACACCATCCGCAAGCTGTTCGCCGATACCCTCGAAGCCCGCGCGCGCGGTTATACGCCATCGCGCTTCTCGTTCAACACCGGCGACGGCCGCTGCCCCGCGTGCGAAGGCCAGGGCGTGCGCACCATCGCCATGAGTTTCCTGCCCGATGTAAAAGTGCCGTGCGATGTCTGTCACGGCCAGCGCTTCAACCCGGAAACGCTGGCGGTGACATGGCGCGGCAAGAACATCGGCGAAGTGCTGACTATGGAGATTGACGAGGCCGTCGAGTTCTTCTCCGCGATGACCAGCATCTCGCATCCGCTGCAACTCATGAAGGATGTGGGGCTGGGTTATCTGACGCTCGGCCAGCCGTCGCCGACACTTTCCGGCGGCGAGGCGCAGCGGATCAAGCTCGTGACGGAGTTGTCGAAGGTTCGCGATGACATCGGCCGGCGCGGGCAGAAGGTGCCGCATACGTTGTACGTCCTCGACGAGCCGACGGTCGGCTTGCACATGGCGGACGTCGCCAAGCTGATTCGCGTGCTGCATCGGCTGGTGGACGGCGGCCATTCGGTGGTGGTGATCGAGCACGATCTGGACGTGATCGCGGAAGCCGATTGGGTAATCGATCTCGGGCCGGAAGGCGGGACGGAAGGCGGCGCGATTGTGGCCGCGACCGATCCTGACTCGCTATCGAAGAATCCGCGCAGCCACACGGGCGCGGCGCTGCGTCCCGTGCTGGAACGCGGCACGGTCGCGGCTGAGGCGGTGCAGTAATTTTTATCGGGAAGGAATTTTCCCCAATAAAACCACGTTGACCCGGTCCCGTTTGAGATTGTTGGGATCGGGTTCGCGTTTAAAAATCCGCAGAAAATCCAGACCATGACCAACCCGATCACCGACCTCAACACGCTGCTCGCCTCGATGTCGCCCGAACTTCAGCCCGGCGTCTACGTCTACGCAAGCGTGCCTTTTTCCACCGACCTAAGCGCCATCACACCCCTCGCAACGTTCCGCGAACGTGAAGGCCTGACGGTCATCGTGGAGGAGGGTGAGGCCTTGCGGGCGAATATCAAACCGTTTTTCCGCGCCGCCTGGATCACGCTGACCGTTCACTCCGACCTGCAGGCCGTCGGCTTGACGGCGGCATTCGCCACGGCGCTTGGCAAGGCGAACGTGAGTTGCAATGTCGTCGCCGGCGCTTATCACGATCACATCTTCGTGCCCATCGAATCCGCCAATACCGCCATGGCTGCACTGCAGCAACTTCAACGCAACGGGCTCTGAACCTCAACCACCGCAACCGCCCCAAACCCTTTCCCACATTCACTCGCTCCACGTGTCACTGGTATGCTGGCGGCCTTATTCCACTAAAGAAAAGCTCCGGACCACGATGGCAACGCAGGACAAAGCACTCGCACTGAAGAAGATGAAATGGTTCGCCGCCGGCTTGCTGGTCGCGGCAGCGGCACTGTTCCTGCTCGCCAAGAGCCAGCACGACGCCGGCGCCTGGGCGTGGGTCTCGGCCTTCGCTGAAGCCGCCATGGTCGGCGCGCTGGCCGACTGGTTCGCGGTCGTCGCGCTGTTCCGCCATCCCCTCGGGCTGCCGATCCCGCACACGGCCATCCTGCCGGCGAACAAGGCGCGCGTCGCCGATAACCTCGCGGAATTCGTCCGCGACAAGTTCCTCGGCACGGACGCGCTGGTCGCCCGCGTGAACGCCTTCGACCCGGCCGGCCGTCTGGCGTTGTGGCTTGCGGAGCCGGCGAACGCGGCGCTGCTGGGCGCGAAAGCGGTCGCGGCGGCAAGCCAGATGCTGGAATTCATCGACGATGAACGCGTCAAATCCATGCTCCACGAAGCGCTGCGCCGCCGCGCCGAACAATTCGATCTGGCCGGCGCGATCGGCGGCTTGCTGTCCACGCTGACAGTGGACCGGCGCCATCAACTGCTGCTGGACGAAGGCTTGCGCGAACTCGCGCAGTGGCTGGACCGCGAGGAAGTGCAGGAGCTTCTGGCGGTGAAGATCGTTGAAGTGGCCGGCGAGGAATATCCGAAGCTGATCGGCATGCTCGGTTTCGTGGGCCTGAGCGCCGAAGATCTCGGCAACAAGTTCGCGGGCGGCCTGGTGCGCGGCGCAAACAAGTGGCTGCACGATATCAGCGAGAACCCGGAACACGAACGCCGTCAGGCTTTCGACAGGACGGTGGCGGGGTTTATCGAGCGCCTGCAGTCCGATCCGGCGTTCCGCGACCGCATCGACCAGCACAAACGCGAATGGCTCGAACGCCCGGAACTGCGCTCCTATGTGAACGGCCTGTGGGACGAATTCAAGGACTGGCTGCGCCGCGATCTCGCTCAAGCCGATTCGACGCTAAACAGAAAAGTAACTGGCGCATCGGCGTCATTTGCGGCCGCGCTGGGCAGCGACCCGGCGCTGCGCGAATCGATCAACGAGCACATGCGAGACGCACTCAAGTCGCTCGCGCCGGAACTGCGCGACGGCATCGCGAAACATATTGCCGCGACCGTGCGCAACTGGGACGACGCCACGCTCGTGCGCGACGTGGAACTGAGCGTGGGCCGGGACTTGCAGTTCATCCGCGTGAACGGCACGCTGGTGGGCGGTGCGGTCGGCCTGATCATTCACGCAGTGTCCTCGTTCATGGTTTAAGCTTCCAAATCAAAGCCTTCAGCCACGGTCAGCTAATCATCCGAAGAGACCGAATATGACGGACCCGATGACGGACCCGAACGCCGCGCTGATCCAGCGTTTCTATGAAGCCTTTCAGCGCTCCGACGCCGAAGCAATGGCCGCATGCTACGCACCCGACGTGCAGTTCAGCGACCCCGTTTTCGGCGTGCTGCGAGGCGCAGAAGCCGCCGATATGTGGCGGATGCTGATCTCGCACGCCACTGAATTTTCGCTGACCTTCAGCGACATCAGGTCGATCGGCCAGACGGCGACGGCGAACTGGGTTGCGACCTATCGCTTCTCGCAAACGGGCCGCAAGGTGGTCAACCACATCAACTCGCGCTTCGCGATTCGCGACGGCCTGATTTTCGAACATCATGACAACTTCAGTCTCTGGTCCTGGAGCCGTCAGGCGCTCGGGCTCAAAGGCTTGTTGCTCGGCGGGACCTCGCTCGTGCAGAGCAAGGTTCGTGCACAGGCAGTCAAGGGTCTTCGGGCATACCGGCAGCAACTGAAAAAATGACCCGCCTCGATTATCCGGCGCGTGCAGGGCGCCTCAACGACGAATGGCTCGAAGCTGACGCCATAGGCGGCTTCGCATCGGGAACCGTGGGCACCGAGCGGACTCGCCGATATCACGCGCTGCTGCTCACGGCTACGCAGCCGCCGGCGGGGCGCATGGTGCTCGTGAACGGCGTGGAAGCGTGGCTGGTGGATGGATCGGGGAGGACGCGCATTCCGGTCAGCATGCAGCGTTACGGCAACGGTTCGGTCTGGCCGGATCCATCGGAAAATTTGCTCTCATTCAATACCGAACCGTGGCCGACATGGCGCTTTCAAGTCGGCGATAACCAGATCCTGACCGCAGAAGTATTCGTCGCGAAGCAGAGCGGCCAGACGGTATTGCGCTGGCGGCTCGATGGCGGCGGGTTCACGCTGAACGTCCGGCCATTGCTGTCCGGCCGCGATTATCACGCGCTGCATCACGAGAATCAGGCGTTCAATTTCAACTACACCAGCACCGGCGATCAGGTCTGCTGGCAAGCCTATGGCGACGTGCCGGCGGTGGTGGCGGCATCTAACGGATCGTATGCGCACGCGCCCGACTGGTATCGCGACTTCTGCTATACGGCCGAGCGCGAACGCGGCCTGGATTTCAATGAAGACCTCGCCACGCCCGGCGTCTTTTCCTTCGATTTATCGCGTGGGGAAGCGGTGCTCGTGTTGAGCGCGAACGAGGGCGCGGACACGAGCGCCATCGATACCGCGACGCGCTTGGCCGACATCGAACAGGCGCGCCGTGCGGCTTTTCCGACCGCGCTGCATCGTTCCGCCGATGCCTACATCGTCGCGAGAAACGGCGGTAGCACAATCCTGGCAGGCTTTCCGTGGTTCACCGACTGGGGCCGCGATACCTTCATCGCGATGCGCGGCTTGCTGATCGCATCCGGGCGCCACGGCGACGCTGAATCGATCCTGCTCGAATGGTCCGCCACCATCTCGGAAGGCATGCTGCCGAACCGTTTCCCCGATAGCGGCGCGCCGGAATACAACTCGGTCGATGCGTCGTTGTGGTTCGTGATTGCCGTCCACGACTATCTTGCAACGGGTCATGCTCAACAACCAACGCAAGACCGCTTGCAACAAGCTGTCGATGCCATTCTCGACGGTTATGCGCGCGGCACGCGCTTTCAGATTGCCGCCGATCCGAAAGATGGCTTGCTGCGCGCCGGCGTGCCGGGCGTGCAGCTGACGTGGATGGACGCGAAGGTGGGCGACTGGGTGGTGACGCCGCGCATCGGCAAGCCGGTTGAAGTGCAGGCGCTGTGGATCAACGCGCTGCGCATAGCGTCCGCATGGAATCCGCGCTGGACGGAGCCGGCGGCTCGCGCAACGAACTCTTTCCAGCAACGTTTCACCGACCCCAACACCGGCGCGCTATACGACGTAGTCGACGCAGGTCACGAGTCTGGCGAAGTCGATCATTCGATCCGGCCGAACCAGCTTTTCGCGGTGGGCGGGCTGCCGTTTGCGTTAATCGATAACGATGCAGGCGCACGCGCCATCGTCGATCAATGCGAGCAGCTTCTGCTCACGCCGCTCGGCATGCGCACCTTGTCGCCCAACGATCCCGCTTACAAAGGCCGCTATGCCGGTGCGCCGTTCGAGCGCGATGGCGCCTATCATCAGGGCACCGTCTGGCCGTGGCTGCTTGGGCCGTTCGTCGAAGCGTGGCTGCGCGTTCATGGCAACGAACCTGCTGCACGCGCGCAGGCGCGCGAGCGCTTCCTGACACCGCTGCACGACCATCTGCATCGTGCGGGGCTGGATCATATTTCAGAAATCGCAGACGGCGACGCACCGCATACGCCGGGCGGGACGCCATTCCAGGCGTGGTCCCTCGGCGAACTCATGCGGCTCGATCGTTTGCTCAGTGCCGGTTAATGCCCGCGCGTCGCAAACGCGCTAGATTATCGGTCTTCCCGTCACGTTTTCAGTCAAGGATTCCCCATGCCGCCACTGCGCGCCACCAAGTCGATCGACACCATCGAAGGAGCCCGTCTGCATGCCATCGACTGCTCGCGGTGGCAACGCTGGGGACCGTATCTCAGCGAGCGCCAATGGGGCACGGTGCGCGAGGATTACAGCGAGAACGGCACCGCCTGGGACTACTTCCCGCACGATCATGCGCGCAGCCGCGCATACCGATGGGGCGAGGACGGCATAGCCGGCTTTGGCGACGACAAGCTCAACTGGTGCGTCTCGCTCGCGATGTGGAACGGCCGTGACGCGATCCTCAAGGAACGCTTGTTCGGCCTGACGAATGCGCAGGGCAATCACGGCGAGGACGTGAAGGAACTGTACTTCTACGTCGACGGCACGCCGACGCATTCCTACATGCGCATGCTTTACAAGTACCCGCATGCCGCCTTTCCGTACGATGACCTCGTCGCCGAAAACGGCCGTCGCGGCGCCGACAAGGCGGAGTACGAAATACTGGACACGGGCGTGTTCGAGGATGACGCGTACTTCGATGTCCACGTCGAATACGCGAAGCACACGCCTGAAGATATCGTGATGCGCGTGACGGTCGAAAACCGTGGGGAACACGCCGCTTCGCTCGACCTTCTGCCGCAGATCTGGGCGCGCAACACGTGGTCGTGGATGCCTTCGAAGAAACCGTCGCTGACCCTGCATACCGATGCAAAAGGCACCCGCGTGTTCGGCTGCTGCGACGGCCACGAGCCCATGGTCGTCACCGCTGAAGCCCGCGGCGGCGCGAGCGTCGACTGGCTGTTCTGCGAGAACGAGACCAACGTCAGGCGCCTGTTCAACTCCGAAGGCGCGGGACCGTTCAAGGACGGTTTCAACGATTTCATCGTGCATGGCGACGAAACGGCCATTCGACGCGATACCGGCACGCGCGCCGCAGCGCATATGCATGTGGAGATCGAGCCGCACGCGCGCGCTGTAGTGTTCATGCGCTGGCGCCCGGAATCGGATGCCGATACCGACCGCCAGCCGCTGGACCTGGATGCACTGTTCGCGCGCCGTATCGCGGAAGCCGATGCCTTTTATGCCGGCCTGCAACATGAAATGAACGACGCCGATCAGCGGCTCGTGCAGCGCCAGGCGCTCGCCGGCATGTTGTGGTCGAAGCAGTATTACTACTTCGATGTCACGCGCTGGATGGACGGCGATCCGCTGCAGCCGAAGCCGCCGAAGGGCCGCAAGCGCGGCCGCGACGCCGACTGGCGGCACTTGTTCAACGCGGACATTGTCTCGATGCCGGACAAGTGGGAATACCCGTGGTACGCCTCATGGGATCTCGCGTTTCATGCGGCGGCTTTTGCGCTTATCGACCCGGCGTTTGCAAAGCGTCAATTGCTGCTGCTGGTGAAGGACCGCTACCAGCATCCGAACGGGCAATTGCCGGCCTACGAATGGGCTTTCGGCGACGCCAACCCGCCCGTTCACGCATGGGCCACATGGCGCGTCTACGAAATCGATCGCGCGATTACCGGCAAGACGGACCGCGACTTCCTGGAACTGGTGTTTCACAAGCTGCTGCTGAATTTCTCGTGGTGGGTGAACCGCAAGGACACGGACGGCCGCAATATCTTCCAGGGCGGTTTCCTCGGGCTGGACAACGTCGGGATCTTCGACCGCTCGGCGCCGCTGCCCACGGGCGGCCATATCGACCAGGCAGACGGCACCGCATGGATGGCGGCGTACGCGCTCGACCTGATGCGCATCGCGCTGGAACTGGCGGTCGCGAATCACGTGTTCGTCGATATCGGCGTGAAGTTCTTCGAGCACTTCTTGTACATTGCCGAGGCAGTGGGCAGCAGCGATACCTGCGATACCGGTCTCTGGGACGAGCGCGACGAGTTCTTCTACGACGTGCTGCAACTCCCCGACGGGACGAGCGTGCCGATGCGCGTGCGTTCCATCGTCGGCTTGATTCCGCTGTTCGCGGTCCATGTGCTGGAACAACGTCTGCACGGCCAATTGCCTGGGTTGAGGGAACGCCTGATATGGTTTCTCGAGCACCGGCCGGATCTGGCGAAGCTCGTGTCGCGCTGGAACGAGCCGGGCAAGGGCAACAGCCTGCTGCTTTCCGTGCTGCGCGGACATCGCATGAAAGCGCTGCTCAAGCGCATGCTCGACGAAACCGAATTCCTCTCGGATTACGGCGTGCGTGCATTGTCGCGGGTGCATCAGGACAACCCGTTCGTGCTGGAGCACAACGGCAACCGCTTCGGCGTGAAGTATCTGCCGGCGGAATCGGATTCACGCGTGTTCGGCGGCAATTCGAACTGGCGCGGACCGATCTGGATGCCGGTCAACTATTTGCTGATCGAATCGCTGTATGAATTTCATCGCTATTACGGCGACGATTTCCGGGTAGAGTATCCAACCGGATCGGGCGAGAAGTTCTCGCTAAGCCAGATCGCCGACGAACTCGCCCGGCGCCTGACGCGCCTGTTCCTGAAGGACAAGAACGGCCGCCGTCCGGTGATGGACGCGTACCCGCAACTGCAGGCCGATCCGCGCTCGGAAGACCTGGTTCTGTTCCACGAGTATTTCCACGGCGACACCGGGCGCGGCGTGGGAGCGTCGCATCAAACGGGCTGGAGCGGACTGGTTGCGCTGCTGCTGCAGCCGCGCGTGACCGACGTAGCGGCGAGCATGCCGGTGGGCGGCGCGGCGCAAACGCAAGAAGCGGAGCTTGTGGCGAAGTAGTTGGCTAAGCAGACGGCGGGTCCAGGCGCCTGCCTGGACCATTTTCATGTCATTGGTTGCCGCACAACATCAGCACCTTTTCCGCATCGGTGCATGAGCGCTTCGGCGCGCGTTGCGTCACGGGCGTTGCGCCGCTGCCGTTTGCAGCCATCTTCGCAATGCACGACCGCAAGCGTTTTTCTGTCGGCGGATAGTATCTCCAGCCGCGGCTGAGCGCAGGCAGCTCCAGCTTCACCTGCTTCCATTTCGGATGGCCGTTGGCTTGCAGATCGTCGAAGTGAGTGCAGAGCGAGTCGGCAAATTCCGACATCATGCCGACCGTGCCGCGCAGGTTGTAGTCGTAGGTCACAAGAAATGCCTTCACAGTGAGCGTCGGCGAATCTTCCTTGATCCAGTTCGGATAACTTGTGGTGCGGATCGTGGCCGGGAAATAGGTCTGTTCCGCACGCGCCGTTTCAGGTACCGAAGGATCGAGCTTGAGTAGCTTGATCTGGCCCAGCAGGTCCGTATTCAGATCCTGGAACAGCTTGGCCGGCTGCCCCGCCACGATGATCGCCACATCGAGTTTGCGCACGATCAGCTTCGCGAGCGCGTCTTCGTTGCTGTAATGCTGCGCATTTTCTTCAGGAATAGGCTGGTTGAACATCAGCTTGTAAAGCGTGGTCGCCGATTGCGCGGTGCCGCTGCCGATCAACCCGACGCTGATATTCTTGTCCTTGATCTCGTGGATGTAATTAAGCGGCGAATCCGATCGCACCACGAAGTAAATCTCTTCGTTATAGAGCGGCATGATGAGTCGCAGCGGCTGGATGATCTTGCCCGCTTCCGGGTTGCCGGCGCTCGCCATGTCGAGGTACGCCTGGTACACGTCTGACTGCACGAGCGCGAATTTCACACCCGGTTCGTAGCGCATTCGCTGCACGTTTTCGGCGGAGCCCTTCGACGCAAGCACGTCGAGGCTCATGTTGATCGGATCGGCTACCCATTTCGCCAGGTCCGCGCCTATCTGGATGTACGTGCCGCGTTCGGGTCCGGTGACGATCTTGTAATCCGCTTGCGCATGTGCCTGCGTATTGAGGCCAGCAAGCCCAAAGAGGGCGAACAGCATGAAGAAAGTCTTGCGCATGATGTCGTGTGAGTCGTTTTAGTGTGTTGGCCAGCTTTCATTACACGGATGGATCAC
This sequence comes from uncultured beta proteobacterium, assembly GCA_963708695.1. Taxonomy (GTDB): domain Bacteria; phylum Pseudomonadota; class Gammaproteobacteria; order Burkholderiales; family Burkholderiaceae; genus Caballeronia. Next base: position 429,306 of record CAVPTS010000004.1, read on the forward strand.
GGTGGCCTGCATCTCCGGGTGCGGCCGTCAGTCTCCTCAAGGTCTCCTGGTTGCCTGTTTGCGCGTGCTCCCCGCAGTCTCCCCGCGTTCTCCTTGCGTGCTCCTCTTTATTGCGAAGGCGAGCGTGGCTTCGACGACGGGCTTTTCTTCCAGCCGGACTCAAGGATCGCGCGCTCCTCGGCGTCGGTATCGGCGGCGTTGTAGGCCGGTGCTTTCGGCTGAGTGCCGTTTGCTGCGTTGTCTCCTGACGCTAGCGTGCGGGTGGCCGTTGGCGACGATGATCGGGTGCTCGCCTGAGGCGCCGGCAGGTCCTGTGTGCCGGTGGCTGCGGCGCCCTGCGGTACGGCGACCGTGCGCACGGGAGCGGCTTCGATAATCGGCGCAGGTGAGCGGACGAGGGGCGTTTGGGAAGCATCGCCAGGGGCTTGCGTCGCTGCCGCGTGCGAGGGCGCCGGTTCAGCCGGCGTCGGCGCATGGGCGACCGCAGGAGCCGCTGTATTCGGCATTGCGGCGGGTCCATCGGGCATCGGTACGAACCCGGGCGCTGAGTTCGCAGCGTTATAGGTCGACGACGTGAGCGGCGCATGTGAACCCGTATCGACTCGCGTCGCGTCCGACGCCACCGGTGCCGTTTTCGTAGCAACCACGGCGGGTGCCGGGGCGGGCATGACAGGGATGGGACGCATATGCGTAGCAGGCGCAGGGACAGACACGGCGGCCGATCTGCGTGCCGGTGCCGGCGTTGGCGCAGGCGCTGGGGCGGCAGCGGCGCGCGAACCTGCTACAAACGCGGGCGCCGTGGGGCTCGCGAGCGGCGTTGTCGCATTGGGCCGTGGCGCTGCATGGGCCGTCGTCGCGGGAGGCTTGTTGAGCCAGCCCGAGCGGGTGATGGCATGTTCCACGAGCGCTTGCGCTTCCGCATTGCTGGCATCGATTGCCAGTACGTCGCGCGCATTCTGACGCACGCACAGCCATGAACCCGTCGCTTCGCAACCGTGGGCCGCCAGCAGCAGCCCGTCGCGCGTGCGCTCCAGGATCGTTAGTTCGGCCTGGGTTCGCTGCACGTTCGCGGCGTACATCTGGGCTGCGGGAATCTTCGAGAAGCGGCGGCGTGCCGTCGTCAGGTCGCCGCGATCGATGGCTTCGCGCGCCGCCTGCAAATTGTCGACGGTACCGGGAAGCGCGGGTACGGTGTGGATCGTGGTATCGGCGGGGAGGGCATCACGAGCGGCCGTGGAAGGCGCCGCCGTTACCGGCGCTTGTCTTGCGACTTGCCCGGCAGCAGGCGCGGACGTGTCGCGCGCGGGCTTCATGTCGATGGCGCCGTACGCGCTGTGACCGGCCGGCGTTTCTGGGTGCGTGGCATCGTTTTCGCCGTACTGCGAATAGATTACCCCGCCCGCAATCAGAGCCAGCATCACAGCGCCGAGCGTGATGGTTTTCGTAGTGTCCCAGCGCTGCTCGCCGGTGCCGGCAAGCTCGGCCTCTTCAGGCAGGCTCGGGTAAGGCGACGGCGTGCCCACGGCTTCGCGCCGCGCAACGAACGGCAGGCGCAGACCGGCGGCGAACGTCGCGGTTTTTCTCGCGCCGAACGTCCCGCCATGATCCGCGCCGCAATGCGGGCAGGTATCGGCGTCGGTCGACACGGAATTACCGCAACGCCTGCAGGTCACGGTACTGGCGGCTGAGGGGAAGAAGAGACGGGCCATGCGAAAAACCTCCCGGGACACAAGGGCTGTCCTTTCCACTTGCGTGTCCGGTTTAATCAGACGAATCAATTACTCGTATGACGAAAATGGTTCGGACTCCCTAGGCTGGACATGCGCCGGGGGAGCCGGAACCAATATGTGACATCTGCGCGACGCCGTCAACACGTCCCGCGGCCTCCGTGCCGCACGCAAACGATGCCGTTCTAAAGCCCGCTTCGGTCCCATCGGTCAAGGCGGTAGGGAACATGCGGAGAAACGGTAAAACGGGCTGGCGGTTTCGGCGTCAGGAAACTAGGTTCTGTCCGAATACGGCGCTTGGTGCGCCGCCGCAAGTGTGGCGTCCGGGTCAAAAAGGGATTGGCTGAGGCCAATAAATTTTCAGGTGTTTACACTGATATGCATGTGCAGCAATAAATTTGTAGTGCGGTGGGTTTATCGGCGCTGGCCTGATCCCATGAGTACTTAAAAATGCAAGGCTCACCGCCGATGCGCGCCGCCGGGGATTGTGGTTCGTTCTTCAAGCGGTTGCATCTCGGGACGCGTGAAATGCGCGCTTTTTCAACCGACGGCTGACGGGTTATCGAGAAGTTTTCGCAGTCCGTGGGAACCTGATGAAGCTCGTTCCGAAAGAGGTTTTCGGAGGCTTTCGCCTCGCGCGTGGCGCGGCGTTATTTCGCTATGGGATTGGTTGTTTTTGCTTTGCAGACGCGACACGCTCGAGCAGAGCCGCTCGGGATCGATCCGCAATAAGGCCATGCGCCCGCCAGGAAGGGAGGTGCGCTTCGAAGAGGCGCAACCGTGGCGTGGCGATGTTGCTGCGCCGGGCCGCTGCGCGAAGCGCAGCATCCGGTGAGAGCGATGAGCGCTTCGAGGCCAGCCTGAACTGCTGGCTCGAAGCGTAGCCTGCCTTTACTTCGACAACTGCAGCTTGCCGTCCAGGCGGCGGTTCAAACCGAGCGGATTGGCGGTTTTCAATGCTTCGGGCAGCAGGCCTTCGGGCATGTCCTGATAGCTCACCGGCCGCAGGAAACGGTCGATGGCGAGACTCCCCACCGAGGTGGACCGGCCATCCGCCGTAGACGGGAACGGACCGCCGTGGACCATCGCATGTCCGACTTCCACGCCCGTACCGAAGCCGTTCACCAGAATGCGCCCGGTGCGGCGTTCGAGCGCCGGCAGGAAGCTGCGGGCATCGGCGTAATCTGCTTCGTCGATATGCAGCGCCGCTGTCAACTGGCCTTCCATCTCTTCGATCAACGCGAGCATCGTCGCCAGATCCGGGCAGCGCACGATCAGCGAAGCCGCGCCGAAAATCTCTTCCTGCAATTCGGCATTGGCGCGGAACGCGGCGGCCGTGGTCGAGAACAATGCTGCCTGTCCTTGCGTCGCGCTTTTCGCCGGACAGCCGCGTGCGAGCGTCTTCACCTCGCCGTGCTCCGCGGTTTTGTTGACCGCCGATTCGTACGCCTTGTGAATGCCGGGCGTCAGCATCGTGGCGGCCGGGATTTCGCTCAGCGCGGCGCCCGTCGCTTCAATGAACGCATCGAGGTCCGGACCGTCGATAGCCAGCACCAGTCCCGGGTTCGTGCAGAACTGGCCGGCGCCGAGCGCGAGCGAGCCGGCGAACGCCTTGCCGATCGCCGCGCCGCGATTCTTCAGCGCGTGCGGGAACAGCAGGACCGGGTTGATGCTGCTCATTTCGGCGTAGACCGGAATCGGTTCGCGACGCGCTGCCGCGAGCTTCATCAGCGCCGTGCCGCCGCCGCGCGAGCCGGTGAAGCCGACCGCCTTGATGCGGCGGTCCGAGACGAGACCCTGGCCGATGTCGCGGCCGCTATCGAAGAGCAGGGAGAACGTGCCTTCCGGCAAGCCGCAATCCGCCACCGCTTTCTGCACCGCGCGTCCGACCAGCGCCGACGTGCCCGGATGCGCCGAGTGCGCCTTCACGATCACCGGACAACCGGCGGCCAGCGCAGAGGCCGTATCGCCGCCGGCAACCGAAAACGCCAGCGGGAAATTGCTCGCGCCGAACACGGCGACCGGGCCGACCGGCACATAACGCAGACGCAAGTCGACGCGCGGCAGCGGCTGGCGCTGCGGCTGCGCCGGATCGATCCGCACGCCGAGGAAATCGCCTTCGCGCACGACTGCGGCGAACATGCGCAACTGGCCGACGGTGCGGCCGCGTTCGCCTTCAATGCGCCCGCGCGGCAGGCCGCTTTCGGCGACGCAGCGTTCGATCAGGACATCGCCGATATCGAGGATATTCTGCGCGATCGTTTCCAGAAACTTGGCGCGGGTTTCGAGCGGCAGTTCGCGATAGATATCGGATGCTTGCCAGGCCAGCGCGCACGCGTGCTTCCAGTTGCGTCGAGCGTGGCGCCGCCGAAGGCCGGTGCGAGCGGTTCGCCCGTCGCGGCATCGACGCCCTTGATTGAGCCGTTCGTGCCGTGAACGGACTGCTTGCCGATCAGCAGATCGCCAGAAATTTCCATGATGGTTCGAATCCTGTTGGAGTAAATGAAGTGTCCGGAGTGCGGGAGCGCCGGCGTGCCGGCTTCCGCTACTTGCCCCAGCTCAGCACGAGCGGATCGAGGCGGCGCGCGACTTTCAGCAAGCCCGCGCGCGTTGCCGGATGCATGGGCGCAAACGGATGACGCGTGGCGTCGGAGCGGATCACGCCGCCTTCCATCATCAGCGCCTTGCAGGCCGCGAGACCGCATTGGCGGTTTTCGTAGTTGATCAGCGGCAGCCATTGCTGATACAGCTCGGCGGCGCGTTCCGTGTCGCCGGACGGCGTAGGCGTCGACGATCTTGCGAATCCCGTCCGGATAACCGCCGCCGGTCATCGCGCCGGTTGCGCCGGCATCGAAATCCGGAATCAGCGTGATGGCTTCCTCGCCGTCCCACGGGCCGACGATCGCGTCGCCGCCCAGTTCGATCAGTTCGCGCAGCTTCGACGCCGCTTGCGCCGTCTCGATCTTGAAGTACGACACGTTCGCGACTTCCTTCGCGAGCTTCGCGAGAAACGGCGCGGACAGCGGCGTGCCGGCGACCGGCGCGTCCTGGATCATGATCGGGATGTCGATGGCATCGGACACGCGGCTGAAGAACTCATGAATGCCGCGTTCGCCCACGCGGATGGTCGCGCCGTGATACGGCGGCATGACCATGACCATCGCGGCGCCGGCGTCCTGCGCGGCGCGGCTGCGGGCCGCGCAGACATCGCTGCTGAAATGCGTGGTGGTCACGATCACCGGCACGCGGCCGGCGACGTGTTCCAGCACGGCTTTCTGCACGGCGGCGCGTTCGTCGTCGGTGAGCGCGAATTGTTCGGAGAAGTTGGCGAGGATGCACAGGCCGTGCGATCCGGCGTCGATCATGAAGTCGATCGCGCGTCGCTGGCCGTCGAGGTCGAGGCGTCCGGCGCCGTCGAAGACGGTCGGCGCGACCGGGAACACGCCGCGGTAGGTCGGATTGGGTCATTGCAAGTCTCCATTTGTATTTGGGCCCACTATAGGTGCTGGCGTGAGGCGCTGTATAGTGAAACCTTTCCATCTAGTGATCGCTTTTGCGACTCACCCTTAAGTTCTTGCCGAACGCATCATGAAATCCACGCTGGACGTATTAATGGGCCGCTTGCGCATGAAGCAGTTGCAGTTGCTGATTGCGCTTGACGACCACAAGTCGCTGCACAAAGCCTCGAGCGCGATGTCGATGACGCAATCGGCCGCCAGCAAGGCGCTGGCCGAGCTGGAATCGATGCTCGAAGGCGCCGCTGTTCGAGCGCGCGAAGAAGGGGCTGGTGCCGAACCAGTTCGGTTTTTGCGTCATTCGCTACGCGCGGCTGCTGGCGGCGGACCTGACCTCGCTATGCCAGGAAGTCGCCGATATCCGCTCGGGCACGGGCGGCCGGCTTGCGGTTGGCGCGATCATGGGGTCGGTGCCGGATCTGGTCGTGCCGATCCTGAACGAGTTGCAGGTGAGCAACCCGGGTTTATCGATAGAAATCGTGGAGGACACGAGCGCGCGCATGCTGGCGCTGCTCGACGAAGGCCGGCTGGACCTGGTGGTCGGCCGCTCGATCGTCAGCGATGAACCGTCGAAGTATCACTATCAGCCGCTTGGCGACGAGCCGTTGTCGGTGGTGGTGGGCTACGACCATCCGCCGTTTGCAGCCGGCGAGCTGACGTTTGCCGATCTGCGCGGGCATCGCTGGGTCACGTATCCGAGCGCCATGCCGATGCAGGCGCTGTTGCAGCGCGAGATGGATCTGGCGGGCGCGCAGGTGCCGGTGAGCGCGATCTCGACGGCGTCGACGTTCGTGACGGTCGCGTTGCTGCAATGTAGCGCCGATCTGGTTTCGGTGCTGCCGGCGGGCGTTGCGAGGCTGTTTTGCAAGCATCGCATGCTGCGGACGCTGCCGATCGGGTTCAAGTCGAAGTCGCAGACGTTCGGGATCGTGACGCGCAAGGTGGGCGTGCTGTCGCCGTCGGCGCGCCAGTTCGTGGCGCGGTTGAGGGAGTGTGCGGGGGGGTGAGGGGGGCGGGGCGTTCGCACTCGGGGTTTTAGGAGGCGTGTTACTTGCGAGGGCGGGCTACTGGCAGTGGTCAGGGGGTGGTGCTGGGTTGCTGCTGCGTACGTTAGCTCGGGTTTAATGTTGGCAATATTTTTGCGTTCGCACTCGGGGTTCTTAAGGGGGCGCGCTACTGGCAGTGGTCGGGGGTTGGTGCTGGGTTGCTGCTGCGTACGTTAGCGCGGGTTATATATTGGCAGTATTTTTTATCGCTATTAGCCACTGTCCGTGGCGGGACTTCATTTCTTTGTCCAACGCCCCCCATGTCAGGCTAGTTGTCGCGTCACCCGATTTTACTTTTATGCAAAACTGGGGGGCGGCAAGCGAATGGAAGATGAAGCGTTACACCGCGGAATTCAAAGAGTGGGCGATGCGTCAAATGATGCCGCCTTTAAACCGGGCTGTGATAGAAATGTCAGGCGCCACGGGCGTGACGACGGTGACGCTGCACACGTGGCGGCGCCAGGCGCGAAACATACGTAATTCAGGGGAGTACATGCCGGGCAATGGCAAGACGAGCGACCAGTGGTCCAGCGCCGATAAGTTCAGGGTGGTGCTGGAGACCGCGTTGTTAAGCGAAACTGAGATCGCCTATTACGGCCGTGCGAATGGCATTTATCCGGAGCAGATCCGCGAATGGCGCGGCGCCTGCGAGCAGGCCAACGTGCCGCTCGTGCCGAAGCTGAGTGCGGCTGAGCGTGCCCAGGCCAAGCTTGCAGCCAAGCGTATTCGTGAATTGGAACGTCAGCTCAAGCGCAGCGAAGCGGCGCGTGCGGAGGCGGCAGCATTGGTCACGATGTTAAAAAAAGTCGATGCGATCTGGGCCAAAAAAGAGGAAGAGTGATCAGCGCCCCGGATCGCAGTGAAACCATGCAGTTGATCGATGAAGCAGTCCAAGCCGGCGCTCGCCGTGCGACCGCGAGCGCGCATGCGGGGGTGAGTGTGCGCAGCGTGCAGCGCTGGCTGCACCAGCCTGTAGACGCGCGGGCGCTGAGTGTCCGCCCGCCGCCGCCCAACAAGTTCAGCGGCGTTGAACGTCAGGCGCTGCTGGATGCCGCCTGCAGCGCGGAGTTTGCCAGTCTCACGCCGCACCAGATCGTGCCGAAGCTGGCCGATGAGGGAATCTACCTGGGTTCGGAGTCGACGTTCTACCGGGTCTTAAAGGCTGAGAACCTTAGCCGGCGACGTGGGCGCGCCAGCGTGGCGCGACGGCGTATGCCCACCACGCATCGTGCCGATGCGCCCAATCAGCTCTGGTGCTGGGATATCACGTGGATGCCCACCACGATCCGTGGGCGTTATTTTTACTGGTACATGATGAAGGATGTCTACAGCCGCAAGCTGGTGGCCAACGAGGTGTGGGAGGCCGAATCGGGTGAGCACGCGAGCGCGTTGCTGACCAAAGCATGTCTGATTGAAGGCACGGCGGGTCATCCGCTCGTGCTGCATTCGGACAACGGCAGCGTGATGAAGGGCGCGTTGATGCACGCAGCCATGACCACGTTGAAGGTCGATTCGTCGTTCAGCCGGCCGCGGGTGAGCAACGACAACGCGTACGCCGAGGCGCTGTTCCGCACGGCCAAGTACTGTCCGATGTGGCCCGAACGCCCGTTTGACACGGTCGAGGAGGCGCGTGTCTGGGTGGAGACGTTTGTGGCTTGGTACAACGATGAGCATTGTCACAGCGGCTTGAAATACCTGACGCCGAACCAGCGCCACAACGGACACGCCGATGAGTTGCTGGTCAAACGGCGTGCAGTGTACGAGCAAGCCAAGGCGCAAAATCCTGCCCGCTGGAGTCGCAAGACCCGCAACTGGGATCTTGCAGAAGCGGTTTATCTAAACCCTGAAAAAACGGACGACTCGGCGGTGCAATACAAAGAAGCTGCGTAGCGGTGCACGCGACAACTACCTTGACACACGCCGAACGGCGACAAAGAAACGAAGCAAAGAAAACGCCTTTCCACAATCTGTATTAAGTGTCCCCAGCGTGCAGACCACTGCTTTTGGTTCCCACGTAGCACGGTGCTCGCTAGAACAACGAACACTTGAAACCCTCCTTCTCGCGAATCCTTACATCCCCACGCTTCGCCACCAGTGCTCTCGGGCAAGTTCGATGGCCCGCGCACCAATTCGGCCTCACGCGTCTTTAGGGGCTGGTGGACTGCGTGATCCGCGCTACCATTAGTCTGAGCAGCGCGCATAGCGCGCAATACGCTTGGGCGCTGGCACTCGCAAAAAATAGTGGAACGCCCCCGCGCTACGCACGAGAAAAGCCGCGCTACGCGAACAACCGCGCTACGCGCGAAAGGCCGCGCCCGAAATCACTACGCATTGAATAGTGTCGGGGGAGAGCGAACACGGTGAGTCCGTACCGGTCTCTAGGCGCATTGGACTTGCCCGAGAGCACTGGTGGCGAAGCGTGGGGATGTAAGGATTCGCGAGAAGGAGGGTTTCAAGTGTCCGTGGTTTTGCGAGCACCGTACTACGCGGGAACCAAAAGCAGTGGTCTGCACGCTGGGGACACTTAATACAGATTGTGGGGAGGCGTTTTCTTTGCTTTCGTTTCTTTGTCGCCGTTGGACAAAGAAATGAAGTGCCGCCACGCACAGTGGCTAATAGTGATAAAAAAAATAGCCAACATTTAACCCGCGCTAACGTAAGCAGCAGCAACCCAGCAATGACCCCGACCACTGCACCAGCGCCGCGCCCAAAACCCCGCCCGAGTGCGAACGAAAACACCTTGGCTAAGAGTGATAAAAAATTTAGCCAATATTGAACCCGCGCTAACGTACGCAGCAGCAACCCAGCACTGACCCCGACCACCGAGCACGACCAGCCCCGCGCCCAAACCCCCGCCCGAGTGCGAACGAAAATAACCCGCGCTAACGCGCACAGCACCAACCCTGCCCCGGTCCTCCCCGCACCGGCCTATACTTTCGATACTCGCGCGAAGCCGCCTCAACCGCAACCCCGTGGCCACCCCCAACCATCCCACCCGGGGGTACCCCAAAAAACCAAGGACATTTGGCATGAGCCACATCACGGCCGGCGCCCTGAAGGGACTCGCCACTGCCTTGCGTCACCAGCAGACGCAACTCACCGACCACTGGATGCGAATCGTCTTCGGCGACGCCGGGATCGAGCATTCCGACAACCTCACTTACAAGCAGCTTGCCGACCACATCCCGCGCATCCTGGATGAAATCTGCCTGGTACTCGAATCGCAGGATATGGATTCGCAAGAACAGGCGATTGAACACGACGCGCGCCAACACGGCAAATGGCGCTGGCAACAAGGCTATCGCATCGATGAACTGGTTCACGAACTCGATCTGTTTCGTCAGATCCTGCTCGCCGCTATCGGCGATTACGCCGAGCACCATCCCTCGTTCGACCGCAAGCGCGAAGAACGCGCGCGCCTGATCACCGACCAGGCGCTCAGCTTCGTCACGCTGACGTCGGTTCGCGAGGCGGTCGCCGAACGCGACCGCAAACTCGACGAATACACCGGCATGCTGGAACGCGCGAATCAGGAACTGACCTTGCGGCAGCGGCTGATCAGCGACCTTTACGAATCGCGGATGCAAGTCGCACGCCGCGTCGCGCACGATCTGCGCAACTTCCTGAATGTGTTCGCAACCGCGCTGCAATTGATCGCCCGCTCGCCAGGCGAAAAATGAAAGGGCGCTCGCGCTCGCAAAACGGCAAGTCGCCGACATGGCCACGCTCGTCGATGAAATGGGCGAGTACTCGAAAGTCCTCGGCGACGATTCCATCCTGACGGTCGAACGTTTCGACCTGAACGAACTCTTCGACGAACTCATGCAGCTCTGCCACGCATCCGCCGTGGCGAAAGGGCTGACGCTCAAGGGACGCGTCGACTGGCACGGCCCCGGCGCTGGCCATGGTCACGTCCAACCGCCTGAAGATGAAACAGATCGCGCTGAACCTGCTGTCCAACGCCATCAAATACACGACGACAGGCGATGTGGAACTGGCCATGCTCGCGTCGGACGCCAAGCACTGGACGCTGCGCGTATCGGATACGGGCATGGGTATCGGCGAGGAGGATCGCGAACGGGTCTTCGAGGAATTCGAGCGCGCAGCCTCCGATGAGATCCCGGGCACCGGACTCGGTCTGGCCATCGTGAAGGAACTCGCGCGCGAACTGCAAGGCGAAATTCGCTTCGATTCATACAAGGGGCACGGCAGCGTGTTCGAAGTACGCTTTCCAATGATCCTCGAAATCGATGACAGTACGCCCGCGGTCTGAGGCTGGATCGCTCGGGCCAGATACTTCTTTGCGATGCTGCTAAGCATAGAAGTTTTATGTGGTTCCAGTATTTTTCCTTTTGTTTAACATCGTGTGACTAGTGCTTGTCGGCGCTTGGCTGTTGCTCGTCGCCGCGTTGAATGCGGCGAGCCACCCGGACAAAAGGAGTCTTATCCGATGGCAGACGTATTTGCCCGCGAGTCATCCGTTCTCCATTCGCATCGTGACCCTGACGCTCGGCCTGCCGCCGCGCGCAAGGCGAATCACGCCGCTCCCGTATTGCCGTGGCTGCGCTATGTGTCGTGGGCAATGCCTGTTCTGTTGCTGATCGTGTGGGAGCTGTTCGCACGCCTCGGGGCGCTGTCGCCGAACGTGTTGCCCGCGCCGTCGAAGGTCGCCGTCACCGCATTTCAGCTCGTTAAAGAAGGACGTCTTATCGGCGATATGGCCGTGAGTCTGCTGCGCGCCGCGACGGGTTTTGTGATCGGCGGCTCGATCGGATTCGCGCTCGGTACTGCCGTGGGCTTCTCGAAAATCGCCGAGGCATTCCTCGATCGCAACATCCAGATGCTGCGCGCGATTCCATTTCTGGCGGTATTGCCGCTGGTGATCGTGTGGTTCGGCGTGGGCGAGGCGGGGAAGATTTTTCTCGTGTCTCTTGGGGTGATGTTCCCGATCTATATCAACACCGTGCTCGGGATTCGTCAGGTCGATCCCAAACTCATCGAGCTCGGCCGCGTGCTGGGGTTGTCGGACCAGACGCTGATACGGCGCATCGTGTTGCCCGGCGCGTTGCCGTCGGTGCTCGCCGGCGTGCGTTATGCGCTTGCTACGGCGTGGCTCGCGTTAGTGGTCGCGGAGACCATCGCGACCAGCACCGGAATCGGCTTTCTTGCGATGGACGCACGCGAGTTCCTGCGTACCGACGTGATCGTGATGACCATCGTGATCTATGCCGCGATCGGCGTGCTGGCGGATACGCTTGCGCGTTTTCTTGAGCGCCGCTTACTCTCATGGCACGTGAATTTTGCCAAGGCGCCTCGCTCATGAGCACGCCTTTGAAGTCATCTTCTCCATTACCGGGCTCGGCGGTCGTCGTGCGCAATCTGCGGCGTGTGTATGGCAAGCGGGTTGTTATCGACAGTCTGAATCTTCGGATCGAGCGCGGCGAGTTCGTGGCTCTGCTAGGCGAAAGCGGCTGCGGTAAAACCACGCTGCTGCGCGCGCTGTCGGGGCTTGATCCTATCGATGGTGGCTCGATCGATGGACCGCGCTTGCCGGCTATGGTGTTTCAAGAGCCGCGTCTATTGCCGTGGGAAACACTTTCGCGCAATGTCGCACTCGGGCTTCCTCCGGGTCCGCAAAGCCATGCGGCCGCGCAAGCGGCGCTGGCAGAGGTGGGACTGGGTGAGCGCCTGGAAGACTGGCCGCGTAACTTGTCCGGCGGCCAGGCGCAACGCGTGGCGCTGGCGCGAGCGCTGGTGCAGGAGCCGCAATTGTTGTTGCTGGATGAACCGTTTGCCGCGCTCGACGCGCTTACGCGTATCAAGATGCAGCGTCTTGTGAAGCTTCTAATCGATCGTCATCAGCCGGGCGTGCTGCTCGTCACGCACGATGTGGATGAAGCAATCGCACTGGCGGATCGAGCGCTCATCATGCGCAACGGCGCAATTGCCGCGGAATACAAGGTCACCGACCAGACGAAGCCGGCACTGCGCGACACCTTGCTCGCGCAACTCGGTGTGGACGCAGACACCCCCGCTCAATAGTTTAGATAGTCACCCTAACCAATCCGCATAACCTCACGCCCGCCTTTGCCGGGGGCGCTCGGTCCTGTTCACTCGTTCGAATTCAACTCACCATGTCCAAGCCAAGTCCCTCCGTCTGGTCCCGCCGGCGTTTTCTTCAAACCACGGCCGCTGCATCGGCATCGGCATTAGCCACTGGCCTGGCCGCATGCGGCAGCCGCAAAACCGATACGGTGCGTCTGGGCTGGGGACTCGGCGGCTTGCCGATGCTCGCGAAGGTCCGCGGTGAGTTCGAAAAAACGCTCGCCAAAGACAATATCAAGGTCGAATGGATTGGACCTTTTCCCAATCACGCGCCATCGCTTGCGGCGGTCACGGGCGGCAGCGCGGACTTCAGTTTTGGCGGCAGCACAACGCCCGCGCTCGCGGCCATGATCGCGGGGTCTCCGCTCGTGTTCACGCAATTTTGCGTCGTCGATCCTCGCAGCACGGCGATCATTGCGAAGGATGGATCGGGTATCGACCGGATCGAGGATCTGGTTGGCAAGACGGTGGCGGTGAATCGTTCGGGCCTTGGTGAATTTCTGCTCGTCGCCGCGCTCGAAAAACATAAAGTGCCTCGCGATGCAGTGAAGATGGTGTACCTGAATCCGCCCGATGCTGCCCCGGCATTCTCACAAGGGAAGATCGATGCATGGTCGATGTGGAGTCCCGGCGTGGACATCGCGCGCGCGAATTACAAAGGCCACAACATCTTTCTAGAAGGCCGCGACCTGGATTTTCAGATCGATTTCAATTCGTATGTGACCACGCGCAAGTTCGCCGAGGACAATGCCGATCTGGTGAAGGCGGTCAACGCGGCGTATGGGCAGGAAGCGAAATGGGCATCGGATAACCCGCTCGAAGCCGAGACAATCGCGCAGCAGCAGGGTCATTACAGCAACGAGGTTCGCGACACGCTCAGCAGCATGAAGCGCAAGTTCAACATGCACGGCGTCGGCGATAAAGCCTTCGTGCAAGACCTGCAAAAAGCGGCGGACTGGCTCGCGGCGCGCAGCGTCCTGCCGCAGAAGATCAATGTGTCGGACTATCTCGCGAAGGTGTGATGACGCGCTATACGGCATCGCATTGGGGCGTCTATGAGGTTCACGAAAGCGAGCCGGTATTGCGCCCGTGGCGGGAAGATCGCGATCCATCGCCCATAGGCTTGCACATGCTCGACGCAACCCGCAGCGAGTTGCGCATTCAGCGGCCCGCGATACGCGCCGGATGGCTCGACGCAAAGCGTACCTATGCGCGTGGCCAGGAACCGTTTGTGGAGGTGGCGTGGAGTGAAGCGCTCGACCTCGTTGCAAACGAACTGCAACGTGTCCGCGATACCTACGGCAACGAAGCCATTTTCGGCGGCTCATATGGTTGGGCGAGTGCCGGACGCTTTCATCATTCGGTCGGGCAGTTGCACCGCTTCCTGAATACGCTGGGCGGTTATGTGCGCAGCGTGGACAGTTATAGCCTCGGCGCGGGACGGGTGCTCTTGCCTCACGTGGTCGCGCCGATGGACACCGTGCTCGCGGCCAGCGACGACTGGGACACGCTGGCGGAACATACGCGTCTGATCGTGAGCTTTGGCGGGATGCCGCATAAAAGTGCGCAGATCGATCCCGGGGGAGCAGGGCGGCATCGGTTGCGCGGCGGCATGCATCGGCTCACTGAGCGCGGCGTGCGAGTGATCAATATCGGCCCGTGTCGTGACGATGTCGAGCCGGGCGCCAATGTGGAATGGCTGCCGATTCGCCCGAACACCGATACCGCGATGATGCTCGCGCTCGCGCATGGGGTGATCGTGGATGAGCGGCAGGATCGCGTATTTCTGAACACGCATTGCGTGGGTTATGCGCAATTCGAAGCGTACTTGCTGGGTCATCGTGACGGCGTTCCTAAAGATGCGGCATGGGCGGCGCGAATCACCGGTGCGCCGGCCGAGCGGATTCGCGCGCTGTCGCGCGAGATCGGCGCCGAGCGCACGTTGCTGACCGCAACGTGGTCGCTGCAACGCTCGCACCATGGCGAGCAGCCGTTCTGGTGCGTGATCGCGCTGGCAGCCATGCTCGGGCAGATCGGGTTGCCCGGCGGCGGTTTCGGACTCGGGTATGGCGCGACGAATTCCATTGGGTATCGTGGCGCCCGGTTCGAGGGGCCGACGTTGCCGCAAGGGCGCAACGCGGTCAAGGCGTTCATTCCGGTTGCGCGCATTGCAGACATGCTGCTCGAACCCGGTACGTTCTTCGATTACAACGGCGCGATGCATCGCTATCCAACTATCAAGCTTGTCTACTGGGCCGGCGGAAATCCGTTCCATCATCATCAGGATCTGAACCGTCTCGCGCACGCGTGGCAGCGACCGGAGACCATCGTTGCGCACGAGCAGTTCTGGAATGCGCACGCGAAGATGGCCGACATCGTGTTGCCGGCAACTACGACACTAGAGCGCGATGACATCGGCTTTTCATCGCGCGAGGCACACATGGTGGCGATGCGTCGCGTGATTGAGCCGGTAGGCGAAGCCCGCGATGACTTCCATATCTTCAATGATCTGGCGCAGCGGCTCGGTGTGTCGTCGACATTTTCAGAAGATCGCGATGCGAACGCATGGCTCAGGAAGCTTTACGACGAAGCGCGGCCGCGAGCGGAAACGGCCGGCATTGCATTGCCGTCGTTCGATAAATTCTGGGAGCAGGGCCTGATCGACTTTGCCGGACGCGCGGCGCCGCCGAGCTTTCTGCGGCGCTTTCGCGAGTCGCCTGAAACACATCCGTTACCTACACCGTCGGGCAAGATCGAGATTTTCTCGGAGCGCATTGCGAGCTTCGGATACGCGGATTGCCCGGGTTATCCGTGCTGGTTCGAACCTGCGGAATGGGCGGGCTCTGCCACGTTGGGAGAGCAACTTCATTTGCTCTCCGATCAACCCGCCACGAAGCTGCACAGTCAGCTCGATCATTCCGCATTGAGCCGCGCGGGACGTCCGGGAGGACGTGAACCCTTGAACCTGAATCCGCTCGATGCCGCGAATCTCGGCATTGCCAATAACGATCCTGTACGCGTGTTCAACGCACGCGGCGCGTGCATTGCGATCGCGCAGATCACCGAAGCGGTGATGCCGGGCGTGGTGAAGTTATCGACGGGGGCATGGTTCGATCCCGGCGACGGTATCGAGAAACACGGCAATCCGAATGTGCTGACGGCCGATCGCCCCGCGTCAACGTTGTCGCAAGGATGTTCGGCGCAAACGTGTCTCGTCAATGTGGAGCGGTGGCACGGACCGTTGCCCGATGTCACCGCTTTCACGCTGCCTGAGTTTCGTTCAGGCCTGAACCGTTTCGAGTTCCTTCGCGTGCGTCTTGCTGTCCTCGTGCGCGACCGCCGCATGCACGAGCGGCAACAGATCGCGCCCATAGCCCAGTGCGTCTTCCAGCGGATCGAAACCACGGATCAGGAACGTCGAGATGCCGAGGCGGTAATACTCGATCAACGCTTCCGTCACTTGCTCGGGCGTGCCGACCAGCGACGTCGAGTTGCCCGCCGCTTTTGTCAGCGCAGCGATGCCGGTCCACAGGCGCTTGTCGACCACGCTGACCCTTTCGCGGCTTCAGCCAGCAGGCGCTGCGCGCCGACGTTCTTCGGTTCGCTCGGGCGGCGCGTGAAGTTAGGATTGCTTTTCACTACCTCGTGTCGCGCGTGCGAGGATCGATTCCGCGCGCGCCCATGCAGCATCTTCCGTCGAAGCGATGATCGGCCGCAGCGAAAGGCTGAAGCGGATTGCATGTCTCACGTCCATACGGTTTGGCGGCCGCGCGCACTCGTGCGATGGTCTCGGCGACCTGCGCCAGCGACTCGCCCCACAGCGCAAAGACATCGGCATGCTTGCCCGCGACCTGGATTGCCGCTTCCGATGAACCGCCGAAATACACCGGCAGATGCGGCTTCTGCACGGGACGAACCAGCGACCGGTGACCCTTCACCCGATAAAACGCGCCTTCGTGATCAAAGGGCGTTTCGCTGGTCCATGAGCGCTTGACGACATCGAGATATTCATCGGTGCGCTTGTAGCGGTCGTCGTGATCGAGGAAGTCGCCGTCGCGTTGCTGTTCGGTATCGTCGCCGCCGGAAATGATGTGCACGGCCGTGCGGCCCGCGCTGAAATGATCGAGCGTGGCGAGTTGACGGGCGGCGAGCGTCGGCGCGACAAAGCCCGGCCGATGCGCAAGCAGGATGCCCAGACGTTTCGTCTGCTGCGCGACGAACGACGCGATCTGGAAGCCGTCCGGCGACGCGCTCGAATGAGCGATCAGCACGCGATCGAAACCGCCGTATTCATGCGCTTGCGCGACCGCGGCAATGTACGGCGGATTGACCGCGGGTCCCTGCGGCAAGTGGATTTCGCTCGATTCCTGATGGCTGACATAGCCGATGAATTCAACGCTCATGGTGGTGTTCCCTTAGAGAGATGGTGTGGCTGAAAGCGCGGCGAACGCCGGCGCGTCCGAATGCACCGAGCAGCGCGTCGTTTTGCGGCGTATGAATGCGCGAGCACAGCACGTCGCGATGATGGCGTTCGAGCGCGTTGTTGCGGCTCAGGCCCGGATTGCCGCTCGCCTCGACCGCAATTTCGACGGCGGTGATGGCGTTCTGCGTGACGAGGTATTTGATTGCGGTGGCTTCATGCAGTGGAATGTCGCCGTGCGCGCCGGCATCGAGCAGGACGCGATTGTTGAGCAGCAATGCATCGATACGGCCGAGCGTCTGCTGGAAACTGCCCAGACTCGACAGCGGTGCACCGAGATTGGCGGGCTTGCGATCGGCCGCCCAATGCGCGAACCAGTCGCGTGCGGAACGGGCGACAGCGTCATAGATCGACGAGAGCAGCACGTTCATCCAGAGCGTAGTGAGCGGGTCCATGCCGCTGGCGGCGATCTCGGGAGGATTCAGATCGACCGCATGAGCATGCCGGAACACGTACGTTCTCGAAGATGACTTCGTGACTGCCCGTCGCCCGCATGCCGAGGTGATTCCACGGCTCGCCGAAGCGGATCCCCGGCGTGTCGCGATGCACGAGGAACGTGCCCACACGCGGCGAGCTTTCGTCCGTGCGGCCCCACACCGCGAACCACGTCAGGCCCGGGACTGCCGGTCGAATAGATCTTGCTGCCGTTGAGAATCCACGCGTCGCCGTTGTCGGTCAGACGTCCGATCGTGCCGGGCAAACCGCCGCGCGAGGGCGAACCGAGTTCGGGCTCCACGCGCAGCGAGTTGATGAGCGCGCCGTTTTCCACCGCGTCGCGCGCAACCCGTTCCTTCAACGCTTGCGGCCAGTTCGGATTGGCCTGCAGGCGCAGATGATAAAGACATTGCATGACGAGGATCAGCGCCGTCGACGGCTCGCCGCGCGCGACCGCCGCACAACTTTGAGCACTTGCGGGAGCGTCGCTTCGCGGCCGCCGAGCGCGTGCGGGACCGTCAACGCAAGCAAGCCCGCGCTTCGCAAGGCGCGCGAGGTTGTCATGGGGAAAGATCGCGTCACGATCCAGCGCGCCGGCGCTCGCGGCGAAATCCTGAGTGAGCGCGGCGAGCCATTGATCGGCGGCGGCGCTGTCGAGGTCGGCGAGGGCGTCGAGCGCGATCGGGTCTTGCAGGGCGGTGGGCGGGTGCCGTACGGTCATCGGAAGGTCCGTTAATAGCAGGTGTTCAATGCGCGTTGAATTGGGCGTCGAAACTCGGGGTGACGTCGAGCGTCGTCTTGATCACGCCCGCGCGAACGTAGAGATCGGCGGTGCGTTGCTGCTCGGCGATCACCCTGTTGTCGATCGTGATGGGCTTCAATTGCGCCCGCTGATAGACGACCTTCAGCACATCGGCGGGCAGGTGCGTGACGCGCGACTGGATCGCCGCGACTTCGTCCGGATGCGACAGCGCCCAGCGCTGACCGGCCGCTACGCGACGCAGGAAGTCATCGATTTCCGCGCGCTTGGTCTTGATCGATTCATCGGTGGCGGCCTGGAAACTCAGTCCCGATGAAAGTCCCACGCCATTCGCCACGCTGCGGTTGTTATCGCGCAATTCGCCGAGCGCGACATACGGGTCCCATGTGGACCACGCATCGACGTTGCCCGACTCGAGCGCTGACTTGGCATCGGCGGGTTGCATGAATTGAAGCGTCACATCGGAGAGCTTGATGCCCGCACGTTCGAGCGTCGCGATGGCCAGGAAATGGCCGATGGAACCGCGCGTGGTCGCAATGCGTTTGCCCTTCAGATCGGCTGCGCTTTTGATGGGGGACCCGGCCGGCACGAGGATCGCAAGGTCGACCGGTTGCGAGCGCGTTGCGGCCACTGCGCGTACACGCGCGCCGGCGGCGTAAGCGAAGATCAACGGCGCATCGCCGAGACCGCCTACATCGATTGCGCCTGCATTCAAGGCTTCGCCGAGCGGTTGCGCGGCGGGGAAGTTGAACCACTCGATCTTGTACGGCACGTCTTTCAACTGGCCCGATGCTTCGAGAATGCCGCGCGTCTGCAACTGCTGGTCGCCGACTTTCAGAACAGGCTCAGCGACCGAAGCAAGCGGATGCAGCGCGGTGAATGCAGTCAGCGCGGCGATCAACAGGAGACTGCGTCGTTTCATGAATCGTCCATGCAGGAGAAAAGATTCACGATACGATTCGCCGCGACATTAGACAAACGCATTGTTCTGCTTTGCTAATCGCTGGAATTGGAATGACGCGGATCGGGCCGCGTCAGCTCATGCTCGATCTTCGTTTCAGATCACGAAAAAGCCATGCGTGCCGTCACGTTCGAGTTGCGCGACGAGGCCGTACTCCCACTCAAGGTACGCGTTCATCGCTTCGTGCGGTGCGTCGGTGCCTTCATACGGACGCCGATACCGGTCGATACGCGGCGACGCCAGATGCGTCTCGCCCTTGGCAAGCGGCAAGCCTGCCGCGATCCATGCAGCGGTGCCGCCTTCGAGCAGCAGCACGGGCTTTGACGTCAGCGCCGCCACTTCCGGTCCGGCGAACGCGCAAGCGCGCTCGATCCGCAGGTGACCACGTATTGCTTCGCGTCCGGCAACGCGGGCAAGTCGAGCGCAAGCCGCGAGCGCACGGTCCACCATGCGCCGGGAATGTGTCCCTTCACATGGTTGGCGCTCGCCGTGAAGTCGAGCACGATCGTCTGGCTCGACGGATCGTCGAGCAGCGCGGCAAGGTCGTTGCGCGGTGATCGTTGGGCGTGGGTGCGGGCAGTGGTTTTGCGCCGCGCCACGGACCTTGTTCGGTCAGCTCGGCGCTCGTTGCATCATCGATCACATAGACGTCGATGTTCATCTGCGCGAGCCATGACGCCGTCATGTTGGCGCGCACGCCGTCGTCATCGAAGAGGACCACGCGCGCGCCGCGAACCGGCGCGAACATCTCCGTTTCCTGCACGAGCTGGCCGCCCGGCGCGCCCTGAAAACCCGCTGCATGGGCGTGTTCGTATTCGGCCGGCGTGCGGACATCGAAGCGATAAGTCGTGCGCGTCGAGATCTTCCGCCCAGCGTTGCGCGTCCGCGAGCGTCGTGCGCTTCACGCCTGCGCGATCCGCGACTGCGCGGGCGGATTCGCGCGAAGCGGCGTCGGCTGCGGCCATCGTCGGTCGCGAACTGCCGTGCGCTGCCATGCGCGAGCGACTGGCCCGCAAGCAGCCAGCCGATCGTGCCGTTGCGCAGCGCCGCCACCGGGTTCGGAATGCCCGCATTCACCAGCGACTGCGTGCCGATGATGCTGCGCGTGCGCCCCGCGCAATTCACGATCACGCGCGTCTTGGGATCGGGCGCGAGCGCGCGGGCACGCAACACGAGTTCCGCGCCCGGCACGCTGATGCTGCCGGGGATGTTCATCGTCTGATATTCGTCGTAGCGGCGCGCGTCCAGCACGACTACGTCTTCGCCGCTTTTCAGCAGCGCATCGACTGCTTCCGCCGATAACGCCGGCGTATGCCGCTTCGCTTCCACGAATTCGCCGAACGCCTTGCTCGGCACGTTGACGTCGCGGAACACTTCGCCGCCTGCGCGTTCCCAGCCTTTCAGGCCGCCGTCGAACAACGCAACATCGGTATAACCGAGCGCTTCGAAACGTCGTGCAGCGCGTTCCGCGAGACCTTCGCCGTCATCGAGCAGAACGATCGGCACGCTCTTGCGCGGCAGCGCGTGAAGGCTTCGAGTTCGAGTCTTCGACAACGGCAGGTTTGCGGCAAACAACGGATGACGCTGCGCGTGCGGATCTTCTTCGCGGACATCGAGGAATGCGATTTCGCGCTTGGAAAGCAGGGCGTCGCGCACGTCGTTGAAGCTGCGCTGGGGAATGGCGCTCATGAATTCGAGTCGTTCCTTCGAGAGGTTCCAGAGGTTGGGGAGCGTGTCGTTCGTGTAGCCGGAGATGAACGGTTTAGGTGGGCCGTCGTCGGGATAGACATGCCGCGATACGCCGCCGATGTTCGCGCCATACACATGAATGCTGATCGACACGCGGTCGTCGAACGCGTTGCTCACACGATGGATATCGCCGATGGACGGCGACACCGCCGCCACCGCGCCACGTTCGAGCAGCACGTCCTCACCGGTTGCGATCAGCTTGCCATGTTCGTTGTGAGCGTAAGAGCGCGCGAGTTCCGCGCCGCGCAACACGCCGACGAGACCCCACACGGTGTGATCGTGAACCGGTGTTTGCTGCCCCGGTCCCCAGACGAAGCTGACGACCGAGAAGCGTTGACGGGCGTCTGCGTAGAGAAGGAATTGCTGATAGCGATCCGGCGAAGCTTGCGTGTAGGCATGCGGTAGCCAGTCGTCTTCATCTATCAGTTTGCCTAACGAAATCGCACCTCGTTCGAGTAGCTGGGCTTCTGGCAAGCGGTCATCGACGAGTTGCGCAATCTCGCCGATAAACCCGCGCAATTTTTCATGGCTCATTGTTGATTGGAATAGTTGGAGCCTCAGGCTGCATGGGCTATCCGCGAGGTCAGCTCGCGCGTGGCCGGGATCAACTCGCGGCCGTAATCGAGTGCATCTTCAAGCGGATCGAAGCCGCGAATCAGGAACGTGGTCACGCCGAGCGCGTGATATTCAGCCAGCGTTTCGGCCACTTGTGCGGGCGTGCCGACAAGCGCCGTTGAATTCGAGCGGCCGCCGATCTCCTTGGCGACGCCGGTCCACAGCCGATCATCGGCGCGCACGCCATTACCCGCGGCGGCAAGCAGGCGCCGCGCGCCTTCGCTCTGCTGCGGCGTCGCCTTCACCCAGGCCTTGTTCGGCGCGCAGGCGCCGTGTCTCGGCAAGGATATGTTCCGCGCGTTCCCAGGCGGCCTTTTCGGTTGCGGCGAGAATCGGCCGGAACGATACCGAGAAGCGCACGTCGCGGCCATGCTTTGCCGCTTCGGCGCGAACGCGGGTGACTTGCTCGCGTACCTGTTCCTTCGATTCGCCCCACAGCGCGTAGACGTCCGCATGCTTGCCCGCGACCTCGATGGCCGGCGCCGACGCACCGCCGAAATAGATCGGCACGTATGGCGCTTGCTTGGGCTTCACTTCGGAGAAGGCTTGCTCGAAGCGGTAATAGCGGCCTTCGTGATCGAACGGTTCGGATTCGGTCCACACGCGCCGCAGGATCTGCAGATATTCGTCGGTGCGGGCGTAGCGTTCGTCGTGCGAGAGATAGTCGCCGTCGCGGCGCTGTTCGACGTCGCTGCCGCCCGAGATGAAGTGGACCGCGAGGCGGCCGCCGCTTAGCTGGTCGAGCGTGGCGAGCTGGCGTGCGGCGAGCGTCGGCGCGACGAAGCCGGGACGATGCGCGAGCATGAAGTGGACGCGCTGCGTGACGCCGGCCGCGTAGGCGACGGTCAGCATGGCGTCGGGGCTGGTCGACTGATAGGGCACGAGAATGCGGTCGAAGCCGGCTTTTTCGTGCGCCTGCGCGAAGCTGCGCGATGTAGTCGATATCGATAGCCGGACCGTGCGCCGAGATGCGTCTCCGACACTTTTTGCTGCTGGATCATGCCGATGAATTCGACGCTCACGAAAGAAGCTCCTCGTTGGAATCACACTGTTAGGCAGTGCGCGAAGAACGCTTCATGACGCCTGCCGATTGCCTCAAAGGCTAACATCGGCGTATGCAGATCTTAAATATCGATACGAGCTAAGGATATTGAATGGGGGAGATTGGGGAGAGCGTGTGCGGGGTCAACGGTTGGCGCGGGAGGGGCTGGAGCTGCTTCCTGCGAAAGGCCCGTGGCAGCCTATCTGTTGGCGCCTATCGATTTGCTGGAGCCGGGACCTGAAAGTGCAAATGCGTCTTTCCTGTGGTCTGTTAAAAGAGCTATTGTCAGGCCTTCATGTAGATTGTTTCGTAGGAGAAGATCATGGAAGCTATTTACGCTACCCAATCGGTGGGCATTTCCGAGCTGAAGCTCGATCCCACCGCCGTCATCGAAAGCGCGGAAGGAGGCGCAATTGCCGTGCTGAACAACAACAAGCCCGTTGCCTACCTGCTGCCGGCCGACCTATACGAAGCGCTGCTCAACCGACTCGAAGATTACGAGTTGGGGGAGCTTGTCAGAGCACGGCAAAACGATCCCACGATCAAGGTAAGCATCGATGACGTATGAGCTCGGATTTTCGGTGAAAGCCGAAAAGGAGTGGAAGAAGCTTGACCTTGACACGCGTAATCAGTTTTTTGAGGAAGCTGAAAGAGCGGCTTGAAAACCCGAAAATTCCCGCTTCTCGTCTCCACCACATGCCCGATTGCCTCAAAATCAAGCTTTGCACTCGCGGCTAAAGGCTCGTCTATCGCGTACGCGATGAGATCGTGACAGTCGTTGTCATTGCGATCGGCAAGCGCGAGGGTGGAGAAGTGTACGACTCGGCAGAAGACCGTCAGTAAGATCGCCATTAACACGTGTGGTGGACTTTGGCATCCTGATTAAATGGCAGAAGTTGACGCTCTAATGCCGATTTGACGGGTTGCGGCATGCGAAGGCGCAGACATGAAAGACGATCTCGCTCACGGAAATGTATCGTCCGCATCTATGAGGTGCGGACTTGGCGCAGGATCAACTACGCGTACGCATCAAACCAACCCGCTAACAATTTCCATACTGACGCTACTCCCGGGCCGAACTCGACTTCGCACTAGCCGGCGACCGTGCCCGCCACCGCCTGGTCGTCTCCCTCCCCGCGACCTCATCCATTGCCGCAGCAATCAATTCGACCCGTTGCTCGCGCGTAAAACTCGCATAAGCAACGCCATCCACCACGCCGTGTTTCTTCAAGCAAATGAATCGCGGCCGACCGGTTCGCCTTTTCGAGTTCCAGGTCTTCCTGCGCGCTTGAGCAATGCCGCTGTCAAACTCGCGACCGCTGCTTTTTCCTGCGCGACGTCGAATTGCATCAGGTCCATCTTGACGTCGAGGTCCGGCGCGTTTGCCGAAGGCCTGAGCTGCAATTGCGTCAGTTCGCGTCTTCAAATCGCTTTCCCGGCTGAAGTGCGCGTTCGAGCTTTTGCGCCACGCCGGGATTGAAGCGCCCGTGGCCGCGAAAGAGCGTGTTGAAGGTGTTATCCGAGAATTCCCATACCGTCATGACCTCGAGGATGATGTGTTCGACAGCGGCACGGCCCGCTATTCTGGGCGCACTCGGCATGAGAACTGGCTTTCACTCCCGGTATCAACGGCAAATCAGCGAAATTCTTTAGGTTTTTTAAGGCCTGCATAATTACGGTAATTTTACACGATGAAAGCTACGCGAGAAAACACGAAAAAACGCCCGATAATCAACATGATAGTGATTATCGGGCGTTCAGAGTCCGGCATCAGGAAGTAAACGGATTACCGTTAATCCGGCAGTCAAACTATTTCAGGCCACCGCTTCTTCCGCACCAACTTCCGCTTTCCGACACCGAATTCCGGATCAGATAATCGAATGCGCTGAGCGACGCTTTGGCCCCTTCGCCGACCGCGATCACGATCTGCTTGAACGGCACGGTGGTGACATCGCCGGCCGCGAACACGCCCGGCACCGACGTTGCGCCCCTGCGCATCGACCACGATCTCGCCGTGACGCGACAACTCGACCGTGCCCTTGAGCCATTCCGTATTCGGCACCAGCCCGATCTGCACGAACACGCCTTCCAGCTCGATGTGTTTCGCTTCGCCCGAACTCAGGTCCTTGTACGAAAGACCGTTGACCTTCTTGCCGTCGCCGGTGACTTCCGTGGTCTGCGCCTGCGTGATGATCGTCACGTTCTTGAGGCTGCGCAGCTTGCGTTGCAACACGGCGTCGGCACGCAATTCCGTACCGAATTCGAGCAGCGTCACCGCGCTGACCAGACCGGCCAGATCGATAGCCGCTTCAACGCCGGAATTGCCGCCGCCGATCACCGCAACGCGCTTGCCCTTGAACAGCGGGCCGTCGCAATGCGGGCAATACGCCACGCCGTGATTGCGATATTCGCTTCTCGCCCGGCACGTTGATTTCGCGCCAGCGCGCACCCGTGGCCAGCACGATCGTCTTCGCTTTCAGCACCGCGCCGTTGGCGAGGCGCACTTCGTGAATCGTGCCCGGCACGAGCGCTTCGGCGCGCTGCACGTCCATGATGTCGACGTCATAGCTCTTCACGTGCTGCTCGAGCGCCGTCGCGAATTGCGGTCCTTCGGTCGCCTTCACCGAGACGAAATTTTCGATGGCGAGCGTATCCAGCACTTGCCCGCCAAAGCGTTCAGCCGCCACGCCGGTCGAGATGCCCTTGCGCGCCGAGTAGATCGCAGCCGCCGCGCCGGCAGGTCCGCCGCCGACGATCAGCACATCGAATACGCCTTTCTTTTCGAGTTCTTTTGCGGCGCGCGCCGCCGCGTTGCTATCGAGCTTCGCGAGAATTTCCTTCACGCCGGTGCGGCCTTGTCCGAACACTTCGCCGTTCATGTAGACGGTGGGCACGGCCATGATCTGGCGCTGCTCGACTTCGTCCTGGAACAACGCGCCGTCGATGGTGACCTGGCGGATGCGCGGATTGATGAGCGCCATCACGTTCAGCGCCTGCACGACTTCCGGGCAGTTCTGGCACGACAGCGAGATATACGTTTCAAACTGATAGTCGCCGTCGAGCGCGCGGATCTGTTCGATCACCGCGTCGTCGAGTTTGACCGGGTGGCCGCCGGTCTGGAGCAGCGCCAGTACCAGCGACGTGAATTCATGGCCCATCGGAATGCCTGCGAAACGGATGCCCGTAGGCTTGCCCGGTTCGCCGATGGAAAACGACGGCTTGCGTTGCGCATCGTCACGCTTCTCGATCACCGCAATGCGGTCCGACAGCGTGGCGATTTCGTGCAGCAGGTCTTTCAACTCGATGGATTTCGGCGAGTTATCGAGTGAAGCGACGATCTCGATCGGCCGGCTGACCTTTTCCAGATACGCTTTCAACTGAGTCTTGAGGTTGGCTTCCAGCATGGCGATTCGAGTCCGTGTAACGAGAGATTTTTATTCAGGCAGCGCGCCTCAGAATACGAGGCGCAGCAGGAAGCATCCGGGCCGCGAACGGCCCGGACTGTACAGCGCTTTGCAACGATGATTTAAAGCCTTGAAGCGTGAAGCGTAGAAGCTTAGATCTTGCCGATCGAGGTCGAGCGACGGCGTCAGCGTTTCAGCGCCCGGCGTCCACTTGGCGGGGCACACTTCGCCCGGATGTGCCGCAATGTATTGCGCGGCCTGGACCTTGCGCAGCAGTTCGCCGGCGTCACGGCCAATGCCGTTGTCGTGGATTTCGCACAGCTTGATCTCGCCTTCCGGGTTGATCACGAACGTGCCGCGCAGAGCCATGCCTTCTTCTTCGATCAACACGTCGAAGTTGCGCGAGATGGCCAGCGTCGGATCGGCAATCATCGGATACTGGATCTTGGCGATCGTTTCCGACGTGTCGTGCCATGCCTTGTGCGTGAAGTGGGTGTCGGTCGACACGCCGTAGATTTCCACGCCCAGCTTCTTGAATTCTGCGTAACGGTCGGCCAGATCGCCGAGTTCCGTCGGGCAAACGAACGTGAAGTCAGCCGGGTAGAACACCAGGACGGACCATTTGCCCTTCAGGCTTTCGTCGGTCACGGTGGTGAAGTCGCCGTTGTGGTAAGCGTTGGCTTTGAACGGTTTGACCTGGCTGTTGATGATCGGCATTGCGTATTTCCTTGTGTCTGGAAGTGGTTAAGGAAGTGGACGAAGTATGCGGGGAGGCCCGCAGATAAGAAAATCGAATGATTTAATGGGGCCGATGTGTAAACGGCTATCAGGGCTCGAGCGGGGCGCATTTTAGCGCTTCCCGCAGACCACTGGCATGGCCGTTGCGCAAGCCTCGCGTTGGCTAACTGAACGAACTGGAGGGTGTATGAAAATCGGCATCATTGGTGCGGGAAATATTGGCCAGGTGCTGGCGCTGCGCTGGGTCGAGCATGGGCACGAAGTCCTGTATCGGCAACTCGCGCGGGCCGGATACGCTGGCCGATGTCGCCAGCGAAACCGGCGCGAAGCCGGCCGAACTCGCGGAGGTGGTGCGCGGCGCGGCGGTGATCGTGGTGACGATTCCGCGAAAAGAAAGTGCTGAATCTGCCCGCGGGCTTGTTCGACGACGTGCCGGAAACCACGGTTGTGATCGATACCGGCAATTATTATCCGCGCGAGCGCGATGGCCGTATCGAAGGGATCGAGTCCGGCATGATGGAAAGCGCATGGGTCGCGCAGCAGATCGGGCATCCGGTCATCAAGGCTTTCAACAACATCTACGCGGCGCATTTGCGCGATCTCGGCAAGCCCGAAGGCACGCCGGGACGCGTGGCGTTGCCGGTCTCGGGCGACAACGCCGAATGCAAAGGCGGTCGTGATGCAACTGGTCAGCGAGATAGGCTTCGATGCCGTTCGATAACGGCGGTATCGACAACTCCTGGCGTCAGCAGCCGGGCACGCCGGTCTACACGAAGGACTTCGATCTGGAAGGCCTGAAGGCGGGCCTGCAGAAGGCGGAGCGAACTCGCACGCCGCAGTGGAGCGCGACGGACAAGAGCCCCGGCAGCTTCGATAAACCCGCATGAAGCCACGCGGCGACGGACTCGCAAAAGCCCGTCGCCGCGCTGTTGAAAAACGCGGCGCAATCAGTCCAGCGTGATGCCGTCGAAACGATGTCCGCCCAGCGGGCTGATCTCATATCCCTTGACGTTTTTCGTAGTCAACTGGAACGTGTTGGCGTGGGCGATCGGCGTGTACGGAACCTGGTCCTTGAACACGACCTGCGCCTGCTCATACAGCTTGGTGCGCGCGTTTTGGTCCGTGATCAGCCGCGCTTTGCCAAGCAGATCGTCGAATTGCTTGTTGCACCACTTCGCCACGTTGCTGCCGTGCACCGCGTCGCAGCCGAGCGTGGTGCCGAGCCAGTTGTCCGGGTCGCCGTTGTCGCCCATCCAGCCGTAGAGAATGGCGTCGTGCTCGCCGCCTTGCTTCGCGCGCTTGTTGTATTCGGCCCATTCGTAGGTGACGATATTCGCCTTCACGCCAATCTTCGCCCAGTCCGACTGGATCAATTGCGCCATCAGGCGTGCGTTCGGGTTATAGCCGCGCTGCACGGGCATGGCCCATAGCGTGATCGAAAAGCCGTTCGGAAAACCCGCTTGTTTCAGCAGGTCGCGCGCCTTCGCGGGATCGTAAGGCGCATCTTTCAACGCCTTGTTATACGACCATTGCGATGGCGGCATCGGATTCGACGCCACGGTCGCAGCGCCTTCATAGACGCTCTTCAGGATGGCTTGCTTGTCGACGGCCATGTCCAGCGCGCGCCGCACCAGCACGTTATCGAGCGGCTTGTGCGTGGTGTTGTAGCCGACATAAGCCACGTTGAAACCCACGCCCGAGAGCACCGCGAGATTCGGATTCTTGCGCGCGGTCTGGATATCGGCGGGGCGCGGCGAAGGACGTCATCTGGCATTCGCCGCTCGCGAGTTTCTGCATGCGCACGGCGGCGTCCGGCGTGATCGCGAACACCAGTTTCGCGATATGCACGTCCTTCTTGTTCCAGAAGTCAGGATGCGCGTCGTAGCGGATGGTCGCGTCTTTCTGATAGTCGCGGAACACGAACGGCCCGGTGCCGACGGGCTTCTGGTTCAGGTCTTCCGGCTTGCCCGCCTTCAGCAACTGGTCGGCGTATTGCGCCGACACAATGGAGGCGAATTCCATCGCGATGTTGCGCACGAACACCACGTCCGAGGTGTGCAGCGTGAAGCGCACGGTGTAGTCGTCGAGTTTTTCGACCGATGCAATGTTCTTGTCGTAGCCGAGATCGCTCAGATACGGGAAGCTGACCGGATGCGCTTTCTGGAACGGCATTGTCCGGGTCGATCATGCGTTTGAACGTGAAGACGACGTCGTCGGCATTGAAGTCGCGCGTGGGCTTGAACCAGTCGCGTGGTCTGGAACTTGACGCCGTGCCGCAGATGAAACGTGAAGGTCTTGGCATCGGCCGACTCGTCCCATGTCTCGGCGAGGCCCGGCACGAGATCGAGCGATCCGCGCTTGAATTCGACGAGCGTGTCGTAGACTGCGTGCGCGCCGGCGTCGAAGTCCGTGCTGGTGGTGTATTGCGCGGAATCGAAGCCTGCCGGGCTGCCTTCCGAACAGAACACCAGGGTTTTGCCGGCCGCGTGTGCCGCGCCGGACAAGGCGCCGAAGCGCAAGCAAGCAGCGTGCAAACCGCGGTGCGGGCCAGCTTGCGGGCTGGGGAGAAGAGACAAGCGGGACGGGCAGGCTTTGATGTGGCATGTAAGGTCGGTAAAGGTTGAAAGGCGCGGTATGCAGGCGTCTTAAGTAGCCATGTACTTTACCAACCAGGGAATTTTTGACGAAGCGATACGTTCTTCTTTCGATATGTCGGAAATCAGTCGTCGGAATTCATGTGTCGGCTTTCATGCAGCAACCGGCGCCGTATGCACCTGCAGGCTGCAAATATTTCCCGGGCGTTTTAACATGTCGGACCGGGCGCTCCCGCTTTTTCCGGCTTCTTGCTAAAGTTACCGATTAAGCTGCCGAACTGCCGGCATGCGGCCCACGCCCTCCTATGCAGTACAAGAGAACATGAAAAACGTTTCCGATTCACCGGCAGCCACTGCCGAAGCAGCCAACGAAGAATGCGTCGAACTCGTGGCGAAGGCCACGATTCCCACGCGTTACGGCGTGTTCGAGTCGCATGTGTATCGCGTGAAGAGCACGGGCGCCGAGCATCTGACGCTCGTCATGGGCGATGTCAGCGCACGGCGAATCCGTGCTGTGCCGGCTGCATTCCGAATGCGTCACGGGCGATGTATTCGGCTCGTATCGCTGTGATTGCGGCGAGCAGCTCGATCTCGCCATGCGTTATATCGCCGCTGAAAATCGCGGCATCCTGCTGTATCTGCGGGGTCATGAAGGGCGCGGCATCGGGCTGGCGAACAAGATCCGCGCGTATGCGCTGCAAGAGCAGGGCTATGACACCGTCGACGCCAACCTGCATCTCGGCCTGCCCGACGACGCGCGGGAATACGACTCGGCTGCCGCGATCCTGCGCGCGCTCGACGTGCGTTCGGTGCGCCTGATGAGCAACAACCCGTCGAAATTCGACACGCTGCTCAAGCACGACATTCCGGTATGCGAGCGCGTGGCGCTGGCCATTCCGATGCGCGAGGAAAACGAGCGTTACATCAAGACGAAGCAGGTGCGGTTCGGGCACTACTTCGACGAAAACGAATAGCGGAAAATCCGCATAAGCTCAGTGTCATCCAAGCCAGTCTGATAACATTGGTAACATATTGATTTTAATATAATATATTCGATAACTCCACGCCTCAGTTGCCATATCGACGGTTGTCGTCACTTACCTAAACTTGCCGTCTCGGCGTAGGTTTTTTGGCCGCTGTGTAGGAAATCTACGCCGTGTATTCTTCTCTCGGAAAAACCTACGCCGGAGAAAGAATGCGCTTTGATGCACGTGTCGCGGCCAAGCTCCCAAGCGGCGAGCATATGACCTTTGAAGGGTTTCCGGGACTGCGCCTGCAGGCTTCGACGAGCCGCAAGTCGTGGACATATCGCTACAAGTCGCCGGTCGATGGCCGCATGCGACAAGTCAAACTCGGTGAATGGCCTGCAATGGCATTTGCCGCGGCGATTGCCGTGTGGGAGAAAAACCGCGTGGAGCGCGACTCGGGCGCGGAACTCTCCGCCCTACGTCGAAAGCACGAAAGAGCCGCTGCCCGTCCATCGCCGGCTGATTACACCGTCGGACAGCTTTGCCGCGACTATCTGGAAGGGTATGTGGAAGTAAATCGGAAGGCAAAGGGGGCGGTCGAGGTCGCACGTATGTTCAAGGCGATGTTGGGACCTATTGCGAATATGCGCGCAGTGTCAGTCACACGCGCCCAGGCGTTCGATTTCCTTGAGTCGTATCGGGCGACGCCTATGCTCGCGGCGCGCCTTCGCATGGAACTCGGGAGTGCCTGGCATTACGCGCTCGATGCCGGGCGTCTTCCTGAAGACACCGCGAATTGGTGGAAGGAAGTGCTAAGAGGGCGATTGAAGAGCAAAGGGCGCAAAGTCGAAGGAAAATACACCGGAACACA
Organism: uncultured beta proteobacterium; assembly: GCA_963708695.1. GTDB lineage: Bacteria > Pseudomonadota > Gammaproteobacteria > Burkholderiales > Burkholderiaceae > Caballeronia. The sequence continues at coordinate 460,316 of CAVPTS010000004.1, forward strand.
GAAGCGGGTACTCTCGGTTGACGAACTTGGTACGTTGATACGGTGGTTGCCGAACTTCAGTTTGACTGTTGCTGATGCGTTGACGCTCTATATCTGGACGGGCACGAGGGGCGGCGAGATCGTCTCTATGGAGAGTACCGAGATTGCGGACGAAGCCGATGGCCTCTGGTGGACGATTCCGAAGCAAAAGACCAAGGGGCTTCATAACGAGAGGGCAACAGACCTGCGCGTGCCGCTGATCGGCCGCGCAGAAGTCGTGGTGCGCCGACGCCTCGAGCAGGCCAAGGGAGCATTTCTGTTTCCTTCGTCGCGCGGCGTGTCGATGGACCAGACCGTGATTCAGCATGGCGTCTACTATCATCAGCCATACTGCAAGATCGCTCCGACGTATGACCGACCGCGTTTAACGGTCACGCACTGGTCAGCTCACGATCTCCGGCGCACAACCCGGACCCTGCTGGCAACGCTTGGATGCCCAAATGAGATTGCCGAGGCAGTCCTCGGCCACATACAGGCCGGAATCGTCGGTATTTACAACCGCCATACCTACGACAGCGAACGGCGCGATTGGCTTACGCAGTTGTCGCATCGCCTTGAAGGGATCGCTGCGACGTATCCTACAAAGAAGTAAACCGGCGACGCCGATTGTTGTGGCCTGTGTTGGGTGGTGGGGGGAGATCCGATATAGGACGCTCCTCGGCCCATATCTCAACCTCGCGTGTGAGCCAAGCTACACGGCGGCCCGACAGCATTCGGGGCTTAGGGAACTGGTTCTCGCGAACGAGCTTTTGTACGCTTGCCTCAGAAAGGGAAACCGTTGCGGCCACCGTAGGAAGGTCAAGGTAGAGCGGTTTCATAGCGGTCGGTGCGGGCATACTGCGATCCTCGAATCTGAAGTTGGCGCTGACCAATGAAAGGGTTTTGTTTGTGTATTTCCCGAACGGCACTTCAACACGGACCTTCCCCGCCCGCCGATAGTGTCCTTCGACGGTTTTGTGCTTTGACTCGCGCATATGTCGTCACGCGTAACGGCGCTGCGTTTGTCGCCCATTTTTAGCCATTGACCGTCGACCTCTAATGTCAATGCGCTGCGTGGCAAATACCATCGAGTGGGGCTGATCTTGCGCTCTGTCAGTTGACAGGAGAGCCGACCGGACTCGCGCGTATACGGGGGAGTGGTGTTGGCGACATGCTAAACAGGGCAGGCTGATCAGTGGCGATTTTCCCCGGGTAAATGGATTGCCGACGGCGACACAGAGTAACGGCGGTTTCCGAAGGAGTCGTTCAAAATAGGCTTCAGCTCAAGGCGGACCCGCGGTGGTCCAGACGAAGAGACGAAGCACAACCGCGAAATTGCCGCAAAAGCACGAGTGGATGACACAAGACGAGTACCCGAGCGAGCAACTTTACTCGCGTGTCATAGTACTCGACTCGGACAGGCAGAGCAAAGGTCCTAAATATTTATTTGGATACCAAATCAATTGTTCGTGGAAGGGTGAAATGCACGGTTCGTCACGATACCCCACGGTATGTCAAGGTATGTCACGAGGGGGCGATGAGACGCATTCGACTGGATCATCAACGAGAATGCGGCCACGCGCCTGGCCTAAAGGTGGACAAACCGCAGTTGCAAAGTCAGGCATGAGCGAGCGCACCGCTCGGAGCATCGAACACAATAGCAAGCTTCCATCACAGACGCCTCTGCGCTAATGGAGATCGCGCCCCAATCCACGACTGAACCGCCCCGGGAATCGTGGAGGCTGGTTGGTTTAAGTTAATGCGGGTTCAACGGCAGGTGTTTCAAGTTGCCGGTAGTAGTTTGCCTCAGCTTCAGCGGGCGGGATATAGCCGAGCGGTTCCATCAGCCGATGGTGATTGAACCAGGCCACCCATTCCAGCGTTGCCAACTCGACGGACTCGCGTGTTTTCCAGGTGCGGCGATGAATCAGTTCAGCCTTGTACAAGCCGTTGATCGTTTCAGCGAGGGCGTTATCGTAGCTGTCGCCCCGACTGCCGACCGACGGTTCGATGCCCGCTTCGGCGAGCCGCTCGCTATAGCGAATGCTGACGTATTGCGAACCTCTGTCGGAGTGGTGTATCAGCGTTCCGTCGCCGCCTGGTCGCCGCGCGTAAAGCGCCTGTTCAAGCGCATCCAGAACGAAGTCCGTGGTCATCGACGTGCTGACGCGCCAGCCAACGATCCGCCGAGCGAACACGTCGACCACGAACGCGACGTACAGCCAGCCCTGCCACGTCGAGACGTAGGTGAAGTCCGAGACCCAAAGCTGGTTTGGCCGCGAAGCGTTGAACTGGCGATTGACCCGATCCAGCGGGCGCGGGGCGCAGGCATCGGGGACCGTCGTGCGAACACGCTTGCCTCGCATCACGCCACGCAAACCCAGTTGCCTCATCAATCGTTCAACGGTGCAGCGAGCCACCTCGATGCGCTCCCGGTTCATCTGCTTCCAGACCTTATCCGCGCCGTAGACCTGCATGTTGGCCTGCCAGACACGCTTGATCTCGGGTTGCAGACGTTCATCGCGTATCGCGCGAGCACAGCGCCGCGACGGATCGCGAAGCTGTGCGGCATGACGCCGATAGCCCGACGGGGCAATCCGCAAGACCTTGCAGATCGACTCGACCCCGAAGGTGTCGCGATGCTGATCGACGAAGGCCTTCAGGACTTCAGACGGCGGTCGAGCTCCGCCTGGGCGAAAAACGCGCTCGCCAACTTCAGAATCTCGTTGGCGCGGCGCAGTTCCTTGTTCTCACGTTCCAGCGTCTTGAGGCGTTCGCGTTCCGACGTGCTCACGCCTTCGCGCTCGCCGCTGTCGATCTGGTCACGCTTGACCCAGCCCAATAGCGTCTGGCTCGAACAACCGATCATCGGCGCAATGGTTTCAACAGCTGCCCACAGTGACGGATGCTCGCCACGCTGCTCGCGCACCAGACGAACGGCGCGCTCTCGGACTTCGGGGGAAAATTGGCTTGGCTTGCTCATGGCTCCATTCTCTCAAGAGTTGGAGCCTCCACCAAATCCGGGGCGGTTCACCCTCATCATTCGATAGTCGTCAAAATCACCCGTCGATTCCGCCGTCTGGCGTGACACGCGGACTGTTGGAACACGACAAGAATCCATATTTCGGGAAGTCCGCTAGCGCATCGGGCTCGTGCCGCATGGCTGCTACGGCAACGAATTTGCGTCCAGGTACGGTTGACGAGCTAACCACATTAGGGAGTTCGAAGAAAAGTGCTACAACAATGTGGGTTTTCATTTGGTAACTGACAACTTGCCGCCAGTGCAGTATGAAAGCTAATTGAGTCCGCTACAGCGCGATGCTTTCCTTGGACGCACACCTATCTCTCCGACGACACTCAAGGCGCTCGCCTCGGGCGGCCGAAATGCCGGACGAACTGCGAGCCTGCCGAAAGCGGCGTCGATTCGGTCGAGCGGACGCTTGCAGAACTCTCGGCCGGCAACGTAGCAAGCGCGACGACGCTCGGTCAGATTCGCCAAATAGTCTCTTACAAAGAATTTGCCTCTTTCGAATCTCGAGTGGGTGGACTGCTGGGTCAAGTGCGGGCGCAAGCCCGGCGAAGCGAACACTTGACGCGCGTGGGGTAACCAAGCTGAAGCGGGGCTGGTTGCGGCAGAATGCGGCAATCAGCCCTGCAAGACCAAGCGAACTATGACGAACCAAACCCAACTCTTTGAGGCCGCCTTGGGAATCAAGGCACCGTGGTATGTGCAAGGTGTCGATTTCGGCACGGAACTGACGATTGCCGTGGACTTTGTCGCGGGCAGCCGGTTTGCCTACCCCGGGGTGCCGGGCGAACACCCGGTGCACGACACGGTCATCAAACGGCTGCGGCACCTTAACTTTTTCCAGTTCGACTGTTATCTGGAGGTGCGCGTGCCGCGTGTGCGCCTGCCGGATGGCTCGGTGCGGCTCGTGGAACCCGACTGGATGGGCAAGCTGGATGGCTTTACGCTGCTGTTTGAAGCGCTCGTGCTGACGCTGTGCCGGGAGATGACATTTGCGGCGGTGGCCCGTCTGGTGAACCTGTCGTGGTATCGCGTGAAGGCCATCTGTGATCGTTACGTGGACCTGGCGGTGGCCGCGACTGACTTGTCCGAGCTCACCGCGGTGGCCATTGACGAAACCTCGTGCCGACGGGGCCACGACTATGTCTCGCTGGTCGCCGACATGGACGCGCAGGCGCGTGGTCTTCGTCACGCCAGGCAAGGATGCCGGCGTTGTCGAACGCTTTGCCAATCACCTCGAGCAACACAACGCCACGCCTGCGCAGATCAAATCGGTCAGCATCGACATGTCGCCCGCCTTCATCAAGGGCGTGGACGAGCATCTGCCCGATGCGCGCGTAACGTTCGACAAGTTTCATGTGATTGCGCACGCGTCCAAAGCCCTCGACGGTGTGCGCCGCGAGCAGCAGAAGAACGATCCCGCACTGAAGGGCATGCGCTGGTCGTTGCTCAAGGATGCGGACAAGCTGAACCTCGCGCAACTGACCGATCTCGAGGCACTGATCAGCCAGTACACCACCAACCGCACCGCCCGTGCCTGGATGTACCGCGAGCAACTGCGCGAGATTCTCGATCGCAAGCAGATCCACGTCGTCTCCAAGATGTTGCGCCGGTGGTGCACCGGCGTCATGCGTTCCAAGGTTGAGCCGATGAAGGACGTCGCACGCATGATCCTTCGCCATTTCGACGGCATCGTCGCCTGGGCCCAGACGCGCCAGACCAACGGCTTCATTGAAGCCATCAACGGCCTGTTTCAAGCGGCCAAGCGCAAGGCGCGCGGATACGCCAGCTTCAAAACCATGCGAACCGTGCTGTTCCTCATCGCCGGCAAGCTCGACTTCTCAGCCTTCAACCCGCATGCCTCGTAAGCCGCATTACCCACTCCACTTTTGAAATAGCCAGAAATTTTTAAATAAGCGCGCATTCTTTCAAGATCGACTGCAGTTGTCGCTGTCCATTATTTAGCAGTGCTTCACCAACAGCTTCCCGATCACGCCGTTTCTGCGAAGTACGTTTCTGCAAAAGAGTTACTTACCACTATCTCTCGCCGCAAGAATTTCAACTTCAAGCAGTAGTTCGGGCCGACCGAGTTGGGGAACGACAAGAAGCACGAATGCAGGTCGCACATCGCCAATGAGCCGCCTCCTCACCTTGGCGTAAGGTCTTATGTCCTCAGGACGGGTGAGATATTGCGTCACCTTCACGATGTCATCGACGGTCATATTGGCTTTTTTCAGTGCCTCTAGGCAGTTCGTCCATGCGTGCTCTGCTTGACCGGTAATATCTGTCGGGAGGCTGTCAGCTAACGAGAGGGCGGGTGTTCCGGATGTCATTAGCCAGCGAAGGTTCGGACGCGCCTCCGGTAGGTCGCTGTATGCGCCGGTTTGTGTGGCGACTCCTAAATCGTGGATCGCATTGTCCATCTCATGCTCCTTTTGCAAAGTTGTGAACACCATTTCGTTAAGTTGAGTAAGCCATGTTTTCAGTCGACACATCGTCTGCCGGTTTGAAGTGATGCGCGTCAAAACGAATATTTATAAAATCAAGTAGAGTCAATTGGATTTATTGCGACTTCAAAAATCAATTGCAAGTTGCCGAGCCAATACGTTTTTCGACGGTGTAACCGCCAGCGGCAAAAGCCGTCTTTACTCACACATTGATTTCGCTTGAATTGCGTAATCCTTAAATTCGCATCTTGTTATCGTGAGAAATGACGACGATCTCAACCGCCTTCTAGTTCTGATAAACTAAATAAATTTACGAGCTGATTTTTACTGCGCTTGATTTCGTTTTTGCGTCTCTCTCTTGCTCGTCGTAGCGTGCGAATCGCACGATTCGGCGCTGAGATTCGCGGGAGTGCGGAGATGCCGGCGAATATAGCTCAATTGCGATAACATATTAAAATTCTCGAATGTACGTTATTTTTCGAAATATGAATTGATATAATATATAGGATCGCATTGCCTGCAACGGACGAGTATTCGCTCCGCTAAGCTGATTAAAATCAGTGCAGTGAGATGCAATATTAAACTCCGTTTTTTATCGCATCAATTATAATAGTGTATTGATGAACATACGTCTGTATAGTAAAAAAATATAAAAATATTACAACATAATATGAAAAACTATTCACTAGAATTTGCAATCTAAAAATATCATCTCAATTAATAAAGTTGAAAAATTGATTAAGGCTAAACGCTCAGCATTTGATATGGAGAAGTCATTTCGTTTTTCAGAAAAATTGACTAATTGATCGGTCTTGCAGAAGGTCGTGAGGCCCCGCCTGGCT